>CAWHRC010000014.1:0-124003 GCA_963831755.1 uncultured Acidobacteriota bacterium
CATCGTCAAGCCCTCGGATCGCACACTCGAGGTGCTGCGCCTTCGCGAGGGTTCGTGGATGATCGTCAGCGTGTGGGAAGAAGCCGCCAGCGTCCGGGCCGAGCCCTTTGACGCCATCGCGCTCGAGCTGGGCCGGCTGTGGGCGGACTAGTCGGCGCCGGCTCGACTCCACAGGAACCGTCGGCCACGGCCGCGTACGTCGAGCGAGTGGTGGCACGCGAATCGTCGAGTCGAAGCGGCGGCGAAGGGGAGGCGCTGCTTCAGACATTGCGCGCGGGGGGCTCGAGCTTCGTCACGAGCACCTGGGGGATGCGGTCGAAATCGCCGTCGAGGGTCACGACTCGCAGGCCGTGCTGGGCGGCGGAGGCGGCGATCCAGAGGTCGTTCGGGGACACCGGGGTGCCCTGCCGCCTCAGGTAGTCGTGGATAGCCGCGTAGCGGTGCGCCGTCTCTTCGTCGATCACCGGCACGTGGCACCGGGGCGACGCGAGGAACTCGGCAAGGCGTTTCTCGTTCTGCGCGGGCCTGCTCCCCTTGAGGAAGCCGGCCCGAAGCTCCCCCAGGACGATCGGGCTGAGCAGGACTTCGGCCGCTTCCCGCACTGCGGCCTTCACCTCGGGGTGATCCCTCAGGAACGCCGCGTAGGCCGAGGTGTCCAGGAGGATCCGGCTCATTTCCACATCTCAGGGTCGATCTGGCGATGTTCCTTCATCGCCCTCCTGAACTCCTGGTACTCAGCCTCCGTCCACGTCCCGGCGAAGCGGTCGAGGTCGTGGTAGACGACCTTCTTGTTCTCTTTCTCGACGCCCGTGGCCTCCTCGAGCAGCCGGACGACGGCCTTGTTCAGGCTGAGCTTCTCCCTGCGGGCCTTCTCCTTGACCGCCTTCGCCACCGCGGGCGGCAGGTTTCTCACGGTGATCGCGTTCACGCCCACCTCCTGACGATGCACTCTATGATGCACTATGCATCACCGATGATGCAATGGGCCATCCGTCCCGCTTCATGGGCCGTGCTCATGGCCTCCCCTTTGCAGGCCGCGTCTCGACGATCGAGCCCTGTTTGCGCGTGATTTCGATGATGGTGGCGTCGATCGCGAGTCGTCGGATCGCCTCGGGCAGGCGGTCGTCGTGGGTGAAGACGATCACCTGCCGGTCCTTGCCGGCGGCCTGCAGGACGCGCGCGAGTCCGTCGACGCGGGCCGGGTCCATCGACTGGACGGGGTCGTCGATGACGATGAAGCGGAACGGGCTCTCGGGAAGAGTCGCCCGCGGGATGAAGAGGCTGAGGGCGAGCGAGTGGAGCTCGCCCTGGCTCATGACGCCGAGCGCCGCGCCCTCCTGGCCGTCGACGGTGACGTCGAGCTCGACCTTGCGCTGCTTGTTGCTGCTGTCGCCCTTGAGGTGGATGCGCGCGAGCGAGACGTTGCTCTGGAGCTTGAGCTGGTCCCAGATGCGCATGGCGTGGTCGGCGATCGGGGCGAAGCGGTCGTTGCGGATGGTCTCGGCCGCGTCCTTGAGCCACTTCTCGGCGTGCTTGAGATGGGCCAGGTTCTCGGCGCCGTAGTAGGCGACGCGGGCCCGGGGCAGCCACTGCTGGATGCGCTGAGCGAAGGGGCGCCACGCGTCCTCGCGCCGGGTGAGCTCGGCCGCGGCGGCGATGTGGAGCTCGAGGAGGAGCTTCGTGAACGGGCCGATCGCCTTCTCGACGCCGTCGGCCAGCGCCTCGGGGTCCTCGATGGCGTCGAGCCGGGAGGCGTCGCGCTGCAGCAGCACGGCCTTCGCGGCCCCGCTCACTTCGCCGAACTCGGCCTTGACCGCGCGCTCCAGCGTGGGCCAGTCGCCGACGGTGATCTTCCGGAGTGCCACCTCGGCCGAGGCGAGAGCCTGCTTCGCCTCGCTCGCCTCCCGGGCGGCCTGCTGCAGGCGCTGCAGCTCCTCGGTCTTCTGCCGGCGCCAGCCGCCGTCGAGGGCACCCGCGCGGCCGCACACGGGGCAGTCGCCGTCGCCGTGCGTGTCGTGGAAGTGCAGCGCCTGCACGACGAGGGCCGCGATGTCGTGGGCCTTGCCGGCGAGGCCCTTCGCGGCGTCCTTCTGGCGCGTCGGCCGCGTCGCGCACCGCCTTGACGGCCTGGCGCGCGGTCTCCACCGCCGGGACGGGCAGGACCGACAGCCGTCGCAGCAGCTCGATCTCGCTCTGGCTCTCCCCCGTCGCCGATCCGAGCACCACGGATTCGAGGTCGGGGAGGCCCTCCCCCTTCCTGCCGAGCGCCGCGCTCGTCTTCGCAGGACCGCTCGTCGGCCGAGCTGGCGAGCGCGTCGGCCAGCTCCTTTCTCTCCTTCTCGACGTCCTTCTGCAGCTTCTCGCGGGCGCCGCGGGCTTCGCTCAGCGCGTTCTGCGCCCGGACGAGGTCGTCGAGGCCGAGGATGTTCGCCAGCGCGTCGTACAGCTCCGAGGGCCCCGCATTGAGCATCGCGCCGAGCTCGTTGTACGAGAGGAAGGGACGGTAGCTCTCGAGGGCCTCGGTCCAGCCGAGGGCCTTCAGCTCTCCGCGCGGCTTGCCGTGGACCTGCGCCCAGGTCTCCCCGTCTTCCAGCGCGGCCTCGTCCTTCCACTCGCGCGCGACCGTGCACGCCCCCTTCTCCCCCTCGAGCGCGAGCGTCGCGGCGAGCGCCGTCTTCTTGTGGTGGAGGTTGCGGAAGCCGCCCTTCCAGACCAGCGAGCGGTCCTTCCAGCGGTAGGTCTGGCTGGTGAGCAGCAGCTCGAGGCCCTCGGCGAAGCTGGACTTGCCGGAGCCGTTGCGGCCGACGACCAGCGTGAGGCCGGGGCCGGGCGTGAGGTCGAGCGTCGCCTTCTCGCCGATGCCGCGGAAGCCCTCGACGGTGATGCTCTGGAGGAAGGCGACGCGCGGTTGGGCGGGCCCTGACGGCGTTGCGCCTGCGGCCACTTCGGCGCGGCTTCCCTGCCGCCCGCGCCTGGGAGTGAGACAGCCGGCATGCCCTGCGGCGGTGTCGTCCGCTTGTCGTCGTCGACCTGCTTCGCCAGCTCCTCGGGGCCTTCGAGCGCCGCCAGGACGAGCGGGTACCACTCGTTGCCGGCGTCCTTGTCGGTGGCTTCGTCGAGCCGCTTGAGGACGAGGTCGCGGAGGGCGGCGTCAGGCATGGCGATCGCCACCAAACCGCTTCGGACCTTCCGCGTCCGACGCGGCGAGTACCTTCGGGCCATTCACCGTCGCGGGGCGGCGGGACGGAGGTAGACTGTGGCCACCAGGGACAGCAAGCGGAAGCTCATGCCCGACGATCCGATCACGCTCGCGACGCTGACGCAGTTCCACCGGGAGGTGCTGCTCCCCGACGTGCAGCGGATCGTCGATGGTGCCGTTGGCGACTTCCGCGCCGAGATGAACGCACGGTTCGCTGCAGTCGACGGCCACTTCGACGCGATCTACCAGCGGTTCGACCGCCTCGAGACCGAGTACCACATGCTGGTCGCCGGCCTCAAGCGGGTCGAGGAGAGGCTGGATCGCATTGAGGGTCGGCTCGATTCGCTCGAGCAGCGGGCGTCCGCGATCGAGCAGAAGGTCGACAAGATGGCGCTGCGATCCGAGTTGGAGGAGCTCAAGGCTCGAGTCGAGGGGCTGCAGGGCCAGATTCGCTCGCTCGAGGAGCGACTGAGCGCCTAGGGCACCGTCCCGCTGCAGGCTCTCTCGTCGCTGCCCGGCCGCACAGGCCAACGGCCGTCGCTCACGGCCTTGCGTCACGCCCCGCTCCCCCTGCCCACGCCGAAGTGCTCTTGGCGCGAGTGGAATGATTAGCGCACTCGGGCAGGACTATCAATAGTCCATTCACTCGTTGTATGCGCTCCATGCATCACCGCATTGCGCACGGGTCTGGCGTTTCGACTCGTTTTGCCGTATCCCGAGAGATCGCTTTTCGCTTCTCTTGCCCTCTTCTCCTGCGCTCTTCGGCGTCGCGACGGCCCTCGCCCCGGGGCCGGCTTAGAATGCGCTGATGCCGGCCGCGTCCTTCGCGAGTGCGTTGCGGGCGCTCGATTCGTTGAAGAGCGAGGGCATTGTCGAGGAGTACGCCGTCGCGGGCGCCATGGCCATCCTGTTCTGGGCGGAGCCCGTACCGACCTACGACCTCGACGTGCTCGTCTTTCTTCCTCCGACGGGCGGTCCGATCGTCAGTCTCGATCCGATCTACCGCTGGGCGGCGGCTCGTGGATACACGACTCGCTCGGAGCACGTCTTCGTCGAGGGCGTACCCACGCAGTTCGTCCCGTCGCCGGGGCCGCTCGCCGACGAGGCGATCATCGAAGCCGAGACGCTCGACTACGAGGGCGTGCGCGTGAGGGTCGTTCGGCCGGAGCACCTGATCGCCCTCTATCTCGAGCCCGCCGCTCGGACAGCCAAGCGACGGGCCCGTGCGGCCATGCTGCTCGAGCTGCCGGAGTTGAACCGCGAGCGCCTCGATGGGATCCTGCATCGGCATGGACTCTCGCTCTGACGCGGGCACTCGTGCGCGGCCGACGGCCGCGCTGCTCGAGCGGCTGCGCTCGGGAAAGCAGGAGCTGCGCGCGCGCCGCGTCGCGCTTCCGCCCCGCGAGAAGGTCCGCCAGCTGCTGGAGCTGCAGCGGCTGCAGCTTCCGCTGCTGCGACGCCAGCGGCCGCTGCGGCCCTGGGAGCTGCCCTGGGACGTCGAGCCGTAGCGCTCACACTGTCAGGGGTTCCTTCACCGCCGCGACCCGCGTGTCCAGCTCGCGGGCCAGGTCGGCGTCCCGCTCGCTCAGCTCCTTGCGGGCCCTCTGCAGGCCCTCGTCGTCGCCGAGTGCGGCCGCGTTGCGGCCGGCCCAGTACCAGGCCCACGCCCCGTCGCCCCCGTGCTCGAAGCCGCGGGCGAACGCGCGGGCCGCCTCGGCGTGGCGGCCGGTCTCGAAGTAGGCGCAGCCGAGCCGTGCCCAGGCCACGCCGTCCTCCGGCCGCAGGAAGACGGCCGTCTCCAGCACGTGGACGGCGTTGGCCGGCGACCCGCGCTCGAGCAGACAGCGGCCGAGCGGCGACCACAGCGCCGGCTGGTCGGGGTCGAGATGCAGGGCCGCCTCGAACGCCTCGCCGGCCGCTGCGAAGTCACCGAGGGCCTGCCGCGCCCAGCCGAGATCGGCGAGCGGGGCGACCCATCGCGGGTCGAGACGCAGCGCCTCCTCGAGCTGCAGCACGGCCTGACGGGTGACGTGGAGGCGCCCGAGGGCCCGGGCGAGGAGCAGCCGCGCCTCGGGTCGATCCGGCGCGAGCTCCACCGCCCGGCGCGCCGCCTCCAGTCCTCCCTGCGGGTCTGCGGTCTCGAGCCGCGCGCGGCCGAGCCCGTGCCAGAAGCCCGCGGCGTCGGGACTGTAGCGGACGGCCTGCTCGAAGGCGGTCCTGGCGAGCTCGTGCGCGCCCGCGTCCTGGTACGCGCGTCCCAGGCGGCCCCAGGCGCTGCCGGAGGCCGGCTCGCGCTGGACCGACTGCTCCAGCTCGGCGAGCGACTCGCGGTCCCTGCTGCCCGCGGCCGCCACCTTGCGCTCCTTCGCTTGCTCTTCCACGACGCGCATGGTGCGCCCTCCACCCTGACAGACGGTGTCAGGGTGGCGCCCGATTCGACGAGGACGTGCCGCTCGCTCGCCCGTGACGGGCTAGCGCGCCGGGCGGCGGTAAGCGCGGGCCGCGGCGGCCAGGTCCTCGGCCACCGCGCGGCGCAGTGACGCCGGCTCGAGCACCTCGGCCTCGCTGCCGAACTGCAGCACCCAGCGGCGGATCTCGCTGGTCTCGGCGATCCGGAGCTGCAGCACCAGGCTGCCGTCGAGGCCCTCCTGCACGCGGGCGCTGCGGTGCCAGCGCCGCTCGCGGATCCAGCGGGCCTGGCGCGGCGCGAAGCGGATCGCCACGCGCACCGTCTTCTCGCCCTTCTGGATGGCGAAGGCGTCCGCCATGTAGGCCCGGAAGTCGAAGCCGCGCTCGACCTCGTAGCTCTCGGTGGTGAGCGTCGCGCGGCGCACGCGGTGCAGCGCGAAGATGCGCACCTGCTTGCGCAGCTCGTCCCAGGCGGCGACGTACCAGTCGCCGCGGTGGTTGAAGAGGTGGTACGGGTGGATGCGCCGCTGCCTGATCCGGTTGCTGCTGAGGCTGCGGTAGCGCACCAGCACGCGCCGGCGCAGGCGCTGCGCGGAGAGCAGGGTGCGGAAGATCTCGGCGTCCGGCGTGTGCAAGGGACCGGGGTCGAGGCTGAGGAAGTCGTCGAGCGTGGACGGCGAGACGCGCACGCTGGACGGCAGCAGCTCCTCGATCTTGCGGAAGGCGCTCGCCAGGTCGGCCTCGAACGGCGTGCCCCGGTACTGCGCCAGCACCTTCTCGGCGAAGTAGAGCGCGACCAGCTCGCCCCCGCTCAGGGTGACGAGCGGCAGCGCGGTCGTGGGCTCGGTCAGCAGGTAGCTCGCCCTGGCCCGGTCGAACTCGAGCGGGACGCGCCACTCGTCGCGCAGGAAGTCGAGGTCGCGGTAGGCGGTGCGCACGCTCACCTCGAACTCGTCGGCGAGATCCTGCGCCTTCAGCGGCCGGCCCGAGCGCAGGCGCGCGAGCGCCCACAGCAGCCGGCGCAGCAGGGGATGCGTGGCGAGCTGGCGCACGGGCGCGGCCGCGCGTGCCGGCGCCGGGGTGGCGGCTCTGGCCATGGTTCCGGTTGCCGAGGTTAGCAGAGTGCGTCGCCGCGCGGCGGCCGGGCCCTGCCCTCCGAGGACCCGACCGCCGCAACGGCAACGGACGAATCGGCTACGGGAGGCGCTTCGCACCCTCGGGGGGAACGCTCATCGCCACGACAGTCGTCATCGCTTCCCCTTCCGGGCCTTCGACCGGCCCGTGGTCGTTCGCACCGGGCCTTCCGGTGCGCTCGCGGGGAGAGTGCGCTCCGCACCCTGACATCCGACGTCAGGATCCGATGACTCAGGCTGGCGTACTGACGGCGGGCCTCACTTCCCGCCCGCCCTCCGGCTCAATCCCTCGACGACGCGCTCGACGTCGTCGCGGATCGCCTCCATCAGCTCGGCCTGCAGGTCGCGCTCGGGCTCCGGAACCCACTCCTCGATCGGCGGCAGCTCCCACGGGTCGCTGCGCGCAGGCCCGGCGTCCTGCCCCTGTCGGCGGAGCAGGTCCGTGAGGACGCGCAGGTGCTGGGCGGCCGCCTCCGCGTCGCCGAGCGTGCGGCAGACCTCGACGAGGAGCTGTCGCGCCTCGGCGTGGCCGGGCAGGGTCGTGAGCAGGTCCTCGAGCAGCTCGCGCGCCTGCTGCTGGAGGCCGTAGTGGTGGAAGAGCCGCGCCTTCTGGAAGCGCTCGGCGGCGAGGCCGCTGGCGTCGGCGTCGGGCACTTCTTCGGGGGCCGCCGGCCTCGCCTCGGCCGGCTTCGTCTCGGCCGCGCCTCGGCGGCACTCCGGCCGGGCTCACGACGCCCGGCCGTCCGTTGCCGGGTCTCGCCGGCGTCGGTTCCACCGGCAGTATGGCCGCGAGCTGCGCGCGCAGGATCGCCGCCTCGGTCGCGTGGCCCGAGGCCTGCAGCTCGCGGGCAGAGGTCTCGAAGTGCTGCCGCGCGTCCGCGTGCCGTCCCAGCTCGACGTACAGCGCGCCGATGCGCTCGTAGGCCTCGAGGCACGCGGGATCGCAGCGAGCCACCAGGCGCCAGATCGCGATCGCGCAGGTGTGGGAGCTCGTCCTGCTCGTGGCAGCGTGCCTCACGCGCGTACCACGACGCCGCCTGACGCGGACGGCCGAGGCGCGTGCGGTGCAACTCGCCCAGCCGGTGCAGCGTGCGGTGGTCGCGCGGGTCGAGCCGCGACACCTCCTGAAACAGCGCCGACGCTTCGGCCGGGCGGCCCCCGGCCTCGGCTCGCATGGCGTCGCGCGTCAGGGTCGCGACCTTCGCGAGCTTCGAGCGTTCGGAGTTGGTGCTCATCGAAGCCCCGCGGGTGCGGATGAAGCGGAGGAGCGGCCGCGGGCCGCGACGCGGTCAGCTGAGCCTGTGTGTCCCGCCATCTCGCCCCCTCGCGAATGTCCACGTCTCGACAGTCACGGGCCCGTTCGGCGCGAGGGAGCGACGATCACGGCCCAGGTCGTTCGTCACTGTGGCATTGTGAGCCAGATCACCGTCGCGGGAGGTCCTTTTCTTTGGGCTTCGGTGATCGGGCGACTTTGTTTTTCGCTTACCGCGCGCGGGTGGGACTGCGACGGCTAGCAGCTACTCCTATTCCGGGCACCTTCTCAGTTCCACGCCTGCCTGACCGCACCGCACGGCTGCCGGATCCCGTTCAGTCGCGCTGCGGACCTTCGCTGTCCATTCGCCGTGGGACCATCTGCCTCGTTGGAGAGAACGATGAGTGGCCCACGCAACCTTGCAGCTGCTTCGAGCGGCGGAATAGACTGGATTCGGCCGAACCCTGCGGAGCCCGAGCGGATGAAGCGCGCGACCTACGACGACGTGCTCGCCGCGCCCGAAAACAAGGTCGCCGAGATCCTCGACGGCGAGCTCGTCCTGAGCCCGCGGCCCGCACTCGCGCACACAGACGCCGCGACCCGGCTGACCAGCGACCTGGAGGGTCCTTTTGGACGCGGCCGCGGCGGCCCGGGCGGGTGGCGCATCCTCGCCGAGCCCGAGCTGCACCTCGGCGAGCACGTGGTCGTCCCGGACCTCGCCGGCTGGCGTCGCGAGCGCCTGCCGTCGTTGCCCGATCGGCCGTGGCTCGAGCTGGCGCCCGACTGGGTCTGCGAGGTGCTCTCACCGTCGACCGAGCGCATCGACCGCGGCCGCAAGCTGCGCATCTACGCCGAGGCCGGTGTCGGCCACGCTTGGCTGCTAAACCCGATCGAACGCACGCTCGAGGTGCTCCGGTTGCGCGAGGCAACCTGGACGATCGTGGCCGTGCTCACGGGCGACGAGCCGGTGCGCGCCGAGCCCTTCGACGCGCTGCCGCTCCCGCTCGGCGACCTGTGGGCGGAGTTGCCGGGGGCGTCCGGCTAGAGGCGCTGCACGCGGATCGAGCCGTCGCCGGTCTGCAGCCGCAGCGGGGCGCCGCCCGCGGCGGATCGAGGAGGGGACCATGGACCGACGAGAGCTTCTCATCGCCGCCGCGAGCGCCGCGCTCGGGAGTGCCGCCCCCGCGTTCGGTTCACAAGAGAAGCCCGCGCGCGGCCCGCTGCCCGAGCCCCCGCCTCCCGGGGCCAGCGCCGCCGAGGAGCGCACGCGCTGGCTGGCCCTGGCCGAGTCACTGAAGCCGGTCCTGACCGAGACCGAGCAGCGGCCGGTCGCTCTCGTCCGACCTGTCCCCGACGCGAGCCTGCCCCTGCGGTTTCGCATGGAGACGGAGGCGCCCGCCGACGGCCTTCCCCAGCGCCTGCTCGGCAAGGGCGACTCCTTCATCCTCGATTTCGCGGGGCACCGCACCGGGCACCTGTCGTTCGACCTCGTGGGCGAGGGCCGCGGCGTCGACGCACCGGCCCGGCTCCGTCTGACCTTCGGCGAGGTGCCGACGGACGTGGCCGAGCCGCTCTATCCCTACAAGGGCCAGCTCAGCAGCTCGTGGCTGCCCGACGAGGTGGTGAACGTCGACTTCCTGCCGCAGCACGTCCGGCTGCCGCGGCGCTACGCCTTCCGCTACGTGAAGGTAGAGGTGATCGACACCTCGAGCACGTTCAAGGTGCGCTTCCAGAACGTCCGCGCCCACGCCGCTCACGTCCGCGACGAGCACGCCCGCGCCGCTCGCTTCGCCGTCCGAGATCGCACGGCGGATCGACTCGGTGGCCGTCGCCACGCTGCGCGACTGCATGCAGACCACGTTCGAGGACGGCCCGCGGCGCGACCAGCGGCTCTGGGTCGGCGACCTGCGCCTGCAGGCGCTCGCGAACTACGCCACCTTCCGCCGCAACGACCTGGTGAAGCGCTGCCTCTACCTGTTCGCGGGCCTGCCCCGCGAGGACGGGCTGGTCTGCGCCTGCGTCTACGAGAAGCCGCGGCCGGCCTACGGCGGGATCCACATCTTCGACTACGCCGCGCTCTACAACGTGGCGCTGCTCGACTACGTGCGCGCGACCGGCGACCTTTCGACCGGCCGCGAGCTGTGGCCGGTGGCGCAGCGGCAGCTCGCGCTCCTTGGCCGCACGGTGGGAGCGGATGGCCTGTTCGTCGACCCGCGGAACATCTGGCTGTTCGTCGACTGGAACCAGAAGCTCCACCGCGACGCGGCGATCCAGGGCGTGCTGCTCTACGCGTATCGCCAGACGCTGGAGCTGGCCCGCGCCATCGGCAGGCAGGCCGACGTGGCGGACTACCCCGATCGCATCGCGCGCATGACGGAGGCGGCCCGGCGGGCCTTCTGGGACCCCGAGCGCCGGGTCTTCGTGAGCGGGCCCGAGCGCCAGGTGTCCTGGGCGTCGCAGGCGTGGCTCGCGATCGCCGGCGTCGTCACGGACGCCGAGGCCGCGGGCGCGATCCGCACCGCGCTGTCGACGAAGGAGGCCGTGCGTCCCAACACGCCGTACCTCTACCACTACGTCGTCGAGGGCATGCTCGCCTGCGGCATGCGCCGCGAGGCGCTCGACCTCGTGCTGTCCTACTGGGGCGGGATGATCGCCGCCGGCGCCGACACGTTCTGGGAGGTGTACGACCCGGCGAACCCGCTCAGCTCGCCGTACGGCGACATCCACATCAACAGCTACTGCCACGCCTGGAGCTGCACGCCCAGCTACCTCTTCCGAGCCCGCGGGCTCGGCGAGGCGGGGTGAGCGCGCCCGATCCCGCTCTTCGCTCGAGCGGTGACGGGCCGTGGCGCTTGCACCGCAACGAACCGTGGCGTTTGTGCGATTGCACCCTGGCGCGTTGGCGCGTCGCCGAACCGCACCGCTCGCCGATGCGAGCTTGCGCGCTAACCTCCGCCACTGCCGCTGTCGCTACCTGAGCCGCTGTCGCTACCTGAGCCGCTGCCGGCGCCTGAGCCGCTGCCGGCGCCTGAGCCGCTACCCCGGCCTGTGCGGTGGTCCGCGCTTGTGCCGGTGGCCCCGCCAGTGCCGCTGCCCAGGCCTTTGCCGTAGTCGACGGCTGCCAGGTAGCGGTTGTGCGCGCGGCACACCAGGCTGATGTTGTCCACCGAGTGGCCGCCACCATACCCGAACGGGAAGCGATGGTGGAACTCCAGCCGATGCCGGGCCGTGCAACGGCGGCCTTCCGCGTCGACGTAGCGGCATCGGTCTCCGTCCCGCTCGGAGACAGCACGCCTCACCGCCGCAGGGACGTGGCGTGACGACGCTGGCAAGTCGCACGAGGTCATGCCCCCGCGGGTGCCGTAGTCAGCGGCCTTCCCCTGGGCCTCACCAACCCCGCCCCTCGTCTTCCCTGCCTCGGCAACCGGCAGCTTGTCGCCTTTCGGCTTCCGCGTTCGTCCAAAGCGCCGCGTCTCGACCCGCTGCAGCTTCTCGGTCACGGCATCCTCGATGATGGCCGCGAGGTCGCCGTCGGGCACCGAGCCGCGCATCAGCGCCTGGAGCCGCTCGAGCTTCTCGCGGAGTCCGGCGCTCGCAGTGAACTGCACCCTGTAACGGGCCGGGGCGAGCGGCTCGAACGCCACCGCGCTTCCTACACCTGGTCCGACTGCAACCACCGCAGTTCCGCCCTGACCAAGTGCGCCCTCGGGAGCGACTGCCGGCGCGAGGCCAACTCCGTCCGGACGGAGTTCCTGGCTCGAAGCAACTGTCTGCGCGTCCGGCCGGGCAGCGGTCACCGGCTTCAGCTCCGACCCGGACCGCTGCAGGCCAGGCTCGATTGGCGGGACGACGGAGGAAACCTTGGCATCGTCCGCGCTCGGCCGTGGCTCTGCGGCCGCCAACGCTAGCCCATGCCCAACCCGGCGCACCGGCAGCTTCCGAATGCTCGGCGGTGCGTCAGGGCGAGGGAACATCTCGGCAATCAGCTCTTCGACCTCGCGCTTCGACTTGTGCGCCGCCCGCGACAGGAGGGCCTGCCGGTTCTCCGCCCGCAGGTGCGGCGCCAGCTTCGCGATGCCACTCAGGTGCAGGCGGCCGTCCGCCAGCATCACGAGCAGCTCCGGGCAGACCCGCGAAGCGCGCGCCGCGGTGATGCGCAAATACGCCTCGGCCTCGGACAGCCCGAGCCGATCGGTACAGTAGGCGAACATGGATGGCGCGGCCGCGCGCGCGTACAGCCGTCGCACGTCTACCTCGCCGATGTGGGCTACGAGCTCGGCCTCGACGCGACGGGAGGACGCCAGCAGCTCCGTCAGGCGCCGGAGCAGCTGATCGTCCGAGATCGACTGCAGCGGTCGGGGTGCCTCAACGTCGTCGCGATCCATGACTGGAATATAGGCAGCGAGTCTTCGACCTCACAGGACAGGCCAGGGCCAGCGCATTGACTTCGGCCCGCTTCGCGAGACTCCTGCGGTCAGACGCTTCACTGTGTGGCTGCCACGTCACTACAGACCCCTTCGCGCGAAGGATCCGAGAACGCTGCGCACAACAGCATCGGGATCTGTCAAGCGCGCAATGAAGAAGCAAGAAGTGAGGCGGCGCGCAACGACCTCGAGGCGTGCGTGCGGAGCGATGACAAACGGCCACGAGCTCACGACGGGGACTTCGCAGAGAAGCTGCGGAGACGCGCGAGATGCGGTGCCCGAGGGCCACCCGCGCGCTACGGCAGACGACTCCAGCCCTCTGCGCGCACCTTCCACGTGCCGTCCTTCGGGAAGCCGGGATCGCTCGGCTGCAGCCGTCCCAGCCGGCGACCATCAGGGCGACGGCCGACAGAAGCGCGCCGTTCGCCGGCAGGTAGACGGCGATCTCGTCGCGCGGCCGCCGGGGCGGCCCGGCCCCTGACGCCGCCGCATCGCTGCGCTCTGCGGGCAGTGGCCGTTGGCCGTGTAGCGATTGTTGGGGCCGTCGCGCAGCAGGACCTCGACGGCGACCTCGGGCCGGCCGAGCCGGGTCGCCGTCATCGCGATCATCGGATAGTCCCAGCCCCAGATCTTCGTCGCCAAGTCCCACTCGCGCGAGCACCGCGTCGAGCGTGCGCTCCATCGTGGCGCGGTCGACGTTCGTGCCGCCGCGTCCCGCCTTCGACTCGGGCAGCCGCTCCGGCAGGAAGCCGAGGGGCATCAGCATCGCCGGGTGGTCGTGGCGGCTGGCGACGTTGTCCCAGGTGTCGGGATGCGACTCGAGCGCGACGTACTTGCCGTCGCGGACCGGCAACGGCGCGAGCCGCGCGATCACGTCGTCCCAGCGCGGGTCGCGGCCGAGCCCCAGCCGCTCGCGCCAGTTCTGCGCGACGCCAGCGCCCAGCGCCAGTAGCGCGAGCTCGAAGGACGGGTTCTGGCTCGTGGCCGGGTCGTGGATCTCCTGCGCGATCCAGAGCGGCGGGCCGAGCACGTACAGTCCCGCGCCTGGGGTCGAAGCCAGACCATCGAGGCCAGAGCCTCGGCGGTCTCCAGCACGAGGTCGCGGTACTTCGCGAGCGTCTCCGGCGTCGGCGAGACGCCGGTAGAGCAAGCTCGCAGAGGTAGATCGGGTGCGGCTGGTTCCAGACGATGAGCGGGTTGCCGCCCGGGCTCTCGCGTCCGTCCGGGCCCGACCATCTTCGCCCAGCGCGCCCCGCGCAGGCCGCGGCTGCGCGGCCAGCGCGCGCGCCTCGGGCAGCTGCGCGCGATACCACTCGAGGTTCCTCGCGAGCAGCTCCGGCTGGTTCCAGAGGGCGAAGTGCGCCGCGTGCCACCAGATCATCTCGGTGTGGTGCTTGCCGTACCACGTGCTGCAGGTGAGCCCGCTCTCCTGCGGCGGCACGTCGCCCGCCATCTGGACGCGGTCAGGTACTGCGAGAGCACGACGCGCCGCTCGAGCCGCGCCGCGAGCGGGTTCGTGCTGCCGGCGAGATCGAGGGCGGCCGCGCTCGCCAGAAACGCTGACCAGTGCCGGCGCTCGCCCTCGACACGTCGGCCACCGTGCGCTCCCGCGGCGCAGGCCGGGCTGCTGCTGCGGTGGCGGCCGCGGTGGCCGCTGGGGAGGATGGCCCCGTCGCAAACGCGAGCGTGAACGCCAGCTCGCTGCGCCCTCGGTCCGCCCTCGATGCGGAAGACGTGCGGCCCGGCCGGCCTGCAGCGGCCGACTGCTGCGCACGAGAGTAGCGCAGGCCGCCGACCTCGCGCTCGACCGACGCGGTCGCCGACGAGCGCGGAGCGATGCGACTCGGGCGCACTCCAGTCGAGTGCCGGCGTGTTCTTCACCGCGCGGGTCGTGGCCTCGCGGAAAGGCCAGCCGGACGCGCAGCCTTCCCCGTCGCCGAGCCACGGCGAACGGATCGTCACCGCCAGCGTGTCCGAGTCGGGATCGCACGCGGTCGTCGACCTCGACGGGCCGGTCCGCCGAGCCGGTAGCGGCTCGTGACGATGCCGCTCCACAGGTCGAGCCTCTGCGTCGATCGTCCGTGACGTCGGCCGTCACGAACGGCGAGCCATCGGCCTTCGTCCCACTCCAGCGCGAGCTGCCCGAGCGGCTGGATCCGCGGGTTTCGGCGCAGCCACTCGCCGGCCGGCGAGCCCGCGTTCGTCGGGAACGCCTGCACGCGCCCGTCCGCCAGCCTGTAGTCCTGGTCGGCGTCCGCCAGCGTGTAGCCGTTCGGGTTCGGGTCGGTGACCCAGGCCCAGCGCGACAGCGTCTCGAGCGGGATCCCGCGCCGGTAGTACGCCTCGCCGAACGTCTGCAGGCCGGTGACGTCGACGGTGAACGCGAATCCCCCGTTGCCCACGCGTCAGCGGCGACTCGTAGTCGACGCTGCGAACGACCGGGCTGTTCCGCGCCACGAGCGCCCGGCGATCGATCGGCTTTCCCGCCTGCGCCGGGCCGGCCAGGAGCAGGACGGCCGCGAGAACCGGGGCGCTCACGGGACCCGGGACCTCACCCGCGGGCGATCACTGCGGGCCCGCTGCCCCCGGGCGCGCTTCGAACGAGTCGAGATCCGCGACGCCGCCGCCCGGACCGTACGCGAAGAGGGCCACGCGCGCGCCCTTCCACTGCCCGAACTTCAAGGTCACCGCGACGCCGGTGTCCACGAAGTGCTCGCCGTCGGTGCTGTAGAGGAGACGCGCGACGGCGCCGTCGTAGCACACCGCGCAGCCAGACGGCCTTGCCGTCGACCTTGGGGCCGGTCGCGGCCGGCGAGCCTGTGGCGGCGGCCGATCCGCTGCCGACGGCCGCGCTGCCAACCGCGGGCCCGCCGGCTGCCGGCGCCTCCCAGTAGAAGCGTCTCACCCCGCCCTCGCGCACGACGCCGACGGGGCTGAAGTCCTTCCCGCTCATGAAGGCGAGGCCGGCCCGTTGCCCGTCCGACAGCCCGCGCGCGTCGAGCTTCACGGTGAACGTGCCCGCCTCGCCCCAGAGCTTCTGCGTGAGCGTGTTCCGCGCGAGCGTCAGCTCCGCCGCCGGCTGAGCGTGCAGGCGCAGCCAGCCGCGCGCGCTCGCGCAGCGACCAGGCGTTCGGCAGCGGGTTGTGGTTCCACTGCCACTGCGGCGACAGGGTCTGCCGCTCGAAGTCGTCGCTCGTCTGCGGATGCTCGATCGGGAGGGCCGCGCCGCCGACGCCGGGCTTCTTCCAGCGGTCCACCGTGCTGTCCGCCGTCGCCGAAGACCGGCCAGTCGTCCTCGCCCCAGCGACCGGGATCAGGTGGCAGACGCGGCCCAGGTGGCCCGTCGACTTGAAGCCGATGAACCACGACTCGCCGTTCGCCAGCTCGACGATCCCGCCCTGGTGCGGGCTGCCGGGGGGCAGCACCTCGCGCCGCTCGTAGGGCCGTAGACGCTGCGCGAGCGCAGCACGGTCTGGCCGCCCTTCCCGACGCCGCCCTCCGGCAGCGAGATGTAGTACCAGCCGTGGCGCTTGAAGAGCTTCGGTCCCTCGGCGACCGGCCCGCGGTAGATCTCCCGGCCCTCGTCGAGCAGCCGCGTGCCGTCCGCGCTCATCTTGTGCAGGATCAGCGGCCCGGCGCCGAGCACGCTGTGCACCAGATAGGCCTGGCCGTCGTCGTCCCAGAACGGGCACGGGTCCTCCCAGCGGTCGACGGCCTTGACCCGTCAGCATCTCCGACCACGGGCCGGCCGGGTCCTTCGCCGTCCAGCGGAACAGGCCGTCGTGCGGCGTGCAGACGTAGAGATAGAAGAGGCCGTCGTGGTAGCGCAGCGACGGCGCCCAGGTGCCCTCCGCGTAGCCGTGCATCTCGTCGTACTTCGGGTCCATCGCCAGCCGGTCGAACACCTGGCCGACGATCCGCCAGTTCACGAGGTCGCGCGAGTGCAGCACCTGGATCCCGACGAAGTGGAAGTCCGACGCGACCAGGTAGAAGTCGTCGCCGACGCGCACGACGTCGGGGTCCGAGTAGTCCGCGTACAGGATCGGGTTGCGGTAGGTGCCGTCGCCCTGGTCGCCCCAGCTCAAGGGCTGCGCCGCCGCGAGCGCCGGCAGCAGGGCGCCCAACGCCGCCGTCCCGACGAGCGCAAGCACCTTCCTCTTCATGCCGGCCACTCTACCTCAACGGGCGCCGGCCCTCGCGCGCGACGCGGGGCTAGAATCTGCGTGTCACTCCGCAGAGGAGGCATCGATGAGACTCACGCGCTCCGCTTTCCCGCTGGTCCTGTTCGCGGCCGCCGCCACCGCCGCGGCGCAGGGAGTGAACAGCCCGACGCTCGAGCTGGCCCGCTTGCAGACGGGAGCGAAGAGCCGGCGCGTCAGCTCCTACGACGTCACCGGCGGCAATGCCGACAACCTGCCGAACATCGCCAGCGGCACGCGCCGCACGATCTTCGACGTGAAGGGCGCCGGGGTCATCACCCACATCTGGGTCACGATCGCGCCGCCGCCGCCGACGCTGAGCCGGCACGACATCATCCTGCGCATGTACTGGGACGGCGAGACGCGAGCCGTCGGTCGAGGCGCCGATCGGCGACTTCTTCGGGCAGGGCTGGGACGAGAGCTACCCGTTCGCCTCGCTGCCGCTGGCCGCAGGCCCGCGCGAGGGGCGCGCGATGGTCTGCTACTTCGCGATGCCGTTCGCGAACGGCGCGCGGATCGAGATCGAGAACGACACGGGGCAGAAGATCGACGCCTTCTACTACTACGTCGACTACACGGAGCTGGCGAAGCTGCCGGCGCGACCTCGGCCGCTTCCACGCCTGGTACAACCACGCGCTGACCGAGGCCCCGCCCGAGGGCGAGAACGAGTGGTCGGTGCTCGGGCCGCAGGGCAAGAACACGACCGGCGATCGCAACTACCTGATCGCCGACGTCGTCGGCAAGGGGCACTACGTCGGCGTCAACTACTACGTCGACAACCCCAGCGTCATGTGGTACGGCGAGGGCGACGACATGTTCTTCGTCGACGGCGAGCGCTGGCCGCCGTCGCTGCACGGCACCGGCACCGAGGACTACTTCAACGGCTCCTGGTCGCCGAACGTGCTGTTCCAGCACCCGTACTACGGCTACGCGCGCGTCACCAGCGGCACGGGCTGGCTCGGGCGCACGCACGTCTACCGCTTCCACGTGAGCGACCCGGTCTACTTCGACAAGTCGCTGCGCTTCTCGATCGAGCACGGCCACAACGACAACCTGACGCTCGACCTCTCGAGCGTGGCCTACTGGTACCAGTCGGAGCCGCACAAGACGTTCCCGCCGTTCCCCTCGCGCGCCGCGCGCAAGCCGATGCCGGCGATCGGCGAGGTGGACATCCACCTGTGGCGCGACGCCTGGCGCAAGGCGCACGGCTCGGGCTCGCAGCTCTGGGGCAACGAGAAGACGAAGGAGAAGTAGGCCCGCCTTGGCTGAGACCCTCGACCGCTTCGAGCTCCTCGAGAAGCTCGGCGAAGGCGGCATGGGCGTGCTCTACCGCGCCCGCGACTCGCGCCTGGGCCGCCTGGTCGCGATCAAGCTGCTGCGGCCCGAGGCCGTCGCCGACGCGGCGCGTACCCGGCGCTTCGTGCAGGAGGCGCGCGCGGCTTCCAGCCTCAATCACCCCGGCATCGTCACGATCTACGACATCGGCGAGGACCCCCGGCGCGGCACCTACATCGCGATGGAGTACCTCGACGGCGAGAGCCTGCGCCAGCGCCTCGAGCGCGGCACGCCGCCGGTCGAGGAGGCGCTGCGCATCGCGACCGAGATGGCGCGCGCGCTCGCCGCCGCGCACGACGCCGGCATCGTCCACCGCGACGTGAAGCCCGCGAACGTGATGCTCACGGTCGCCGGGGGCGTCAAGCTGCTCGACTTCGGCCTGGCGAAGCTGGTGCGCCCGGAGCCCGTGGCCGGCGATTCGCAGCAGCCGACGCAGGAGCCGATGACGCAGGTCGGCACGCTGCTCGGCACACCCGCCTACATGTCGCCCGAGCAGGCCGAGGGGCGCCTCGTCGACGCGCGCAGCGACGTGTTCTCGTTCGGCGCCGTGCTCTACGAGATGCTCACGGGCCAGCGGCCGTTCAAGGGGGCGAGCACGGTCTCCCTGATCACGGCGATCCTGCGCGACACACCCGTGCCCGCGCGCACGCTGCGCCGCGAGGTCAACGCCCGGCTCGACGCGGTCGTGCAGCGATGCCTGGAGAAGGACCCCGGCGCCCGGTACCCGTCGGGCCAGGCGCTCCTGAGCGACCTCGAGGCCTGCCTGGGACCAAGCAGCCGGACCTCGCGCCGGGCGCCGCGGCAGCGGCCGGCGCTGCTGGCGCTGCTCGGCGTCCTGCTCGCCGCCGTGGTGCTCACCGCCGGCTGGGCCTGGCGCCGCGCCGCCCAGGAACGCTGGGCGCGCCGGCAGGCCCTTCCGGAGATCCAGCGACTCGTCGACGCGGACGACGTCATGGCCGCCTTCCGGCTGGCCGAGAAGGTCCGTCCCGCTCTCAAGGGCGATCCGACGTTCGAGAGGCTCTGGCGCGACCTGGTCCCCGGCGTGCCCACGCCCCTGAAGACCGATCCCCCTGGAGCGCAGGTCTCGGTGAAGCCCTACTCCGATCCCGCGGCAGAGTGGCGGAGGCTCGGAGTCACGCCGATCGAAGGCCTGGAGCTGCCCAGAGTCTACTCGCGCTTCCGCTTCGAGAAGGCCGGCTACGAGCCCGTCGAGGTCGCCTTCCCGCCGCTGATGCTGAGCCGGCAGCCCCCGTTCCGGCTCGTCCCGAAGGACAAGGCGCCGCCGGGCATGGTGCTGGTGCCGAGCGGGCGCTTCAAGTTCCACGACGCTCCCGAGCTCGAGCTGCCGGAGTTCTGGCTCGACCGGTACGAGGTGACCAACCGCCAGTTCGCCGCGTTCGTAGACGGCGGCGGCTATCGCCGCCGCGAGCTGTGGAAGCAGCCGTTCGTACGCCAGGGCAGGACGCTGTCCTTCGACGAGGCGACGGTGCTCTTCCGCGACCGCACCGGCAGGCCGGGCCCGTCCACCTGGGAGATGGGCGGCTTCCCCGAGGGCCGCGCCGAGATGCCGGTCTCGGGCGTGAGCTGGTACGAGGCCGCGGCCTACGCGGAGTTCGTCGGCAAGCGCCTGCCCACGCTGCACCACTGGTATCGCGCCGCGGACCTGTCGCGCTTCTCGGAGATCCTGAAGTTCAGCAACTTCGGCGGCCAGGGGCCGAGGCCCGTGGGGCAGCAGCCGAGCCTCACCAGCTTCGGCAACTACGACATGGCGGGCAACGTCCGCGAGTGGGTGTGGAACGAGGAGAAGGGCCGGCGCTATACGCTCGGCGGGGCCTGGAGCGACCCGACGTACCTCTACACCGGGCCCGACGCCCTCGACCCCATGAACAGGGACGCGATCCTCGGCGTGCGTTGCGCGCTCTACCCCACGCCGCCACCGGCTGCCGCGTTCGACGTGGTGCAGAACGCGGTCCGTGACCTGTCGAAGCAGCGGCCCGTCGAGGAGAGCGTGTTCCGGATCTACCGTGGGCTCCTCGACTACGATCCCCTGCCCCTGGCCACCAAGGTCGAATCCGTCGACGAGCGCGCCGAGCACTGGCGCCTGGAGAAGCTCAGCTTCGCCGCGGCCTACGGCGGCGAGCGCATCCCCGCCCTGCTGTTCCTGCCGAAGAACGCGAAGCCCCCGTTCCAGACGGTCGTCTACTTCCCGCCGGGCAGCGCGCGCTACCTGCGCTCGATCGATCACGTCGGCACGCGCGACTTCGACTACCTCGTGAGGAGCGGGCGCGCGGTCCTGTTCCCGGTGTACCAGCAGACGTACGAGCGCCGCCGGCCGCTCACGCCCGGGCCGAACCTGATCCGCGAGGTGCTGACGCAGCGGGTGCAGGACGTGCGCCGCGCGCTCGACTTCCTGCAGACGCGGAGCGACATCGACCACCAGCGCGTCGCCTTCTACGGCCTCAGCATGGGCGCCGACGTGGGGCCTATGGTGGGAGCCGCCGACGACCGCTTGCGCACGCTCGTCCTCGTGGCGACCGGACTCGACGAGGGGCTGCCGCCCGAGGTGGACGCCGTCAACTTCGCCTCGCGCGTGCACATCCCGGTGCTGATGGTGAACGGGCGCTACGACTTCACGGCCCCGTACGAGACGAACCAGCTCCCGCTCTTCCGCCTGCTCGGCGCACCGCCCTCCGACAAGAAGCAGGTGGTGTTCGACAGCGGCCACGTGCCGCCGTGGCCGGACGTGGTGCGCGAGACGCTGGACTGGCTCGACCAGCGGCTCGGTCCCGTGGCCACGCACTGACGGATGCCATAATCGGGGCCACTTCCCGGGAGCCAGGTTGAGCATCGTCAGCGGGCAGCGTCTCGGCGCCTACGAGATCGTCGCCTTGGTCGGCGCCGGGGGCATGGGCGAGGTGTGGCGCGCGGTCGACACGCGGCTCGGACGCGCCGTGGCGCTGAAGCTGCTGCCGCCGGCGTTCGCCTCCGATCCCGACCGGCTCGCCCGCTTCGAGCGCGAGGCGAAGCTGCTCGCGTCTCTTTCCCACGCGAACATCGCGACGCTCTTCGGCCTCGAGGAGGCGCCGCTCGAGCCGGGTGGCGTGCCGGTTCGCTTTCTGGTCATGGAGCTGGTCGAGGGCGAGGACCTGGCCGAACGGCTCAGGCGCGGCCCGATTCCCGTCGACGAGGCGGTCCCGATCGCGCGGCAGATCGCCGAGGCGCTCGAGGAGGCGCACGAGAAGGGAGTCGTTCACCGCGACCTGAAGCCGGCGAACGTGAAGCTCACGCCGGACGGCAAGGTGAAGGTCCTCGACTTCGGTCTCGCCAAGGCCTGGTCGGGCAACGACGGCGGCGCGACCTCGAGCGCGGAGCTGTCGCAGTCGCCGACCCTCGCCCGCACCGGCACCGCCGCCGGCATCATCCTCGGCACCGCCGGCTACATGTCGCCCGAGCAGGCACGCGGCAAGGCCGCGGATCGCCGCGCCGACATCTGGGCCTTCGGCGTGGTCTTCTACGAGATGCTGACCGGCCGACGGCTGTTCGAGGGCGAGACGGTCTCCGACGTGCTCGCCTCGGTGCTGACGCACGAGCCCGACTTCGGCGCGCTCACCGCAACGGTCCCCCTGCACGTCGTGGACCTCCTGCGCCGCTGCCTCGTGCGCGACCCGCGCGCGCGACTCCAGTGGATCGGGGACGCACGGGTCGCGCTGCAGGACGCGTCCCCGGGCGCGCCGCGCCGCCCGCAGGGGGCGACGGGGGGCGCCCGGCGTTCGTGGGCCTGGCTGCCCTGGACGGTCGCTGCCCTGCTCGCCGTCGCCCTGGTCGCCCTGTGGCGTCGAGCTCCAGCCGCGCCAGAGACGATCGAGGCCGTGATCCCGCCGCCCACGGGCACGGCGTTCGACCTGCGTGAACGCGGGCCCGGGCCCGTGGCCTTCTCGCCCGACGGCTCGCGCGTCGCCTTCGCTGCGCAGGCGAAGGACGCCGCCACCCTGCTCTACGTGCGCACGCTCGCCGACGGCCGCGTGACCTCCTATCCCGGGACCGACGGCGCGCAGTTCCCCTTCTGGTCCCCGGACGGTCGCTGGCTGGCCTTTTTCTCCCGGACCGACGGCAAGCTCAAGAGGGTCCCCGCCGAGGGAGGTGCGCCGCTGACGATCTGCCGCGCCCTCAACGGCAAGGGCGGCAGCTGGGGCCGCGACGACGTGCTCGTGATCGCACCCTCGGCGGGCACGGCCCTCTACCGCGTGCCCGCTGCGGGCGGCGAGCCGCTGCCGCTCACGAAGCTCGCGCCGCCGTACAACTCGCACCGGCACCCGCGCTTCCTGCCGGACGGACGCCGATTTCTCTACCTGGGCCGCTCGGGCCACGCCGGAGAGAGCGCCATCCTGCTGGGCTCGGTCGACGGCGCCGCGGCGCGCGAGGTGATCCAGTCGGCGACCCAGGCCGAGTACGCGTCGGGTCGCCTCCTCTTCGTGCGCGAGTCGGTGCTGATGGCGCAGCCGTTCGACCCCGGGGCCGGCAAGCTGACCGGCGAAGCCCGGCCGGTGGCCGACGGCGTCATGGAGCTGCCCGGCGCCGCGTACGCCGCCTTCTCCGCTTCCGGCACGGGGCGCGTGGCTTTCCACTCGGGCGAGATGCAGGCGGCGGTTCGCATCGAGATGCGCGACCGCAAGGGGCTGGTCCTGCGCTCCCTCGGAGCGCCGGGCTGGTACCGGGCCCCCTCCTTCTCGCCCGACGGGCGGTGGCTCGCGGCGACCGGCTACCCGCAAGGAGGCGACGGCAACTCGGACGTGTGGCTCTTCGACCTGGCCGGCGCATCCGCCGTTCGCCTGACCCTCGACGCCGCCGAGGACGTCGACGCCGTCTGGGCTCCCGACGGGAGGACGATTTTCTACGGCTCGAACCCGAAAGGGCCGCACGACGTGTACCGCAAGAGCATCGACGGCACGAGGCCGGCGGAGCCGGTCTACGAGGCGCCGGGGCTGCAGAAGCCGGCGAGCGTCTCGCGCGACGGGCGCTACCTGCTCGTCAACTCGGAGGTGGACGAGCGAAACGTCCTGCTGGTGCTGGACCTCGCGACGGGACAGACCCGGTCGCCGGTCGAGGGTCCGTTCAGCGCCGGCCACGGCGCTCTCTCCCCGGACGGCCGCTGGCTGCTCTTCGAGTCGGACGAGAGCGGACGGCCCGAGGTCTACGTCAAGCCGTTCCCGGGACCCGGGCGCACGTGGCCCGTCTCCTCCGAGGGCGGACGCTACCCCGAGTGGCGCGGCGACGGCCGGGAGATCGTCTACGCGGGCCTCGACGGCCGGATCCGGGCCGTTCCCGTGTCCTTCTCGGGCGAGACCTTCCGGGCAGGCTCGGCGACGGTGCTGTTCCAGATGACGCCGCCCCAGCGCGACTACCGCGAGTGGGACATGTCCCCCGACGGCCAGCGCTTCGCCGTCGTCCCGTCCGGCGTGCTCGGTGCCAGGAACGAGCTGCGCCTGATCGCCAACTGGCCCGCCCGGGTGGCGGTGCGGTAGCCGCGCGAGTGCCTACGACCCGTCATTCCTTCTTGAAGGCGCGGTACGAATGGGGCTTCAGCGGGGCCTTGATCACGGTCCTGCCCGCGTCGGGCGAGCGGAAGAAGCCCTGCCCCTCCGGGACCACTTGACCCGGCTGCGCCTCGCCTGTCTCCAGGTCGCGAACGGCCTTGGCCCCCTGCAAGACGAGCGAGATCTCGCTCGCCTCGTCCCGGAAGGACTCCACGACGAAGGTCCCGTTGTCGTACACGAAGAGCGACACCTCGGCCGGGCCGTCCACGCGCACGTCGAGGCCCTGCGTCGCGATCCGCCGGATCTGGTTCAGCACGAGCTCGGGCAGCGCGTAGAGGTCGGCGGGGTTGTCGGGGATCGTCCACACGTAGAGGTGCCCGCCGGCGTAGCCCGCGTCCTGCAGCAGCGGCCAGCCCATCGGGCCGTCGGAGGCGTCGATCAGGGGCCAGGAGTCGTTGGTGAAGTAGTGGAGCTGCGGGATCAGGATCCTCTTCCGCGCCTTGACCGGGCTGCCGAAGCCGACGCGGAAGTCCTCGACCAGCGCGCGCCGGTCGAGCATCGTGAGCTCGGCGATCTGCTCGATCCCCTTTCCCTGGAGGGCGCGCAGCAGGCCGGAGGTGATCATGACGCTCCTGCCCGCCCGCACCTGCTTCTCGATCTTCGCGACGATCTCCGGATCGTGCGCGGCCGCCTCGGTGAGGATCACGAGCGGGGCGTCCTCCGGGAAGTCGGGCCGCAGGTCGATCGGGATGCCGATCATGCCCAGGAAGTTGTGCAGGAAGTCCTCGCCGGTGGAGTGGAAGGGCTTGTAGCTCTTGACGCCCAGAGGCTTCCCGAGCTGGCCGATGAAGCGGTCGATCTTCTCGAGCGCCTAGCCCGCCGCGCGGGCCCACGTCAGCTCCGGCGCGAACGATCCGTCGTCCTTCTTGAAGGGAGCGGCCATCGCGTCGAAGTCGAAGCTCGTCCCCTGGCCCTGCCAGGGGGCGCGCTGCGCCTTCTGCACCGGCCTCTGGATCGAGCGGAAGTCGAACAGCGTGATCTCCGGCGCTTTGGCGAAGAGCGTCACCCACAGCTGCTCGGCGTAGCGGTCGAGGGTGCGCGAGCCGAACGGGTCGACCCAGCCGCCGGCGTTGCCGCCCGGCCGCAGGTTCTCGAAATAGCGGAAGATCTCGTAGCCGTGGTAGGGCTGGAGGTGCTGGTCGCTGCGCAGCGCGTCGCGCGTCTCGGTGCCGGTGTAGATCGCGTCGAACAGCTGCGGCCCCGTCTCCAGGTTGAAGCCCAGGCCCTGGAAGTGCTCGTACCAGTTCGGGTACTTGATGATCACCCGGACCTTCGGGTTGACCTTTCGCGCCGGCGCCAGGACCAGCTCGCGAGCCGCCTCGGTCAGCAGCGCCAGCCGGAACTGGGTCCAGCTCCGCTCGCCCTTGGCCTGGATCTCCGCCTCGCACTTGCAGTTGGTGAAGAAGAAGTCGTCGAGGATGATCTCGTCGAAGAGCCGCGCCGTCAGCTCGACGACGTCCTGCACCCAGCGGCGGTCGGCCGGGTCGGTGTAGCAGAACGTCTGGAAGCGGTTGCGCTCGTTGACCGTCAGCGTGATGCCGCCGGCGGTCTTGACCCCCCGCTCTTCGAAGAAGCGCTTCGCCTTGTCCAGGGTCTCGCCGTCGACGAGGATCTTGTCCCGGTGCGACTCGAGGTAGATCTTGGAGACCTTGAGCTGCTTCTCCATCACCGCGAAGCGCGCCGCCAGCCGCTCGAGGTCGCCCATCTCGCGGACCTCGTAGGCCCGGGCGTAGATCGCAGCGTCGAAGTTCGAGTAACGGTCCGCCGCCGAAGCCACAGCAGCTCCGGACAACAGCACCGTCAGCGCTGCGGCCGCGGGTGGCCTGAGCCTGTTACGCATGCGTGTTCCTCCCGTTTGCCTACGATCCTCCGGCTTCGGCCGCGGCGTCGGAACGCCGCTGTCGCGGCTGCCGCCGGCGCCGGTCGCGCCCGATCGCCTCGCCCCACCGGGCCAGGAATGCCGTGAGAAACGGCCTGTCGGTCCGCCGGCTCGACCGCCACTGCCGCGAGCGCCATGCCCACCGTCAGCGCGGCGTGGTAGCCCTCGGCACGCGAGGCCACGGCACGCAGGTACGCGGGGTGCGCCGTGTTGACGAGCACGGTCGACTCGACCAGGCGGCCGAGCTCGCTCGAGTCGGGACGCTCCTCGAAGTCGACGCTGAGGCCGTAGCGGGTCGCCCGGCGCGGGCCGCCGGAGGCGGCCACGGAGCGGGCGGCAGCGTCGCGTGGCCGATCGGACCGGAGGCGGTCGAGCCTTCCTCGAGCGCCGGGGCGGCGTGGGCTCCGGCTGCGGCTCCGCTGCCGACGTCGCCGCAGGCGTCGCCCCGCTCGGCGTGGCGCCCGCTGCAGCGGCCGCCGACTCGACCGTCGCTGGTCGCGATCCGGGCAGGTCTTCGGCTGCCGGCAGCGACAGTCCCTTGCCGCTGTCGCGTGCCGTCGGCAGCCGTTTCTGCCCGCCCGGCCGCCGCTCGACCAGCGCCGAGAGCGCCGGGTAGTCCTCCGCGAGCTCGATCAGCACCGCCTCGAGGTCGCGCTCGAGCGGCCGTGCGGCACGCCGCCGCGCAGTGTCCTCGCGATCGTGCGCCTCCCCCCAGGCGGAGAGCTGCGCCTGCACCGCCTCCTGGATCGCCTTGCGGTAGGCGAGGTACGTGATGCCGCGGCGGCCCGCCCGAACGAAGTCGCCCTTGTTGAGCGTGAGGGCGGCGGCGAGACCCGGCGCCTCGATCAGCCCGCCGACGAGGCCGGGCGAGGCGGAGCTGAGGCCGATCCAGTCCCAGCCGCGGCGGATCACCTTGCCGAGCGTGCTCACCGCGAGCCCCTGGCGATCGTCGGGCAGCGGCGAGGTGACGCGCTCGAGGAAGCCG
The DNA here is from genome assembly GCA_963831755.1 of uncultured Acidobacteriota bacterium. GTDB lineage: Bacteria > Acidobacteriota > Vicinamibacteria > Fen-336 > Fen-336 > DATBSL01. The sequence goes on from CAWHRC010000014.1 coordinate 26,410, forward strand.
GAGGCCGCGGCCCTGCGCTTGCGCGGCAGGCGCACGACGAGCGGCGCGCGGCGATCGTCGGCCGGCGTTCTCGCGCGGGCGAGCGCTCGACCGTTGACCGCGAAGCCGACCCCTTCGGGTAGCGGTCGTGCAGGATCTCGTCGAACGCCGGGTCGAGCAGCGGCTCGAAGTGCAGGCGCAGGCGGGTCTCGACGTAGCCGGCGTCCAGCAGCGGCGAGAGCGGGTTGCGCAGGCTGCAGGCCGACCGCCGTGCCGCGCTCGCCCACCCAGCCCGGCGGCGGCACCCACTCCCACGGGGCCCTGTGGCGCGAGGCGAGGTGCCAGCGCGTGGCGACGTGGCTGCCGCCGCGGCGCGTCTCCGTCAGTACGGCCTCGGCCACGAGCAGGCCGAGCTTGATGCCGACGCCGGCGAAGCCGATGCCCTCGCCGCGCGTCTTCGAGCTGGCCGCAAGGTCGTGGTAGCGCGCGAGCTCGCGCCGGCCCATGCCGCAGCCGTCGTCGACGAACACGATCGTGCGCTCGCCCGGGTCGGTGAGCACGCGCACGCTGAGAGCGCCGGAGTCGAGCGCGTTCGCCACGACCTCCGAGAGGATCGTCTCCTCGATCGCGTCGGGGTACGCGTCGCGCAGGTCTTCGAGCAGGTGCTGCAGGTCGACGCGCGTCTGGCCCATCGCCCGCAGAGCATACCGCCTGCCAACGCCTGGAACACGGCGAGTGCCGCGTGCGTCTCGTCTTGACAGGCGAGGCGCGCGCACGAGGAGGGGGCATGCTCCGGATCGAGGCCGTGACGAAGGCGTTCCGCGGCGGGAAGCTCGGCGTGCGGGAGCTGAGCCTCGAGGCGCGGCCGGGAGTCCTGGGCCTGCTCGGCCCGAACGGCGCCGGCAAGACGACGCTGATGCAGATGATCGCCACGGTCACGCGGCCGACGTCCGGCCGGATCCTGTTCGACGGCGTCGACGTGGCGAAAGAGCCCGAGACGATCCGCCGCCGCCTCGGCTATCTCCCGCAGGACTTCGGCGTCTACGAGAACCTGACCGCGTTCGAGCTGCTCGAGTACCTGGCCCGGCTCAAGGGGGTCCGCAGCCGCGCGCGCCTGTGGGAGATGCTGGAGCTGGTGAACCTGCACACCGTCGCGGACCGGCCGCTGGGCGGCTTCTCGGGCGGCATGCGGCAGCGGCTCGGCATCGCGCAGGCGCTGGTCTCCGACCCCGACCTGGTGATCGTCGACGAGCCCACCGCCGGCCTCGACCCCGAGGAGCGCGTGCGCTTCCGCAACCTGCTGTCCGAGCACTCACGACGCCGCCTCGTGATCCTGTCGACGCACATCGTCTCCGACGTCGAGTCGATCGCCGGCGAGATCGCCGTGATCCGCGAGGGTCGCATCCGGGCCGCCGGCCCGCCGGAGGCGCTGCTGCGGGCAGCCGAGGGTGCGGCGTGGGAGGCCGTCGTCTCCTCGGCAGAGCTCGAGGAGCGGCGGGCCGGGCTGACCGTGTCGGGCATGGTGCGGCGCGCCGACGGCGTGCACCTGCGGCTGGTCGCCAGGCGCCGTCCTCTGCCGGGGGCGACGCCCGTCGCCCCGGACATCGAGGCCGCCTACCTGCTCCTGATGCGCGAAGCCGACGCCTCGACCGCAGCGGCGGAGCGCTGAGATGGAGATTCGCCGCCTCGCGGCCGTGGCAGCCGCGGACGCGCGCGTGCGCCTGCGCCGTCCGAGCACGATCGCGCTCGTGCTCGCCTCGGCGCTCGGCGCCTGGCTCGCCATCCCGGACCCCGCGAGCGGCTTCGCGCTGATGTCGATCCGCGGATCGCGCGCTCTTTACACCTCCTCCACGCTGGCGGTCGCCACGGCCCTGCTCCTCGCCATGCTGGTCTCGCTCTTCGGCTTCTACGTCACGACGAACGCGCTCGCACGCGACCTGCGCACGCGAATCGGCCCGCTGCTCGCCGCGACCCCGGTTCGCAGCAGCGAGTACCTCCTCGGCAAGCTCTCCGGCAACGTGGCGCTGCTTTCGATCGTGACGGCCTCCTCCATGGTCGCGGCCATGGCCATGCAGGTCGTGCGCGGCGAGGGGCCGCTCGAGCCGGCGACGTTCCTTTCGTACTACGCGCTGCTGCTGCCTCCCTGCATCGTCTGGGTCGCGGTGATCGCGCTCGTCTTCGAGTGCGCTCCGGGCCTCGGCGGCCGTGTCGGGGACGTCCTGTACTTCTTCGTCTGGTCGCTCACCCTCGCCCTGGGCATGGAGCCGTGGCGCAAGCCAGGAGAGCCCATCTCCTGGCTCGGCCGCGGCCTCGACTACGCGGGCCTCGGCCTCGTGATCGGGCAGGTCCGGCGCCTCGCCGGCACGGACCAGTTCTCGATCGGCTACAACCCCGTCGACCTCGCGCAGCCGACCACCACCTTCCCGGGCCTCGACCTCTCGGCGCACGCGTGGGCCACGCGGTCCGCCGCGCTCGTCCTGCCGCTGCTCCTCTTCCCCCTCGCTCTCCTGCTCTTCAGCCGCTTCGATCCCGCGCGCACGAGGCAGTCCGCCGGACGCCCGCGGAACGCTGCCGGCGTTCCTCGGCCGGCTCGCCCGGTGGGTCGGGCGCCCCGCGCTCGCGCTGCTGGACCAGCTTCCGCCGGATGCCGCGCTCAGCTTCCGCTGCCGCCCGCTGCTCGCCCTCGTCGCCGCGGCCTCGGCGGCGCTCGGTCTCGTCCTGCCATCGCAGTCGGTACGACAGGCCCTGCTTCCCGTCCTCTTCGCTGTGCTCACGGTGGCGCTCTCGGACGTCGCCACTCGCGAGCGTCAGGCGGGCATGGCGGCGACGCTCTTCGCGGTCCCGGGCCGGCGGCGGGAGGCCTTCGCCGCCTGGAAGCTGCGCACGGCCGCGGTCGTCGCGCTGGTGCTGGTCGGCGTGCCGGCGGCACGCCTGCTCGCGACCCAGACGGCTGCCGGCCTCTCGGCGGTCCTGGGCACTCTGTTCCTGGCCGCGTCGGCCGTCGCGCTCGGCGTCGCCACCGGCACGCCGAAGACGTTCGTCGGCTTCTCGCTCGCTCTCTGGTACCTGGCCCTGAACGCGCGGGGGCACACGCCGGCACTCGACTACGGCGGCTGGTGGGCCTCGGCCACGCCCCAGGTACAGGCCGGCTGGGCCCTGGCGACGACCCTCGCCGTCGCCGTGGCGTTCGCCGCCGACCGCCTTCGCCTGGCCCGCGAGCGATAGGCGGACGCGCCCTCGACGCCCCGGGGCGAGCGCGCTCACACTTAGGGGCATGTGCAACCGTTTTGCCCTGCCCAGCCCGGAGGAGATGGCGGCGCACTTCGAGCTGCCGCCGCTGCCGCCCCTGCCGCCGCGCTACAACGTGGCGCCGGGCGAGGAGATCTTCGTCGTGCGCACGGCGGGCGGGTCCCGTCTGCTCGACACGTCCACCTGGGGCCTGGTGCCCGGCTTCGTGCGCGAGCCCCGCAAGCCCCTGCTGAACATCCGTGCCGAAACGCTGCGCGGCAAGCCCGGCCGCGGCGAGCTGGCGCGGCAGGGCCGCTGCCTCGTGCCCGCCGGCGGCTTCTTCGAGTGGCGCCACCTCGGCCGGGCCCGCCAGCCCTGGTACTTCCGCATGAAGGACAGTCCGTTGCTGGGCCTCGCAGCGCTCAGCGAGGCCGTCGAGGACGACGCCGGCCCGGGCCGCCACTGCGCGATCCTCACCACCCTGCCCAACAGCCTCGTGGCCGAGGTCCACGACCGCATGCCCGTGATCATCCCACGCGAGGCGTACGAGCCGTGGCTCGATCCGCGGGTCGAGCTGGCCGAGCTGATGCCGCTCCTCGCGCCCTTCCCGCCCGAGCTGATGCTCGCCTACCCGGTGTCGAGCGTCGTGAACCGCACGGGCATCGAGGACCCGCGCGCGGTCGAGCCGGCGAGCAGCGAGACGCTGTTCTGACCCATCCGGGACGAGCAACGTCTCGGGCTCGCCGCTTGCGGCTCTTCGGGACCGCCGCTTTGACGTGGCCCGCGAAGGTGTGTACAGTAGAGGTGCTTAGTCGGCGTTGCTTTGGCGTTGGACGCGGAGGCCGCCCGAGGTGGGCGGCTTTTTCGTTTGTGCACGTGCAGGGAGCGGTTGACGAGCGTTGGCCAAGGAGGCCAGTACCCAGATGATCGAAGGCAATGTGAAGTGGTTCAACGAGTCGAAGGGCTTCGGGTTCCTGTCCCGCGAGGGCGGGCCCGACGTGTTCGTCCATCACTCGGAGATCCGTGCGACGGGCTACCGGACGCTCGAAGAGGGCGCCCGGGTGCAGTTCGAGGTCGTGGACAGCCCCAAGGGGCCGCGCGCGGCCAACGTCACGCCGATCTGAAGATTCACCGAGCCACCTAGACGCCCGGGGCCTCGCGGCTCCGGGCGTTTTCCTTTTTCGGCGCCTCCTGACTGAACGCGGCTATACTGCGACCTCCCGATGGCCCGTGCCAGGCGTCCCACCAAGACTGGAGCCCGCGTCCGCACGCGGCGCCGCAAGCCTGGAGCGACCGACGCCGTCTCCTGGCGATCGGCCTGGCCCGCCGACCACCGGGTCGGGCGCGCGACGCGCGCCCCTGCCGCGGTGCAAGACGCCGCCGACGAGGCGCCGACGCAGGAGATCCTGCGGGTGCCCGTGCTGGCGGAGGGCGCCGACCCGGGCAAGACGGCGCCCTCGCCGCTCGCCGTGCGCGACCGCCTGCTGGTCGACCGCAGGCTGGTGGGCGATCACGTGCCGGAACGCCTGTTCGCGTACGACGTCACGGCGGCGCACATGAAGCACCTGCGCGGCGTGGCGGCGCCCGGCGACCGGGTCGTCTTCCGGCGCGGCGGCCAGGTCACGCCGGACCGCATCTGCGCGGTGCGCACGCCGGCAGGCATCGTGCTCTCGCGCGTGTCCGTCGAGGGCCGCGCGCTGCTGCTGCTGCCCGGTGAGGGCGGGCACGACCTCGAGTCGCTCGAGGTGGACGACGTCAAGGCGCCCGGCGTCGTCGCGGGGACGCAGGTGCTGCTGATCCGGCGCTGAGCGAGGCCATGAGCACGCTCGACGCCACCGCTCCAGGGACGGCCGCCGCGACCCTGGCGCGCCTGGGCCAGGCCCTCGCCCGCGTGATCCTCGGCAAGCCGGAGGCGATCGAGCACGTGCTGGTGGCGCTGCTCGGCGGCCAGCACCTGCTGCTGGAGGACGTGCCGGGCGTCGGCAAGACGACGCTCGCCAAGGCGCTCGCCCGCTGCTTCCGGGGCGACTTCAAGCGCGTGCAGTTCACGCCCGACCTGCTGCCCGCCGACATCCTCGGCTCCTCGGTGCTCAGCACGCGCGACGGCAGCTTCACGTTCAAGGAGGGCCCTGTCTTCACGAACGTGCTGCTGGCGGACGAGATCAACCGCGCCTCGCCGCGCACCCAGTCCGCCCTGCTCGAGGCGATGAGCGAGCGCCAGGTCTCGTGCGACGGCGAGACGCGCACGCTGCCCTCGCCTTTCCTTGTGCTCGCGACGCAGAACCCCGTGGAGTTCCACGGCACCTACCCGCTGCCCGAGGCGCAGCTCGACCGCTTCGGCGTGCGGATCGGGCTCGGCTACCCCGCCGCCGAGCAGGAGCTCCAGGTCCTCTTCGCACAGGCGCAGCAGCACCCGCTCGAGTCGCTCGAGCCGGTGCTGTCGGCCGCCGAGGTGCTGGCCCTGCAGGCCGAGACGCGCCGCGTGAGGGTCGAGCGCTCGCTGGCGGCCTACGTGGTCGCGCTCGCCGAGGCGACGCGCCGCCACCCGTCGCTGCGGCTCGGCTGCTCGCCGCGCGGCAGCCTGATGCTGTTCCGCGCCGCCCAGGCCCGCGCCCTGCTCGAGGGCCGGGACTACGTCGTGCCCGAGGACGTGAAGGCGCAGGCCGTGCCCGTGCTCGCCCACCGCCTCGGCCTGGAGACGAAGGCGCGCTACTCCGGCGTCGCGAAGGAGGACGTGGTCCGCGAGATCCTCGACGCGACGGCCGTGCCGGCCTGAGCGGCGGCCGCGGTGCCCGCCGCGGGCGCGCTCGAGCGCCTGATCGAGGGCGGCGTGCTGTTTCGCTCGCTGCGCCGCCTCTACCGCCGGCGCCTGACGCAGCGCGGGCGCTTCCTGGCCGTCGCGGCGCTGGCCGCGGGCCTCGTCGGCGTGGACACCCGGCGCGCGCTCGTCTTCATCCTGTTCTCCCTCGCCGCACCACCGATCCTGCTGGCGCTGCCGCAGGCGCTGCGCCGCGCTCCGCGCCTGCGCTTCTCCGGGCGGCTGCCGGAGCGGCTCACCGCCCGCCGTCCGCTGTCTTCGGCCCTGGAGATCAGGGCCGAAGACCGCGGCGCGCTCGGGCCGATCTCGCTCGCCTGGGGCGCACCGCTGCCCGAGGGCCTCTCCGCGGAGTGCTCTCGCGCCTACCTCGACGTCCCCGTCGGCCGCCCGGCCCGCTTTTCGGTCGCGCTGCGCGCCGAGCGCCGCGGCCGCTTCCTGCTGCCACCTCTCGGCGCCGCGCGCACCGATCTGTTCGGCCTGCTGCGCTCGCGCGGCCCGTGGCTCCCCGAGCGCGTGCTGCTCGCCTACCCTCGTTACTTCGTGATCGACCCGCTGGAGCTGCCGCTCGGCCGCCGCTACCAGCCCGGCGGCATCCCGCTCGCCTCGGAAGTGGGCGACTCGCTCGAGTTCGTCGGCACGCGCGAGTACCGTCAGGGGGACCCGCCACGGAAGATCCACTGGCGCTCCTGGGCACGCCTCGGCCGCCCGGTGGTCAAGGAGTACCAGGAGGAGTACTTCTCGCGCATCGCGCTGGTGCTCGACACCTACCTGCCGCGGCGGCCCGGGCGCGCGCAGCGCGAGCGCTTCGAGGCCGCGATCTCGGTGCTCGCCTCGGTGGCCGAGCACTTCAGCCGCAGCGAGGAGGTGGTCGACATCCTCGCCGCCGGGCCCGACCTCTACGAGGTGAGCACCGGCCGCAGCCTCGGCACCCTCGACAACGTGCTCGACGTGCTGGCCTGCCTCGAGCCGTGCGCGGCCGCCCCGTTCGAGGCGCTCGCACCGCACCTCCTGGACCGGCTCGAGCGGCTGACGACCCTCGTCGCCGTCATGCTCGACTGGGACGAGCGGCGCGAGGCCTTCCTGCAGCGCGTCGCCGCTCTCGGTGTGGCGGTGCGCGTGCTGCTCGTGCACGAGGGCGAGCCCGGCCGCCCGTGCCCGGCGGGCGGCCCGCTCGGCGATCTGCGGCGGATCCGGCCCTCCGAGGTCGAGGCACGGCTCAGCGCCGAGGAGGCCCGGTGAAACGCGCGCGGCCGACGGCCGGGCGCGTGCTGCGCGCGCTGGCGGCCGCCGCGGCGACGGCCGGCCTGCTCGTGGCGCAGCGGGCGTGGTGGCTCGCCCCCGTGGTGGCAGCGGTCGCGGCCTCGCCGCTCTTCGAATGGCAGCGCGTCCCGCCGCGGCTCGTGCGCGCGCTGCGAGTCGCGCTTCGCCTCACGCTGCTGCTCACGCTCGTGGCGGTCTGGTTCACCAGCCCGGTCCCCGTGCTCGCACGTTCGGCCGGTTGGCTGCCGACTGCGTTCGGCACCATCCTGGCGCTGCTCGTCGCCGTCTTCGCCCTGGCTCCCCGCGCGTTCCCTGCCGGCCGCACGCTCGCCCCGGCGCTCGTCGGCCTGATGGTCGTCGCCGGCGCCGACCCGACGCCGCGGGGCTTCTCCGCCTCCGCCGTAGTCGCGTTCCAGGCGGCCGGCCACAACGCGTTCGCCGAGCTCTACCTCGGCCTTGCCGTGGTCGTCGTGGCCGCGCTCTGGGCGGCGGAGCTCACCGCCGACGGACCGTCGTGGCGTGGCCGTGCCGCGCTGCTTCTCGCCTCGGTGGCGGGGCTCACGATCGCCCTCGCCCTGGCGGGGGTGATCGGCCTGCCGACCGCCCAGCCGCGGGTGGAGAGCGCGGTGGCCGAGGCCTTCCAGCAACCGACGACCGGGCTCTCGGGCGAGTCGACGCTCGGCGAGTTCTCCGGCCTCGCCGTGTCGCGGCGCCGCGTCCTCGACCTGCGCGCGTCCGAGGCGGCGGGCTCGCACTGGCTGCTGCGCTCCGAGGTGCTGACGCAGTTCGACGGCCGTCGCTGGACGGGCGGCTCGGGCGGCCCGGCGCAGACGCTCGTCCCGGGAGCGCCGCCTGCGGTGCCGGCTCCGCTGCTCGCAGGCCTCGGCCCCTGGTTCCCGCTTCCCGGCGGCACGCGCCCCGGCCCTGCGCAGCTCCGCGTCACCCAGCACCTGCTCGACACCTGGCCCCTGCTCCTGCCCGGCCCGCTCGCGGCGGTGACGGCCGACGCGGACTACCTCGAGCTCGACGCCGCGCGGCTCGTGCGTCGCGTACCGGGCGCCACGGTCGCGATGTACGGCGCCGTGCTGGCGACGTCTCCTCCGCCCGCCACGCCGCTCGGGGAGGCGGAGGTGGCACGCGATCTCGCCGTGCCGCAGGCGCTCGACCCGCGCGTGCGCGCGCTCGCGGACGAGCTGTTCCAGGGCGCGGCGGGCGACGCCGGGCGCGTCGAACGCACGCTCCGGCACCTGCGCACGCGGTACCGCTACACCCTGCAGCCCGGCGGCTTTCGTCCCGGCGGCGACCCGGTGGCCGAGTTCCTGTTCGAAAAGAAGCAGGGCTACTGCGAGTACTTCGCGACGGCCGCCGTGCTGCTGCTGCGTGCGCAACGCATCCCGGCGCGCTTCGTGAAGGGACTGAGCGTCGGCCCGCAGGACGACTACGGCGGCGGGCTGTACGTCGTGCGCGAAGCGGACGCGCACGCGTGGGCCGAGGCCTACCTGGAGGGGCGCGGCTGGGTCGAGATCGACCCGACCCCGCCCGACGCCTTCGCCGCGGCCCACCCCGCGCCCGCGACGCTCGACCGGCTGCTCGAGCGCTTCCGCGCCGCGCTGGCCGAGGCCTGGGCGCGCCTCACGGGGCCCGGTCTCGTCTCCTTCCTGAGATGGCTCGCGGACGGCCTGGCCTCGCTCGGCCGCGCGGCCGTGGGCCATCCCCTGCTCCTCGCCGGTCTGGCGCTCGCGGTCGCCTCGCCCCGCCTCGCACGTTTCGTCCTCGCGCGGTACCGGCAGCGATGGCGTCGGCGCGCGGTCCGCGCCGCCTCGGGCGTGCCCCGCGAGCTCCAGCAGGCGATCGACGAGCTCGAGCGGCGCTGGCGGCAGCTCGGCCGGCCACGGCCTCCCTCGCGCGGCCTGCGCGAGCACGCCCTGGCGCAGCAACTGCCCGCGGCGGAGTGGCCCGCTCCGGCGGCCGAGGCCGGCCGGAACTTGATAGAGCTCTACTATCGAGCCCGTTTCGGGGGACAGCCGCCCGCCCTCGAGGAGGTCGGCCGGCTGCGCGCCGCGCTCCAGGCCGGAACGAATTCCCGAACCGGCGCCCGGTCCGAAGCGTAGTCAGGTACGAAAGAGCGGAGGCACCGATGAAACGTGGTCTGTTCGCCGCGGCTTTGTCCGCAGCACTGGGCCTTTCGGGCTGCATCGACGGCGGCTTCGGCTACGCGGCGCGAGAGCACGTGGACGTCTCGAAGCCGCTCTCGGCCGGCGGCCAGTTCTCGCTCGAGAACACGAACGGCAACGTCCGCGTCGCCACCTGGGGCGAGGCGCGGGTCCGGATCGAGGCCGAGAAGGCCGCCGCCAGCGAGTCGGCCCTGCGCCGCATCGAGGTCGCCGTCGAGGGCGAGGGCGACCGCGTGGACGTCCGCACGCGCCTGCCGCACGGCCACTGGTTCGGCGGCGGCGGCAAGGTGGACTACACGATCACGGTCCCGCGCGGGGCGAGCGTCTCGCTGCGCAACGTCAACGGCCGGATCGAGGTCCAGGACGTCGACGGCGAGCTGCGCGCCCAGACCGTGAACGGCTCGCTCGACGCGACCGACCTGGGCGGCCGCTTCGAGGCCACGACCGTGAACGGCAGCGTCGAAGTGCGCGTGGCCCGCGTCTCGTCCGCGAGCCACAGCCGGATCAGCAGCACGAACGGCGCCGTCCGCCTGACGCTGCCGAGCGACACGGCTGCAGACGTGGAGGCTTCGGTCGTCAACGGTTCCGTGCACTGCGACTTCGACCTCCAGGGCGAGCAGAAGACCCGGCGCAAGATCGAGGGACGGATCGGCGCCGGCGGGGCGCGCTTCGAGCTGCGGACCGTGAACGGGTCGGCGCACATCGATCGCGGCCTCTCCTCGGCCAGCGCCAGCGCCACCCCTGCGCCTCCGGCGGAGGCGCAGCCTTCGCCGGGACGGTAGAGGGTCCACCTGGTCGGGTCGGGCTACAATCCGTTCAAACAGCCCGACCTGACCTGGAGGGACCCATGGGAGTCGATCGCCGGGGCTTTCTCGCACGAGCCGGGCTCGCGGTCGCGGCGGCGCGGCTCGCCTCGCGCAACGTCTCGACCGCTGCCGCGGCGCCGACGCTCGATGCCGTCGACTGGAGCTGGGTGCGGCAGCAGTTCGACCTGGCCCCGGACTGGATCCACCTGGCGAGCTTCTACCTCGTCTCCCACCCACGCCCGGTGCGCGAGGCCATCGAGGCCTACCGCCGGAAGATCGACGAGAACCCGCTCTTCGTCGAGGAGGCGATGTTCGACTCCGCGCACGAGAACCTGCCGCTGCGCGTCAAGAGGGCGCTGGCGCGCTACCTCGGGGGCCAGGCCGAGGAGATCGCACTCGTGCCGAACACGACGAGCGGCCTCGCGCTCGTCTACAACGGGCTGCGCGTCAAGCCGGGTCAGGAGATCCTGACCACGGAGCACGACCACTACTCGCACCACGCGTCGATCGCTTACGCGGCGGAGAAGTCGGGCGCCAGCGTGAGGCGCGTGGCGCTGCACGAGGGCGCCGCGCGAGCGAGCGAGAGCGAGATCGTCGCGCGCCTGCGCCGCGCAGTCACGCCCCGCACGAGGGCGCTCGGCGTCACCTGGGTCCACTCGAGCACGGGGCTGCGCCTGCCGATCCGGAGGATCGCAGACGCCTTGCAGCCGCTCAACGCGGGCCGCGACGCTGCCGACCGTTGCCTCTTGATCGTGGACGGCGTGCACGGGCTGGGAGCCCTGGACGAGAGCGTCGCCGACCTGGGCGCCGACTTCTTCGTGGCGGGCCTGCACAAGTGGATGCTGGCCCCGCGCGGGACCGGGATCGTCCGGGCGCCGGCGGCTGCCTGGCCGCACCTGCGGCCCACGATCCCGAGCTTCGAGGCGCCGGAGCCCTTCCAGGCCTGGGCGGCCGGCCAGCAGCTGCCCGAGCAGACGAAGGCGGCATGGATCTCCCCCGGCGGGTTCTGGGCGTTCGAGCACTTCTGGGGTGCCGAGGCCGCGGTTGCGCTGCACGAGCAGCTCGGACGCGCACGCGTCGCCGCTCGCATCCGCGAGCTGAACGGCGCGTTCCGCCGCGAGCTGGCGGTCACGCCCCGCGTGCGCCTGCACACTCCCGCCAGCGACTCGCTGGCCGCCGGCATCGTCTGCTTCGAGGTGGACGGGCTCAAACCGCAGGAAGTGGTCCAGCGGCTCCACGCGAAGAAGATCCGCGCCACCACCAGCCCCTACGCCGTGAGCTACGCGCGCGTCTCGGCCGGGATCATGATCTCGCCCGAGCAGGTGGAGCGGACGATCCGCGAGATACGGGCCCTGGCGGCCTGAGAGGACGGTTTTCGGCGGATGCCCGCCGAGCGTCGGCGAGTGACGGCCGGGGTAGGAACGAGGCTGTGACAGCGGCCGTAAGCTTGGGTGGGACCGAAAGATGACCGAGCCCGCCACGACCGCCCCCGACGAGTACCGCCGCCCCCCCGTCGACTGGGGCCGCGCCGCCGAGGGCATCCAGCTCGCCGGGTTCGCGGTGTTCCTGCTGCTGAACACGACGGGCGTCCTGCCCTGGTCGTTCTGGCTCGACGCGATCGCGCTGTGGCCGGTGCTGATCATGTCGGCCGGGAGTCAGGATCGCGTTCGAGAAGACGCGCGCGCCATGGCTGCTGCTGATCGGCCCCGCCCTCGTCCTCGGCTCGCTCGCCTGGGTGGCGAGCGGCTCGAGGCCCGACGTCGCGACGGGCCCTGGACGCAGCAGACGCGGCGCGGCCGGCGGGCACGACGAGCGTCGAGCTGCGAGGCCGAGCTCTTCGGCGCCCGCCTGCAGGTCGACACCGCCGAGCTCGACCCCGCGCTGCTCGTCGACGGCTCGCTCGGCCGGCAGCACGGAGAACGCCGGCTCGAGACGCACGCCGACGGCGAGCAGGCTCTGTGAGCTCCAGGGCGGATGGCGAAAGGGCGTCGTCTTCCTTCCCGGCCGCAAGCAGCGCTGGGAGCTGCAGCTGCCGGCCGACCTTCCCGTGTCGCTCGCGTCAGCGGCGCGATGGTGCGCAGCCAGCTCGACCTCTCGAGCGGGCGCGTCGCCGACGGCAGGCTGGACGGCGTCTTCCTGGGACTCGACCTGCGGCTGCCCGCGCCCGACAAGCCGGCGGCATCAAGCTCGGCGGGGTCTTCAACTCGCTGACCCTCACCGTGCCGGAGGGCACGCCCGTGCACGTGCACGGGGCCGGGCTGCCGTTCAACGCCGTCGACCGCGGCGTGCCCGGCGCGCCGGGCGCCCGGCTACGACGTCAACGTCGAGGGCATCTTCACCGCCGTCGACGTCGCACCGACCGCCACGCCCGGCGACGAAGCCGCCCCGTCGCCCCAGGCCGGAGGCGGAGCCGGCCCGCGGCCGCCCCGGCCGAGCCGCGCCGCCCGAAGGCCGGACTGAGCCTCACGCCTCCTGCTCGCGGAACTCGCCCCAGATCCTGCACGAACACGTTGAGCACGACGATCGCCAGCACGAAGTGCGCCGCCGAGGACGTACCAGACGTACTCGGGATGGCCGAGCGTCGCGCAGGTACCCGTAGAAGCTGGTGTAGCATCACGCCGCTCATCGCGCCGCCGATGCCCGACCGCGAGGAAGTTCGAGCCCATGTAGAGGCCCGCCTTCTCCTTGGGCGCGATCCAGGTGATGTACTCCTGGATCCGCGGCGAGGCGATCATCTCCCCCACCGCGAACAGGAAGATCCCGAGGAAGACGAGCGTCGCGACGGAGACCCGCGGGCGTAGCCCAGCACGAAGAAGCCGGCGGCCGCGACCGCCAGGCCGACCATGAACGAGGGCAGGGCGCGCCGCTTCTCCAGGAAGCCGCGAGACGAACACCTGCAGCACCATGATGATGTAGCCGGTGTGCGAGATCGTCTCGCCCATCACGCGCCGGACCCCGTCCTCGCCCGCGTGCGACAGGAAGCCGGCGAACCCCGTGCCGAAGACGCCCGCCAGGGCCCGGTAGAGCGCGGCGGTGTCGACGTCCTGATCCACGTAGAGCGCGCACAGGTTGAAGAACGCCCAGAACGGCAGCCAGAAGAAGAGCCCGAGCAGGACCAGGAAGGACGCGAACTTCGGACGTCCGACAGCGCCTCCCGATGTCGCGGAGCTTCTGGCCGAGCGTCGCGCCCTCGATCTCGCGCGGCGGCTCCTGGTAGAAGAGGATCGTGATCAGCAGCATCACCACGATCGAGACCGCGGCCGCCAGGAAGGCGTAGTCCCACGAGATGGCGCGCAGGTGGCCGGCCACGACCGGCCCGAACGAGCCGCCCACGTTCACCATCGCGTAGAAGATGCCGAAGCCGAGGGTCTTGTTGCTCTTGTCGGTGACGCGCGCGGATCGTGGCCGAGACCAGCGGCTTGAAGATGCCGGCGGCGAGGCCGATGCTCAGCATCGTCAGCACGATCCCCGAGAACGACCGCGTCAGGAGCAGCAGCAGGATCGACGGCAGGTAGGCGAGGTACGAGACGATCAGGACCTTCTTGAAGCCGTAGCGGTCGGCGAAGCTGCCCGAGACGACCGGCGTCACGTACGAGAGCAGCAGGAACAGGCTCTGCACGACGCCCGAGCTGGCTGCGCGAGTAGCCGAGCGACGCCATGTAGATCCCGAAGCCGAAGTAGATGCCGTAGTAGGCGAAGCGCTCCAGCACCTCGATCAGGTTCGCGACCCAGAAGACCCGCGGGAACGGCGTTCGCGTGCTCATGGCTGACCTCCGGCTGCGCCGCGATTCTAGCCCCTGACAGCACGCCGGCTCCCGTGTCATCCTCGGGGCTCAGGACGCTCCGGGAGGCGGAGGCGGGATGATCCTGGTGACGGGCGGGACGGGGACGGTGGGCCGGGCGACGGTTCGCGCGCTCAAGGCCAGGGGCAAGCCGTTCAAGGTGGGCACGCGCGACCCGGGCAAGGTGAAGGCGTCCGGCACGCGGGCCGTCGAGCTGGACTTCGAGCGCCCCGACACGGTGGCGCGGGCGCTTCTCGGTGTCGCCCGCGTCTTCTCGCTGACGCCGGCGAGCGAGCAGCAGGAGCGCCACGTCGAGACGCTCGTGAGCGCCGCGCGCAGGGCCGGCGTGAAGCACGTGGTTCGGCTGTCGGTCGCCGGCGTGGACGAGGAGGGCGCTCCCGCCATCGTGCGCAGCCACGCCGAGGCCGAGCGGATCGTCTGCTCCTCGGGCCTGGCCTGGACCCTGCTGCGACCGACCTTCTTCGCGCAGAACTTCGTCGACCACTACGGGGTTCGCCGCGACGCCGACTCGAGCGTGCGCCTGCCCCACGGCCAGGGCAAGGCAGCATGGGTCGACGCGCGCGACGTGGGCGAGGTGGCCGCGGCGGCGCTGGCCGGCCGCGGGCACGAGGGCAGGGTGTACGAGCTGACGGGGCCGGAGGCGATCGACGACGAGCAGGCGCTCGCTCTCCTCGGCGAGGCCCTGGGCCGCCGCTACTCGTACGTCGACGTTCCGGAGGACGACGCCCGCCAGGCCATGCTCGGCGCCGGCGTGCCCGCAAGGCAGGTCGAGTCCCTGATGGAGCTCCATGCTCTCATCAGGAGCGGTCTCGCGTCGGTGACCGCCAGCGGGGTGCGCGAGGCGCTCGGGCGCGAGGCGCGCTCGTTCCGCGAGTACGCGCGCGACCTGGCCGCGGGAGCCGCATAGCGGCCTGCGCGGGCAGGCCGGGAGAGGTGAATGGAAACACGCAAGCTCGGAGAGCAGGGGCTGGAGGTCGGCAGGATCGGCCTGGGCTGCATGGGGATGTCGGACTTCTACGGCCCACGCGACGAGCGTGAGGCGATCGCGACCATCCACAGGGCGCTCGAGCTCGGCGTGACGCTGCTCGACACGGCGGACGTCTACGGCCCGCACACGAACGAGGAGCTCCTGGGGCGCGCCCTGCGCGGGAGGCCCCGCGGCTCGTACCTGCTGGCGACCAAGTTCGGCATCCTGCGCGGCAGCGACCCCCAGCTGCGCGGCGTCGACGGCCGTCCCGAGTACGTGCGCGCCTGCTGCGACGCCAGCCTGAAGCGGCTCGGCCTGGAGACGATCGACCTCTACTACCAGCACCGCGTCGACCCGAACACCCCGATCGAGGAGACGGTCGGCTCGATGGCCGAGCTGGTGCGCGCCGGCAAGGTGCGCTACCTGGGCCTGTCCGAGGCGAGCCCCGCGACGCTCCGCCGCGCGCACGCCGTCCATCCGATCAGCGCCCTGCAGAGCGAGTACTCGCTGTGGACGCGCGACCACGAGACGGGCTCGCTCGCGGCCTGCCGCGAGCTGGGCATCGGCTTCGTCGCCTACAGCCCCCTCGGGCGGGGCTTCCTGACCGGGCGCTTCCGGGCCGTGGACGACCTCAGCGCGGACGACTGGCGCCGCGCGTCGCCGCGCTTCCAGCCGGGCAACTTCGAGGCCAACCTCGCCCTCGCGCGCCACCTGCAGGAGCTGGCGGCGCAGAAGGGCTGCACGGCGCCGCAGGTCGCGCTGGCCTGGGTGCTGGGACGCGGCGACGACATCGTGCCGATCCCCGGCACCAAGCGCGTCCGCTACCTGGAGGAGAACCTGGGGGCGCTCGGCGTGCCGCTGGACGCGGCGGAGCGCGAGCGGCTGGAGCGGCTGTTCCCGCCCGGCGTGGCGAAGGGCGACCGCTATCCGGCCGGCACCGCGACACTCATCGATCGCTGAAAAGGAGACACCATGAGCGAACGTCGTTCGTTCCTCGGCGGGCTGCTGCGGGGCCTCGACGGGCTGCGGCGCCTCGTCCTCAACCTCGTCTTCTTCGGCCTGCTGGTCGCGCTCGTCGTCGTCGCGCTGCGGGACGGCCGAAGGTGCCGGACGGCGCCGCGCTGGTGCTGCGGCCGCAGGGCACGATCGTCGAGCAGCTCTCCGCCGGCGACCCGCTGCAGCGCCTGGTCGCGCAGCAAGCGGGCGCCAGCACGCTGGCCAAGGAGACGCTGCTCAAGGACCTGCTGGACGCGATTCGCGCCGCGAAGGACGACAAGCGGATCAAGGTCCTGTACCTCGACCTGAACGATCTCGGCCCTTCCGGCCTGACCAAGCTGCGCGACCTGCGGGCCGCCATCCTCGACTTCCGCAGCAGCGGCAAGAAGGTGGTCGCCTACGCCGACAGCTACCTGCAGACCGAGTACTACCTGGCGGCGCAGGCCGACGAGGTCTACCTGCACCCGGAGGGGCTGCTGCTGCTCGAGGGCTTCGGCCGCTGGCGCAACTACTACAAGCAGGGCCTCGACCGGCTGGGTGTCGAGGTGCACGTGTTCCGCGTCGGCGAGTACAAGTCGTACGCGGAGCCCTACCTGCGCGACGACATGTCACCCGAGGCGCGCGAGATGGCGCTCGACGTCTACGGCGACCTCTGGCGCGACTACCTGGCCGACGTGGCGGCCGCGCGCAGGCTCAAGCCGGAGGACATCAGCAGCTTGATCGACCGGCTGCCCGACCGGCTGCACGCGACGGGCGGCGACATCGCGAAGCTCGCGCTCGAGGCGAAGCTGGTCGACAAGCTGGCCACCCGCGACGAGGTGCGCCAGCGGCTGATCGGGCTGGTGGGCGAGGACGAGGACAAGAAGTCCTTCAAGCAGGTGGCGTGGAGCGACTACCTCGCCAGCCGCGGCGGCGACCGCACGGGCAGCGGCCGCGGCGACGCCGTGGCCGTGATCGTGGCGAAAGGAGACATCCTCGACGGCTCGCAGCCGGCGGGCGAGATCGGCGGCGACTCGACCGCGCGCCTGATCCGCAAGGCGCGCGAGGACGCCTCGGTCAAGGCCGTCGTGCTGCGCGTCGACAGCCCCGGGGGCAGCGCGTTCGCGTCCGAGATCATCCGCCGCGAGTGCGAGCTGACGCGCGGCGCCGGCAAGCCCGTGGTGGTCTCGATGGGCAGCGTGGCCGCCTCGGGCGGCTACTGGATCTCGACGGCCTCCGACGAGATCTGGGCCGCGCCCGAGACGATCACCGGCTCGATCGGCATCTTCGGCATCTTCCCCACCGTGGACAAGCCGCTGGCGAAGTACCTCGGCATCCACACCGACGGCGTCGGCACCACCCGCTTCAGCGACACGCTGCGGCCCGACCGTCCCCTGGACCCGGCCGTCGCGCAGATGTTCCAGGAGTTCATCGACCACGGCTACGACGAGTTCCTGGCGCGCGTGGCGCAGGCACGCCGGATGACGAAGCAGCAGGTGGACAAGATCGCCCGCGGCCGCGTGTGGAGCGGCGAGGACGCGAAGGGGCTCGGGCTCGTGGACCAGCTCGGCGGCCTCGACCAGGCGGTCGCCTCCGCCGCCCGGCGCGCCAAGCTCGCCAAGGGCTACCGGGTGTGGTACGTGGAGAAGGAGAAGACCCTGCGCGAGCGGCTGGTCGGCATGCTCGCCTCGGCCGCGGTCTCGCTGGCCCGCGAAGCGGGCCTCACGAGCCCGCAGCCCCTCTCCGCGCCCGCGCAGGCCCTGTCGCTGAGCGGCCGCCTGCGGGCACTGCAGCGCGAGGCCGAGCGCCTGTCGGCCTGGAACGACCCGCACGGCGCGTACGCGCACTGCCTGTGCGGCGAGGACTGATCCCTCAGGCGCGGGCGACGGCAGGCACCCGGCGCCGCTCGGCGCGCCGCGCCGAGCGCAGGCCGTCGTAGAGCGCCTCGAACTCGGACGTGACGCGGTGGCTCGCCTCGAAGAAGGCCATCGGGCGCGCGGCGTGGTGCGACTCGCGGATGCGCACCGAGGCGGAGATGTAGGGCTCCAGGACCGACAGGCCGTCCTGCGCCAGGGCGTCGACCGCCTGCTGCGGGAAGTTGGCGCGTCCCTGGAACTGGTTCACCACCACGCCCTCGACCTTGAGCCGCGGGTTGTGGTCGGCGCGCACCTCCTCGATCCGCTCGATCACGTGCGCGATGGCGCGGCGCGCGAAGTCGTCGCAGTCGAAGGGCACCAGCACCCGGTCCGCCGCGACCAGCGCCGACAGTGTCAGCACGTTGTCCGCGGGCGGCGTGTCGAGGAACACGGTCCCGTACCCCAGCGCGTCCACCACCTCGCGCAGGCGGAAGATCTTGTGGCGCGACTCGAGCTTCGGCACCAGCTCCTCGACGGAGGGGTGAGACGGCAGCACGTCGAGCCCGGGGAACGGCGTCGGGTGCACGAACAGCTTGGGGTCGGTCTTGAACAGCCGGAACGACAGGCCCTCGTCGAACAGGTCGGCGAGGTTCGGCCTCACCTCGGCCGCCACGGGGCCGAGCACGTACTGCGTGGCGTTGGCCTGCGGGTCGAGGTCGACGAGCAGCGTCCGCTCGCCGCGCGCCGCCGCCACCGCTGCCAGGTTCACGGCAATCGTGGACTTGCCCACGCCGCCCTTCTGGTTGAACACCGCGAAGCGCATGGCGGCCTCCTGCCACAGGACTACTCCTGCTGCAGGCCGATGGCAAGCCCGCAGTTCAGCGGGCCGGGCTGCTGCGCGCTTCCGAGGCCGTCACCAGCACGCCGAGGTGGACGGCGAGGTAGTTCAGGCTCGGGTTGAAGTCGCCCAGGCCGCCGTTCGAGAGGTGGTGGAACTCGGGGCCGGCGGTGATCCAGGCCCGGCTGCCGACGCGCTGGGCGAGGCCCAGGGCGAAGTCGGCCGTGAAGTCGAAGCGGATGCCGCGGGGATTCGGGACGCTCTGCTCGAACAGCCGGACGCCGCCGCGCAGGCTGGCAAAGAGGCGGAGCGGCCCGCGACCGAAGAGGGCGAACAGGCCCACCGGGTCCACTCCGGCGCCGTAGACCGTCTGCTTGCGCTCGCCCAGCAGCGGGTCGCGGACGACCGTCCCGCCCTCGAGCTCGACGGGGACGAGCCCGGCCGTGTAGTTCAGCAGCAGGCCGTCCCGCGAGAGGATCCGGCGGTGCAGGCGCAGGTCGACCGCCAGCATGGAGCGGGGGCGGTCGCGCGCGCCCCCGAAGACCGGCACCGTGTCCCACGCGTACGCCGGCGCGAACGAGAAGCCGCTCCTGCCCGCTCCGGCTTCCGCCGCGGGAAGAGGGGGCGCAGCCGGGGTCGCCTGGCCTCCGGCGATCCCGCGCGTGGGCGCGGCCAGGACGAGCAGGCCGAGCAGTCCGGTCAGCAGCGCTCTCACGTCGCCTCCGTCGAAAGGTGGTTGCCTCCGCCGCGGCCGCCCGTGCGACACGCGCGCGGCGGAGGATCTTAACCCGCCGTTCCCGCGTTGCCGCGCCACCGCGATCCCGCTACGCTAGCCCGGGAGGCGGCATGCCGGACAACCTCGACGACTTCGAGATCGAGCGCACGCCACAGAAGCCGACGGAGGAGCCCGGGCCGACGGAGCGCGATCCGTGGCTCGTCGAGCCGCCGGGCGGCGGGAGCCGCGTGTTCCCACTGACGCTCGTGGCCATCGCCGTGCTCGTCTTCGGCGTGCTCGTCGCCCTGTTCGTGGTGTTCCGCCAGCCCTCGAAGCCGCAGGCCGCGGCGTCGCCGGCCACGGTCGCCGGCCCGGCCGCAGCGGCCGCCACCGCCCCGCCCGCGGCGACGGGCCCCCTGCCCGCGCTCGACGAGAGCGACGACTACGTCCGTCGCCTCGCCGCGGGCCTGTCGCGCCATCCCGAGCTGGCGCGCTGGCTGGCGCAGTCCGCCCTCGTGCGCACGCTGACCGCGGTCGTGACGAACGTGGCCGAAGGCGAGACGCCGCGGCCGCACCTGGGGTTCCTCGCCCCGCAGCAGCGCTTCCGGGCTCAGGGCACGCACGGGCGGCGCATCGTGGCCGACCCGGCCGGCTTCGCCGGCTACGACCGCTTCGCCGACGCGGTCGGCTCGATCGACGCGGCGGCGGCGGTGTCGGCCTACCGTGCGCTCGAACCCTTGTTCGACGCCGCCAGCCGCGACCTGGGTCACCCGGAGGGCTTCCGCGGGGTGCTCGACCGTGCGCTGTCGGCGCTCGTCGCGCTGCCGGTGCCGCCTGCCGACGCCGAGCTCGTCCCGCACGCCATCGGGTTCCGCTACGCCGACCCGCGGCTGGAGAACCTGACGGCCGCGCAGAAGCAGTTCCTCCGCCTGGGCCCGCGCAACGTGACACTGATCCAGGCGAAGCTGCGCGAGGTGCAGGCGGCCCTCGCCCTCGCCGGGGCCTCGACCGCCGGCCAGCCGGCCCGCTAGAGCCGCCGTCCCTCGCGAATGACCGGCCGCGTCTTCGTCCTCGACAACCCGATCCAGAACTACGCCTGGGGCTCGCGCACGGCGATCGCGGAACTGCTCGGGCGGCCCGTGCCGTCGGCTCTTCCCGAGGCCGAGCTGTGGATGGGCGCCCACCCGAAGGCGCCGTCGCGCATCGTCGAGCCCCCCGGCCTCGGCACGCTGGACCGTGCGATCGCTGCCGAACCCGTGGCCCTGCTCGGACGCGACGTCTGCTCCCGCTTCGGCGCCGAGCTCCCCTTCCTCTTCAAGGTGCTCGCGGCGGCGGAGCCGCTGTCGATCCAGGCCCATCCGAACCGTGAGCAGGCCCGCGCCGGCTTCCGTCGCGAGAACGACGCCGGCGTGCCGCTCGACGCGCCCGAGCGCAAGTACCGCGACGCGAACCACAAGCCGGAGCTGGTGTGCGCCCTCAGCCCCTTCGACGCGCTGTTTGGCTTGCGCCCGCCCGACGAGGTCGCGCAGAAGCTCGCGCCGCTGGCCGACGCGCAGCTGGCGTCGGCGCTCGACGGCACGAGCGCGCCAGGTGGCCGCCTGAGAGCCCTCCTGCAGCGGCTGCTCGCGCTCGACGGCAGGCCGAGGAGGGCGCTGCTCGAACGGGCGCTCCGCGAGGCCGGACAGCGCACCGGGGATCCCGCGTGGCTCTGGGTCGGGCGGCTGCTCGCGCGCTACCCCGATGACACGGGCGCCCTCGCTCCCCTCTACCTCAACCTCGTGAGGCTTCTGCCGGGCCAGGCACTCTACCTGCCCGCCGGAGAGCTGCACGCGTACCTCGAGGGTACGGCGCTCGAGATCATGGCGAGCTCCGACAACGTGCTGCGCGGCGGCCTCACGCCGAAGCACGTCGACGTGGCGGAGCTGTTGGCGACCCTGGTGTTCGAGCCGCACGTGCCCGCGGTGCTCGATGCCATCCCGAGCGGCGCTGGCGAGCGCGTCTATCGCACGCCGGCGCGGGAGTTCGAGCTGGGGCTGATCGAGCTCGGCGGCGACCGCCCCTACGCCTCGCGCGAGGGCCGCGGGCTCGAGATCCTGCTGGGCCTCGACGGAAGCGTCTCGCTGCGCGCGGACCAGACGCTCGCCTCGCTCGCGCGCGGGCGCTGCGTGCTGGTGCCCGCCTCGCTCCCCGGCTACGAGCTGCGCGGACCCGGCCGGGTCGCCCGCGCGCGCGTGCCGGCCTAGGGCTTCTGCGGCCGGCGCGACCTCGCCCAGGCCTGGAACGCCGCCTCCATCTCGGGCGTCCACTTCGCGTCCACCTGGCCGGGCGTGTAGCGGCCCTCGCGCAGCATCTGGTGCCCCCACTCGTCGCGCAGGCGCACGTCCTCCGAGGTCTCGACCACCTTCTGGGCGAGCTGCGGCGGGACGAACGTGAGGCCCTCGGGATCGCTCAGCACGACGTCGCCGGGCAGCACCGTCACGCCGCCGATGCGGATCGGGACGTTGATGCCCGCCAGCGTGACGTCGGCGAGCGCCGTGGGATGGAAGTCGCGCACGAAGCCGTGGAAGCCCTTGATCTCGAGCAGGCCCGAGACGTCGCGCACGGAGCCGTTCACCACGACGCCGGTGCCGGACTTGGCGTAGATCGAGGTGCCCAGGTTGTCGCCGATGAACGTGCCCTTGTCGATCTTGCCAAACAGGTCGACGACCAGCAGGTCACCCGGCTGCAGCGTGTCGATCACCCACGAGTTCTGGCCGCGCCCGACACGTCCCTCGGCGGCCGCCGCCTTGTCGACGGCGGAGTCGAGGTCGGGGCGCCGGGGTACAAACACGGCGGTCACCACGCGGCCGACCAGCCGGCGGCCCGGCTCGCCGGCGTTGATCTCCTTCCAGCCGCCCTCGAACTGCAGCCGGTAGCCCGCCTCCGTCAGCACGCCCCAAGCCTCCTCGGCGGTCACCGTCCTCATGCGCTCGAGGACCGGCTCGGGCACCTTCGGCCGCCCGTCCGCGAAGCGCTCGCCGGCCCAGTCGGCAGTGATCGCGATCCGCTGCTCCCTCGAGAACAGCCCCAGCTGCGCGTGCGCGCTCGGGGCGAGCGCCAGTGCCAGCGCGGCCGCCGCCGCGCTCCTCACGATCGTCATCTCGGGCCTCCTCGGTCGAAAGCGGCGGAAGGTTAGCACGTCGCACCTCGACAGGCCGCGGGCGGCGCGCCAGAATGGAGGCGCACGCATGCGCGAAGACCTCACGCCGCGGGCGGTGCACGCCGCCCGCTGGATCGCCGTGGGCGCCGACCTGCTGCAGATCGTACTGCTGCCGGCCTTCCTGCCCGGCGTGCTGTCGCCCGCCAACACCGTGGTCGACGTGGTCGTGGCCGCGGTGCTGCTGCGGCTGCTGGGCTGGCACTGGTCGTTCCTGCCGACCTTCGTCGCCGAGCTCACGCCGTTCGTGGACCTCGTACCGACCTGGACCGGCGCCGTCTTCCTGGCGACGCGCCACCGCGTCCCGGCCGGCCCGCCGCCCGAGGTGGTGGTCGAGACCACTGCGAGCCGCGTCGAGCGCCGCGCGCTGCCCGACCCCGCGCCTCAGGCGCGCCGCGGGCCCTCGGGCGAGTAGAGCAGGCCGAAGCGGTAGAGACCCGGCGGCAGCTCGAGCGGGCTGCTGCCCAGGCCGTCCAGCCGCAGGTCCTGCTGCCGGCTGCCGTCCTCGGCCGCCAGGTGCACCACGATGTCGCTGAGGATGGGGATGTCGGGCAGCTGGATCTGGAGGTAGCGGCGCTTCCCGCCGTGGCCCGTGTCCTCGTCGAAGACGCGGATCGGGCCGAACTCCGAGAGCCTCGTCGCGTCCTCCGGCAGCCGCAGCTGCGGTGTCGCGTAGCCGAGTCGGTCCCTGAGGAAGACCTGGATCGCGACCTCGACCTCCATCAGGCGGAACAGCGAGCGCGCCACCCGGTTCTTGCGCAGGATCTCCAGCAGCGGCGCCGCCACCACGTCCCGCGCGAGCGAGTACTCGCCCGCCGAGATCAGCGTCGCCAGCTGGTCGAGGCTCTTGAACAGGAGCTCGCTCTCGGCCGGCGCCAGCCGGACGCTCGAGACCTCGAGCAGGATCGTCTCGAGCAGCGACAGCGCCTCGCGGCAGTCCTGCCGCCGCTCGAGCGCCGCGCCGGTGTCGTCCCAGGCCAGCTCTACGAGCGTGGGCACCAGGCGGAAGAACGTGGCCTTCACGCCCCGCCCGGGCTCGGGCCCCAGCGTCGGGACCAGGGCCTGGAAGAACACGACGAAGCTCTCGACCGCCTGGCCGGCCTCCCGGCGCGGGCTGTGCCGGCAGGACTCCAAGAGACCCGTGCAGCGCTCGCCGAGCGCCGCCGGGGCGAACCCGATAAAGGTCGGCTCGTCGAGCGGCGGCTCTCCCGGCGAGGCCGGGGCGAAGAAGCGGGCCAGCGTCTCGCGCGAGCCGGTGAGCGCCGCGGCCCCGGGCGCGGCCGCGGACACGGCCATCCCGGACTCCGCGACCAGGCCCTCCAGCTCGGAGAGAAACGCGGGGTCGAACAGGTCGTCACCGGGCGTGTCTGCGATCGTCGGCCTCCGGGCCCAGTTTATGCGCCGGGCACGGCGGGGACAACGGAGTAAACTCGGCCGTCCGGCCCGCATGAAGCGCCTCCTTCGCCTCGCCGCCCAGCTGCTGCCGGCCCTCCTGGCGCTCGGCCTGCTGGCCTTCGTGCTGCGCGGGGCGGACCTCTCCCGCGCCCTCGACCTCGTGCACTCGCTCGGCTGGAAGCTGCCGCTGCTGCTTCTGCCCAACCTGTTCTGCATGCTCTCCGAGACCGCGGCCTGGTGGGTCCTCTTCGGACGCATCGCCGCACGGCCGCGCACGCTCTGCCTGTTCGCCGTGCGGCTCGCGGGCGAGGCGCTCGTGATGGGGCTGCCCTCCGGCTCGATGGTCAACGAGTCGATGCAGCCCTACCTGCTGAAGCGCCGCTGCGGCGTCCCGCTCGAGACCGGGATCGTGGCCACGATCGGGCGGAAGTTCTTCGGCGTGCTCGCGCACGGGGTGTTCCTGGCGCTCGCCACGCTGCTGACCTGGCCGGAGCTCGACCGGGCATCGCACGCCACCATCGGCCGCGGCGGCCTGCCCTGGCTGCTGCTCGCCGCTGCCTCTGCGTTGACGGCGCTCGCTCTGGCGGGCGCGCTGGCCACGGCCCACGGACGCATGGCCGACCGGCTCCACCGCCGGCTCGACCGCTGGGGCGGCCGCCGGCTCGGCTCCTGGCTCGAGCGCAACGCGGTGCGCTTCGCGCACGCCGACGCCGACCTGGCCTCCTTCTTCACGCGCGACCAGCCAGGCCTCGTCCCGCCGCTGCTGCTCTACCTGCTGGCGTGGCTGTTCCGCGCCCTCGAGACGCTCGTCTTCCTGCGCCTGCTCGGCGTGCACGTCTCGCTGCCGGAGTCAATGGTGATCGAGTCCTCGCTGATCCTGCTGCGCGCGCTGGCGGTGCCGGTCCCGGGGGGCCTGGGCGTCCAGGACATCGGCTACGTGCTCTCGTTCCGCGCCCTCGCCCTGCCCGACGCAACGACCGTGGGGGCCGCCTTCGTGCTGATGAAGCGGGGCAAGGACCTGTTCTGGGTGGCGCTCGGGTTCCTGGTGCTCGCGCTGGGCGGCCGCGCCAGCCGGGGTGAGGCGGTCCGCGCGTGAGCCGGTCTGCCTTGTCTGTCCGCCGCCTTCGTGCTTCACTCGCCCCATGCGCCTGGTCACGCGCGCGGACCTCGACGGCCTGACCTGCGGCGTGCTGCTGACGCGCTGCGAGCGGATCGACGCGATCGAGCTCGTGCAGCCGCAGGACGTCGCGCAGCGCCGCCTGCCGATCGGGCCGGACGACGTGCTGACCAACCTGCCCTACCACCCCGGGTGCGGCCTGTGGTTCGACAACCACCTGCTCACGGACGCGAGGTCGACCCCGCCTGCCGGCTTTCGCGGGCGCTACGCCCAGGCCCCGAGCGCCGCACGTGTCGTCTACGAGCACTACCTGCCGACGCACCCCGAGCTCGCCCGCCATGAGACGCTGCTCGCGGAGACCGACCGGCTCGACTCGGCGCAGCTCACGCTGCAGGACGTCGTCTCGCCCGAGGGCTACGTGCTGCTGGGCTTCACGCTCGACGCGCGCAGCGGCCTCGGCGACCCGCGCGAGTACTTCCTGCGGCTGCTGCCGGCCGTGCGCGACTTGCCGCTCGCCGAGGTACTGGCGCTGCCGGAAGTCCGCGAGCGGGTCAGCGCCCTGCGCGAGCGCGACCAGGCCTTCCGGGGGACGGCGCTCGCCCACTCCCGCCTCGAGGGCGAGGTGGTCGTGACCGACTTCCGGCCCCTGCCCGTGCTGCCGGTCGGCAACCGCTTCCTCGTCTTCACCCTGTTCCCCCAGGCCAGCGTCGCGCTGCGTGTGCAGAGCCTGGACCACGGCACAGGTCTCGATCTCCGCCGGCCGCTCGATCTTCGACCGGACCTGCCGCGCCAACCTCGGCGTGCTGCTCTCGCTCCACGGCGGCGGCGGGCACCCGGGGGCCGCCGCCTGCGTGGTGCCCGCGGCGGAGGCCGACGCGCACGTGGCCGAGATCGTCGCCGCGCTCAAGCGCAATGGCTGAGCTTCGGCGTCGGGGTCAACCTGCCCTGGATCGACTACGGCCAGGACTTCGGCGCCAGCGCCTGGCGGCCGCAGGGCGGCGTGGCCCAGCCGGACCTGGCGCGAGCGGATGCGCGAGGCGCTCGCGAGGCTCGCCGACGCCGGGGCCGAGCTGGTGCGCTGGTGGCTGCTCGCCGACGGGCGCGCCGGCCTGCTGCTCGACGCGGAGCGGCCAGCTCGTCGGCCTCGACGACTCCGTGTTCGCCGACATGGACGCGGCGATCGACGCGCTCGCCGGAGCCGGGCTGCGGGCCATCTTCGTGCTGACGGACTTCCTGTGGTTCGCGCCCGCGCGGCTCGTGAACGGCGTGCAGATCGGAGGCCGGCGCGAGCTCGTGCGCGACGACGCGCTGCGCCGCAGCTCGTGGAGTCGGTCTTCGCACCGATCGCGCGAGCGCTATGCGAGCGAGCCGGCCATCGCCGGCTGGGACCTGCTGAACGAGCCCGAGTGGGCGACGCTCGGCCTGGGCACGCGCGATCCGCGACGCGCCGTGTCCGCGGCGCACGATGCGTGCCTACCTGCGGCGAGCTCGTCGCCGACCTTCCGCGGCGAGCAGGTCGAGCAGCCGCTCAGCGTGGGCCTCGCCAGCGCCCGCGCGCTGCCGCTCGTGCAGGGGCCTCGGCCTCGACCTCTACCAGGTGCACTGGTACGAGAACAACGACCCGGTCGGCGACGCTCGCGCAGCCGGTCGCCGTCGCGCGGCCTCGATCGCCCGCTCCTGCTCGGCGAGTTCCCGACGCGCGGGGCATCGCTGCCGGCCCCGGCGCATCCTCGAGCTGGCCGAGGCCGCCGGCTACAGCGGCGCGCTCGCCTGGTCGCTGCTCGCGACGCGACGACGCCACCGACGGCGCCGCCTGCGCCGCGGCGCTCGCCGCCGCGGGCGCGGCCGGGCGCTCCCGGAGCCCTGAGCGTGCCCGTCTACAGGCTCGACGCGCGGCTGCTGTTCCCGCCGCCCGAGCAGGGGCCCGCGCCGCGGGCCGATCGCGGTCGGCGGCGACCTGCGGCCGGAGCGGCTGCTGCTCGCCTACTCGATGGGCATCTTCCCGTGGCAGGGCGAGCCGCTGCACTGGCACTCACCCGACCCGCGCATGGTGCTGCTCGCCGACGAGCTGCGGGTCTCGCGCAGCCTCGCCAAGACGATCCGGCAACGGAGGTTCCGCGTCAGCCTCGACACGGACTTCGCCGCGGTGATGGTCGCCTGCGCCACCGTGCCTCGTCCGGGCCAGGACGGCACCTGGATCACGCCGGCGATGGTCGACGCCTACTGCGAGCTGCACCGCCGCGGCGTCGCCCACTCGGTGGAGGCCTGGGAGGGCGACACGCTCGTCGGCGGCCTCTACGGCATCTCGCTCGGCGCCGCGTTCTTCGGCGAGTCGATGTTCGCCCGCGAGCGCGACGCGTCGAAGGTCGCCTTCGTGGCGCTCGTGGAGCAGCTCGCGCCGCTGGCAGATCCCGCTCGTCGACTGCCAGGTCTACACGCCCCACCTCGAGTCGCTCGGCGCGCGCGAGTGGCCCCGGCGCGCGTTCCTGGCGGCGCTGCCGTCGCGCGCTCGAGTCCCCGACGCGGCTCGGCCGCTGGCGCTTCGACCCCGCGGACGCCTCGCCCTCAGCGCCGCCGGACGCGCGGGCCGCCGCGGAGCGCCGCGCGGAAATCGTCCGGCAACGGGCTCTCGCAGACGAGCCGCCGACCGCTGATCGGGTGCGGCAGCGAGAGCCGCCAGGCGTGCAGCATCAGGCGCGGCACCGGGAGTCCCGCGCGCGGCTCGTGCCGGGCCCGGCCCGTAGCGTCGGGTCGCCCAGGATGGGCAGGCCCGCGTGCGCCAGGTGCACGCGGATCTGGTGCTTGCGCCCCGTCCTCGGGCGCGCCTCGACGAGCAGCGCGCGAGGCAGCACCTCGCGCACCACGACGTCCGTCGCCGCGGGCAGCGCGTCAGGGCCGCCCGCGCGCGACCCGCCGGCCGCCTTCCGTCGCGGCGAGAGGCACCGCGACCCGGAAGCTCGCGGCGGCGGCATCGGCCCGGGCGCGCCGTGAGCGCGAGGTACACCTTCTCCACCTCCCGGCCCTGCGAAGGCGCGCGCCAGCGCCGCGTTCGCCGACGGGTCGATCGCGAAGAGCACCAGGCCCGACGTGTCCCGGTCCAGCCGCTGGTGCACCGCGACGTACGGCGCCCGTCCCTCGGACTCGAGCAGGCGCTCGGACGTGGCCGACGAGATGCGGCCGCGCGGGATCGGCCGTGGCGTGCGTCGGCAGGCCGGGCGGCTTGCTGACCACGATCAGCGGCCTCGTCGCGAATAGCACGATCGCGCCGGCGTCCGAGGCGGAACGGCCGATCGCTGCGCACGCGCCGGGGCTCGCAGCGCCTGCGGGACGCACGAGCGCCTCGAGCCGCTGTCCCGGCCGCGACCGGCCGGCCCGGGGTTGCGCTCGACCACGCCGTCGACGCGGACGGCCCCGGCCGCGATCATGGCGCGCACGCGGGATCGCGGCACCGGCCGAGCCAGGGCGGCCGCCAGCCAGCGTGCCAGCACGTCCGCGAGCCGCTCGCCTCCCTCGTGTGCGCTCACGACGCGCACGAGTCGCCGCGCGCGCTGCCTCCCGCTCGGCGGTCATGTCGCCGAAGGGTACATCGCCTCGCGGCGGCGCCGGCCCGAGCCCGACGTGCCGCACTGGTGTTGCCCGCGACCGGGCATCTGGCACCATGAGCGCATCGCATGGCGGCCGCCCGGCTCTACCGAATCACGTTCCTGAACCAGGGCCAGGTGTACGAGGTCTACGCCAAGCGCGTGAGCCAGGGCGGCCTGCTCGGCTTCATCGAGGTCGAAGGCCTGGTGTTCGGCCAGAAGACCCGAGTCGTCGTCGATCCCGACCGAGGAGCGGCTGCAGCGCGAGTTCGAAGGCGTGAAGCGCTGCTATCTTCCGATGCACTCGGTCGTCCGCGTCGACGAGGTCGAGAAGCAGGGGCCGAGCCGCATCAGCGACGCGCCCAAGGGAGGCAACGTCGCCGCCTTCCCCGTGCCCTACTTCCGGCCGGGCCGGCGGCGACTCCGAGCCCTGATCCGGACCGCGGGCGTCCGGCACGAGCTGCCGGAAGAGGCTCGACTCCCTCCGGAAGAACCCCTCGGTGTGGAAGGAGTCGGCGAGCGACAGCCGCTCGTAGTCGACGTGGTGGCCCACCTCGTGGAGCAGGGTTCGCAGGAAGGTCCGGAACGCGACGACGCGGCGGTGGCGTGCCGTGCGCATCCAGAGCTGGATCCGCGCCGGGCGGCGCTCCTCGCGCGTGTAGAGCCCGTGCAGCTCCCCCCAGCTCGACGAGGGACGCACCGCGAGCACGCGTCACCGCGACCGGCGACAGCCCGAGCTGCTGCGCGAGCCCCTGCGCCAGCCGCTGGCCGCGGCTTCGACCGCACGGCGCTCGTCTCGCGCGAGCGCGCGTCCGCAGCTCGGCGACCAGCGGGTGGAGCGCGGCCGGCGACGGCAGCGCGCAGCGAGCGTGACCTCGTCGCTCTTGCGGTAGACGGCCTTCCCCGCGCCGACAGCCGGTCGTAGTAGGCGAAGGGCATGCCCGACGGTGCTCGATTGCTAGCGCCGCCCTGCACGCTCACGCGCCCTGCCGACCCGCGCGGAACCGCACCGATCAGGTGAAATCATTCGAACCGCGTGCGATTCTTGTGGCAATTCGGGCGCCCGGGACCTACTCTATGGCAAAGGGTGGTCCTCACCCGACGCGAGTAGGCGTGTCGGAGTGAGGAAGCGTCGAGTGTCCGTTCCTGCGGAGGTCGCCATGACCCAGGGGCCCTCGGTCACCCAAGCCGCCCGGAGAGTCGTCGGTGAGCACGACGCACCTCCGGCGGCTGCTCGCTCAGGTCGAGGCGGCGTTCGGCCGCCCAGAACCCGCATGCCGGAAGCGGCCCCGATGTCGTCGCGGCACGGCTCGACACCCTGCGCGGCCCGCTGCGCGCCCACTTCGACGAGTCGGAGCGCGCCGGCGTCTTCGAGCAGCATCCAGGAGCGCGCCCCGCAGCACGCGACCACCTGCGCCCACCTGCGCCGGAGCACCAGAGCCTGATCCGCCTGCTCGATTCGCTGCGCACGGCCTCGCCCGCTCGAACGACGCGGGCCCGATCTGGCCACGCGAGGTGCGCCGCTTCGTCGAAGAGCTGGTCCGGCACGAGGCGCGCGAGACGGACCTCCTGAACGGCGCGCTGGACGAGTCGATCTCGGCAGCCGACTGACCGCCCGCCGACACCGCCCGCTCCCGCCGCGGCGAGCCCGCGTCACGGCCGCATCAGCGGATGCCGCTCTTGTGCTCCTCGATCAGCCGCTCCACCACCTCGGGCTCGGCGAGCGTCGTCAGGTCGCCCAGCCCGTCGTACTCCGAGGCGGCGATGCTGCGCAGGATGCGGCGCATGATCTTGCCGCTGCGCGTCTTCGGCAGGCCCGAGGCGATGTGCACGACGTCCGGCGCCGCGAAGCCGCCGATCGTGTGCCGCACCTGCTCCTTGAGCGCGCCCTGCAGCTGCTCGCGGTCCTGGCTCCCGCGAACTCGCTCGTGACCAGCACGTAGGCGTAGACGCCCTGGCCCTTGATGGGGTGCGGGAAGCCCACGACGGCCGCCTCGGAGACGGCGTCGTGGGCCACGAGCGCGCTCTCGATCTCGGCCGTGCCCAGGCGGTGGCCGGAGACGTTCAGCACGTCGTCGATCCGGCCCGTGATCCAGTAGTAGCCGTCCTCGTCGCGCCGCACGCCGTCGCCCGTGAAGTAGTAGCCGGGGTACTGGGTGAAGTACGTCTCCTTGAAGCGATGGTGGTCGCCCCAGACGGTGCGCGCCTGGCCCGGCCACGGGCCGCCGAGGCACAGCGCCCCGCTCACGCCGTTGCCCTCGAGCACCTTGCCGTCCGTCGTGTCCATCACCATCGGCTTCACGCCGAAGAACGGCAGCGTCGCCGAGCCGGGCTTCGTGGGCGTGACGCCGGGCAGCGGCGTGATCAGGATCCCGCCGGTCTCGGTCTGCCACCAGGTGTCGACGACCGCGCAGCGCTTCTCGCCGACGACGTCGTGGTACCAGCGCCAGATCTCGGGGTTGATCGGCTCGCCGACGCTGCCCAGGATCCGCAGCGAGTCGCGGCGGTAGCGCTTCACCCACTCGTCGCCGGCGTGCGCCAGGGCGCGCAGCGCGGTCGGGGCCGTGTACAGGATGTTGACCCCGAGGTCGTCGACGATGCGCCAGTAGCGGACCGGCGTCGGGGTACGTCGGGAGTCGACTCGAACAGCACGGTGGTCGCGCCGTTCGCCAGCGGACCGTAGACGATGTAGCTGTGGCCGGTGATCCAGCCGACGTCGGCCGCGCAGAAGTAGACCTCGCCCGGGTGGTAGTCGAAGACCAGGCGATGCGTGTACGCGGCGTACACGAGGTAGCCGCCGGTCGTGTGCATCAGGCCCTTCGGCTTGCCGGTGCTGCCGGAGGTGTAGAGGACGAACAGCGGGTCCTCCGCCCCCATCCACTCGTTGGTGCAGGTCGAGCGCTGCTTGCGCGTCTCGTCCTCGAGCCAGAGGTCGCGGCCCGGCTGCATCGGGACCTCGCTGTCCGTGCGGCGCGCCACGAGCACGGTCTCGACCAGCGACATGCCCTCGATCGCGCGGTCGACGGTCTTCTTGAGCGGGATGCGCTTGCCGCCGCGCAGCCCCTCGTTGGCGGTCACCACCATCCGGCAGCGCGCGTCCACGATCCGGTCGCGCAGCGCCTCCGAGCTGAAGCCGCCGAACACGACCGAGTGCACGGCGCCGATCCGGGCGCAGGCGAGCATCGTGAAGACGAGCTCCGGCATCATCCCCATGTAGATGCAGACGCGGTCGCCGCGGCGGATGCCGTGGGCCAGCAGCACGTTCGCGATCCGGCAGACGTTGTGCTTCAGCTCGCGGTAGGAGATGTGCCGGTAGGCCCCGGCCTCGTCCTGGGCCCAGATGATCGCCGTCCGGTCGCCGAGCGTCTCGCAGGTGGCGGTCGACGCAGTTGAACGAGGCGTTCAGCCGGCCGCCCGAGAACCAGGCGAAGTCCACCTCGTCGTAGTCGGCGTCGAACACGTTCTGCCACGGGTGGAACCAGCTGAGCCCCTTGCCTTGCTCGCCCCAGAACCACTCGGGGTTGTCGAGCGACAGCCGGTACAGGCGCTGGTACTCCGCCATCGTGTTGACGTAGGCGCGCGCGGCGATCTGAGCCGGGACGGGATAGAGATCGGACACCCCGGCCTCCTTCTGGACCCGCCCTCGAGGAGCGGCCGTGCCCCGAAAGGCGGGCGTCGCCCTCGGACGGCGCTCCCTGCTTGGACGGCTTTGTCTGATTCTAGCTCACTGCCGCAGCCGGCGCGCGATCCAGAACGTGCGATGCGCAGCCGTCGCCCAGGCGCCGATGGCGATCAGGCCGAGGATCGCGAGCAGCACCGATCCCCTCGCGCCGCCGGCAGCGCGCGGCTGAGCATCGGGTCGAAGAGGCAGCCGAGCGAGGGTGAGCACCAGCCGCTCGCCGCGCTGCATCAGCCCGCCCGGAGCCCGAGACGCCGACGGTCTCGCCGCGCGCCTGCGCGTAGCTCACGAGCAGCGAGCCGCCCAGGCCGGCCGCGACGATCAGCGGCCCCCCGAGCCAGCTCGCGAAGTAGACGGCGAAGCCCAGGAAGGCGAAGGTCTCGACGAAGCGGTCGAGCGTGCTGTCGATGAACTTGCCGTAGCGGGAGGACAGCCTGCAGCTCGCGCGCCAGCCGGCCGTCCAGGACGTCGCAGACGCCCGCGAGCAGGATCGCCCAGCCTCCGGCCTCGAGCCGGCCGGCGGCGATCAGCACCCCGCTCAGCAGGCCGAAGGCGAGGCCGGCCACGTTCATGTGGTCGGGCGTCGCCCCGAGCGCGGAGCAGCGTCCGCTCGAGCGGGCCGATCGCCCACATGAACCAGTGCAGCAGGAAGTCGCCGGCGCCGAGCAGGAAGCGGGTGCCCTTGCGCGCGGCGTCCGCGTCCCGGTACCCGTGGTGGCCGCGCCGCGGAAGACGACGATCGACGAGAGGGCGACGGCCAGCGCCACGCCCAGCACCAGCATGCTCGCCGTCACGACGGCATCCCTTTCCGGTTCTTGTCCGCCAGATAGCGGAACACGCGGCCCCAGAGGAAGACGAAGCGGCCAGCGCCGCTCCCGCGGGCGACAGCTCGAATCGCTCGCCCGTGTGGCGACTGGCCTTGCGCACGATGTACTCGAGCCAGTCCTCGAACGTGAGCACGTGCTTCGCCCAGCGCGCCGTGGCCCGCAGCAGGGAGCGGCTGAAGTAGAGCCGCGAGCGCAGCGCCGCCCCCGCCCCGGGCCGCCCGACGGCGGCGAAGCTCGGGCCGCCCCCGCCCTCCGCCGCGACAGCCTCCAGGCGGCGCAGCTCGCCGCGCGACTCGAGCTCCGCCAGCAGCGCCGAGAGGATCGGGATCTGCGCCTCGCGCTGCGCGGCCCAGAGCGCCGCGGCACGGCCGGTGGGCTCGGGCCGGACCTCCCACGACATCGAGGTCGCGAGCGCCTGCGACCGTAGCGACTCGGCGTCGAAGGCCGGCGGCAGCCACGGCCGCAGCCCAGCGCCAGGTCTCGGCGTGGGCCGAGACGAGCGCCTCGAGCACGGCGGCCGCGCACCTCTCCCGACCGCGCCAGGACCGACCCGCGACGGCTGGAACAGCCGGCCGATCGTGAAGTGGTCGTGCCGTCGCGGCGAGGTCTCCCTGCGGAAGGCCGCGAGCTCCATCACGGAGACCTTCGCGTGCAGCTCCGGCTCCTCGAAGCGCAGCGAGATCTGGGTCGGCGGCAGCCAGCGGCTGAGGACCGCCAGCCAGGGCGGGGCTCTTGCCGGCGAGCCCGGCCGCGCGCAGCGCCTCGTAGAAGGGGCGGTACGCACGCACGATCGCGAACAGGTCGTAGGCGCAGAACGCGTTCGTACCCGCCGCCCCGCTGCGCCGCGAGCCGAAGAAGACGACCGCCTCGAGCGTGTCGCCCGCCGCGCGGCCGAGCGTCGCATCGCCGCCCCGAGCGCGGCGTCCGTCTCCGGGGAGAGAACCTGCGCCGCAACCGCCTCGCGCAGGCCCGCACCGCCGCTCACCGCCGCAGGCGCCATCGGCCTAGGGCACGAGCACGTCGCAGCGCCTTCGGCACCGACTCGACGACGACCTCCGTGCCGCGGGCCTGGTTCCACTCGCCGTCGGTCTCGTAGGCCGGCGGCCGGGAGAAGCGATAGACGAGGCGGCGAGCCGCCAGCGAGCTGACCCGCGGGTGGCGCGCGTGCGTGCCGCGCAACAGACGCACGAGCGCGCGCGACCCGGGAGCCGAAGCCCATGTTGGCGAAGGCGACGGCGTCGAGCAGGCCGTCCTCGAGGTCCGCCTGGGGCGCCACCTGGAAGCCGCCGCCGAAGACGCGCGCGTTCGCCACGATCACCATCAGCATCTCGTGCCGCCCGAGCGGCCGCCCGTCCGCCTCCGCCTCCAGCTCGAAGCCGCGGTAGGAGTGCAGCTGGCGCAGCGCGCAGAACAGGTAGAGCGCCGCGCCCTCGAGGTAGGCGACGTTCCAGGAGTCCTCGAGCACGGCCACGTCGTAGCCGAAGCCGGCGATGTTCAGGAAGTGCTTGTCCTCGATGCGGCCGACGTCGATCGTGCGCGTCTTGCCGGCCAGCACGATGCTGCAGCAGGCCTTCACGTCGCGCGGCGGGATACCCAGGGTCTTCGCGAGGTCGCAGCCGGTGCCGCCGGGGACGAGACCCAGCGCGGGCGCGCTCGCCGGAGCGCAGGATCGCGTTGCCGACGTTGCTCCAGGTGCCGTCGCCGCCCACGGCCACGATGCGCCGGAAGCCGCGGGCGACCGCCTCGCCCGCGAGGCGGCCCTCGTCGCCGGGACCCTGCGTGAGGGCGTGCTCGACGCGTGCCGCCTTTGCCAGGCCCTGCAGCACCGGCGCCACGAACTGAGCGCCGCGCCCCTTGCCGGAGCGCGGGTTGAAGATGACGAAGATCGGCTCGTCCACGCTCGGCTCGGGCGGGACGCGGGCCTAGCGCGGGAGCGTGGCCAGCGGGTCGAACAGCTGGCAGCCCTTGCGCATCCAGAGCTCCCGGAACGGCGTCTCGTAGACCTCGGAGCGCACGATGTCCCGGTTGAAGGCGTTGTCGTGCAGCACCAGCGAGCCAGCCTCCTCCTCGTGCTCGCTCTTCTCCCCCTCGAACAGGATGTTGGCGAGGTAGGTGCCCGCCTCGTCCTTCTGGAACGACTGGTACAGGTGCGAGACGGGCTGCCACGAGTGCTCGGTGATGGTCAGCTCGCAGCGCCGGCGCGCCCTCGGCCGCGACCCGGGCGGTCACCCTCCCTGGCGCGCGCTCGAACGCGACCTCGACGTCCTCCATCCAGTGCGGCAGGTGCCAGCGCTCGATCGCGTGCTCACGGGCGGCCTTGGTGGTGGTCGCCACCTGCCACGGGAAGAACGCCGACTTCGGCAGCCGGCCGTCGCTGACGAGCGGGGGCACGATCACGGCGTAGACGACCTCACCGTAGCTGCCCACCTCGCTCTCGTCGAAGTCGAAGACGGTGATCGCCAGGATGCTGGTGCCGTGGTGCGGCTCGACCGGCTCGAAGCCCCGCGGCAGGATCCGGCGCGCGTTGTCCGTCGGGAACTCGAAGAAGCCGCTGATCGCGTCTCGATAGCCGTAGCGGGTCAGCGACAAATCCCTTCCTCCCGGAGGACGCCGGCGATCGTCTGCGCCGCCGTCTCGAGGTCTTCCTCGGTGTGCGCCGCGGAGACGGAGATGCGGAGGCGCGACTTGTGCTTGGGCACCGCCGGGTAGGTCACCGGGTTCAGGAACAGCCCGCGGTCCTGGATCTTCTCGGCCACCGCGAAGACCTTGGCGTCGTTGTGGACCATCACCGGCATCACCTGCGAGTTGGACTTGCCGATGTCGACGCCCTCCTCCGCGAAGCGCCGGCGCAGGTAGGCGCAGTTGCTCCACAGCTTCGCCCGCAGCTGCGGCTCGGCAGCGGCGATCCGCAGCCCGGCGAGCAGGCCCGCCGTCAGCACCGGCGAGAGGTTGCAGGAGAAGAAGCGCGAGCGTCCGAAGGCGTTGACGTACTCGATCAGGTCGCGCGAGCCGGCGATGAACCCGCCCTGGCCGCCGAGGCTCTTCGAGAAGGTCCCCAGGTGGAAGTCGACCTCCTTGTCGAGCCCGAAGTGCTCGGCCACGCCGCGCCCGTTCGGCCCGAACAGGAACGTCGAGTGCGCCTCGTCGATCAGCATGCGCGCGCCGTGGCGCTTCGCCACCTCGAGCACCTCCGGCAGCGCGCACATGTCCCCGTCCATCGAGTAGACACCCTCGACCACCACCAGCTTCTTGCCCTTGACGTGCGCGATCTTGCGCTCGAGGTCGAGCGGGTTGTTGTGGCGGAAGAAGATCGTCTTGGACTTGGCGAGGATGGCGCCGTCCACGATCGAGGCGTGCGAGTACTGGTCGAGGAAGATCGTGTCGCCGGCGCGCATCAGCGCCGAGATGAAGCCGACGTTGGCGCTGTAGCCGGTCGGGAACAAGATGCAGGCTTCCTTGTCCTTGAAGCGGGCCAGCTCCTCCACGAACTCCTCGTGCACGTCGAACGTGCCCGAGAGGATCGGAGAGCCCGAGGCGCCGAGGCCGTAGCGATGGACGGCCTCGATCGCCGCCTGCTTCACCTCGGGACGATAGGAGATGCCGAGGTAGTTGTAGGAAGCGAGGTTCAGCAGATCCAGCCACTGGCCGCTCCGGCCGTTCTTGACTCGGACGTGCGTGGTCGGCGCCGAGCCGAGGGCTTCCGAATAGAGGTAGTAGCCGCTCGGGCGCGCGTCGGCCCACCACTCCGCGTAGGGCCGCAGCAGGTTCAGCGGGTCGTCGCCGGCGCCGTGGTAGAAGTTGCTGTAGTCGTATTCCGAGAACGACGGCTTCTCGGATTTCGGGGCCGCCTCCATCGCTGCTCTTTCCTCTCTTTGCTTGTTCTGCGGCGGCTGCCGCAGGGGCCACCGGCACCCGGCCCCGATGGCCTAGGCAATCATATCACCCTCGTCCAGCAGACCTAACTCATTGATTCTAAGCGAAAATCGTAACGCAGATCCAGGGGCGGCAGCGTCGGCACCCAGGCGCCCGCCCTCGTCGCGGGCCTGTCAGCGCCGGGTTTCTCCGGCGGCCGGGGCCGGTCGGTACAGCCTCGCGGCCACGCGGCGGGACAGGCCGCGCGGCGCCAGCCGTTGCACGACGAAGCCCAGCAGCCGGTTCGGCAGGCCGGCCACCACTCGAAGCTTCCCCGTGTCGAGGCCGTCGAGCGAGGCCCGGACGACCGCGTCCGCCGTCATCATCGGCATCCGGTTGACCAGCAGCCCGCGATGCGTCTCGGCGACTTCGAGGAACTCCGTTGCGGTGATGCCCGGGCACAGGGCCTGGACCCGCACGCCGCTGCCGCGGAGCTCTTCGGCCAGGCCCTCGGTGAACGAGAGCACGAACGACTTCGTCGCCGCGTAGACGGTCAGGTACGGGACGGGCTGGAACGCCGCGTTCGAGGCCACGTTCACGATCCGACCACGGCCCCGGCTCTTCATCCCCGGCAGAAAGGCGTGCGTCAGCTCGGCGACGGCTCTCACGTTGACGTCGATCATGTTCCGCACCGTCTCGATCGGCTGATCCACGAACGGCCTCGTGTGCCCGAGCCCGGCGTTGTTCACCAGCAGGTCGACCGCCAGGCCGCGCGACTCGACCTGGGCTCGCAGCCGCTCCGCGGCGCCGGGTGCAGCCAGGTCCGCGGCGATGACGTGGGGCTGGCCGCCCAGCTCCGCCGCCAGTGCCTGGAGGCGGTCGATCCGCCGCGCCACGAGGACGACCCGCTCGCCGCTGCGATGGAGGGCGCGCGCAAAAGCCGCACCGATGCCGCTCGAGGCACCCGTGACCAGGGCACAGAGGCTCGCCGCGGCTGGCTGCCCTGCAGCGGCCGGGCCTCCGGCGTCTGATCCGCTCATGGGTGGCGATCATAGCAGACGGCTTTGCCCGTCAGTGCCCGGGCAGTCGGGACCCCTTGGCTCATCACGTCCTGCCCGATCAATGATGAGGTCACTTCTAGGAAATGGTGCGTAACTGTCCAATAGAAGGGTTGGATTCTGGCACCAGCCGGAATGCCATCGAGGGCCGGCGCCACACACCGGCTGTGGCGTCCGTCGAACGCTTACGGCTGTGGTCCGGCTCTCTCAATCCGCTCGACGCAACGACTCGATGATGTCCTCGAGCGTGCGGATGATCTCGTCCCGCTCCACGTGCGCCCGCTTGAACTGGAGCGCGAGCGTGAAGGCACCGCCCTTCGGCTGCATCTTGAAGACGAAGTGCTTCGGCCGGCCGCGCTTCGCCTCTCGCGGACCCGTGAGCCTTCGCGCCGCTTCACGCGTGGCACCGCCGTCCCGCCGGAGGCGCTCGACCAGGGCCGTCATTTTCTCGGAGTCTCCCTGCCTAACTATTTGTAGAAGAAGGGACTTAGACTGAATGTCGGCCAGCCGACACAGCTGACGAACGTGCTCCGGCATCGCTGCGAGAGACAGCGATTCGGTGATCGTCGACCGGCTCTTGCCGAGCTTCTCTGCCATGTCCTCGTGCGTATAGTCGTACTTGTCCACGAGCGTCTTCAGCCCGTCCGCTTCTTCGAACGGCGTGAGGTCCTTGCGCTGCAGGTTCTCGATGAGGGCGATCTCCATGGTTTCCGCGTCCGACGAATCGCGGATCACGCATGGAAGCTCCGAGATCCCCACCTCGAGCGCAGCACGATAGCGTCGCTCGCCTGCGATGATCTGGTACCGACCGCCGACATGGCGAACGAGCAGGGGCTCGAGCACGCCCTTCTCTCGGATCGAAGCCGTGAGCTCGGCGAGGTCTCCGAGCGTCTGCCTGGGCTGATTCGGATTGGGATCGATGTCCTCGATGGGGATGAGCCGGCCGATCGCCTCTGCACCCGGGCGCACGAGTTGGTCCACGAAGTGGGTGTCGTGGCGCATGCGAACGGTGTCGGGCAGACCGATGCGTCGAGGACTAGACACGTTCGATCACCTCTTCACAAAGCCGGTAGTACTCGTAAGCCCCGCTCGACTGCGGCGCGAACGTGAAGATCGATTCGCGGTGAGCCGGGCTCTCCTCCAGGCGGATGCTCTTCGAAATCGTCGTTTCGAAGACACGCCCTCCGAAGACCTCGTTGATCGCCTTGTGGACGTCACGCGACAGCGTCGTGCGCTTGTCGTGCAGCGTGATGACCGCGCCGAGCAGCTTGAGGTCCGGGTTGGGTCGGGCGCGGATGCGGTCGACCGTCTCCAGCAGGTCGTCCGTACCCTCCAGCGCGAAGTAGCTCGACTGCACCGGGATCAGGAGGTGCGTGGCCGCCACCAGAGCGTTCACGGTGATGAGGCCCAGGGCGGGGGGCGTGTCGACCACGACGAACTCGTAGCGATCGCCCAGCGCTGCGAGCCGGTCCTTCAGCCGGAAGTGCCCGTCCAGCTCCCCCACCAGCTGCCCCTCCAGCTTCGCCAGCGCGATGCGCGCCGGCGCGATGTCGAGCCGCGGGACCGTGGAAGCCTGGATCACGTTCTCGAGCTGGCACTGGCCCGCCAGCACGTCGTACATCGACTTGCTCAGCTCTCGCACGTCGAGGAACGTCATCGACGAGTTGGCCTGGGGGTCGAGGTCGACGAGCAGCACGCTGCGGCCGCGCATGGCCAGCGCGGCGGCGAGGTTGATCGCGGTGGTCGTCTTCCCGACGCCGCCTTTCTGATTTGCGATGGCGATCACGATCAACGGGCAGGTCCCCCGGGAAGGAATGTCGCGGGAACGCGACGCGCCGGATGTTAGAGGAACGACGGACGGCGGGTCAAGCACGGAATGGGCTGTGGTCGTCGCGGGCGACGCCACGAGTGCTTGTGGTCACACCCTCGGCTCACCGGCTCGGGAGACAGCGGCTGGGCCGCTCGGCTACATCTTGTACTTGCCGAGGTCGTCGTCCGACAGGCTCTCCAGCCACTTCTGCAGCCGGCCGATGTCGACGTTCTCGCGGCTCATCTCGACGCTGCGGGCGTTCTGGATGACGCCGTCCTCGACGAAGATCCGGGACCCGAAGCGCAGGGCGAGCGCGATCGCGTCCGACGGCCGGGCGTCGATCGCGAGCAGGCCGCGCGGCGACTGCACGTGAAGCAGGGCGTAGAAGG
Organism: uncultured Acidobacteriota bacterium; assembly: GCA_963831755.1. Classification (GTDB taxonomy): domain Bacteria; phylum Acidobacteriota; class Vicinamibacteria; order Fen-336; family Fen-336; genus DATBSL01. The sequence goes on from CAWHRC010000014.1 coordinate 66,733, forward strand.
TGTTCTCCTTGAGCTCGCAGACGACGATCCGCTCGAGCTGTCCGCCGAGCTCCGTGATCACGCTGCGCAGGAGATCGTGCGTCATCGGCCGCGGCGTCTGGACGTTCTCCACCTGCAGCGCGATGGCATTCGCCTCGAAGACGCCCACCCAGATCGGCAGCACGCGCTGGCCCTCGACCTCGCGCAGGACGATGATGGGCATGTTGGTGATGGGGTCGACCATCAGGCCCTTGATGGACATCTCGATTTCCACGCCGCACGCCCTCCTGCGCGGAATATAGGAGGGCTGGAACTCGCCGTCAATGAAGCGCTTGTGAAAGGCGCCCCAGGAACGAGTTGGGCAGTGCGGTGAGGATCTCCGCGGGCACGGTCCGGCCGACGAGGCTGGCGGGGCCGGGAAGGTGGACGATCCTGAAGTGCGGCGTGCGTCCCGAGACGCGGCCGTCCGCATCGGCGGCTTCGACCAGGACGGGCTCGACGCGGCCGACGAGGGCCTCGTTGCGCCGGCGCTGCCACTGCTGCTGGTGGGCGTTCACCACGTGCAGCCTGCGTCGCTTCTCGTCGTCCGGCACGTCGTCCCGGAGCCGCAGGGCCGTCGTCCCGGGCCGCGGCGAGTACGTGAAGGCGAACAGGCCGTCGAAACCGACGGCTTCGAGCAGGCCCAGCGTCTGCTCGAACTCGGCCTCCGTCTCGCCGGGGTAGCCGACGATCACGTCCGTCGAGAGGGCGAGCCCGGGCACGCAGTCACGCAGCAGCGCGACCTTGTCCAGGTAACCCTGCCGCGTGTAGCCACGGCGCATCGACGAGAGCACGCGATCGGACCCGGACTGGAACGGGAGGTGGAGGTAGGGGCAGAGTCGGGGCAGGTCCCGCAGCGCGCGCGCCATGCCTGCGTCGACGTGCTCGGGGTGCGAGGTCGTGAAGCGCAGCCGCTCGAGGCCCTCCACCTCGTGCACGCGCTCGAGCAGCCCGGCGAAGTCGCACGCACCGTCGCGGTACGCGTTGACGGTCTGGCCGAGCAGCATGACCTCGCGGAAGCCGCGCGCCACCGCCGTCTCGGCCTCGCGCACGATGTCGCGCAGCGGCCGGTTCAGCTCCGGCCCGCGCGTGCGCGGCACGACGCAGAAGCTGCAGACGTGGTTGCAGCCCTCCATCGCCGTGACGTAGGCGCGCACGGGGCTCTGCCGCTCGACGCTCTCCACTGGGATCGCGAAGGGGTCGGCCTTCCTGTCCAGGTCCACCGCGGGAGCGCCCGTCGTGCGCGACTGCTCCAGCAGGTCGGGCACGCGCTGCAGGTTGTGGGTGCCGACCAGCACGTCCACGTGTCGCGCGCGCTCGAGGATCGCCTCCCCCTCGAGCTGCGCGACGCAGCCGCCGACGCCGATGCGCAGCTCGGGCCGCCGGGCCTTCATCCAGCGCAGGCGCGCGAGGGAGTGCCGCAGCTTCGCCGCCGCCTTCTCCCGCACCGCGCAGGTGTTGAGGAACACGAAGTCCGCGGACTCCGCATCCGCGGCCGGCTCGAAGCCCTGCGCACGCAGCAGACCCGCCACCCGCTCGGAGTCGTTGACGTTCATCTGGCAGCCGAACGTCTGCACGTAGAAGCGGGTTCTTCCTTTGTTCGTCAAATGGTCGGCCTCAGGTGCGAAGGCTCTGCTTCAGCATCTGGCGTGCGTGCTCCCGCCCCGCGGCCGTGATCGTCTCGCCCCCGAGCATCCGCGCCAGCTCCTCGATTCTACCGTCGTCCGAGAGCGGGTCGACGATGGTCACGGTGCGCCCGCGCTCGACGCGCTTGCGGACGGCGAGGTGCTGGTCGGCGAAGCCGGCGATCTGCGGCAGGTGCGTCACGCACAGCACCTGGCGGCGAGCCGCGATCGACTTGAGCTTGCGGCCGACGACCTCCGCGACGCGCCCCCCGATGCCCGCGTCGACCTCGTCGAACACGAGCGTGAGGCCGCGGGCGTCCTGGCCCACCACCGACTTCAGCGCGAGCATCAGCCTCGACAGCTCGCCGCCGGACGCGATCCGGGCGAGCGGGCGCAGCTCTTCACCGGGGTTGGGCGAGAGCAGGAACTCGGCCCGCTCCAGCCCGCGCTCGGTCCATTGCGCCGGGTCGGCCGCCGCCGCCTCGGGGTCCGGTGGCGTGAACGCGACGTCGAAGCGCGTCTTCTCCATCGCGAGCTGGCCGAGCTCGGCCTGCACCCGCTTGCGCAGCTCGGCCGCCGCGGTCCGGCGACGCTTCGAGAGGGCGCGGGCGCGTTCGAGGTACGCGGCCGCCAGCAGGCCCCTCCGCTCCTCGAGCAGCCGCTCCTGCTCCTCCGGCGTGCCGAGCGCGTCGAGCTGGCGGCGGCTGCGCTCGGCGAAGGCGATCACCTCGTCGACACTCCCGCCGTACTTCTTCCTGAGGCGCTCGATCTGCGCGAGGCGCGCCTCGATCTCGTCCAGCCGCCCCGGGCGGAGCTCGAGCGTCTCGCGATAGTCCCGCAGGCGCAGCGCCAGGTCCTCGAGCGGCGCGACGAGCGACGGCTTCACGTCGACGAAAGGCTGGAAAGCGGGGTCGATGGAGGCCAGCTCCTCGACGCGCCGGAACACCTGGCCGAGCCTCCCCAGTGCCGCCGCTTCCTCCTCGTACAGCAGCGCGTAGCCCTCGCCGCTGAGCGTGGCGAGGCGGTCGGCGTTGGCCTGGCGCGCCTTCTCGACCCGCAGGGCCTCCTCTTCGCCGGGCTCGAGGGCAGCCTTCTCGATCTCCGCCGCCTGGAACTCGAGCATCTCCCGCCGGCGCTCCCCCTCGCGCCGGTCGCTGCGCAGCTGCTCGACGGCCGCCTCGGCCGCCCGCAGGTCGCGGTGGAACTCGGCGAGCGGACGGCCCGAGTCCTCGGCGCCGGCGAAGCGGTCCAGCAGATCGAGGTGGCTCTGCGGATCGAGCAGCCCCTGGGGCTCGTGCTGGCCGTGGACGACGGCGATGCGGGGCGCGAGGTCGCGCAGCAGGCTCACGGGCACGAGCGCGCCGTTCACGGTCGCCTTGCCCTTGCCGCTCGCCTGGATCTCGCGCCGGATCACGATCTCGTCGCCGTCGGCCGGCAACCCGCGCTCCTCGAGCAGCCCGGCGGCGCCTGCGACCTCGAGCACCGCCTCGACCACCGCCTTTTCCTCGCCCGTCCGGATCAGCTCCGGGGAGGCGCGTTCCCCCAGCAGCAGCCCGAGCGCGTCGATCACGATCGACTTTCCGCCGCCCGTCTCGCCCGTCAGAAGGACGAGGCCGGGGCCCAGCTCGATCTCGACCGAGGGGATCAGGGCGATGTTGTTGATTTTCAAGAGTTTGAGCATTTGGACCGCAGTGTTTTCACAATATCACAGCGTTCTCGTGGCTGTAAACGCATGATGGAGCGTTAGAACGACGAGCGGGGACCGCTGGGCGGGGGCCGCCCGAAAAATTGACAACCCCAACCTATTGTGGCATCCTCAAGCACTAGCGCAACTTAGAGAGGTGGCCTTGGTTTTCTCGATACTGGCGCAGGCCCAGCCCGCCGCGTTCTCGTCCGGCCCGGCCGGCCTGATCGCCCACAGCGGCTGGGTCGCCCGGTTCGTCCTCCTGCTCCTCCTGGTCTTCTCCCTCGTCTCCTGGGCGATCATCCTCTACAAGGGGATGGCGCTGCATCGAGCGCATGCGCAGTCCACGACGTTCCTCGACATCTTCCGCAAGAGCAGCAAGTTCTCCGAGGTCAACTCGGTCTGCCCGCAGCTGCGCGCGAGCCCGCTGGTCGGCGTGTTCCAGGCCGGCTACCTCGAGGTGAACCAGCAGGTGCGCTCCGCAGGCAACCCGCCCGGCGCGGCGGCGCGTCCGACCGTCAAGAGCCTCGAGTCGCTGTCGCGATCGCTCGCTCGCGCGGCGACCGTGGAGGCGACGCGCATCGAGCGGAGACTGAGCTTTCTGGCCACGACCGCCAGCGTCACCCCCTTCATCGGCCTGTTCGGGACCGTGTGGGGCATCATGGACTCGTTCGCGGAGATCGGCCGCATGGGCTCCGCGGCCCTGAACGTCGTGGCGCCCGGGATCTCGGAGGCCCTGATCACCACCGCGATGGGCCTGGCGGCCGCGATCCCGGCAGCGGTCTTCTACAACTTCTTCTCGAGCCGCGTGAGGGTGCTGTCGGCCATGATGGACGACTTCGCCCTCGAGTTCCTGAACATCGTCGAGCGCAACTTCACGTAGGAGCGCGCCATGCAGACGAGCAGCGGGGCGTCGGGCGCGGGCTCGGTCTACCGCGGCCTCCGTTCGCGCCGCACGAGTGCCATGCTCGGCGAGATCAACGTCACTCCGCTCGTCGACGTGGTGCTGGTGCTGCTGCTGGTCTTCATGGTGACCGCCCCGCTGATGAGCCGCGGCATCGACGTCTCGCTGCCCGTCGCGAACCAGCCTCAGATCCCGCCCGAGGACCGGATCACGGTGTCGATCCGCGCAGACGGCAAGGTCTTCGTCGCCAACGACCCGGTGAACATCGTGCTGCTGGAGGACCGGCTGCGCGGCCTCGCGCAGAGCAGCCCGGCCAGCATCGTGTACCTGCGCGCCGACGAGGGCCTGCGCTACGGAGCCGTGATCCGCGTGGTGGACACGATCAAGCGGGCCGGCATCGACCGCATCGGCTTCGTGTACGTGCTGCCGGAGGAGAAACGCCGGTGAACGAGGCCGTCGACCGGCTGATCGCCGAGCGCCAGCGCCTCGACGCGGGCCTGCCGGGGACGCTGCTCATCTCGATCGTGGGCCACATGCTCCTGATCGGGACTGCGATCGCCCTGCCGCTGCTGCTGCCTCGCCAGCCGTTGCTGCGCGTCTCGGACTTCGGCTTCACGGTCGTGATGCCGCGCGGCGGCGGCGGGTCCTCCGCGCCGCCGGCCCCGGCTCCCGCACCCAAGGCCGCGCCGCAGGAATCCGCCGCTCCCCCGCCCCCGCCGAAGGTCCTCAAGCCACCGCAGGAGGCGCCCCGACCCAACGCGCTTCCCGCGCTCGACGCGAAGCGGATCGCGCGCCGGGCGCCGGAGCCGCCAGCGCCGAGCCAGCAGGCGAGCACGAAGGGGTCGCGGAGCGCGCCCGGTCCAGGCAGCGTCGCCGCCGGCCGCGGAACGAGCTCGGCAACGCCCGGCCTCGAGATCGGGCCGCCGGGTCCCGGCGTTCCCGACGGCACGGACTCGGGAGGCGACTGGTACATCGCGGGCGTCACCCAGAAGATCTGGATGCTCTGGAACCAGCAGATCAAGACCGGCTTCAGCCAGCCGATCGTCGTGACCTTCACCATCCTGGCCGACGGCACGGTCACGGACGTGCACGTCACGCAGCCAAGCGGCGCATCGCTGCTCGACATGGCGGCCCAGCGGGCCGTCCTCAACGCGGCGCCCTTCGGGCCGCTGCCGAGGGACTATGGTCAGAACCGTCGAACCATCCAGGCACTCTTCCGACCGACGTCGTAGCCTCGCTCGCGTGGCGGCGCTGGCGGGCGTCGTCGCCGGCATCGCCGGCTGGGCTCTCGGCCGCCCCTCCGGCGCGCAGCAGGAGCCGGCCCCGGTCGAGCAGATCGTCATCGGCGGCACCACGCCCCGCTTCGCGGTACCGGAGTGCACGCCGCGCCGCCCGGACGAAGCCAGCCAGGCGGCCTGCCGCACGATCACCCAGGTGCTGCGCAACGACCTGCGCTTCGAGGGCCTGTTCCAGTTCGTCCCCGACAGCCTGCTGGGCGCGATTCCGCCCCAGAACCCCGACGCCCCGAACTTCGAGGACTGGAAGGGCATCGGCGCCAAGATCCTGGTGGTCACGCGCGCCGAGGTCGCTGGCGGCGAGCTCGCGGTGGAGGCGCGCATCTTCTTCGTGGACACGGGAGCCACGATGCTGGCGCGCCGCTACTCGGGCAAGCCCGACAACCCTCGCGTGTTCGCCCACCAGGCTTCCGACGACATCATGACGCTCACGCAGTACAAGGGCGTCGCCCGCTCGCGGATCGCCTTCGTCTCGGACCGCGACGCGACCAGGGAGCGGCGGTCGAAGGAGATCTACATCGTCGACTACGACGGCTTCAACCCGCGCCGCGTGACGGTGAACGGCTCGCTCAACATCACGCCCACCTGGAGCCCGGACGGCAAGGGGATCGCCTACGTCTCCTACCGCCAGGGCGGGCCGCTCGTCTACCTCGCGCGCATCTTCGAGGGCCGCAGCGTCCCCAACCTCACGCGCGAGCGCGGCGACGCGCAGGCCTTCGCGCCGGCCTTCAGCCCGGACGGCGCCCGGCTCGCGTTCGCCAGCAGCCGCGCGGGCAACATGGACGTGTGGGTGGCCGCAGCGGACGGCGGCGGCGCGCGCCGGCTGACGACGACCCAGGCCTCGGACACTGCGCCCTGCTGGAGCCCGACCGGCCAGGAGCTCGGCTTCACCTCGAACCGCACGGGCACGCCGCAGATCTGGCAGATGGACGGCGACGGCCTGAACGTCCGGCGCCTGACGACCGTCGGCAAATACAACGACGGCTGCGCCTGGAACCCGGCCAAGCAGTACAGCGAGGTGGCGTACACGGCCGCGCTCGGCGAGGGGGGCGGCGGCTTCGACATCGCCATCGTCGACCTCGCCTCGCACCAGGTTCGCCAGATCACGCAGGGCCGCGGCTCCTGCGAGTACCCGTCCTGGGCGCCGAACGGCCGTCACCTCGTCTTCTCGTGCAAACGCGGCGGCCGGTGGGAGATCACCGTCTCCGACCGGGAGGGCCGCTCGCTTCAGACACTGGCCACCGGGCCGGGCAGCAACGTGCAGCCCGACTGGGGCCCTTGACCCGACACCGTCGAGGAGGACGCATGGACTATTCCCTCTCCACCCGGCCCGCGGCGCTCGCCGTGCTCGCGCTCGTGGTCGGGCTCGCCGCCTGCCACGGCGGAAAGCGGCCGCCGGTTCTCTCCGGGACGCCCGGCGGTCCGGGCGGCGCCCCGCCGACGGAGGCGACGCCGACGACGCCGGTCGAGCCGGTCAGCGAGGGCCCCGACGTGCGAGCGGTCGGGGGTGAAGGCGCAGCCGGCTCCGACATCGCCGCGGGCGCGGCCGCGACGGCGGGCGAGGGCGGCCCGCTCGCCGACATCCACTTCGAGTTAGACTCCTCGGCGCTCAGCGACGCCGCGCGCAGCGCGCTCGAGAAGCACGCCCTCTGGCTGCAGAGCCACCGCGAGGCGCGGGTCACGATCGAGGGGCACTGCGACGAGCGGGGCACGGTGGAGTACAACCTCGCCCTCGGCGAGCAGCGCGCGCGCGCGACGCGGGACTACCTGGTGAGCCTCGGCGTGGCCGCCGGCCGGCTGCGCACCGTTTCCTACGGCAAGGAGCGGCCCCTCGACCCGGCGCAGACGGAGGCGGCCTACGCGAAGAACCGGCGCGCCCACTTCGCCGTGGGCGGCTAGACTATGGACATCGCCGGTCGGGGGCCCGCCGCAGCGCACCACGCACGGCCCGGGAGGATACCGTGATCCGTCGACTCGCCACCGCGGCCGTGCTGCTGGCGGCCGCCTGCTTCTCCACCGCTCCCGCGGCCGCCGCGAACAAGGACATGGAGCGCCTGCAGCTCCAGGTCGCCACGCTGCAGAGCCAGCTCGCCGACATCCAGCGCTCCGCCGAGGAGAGCCGGCGGGAGGTGCGGCGGCTGTCCGAGCTGCTCGCCGAGCAGAACGCGCTGCTGCAGAAGTCGGCGAACGACCGCCGCCAGCAGGACGAGGCCGCCGCGGTGGGCATGAAGGACCTGTCCGATCGCGTGGCCGAGCTGGCCGAGGCGATCCAGACCCTGAAGGGCTCGGTGATCGTGCCGATGGCCCCGGCTGGGGCGGGCGGGTCCCCGGCGCCGAGCGCAGGCGCCACGACCTCGAGCCCGGCGAGCGCCGGCCCGGCAACCGGCCCTGCTCCCGCAGCCGCCGCCTCCGTCCCGGCGGCGCCTGCGCCGGCCCCGCGCGAGCTCTACAGCCAGGCCTACGCCGACTACGCGCGCGGCAACTACGACCTCGCGATCCAGGGCTTCAGCGAGTACATCCGGAACTATCCCGGCACGGACTTCACCGACAATGCCCAGTACTGGATCGGCGAGTGCCTCTACGGGAAGAAGCTGTTCGCCGAGGCCATCGAGGCCTGGAACGTGCTGTTCAGGGACTACCCGTCCAGCGACAAGCTGCCGGATGCCCGTGTCAAGAAGGGCATGGCCCTCGAGCGGCTGGGTCGGCGCAGCCAGGCGCTCGTCGAGTACCGCTACGTCGTCGACCGTTTCCCGAACTCACAGGCCGCACGCATCGCCCGAGAGCACCTGAACCCCTGAGGAGCGAAGAGGGAGCATGGCTTCTGTCAACAGAGTGATCCTGATCGGCAACCTCGGGCGCGATCCCGAGATCCGCTACACGCAGTCCGGCGAGCCGATCGCCAACTTCACGCTGGCCACCAACGAGGTCTGGAACGACAAGAGCGGCCAGAAGCAGGAGCGCACGGAGTGGCACCGGGTCGAGATCTTCGGCAAGGCGGCCCAGGTCGCGCGCGACTACCTCAGCAAGGGCCGTCAGGTCTACATCGAGGGCAGCATCCGCTACGACGAGTGGACCGACAAGGACGGCAACAAGCGCAACACCACGAAGATCCGCGTGAGCGGCCCGAACTCGCGCCTGGTCCTGCTCGGCGGCCGCGGCGAGGCCCCGGGCGGCGGCGGTCCGCGCGGCAGCAGCGGGCCGGCCGAGGCCCCGCCGGAGGGGGACGACTTCAAGGCGTCCGACGAGGACGTTCCGTTCTGAGCCGGAGGCCTCGGCTCTGAGCAGAGGCCTCGCCGGCGGGGCCGGGCGGTATCGCCTGCGGGTCGGGCTCGCCTCGTCACCGCCTGGCGGGCGACAATGGGAAGCGGGCCATCCGAGAGGCGGCCCTTCCCCGATACCCCATCCATGACGAACCTCGTCTCGATCGAGCGCTACGTCCCCCCCTATCGCTACGAGCAGCCGGTCGTCGTCGAGTGGGTGAGGCGCTGGCTCGAGCAGGACCCCGCCGGGACGTCGACACGGCTGCTGTCGGTCTACTCCTCCGCGGGCGTCCGCACGCGTGCGAGCGTGGTGCCGATCGAGGAGGTCTTCAACCCGGGCGACTTCGAGACCCAGAACCGGCGCTACCGCGAGATCGCGTGCGCGGCGGGGACGGACCTGGCCCGCCGCGCGCTGGACAGCGCCGGGCTCCGACCCGGGGAGGTCGACTTCGTGGTCAGCGTCTCCTGCACCGGCTTCATGATTCCCTCGCTCGACGCGCACGTCGCGAACGCGCTCGGGCTCGGCCCGCTGCTCGCCCGCCTGCCGATCACGGAGTCCGGCTGCGCCGGCGGCGTCGTCGGGCTCGCGCGCGTCTTCGACCACCTCGCCGCCCACCCCGAGCGGGCCGCGCTGCTCATCGCCTTCGAGCTGTCGAGCCTGACGTTCCAGCCCTGGGACCGCTCGGCCACCAACGTCGTCTCCACGGCGATCTTCGGCGACGGCGGCGCGGCGGCCGTGCTCGTGGGCGACCGCCACCCGCTGGCGCAGCGCCGGCTGCTGCGGCTGCGCGACACCGGCAGCGTCTTCTTCCGCGGCACGACGCACCTGATGGGCTTCGAGCTGCGCAACCCCGGGCTGCAGATCGTGCTCGACCGCGACCTCGCCCCGTTCGTGCGCCGCGAGGTCCGGCCCGCGATCGACGGCTTCCTCGCCGCGCGCTGCCTGGATCGCTCGCGGATCGACCGCTGGATCCTGCACCCCGGCGGCCGCCGCGTGATCGAGGTGATGGCCGAGCGGCTCGGCCTGGCCCCCGCCGCCCTGGCCGCGACCGAGGCGGTGCTGGCGGAGCACGGCAACATGAGCTCGGTCACCGTGCTGTTCGTGCTCGACGAGATGCTGCGCTGCCAGCGGCCGCAGGCCGGCGCCCTGGGGCTGCTCGGCGCCTTCGGCCCGGGCTTCTCGGCCGAGCTCGCCCTGCTCGAGTTCTCGTGAGCCTCGCCGCCGCGCTGCGCCCGCGCTCGACGCAGGAGGAACGGCTCGACCAGGGCGTGCCCGAGGCGGAGGCGCTGCGCAGCCTGCAGGACCTGCGCTTCGTCAACCGCTGGCTGGGCAACGCCGGCAGCGTTCTCCGCGCCGTGCGCCCGCACCTGGCGCCGGGCGGCCGGCTGCTCGACGTGGGCTCGGCCTCGGGCGACCTGCCCGGGTTCCTCGTCTCGCGGCTGCCGGGGCCGATCTTCGCGACCGGCCTCGACATCAAGCCGCTTCACTTCCGCTTCGCGCCCCGCTCGCTGCGGCGCGTGGTGGCCGACGCCCGCGCGCTGCCCTTCGCCGAGCGCTCGTTCGAAGTGGTCACGGCTTCGCTGTTCCTGCACCACTTCGACGCCGCCCAGCTGCCCGGCGTGCTGGCGGGGCTGTTCCGCGTCGCGCGGCGGGCCCTGGTGGTCAACGACCTGGAGCGGGCGCCGGTGCCCTACTTGTTCGGCCGCGCGTTCTTCCCCCTGCTGTTCCGCAGCCGCGTGAGCGTGGAAGACGGCCTGGTCTCGATCCGCCGCGGCTTTCGCCGCGACGAGCTCCTGGCCGCGTTCGCCACGGCCGGGCTCCCGCGCCCGGTCGTGACGCGGCACTTCCCGTACCGCCTGCTGGCGGTGGCGCTGCGGTGAGCGACCGCCAGCACGACGCGATCGTCGTGGGCGGCGGCCCCGCAGGCTCTTCGCTCGCCTGCCGGCTCGCTCGCGTCGGCCACGACGTGCTGCTCCTCGACGCGGCTCGTTTCCCCCGCGACAAGGTGTGCGGCGACTCCGTCTCCCCCGAGGCCTGGCGGTTGCTGGACGCGATCGACGCGACGGCCCGCGTGCGCGCGCTCGAACCGCAGCCGCTCCACGGGATGCGGCTCGTCTCCCCGAAGGGCACGGCGTTCCGCGGCGAGTACCGCGGCCGGGAAAGGGTCGGCTTCGCCCTGCGCCGCCTGGCGCTCGACGCCGCGCTCCTCGACACCGCGCGCGACGCCGGCGTCACGGTGCGCGAGGGCGTGCGCGTCACCGGGCTCCTCGGCGACGGCCGGGGCGTCCGCGGGGTGACCACGGACGCCGGCGCGCTTCGGGCACGCGTGGTCGTGGGCGCCGACGGCCGCCGCAGCGTGGTGGCCCGCCGGCTGGGGCTGCTGCGCGAGCACCCGCGCCTGCGGCGCTTCGCCGTCCGGGGCTACTGGAACGGAGTCGAGGGCCTCGAGCCGTACGGCGAGATGCACGTCGCGGGTGAAGGCTATTGCGGTGTCGCCCCGCTCTCTCCCCGGAGCGCCAACGTGGCCTTCGTCCTCGACGCCTGCGGGATGGCCGCGGCGGCAGGCGACCTCGAGGGCTTCTACCGCGCCACGCTGCGCCGCCTCTGGCCAGTGCTCGGCGAGCGGCTGTCGCGCGCCACGCTGTGCTCTCCGCCGCGCGCGATCGGCCCGCTGGCCCTGGAGTGCCGCGCCGTCAGCGCCCCGGGCGCCGCGCTCGTGGGCGACGCGGCCGGCTTCTTCGATCCGTTCACCGGCGAGGGTGTCACGCTCGCGCTGAGGGCGGCCGAGCTGGCGGCCGCAGCGATCGACGCTGCGTTGCAGGCGCAGCCGCCGGCTCCGCTGCCCCGCCTGACCGGCTACGAGCGCGCCTACCGCGACGCCACCCGCGACAAGTTCCGCTTCAACCGGGCGCTGCAGCTGGCGGTCACGCACCCCGGCCTGGCCGACGCGGTCGCCGCCCGACTCCGGCGGCGGCCCGACCTGGCCGACCGCCTGGTGGGGATCGCGGGCGACTTCGTCCCGGCGAGAGCCGCCTTCGGCCCACGGTTCCTCCTGGACCTTCTGCTCGCGTGAGGTCGGATCGCGCCGTTCGCTGCGGTAGAATCGGACGAAATCGTCGGTTCGTGCGCCGGGCGAGGCTTCCGATCAGGGGACAGGATGATTGAAACGGCTCTCGATCGCCAGCAGCGGCTCCACGGCGAGACGTTGCTGGCGATCTACCGGACGATGCTGCTCTCCCGGCGCCTGGACGACAAGGAGATCCAGCTCAAGCGCCAGAACCGTGTCTTCTTCCAGATCAGCGGCGCCGGCCACGAGGCCGTCCAGGTCGCGGCCGGCATGGTGCTCAAGCCCGGGCACGACTGGTTCTACGCGTACTACCGCGACCGCGCGCTGCTGCTGCAGCTCGGGATGACGCCGCTCGAGATGCTGCTGGGCGCCGTCGGCTCGCGGGACGACCCGAGCTCCGGCGGCCGCCAGATGCCTTCGCACTGGGCGCACCCCGGCCTCAACGTGGTGACGGAGTCCTCGCCGACCGGCACCCAGTTCCTCCACGCCGTCGGCTGCGCGGAGGCCGGACTGTACCTCGCCAGCGGGCGCGTGAGCGGGCCGGGCGCGCCGCGCTTCGCGGCCGACGAGGTCGTCTACTGCTCCGCGGGCGACGGCACGACCTCGGAGGGCGAGTTCTGGGAGAGCCTGAACACCGCCTGCAACCTGCGGCTGCCGGTGCTCTACCTGATCGAGGACAACGGCTACGCGATCTCCGTGCCGGTCGAGGTGCAGACCGCCGGCGGCAGCATCTCGCGCCTGGTCCGCTCCTTCCCCAACCTGCTGGTGCGCGAGGTGGACGGCTGCGATCCCCTGGCGAGCCTCTCGGTCCTGGGCGAGGCCGCCGCCTGGTGCCGCGCGCGCCAGGGGCCCGCGCTCGTGCATGCGCACGTGATCCGCCCCTACTCCCACTCGCTCTCGGACGACGAGGCCCTCTACCGGGCGCCCGGCGAGCGCGCGGAGGACGCCAGGCGCGATCCCCTGACTCTCTTCCCGCAGCGCCTGCTCGAGGAGGGCGTTGCGACGCCCGAGAGGCTGGCCGCCCTGCGCGACGAGGTGGATCGCGCGGTCAACGCAGCCGCCGAGGCTGCGCTCGTGGCGCCCGTCCCGGATCCCGCGACCGCGACGCGCCACGTCTACTCCCCCGACTTCGACCCGACCTCCAGCGCGCTCGTGAGCGAGCCTGCCGCCACCGGAGACCCCAAGACGGTGGTCGACCTGCTGAACGCCTGCCTGCACGACGAGCTGGCCCGCGACCCGCGCATCGTGGTCTTCGGGCAGGACGTCGCCGACTGCTCGCGGGACGAGAGCCTCGCACAGGTGAAAGGAAAAGGCGGCGTCTTCAAGGTCACGCACAACCTCCAGCGCCGGCACGGCTCGCAGCGCGTATGGAACGCGCCGCTGGCCGAGGCGAACATCGTCGGCCGCGCCATCGGCATGGCGACCCGCGGCCTGAAGCCCGTGGTCGAGATCCAGTTCATCGACTACATCTGGCCCGCGTACATGCAGATCCGCAACGAGCTGGCGCTCGTGCGCTGGCGCTCCGACAACGCCTTCAAGTGCCCCGTGGTGATCCGGGTGACCTACGGCGGCTATCTGCAGGGCGGCGCCGTGTACCACAGCCAGTGCGGCGAGGTGCTCTTCACCCACGTGCCGGGCCTGCGCGTGGTGATCCCGTCGAACGCCCAGGACGCCAACGGCCTGCTGCGCACGGCGATCCGCTGCGACGACCCCGTGCTGTTCCTCGAGCACAAGCACCTCTACCGCCAGACCTACAACAAGGGGCGCTATCCCGGGCCGGACTACACGATCCCCTTCGGCAAGGCGGCGCTCGCGCGCGAGGGCCGGGACGTCACGCTGGTCACGTTCGGCGCGCTGGTGCAGCGCTCGCTCAACGCGGCCAAGCAGGTGGCGCTCGACGGGATCGAGGCCGAGGTGCTCGACCTGCGCACGCTCAGCCCCTACGACTGGGAGGCGATCGCGCGCAGCGTGCGCAGGACCGGGCGGGCGCTGGTGGTGCACGAGGACGCCCGCTCCTGGGGCTACGGCGCCGAGATCGCGGCGCGCATCGCCGAGGAGCTGTTCGAGCACCTGGACGCCCCCGTGCGACGGGTGGCGGCGCTCGACACGTTCGTGGGCTACAACCCGGGCCTCGAGGACGCGATCCTGCCTCAGGTCTCGACGGTCGCGGCGGCGCTGCGCGAGATCGCGCGCTACTGAGCGCGGAGCCCCGGCTCCCGGCCGTCGCCGGCCAGCGCCTCGGTCGGCAGCTCGCGCAGCACCAGCTGGAGGATCTCCTCGCAGGTCGGCAGCTCCAGGCAGCGCGCCGCCAGCGCGCGCAGCTCCTCGGCCGCCACCGCCCGCAGCGCGCCCTTCACCCGCGGGATCGCCGTGGGCGCCATCGACAGCTCGCGGAAGCCGAGCCCGACCAGCAGCAGCGCCTGCACGGGGTGGCCGGCCATCTCCCCGCACACGGAGAGCGGCCGCGCGCTGGCCTGCGCCGCCCGCGCCACCTGCGCCAGCGTGCGCAGCACGGCCGGGTGCAGCGGCTCGTAAAGCCCCGACACGCGTGGGTCGGTGCGGTCGACCGCCAGCAGGTACTGGATCAGGTCGTTCGTGCCGACGCTGAAGAAGTCCACCTCGGGCGCCAGCAGGTCCGCGATCACGGCCGCGCTCGGCACCTCGAGGTTGACCCCGACCGGCACGTCCTCGCCGAACTCCAGCCCCTCCGCGCGCAGGCCGGCCTTCGCCTCCTCCAGCAGCGCCAGCGCCGCGCGCAGGTCGGCCATCCCGCTCACGAACGGGAACATGATGCGCACCGGCCCGTGCTGGCCCGCGCGCAGCAGCGCCCGCAGCTGCACGCGGAACGGCTCGGGCGAGCGGCGCAGCAGGCGCAGCGCCCGCTCGCCCAGGGCCGGGTTCGGGCTCGAGGGGCCGGAAGGCCCGAGCGCCTCGAGGCCGACGTCCCAGGTGCGCACCGTCACCGGGTGCGGGTGCATCTGCTCCAGCAGCCGCCGGTAGACGTCGAGCTGCTGCTCCTCGCTCGGCCAGCGCAGGCCCCGGCCCAGCAGGTACTCCGAGCGGAACAGCCCGATCCCCTGCGCCCCGTGCATGAGGGCGGTCGCGGCCTCCTCCGGGAACTCGACGTTCGCCTCGAGGCGCACCAGCACGCCGTCCGGCGTGCGCGCGGGCAGGGCGCGCGTCCCGCGCAGCCGCTCCTCCTCGCGGCGGTAGCGCTCCTGCACGACGCGGAAGCCGTCGAGGGCCGTGCCCGACGGCTCGACCACCACCTCGCCGCGGCTGCCGTCCACGACCAGCAGGGACCCCGGCTGGATCTGCCGGGTGGCGTCCTTCAGGCCCGCCACGGCCGGGATGCCGAGCGAGCGGGCGATGATCGCGGTGTGGTAGGTGGAGGAGCCGACATCGGTGACGATCGCGAGCACCCGCTCCCAGTCGAGCTCCGCGGCCTCGGAGGGGGTCAGGTCGCCGGCCACCAGCACGACCGGCCCCGGCAGCCGGGACAAGGAGGGCGCCTCCGAGCTGCCCCGCAGGTTCAGCTGCACGCGCCCGATCACGTCGTCGAGATCGGTGCTGCGCTCGCGCAGGTAGCTGTCGGAGAACTGGCTGAACAGCGCGTGCAGGCTCTCCGACACCGCGCGCAGCGCCCACTCCGCGTTGACCCCCTCCTGGCGCACGATGGCGGCCGCGCGCTCACGCAGCAGCGGGTCCTCGAGCATCAGCAGGTGGGCGTCGAAGATGTAGGCGTGCGGCGCGCCGACCTCGCGCGAGAGCCGCTCCTTCACGGCGCGCAGCTGCTCGCGCGAGGCCACGAGCGCCTGCTCGAGCCGCTCGAGCTCGGCCTCGACGCGCTCGGGCGGCACCGCCAGCCGGAAGATCGGCGCCTCGTCGCGCTCCATCACCAGCGCCGGGCCGACCGCGATCCCCGGCGAGACGCCGCTGCCGCGCAGCGTGCTCACGGCTGTTCCCCGAAGCCGCCCTCGACCAGGCTCACGAGCGCCAGCATCGCCTGCTCCTCGTCCGGGCCGTCGACGCTCAGCTCGATCACCGTGCCCTGCGAGGCGGCCAGCAGCAGGATGCCCAGGATCGACTTGCCGTCCATGATGCGCCCGTCGCGGCCGGCGGTCACCCGCGACTTGAAGCGGCTGGCCGCGTGGACGAAGCGCGCGGCCGCCCGCGCGTGCAGCCCCAGGCGGTTCTGGATCACCAGCTCGCGCCGGATCACGCCCGTCGCGGCTCCAGGATCTCGCTCGCCACGTGGATGGCGCCCTTGCCCTGCTCGCGCACGGCCCGCGCCACCTCGGCCAGCCGGCCCTCGCGCAGCGTGGAGGCCTTGATCACCATCGGCAGGTTGACGCCGGTCACGATCTCCACCTGCTCGGACAGGAAGGGCAGGCTGAGGTTGGTCGGCGTGCCGCCGAACATGTCCGTCAGCACGAGCGCCGTGCCGCCGACCTCGGCCAGGCCGCGCTCGATCGCGGTGTTGGCGGCCGACGGGTCGTCGCCCCAGCCGATCGAGACCGCGCTGATCGCCGGGATCTTGCCGACGATGTTGCGGGCGGCCTTGACGAGCTCCTCCGCGACGCCGCCGTGGGTCACCACCAGGATGCCGATCATGCCCTCACCCCTGTTTGACGTCCCGGTGATCGATGCGGACCGGGTAGCCGCGCCGCTTCACCGCCGCCCCGATGGCGTTGGCCACCATCACCGAGCGGTGCCGGCCGCCGGTGCAGCCGACCGCGATCGTCAGGTAGCTGCGGCCCTCGCGCTCGTGGCGCGGCAGCACGAAGCGCACCAGCGACAGGGCGCGCCTGAGGAACGCCTCGGTCTCCGGCTGCCTCCTCAGGTACTGCACCACCGCCTCGTCCGCGCCGGTGAGCCGCCGCAGCTGCGGCACGAAGTTCGGGTTGGCCAGGAAGCGCAGGTCGAACACCAGGTCGGCCTCCTGCGGGATGCCGAACTTGAAGCCGAACGACAGCACGGAGACCACCATCCTGCGGCCCTCCGCGCGCACGTCGTAGCGCTCGCGGATGTAGTCGCGCAGCTGGTGCACCGTGTAGCGCGAGGTGTCCAGGATCACGTCCGCCATCTTGCGGATCGGCCGCAGCGCCTCGCGCTCCGCGCGGATGCCCTCGATCACCGGCTCGTTGCCCCCCGCCATCGGGTGCGGCCGCCGCGTCTCGCTGAAGCGCCGCACGAGCGAGCGCTCGTCCGCCTCCAGGAACAGCAGGCTGGTGGGCACGTCGCCCTTCACCAGGCCCCGGTACGTGGCCGGGAAGGCGTCCGGGAAGGCGCGCTCGCGCACGTCGACCACCAGCGCCGAGCGCCGCAGCTGGGCCGAGCTGCGCAAGAGCTCGGCGAACGACGGCACCAGCGCCGTGGGCAGGTTGTCCACGCAGAACCAGCCGGCGTCCTCGAGCGCGCGCGACACGTGCGTCTTGCCCGAGCCCGACAGGCCGGTGATCACGAGCAGCCGCGGCCGCTGCCGCGCCGCCGCCGCGCTCACCGCCGCCTCCTGGCCGGGCGCCCGCGCGCCGCGGGCGCGCCCGGCGCGCCCACCAGCTGGTCCACGCGCTCGACGAAGCGCTTGCCCGCGTCGTAGCCGCCCTCGCGCAGCAGCTGGTTGCGCGCCGCGACCTCCACCAGGAGCGCGATGTTGCGCCCGGGGGCCACGGGCATGCGCGCCAGCGGCACCTCGACACCGAGGATCAGGAACGTCTCGTCGCGCAGGCCCAGCCGGTCGTACTCCTTGCCCGCCTCCCAGCGCTCGAGCTGGATCACCAGCTCGACCCTCTTCGAGAGCCGGATCGAGGAGACGCCGTAGAGGTCCTTGATGTTGAGCACGCCCAGCCCACGCAGCTCCATGTGGTAGCGCGTCAGGTCGGGCGACGCGCCCACCAGCACGTCGGCCATGCGCTTGATCTCGACCACGTCGTCGGCCACCAGGCGGTGGCCGCGGTCGATCAGGTCGAGCGCGCACTCCGACTTGCCGATCCCGCTCTCGCCCAGGATCAGCACGCCCAGGCCGAACACGTCGAGCAGGACCGAGTGCAGGTGCAGCCGGGTGGCCAGCCGCTCCTCCAGGAATGCCGCGAGCAGCTTGATGAAGGCCGTCGACTCGAGCGGCGTCGTCAGCACGGGGATGCCGTGCGCCTCCGCCGCGGAGAGCAGCTCGGTCGGCGGCACCAGCCCCTTCGTCACGACGAAGCAGGTGATCCGGCAGCGGCACAGCTTCTCCAGGATCGCGGTCCGGCTGCGCGGCCGCAGCTTGCCCAGGTAGCCGACCTCGCTGCTGCCCACGATCTGCACGCGGCCGTAGCGGATGTAGTCGGTGTAGCCGGTCAGCGCCAGCCCCGGCCGCTGCACGCGCGCCAGGTGGATCCGGTTCTCGAGGCCGGCGCGGCCCGCGGCGAGGTCGAGCTTCAGCGGCTGCGCCACGGCATCGAGCAGCTCCGCCACCACGACCCCGGCCCCCTCCGCCTCCGTGGTCGGCGCCGGCCGCAGCGCCGGGCGGGCCTGCCGCGCGGACATCAGGCCTCGGGCTCGATCAGGCCCAGGTTGCCGTCCTTGCGCCGGAACAGCACGGTCACCCGCTCGCTGGCCGCGTCGCGGAAGACGAGCACGCCGTCGGCGCGGCCCTCCATCTCGAGCGCCGCCTCGTCGAGCGTCATCGGCTTCACGGCCGTGCGCCGGCTGCGGATCACGCGCGGCGAGCCGCCCTCCCCGCCCGCCTCCACGGCCGGGTCACGGGCCGCGGCCGGGGCCAGCCGAGGCGACTCGGCGCCCTTGCGCGGCCGGCGCCGGGTGCGCTGCTTGTCGGCCTGGCGCAGCAGCTTGTCGATGGCGCCCGCCAGCGAGCGGCGGGCGTTGCTGCTCGTCTCCTCGGCCGAAAGGTCGAGCTGGCGCGAGTGCACGCTCACCTCGGCCAGCTGCCGGTGCCTGTCCGCCGCCAGGGTCACGTGGGCGCGCGTCACGCCGGGCAGCAGCCTGCCGAGCTTCTCCAGCTTGCGCTCGGCCAGCCGCCGCAGCTCCGCGGAGATCTCCGTCTGGCGGGCCGTGAAGTCGATCTTCATCCGTCCTCCTCCCGACGGCGCGGGAAGGGCGCGCTCGGCACCCGTGCTAGTGGACCGTCTTGCGCAGGTTCGACGGCGGGATGCGCAGCTCCTCGCGGTACTTGGCCACCGTGCGCCGGGCCAGCGGCAGCCCCTCCGCCTCGAGCACCTCGGCGATCTTCGAGTCGGAGAGCGGCCGCGCCGCGTCTTCCTCCTCGATCATCTTGCGGATCCGGTCCTTGATCGAGACCGAGCTGACCGCCTCGCCCATCGAGGAGGTGATCCCGCTGTGGAAGAAGAAGCGCATCTCGTAGACGCCGCGCGGCGTGTGCATGTACTTGTTCGCCACCACCCGCGAGACCGTCGACTCGTGCATGCCGATGTCGCTCGCCACGTCCCGCAGCACGAGCGGCCGCAGGTGCGTGATGCCGTGGTCGAGGAAGGCACGCTGGTGGCGCACGATCGACTCGGCCACCTTGTAGATGGTGCGCTGCCGCTGGTCCACGCTCTTCAGCAGCCAGAGAGCGCTGCGCAGCTTGTCCTTGACGTAGGCGCGCGTCTCCTCCGAGCCCGGCTCCTTGTGGTCCAGCATGCGCCGGTAGGTGGGGCTGATGCGCAGCTTCGGCAGGCCGTCGTCGTTGAGCACGATCTTGTACTCGTCGCCCTCCTTCACCACGAACACGTCCGGCAGGATGTACGCCGACTTGTTCGGGCTGTAGCGGTTGCCGGGCCGCGGCGCCAGGGCGCGGATGATCTCCAGGTGGTGGGCCACCTCGTCGGAGGTCAGGCCCAGCTGGCGCGAGATCTCCGGGTACTGGTGGCTCTGCAGCTGCTTCAGGTAGTCACGGACCATCACGTCCGCGGGCGAGTTCTCGAGACCCAGCAGCCGCAGCTGGATGCGCAGGCACTCGGTGAGGTTGCGGGCCGCCACCCCCGGCGGGTCGAGCGTCTGCACCAGCCCGAGCGCCCGCTCCACGTCCTCGAGCGGCCAGGGCCCCATCGCCGCCACGTCCTCGAGCGAGACCCGCAGCAGGCCGTCCTCGTCGAGGTTCTGGATGATCGCCTCGCCGATCTCCATCGTCAGCTCGTCGCTCGCCGTCATGCGCAGCTGCCACAGCAGGTGATCGTAGAGGTCGGGCGACTCGGTGAGCGTGTTCTCGATCGGCGGGATCTCGGGCACCTCGGCGGGCCGCGCGCGGCGGTCGGCGCCGTCGTCGAAGTAGTCCTCGAAGAAGCGCTCGACCTCGATCTCCTTGAGCGGGTCCTCCGGGCGCTCGCGCTCCTCGGCGGGCTCCTCCTGGGCGATCTCCTCGGTCGTCTTCGTCTCCTCGACCGGGACCTCCTCGAGCAGCGGGTTCTCCATCACCTCCTGCTCGAGCACCTCGGCCAGCTCGAGCGTCGTCAGCGGGAGCAGCTTGATCGCCTGCTGCAGGGACGGCGTCAGGATGAGCCGCTGCGACAGGCGGGCCGACAGGCCGAGCTTCTGGTGGAGGGGCAAAGGCGTGGACTAGGACCCGGGAGCCTCGGGCCGGCCGGCCGCGGAATCGGGGCCTTCGCCGCAGTCGGGCGCGACGGGCCCCGCGCCGCGAGGCCGACCCGGGGGCGCGGGAAGCAGCAGGGCCATGGTCGACCTGAGAATATAGGCCGGGTCCGCCATTTTCAAGGTCTTGACAGGCGCGCCCGCGGGTGCGCCGGGCGCGCCGCCGGCTCCGCTCAGCCCGGCAGCCCGTCCAGGCGGAATCCCTCTCCGAGGTAGACGCGGCGGACCTCGGGGTCCGAGGCCAGCTCGCGTGGCGTTCCCGAGCTGAAGACGCTGCCGTCGCGCAGGATGTAGGCGCGGTCGGTGATGCTGCAGCGTCTCGCGCACGTTGTGGTCGGTGATCAGGATGCCGATGCCGCGGTCCTTGAGGTGCGCGATGATCTTCTGGATGTCGAGCACCGCCAGCGGGTCGATGCCCGCGAAGGGCTCGTCGAGCAGGATGAAGCGCGGCGAGGCGGCCAGCGCCCGGCAGATCTCGAGCCGGCGCCGCTCGCCCCCCGAGAGCGTGTAGGCGGGTTGCCGCGCCATGCCGGCAATGCCGAGCTCCTCGAGCAGCTGGCGTGCGAGCGCGCGCTGCTCCGAGCCCGGCAGCCCGCGCGTCTCCAGGATGGCCAGCACGTTCTCCTCCGCGCTGAGCTTGCGGAAGACGCTCGCCTCCTGCGGCAGGTAGCCGATGCCCGCGCGCGCGCGCTGGTACATGGGCAGCTCGGTGATGTCCTCCTCGCCCAGGTACACCTGGCCGCTGTCCGGCCGCGTGAGCCCGACCACCATGTAGAACGTGGTCGTCTTGCCGGCGCCGTTCGGCCCCAGCAGCCCCACCACCTCGCCCTGCCGGATCTCGAGCCCGACCTCGCGCACGACGACCCTTCGGCCGTACGACTTGGTGAGCGCGGCGGCGCGGAGGACGCGGGTCTCGGTCAAGGGCGGGGGCGGTCCTTGCGCTTGAGCACGGCCTCGCTGCGCACTTCCTCGCGGCCGTCGACCCGGATCCTATCACTGCCCGACTGGAACGTGAGCACGCGGCCCTCGATGCGGCGATCGGGCTCGAGCAGCACGACCTTCTCGCCCGTCAGCACCAGCGTCTGGTCCTTCGCGGTGTAGGTGCCGCGCTCGCCCGTCGCGCGCCGCGCGCCCTGCCGCACCTCGACCGGCGTCCCCGCCAGCAGCCTCTCGACCGCGGCGCCGTCGGGCGTGAGCAGGACCACCGCCTCCGGGCTCTTCATCAGGATGTCGCCCTGGCGCAGCTCGACGTCGCCCGTGTAGACCACGCGGCGCTGCTTCTCGTCGTAGACCAGCTCGCGGCTGCGCGACACGACCGGCACCGGCTCCTGGGTCTGCCCCTTCTCCGGCCTGGGATGCAGCGTCGAGGCGACGACGCCGGTGGCGGTCAGCCGCCGTCGCCCCTCGGCGGGCTCCTCCACCACGATCAGCGGAGCGCGGATCTCGTCCTCGCCGGCACGCAGCAGGGCGTTCTCGCGGTAGCGCCCCGTCTTCGTGGCCGAGTCGTACTCGAGGTGCCGGCACAGGAGCACGGTCGGCACGTCCCCGCCGAGCGCGCCGGGCGCCCCGGGCCGGGCGGCACGGCGGGAGATCGTGTGCCTCACGCTCTCGTCGGCCGTCACGCTGTGCGTGCGGGTGCCCACCGCGATCTTCTGCGCGCGCAGCTCGGAGCCCTGCGCTTCGTCGACAAGCCGCGGGTCACCCGCCATGGTCAGAAGTCCGGCAGCCTCGACGTACTGGGCCTCGCGCGCCCAGCCCCTGCGCCCGCCTTCGACGAAGCGCACGTCGCCCTCGAACCTGGCGGACGTCAGCGCGCCGCTCACGGGATCGAACGAGGCCACGCTGTTGAGGCACTCGACGCGGCGCGACGCCCCGCCCCCGGCGGCCGGCTCCGACGTGAGCACCGTCCTGCGCGCCTGCGGGCCGCCGCCCTGCCCCTCGAGCTGCGTCAGCCTGCCCTGCTCGTCGAACGCGAAGCGGATCAGGTCCGAGGCCAGCCGGCGCCGCTCCGGGGGATCGCCCGGTCCGGGCAGGACGTCGAGCGTCGCCGGGTTGACGGCGTTGATCTGCCCCAGCACGCCCTTCGCCTGGTAGTCGATCATCAGCTTGCGGCAGCGCAGCCGTTTCTCGCCTCCGCCGGCGCCCGTGACGTCGGCGCCGGGCACGCCCGCCCCCCGGCCCAGGCGCAGGTCCACGTCCTCCACGGCCGAAGCCCGCTCGATGGTCTCGAAGTCGGCGGACATGTTGAGCTGCAGCCTCCGGCTGTGCAGCTCGCGCGCCCCTTGACGGACCGCGACACCGCCCTCGAGGAAGATGCGCAGCTCCGAGCGGACGGCCCGCAGCGAGGCGGCCTCGACCTCGGTCGCCGGGCCGGCCTCGTCCTCCAGGCGCAGGCGGACGTTCTCCTTCAGCAGCAGCTCGCCGCCCCGCGTGCGGTATTCCATGCCCTTCGCGCTGCCCGAGCTGCCGCCGCGCCTGAAGTGCACCTCGACGTCGCTCCTGGTGATCCCCGCGTCGGCCGCGTAGTCCAGCTGCTCGCTCTCGAGCTCGAGCCCGTCTTCCGTCTTCACGTGCACCTGCCCGCGGAAGGCGACCTTCAGCGGCTGCGGCTGGTAGAGGCACTCCTCGGAGCGGATCGTGGCGTGCAGCGTCTTCCCCTCCGCCACGTACGGGAAGGTCACCTCGACGCCCGAAAGCCGCATCGAGCCGCCCTCCTGGGCGAACTGGGCGCGGGCCTTCACCTCGATCTGCTGGTCGCCCGCGCGAAAGCGCAGGAACTCGATGTCCTTGGCCATCGAGCCGCCGCCGGCCGGCGGCGGATGGGCCGCGGCGCCGGAGGAGGCGGGGGACGGCCGGCGCAGGCTCCAGGCGACGGCGGCGGCGACCAGGACGAGCAGCACGACGAGCAGCCGGCGGACAAGCCGCGTGCGCCGGGTCGCCACGGCTCAGGCCCCGCCGCGCGACGGCTGCCGCGTGGCGCTCACGCGGCGAGCGCAATCGAGGACGAACGCCTCCACTCCGGCATTCTACACGGCGCGCTCGTGCGGCCCCGAACCAGCGGCTGGCTCGCGGCCGGCCGCGCTCAGGGCGCTCGGAACTCGTCGCGCGGGTCGAGGTCGCGATTGAGCGGGCCCGCGCTCGCCGCGACGCGCGGGAGTACTTCGGCGCCGCGCAGGTCGTCGAGCACGATCGCCGTCACGTCGCGGCCGAGGTAGGCGACGACGTCCGGGCTCGTGAGCCTCGCCTCCCAGGCCGCGGGATCGACGCCCACGGGCGAGTTCGAGCCGATCATCACCTGTCCGCCCAGCAGCTGCACGACGTGCGGGAACGCACGCCGGAACGAGTTGCGGACCCTCTCGGTCGGGCACCACGAGCACATCAGCCCGCCCGGGGCCAGGCGACGGGAGCACAGGCCGAAGAACTCGACCGAGTACAGGTTCCCGGAGTAGGCGTTCGACGGCCACAGGGCGTCGATCTCGACGACGTCGTAGAGCTCGTCGGCGTTCTGCAGGCTGTTGCGGCCGTCGGCCACGGCGTGGGCGACGCGCGGGTCGGCCAGGAAGCGGACGAGGTCGGCCGGTGCGCGGCCGAGGTCGCGCACGCGCCTGAGCAGCTCGAGGTTCGGGCCGCAGATCTCGAACACCCTGATCCGCTCGGTGAGGGCGCCACGACAGCCGACGGCCCAGGCCGTGTCGCCGGAGCCGAGCCCGATGATCGCCACGCTGCGCGGCCGTGGATGCACGACGGCCGGGATCGCCCCCAGGACCGTGTGCATGCCGCCGAAGGGGATCACGCTGAAGCTGCGGCCGTTGATCCACACGCGCCAGCCCTCGCCGCGCGGCGTCAGGGCTGCGAGCCCGGTGGCGTCCTCCGCGACGAGCGCCGCCTGCGCCGTAGAGCCGTGCAGCCTCGCCCACAGGACTTCCCGTGCGGGCAGGGCCGGCAGCAGCGCCAGCAGCACCCCCAGGAGCGGCGCGAAGGGCGAGCGCCAGCCGTAGTACCACAGGCCCACGACCGGGAACACCAGCGCGAGCGCCGTGAGCGCACGGAAGCTGCCGGCGCTGCCGATCCACTGCAGCCACAGCAGGCCCACCGCCAGGCTGCCGGCGAGGCAGCCCGCGATGTTGGCCGCCTGCAGCAGGCCCACCTTGCGCCCGCTGGTCGCGGGCTCGTCCTGCACGGCGCGCTGCAGCACCGGGAACGACACGCCCATCAGCAGCGTGGGGATGCCGAACAGGAGCGCGGGCAGCCCGAGGTAGACGGCCGCCAGCTTCGAGAGGTCCGTGTCGCGGCCGAGCCGCACGAACAGCGCCGTGCCCCAAGCCTCCCGGAAGTACGCGATCACCGGAGCGTCGCCCGGCAGCCACGACAGCAGCACGATCGCCAGCGCGCTGGTGGCCACGATCAGCGACTGTACGACCAGGAACAGCCGGAGCGGTCGCCGCACGCGCCCCGCGCGCGTCGAGGCGGCGAGGCTGCCCACGCCACAGCCGAGCAGGTAGAGGGCGAGCAGGGTGCCGAAGGTGAACGCGGTCGAGCGGACGGCCACGTCGAGGTAGCGGAACCAGAGCATCTCGAGCGCGAGCGCGCAGAAGCCGCTGAGGGCGTAGAGCGCCATCCACAACGCCAGGGGTCGCGCACCGGGGGCCTCGGCGCCGCCAGAGGGTCCCGTGGGCGCCGCCGGCCTTTCCGCCGCTGCCGGCTGCTCCCCCGCGCCGGCGCGCCGCGCCTGCCAGCCCGCGACGAGCGCCGCCAGGCAGGCCGCCGCGTTGGCCCCCGCCGCCGCCAGCGTGGCTCCACGCATGCCCAGGAAGCGGATCAGGACCCAGGGCGTCAGCAGAGCCCCCAGGCTGGCGCCGAGCACGTTCACGGAGTAGAGCCAGCCGATCGTCCTCGCCGCACCCTCGACGTCCCGGACCATCGCGCGGGTGAGGAAGGGGAGCGACATGCCCATCAGCACCGTCGGAAACAGCAGCGACGCGAAGTGCAGCAGCCCTGCCCGCCAGGGCACGGCGTAGAACGAGGAGGCACGCAGGTACAGCACGTCGTAGAACAGCGTGCAGGAGACAGCCCCGAACGCCGCCACGCCCAGCTCGAGGCCCGCGAACGCCCAGAGAGCGCGCGCGGGCCGCAGGCTCAGGCTGAGCAGGCTGCCGGCGTGGCTGCCGATCCCCAGCCCGGCCATGAAGGCCGCCACGATCATGGCCACGGAGTAGATGCCGATCCCGCTCGACAGCTCGAGCACGCGCTGCCAGACCACCTGGTAGACGAGCGCAGCCGCACCGCTCAGCAGGAACGCGACGGCCACGGGGACGAGCCGCCGCGGGGAGCCGGGCGCGGAGGACGGGCCACTTGGCTTCACGGGGCCGGGAGTATAGCCGACGCCCGCGCGGCACACCTGCCGGGGACGCAGCGGCGCGAGGCGATCCGTTTGTCGGCCCTGCGCGGCCGTGCTACGGTCGCGCCCGTTCGCATGCAGCCCGCGCCCGAGAAGCGCAGCCGCGGCCTGGTCGACCTCCTCCTGGGTCCGCGGGAGGCGCGCTTCGCCTCGGCCGTGCTGGTACTGGTCGCCTTCGCCGCCTTCCTGACGCAGAGGGCCCTCGGTCCGCCACCGGAGCGCTACCCCACGGGCGACCACGCCCTGCTGGAGCTGTGCGTGCGCCTGGCCGCCGAGGGCTCGCAGCGGCTCGGCCCGGAGGCGCGCTTCTACTTCCAGCACCCCGGACCCGCGTCCTTCTATGCGGCGGTGCCCTTCTACGAGGCGTTCGGGCGAGGCGCGACCGCCCTCGGTGCCGCGGCGCTGGCGTGGAACCTCGTCGCCCTGCTCGCGTTCGTGCGCGGCTCGAGCCGGCTCGCGCGCGGCAGCGGGGGCACCCTGGCCGCGCTCCTCGCGCTGGCCTTCCTCGCGGCTCGTGGCCTGGGCTTCCTGCTCTCGTTCTGGAACGCCAACCTGCCCGTGCTGCCGCTCGCGGCAGCCCTCGTGGCGGGCGCGCGCGTCGCGACCGGCGATGCCCGTGCGCTGCCCGTGCTCGCGCTCTTCGCCAGCCTGGCCGTCCAGACACACGCCGTGTACCTCGTCCCGGTCGCGTTCCTCGCGGCGGCCGCCACCGCCCTGCACGCCCTGCCCCGGCTGCGCGCCGCTCTCCGCCTGCCGACGGTCGGGCCCGGCCCCGGGACGCGCTCCTTCCTCGCCACCGCGGCGGTCCTGGCCGTGCTCTGGAGTCTCCCCCTGTACGACGAGTGGAGCGGCGACTACCACAATCTGGAGCGGATGCTGAATACCGGAAGCAACCCGCGGGCCAACGCCTGGCCGGCTGCTGCGGCGGTCGGCTCCCGCGCGCTGCTGGGCTTCGCGGGTGTGAGCTGGTCGAGCGGCGACGCTTCTCCCTGGGGCGCGCCGCTCGTGCTCGCGCTGGCACTGCTCGCGGCCCTTGCCTGGGCCGGCGAGCGAGCCCTGCGTCGGCGTGCCGGCACCGCCGCCCTCGCCGTCGTCACCGCGGCGGCGCTCGTCGCGGTCGTCGTCACGGCGCGCGCTGCGCCCGGCGCCGTGGTCTTCCCCTACGTGCTCGCCTGGGCGTCCTTCGTGGGCGCCGCCGCCACGCTCGTCGTGCTGGCCGAGGTGGTCGAACTCGCTCCAGGCGCACGACAGCTCGCGGTCGGGGCACGAGCCGCGCTCGCGATCGGCGGGCTGCTGCTGGTCCTGGTGCAGGCCCGTGCCGCGCGCGAGAGCGCCAGCCTGGCCCGCGAGCAGGGCCCGCAGCGCGTCGAGCAGGCGGCCCACGACACCTGCCGGCAGCTGGACGTGCTCTGGCGCGGCCTGCCCGTGCCCGCCCGTCCACGCTTCCTGCTCCGCGTCGGCTCGGGCGTCGACCGCGACGCCGCGCTCGGCCTGATCCTGGCTCTCGACAAGGCCCGGCTGCGTTTCGCCGTCCAACCCTTCGGCCCCTACCGCCTCGACGGGCGTCTTCGGCCGGGCGGCCAGGAGACGGGCGAGCTGCACGTCGGCGAGGTCCCGGCCAGCGGCAGGGTCGTGCCGATCTCGAGCACGCCAGGCCTCGCGGTGGCCTGGCAGTACCCCGCCCCGGCCGGCGGACGCTAGCGGGACTGCATCTTCCGCAGCGCCCGGACATATGCGAGGGCCGTGCGCTCGCCCTCGTCGAGCGCTGCCTCGGACGCCTCCTTCTGCGCGGCGAGGGCGGCCGAGGCCAGCACGTCCGCCAGCACGCGCCCGCGGGCCCGCGGATCCGCCAGGACGCGGCGGGTGACCGCGCCGTAGGCCGCGAGGTCCTCGTCCGTCAGCGCCGGAAACTGGCGGCGCAGCCGCTCGGGATCGACCGGCAGCCCCGCCCCGTGCTCACGCGCCGGCGTCACGGAACTCCCGGCCGAGCCGCCCCATCTCGCGGAACTTCCGGTAGCGCTCCTCGACCAGCTCCGCCACGGGCTTCTTACGCAGGTCCTGGAGCTGGCCCCACACGACCGCGTCCACCGACTTGAAGAGCTGCTCGTGGTTCACGTGGGCGCCGCCCGCCGGCTCGGGGATCACGGCGTCGACCAGCTCGATCGCGGCGAGGTTGGCGGCGGTGATCTTCATCGCGATCGCCGCCTCCTCGGCGCGCGAGGGGTCGCGGAACAGGATCGAGGCACAGCCCTCGGGCGAGATCACGGAGTAGACGGCGTGCTCGAGCATGTTCACGCGGTCGCCGATCGCGATCGCCAGCGCGCCCCCGCTCCCGCCCTCGCCGGTCACGGTGACGACGATCGGCGTGCGCAGCCTCGCCATCTCGCGCAGGTTGCAGGCGATCGCCTCGGCCTGGCCCCGCTCCTCGGCGTCGATCCCGGGGTAGGCGCCGGGCGTGTCCACGAAGCTCAGGATCGGCCGGGAGAACTTGGCGGCGAGCTGCATCACGCGCAGGGCCTTGCGGTAGCCCTCGGGCTTGGGCATCCCGAAGTTGCGGTGGATCTTCTGCTTGGTGTCCCGTCCCTTCTGGTGCCCGACGATGCACACGGGCAGGTCGTGGTAGAGGGCGAAGCCGCACACCAGCGCCGGATCGTCCGCGTAGCGGCGGTCTCCCCTCACCTCCGTCCACTCGGAGCACAGGGCCTGGACGTAGTCGAGCGTGTAGGGCCGGTTCGGATGGCGTGCCACGAGCGTCTTCTGCCAGGGCGTCAGGCCCGCGTACACCTCGCGCCGCCTGGCCTCCAGCTCCTCGCGCAGCTGCAGCGCCTCCTGCTCCTTGTCCGGATCGCCGGGCCAGCGTTCCAGCTCGTCGATCTGCCTCTGCAGCTCGCTGAGCGGCGCCTCGAAGTCCGGATCGGCCATGCCCCCTCCTACGCCTCGCGCACCAGGGCGTTCGAGCGGTTCAGCACCAGGGCGCCGGGGCCGAGCAGCGCTTCGATCTCGTCGAGCAGGCCGCCGTCCGGCCGCACCCGGTAGCGAGCGCTCGGGGCGAGCGCCACGGCCCAGGCGCCCGGCCTGACGATCTCCAGCGTGACCGGGCAGTCGCCTCGGTGAGCGCCGAGTATATCCCTCAGCCGCTCGCCCTTGCCCCGGTCCCAGGCGTACAGCGGGACCCGGATGGTCACGAAGCGCGCCTCGGCCAGCTTGGCCTGCTCGAGCGGGAGCACCTCGGAGGCCAG
Source organism: uncultured Acidobacteriota bacterium (assembly GCA_963831755.1). Lineage (GTDB taxonomy): Bacteria > Acidobacteriota > Vicinamibacteria > Fen-336 > Fen-336 > DATBSL01. The sequence continues at coordinate 95,813 of CAWHRC010000014.1, forward strand.
CAGCTTCGCCTTGCCGTCGTCGTCCACCTCGGCCCGCGCCTTGACGAGCACCACCTGGTCGTCGGCCAGCCGGCCCGCGGCCTTGCGGTACGCGTCGGGGAACACCACCGTCTCGACGCTGCCGTCGAGTCCTTCGAGCACGAACGCCGCCATGCGCTCGCCCTTCTTGGTCTTGAGCAGGCGCAGCGCGCTGACGATGCCCCCGACCGTGAGCTCGCCGCTGGCCGCCTTCTGCGCGAGGGTGCCGGTGGTGGCGTTCGCCCACTGCTCGAGCTCCGTGCGGAAACGCTCGAGCGGGTGGCCGGAGATGAAGAACCCCAGCGACTCCTTCTCGAACGCTAGCCGCTCGGCCTCGGGCCAGGGCGGCGCGTTGGCGGCCCGCTCGGGCGACGCCTCCCGCTCCCCGGGCGCGCCCGGCGCGGCGAACAGGCTCGACTGCCCCGCCTCGCGATCGCGCTGGCGTTTCTGTCCGGCCTCCATCGCCCGGTCGATCGCCGCGAACAGCGCCGAGCGGCGGGCGTCGACGGAGTCGAACGAGCCGCTCTTGACGAAGCTCTCCACCACGCGCCGGTTCACGGCGCGCAGGTCGGCGCGCTCGCAGAAGTCGAACAGCGATCGGAACCGCCCCGCGCTGCGGCGAGCGGCCAGCACCGCCTCGACCGCGCCCTCGCCCACGTTCTTGATGGCGGACAGCCCGAAGCGAATGCAGTCACCCCCAGCCTGTCCGGCCTCGTCGGCAGCCGGCGAGGGGATCCGGTCCGCCGCCCGCTCGTCGCCCTCCGCCGTGCCCTCGACTCCCCGGGGCCCGTCCGTAGGCCTCCCCGTGGCGCTCTCGGGGATGACGGAGAAGAACATCTCCGACTGGTTGACGTCCGGCGGCAGCACCGCGATCCCCATCTCGCGGCACTCGCCGACGTACTGCACCATCTTGTCGGTGTTGGCGCGCTCGGAGGTGAGCAGCGCCGCCATGAAGTAGGCCGGGTAGTTGGCCTTCAGGTAGGCCGTCTGGTAGGCGAGCCAGGCGTAGGCCGCCGAGTGGGACTTGTTGAAGCCGTAGCCGGCGAACTCCGCCATCGCGTCCCAGATCCGCCTGGCCTTCCGCTCGCCGACGCCGCGCGAGGCACAGCCCTTCAGGAACTGGTCCATCTGGGTGGCCATCACCTCGGCCCTCTTCTTGCCCATGGCCTTGCGCAGGATGTCGGCCTCGCCCAGCGTGAAGCCCGCCAGCGCCGAGGCGATCTGCATCACCTGCTCCTGGTAGACCATGACGCCGTAGGTCTCCTTCAGGATCGGCTCGAGCGCAGGGTGCTCGTAGACCACGCGCGTCTGGCCGTGCCGGCGCTTGATGAAGTCGTCGATCATCTGCATCGGCCCGGGCCGGTAGAGGGCGTTCAGCGCCGTGAGGTGCTCGAGCCGGTCGGGCTTGAAGCGCCGGAGGATGTCGCGCATGCCGTCCGACTCGAACTGGAACAGGCCGCTGGTCTTGCCGGCGGTGAACAGCTCGTAGGTCGGGGCGTCGTCGACCGGGATCGCGGCCGGGTCCACGCGCACGCCGCGCTGCGCCTCGATCATCTTCACGCAGTTGTCGATCAGCGTGAGCGTGCGCAGGCCCAGGAAGTCCATCTTCAGCAGCCCGATGCGCTCGACGCCCTTCATGTCGAACTGGGTGGTGATGTCGCCCGTGTTGCCCTTGAACAGCGGCACCAGCTCGGTCAGCGGCTGCGGCGCGATCACGACGCCGGCCGCGTGGGTCGAGGCGTGGCGGGTCGTGCCCTCGAGCCGCCGCGAGACGTCGATCAGCTCCTTGACGCGCGGGTCCTTCTGGTAGGCGTCCTGCAGCGGCGGGGACTCCTGGAGCGCCTTGTCGAGGGTCATCTTCAGGTCGAAGGGGATCATCTTCGCGATCTTGTCGACCTCGGCGAAGCTCATGTCCATCACGCGCCCCACGTCGCGCACGACGGCCTTCGCCTTCATGGTCCCGAAGGTGATGATCTGCGCCACGTTCTCGCGCCCGTACTTGCGGGTGACGTACTCGATCACCTCGCCGCGCCGCGCCTCGCAGAAGTCGATGTCGATGTCGGGCGGGCTGATGCGCTCCTGGTTCAGGAAGCGCTCGAAGATCAGGCCGTACTCGATCGGGTCGATGTCGGTGATGCGCAGGCAGTAGGCGACCAGGCTGCCGGCCGCCGAGCCGCGCCCGGGTCCGACCGGGATGCGCTTCTCCTTCGCGTAGCGGATGAAGTCCCAGACGATCAGGAAGTACCCGGAGAAGCCGACCCGCCGGATGACGCCGACCTCGTTTGCCAGGCGCGCCTCGTAGTCGGCCAGCGGGTGGCGCAGCCGCCCGGCCGCCGCCAGCGGCTCGAGCGCGCGGCGCCGCTCGGCGAAGCCGTCGCGCGTGACCTTCTCGAAGTAGGTCTCGATCGTGAACCCCGGCGGCACGTCGAAGGCGGGCAGCGTCGAGACGCCCTGGAGCGTGAAGTCGCAGGCCTCGGCGATCTGCAGCGTCGAGCGCAGCGCCTCTTCGTGGTCCGGGAACAGCGCCGCCATCTCCTCCGGCGACTTCAGGTAGAAGCTGTCGCCGTCGAAGCGCAGCCGCTCGGCGTCTCCCACCTTCTTGCCCGAGCCGATGCACAGCAGCACGTCGTGGGCGTGGTGGTCCTCGCGGTGGAGGTAGTGGGCGTCGTTGGTCGCGGCCAGCTTCAGCCCCGTGCGCTCGCGGATCCCCAGCAGGCCCCGGTTGACGCGGCGCTGGTCGGGGATCCCGTGCTCCATCACCTCGAGGTAGAAGCGGTCCCTGCCGAAGATCTCGCTGAACTGCCCCACGCTGCGCAGCGCGGCCTCCTCGGCGCCGGCCAGGATCTGCTGCGCGATCTCGCCCGAGAGGCAGCCCGAGAGCCCGATCAGGCCCGCGGCGTGGCTGGCCAGCAGCTCCTTGTCGATCCGCGGCCGATGGTAGAAGCCGTCGAGGTAGCCGGCGGAGACGAGCTTGACGAGGTTGTGGTAGCCCTGCTCGCTGGCCGCCAGCAGCGTCAGGTGGTTGTAGGCCTCGGAGGCGCTCAGCGCCTGCCGCTCGAGCCGGCTGCCGGGCGCGACGTAGACCTCGCAGCCGAGGATCGGCTTCAGGCCCTGGGCCCGGCAGGCGTCGTGGAACGCCACGGCGCCGAACATGTTGCCGTGGTCGGTGATGGCCAGCGCCTTCATGCCCAGGCGCGCGGCCTCGCCGACCAGCTCGTCCAGCCGGCAGGCGCCGTCGAGCAGGCTGTACTCGGTGTGCAGGTGGAGGTGGACGAACTCGGGCTTCGCGCTCATTCCCACTCGATCGTCGAGGGCGGCTTGCTGCTCACGTCGTAGACCACCCGGTTCACCCCGCGCACCTCGTTGACGATGCGGCTCGACACCCGCGCCAGCAGCTCGCCGGGCAGGCGCACCCAGTCGGCGGTCATGCCGTCCAGCGACTCCACCGCCCGCAGCGCGACCGTGTACTGGTAGGTGCGGTCGTCGCCCATCACGCCGACCGAGCGCACGGGCAGCAGCACGGCGAAGCTCTGCCACACCTTGCGGTAGAGCCCGGCGGCCTTGATCTCCTCGACGAACACCGCGTCGGCCTCGCGCAGCATGTCGAGGCGCTCCTTGCTCACGGGGCCCAGGCAGCGCACGGCCAGGCCCGGCCCCGGGAAGGGCTGCCGGTAGACGAACTCGTCGTCGAGCCCCAGCTCGAGCCCCGCCCGCCGCACCTCGTCCTTGAACAGGAAGCGCAGGGGCTCGATCAGCTCGAACTTCAGCGAGCGCGGCAGGCCCCCCACGTTGTGGTGGCTCTTGATCACGGCCGACGGGCCGCGCACCGAGACGGACTCGATCACGTCGGGGTAGAGGGTCCCCTGCGCGAGGAAGCCCGCCTTGCCGACCTTGCGCATGGAGGCCCGGAACACCTCGATGAACTCGCGCCCGATGATCTTCCGCTTCCGCTCCGGGTCGCTCACGCCGGCCAGCTTGCGCAGGAAGCGGCGCGAGGCGTCGACGCTCAGCACGTTGAGGCGCAGCCGCTGCGCGAAGCGGCGCTGCACCTGGCGCGCCTCGTCCTTGCGCAGCAGGCCGTTGTCGACGAACACGCAGGTGAGCCGGTCGCCCACCGCGCGCTGCACCAGCAGGGCGGTGACGGCCGAGTCGACGCCGCCCGACAGCGCGCAGATCACGCGGCCGCGGCTGCCGACCTGCTCGCGCACGCGCTCGGTCGCCTCCTCGACGAAGGAGCGCGCGTTCCAGTCGCGGCGGCAGCCACAGGCGTCGAGGAAGTTCTCGAGGACCTTCGTGCCCTCCTCCGAGTGAACGACCTCGGGGTGGAACAACATGCCGAACAGGCGGCGGGCCGGGTCCTCGATCGCCGCGATCGGGTTCGTCTCGGTGCAGCCGACGACCCGGAAGCCCTCCGGCGCCCGACGCACGTCGTCGCCGTGGCTCATCCAGACGCGGCTGCGCGGCGGCAGCCCGCGGAACAGCGTTCCGCCCGGCTTCGGCGAGAACAGCGCCTGGCCGTACTCGCGGTGGCCCGAGCGCTGCACCTCGCCCCCCAGCAGGTGGCTCATCAGCTGCATGCCGTAGCAGATGCCCACGACCGGCACGCCGAGCGCGAACAGCTTCGGGTCGCAGCGCGGGGCGCCACGCTGGTGCACGCTGTCCGGGCCGCCCGACAGCACGATCCCCCTGGGATGCCGCGCGGAGAGCGACGCGGCGCCGGTCCCGGGCGGCAGGATCTCGGAGTAGACCGAGAGCTCGCGCAGCCGTCGGGCGATCAGCTGCGTGTACTGAGAGCCGAAGTCGAGGATCAGGACCGTCTCTCTCTCCATGACCTCCCCGGGAAGGGCGTGATTATAACTCCCGCCCCCCGAGCGACCGGGCCCCGTGGCGAGTCGTGTATAGTGCGGCTGCCTTGACGCGAGCGCGCGCGTGCCTGCGACTGTTGCTGCTGCTGCCGTGTCTGCCGGCGGTGTCCTGCGCCGCGAACGGCCCGCCGCGGCCGCCGCTGCTGCCGATGTCCGCGGCCTGGAAGACGCTGCTGCCCGACTTCGTCACCCCGCCGCTCGCCGCCGACAGCCGGCGCATCTACGTCGCGACGCGCGACCAGTCCGTGCGCGCGCTCGACCAGACGACCGGCGCCGTCGCCTGGAAGGTCGACGGCCTGGAAGGCCGGCTGAGCGCCGCGGACGGGACGCTGCTGGTGCGCGCCGAGGACGGCACCCTCACCAGCCTCCAGCCACGGACCGGCGGCGTGCGCTGGACGGCGCAGACGGGCGTCGGCGGCTCGCTGCCGGCGGTGATCGACCAGGACCGCGCGCTGGTGGCGGGCCGGGGACTGGCCGCGGTCGAGCTCGCCAGCGGGCGCGTGCTGTGGACGGACGCGTCGGCCGTCGTGACGGCGCCGCCGGTGCGCGCCGGCGCGCGCCTCCTGGCCGGCGAGGCCGACGGCACGCTGCGCTGCCGCGACCGCGCGACCGGCGCGTCGCTGTGGACGATGCGCACCGGCAAAGCGCTGCTCGCGCCGCCGCTCGTCGACCTCGCGAGCGGCCGCCTCTACCTGGGCACGACGGACAAACGCATCCTCGAGCTGAAGCTCGACCACGGAGACCGCGGCTGGCGCTGGACCGTGGGCGCCGACGTCGCCCACGCGGGCCTGCTGCTGCCGGACCTGGTGCTCTTCGCCCCGTTCGACGCCGTCTTGTACGCGATCCACCGAGGCGGGAACCTCGCCTGGCGCGGCAGCCTGCCGTCGCGTCCCCTCTCCGGTCCGCTGCTCGTCGAGGGCTACCTGCTCGTCGCGTGCCTCGAGAACGAGCTGGTCGCCTTCGCCCCGGAGAGCGGCAAGAAGGTAGGCTCGCTGCGAACGGCGGCCGAGATCCGAACGCCACCGCTCGTCGCCGGACCGGTCCTCGCGCTGGGGCTGCGCGACCGCTCTGTGATCGGCTACGCCCTGCCCACCGGAGCTCTGGCTGTGCCGGCGGTGACGCCTGCCGCGCCCGAGACGCCGGGCACGCCGACGCCGGGCACGCCGCCGCCGGGCACACCGCCGAGGCTTGAAGCAACTCCGCCCGGCCGCTAGACTGGGCTCCTCGCCATGCCCTCCACGGCCTTCGCCCTTTCCAGGGCCAGCCTCGCCGACCGCCTGGAGCTCACCAAGCCCCGCATCACCGTGATGGTCGTGTTCACGTCCCTGGTCGGCTTCGTGATGGCCTCGCCGGGCCCGCTGGCGCTGCCGCGGCTCGCGCTGGCGCTCGTCGGGACCGCCCTCGTGGCCTCTGGCGCCGCAGTGCTCAACCAGCTGATCGAGCGCGGCACCGACGCGATGATGCTGCGGACGCGGCAGCGGCCGCTGGCCGCCGGCCGCGTGCAGCCGGCCGAGGCGGTCGCCTTCGGCGGACTGGTGACCGTCGCGGGGCTGGCGGTGCTGCTCTGGGGCTGCGGCGCGCTGCCCGCCCTCGTCGCACTCGTCAGCTGGGCGAGCTACCTCTTCCTCTACACGCCGCTAAAGCGCCGCACGCCGCTCGCGACGCTGGTCGGCGCGGTGCCGGGCGCGCTGCCTCCGGTGATCGGCTGGACGGCGGCGACTCGCACGCTCGAGCCCGGCGCGTTCATCCTGTTCGCGATCCTGTTCCTGTGGCAGGTGCCGCACTTCCTGGCGATCGCCTGGCTGTACCGCGACGACTACGCCCGCGGGGGCTTCCCGATGCTGCCGGTGGTGGACCGCGAGGGGACGTTCACCGCCCGCCAGGCGGTCCTGCACAGCCTCGCCCTGCTGCTCGTCAGCCTGGCGCCGGTGGCCGCCGGCATGGCCGGAACCGCCTACCTCGCGGGCGCGTTCCTGCTCGGGGTCGCGCTCACGCTGTTCTCGCTGCGACTGCTGTCGGCGCGCGACCTGGTCGCCGCGCGGGGGCTGTTCCTCGCGTCGGTGCTGTACCTCCCGGCCCTGTCCTCCCTGCTGCTGGCCGCGAGACGGTGAGCGCGCCGGCGCTGCCGACGCTGAACGCGCTGCTCAACGCGACCAGCGCCGTGCTCGCCGCGACGGGCTGGTGGCTGATCCGCCACGGGCGGCGCGACGCGCACCGCCGGCTGATGCTCGCCGCCTTCGCGGCGTCGACCCTGTTCCTGGTCGGCTATCTGACCTACCACTTCCAGGTGGGATCGGTGCGCTTCACGGGACAAGGTGCCATCCGGGTGGTCTACTTCGCGCTGCTCCTGAGCCACACGGTGCTGGCGGCGCTCGTCCTGCCGCTCGTGCTGCTGACGCTCTCGCGCGGCCTGCGCCGCCGCTTCGAAGCGCACCGCCAGATCGCCCGCTACACGATCCCGATCTGGCTGTGGGTGTCCGTGTCCGGGGTCGTCGTCTACTGGATGCTGTACCGGCTGTAGCCGGCGCTCAGCGCGTCGACGGCCGCAGCGAGTGCGTCCGGTGGAAGCGCCCGATCTTGTGCACGACCTTCGGCGCGGCGCTGGGCGCCATGCGGAGGGAGTGGGTCGGGCGGAAGCGGGTGACGCGGTGGATCAGCATCTCGGGATCTGGCAGGCCGCCCGCCTGCGCCTGCGCGGCGACGACCCCGCACCCGAGCCCGAACAGGATCACGGCCACGAGTCGCTTCATGCCACCCTCCTGCCGGGACGGGTCCCGGAGCCGGCTTCAGGATAGCGGAGGCCCGACGCCGCCGGCAAGCGGTCGCAGCGCACCGGCCGCGCCGCGGCGCAGCGCCGCCAGCACCACTTCGAGCGCCTTCGCGGGCAGGTCGTAGCGGTCGAGCTCGTCCGGCGCGGCCCAGGCCACCTCGAGCGCGTCCGAGCCGGCGGCAGCCTCGCCCGCCAGCCAGCGGCAGAGGTAGTCCACGATCACGAAGTGGTAGAGGACCCCCTGCTCGTCCCGCTCGATGCGGTCGAAGACCGTGAGCACCTCGACGGGCGCGACGCGCAGCGCGGTCTCCTCCGCCATCTCGCGCACGAGCGCCTGCTCCAGCGTCTCGCCCAGCTCGACGGTGCCGCCCGGTATCACCCAGCGCCCGAGCAGAGGCGGCTTGCCTCGCCGCGCGAGAAGCACGCTGCCGTCGCGCACCACCACGCCGCCGACGCCGACCACCGGCGCCGTCGGTCTCACGGGGCGGGCTGTGCCTCGCTGGCGGGCTCGGGGGCGGCCGGGTGCCTGCGCCGGCGCAGCATGCCGAGCGCCCACGCGAACGGGCCGGACAGCGTGTAGACGCTGGTGATGGCCAGCAGCGTCGCCTCCGGGTGCGCGGCCACGAGCAGGAACAGGATCGCGATCCCGAGCACCGTCAGGTAGCTCCGGCGTCGCCGCAGGTCGATCCCCTTGAAGGAGCGGTAGCGGAACGTGCTCACCATGAGGAACGCCAGCACGACGACCAGCGCGAGCACGGGGGTCGTGCGCAACGGGTCGCCGGGCGGCTCGGGGAGCACGAACACGATCGCCGCGATCTGCGCGGCCCCGGCCGGGATCGGCAGGCCCACGAAGAAGCGCGCGTCCACGATCTGGCGCTGGACGTTGAACCGGGCGAGCCGCATCACGCCGCACACCAGGAACAGGAACGCCGCGGGCCAGCCCGCGCGCGGGACGAGCGAGAGCGCCCAGACGTAGGCCAGGACGGCGGGAGCGACGCCGAACGAGACCGCGTCGGCGAGGCTGTCGAGCTGCGCCCCGAACTCGCTCTGGGTGTGGGTGAGGCGGGCGATGCGGCCGTCCAGCATGTCGAGGATCACCGCGCCGCCGATCAAGAGCGCCGCGTCGGCGAAGCGATCGTCGATCGTCTTCACCAGCGACCAGAAGCCCAGGAACAGGTTCCCGGTCGTGAACAGGCTGGGGAGGATCGAGACGCCACGCCGGATCTGCCGGGTACGGTCCACGACTGCCTCCGTCTCGGGCTTGGACGCGCGCGACGCCCGCCCGGGCCCGGCGGAGCTCACCTGCGCCCTCGCGGGCTCAGGGGTGCGCCGACTCGATCCGGTAGCGCCGCGCGATCTCCTGCATCCGATCCTTCAGCTGGAGCTTCTTCTTCTTCAGCGTGATCTCCTCGACCTGCTCCTCGTCGCTCAGGACGGCCTTCCCGGCCAGCTCGCCCAGCCGGCTCTCGAAATCGTGGTGTTGCACCTCGAGCTGTCTGTACTCCTCGTCGCCGCGGACGGGGTCGTTGGGCGAAACCGGTTCCTGCGACATTCGGCGCCTCCTGGTCTGGTCTGGCGGAGACCCTTCGGATTGGTCTTCAGGCGTGCATGGTGGGAGGGTCGGGAGTGCCTCGTCCCTCCAAGCCGCACGGTAGCACGCCCTCGCGGCGCAGTTCAACAGCGCGCCTGGAGCCCGTCGCGCTCGAGCAGCAGGGCGTCCTCGACCGGATCGCGGTAGTACGCCGGGCGCCTGGCCACCGGCCTGAAGCCGAGCGCGGCGTAGAGTGCGAGTGCCGCTGCGTTGCCCGCGCGGACCTCGAGCAGGGCGACGCGAGCGCCCGCCGCAGCGGCACGCCGCAGGGCGAGGCCGAGCAGGAACCGGGCCAGGCCTCGGCGCCGCCACGCGGGGTGGACGGCCACGTCGAGCACGTGCAGCTCGTCCAGCACCAGGCGAAAAGCGCAGAAGGCCGCCGGCAGCGCGGGGCGCCCGCCCGTGGCGGCTGCGCGGGCCAGAAGCACGCCGTTCGGCGGCCCGAGCGCGATCTCGTCGCGGATCTGGGCGGCCGTCCACGGATGCGAGAAGCAGTCTGCCGCGAGCGCCGCGAGCGCCGCGACGTCGTCGGGCCCGGCCCGGCTCACGAACACGCCGCGGCTCACGGCCGTGGCACGCGGACCCCTGCGCCGCGCAGGTACAGGGGCCTCAGACGGGAGGCTGCCACCGCCGATCCCGCGCGCGCGTGGGCCAGCCCGGCGCGCCCGAGGGGAGCAGCGAGGAAGAGGTCCACGTCGGAAAACGACGCATCGGGCCGCAGGGCAGCGATCCGCGCCCGCTGCGAGACCGCGGCGTCGCCGACGAAGGAAGCGCCGGACGGCGCCCCGGGCAGGATCTCCTCCAGCGTGCCGACGCTGGCCGGCAGAAGGGGGGCAGCGCCGCCGTCGTAGACGCCGGCGTACACCTCACCCCGGAAGGCGTCCATCAGGGCGACGATCGCCCCGCTCCGGCCCGCCGCCGCCAGGGCCAGCACGTCCAGGGCCGACAGGCCCACGCAGGGACGGCCACAGGCGAGCGCCAGCCCCTGCACGCTCGCCAGGCCGATGCGCAGGCCGGTGAACGAGCCCGGCCCGGTGGTGACCGCGAAGGCGTCGATGGCCGACGCTTCGAGGCCCAGGCCTCTCAGCAGGGCGTCGACCGCCAGCAGCAGCCAGCGCGCGTGGCCCTCCGCGGTCGCGACGCGGGCCTCGGCGAGGACTCCCCCCTCGGACACCACGGCGACGCTGCCGCGGGGCGTGGTGGTGTCGACGGCGAGGACGTGCACGAGCTAGCTTATACTCCACCTTCACCCGCGGCAGCTCCCGCGCGGCGCACCCGATCGAGACCCGCGCCCATTGTCCTCGCCCACCCTCGTCCCGACGCCCGCCATGCAGCAGTACCACCGCATGAAGGCGGAGCACCCGGACGCGCTGCTGTTCTTCCGCATGGGCGACTTCTACGAGCTGTTCTTCGAGGACGCCACCGTCGCGGCCCCGGCGCTCGAGATCGCGCTCACCTCGCGCTCGAAGGACCGCGAGGGCAACCCCGTGCCGATGTGCGGCGTGCCCTACCACGCCGCCAGCGCCTACATCGCCCGCCTCGTGAAGCAGGGCTTCCGTGTGGCCCTGTGCGAGCAGATGGAGGACCCGCGCACGGCCAAGGGCGTCGTCAAGCGCGAGGTGGTCCGGGTGATCACGGCGGGCACCCAGCTCGAGCCGGCGGCGCTCGACGCCGGCGACGCCTCCTGGGTGATGGCGCTCGAGCCGGGGCCCTCGAGCCTCGGCCTGGCCTGGCTCGATCCCACGACGGGCGAGTTCCTCGCCGCCCAGTGGGACGGGCCGACGCGCTTCGACCGGCTGCGCGACGAGATCGGGGCCTGCCGCCCGCGCGAGCTCCTCGCACGCCGGGACGCGGAGCTGCCGGCGTGGCTGGCGGACCCCGCCCAGCCCGAGGGCGCGATCCCCCGCGCTCCCCTGGACGACCGCGCCTTCGAGCCGGAGCGGGCGCGCCGCGAGCTGCTGGCCCACTTCGGGGTCGCGACACTCGAGGCGTTCGGCTGCGAGGCCCTGCCGCGCGCGACGGCGGCGGCCGGCGCCGTGCTGCGCTACGTGCGCGAGACGCAGAAGCGCGACCTGGCCCACGTCACGGGCCTCGTGACGCGCGCCTCACAGGACGTGCTCACGATCGACGCCGTGACGCGCCGCAACCTCGAGCTGGTAGAGAGCCTGGCGGACGGCTCCCGGCGCGGCACCCTGCTGGACGTGCTCGACCACAGCCGCACCGCCATGGGCGCCCGCCTGTTGCGCGAGTGGCTGCTGCGCCCGCTGGTCGAACTCGAGCGCATCCAGGACCGGCTGGACGCCGTCGAGGAGCTGGCCTTCCGCGCGCTCGAGCGCGGGCGGCTGCGTGACGCCCTCGGGCGCGTCCAGGACCTGGAGCGGATCCTCGGGCGCGTGGTGCTGGGCACGGCGGGGCCGCGCGACCTGCGCGCCCTCGGCCAGTCGCTGCGCGCGCTGCCTTTCGCCGCCGAGGCCCTGGCCGACTGCGTGGCGCCGCTCGTCCGCGCCCAGGTCAAGGACCTCGACCCGCCGCTCGACCTCGCCGACGAGATCGAGCGCGCGCTGGTCGACGAGCCGCCCGCGCTCGTCCGCGAGGGCGGTTTCGTGCGCGACGGCGTCGACGCCGAGCTCGACGCCCTGCGCGAGACCAGCCGCGGCGGCCGCGCCACGATCGCCGCGATCGAGGAGCGCGAGCGGCAGCGCACGGGCATCCCCTCGCTCAAGGTCCGCTACAACCGGGTGTTCGGCTTCTACATCGAGGTCAGCAAGCCCAACCTGCCGCTCGTGCCCGCGGACTACCAGCGCAAGCAGACGATCGCCGGCGGCGAGCGCTTCGTGACGCCCGAGCTCAAGGACCACGAAGAGCGTGTGCTGCGCGCCGACGAGCTGATCCTGGAGCGGGAGCTCGCTCTGTTCGAGCAGCTGCGGGCCCGGGTCGCCGGCGCCGCCCGGCGCGTGCAGCAGAGCTCGCGCGCGGCCGCCGCGCTCGACGTGCTGGCCGGGCTGGCCGAGGCCGCCACCCGCTTCGACTACGTCAAGCCGCGCCTGACGCGCGGCGAGGAGCTCGTCTACGTCGAGGCCCGGCACCCGATCATGGAGCGTGTGCTCGCGGAGCCGTTCGTGGCCAACGACCTCGCGATGGGCGACCCGGCGGCGCGGCTGTTCATCCTCACGGGCCCGAACATGGGCGGCAAGTCCACGTTCCTGCGGCAGACGGCGCTGCTGGCGCTCATGGCGCAGATGGGCAGCTTCGTGCCCGCGCGCGAGGCGAAGCTGGGGCTCCTCGACCGCATCTTCACCCGCGTCGGGGCGAGCGACCAGATCCTGCGCGGCCAGTCGACGTTCATGGTCGAGATGCAGGAGACGGCCCACATCCTGCGCCACGCCAGCTCGCGCAGCCTGGTGCTGCTCGACGAGATCGGCCGTGGCACCGCGACCTTCGACGGCCTTTCGCTCGCCTGGGCGGTGGCCGAGCACCTGGCGCGCGACGCCTCCGGGCCCAAGACCATCTTCGCCACCCACTACCACGAGCTGGTGGACCTCGCGGCCGACCTGCCGGGCGTCGGCAACCTGCACGTCTCCGCGCGCGAGTGGCGCGACTCCGTCGTGTTCCTGCGCAAGATCGAGGCCGGCGGCTCGGACCGTTCCTTCGGGATCCAGGTGGCACGCCTGGCGGGGCTGCCGGCGCCCGTGGTGGCCCGGGCCCAGGAGATCCTGCGCAACCTCGAGCGCACCGAGTTCGACCGCGAGGGGCGCCCTCGGCTCGCCCACTCCGAGTCGGCGGCGCCGGCCGGGGCGCGCCAGCTCGCCCTGTTCACGGGACAGGACGAGGCGGTGCTCGACGAGCTGCGGCGCGCCGACCCCGACCGCCTCACCCCGCTCGAGGCGCTGGCCCTGCTCGCCGAGCTGCGCAAGCGGCTCGCTCCCTGAGCTAGACTCACTCCATGGCCCTGCGCCCGGATCCGCTCCAGGAGCTGCTCGAGCTGCAGGAGCGGATGAACCGGCTGTTCGACCAGACGCTCGGCCGCGACCGTCTCGACGAGCCGGCCGGGCTGCACGGGTCGTGGCTGCCCCTCGCCGACGTCGTCGAGCGGGCCGACGCCTACGTCATCGAGCTCGAGCTGCCGGGGCTGGCGCGCGAGGAGCTGACCGTTCACGCCCACGACGACGAGGTCGTGGTCCGCGGCGAGCGGCGCCCGGCGGCCGGGGGCCGCCCGGAGGCGTTCCACCGCCTGGAGCGGCGCCACGGTCCCTTCGCCCGCTCCTTCCGCTTCCCCGGGGGAATCGACGCGAACGGCATCTCCGCCGAGCTCCAGGAGGGCGTGCTGCGCGTCTGCGTGCCCAAGCCACAGCAGGCCCCGTCGCGACGGGTACAGGTGCAGCGAAAGAGCTAGCGCCTCAGTCGAAGGCGCGCTCGAAGCCGGGCTGCAGCACGATCTCGCGGCCCTCGACGCGCACCAGCCCCTGGCGCTCCAGGTCCTTCAGCATGCGGGTGACGGTCTCGCGGGTGGTGCCGATCCGGTTGGCGATCTCCTGGTGCGTGGCCCGGCGGAAGGCGATGCGGCCGTCCTTGAGCCGCCGGCCCTCCTCGCGCGCCATGTCGAGGATCACGCGCGCCACGCGGCCGTACACGTCGAGCAGGGCCAGGGTGGAGATCTGGTGGTTCGCGCGCCGCAGGCGCGCCGAGAGCACGCGGATCAACGCCGTGGAGATCGCCGGGTTGTCGCCGATCACGCCCTGGAAGTCCGTGCGGTGCAGCGACAGCAGCTCGCTCTCCTCGACGGCGATCGCCGTCGCCGAGCGCGGCTCGTTGTCGAGCAGCGCCATCTCGCCGAAGAAGTCGCCCGGCCCGAGCATGCTGAGGATGATCTCGCGCCCGTCGTCGCCCAGGATCGTCACCTTGATCCGGCCCTCGACGATCGTGAAGAAGAAGTCGCCTTCCTCGTTCTCGAAGAAGACGACGGTGTCCTTCGGGTAGCGTCGGCGCGCCGCGAGCCGGCCGAGGCTCGTGATGTCGACGTCGGAGAGCTCGGAGAACAGCGGGACCGTGCGCAGGAGCTCTCTCTCGTCCATTGACGCCTCCCGGGCGTTGATCCTATCCCAATCGCAGCGTCATGGGTTTCCCGTTCCGTTCACGATCCCGCAAGCCGCGCCAGCGAGTCCACGACCTCGAGCGCCTCTTTGCCGCTCACGGGCCGCCAGGGCTCGAAGGCCCCCGAGGGCGTGAGGCCCATGACGCCCGCGCCCAGCGCACGCTCGACCGCGTCGTAGTCGAGGTGCGCCCGCGTCATGTCGGTCGGCTCGGGGGCCGCGGCACGGGGCCAGCCGACCCGCTCGAGCACGCGAGCCGCCGCCCGCGCGAGGTCCACCCGGCGCACCACCGCACCGGGCTGGAAGGTGTGGTTCGGGTAGACGTCGAGCACGTCCATGGCGAGCGCGCTCGCGATCTGCTCGCGCGCCCAGGAGCCCGAGATGTCCACGGCGACCTGCGGCTCGCCCGGCGGGGCCCGGCGCAGCCCCTTGATGCGGACCATCATCAGCGCCGCCAGGTCGGCGCGGGTCACGCGCGCGGCGTCGGGGATCCGCCGGTACTCCTCGGGCATGGTGGCGGCCTCCTCGCCGACGCGCACCGCAGAAAGCCCCGCCCGCGCCTCGGCGTCGCCGGGATCGCGGGCCAGCAGCGCCGCGTAGACGTCCTCGGCCCGTGCGTAGTCACGCTGCTGCAGCAGGACGCTGCCCAGGCGCAGGCGCAGCTGCCGGTCGCCGGTGGGATCGGACGACAGCGCCGCGACCGCCCCCTCCGTGTCCTCCTGCTTCAGAAGCACGTCGGCCAGGGACAGCCGCAGGCCCGCCACCTCCGGCGCCGCCGCGATCGCCCCGCGGTACTCGCGGGCGGCGGCATCGAGGTCCCCCGCCGCCAGCGCTTCCTCCGCGCGCCCGATGCAGCGGTCCGCCACCTGCAGCTTCAGCGACGCCACCCGCTTGCGGACGACGGCGTCCCCTGGCGCCTGGGACTGGGCCCGCCTGTAGAGCTCGAGCGCGGCGGAGGCGTCGCCGCGGCGCAGCGCCGCCGTGCCCCCGCCCACCAGCGCCGGGACGTAAGCCGGGGCTCGCTCGAGCACGCGCTCGAACCCGGTCTGCGCCTCCTCCGCGCGGCCGGCGCGCAGCAGCGCGTAGGCGACGGCGGCGTCGAGCGACGGCCGCCCCGGCGCCTTCGCGCGCAGCTTCGCCAGCCGGCGCAGGGCGGAGCGCGAGTCGGCGGCCAGCACGTCGCTCCAGGCCGCGCGCAGTCCCCGCGCCTGATCGGGCGTGAGCTCGTCCTTCGCCGGCGCCGGGAAGTAGTAGTCCTCGGCCTCCGGGATCGGCACGGCGGGCCGCTTGGCGCAGGCGGCCGCCAGCAGCAGCGCAACGGCCGCGATCCGCCTCGCCCGCCTCACCGGACGTGCTCCCGGTAGCGCTCGACGAGCCGGGCGGGCAGCTCCGCGTCGAGCTCGACCTGGCCGTCGTCCTCGACGTGGCTCAGCACGCGGCCCCCGGCGTAGACGGCCGAGATCCTGCGCCGGTCCGTCGCGTCGAAGCGCAGCCGGACCCGACGGGGTCGCAGCTCGAGCCGCTCGGCCAGGGCATCCAGGAGCCCCGGCAGGCCGTGGCCGTGGAGCGCGGAGACGGGCACCGCGTCGGGCCGCGCCGCCCCGACCGCCGCCGGCCGCCCCTCGGGAGCCCGGTCGATCTTGTTCAGCACGAGCAGCTGCGGCCGGTCCTGCGCCCCGATCTCGTGCAGCACGGAGGCCACGGCGGCCTCGCGCTCCGCGACCCCGTCGCTCGAGGCGTCGACGACGTGCAGCAGCAGGTCCGCCTCGACGACCTCCTCGAGCGTCGCGCGGAAGGCCGCCACCAGCGAGTGCGGCAGCTTGCGGATGAAGCCGACCGTGTCGACCAGCAGGAACGCCCGGCCGCCGCCCAGCCGCACCTTGCGCACCAGCGGGTCGAGCGTCATGAAGAGCTGGTCGGAGACGACGGCCTGGCTCTGCGTCAGTGCGTTGAACAGCGTGGACTTGCCCGCGTTCGTGTAGCCGACCAGCGCCACCACCGGCACCTCGTGCCGCCCGCGGGCCTCTCGCCGAGTCGCCCGCTCGCGGCGGAGGTGCTCGATCTCGCGGCGGACGGACTGGATGCGCTGCCGGATCCTGCGGCGGTCGGTCTCGAGCTTCGTCTCGCCCGGCCCCCGGGTGCCGATCCCGCCGCCCAGCCGCGAGAGCAGGATGCCCTTGCCGGCCAGCCGCGGCAGCAGGTAGTCGAGCTGCGCCAGCTCCACCTGCAGCCGGCCCTCGCGGGTGCGGGCGCGGCGGGCGAAGATGTCGAGGATCAGCTGGGTGCGGTCGAGCGTCTTGCGGCCGACGGCTTGCTCGAGGTTCCGCTGCTGGGCCGGAGACAGCTCGTCGTCGAAGACGACGACGTCGGCGCCCGCCTGCTCGCACACGGCCTCGAGCTCGGCGACCTTGCCCCGGCCGATGAGAGTGGCAGGATCGCGGCGCGCGCGCTCCTGGACGAGCGACGAGACGACTCTCGCCCCGGCGCTGTCGACCAGCTGCGCCAGCTCCTCGACCGAGGCGAGCGTGCGCCCGCGGCTGCGCGCCCCGAGCGACAGGCCGACGATGACGGCTTTCTCGCTGGTTGCTCTGCTGGGGGCGGGTATGGTCGGTGTCTCCGTGCGGACCCTTCGCCGGATTATCCGTTCCCCGACCGGCCGTGCGCAACGCGGCCCGCCCACGCGACCTGGCGCGCCAGGCCCCGCAGCAGCCCGACCTCGCGCGCGGTCGGCCCCGCGCGCGCCAGCAGCCGGCGCAGCTCCGTCAGGATCCGGTCGGGGTTCGCCCGGTCGAGGTAGCCGATCTCGATGAGCGCGGCGCGCCACTGCTGCACCAGCTGCTCGAGCTCGGCCGCCGGTGCTCCCGCCTCATCCGGGAGCGCCCCCGGGGGCGCCTCCCCCGCCGCCAGCCGCAGCTCGTAGGCCAGCAGCAGCACGGCCTGGGCCAGGTTCAGCGACGGCTGGGCGGGGTCGGTCGGCACGTGCACCAGCTCGTGGCACACGTCCAGCTCGTCCCGCCGCAGCCCGGACGACTCCGGACCGAAGACGAGCGCGACGCGGCCCCCCCGCGAGCGTGGCCCGACCTCGGCCGCGAGCCGCCGCGGGCCCCACGCCCCGGGCACGGGACGACCGGTCGTCGCGACGACGAACGCGCACTCCGCCACGGCCTCGCCGAGCGACGCCGTGCGCCGCGCGCCGTCGAGCACGTCCCAGGCCCCGTAGGCGAGCGATCGCGCCTCCCGGTCCACGGCCAGCGGCGTCTCCCCCTCGACCAGCCACAGCGCCCGCAGGCCCATGTTCTTGAGCGCGCGGCAGGCCGCAGCGACGTTCGCGGCGCGCGACGGGCGCACCAGCACGACCTCGACGCGCGAGAGGTCCATGGCCAGCGAGTCTAACGCCGCGGCCGCAGCGTGCGGCGCCGCTATAATCGAGGCTCATGCGGTCGCGGGGCGCTGGCGCTTGACGATCCTGCGGCCGCTGCCGCGCCCGCTCGCGCGCGTCCTCTCGCTGCTCGTGCTGCTCGCCTGGGTCGCGAACATGGGCCTCGTCGCCCGCCGCGCGCTCTCCCAATCGGGAGTGGCCCTCGCGGCCGACCTCCACGGGTACACGCCCAGCGCGCAGTGGCACGGCATCTACTACCGCGGCGACAAGATCGGCTTCTCGGTCGGCCAGACGACGCCCACCGCCGACGGCTACGAGATGCGCGAGGACGGCCGGCTGCAGATGACGCTGCTCGGCTCCACCACCTCCGTCCGCCTGAGCAGCCGTGCCGAGGTCGACCGCGCCTTCGGCCTGCGCCGCTTCCGGTTCTCGCTCGATCCGGGCACCGGCCCGACCGAGGTCTCGGGCTCGCTGGCGGGCACGCGGCTGCAGCTCAGCGTGCGCACGCCGTCGGGCGAGCGCAGCGAGACGCGCGAGCTGCCGGAGGCGCCCGCCCTCGCGCTCAACCTGCCGCGGGCACTGGCCGCGCGCGGCCTGCGCGCGGGACAGTCGCTGAGCGTGTCCGTGTTCGACCCGGCCACGCTGCGCAACGCCCCGCTGCAGCTCCTCGTGCGCGGCCGCGAGCTGGTGAGCGCCGCGGGCCGGCCGGTGCCCGCCTTCCTGGTCGAGCAGACGTTCGCCGGCGTGCGCACGCGCAGCTGGATCACGGACGTCGGAGAGGTGGTGCGGGAGGAGAGCCCGATGGGCCTCATGATCGTGCGCGAGACGGCGGAGCAGGCGCAGGCGCTGGCCGTCCCCGGCTCCGTGCGCGCCGACCTGCTGGAGGCCGCGGCGCTCGTGCCGAAGCGCCCGCTGCGGATCGACGACCCGACCACCGTCGCCCGCCTGCGGCTGCGGCTGACGGGGCTCGAGTCGTTCGACCGGGGAGACCTCGACGGCGACGGGCAGCGCCTGCAGGGGGACGAGATCGAGGTGCGCGACCCCCGCGACGTCGAGCCGCGTGCACGGCCCGCGGGGCTCGAGCGCTTCCTGCAGGCGGAGCCGCTCGTGGAGAGCGACGCACCGGAGATCCGCGCGGAGGCGGCCAAGGCCGCCGCCGGGGCTGGCTCGCCCCGGCAGAAGGCCGAGCGCCTCGTTCGCCACGTCCACGCCCTGCTCGAGAAGAGACCGACCGTCAGCCTGCCCTCCGCGCTCGAGGTGCTGAGGACCAAGGTCGGCGACTGCAACGAGCACACGGCGCTGTACGTGGCGCTGGCGCGCGCCCTCGGGATCCCGGCCCGCGTCAGCGTAGGGCTCGTGCAGCTGCGAGGCGCCTTCTACTACCACGCGTGGCCCGAGGTCTGGCTCGAGGAGACGGCCGGCAGCGGCCGCTGGCTGCCGGTCGACCCGACGCTGAACCAGTTCCCGGCCGACGCCACGCACGTGCGGCTCGCCCGCGGCGGCCTCGACCGCCAGGCGGCGATCCTGGGCATGGTCGGCCGCGCCACGCTGGACGTGGTCGACGTCGAGCTGCGTCCTGGCTCCAACCCCGTGCTGGTGGGGCGGCCGGCCTCCGATCTGCGGCCGCTCGACCTGGCGTTGCCGCGCCGCGCCCGCGGGGGCTGCTGGTCCTCGCCCGGGAGACGCGAATGATCCGCCTCGAGGAGCTGTCCAAGACGTTCGGCTCGTTCAAGGCGGTCGACGGCGTGAGCCTCGACGTCGCTCCCGGCGAGATCCACGGCTTCCTGGGCCCCAACGGCGCGGGCAAGACGACCACGATCCGCATGGTGGCCGGGCTGCTCAAGCCCTCGGCCGGACGCGTCGCGATCGCCGGCCACGACCTCGCCCGCGAGCCCGAGGCCGCGAAGCGGGCGCTCGGCTTCATCCCGGACCGTCCGTTCCTCTACGAGAAGCTCACCGCCGCGGAGTTCCTGCGCTTCCACGGCGGGCTCTACGGCCTCGAGGGCGACAGCGTCGAGGCCCGCGCGCGCGAGCTGCTCGAGCTGTTCGAGCTTCTGTCCTGGCGCGACGAGCTGGTGGAGAGCTTCTCGCACGGCATGAAGCAGCGGCTGGTGATGTGCGCCGCGTTCCTGCACCGGCCGCGGGCGGTGCTGGTCGACGAGCCGATGGTCGGCCTCGACCCTCGCGGGGCGCTCCTGATCAAGGACGTCTTCCGCTCGATGAGCCGCGACGGGGTGGCGATCCTGATGAGCACCCACACGCTCGAGGTCGCGCAGGAGATGTGCGACCAGATCAGCATCATCCTGGGCGGCCGCATCATCGCCCGCGGCACGGTGGACGAGCTGCGCGCGCTCGCGGGGGCCGAGGACGCGCCGCTGACGCCGGTGTTCCTCAAGCTCACCGGCGGAGTCGGCTTCCGCGAGCTGGAGACGTGAGACAGGCGTTCCCCTGGCTGCTCCTGCCGACGCTGTGGGCTGCCCGCAACCGGGCGGCCCGCCGCGAGCCGGGCGACGCCGCCCGCGCCGCCCTGTTCGGGGCAATCGGCCTCGCCGTGGCCGCGGCCATCTTCGCCGTGGTCTTCTGGCTGACCTGGCAGCTGCTCGACTACGAGGAGCTGGGCGACTACCTCGTCCGGCTGGGGCTCGGCTGGCTGTTCCTCACCTTCCTGTCCTTCGTGGCGTTCAGCGCCGTGGTCAGCGCGCTCAGCACGTTCTTCCTCTCCGAGGACCTGCGGCTGCTGCTGCCCGCGCCCGTGCCGCTCGACCGGCTCTTCTACGCGCGCTACGCGCGCACCGTGGG
This sequence comes from uncultured Acidobacteriota bacterium, assembly GCA_963831755.1. Taxonomy (GTDB): domain Bacteria; phylum Acidobacteriota; class Vicinamibacteria; order Fen-336; family Fen-336; genus DATBSL01. Next base: position 116,325 of record CAWHRC010000014.1, read on the forward strand.
CCAGTCCTCCTGGATGGTGGTGGCCTTCGTGCTGCCCGTGCTGCTGGCGCTGGGCCTCGCCCGCTGCGCCGCCGCCGGGCTACTACCTCACCGCGCTGGCGAGCGTCGTCCCGTTCGTGCTGATCCCCTCCGCGCTCGGGGTCGTCGTCACGCTGGGCCTGGTGAGCGTCTTCCCGGCGCGCCGTGCGCGTGACGTGCTGACGTTGATGGGCCTGCTGTTCGCCGTTGCGCTGGTGCTGCTGCTGCGCTTCATCCGGCCCGAGCGGCTGCTGAGCGTCCAGTCGCTGCCGGACGTGACGGCCTTCTTCGCCACGCTGCAGTCCCCGGTCGACGCCGTTCCTGCCCTCGTTCTGGGCCGCCGAGAGCCTGTTCGCCGGGCTGCGCGGCGGCACGGACCTGCTTCACCTCGGCGCGCTGTGGTCGACGGCGCTGGCGGCGACCGTCCTGGCGCGCGCGGCCTACGGCCGCCGCTACTTCGACGCCTGGAGCAAGGCCCAGGAAGCCCGCAAGGCGCGCTTCACCCGGCTCGCCTGGCTGGAGCGCCTGCTTCTGCGGCTGCCCGCCCCGCCCGCACGCCGCGCCCTCCTGGTCAAGGACCTGAAGGTGTTCCTGCGCGACACGACGCAGTGGTCCCAGCTGCTGCTGCTGGTCGCCCTCGCGCTCGTCTACGTCTACAACTTCCGCGTGCTCGACCTCGACCGGATCCCGTACATGAGCCGGGTGGTCAAGAACCTCTACGCCTTCGTGAACCTGGCGATGGCCGCCTTCGTCACCTCCGCCGTGGCGGTGCGCTTCGTGTTCCCCGCGGTCTCGGCGGAAGGACAGGCCTTCTGGATCGTGCGCACGGCGCCGGTGCGGATGTCGGCCTTCCTCTGGTCCAAGTTCTGGACCGGCCTCGTGCCCATCCTGGTGATGGCCGAGGCGCTCACGGTGACCTCCAACCGGCTGCTCGGCGTCGGGATGTCGCTGCGCGTGCTGGGCGCCGCGGCGATCGCCCTGCTCACGGTCGCGCTCGTGGGGCTGGCCTGCGGCATGGGCGCCCGCCACCCGCGCTTCGATGCCGAGAACCTGACGCAGGTGGCGGGCTCGTACGGCGGCGTGTCGTTCATGGTGCTGGCCGTGCTGCTGATCCTGGCCACGGTCGCGCTCGTCGGCTGGCCGGCCTCCGTCTACCTGTGGTACGAGTACCGCGGCGTGCCGATCCCGACGGGCCGGCAGCTGGCCATGGCGTCCGCCCTCGTCGCCGCCGCGGTTCTCTGCGGCGCCACCTTCTGGCGGGCGATGCGCGGCGGGGTGCGGGCGCTGGAGGAGCTGGGCTGAGCGAGACTGGGCCGGGAACCCTGCTAGGATCGGGGGTTGTGATCAAGCGAAACCCCACCCGTACCGTCCGCGTGGGCTCGGTGGCGCTGGGCGCGTCGCACCCGGTGGCGGTGCAGAGCATGTGCGCCACCCGCACGCAGGACGTCGACGCGACCGTCGAGCAGGCGGAGGCGATCCGCCGGGCCGGGGGCGCGCTCGTGCGCGTCGCCGTGGACAGCGCACGGGACGTCGAGGCGCTCGTCGAGGTGCGGCGCCAGACGAAGGCCAACCTGGTGGTCGACCTGCAGGAGAGCTACCGCCTGGCCGCGTCGGTCGCTCCGCACGTGGACAAGATCCGCTACAACCCCGGCCACCTCTGGCACCACGAGCGCACGAAGCCGGTCCGGGAGAAGGTGCGCTTCCTGGCCGACGTCGCCCGCGAGCACGACCTGGCGGTCCGGATCGGGGTCAACTGCGGCAGCGTCGACCCCGGGGCGAAGGCGCTCTTCCCGGAAGACGACGTGGCGGCGATGGTCCACTCCGCCCTCGAGCACTGCCTCCTGCTGGACGAGCTCGGCTTCGAGCGCTACGTCGTGAGCCTCAAGGACTCGCACCCGCGCAAGGTGATCGACGCCAACCGGCGCTTCGCGCAGGCGCGGCCGGACGTCCCGCTCCACCTCGGCGTCACCGAGGCCGGCATCCCTCCGGAGGGGATCGTCAAGACGCGCGTCGCGTTCGAGCAACTGCTCTCGCGCGGGATCGGCGACACGCTGCGCGTCAGCCTCACGCTGCCGAACCCCCGCAAGCACGAGGAGGTCACGGTCGGCCTGCAGGTCCTGGCCGACGTCGCGGCCGGCCGCTTCCGCTCCGTGCCGGTGTTCGACGACGAGCGGCTGAACATCATCTCCTGCCCGTCCTGCTCGCGCGTGGAGAACGAGCGCTTCGTCGAGCTGGCCGAGAAGGTGAAGGAGATGACCGCGTACGCCCAGGCTCACGCGCTGACGATCGCCGTGATGGGCTGCCGCGTGAACGGGCCGGGCGAGACGGACGACGCCGACCTCGGCCTGTGGTGCGGGCCGACCCACGTCAACCTCAAGAAGCGGACGCTGGCGCTGGGCGCCTTCGGCTACGACGAGATCCTGCCCCGGCTGAAGGCGGAGCTCGACGCCCTGATCGAGGCCAGGGCGAAGGCGTAGCTCAGCGCGGCCGGGGCAGGTGCTGGCCGGCCATCTCCAGGTCGGCCTCCACCATCAGCCTGGCCAGCTCCCTGAAGGTGACGCGCGGCTGCCAGCCCAGCACGCGGCCGGCCTTCGAGGCGTCGCCCAGCAGCACGTCGACCTCGGCCGGCCGGAAGTACTTGGGGTCCACCTTCACGAAGTCCTTCCAGTCCAGGCCCACGCAGGCGAAGGCCTGCTCGCAGAACTCGCGCACCGAGTGCGTCTCGCCGGTCGCGACCACGTAGTCGTCGGGCTCGTCCTGCTGCAGCATCCGCCACATCGCCTCGACGTAGTCCTTCGCGTAGCCCCAGTCCCGCTTGGCGTCGAGGTTCCCCAGCCGCAGCTCGCCCGCGCGACCCTGCTTGATGGCCGCCACGGCCATCGTGATCTTGCGCGTGACGAAGTTCTCTCCGCGGCGGGGAGACTCGTGGTTGAACAGGATGCCGTTCGAGACGTGCATGCCGTAGCTCTCGCGGTAGTTCACGGACATCCAGTGGCCGTACACCTTCGATACCGCGTAGGGCGAGCGCGGGTGGAACGGCGTGCGCTCGCTCTGCGGCGTCTCGCGCACCAGGCCGAACATCTCCGAGCTGCCGGCCTGGTAGACGCGGGTGCGCAGGCCGAGGTCCCGCACTGCGTCGAGCACGCGCAGGACACCGATCGCCGTGACGTCGGTCGTGTACTCGGGCATCTCGAAGGAGACCTTGACGTGGCTCTGGGCCGCGAGGTTGTAGACCTCGTCCGGGCCGACCGCCTCGAGCGCGCGCAGCAGGCTGTTCTGGTCCACGAGGTCGCCGTAGTGCAGCACCAGCTGGTCGCGGACGTGGTCGATGCGCCAGGTGTTGAAGGAGCTGCTGCGGCGGACGAGCCCGTGGACCTCGTAGCCCTTCTCGAGCAGCAGCTCCGCGAGGTAGCTGCCGTCCTGCCCCGTGATGCCCGTGACGAGCGCCTTCTTCGCAGTCAATCGGCCCTCCGCGCTGTCGTCCGCTCCGGCAAACGTCGGAGGTTAACACCGTCGGCGGGCCCGCCACAAAAAGCGCACGGCAAGGCGAGCCCCGGCGAGCCGGCCGCGGTCCCCAGGGGCCGGCGAAGGGCTGGGAAAACGAAGAAGGGACCGACTCCCCCGGCCGGGCCACGTAACGGCCAACGCCGACTCGGGCCGGGGCTCCCTCCAAACCCCGTCTCGCGTCGGGCGCCGCCATTCCGCTGCAGCGTCACAGCCGAGGGCGTCGACCCCTCCGTTACCCTCGACACCAGCAGGATCCGCGCCAGTCTCGACGAGGGCCGCGCTCGGTTCGAAGCCGTTACTACCGAATGAGTTAACTCGATGCCCCGTCCCAGGTTCATGTCGGCGTGCGGCACTAGCGCAACATCACGCTATCCGCAACGCAACATGCTCACTCGCGGTTCACGCGCGAGGCAATGCCTAATTGTTTCATCTTGCGGTACAGGTTCGTCCGCTCGATCCCCAGCTCCCGGGCGGTATTTCCCAGGTTGCCGCGATTCGCAGACAGCCGCTCGAGGATGTACTGCCGCTCGAACTGCGATCGCGCCTCGCGCAGCGGCACGGGTCGGCCGTCGTCCCCCGGCGGGGGTGCGGTCATGTGGAGCGCCTCCATGACGTCGCGGTGCCCCACGGCGTCGCGCGCGACGATCACCGCGAGGCGCTCCATGAGGTTGCGCAGCTCGCGCACGTTGCCGCGCCACGGCAGCTGCGCCAGGAACTCCATGGCACGCGGGGTCAGCCGCTTCGGCTTGAGCGCGTTCTCGACGCTCGCCAGGCGCAGGTAGTGCTCGGCCAGCAGCGGCACGTCCTCGCGCCTCACGCGCAGCGGCGGCAGCGAGATGTTCACCACGTTCAGCCGGTCGTAGAGGTCGTCGCGGAAGCGGCCCTTCTCGATCTCCTCCAGCAGGTTCTTGCTCGTCGCCGCCAGAATGCGGACGTCGACCGGCCGGCTGCGCGAGCTGCCGACAGGCGTGATCTCCCCCTCCTGCAGCACGCGCAGCAGCTTGGCCTGCATCACCAGGCTCATGTCCCCGATCTCGTCGAGGAACAGCGTGCCGCTGCTGGCCGCCTCGAAGGTGCCGCGGCGGTCGGCGACCGCCCCGGTGAAGGCGCCCCTCACGTGCCCGAACATCTCGCTCTCGATCAGCTCCGCCGGCACCGCCGCGCAGTTCATCTGCACGAAGGGCCGGCCGCGCCGCGGCGACAGCGCGTGGATGGCGCGCGCGACGAGCTCCTTGCCGGTGCCGCGCTCGCCGGAGATGAGCACGCGCGCGCGGGTCGGCGCCACCATGTCGACGAGCTGGTAGACGCGCTGCATGGCCTCGGAGCGGCCCACCATGCCGTAGCGGGTGCCGTCCGGCCCGCTCTCGGGACCGGCCTCCTCGCGCCCGGCGGGAGTGAGCACGCGCTCGATGACCTGGTAGAGGCGCTCGCGGGTGACGGGCTTCTCCAGGTACTCCGCGGCGCCGAGCCTCATCGCCTCGACGGCGTCGGGCACGCTGCCGAACCCGGAGACGACCACGACCGGGGTCACCGCCGAGCGCCGCTGCAGCTCCTGCAGCACGTCGAGCCCGGTCCCGTCGGGGAGCTTGAGGTCGAGCAGCACCGCGGCGGGCGAACGCTCCACGAAGGCGCGCAGGCCGTCCCGCACGGTGGCCGCGCCGAGCGTGCGGTAGCCGCGCGCGCTCAGCATGTCCAGACAGATCTGCCGGAGGGCGCTGTCGTCGTCGATGACGAGGATCAGCGGGCGCTCAGGATCGACCATGAAAGTCGGCGGATGCTATCATCCGGCTCCGGGAGCCAGCAAGGCTCGGCCACCGGGGTCGGCGCGGTCCCGCGGCCCGCAGGTTCCCGGAGGGAAGGCTCGTCAATGCGACAGCTGGTCACGCGCCTGGCGCCCGTGCTGCTGGCGCTGTGCTCCGCCTCGTGCTTCGACTTCCAGCCGGACCCGCCGCCCTCCCCGTCCGCGCTGCCGGTCGCGCGGCTCGTCGACGTCCAGGTCCAGTACCGGCAACCGGCCGACTGCGCCAACACCGGCACCGCCTGCGACAACCTGGTGGTGTTCTTCGGCAGCTGGATGAAACCGGGCGAGGAGATCTACCTCTCGGAGGTAGGCGGCCGCCTGTGGACCGGCGTCGCCCACGCCGTCCCCGTGAACTGGCCCCCGTCGGACGCGCCCCACCTCGTCCGGGTGTTCGACCCCCACCTCGTGGACACCCCGAACGGCGGCGTGACCGCCGCCCGGCTGACGATCGGGGGACAGGCCATCTACTTCTTCGACTCGCCCGGCACTCCGAAGGAGAGCGGGCTCATCTACGTGGACGACGACGGGGTCGGCCGCAACCCGTACTGACGGCAACGAGGCCTCCGACCGCCAGCCTCGTCTTCAGCGCCCGCGGACGTCGCGCAGCGCCTGCTCGAGCTCGCGCAGGCGCGCGGCCTGCGGCGAGGCGGGGTCGACACCGGCCCGCCGCGCCTCCTTCAGCCGGGCCTCCGCCGGCAGGTACTCGTGGCGCTGCAGGCGTCCGGCGGCCGCCCGCAGGTGGATGTCGGCCACCTTCACACGGGTCGCTGCGTCGTCCGGGCGCCACATCAGCGCCTGGGCGTACTGGGCCAGCGCGGCGTCGGGCTGGTCCATCGGCCCGGCCAGGAAGTCGCCGTAGCGCACGAGCAGGCCCGGGTCCTCGCGCCGCCGCCGCAGCAGCTCCCGGTACGCCGCGTCGGCTTCCGCGAGGCGGCCGGCGGCCGTCGCAAAACGGACGAGGCCAAAGGCCGCCTCGGTCGCGGCAGGGTCGGCCTGGATCGGCGTCGCCGTAGCTTCGCAGCACTCGCTCGACGCTGCGTCGGGCGCCGCGGCGCTTGGCCGCCGCCGATTTGGGCCGGGTGGCTGCGCCCGGCGACCGCGCCAACGCGTGCGGCGCCAGCAGCTCGGCCATCGCCAGGTGCGCCCTGGCGTGGTCGGGCGGCTCGCTACCGCCCGCTCGAGAAGCCCGAGGGCCGCCAGCTCCTCGGGCTTGACCAGGCCTCGCCGGCCGGCGCCTCGCTCCCCGGCGCCGGCGTCGGCAGCGCGGCGGCCTCGGCCTTGCCGGCCCAGGCACGCCCAAGCACGTAGAGCGCGTCGGGCTCGGTGCCGTCACCGACGCTCGCGATCGCCTCGTCGAAACGGCGCGCCTCGACCAGCGCCAACGCCGCCGCGGCAGCGTCTGGCACCGCCTTGGCTCCGGTGTCGCGACGACAGCCCGGCGCCAGCGCCAGCAGCCCGAGCGCGAGGATCGCCCGGGCCTTCAAGGCGCCGGCACCCCCGTCCCGCTCGCGGCCCGGCGCAGCTTCTCGAGCGCACGGTTGGCGCGGTCTGCCACCTTCGAGTTGGCGTCGCTCAGCAGCGGCGTGAGCAGGGATCGCCGCCACGTCGCCGAGTTGGGCCAGCAGATCACACACCGCGCCGCGCACCTCGGCGTCCTGATCCGTCAGGTACAGGTGCAGATCGCCTGCGATGCCCGGCCCCAGCTCCAGCAAGTAGCCGCGGGCGCGCGCCGCGCCCCGGCGTGCCGCTGCCCAGCGCCAGCGCGATCGCGTCGAGGAACGCACGGTCGCCCAGCAGCACCAGCGCGAAGTTGTAGGCCAGCCGCACGTCCGCGTTCTTCTCGCGCTGGAAGTCCTTCTTGAAGGCGTCCAGCATGGAGTGGTCGGCGATTCGGCCCAGGCCCTCGATGGCGAGGCGCCGCTGCTCCGCTTGCTCGACGCCAGCAGCTCGCGGCAGCGTTCGTGCCGGGGTTGCTGATCCGCGAGTGAAGGGCGAGCAGCGAGGTGTCGCCCAGCTCACGGCGCCGTTCGGCCGAACAGGTGCGCAGCGCCGGCGCCGGCAGGGCCACGCACAGACGCCGCCCATCTGCACCGGCATGGCGGTGATCATCGATGATCGGCGAGACGTACAACGACAGGAGGTCGTCCTTGGCGAGCCGATCCGCAGGCCGCTGGCCGGCGGGCGCGGACGCCCTTGGCGGGTCGGTCGCCGAGCGCGATCGTCGCGCAGCGCCGTGCTGCTCCAGCACGCGCCCATCGCGCTACCTGCTGGATGCCCTTCTCGTCGCGCAGCGGCCGCCAGGAGAAGCATAAGGGTCGAGGGCGCGGTATGTGGAGGTCCAGTTCGTCTCGGT
>CAWHRC010000015.1:0-122485 GCA_963831755.1 uncultured Acidobacteriota bacterium
CACCGGCACGTGGGCCGCGCGCGCCAACATGCCCACTGCGCGCGGGTTGTTCGGCGCCGGCGCCGTAGGCGGGACGATCTACGCCATCGGCGGGACGACCATTGGGCGCGACAAGCTCGCGGTCGTGGAGGCCTACGATACGGCGACGGACACGTGGACCAGAAGAGCGGACATGCCGACTCCCCGCAACGCCCTCTCGGCGGCCGTGGTCGATGGGAAGATCTATGCGATCGGCGGCTGGGGCTACGACCGGCCGGAAGGCGGCTGGGAGTCTATCGACCCGACGGCGACCGGCCAGGACTTCTCGAAGGTGGAGGTCTACGACCCGGAGACCGACACCTGGACCACCCGGGCGGACATGCCAACGCCGCGCTCCCACATGACGGTCAGCGCCCTCGGCGGGAAGATCTATGCAATCGGCGGCGGAGCGCGGATCGTGGCGGGACGCAGCGGGGAGTGGCTTTCGCTTCTGGAGGTGTACGACACCGCGACGAATCGCTGGGCACGGGCTGCGGAGCTGCCGACTCCGCGCTCCGTGATGTCGAGCAAGTGTCGTCGACGGACGCATCTACGTGATGGGCGGCGCATTCAGCCGCGGATCGGCTTCGTCGGCCGAAGAGTTGTTGCGCACCATGCGCACCCTGTCCGTCGTGGAGGTCTATGATCCGGCCAGCGCCCGTTGGACGAGGAGCGCCGACCTTGCCACCTCACGGGGTTGGTTCTCGACGAGCGTCGTGAACGGCAAGGCCTACGTCGTGGGTGGTCAGTCTCTGGCCCCCGACGCAGAGACCCCCGGGAGCAAGGAGCACGTTTCCAGGGATGGAGGTCTACACACCCGCCCGCTCGGCGCCATGAAGTGGAATGGAATCGCGCTCATCAACTTGGTCACGGCCTGGTGGCGAAACACCAGCACGTACCGTGCATCACCGTGCTGTCTATGGCCGCCGATCCGCCAGGATTCAGCACGTTAGGTGCTGGTAGTTCTGCTGCTCGGCCCTGGAGGAAGTTCGTAATCAGCAGGTCCTCAGTTCAAATCTGAGCCAGCACGGCTCCAGTACTCTCGGGAGACGGGGCCGTCGCGCCTACAGCCCCGGACGCCGTATGGCCACCCACCGCCGCGGAGGCCGATCCTACTCGGTTCGCTCAGACTCTGGCGCGTCGCCACGCGACCGCCAGTAGCCAGGCTTGCGCTTCGCGTGAGCGATGGCGACGATGAGGGACGACGCACCGTCCGTGCGGTAGACGACGCTGTACGGGAAGCGATGCAGCACGAAACGCCTTGTGCCGTGGACGTAGCTTGGCCAGGTTTCCGGGTGTTCCCGGATCAGCGTGACTGCACGCTCCAACTCCCGCCGGAACGCCTCTTCGGCTGTGGCGCTCTTGGAGAGGTAGTGATTCCGTGCCGCTCGCGCTTCGTCTATCGCCTGTGGGAGAACGTCAACGACGCGGAGCATCGTCATCCCGTGATCCGAAGATGGCCTTGCGGGCCTCTTCCCACGGGATGGGGGTCACGGAACCTGTCTCTACGGCGCGGAGGCGCTGGGCAATCTCGTAAGCCCAGGCCGCCTCGACTTCATCAGGCTCATCGGCGGGTCCGTCGAGGCTCTCGATCAGAGCTTCCAGCAGTTCGGTGCGCGCGCCTTCGGGAAGGGCGAGAGCTTCCTCGAGAATCCTGTGGGCGGACGGGCTCATGTCCTCTAGCTTATCACTCCGCCTGGGCGCCCTTTGTTCACGGCTTGGTGACTGTGCGACTCCCTTGATGAACACCCGCGAAGCGTAGTCGCTGACGGCCAGCGACCTCGTCCGGCTTCGGCGGCGGTGGTACGTTAGCCACAGGCGAACCTGGCCGGAGGGCGACCCGTGGCAGGGAAGGAACAGCTGATCGCGGAGGTCGCGAAGACCGAGGCTCTCCTTTCCCATCTCGAAGCCAAGCAAGAGCAGGCGCGGACACGCCTCGCCGCGCTCCGAGCCGAACTGGCGGCTCAAGGGCAGGCCGAGCCGGGCATCCGCGTGTGTCTCCCGGAGAGTCTGCCCCAGCCGGTCCCACGAAGTCCCGAGGAGAAGGTCCGGCTGTTCCGGCAGCTCTTCCGGGGCCGCGCCGACGTCTTCCCGACGCGGTTCGTGAGCAGGAAGACCGGCAAGCCCGGCTACGCACCGGCCTGCACCAACAAGTTCGTCCGCGGCGTCTGCGAGCTTCCGAAGGTGAAATGCGGCGAGTGTCCGAACCAAGCTTTTGTCCCCGTGGACGACGCGACGGTGCTCGCCCACCTGCAAGGACGGGACGTCATGGGCGCGTATCCGCTGCTCAAGGATGAAACCTGCTGGTTCTTGGCGGTGGACTTCGACAAGAGCACTTGGAGGGACGACGTCCTGGCGTTCGTGGCTACGTGCCGGCAGGTCGGTCTTCCGGCCGCGGTCGAGCGGTCGCGCTCGGGAGACGGCGCTCATGTCTGGTCTTTCTTCCTGGAGCCAGTCCCGGCCGTGATCGCCCGGAGGATGGGCTGCTATCTGATCACGGTGACCATGTCCCGGCGTCACGAGCTGAGCATGGACTCCTACGACCGGCTCTTCCCGAGCCAGGACACGATGCCGAGAGGAGGCTTCGGTAACCTGATCGCGCTGCCGCTTCAGCACGGGCCTCGACAGCACGGGAACACCGTGTTCCTCGGCGATCAGCTTCAGCCCTTGCCAGGCGATGCGCAGTGGGCCTATCTCGCGGCCGTTCCCAAGATCGATCGCGGGACCGTAGAGAGAATCGCCGGAGAAGCGGCGCGACGAGGTTCCGTGGTCGGGCTGCGCAGGGTGGAGTCTGCTGACGAGGAGGAAGCCGAGCCATGGGCTCGCCCGCCATCGGGCCGACAGCGTCTCGTTCGAATCACGGAGCCGCTCCCGGAGCGGGTACGGGCGGTGCTCTCCCAGCGTCTCTTCGTTGAGAAGGCCGGCTTGCCTCCTCCGATGCTGAACCAGATCAAGAGGCTCGCTGCCTTCCAGAATCCCGAGTTCTACAAGAAGCAGAGCATGCGGCTCTCGACGGCCCTGACGCCGCGAGTGATCGCCTGTGCTGAGGATCTGGCGCGGTACGTCGGCCTTCCGAGGGGATGCCGCCCTGATCTGGAAGCGCTGCTGGGTGAACACGGGGTCGCGCTCGACGTGGAAGACAAGAGAGAGAGTGGAGAGGGACTCCAGTCGCGGCGAGTTGACGCCTGCCCAGCGCCAGGCGGCCGGCGCGCTGCTCGCCCACGACATCGGCGTGCTTGTTGCCCCGCCCGGCGGGGGCAAGACGGTGGTCGGGGTATACCTCGTCGCTGAGCGGGCCTGCAGTACGCTGGTCCTGGTGCACCGGCGCCCCCTCCTCGACCAGTGGCGCGCCCAGCTTTCCCTCTTTCTGGGAATTGAGCCAAAGGCCATTGGCCAGCTCGGTGGCGGGAAGTGCTCGGCGAATGGCCGGCTCGACGTGGCGATGATCCAGAGCCTCGTTCGCGCTGACAAGGTGGCCGATCTGGTTGTTGGCTATGGCCAAGTGATCGTGGACGAGTGCCACCACGTGCCAGCGGTGTCGTTCGAGCGGGTGCTGGCGGAGGTGAAGGCCCGTTACCTGGTGGGCCTCACGGCGACGCCGCAGCGGCGTGACGGCCAGCACCCCATCACCGAGATGCAGCTCGGGCCGGTCCGTTTCGCGGTGAATGCCAAGAGCGAGGCCGGCCGGCGGCCATTCGAGCACTGTCTCGTCGTGCGCGAGACGGTCTTCCGCGACGCCGCCCGCTCGAAAACACCGAGCATCCAGGAGCTCTACGCAGCCCTCGCGGCCGACGAGAAGCGCAACGACATGATCCTGAATGACGTGATCGCGTCCCTCGAGGAACGGCGGTCCCCGATCCTGCTCACGGAGAGGAGGGACCATCTCGAGTTCTTCGCAGACCGGCTGCAGAAGTTCGCCCGCCACCTCGTCGTCCTTCACGGCAACATGACCGCTCGGGGGCGGAACGCTGCCAGGGACCAGCTTGCCGCGATCCCTTCCGATCAAGAGCGTCTGGTTCTGGCCACGGGTCGCTACGTTGGCGAGGGCTTCGACGATGCGCGCCTCGACACACTGTTTCTGGCCCTGCCCGTCTCCTGGAAAGGCACGCTCGTGCAGTACACGGGACGGCTGCACCGCCTCCACCCCGGCAAGACCGAGGTCCGGATCTACGACTACGTTGATCGCGAAGTCCCGATGCTCCTGCGGATGTTCGAGCGTCGGCTGCGGGGGTACCGCCGCCATCGGCTACGCGCGTGGCGAGGCCCCGCTCGGCTTTGGCGAGGCGAGCCAAGAGGTGGTGGTCGAGTACGACGCCGACGCTGTGAATGGGCCGGACGCGCTCGACCTCTCTTGAGGAGGCTGATTGAGAGCCAGGAAGGCACCGAGGTCGCGCGCGAGACTGAAGCGCCGCTCGACGAGCAGGGCCCGGCTGCTGGAGATGATCGAGGAAGCCACTGTCGACGCCTACGGGGAGTCAGAGGAGATCGGGAGCTTCTACACGGTGATCGTGGATCGCCTCACCGTGCCGTTCGATACGACCTTGCTCGGGATACCCGTGAGGGTCAGAGGCGTCGAGCTGACCCAGCGGGACGAGATCGTCGCGATCTGCACGCGAGGCCGCCTCCGCCAAGCGATTCCCATCCTCGATCTGGCGCTGCCCTCGCCAGCCCCGGCCGGCGCCGAATGGATCGAGGCCTACCGCCGCTGGGCTGGCCAAGGCTGACCACTGACCCCAGGTCTGCCTCGGTAGACGCAGTCCGCTCCGTGGCCCGGGCAGGTAAAGCGTGCCCGGTCAAGTGCGAGCGCGGCGCTGTGATTTGCGTTCTGACCGTGGTGACAGTGCCGGCATTGTGATCTCGCGGACCGCGTCGCCGTAGCCCCATCCGGTCGACTCGGCCCTCTCGGCCACTTGTCGCAGGCGTTGCACGATGGAGGACCGCGCCGACTCCGGTAGTGACGGAAGCGCATCGACGACCGACCTGAGGACGCGCTCGAGAGCCGCGAAATACGCCTCGTCGGCGCAGCCGAGATCGACGGCTTGCTCAGTACCGGCTTCCACCATGGCAACCATCAGGTGACGAGGGAGTTCGGAGTCTCGGTCCGGAGGGCCAGGACCTCCCGCTCGCCCGCACCCAGGTCGGTGATGATCGGAAGGAGCAGCCGGCCAGTGGGCTGGCGGATTCGCATCCAGTCGAGCGATTCGAAGCCGGGGAGGTCCACGCCGCGCAGCCTGCCCTCGTGGAGTTCGGCGGCGACGGCTGCCGGAATCGTGATGGCGCCGTACCGGAGCCGGAGAATGTCGAGGAGCCCGGCTTGATGGAGGTACTGGACGGGGGAGACGTCGCAGATGACCTCAGGCACGTTGAGCGTCTTCGCGTATCTCCGCTTCGTTCATGCGGAAGGCCGAAACGCCGTAGTCGGCGAGCCTCGCGAGGAAGACTGGGACCGCAAGGCCGGCGAGACGGGCCGCGGCACCGGAAGAAAGCCGCCCTAGAGCTCCAGGAGCTTCACCGCCGCCGCCAGGCGAACCTCGTCTCGGAACCGCTCGGGCGTCAGCTTCAGAGCCAGAAGCATGTCATCCGGCACTTGGAGGGTGACCTCAGTCATGGCTCACCGGTGGACGCCGCCCTGCCCTTCATACGGCGATCATACCTCGTCACGGACCCGCGGCGTCGCGGACGACTCCCCCCTCGAGTTCGCGACAGGCCAGGCAATGGGGCGATCGGCGTCGGCGGAAAGCGTGCGTCCAGAGCTACTTGCAGGGCAGCGCAACCCGGAGGCGCAGCGCAGCTTTACCGATCCCGAGTCGTGGGGACAGCAGGCCGGTCGCAACTACATCCAAGGCTACAACGCGCAGATCGCGGTCGATGAACGCTCACAGGTGATCGTCTCCCAGCACGTGACGAATGCCGCTCCTGACGTACAGGAGCTCATCCCGGTCGTCAAGCGCATCTCACGTGTGCTGCCTCGCAAGCCGAAGAGGGTGATGGCGGATGCCGGGTACTGGTCGGCGCAGAACGTGGCCGATCTCGAACGGATGGGCATCGACCCCCATGTCGCCGCCGAGCGGTGCAAGCACTCGGATCCGCTGCCACCGGCGCCGCGGGGTCGCCCACCGCAGAATCTCACGCCCAAGGAACGGATGAAGCGCAGACTCCTGACACTGCGTGGTCGTGCGACCTACGCCTGGCGCCAGATCCTCCCCGAGCCAGTCTTCGGCCAGATCAAGCAGGCCCGCAGCTTTCGCCAATTCCTCAGGCGCGAGCTCAAGGCCGTCGGCGAGGAGCGGGCACTGGTGACCACGGCGCACAACATGCTGAAACTCTACCGGGCGACAGCGTGATCACGACCGCGCTGACCCCAGCTTCACGCAGAAGCAAGCCAACTCGTTCCAGAACGAGTCCCCGCACCTATCCCACCACTCCTTCGCCAGGATCGGCTGCTCCCGCTTCTGGCGTCGGCCTTACTCGGACAGGCTCCTAGGTGTCTCGCTCGGGTGGCCGTTGGTGCAGAATGGTGCATCATGGTGTACAATTTCGGCATGGGTTCAGTTGTTCGGCAGAGCGTGTCGCTCCCAACGCCGACCGCTAGACGTGTGCGCGCGATCGCGAAGGCGCGACGGACGAGTGCCAACCGCGTACTCGTAGACCTGATCGAGACGGGCTTGCAGGCCAAGGAAGCCGAGAAGACTCAGTTCCTCGACCTGGCCCGGCGATTCAAGGAAGCCACCGACCCGGAAGAATCCGAGCGGCTGCGAGAGGAACTCGCCCGGTTGACCTTCGGCGAGTGATGCCGAGGATTCGCTGGACGAATCTTCCCGAGTCGATCCGGAAACATCTCCTGCTCAGGCTGAGGGAACGCCAGATAAGGGAGGAGGATCTCTTGCTCCTGAAACTCTGGCGTGAGTCCGAGCCTGAGGCGCCCGAGGGGCCCTGGTACAAGGACTTCGGCTCCTTCAAGATCTGCGGAGAGGGCGAGTTCCCGCTGACCTTTCTGCTCCGAGGACAGGCAGCCAAAGGCCGAAAGCTCTAGTCGGCGCGACGGACGCCGGCTGCTCACCGGCCTATCGCGCTGCAGAGGCCGCCGCGGCGCGGTCGAAGTCAAAAGTCAACGACCTCGCCCTGCTTCTCGTCTTCGCGGAGCAGCGCCTCGACGTAGTCCCGTGGCGCAGGTGCGGCGGAGGTCGTGGAGCGTGAAGTCGAGGCCGGCGTTCTTCCTGACGAACTCGGCGGTGGGGGCTGCGCATCGTTTCGCGCCGTGCATCAGACCGACCGTTGACCGACGGTCGGGATTTCGATAGCGTGGCGCATCTTGACTCGTCGCAAGCGCCTCATCTGGATCATCGTGGCCAGCGTGCTCGTGTTGGGCGCCGGGGCGGCCGTCGCGCGCAACCGGAACAAGGCGACGCCCGTCCTCACCGCCCGGGTCGCGACGCAGGACATCGTCTCCAAGGTCACCGCCAACGGCAAGATCCAGGCGGAGAACAAGGTCGAGATGTCGGCGCTCGTGCAGGGCCAGGTCGTGAACCTGGCCGTGCGCGAGGGCGACAAGGTCAAGAAGGGAGACTTCCTCCTTCAGATCGACCGTAACCGCGCCGCGGCGGAGGAGGCCGGCTCCAGCGCGGCCCTCAAGGCCAGCCTGTCCGACCGCGACTCCGCCAAGGAGAACATGGCCCAGGCCGAGCGCGATTTCGACCGGGCGCGGCGGAACTACGAAGCGCGGATCACGTCCGAGGCCGACTTCCAGCGGACCCAGTCGGGTCTGGAGACCGCCCGCTCCGCCTTCGAAGCCGCCCAGAACCGCGTGGACCAGATGCGCGCCGGCCTCAGCGCCAACCGCGACACTCTCTCGAAGACCACCGTGCGCGCGCCCATCGACGGGATCGTGACCACGCTGCGGGTGAAGGCGGGCGAGGTCACGGTCATCGGCACCATGAACAACCCCGGCACGCAGCTGCTCACCGTCTCCGACATGTCGACGGTGGAGGCGGTGCTGATGGTGGACGAGACGGACACCCCGACGGTGCAGGTCGGGCAGAAGGCGCTGCTCAACATCGACGCCTATCCCGGGCGGACGTTCGACGGCCTGGTCACGGAGGTGGGGAACTCGCCGATCCTCAAGGACGACCCGGACCTCCAGGGCCTGACCACCACCTCCGACGCCATCAACTTCAAGGTCAAGGTGAAGGTCCTGGCGCCGCCGCCCGAGCATCCGGCCCGGCTTCTCCGTCACCGCCGACATCGTCACCGCCGTCAAGGAGAAGGTGGCCGCGGTGCCTCTGGCCGCGGTGATCGTGCGCGATTCGCCCAAGGGCGAGAAGAACGAGGCCGGGAAGCTGAAGACGGAGCAGGGGGTCTACGCGCTGCGCGACGGCAAGGTGGTGTTCGTGTCCATCAAGACCGGGATCACGGGAGAGCTGATGGTCGAGGTGGTCTCCGGGGTCGCGGCGGGCGAGGAGATCGTCACCGGTCCCTTCAAGGCGCTGCGCGAGATCAAGGACGGCGATCGCGTCAAGAAGATGTCGGAGAAGGAGAAGAAGGCCGCCGAAGGGCAGGGCGCCGGGACGTCCTGACCTGCCGGCGCGAAGGAGCCATGCGCTTCTCCGAGCTGTTCGCCGTCTCGCTCCAGGCGCTGCGCCTGAACAAGCTGCGGTCGGGGCTCACGCTCCTGGGCGTGATCATCGGCGTGATGACCGTGGTCTCCGTCCTCTCCGTCATCAACGGCCTCAACGACTACGTCCTGAACAAGGTCGTCAACCTCAACCCCGACGTCATCGTCTTCACCAAGTACGGCATCCTCCGCAGCCGGCAGGAATTCGTCATGGCCACCAAGCGCAAGCCGGTGACCATGCGCGACCTGCAGGTCGTGAGCGCGGAGTGCCGGTCCTGCGCCGCCGTGGGCGCGCAGGGCCAGCAGTTCGCCAACGTGCACCTCGGCCCCCGGAAGCTCTCGAACGTGCCCGTTACCGGCTACACGGCCAACGTCCTGACCCTGCTCAACGTGGACCTCGAGGCGGGCCGCTTCTTCACGCCCCTGGAAGACGAGCACGCGGCGGCGGTGGCCATCATCGGCCACGACATCAAGGACCAGCTCTTCCCGAACCTCGACCCCATCGGCCGCACGGTGTACGTCGCACGGCTATCCGCTCCGCGTCGTCGGGCTCCAGTCCAAGCTCGGCAACGTGCTGGGACAGAACCGCGACAACGTGATGTTCGTGCCCCTCTCGTTCCTCCAGAAGGTGATGACCTCGGACGACGGGATCGCGATCATGGTGCGTCCGGTCGGCGGCATGAAGGGCCTCCCGGAGACGGAGGGGGAAGTCCGGACGCTGCTGCGCTCCCTGCGGCGGACGCCGTTCACCGCCGAAGATCCGTTCGGCGTGGTCGGCGCGGAAGCCATCAAGTCGTTGTGGCGTTCGATCTCCGCGGCGGCCTTCGCGGTCATGATGCTCATCTCGGGCCTCTCCCTGGTGGTCGGAGGCATCGTGGTCGCCAACATCATGTTCGTCTCGGTGGTGGAGCGCACTCCGGAGATCGGGCTGCGCATGGCGCTGGGGGCGAGGAAGCGCGACATCAAGCGGCAGTTCCTGATGGAGTCGTCGCTTCTGGCGACACTCGGCGGCGCGGGCGGCGTGGTGGCCGGGGCGCTGGTGGCCCTGGCCGTGAACCAGATCTTCCCCGCGCAGGTGAAGCTGGGCTTCATCCTCATCGGCCTCGTGACGGCGGCGGTCACGGGCCTCGTGGCCGGCCTGGCGCCCGCGGCCGCCGCTGCCAAGCTCACTCCGGTGGAGGCGCTGCGGTTTGAGTGAGGACGCGCGATGAGGGCCTGGGTCCCGCTTCGTGCGCGGCTTCGCGGGCAACGTCCGCTTCGCCGCCAGCTCCATCGTCGAGCACAAGCTGCGCTCCACCCTCACCGTCCTGGGGATCGTGGTGGGGGTGACCACGGTGATGGCGATGGTGGCCATCGTCACCGGCTTCAACAACAACATCATCGGCAACCTCCAGACCTTCGGCGCCAACCGCCTCGAGATCCGCAAGTACGAGGACCGCTTCGGCCCCGGCGGCCCGCTGAGCGACGAGGAGAGACGCCGGAAGAACCTGACCATCGAGGACGCGGCGGCGCTGCGCGCCCTGCTCCCGGACGCGACGGTGGGGGTCCTGTACGTCCTACGCCGACGCCCTCCTCCACGTCAAGAACGGGAACCTCGAGGCCAACGGCCCGTACGTCTCGGGCAGCGACGAGTTCTATCCCACCACGACCGCACAGAGCATCGGCCGCGGGCGCTGCTTCACGCCCACGGAGGTGCAGCACCACGCGCTCGTCGCGGTGCTGGGGGGGGAGGTGCAGGAGGCCCTCTTCCCCAAGGAAGATCCGATCGGGAAGGACATCACGGTCGAGGGCCTGCGCTACCGCGTCATCGGCGTGCTGGAGAAGAAGGGGGCGCAGTTCGGCTTCTCGCCCGACAACAAGGTGGTCGTGCCCTACGCGGCGTTCGAGCGGCAGTTCGCCTTCCGCGCGCAAAGGCAGGGCGTGGAAATCAACATCGTGCCCAGGCGGACGGAGGACATGCCGGCGGTGATCGAGAGGGCGGTGGCCGCCCTGCGGGCGCGGCGCCGCGTGCCCTTCGACCAGCCCAACGACTTCGCGCTCATCACGCCGGACCAGCTCATCTCGCAGTTCCGGGCCATCACGGGCGGCATCACCGGGGCCATGGTCTTCGTGGCCCTCATTTCGCTCGTCATCGGCGGCGTCGGGGTCATGAACATCATGCTGGTCTCGGTCACGCAGAGGACGCGCGAGATCGGCGTGCGGCGCGCCTGCGGCGCCCGCCGGCGCGACGTGGTCGGCCAGTTCCTGGTCGAGGCGGCCACATTGAGCAGCATCGGGGGCGTCGTCGGAGTGATCCTGGGGCTGCTCATCTCGGTCACCGTGAAGGCGGCCGTGCCCGCGCTACCCACGGCCATCCCGCTCTGGTCGCCGCTCGTCGGCCTGCTCGTCTCGATGGGGGTCGGTGTCTTCTTCGGCGCCTACCCGGCGGTGAAGGCCTCGCGCCTCGACCCCATCGAGTCGCTGCGCTGGGAGTGACGCCGCGCGCGGCTCGAGGGCAGTCCCTCGCGGACGCCGATCCTCAGCGCCGCCGGGAGGCATGGACGCTGCTGTCGATGCGGATGCGGTGCGGCGGTCCGAACAGGCCGCGGCGGCGACTCTCCCCCGGCCTGGGGCTGGGCGTGGAGATCAGTTGCCGGGTGTACCGGCCGCGGAAGCCTCGCGACTCGCCGCTGTGCCAGTTCCGTCGAGCGTCACCTGGAGGAGCTGCTGCGGGTCTGGCCCTGGCGCTTCACCCGCCAGCACGGTCCACTGCGAGCGGTCGTGGAGCGGGTGCTGCGGGAGTTCCTGCGCTGCGGGCTGCTCGAGCACGGCTTCGCGCGGCTGTGGTCGGGCGCATCCTCGACCACCTCGGCCTGAGCAGCCCCGAGGCGGAGAAGCCGCCACCCCCGGTACGGGAGCGCCTCCACGTCGCCGAGCAGGGCGACGGCTAGGGCGTGCCGGCAGGGTGGGAGCCAGTCTGAGATCCCGCACCCTCCGGGCTGTCCCGCTCGACCGCGCCCGCCACGATGACGTCGCCTGCCCGGGAGCAGGCGCTCTGCACGCCCGTGCCCTCGACGGGCGCGAGGTTGGCTGCCGCGCCCGGAGTCTCCGGCCGCCGTTCGGCGCGTCCCGGCCCACCGACTGTCTGCGTTGGCCGCTTCGGTGACGTCGGACGCGCAGCAGTCCGTAGCGACCGCAGATCAAATGATCTATCGTTCTATCGTTTCAGGCCAACATGCTCCCACCGGGCCGGATGCTCGGACGTTACGAAGTCATGGCCCCGCTCGGCGCGGGCGGCATGGGCGAGGTGTACCGCGCCCGCGACGCCGAGCTGCAGCGAGACGTCGCCGTCAAGATCCTGCCCGAGGAGCTGTCGTCGGACCCGGAGCGGGTGAAACGCTTCGAGCGCGAGGCGAAGGCGGCGGCCGCGCTCTCGCACCCGAACGTGCTCACGGTCTTCGACGTGGGCCGCCAGGACGGACGCGCGTACCTGGTGTTCGAGCTGCTGGAAGGCTCGACGCTCGCCGAGGTGATGAAGCCGGGCGGGCTACGCACTCGCGAGGTGCTCGAGTACGCGGCGCAGATCGCGCGCGGCCTCGCGGCTGTGCACACGGGCGGGCTCGTCCACCGCGATCTGAAGCCGGCGAACCTGTTCCTGACCAGCGCCGGCATCGTCAAGATCATCGACTTCGGCCTGGCGCGGGTCTCCGCGACGTCACCGCAGCCGCGCGAGGAGACGACCGCGGATGTGACGGGGCCCGGCGTGGCGCCCGGCACTGTGAGCTACATGGCGCCGGAGCAGTCGCAGGGGCTGGTCCTCGACGCGCGCTCCGACATCTTCTCGCTCGGGACCGTGCTCTACGAGATGCTGAGCGGCCGGCATCCCTTCAGGCGCGCGTCGGCGGCAGAAACGGTCGCCGCGATCCTGCGCGACGACCCACCCGACCTCGGGCGGCTGGACGGAGTTGCGGTCGGTGCCCTGAAGCAGGTCGTGGGGCGTTGCCTCGAGAAGCGACCCGAGGACCGCTTCCAAACTGCCAACGACCTGGCTCTCGCGTTCGAAGCGCTCAAGCAGGGGCGAGAGTCGACACCGGACGAGGGGCGGTCGCGCCCCCGCGAGCCCGAGGACTCGCAGCGCAAGCTGGATGCTGCCGTGCGCGCGGGAGGCCGAAGGCGCTGGATCGCCCTCGCTCTCGCCGTCAGCCTGATCGCCGCCGCGATCGCGTGGGGTGTGCTGCGAGGCCGCGAGCTGCCGCTCCCGCCGGCACGGCTGGTGCCGCTCACCACCACGACGGGATCCGAGAGCAACCCGAGCTTCTCGCCCGACGGCGAGCAGGTGGCCTTCGAGTCGCGAGGGGAGAGATCGGACAACACGGACATCTACATCAAGCTGATCGGCTCCTCGGAAGTCCGCCAGCTCACGACCGATCCGGCGCCCGATTGGGACCCGACCTGGTCCCCCGACGGGCGACAGATCGCCTTCGTGCGCGCGTCCAACAAGGGTGGGGTCACGACCGTGACGATCCACGTCGTCTCGCCGCTCGGGGGCCCTGACCGCAAGCTGACCGACGAGCGACCCGGCCAAGGTATGTCCTGGTCTCCCGACGGCCGCTGGCTGGCAACGGGGGCGACCTTCGCGGCGCAACACGATCCTGCAGCCGCAGAGCGGGGGATCCGTCTCATCAACGTTTCCGGGGGAGAGGTCCGCGCGGCCACGGCGCCACGCGCGCCGAGCTTCGACAAATTCCCTGCCTTCTCTCCCGACGGAAGGCACCTCGCGTACGCGTCGTGTCTCAGCCCTTCCACCTGCCATCTCGACGTCATCGACCTGACGGCCGACGCAATGGCTACGGGTTCGTCCCGGCGCCTGACGACGAAGCCGATCTGGCTCCGCTGGGGGTCCGCCTGGACGTCCGACGCGAGGTCCGTCGTCTACCCCGCCGGCGTCATCGGCCGACTGTGGCGCGTCCCGGCCGGGGGCGGCCAGGAGCCTCAACAGATCGAGCTCGCCGGGTTTCGGGTGGCGAGCGTGGCGATACCCGCCAAGGGGAACCGCCTCGCATTCGAGAGGTGGTACGGCCATCAGGCGGTGGCCCGCTTCGTGCCGGGTGGCCGCTCCGAGACCCTCGTGACGTCCTCGTTCACTGATCGCTTTCCGGATTACTCCCCTGACGGCAAGCGATTCGCGTTCGAGTCGAGCCGCGAGGGCGACGCGAGCCAGATCTGGCTGGCCGAGGCCGACGGGTCGAATCCGACCCAGCTCACGCGCGGGCCCGGCCTGTTCCAGGGCTCGCCCCGCTTCTCGCCGGACGGCCGGACGATCGCCTTCGACTCGCTCGGCGAAGACGGGCGCTGGGACATCTGGACGATCGACACGGGCGGCGGCCCGCCGCACCGCTTCACGACACACCCGGGTGACGACAACCTGCCGAGCTGGTCGCGCGACGGCCGCTATCTCTACTGGAGCTCCGACCGCGCGGGCGTTCGCAGCATTTGGCGCGCTCCTGCGGGAGGCGGAGCCGAAGAGCGTGTCACGCGCGAGGCCGGTTCCTACTCCCACGAGGCGGTCGACGGTCGGACGCTCTTCTTCATGCCCGCCACGCTCGGAGGAGCACCGCTGCTGGCCGCCGACATCGGGGGGACTACGGAGCGCACCGTCGTCGAGTGTGTAAGCTACCGGGGCTTCGCGGCGCACGCGGCCGGCCTCTACCACGTTGGCTGCGGCCTGCCGCAGGCTCGGCAAGCGCCGCTCTACCTGCGGGACCCGGCCACCGGCCGCGACCGGCTCCTCGGCACGCTCGACAGGTACGAGCTCGGACTGGCGGTCGCTCCCGACGGCAAGTCGATCCTCTACGGCAGCATCCAAGGCGAGGGCAGCGACCTGATGCTGATCGAGAACTTCCGCTGAGGCGCTCGTCTCTAGAACGTCAGGCGCGTGACGAGCTGAAGCGTACGCGGGGGAGCCGCGCCGCTCACGGTCCCGAAGCCGTTCGGGCGGACCAGGTTGCCGCTCGCGTCGTACGGCAGGTTCGTGATCGTCCAGTCGGTGAGGCTCGCGAAGTCCGCGGTGCTGTTGACGCCCGTGAACTTCGTGTGGTTTAGGGCGTTGAATGCATCGAGGCGCACCTCGACTCGATCCCGCCCACCTCGAGCGTGAGCACCCCCGTGAAGAACCGGTCGTTCGGGCCGACCACGACGTTCGTTCGTTCCGCGGTCCTGAAGCCCTGCTTGGCGATACGCAGCGTGTAGCGGTCCGCCCGGACGATCGGCAGCACGAACAGCCCCTCGTCGCCGGTCGTGGCGAGGATCGAATGACCCTGCGTGCGGCTCGTGAGCGTCACCTGGGCGCCGACCACGGCCGCTCCCTGGGAGTCCTTCACAGAGCCCGACACGGTCGCGCTGGTCGTCTGCGCGCCAAGGACCGCGGCGCTTGCGAGGAGTCCACAGGCCAATAGAACGGTATCCCATGGCCGTCGGACCCTCCGGCTGCAGGGCACTGGACCCGCTCCTTGTGCGGGCGATGCTGCGTTCGTCCCGATCGCGGAAAGAATGGCCGCTATGGAAGCCGGGTTCGATGGCGGTGTCAAGGTCGAGAGCGACCTGCGGGAGCCGCGGGTCGTCGCGTCAGCGCTCGGTAGCAGTCGGGCCGCCCTCTCGCAGGACGCGGAAGACCAGCAGCGTCTGACCCAGCCGGAACTCGTCGCCGTCCGCTAATCTCGCCCGAGGGCGACAAGCGCACGTCACGCAGGTAGGTGCCGTTCTTGCTCTCCAGATCCTCGAGCACGAAACGGCCGCCCTCCGCGAGGATGCGCGCGTGACGCCGTGAGACGCCTGGCGCCTCGATCCTGACCGCGACGTCCGGATCGCGGCCGATCACGTTCTCGCCGTCCAACAGCACGATCGTGCGGCGGTTCCACGTGACCTGAGCCGCGATCGAGACCGGCCCGCGCCGCGCCTTCTCCTCGGTGGCCTCGGCCTCGAAGGCATAGCCGAAGCCATGGACCGTCCGGACGGCCTTGGCGCCCTCCCGGCCGAGCGCGCGTCGCACCTGCGCGGCGAGCGAGCTCAGGGTCGACTCCGAGACGAACGTGTCCGGCCAGAGCCGGTCGCGGATCTCCTGCTTCGAGACCGCGGCGGGCCGGCGCGCGATCAGCAGGTCCAGGAGCTCGAACGCCTGAGGCTTAAGCCGCAGCGGCGAGTCGCCTTTGCGAAGCTGGCGCGCCTCGCGGTCGAAGACGAAGGCTCCGAAGCGGACGCGGGTCGCGGTCGAGTCCAAGGCTGGTCCCGGGAGTCGTGGCGATGTTAGCCCCCGGTGTCGGCGACGGGCAAGCGCACGCGAAGGGACGGTCACCGGCAGAAACCGCAGTTCGGCAGGAAAACGGCGAGGATTCGCGGACCCTCGGCTCCTAACTTCGACGGTGTTAAGGGTCGCGCCTGGCCAGGCCGCTCCCGAAAGGAGTGGCCGATGTCTCCGAAGTCGCCCGCTGGCCGGCGTGTCTGCGTCGCGTTTCTGGCCGTGACGCTCGTGATGTTCGATGCCGCCGTCTCGCGCGAAGGCCTGCTGGCCGGGGAAGGTGTCAACGACAGCGGCACCGCCCGGCTGAGCCTCGCCGCACACCGATACGCGCTGGCGCGCGCCATCCACGGCGCGGCCGACCAGTTCGTCGACGAACGCTGCCAGGGGTTGCTCGACGAGTTCACCGACGCTTCAGGCCAGCCCCTGCGCTCCGTCCTCGCGACTCATGGCCTCGCCGTTTCGGAGTACATGACGCAGGTCTTCTTCTACGACGCCCCCGAGTCCGCCTGTCGCGGACCCAACCTCGCGATCACGAAGCCCGGAAGCCGCGCCATCTTCGTGTGCGGCGCTCGCTTCCAGCGCGAGATGTCCCGCGACTCCAGGAACGCCGAGGCGATCGTGATCCACGAGCTGCTCCACTCGTTGGGCCTCGGCGAAAACCCTCCATCGAGCGACTACATCACGCGGCGGGTTCGCGCTCGGTGTGGCGAGCGCCGGGATGTCGCTCGCCCTGGGAGCGCCAAGTGACGGAGCGGCGGTAGCTCTGCGCCAGGTCCGGGAAGGCGTCGATCTCGCCTACCTTTCTGGCGGCGACTCTGCCCCCAGCGCGACCTATGGGCCGCAGGGGCAGAACGACCTGCCGCGGCAGGAGAAGGCGACGAGCCCGCTGCCCCGGCGGCCCTGAGCGAGCAGACGGCCCTCGGAATCCCCAGCACGCTAGCGCGCGGGTCGAACGCCCTAACCCGGCAGCGCCGCCGCGGCCAATCCACTTCGGTAGCGAAAAATCTACTTCTTGGCGGGCAGCCGGTACTCTCCCTCGATCTCAGACACCATGTTGCCGCTGGCATCGGGCTTGCCTCTGTATGTGCCCTTGCCGGTGATTCCCTTCATCTTGCCGGTGCCGCCGGTGTAGCTCCAGGTTCCACTTGTTGATTCGGGCTTGCCCTCCTTGGTCATCGTGTCCGTGCCGGAGAAGCGCACGAAGATCTTGTCGCCGTTGGCCATGTTGCTGACGTGATACCCGCTTCCACGGGACTTGGTGCCGTTGGCGTCGCTGGTGACGACGTCGTAGCCATCCTTCGTCTGCACACCCTCGATCTCCATCGGTTTCGTCCACGTGCATTCGAACTTGACCAGCCCGACCGCGTGACCCGGGCGGTCGCCGATGTCGAGGGAGTACGCCGGATCCGGCTTCCCGCAGCTGATCGTTCCGGACGTCTTCGTCTGCGCCACCGCAGCTCCCGCCAGCGCGAGCACTGGCGCGAGCACGAACACCGGGACAGCTCTGTGATTCACAAGACCTCCTTTGACGCCGCGCCTCTCAACCGCCAACACCTCTCGGCCCTCAGCATCCGGCGACCGGGGCGTTCAGTCTCCTCGGCCAACTATCGCTTCGAAGCTTCCCGCCTCGGGCCAAGCCAGTCAGTAACGCACGCCGGCACCACGAGCCGGCAGCCTGCTCACAGATGCGTCCGGACTCTCTCTATACGTCGGGGAATTGGCTGCGGCGAGGATAAGGCCAGAACGCTTCCGAAACAAGGCCTTCGTCCGCGTGAGGCCGGCGGGGGTCTACAGTGCGGCCCACCGCATCCAGAGCACGACGCTGCAAACGGGGGCGTGTCTCGGCGCGGCGCACCAGCGGGCGATCGTCCATCGGGACCTGACGCCGGAGACGTGCTCGTGCCTCACGCTGCGCGCACGGTCACATCGGCGAGGACATCCGCAGAGCTGCACTACGCAACTGATACGAGCGGGTGGCGGCACCGGCGGCTATAGCCCAGAGGAGCCAGCTGCCGTAGAAGAGACCAAAGACCCAGATCGCGATGCCCTCGGGGCCAGGATCGCCGCCGCCGACTAACCTGCGTGACCAGCGACCAGCAGGCCGCCGGCCCGATCATGGCGACGATGGCGGTGGCGGACCAGCCTGCGACCAGCAACAGCCGGCGCGGCATCCAGCGCCGCGTTGAAACCAGGAGCAGGGACAGAGCGGCCGCCAGCAGCCACGGGATGGCAAGCAGCAATGGGGCGAAGCCCTGGCCGGCCGCGCCGGGCCAACTGAGCCCGAGCGTCCCTCCGAGCGCCCAGCATGTCCTGAGAACCGGGTAGGGCAGCGCCAGCACGAACGCGGCGTAACCGTACCAGGTAGCTGCGCGGGTGGATGCAGGGGCGGCCGGGCGCGCCAGGGCGAGACGCGCGAGCACGACGGCGGCGGCGAGAGCCAACGTCCGGGTCGCCAGCCCCGGCCAGTCGACGCCAAGCGGGATGAGGCCGGTGTCAGGCGAAGCAAGTCGAACGGTAGCCCATTCGCTGCCCACACCATCAGCAGGAGACCGCTCCAACGCAGCGCCCGCCGTACGCGAAGCCACTGGGGGCGACCATTCAATTGCATGATCCCCGCCGCGGCGAGCCCGGCGGCGGCGAGGGGGAGCCAGTCCGGAGCGAAGGTCCCGGCGTAGGCCGGCCGGTTGCGAACGAACTGCTCCAGTGCCCCGGCCGCCAGCACCGCGGCGCAGAGGGCCAGTGCAATCCACGGCTCGGCCCTGCTGCCCAGTGTGTGGCTACTCTGCGATTCCATGATCCATCCTTGTCTTGGGCTGTCCACCACCTGGGCGCCGCGCGCCCGAGTTATGTACGCAGGCGGGGCGGAAGTGTCACACGGGATTGTGTGTCCCGCGGCATGACCTTGACCGTGGCAGAGCGGGCGCCCGCTCCGATCATCGGGCTGAGGTACGGGCTGCCGCGGTACTTCTTCCGATAGGCGTCGTCCACGAGGTCGTTGATCGGGCCGTCGACCGGCTCGAAGCCGACCTCCATCGTCATGCCGGCGGCGGTGATCCGCCCCGCCCTCTGCCGCACCGCCGCCTGATACCAACGGGAGTCCTGCCCGTTGTAGCCGCGTACGTAGAGCGCGTCGCCGACCACGACGGACCAGATCCACGTCGGGGTCCCGTAGGTCACCCCGTCCCGGCGGAAGGGCGAAATGTGAAGGTCATCGGCTTCCGCGATCCTGCGCAGTTCGTCTGGCGCCCACGCGCTCATCCGCGACACCCCGGGGCACTTCGATACCTGCTTCTCCCGAGCGTGCGTCTCTTCACGTGCTCCTCTCCTCCAGTACTCTGCCCGAGTGCGTCACGAGCCTGCCTGCCGCGGTGGGGATCACCGTCTTCAGTAGCGCTCCCACACCGCGCGCCAGCGCTCCGCGGGGTTGGTGGACTTCACGATGAGCTGGTTGCCCTTGAACTCGTAGGCACGCGGCAGCGCCTTGCCGACCAGGGCGCGGACCAGGCTGCCCTCGACGTGGTACGTGAAGGTGTGCGTCCGTTCGTCGACCTCGAATCGGCCGAAGGTGGCCTCGTAGCCGCCTCGCGAGTACGGCTCCGACCCGGCCGGGGGGGCAGCCAGCGGCCTTCGATCCATGACCTGGACCGCCAGGCGGCCTTCGCGTGTGAAGACGAACATGCCGGAACTGTCACCGCGGTGAACCACCGTACCGTCTGCGTCGACCACCTCGAGCGCGACCAGACGCCAGGCTCCGATGAACGGCTCTGGTATCCCCGCGCTCTTGTCGCGATCCTGGCTACCGGACAGCGTCGAGCCCCAGAGTGTCGCCATGGCGAAGAGCAAGGACGCCACGCCGAATGAAGGCGGCTGCTTCATGTTCGTCTCCTCTTGCCGAGTCTCCCATGCGGCATCGGACTGCTCCAGCCGGTCATTGGCAGCCCTCCGCCACCCGGTCGAGCGGCAGGATCAACGCTCCTCTGGCGCTCACTGTCCGTCGACCTCTCCGAACACCTTCCTCGCGATGGCGACGGCCGTGTTGGCGGCCGGCCAGCCGGCATAGAACGCGAGATGGGTGACGAGCTCGATCAGCTCGTCCCTGGTGACGCCGTTCTCGAGCGCCCTGCGGAGATGGAAGGGCAGCTCGTTCGTGCGATAGAGGGCGACGAGACTCGCCACGGTGATGAGGCTGCGGTCGCGCGGGGACAGCCCCGGACGGTTCCAGACGTCGCCGAAGAGCACCTTCTCGGTGTACTCGCCCAGCGCGGGCGCGATGTCCGCGTACGGGTTGGGGGTCGATTCGTTGGCCATCTCCGTGCCTCCTCGTCCGGTCCACTCGACGTCCTTGACGTTGCGTGTCACGAGTAGTCGATTGGCAGAATCCGTTCGCCGTGATCGGTCGTGATCCGCGTCAACCAGCGCGGCCTGCTTCGTGTCCCTCCGGCGGATCGGCTCGATCCCGCGCCGCAGCTCGCCGACGACGAGCGCGCTGAGATAGATCTCCTCGGGAGAAACGTCGTCGAACCAGGTCCGAACGTGGACGTTCGCCCGCTCGCCCTTGCGAAGCTCGGATAGGACGTTCGTGTCGACGAGGAGACTGAAGGCCGAACTCGCCGCGGTCTGCCCTTCGGGCGGGCGAAGTCGGAGTCCTGGCCGACGGTGGGCATCGCCAGCAAGAGCATGAGGTAGCCGCCCGCGCGTGCGGCCGCGGACGCCTGGTGACCGTGCGGGGGGGGTCTACCTCTGCAATCGAAGCGTCTTGATCAACGCCGAAAGCGCGGGAGGTTGCTGTCGTCGGCTCGGATAGTAGAGGAAGTAGCCTGGGAACGGCGAGCACCAGCCCTCGAGCACCCGCACCAGCTTGCCCGCGGAGATGAACGGTGCCGCGTAGTGCTCCAACGTCCAGACGACGCCGACTCCGTCGAGAGCCGCCCGCACCTGGATTTCCGCATCGTCGACCATCAGCGGACCGTCGACCGCCACGGTGAGCGATTGCTTGCCCTTTTCGAACTCCCATCGGTAGGTGCCGCGCGATCCCTGACGAAAGTTGATGCACGCGTGTTTCAGCAGGTCACGCGGATGCCTGGGTCTGGGGTGGGAGGCGAAGTACTGCGGTGAGCCGACGATCGCCGCGCGGAGATCCCCGGACACACGCACGGCCACCATGTCCTTCTGGATGAACTCGCCGATCTCGATGCCTGCGTCAAAGCCAGCGGCGACGAGGTCCAGCCGGCTGTTGTCGGTGGTCACTTCGAGAACGACGTCAGGGTAGTCGCGCGCGAGCTGCGCGAGCTTCGGGACGAGAGCGATCATCGCGGCGCTTCGCGGCAGCAACAGGCGCACGCGGCCGGCCGGCCGGTCGCGGAAGCCCGCCACCTGTTCGAGGGCTTCGTGAATGTCGCCAAGGGCCGGTCGAACCCGGGTGAAGAGCTGCTCTCCCGCCTCGGTCGGCGCCACGCTGCGCGTCGTGCGCGCCAGCAGGCGAACACCCATCCGCTCTTCCAGGCCCCGGATAGCGTGGCTCAGGGCCGATGGAGAGACCCCGAGGCGCTTCGCGGCCCGGGTGAAGCTGCGTTCCTCCGCCACCGCCACGAACGCCGCCAGGACGCCGAACTCGTCGCGAACCATTCCTGAATGGTACTCACAAAGGCATTGCGATATCAGCGTCTAGTGCTGCGGATCCCTGGTCGGTATGTTGCAGATGCCA
Organism: uncultured Acidobacteriota bacterium; assembly: GCA_963831755.1. Lineage (GTDB taxonomy): Bacteria > Acidobacteriota > Vicinamibacteria > Fen-336 > Fen-336 > DATBSL01. Next base: position 21,610 of record CAWHRC010000015.1, read on the forward strand.
CTCGCGGCTGGCGCCGTAGGCACGCGCGACAGGAGAACCGAGATGCAGACTCGCAAACTGGGGAAGAGCGGCCTCGAAGTGTCCGCTGTCGGCCTCGGCTGCATGGGCATGAGCTTCGGCTACGGCCCGGCCAAGGGACGCGAAGAGATGGTCACGGTCCTCCGGGGCGCCGTGGAGCGGGGCGTCACTTTCTTCGACACGGCGCAGGTGTACGGCCCGTTCACGAACGAAGAGCTGTTGGGCGAAGCCCTGCAGCCGGTCCGCGACCGCGTGGTGATCGCGACGAAATTCGGCTTCGGGTTCGACGCGGAGGGCAAGCCGCAGGGGCTGAACAGCCGGCCCGAGCACATCCGGAAGTCGACGGACGCGTCGCTCGTGCGCCTGCGCACGGACGTGATCGACCTCCTGTACCAGCACCGCGTGGATCCGAACGTGCCCATCGAGGACGTCGCGGGCACGGTGAGGGAGCTCGTCCAGCAGGGCAAGGTCAGGCACTTCGGGCTGTCCGAGGCCGGCGTGAAGACCATCCGTCGCGCTCACGCCGTCCAGCCGGTGACGGCGCTCCAGAGCGAGTACTCGCTCTGGTGGCGGGAGCCGGAGGAGGCGATCCTGCCGCTGCTGGAGGAGCTGGGCATCGGGTTCGTGCCTTTCAGCCCGCTGGGCAAGGGCTTCCTCACCGGCAAGATCGACGAGACGACCACGTTCGACAGCACGGACTTCCGCAACACCGTCCCTCGCTTCTCGGCCGAGAACCGCCGGGCGAACCAGGCCCTGGTGGACCTCGTGGCCACCGTGGCGGCGCGGAAGGGCTCGACGCCCGCGCAGGTCGCGCTGGCGTGGGTGCTCGCGCAAAAACCGTGGATCGTGCCCATTCCCGGCACGACGAAGCTGGCGCGTCTCGAGGAGAACCTGGGCGCGGCCGACCTCGAGCTGGCGGCCGACGATCTCCGCGAGATCGACGCCGCGGCGTCGCGGATCGAGGTGCAGGGGGCGCGGTATCCCGAGGCCTCGCAGCGCATGGTCGATCGGTGAGGGGCTTCGCCTCGTAGCGAAGGAAGGGGACGCCATGAAGCAGTCCGCGGTAATGCTCGTATCCCTGGTCGTGAGCGCAGCGCCACTCCTTGGACAGCAGGCAGGAGGTTCGGCGAGGGCAAAGCCGTCAGAGGAGAAGACCATCGTCGTCACCCGGAGCGAGGCACAGTCCTCGCGCCAGGGGCTGGCCGACAACTTCACCGGGTCCGTGCGCGTGGACCAGCAGTTCCAGGCGAGCGCGCCGGGGCGCGTGTTCGGCGCCCGCGTGACCTTCGAACCGGGAGCACGAACGGCATGGCACAGCCATCCGCTCGGACAGACGCTCATCGTGACGAGCGGCGTGGGCCGCGTCCAACGGTGGGGCGACCCCGTCGAAGAGATCCGGCCCGGCGACGTCGTGTGGATCCCGGCCGGCCAGAAGCACTGGCACGGCGCCTCGCCCACGATGTCCATGTCGCACATCGCGATCGTGGAGCAGCTCGACGGGAAGAGCGTCGAGTGGATGGAGAAGGTCACCGACGAGCAGTACGGCGCCCCCCTCCGCCCGCGGCCTGCCGCCGCGGCGGCCCCGGGCGCGGCTCCCGCCGGCCAGCCGACGCCGGCGCAGCGCATCATGGGCGACTTCGCGCCCAAGCTGGCGCAGCTCACCGACGACGTGCTCTACGGCGACGTGTGGGCGCGACCGCAGCTCTCCCCGCGCGACCGCAGTCTGGTGACGATCAGCGCGCTGATCGCCATGAACCGACCCGACCAGCTCCGCTCGCACCTCGCACGCGCCCGGGACAACGGCGTGACCGAGGAGCAGGTCGTCGAGACGATCACGCACCTGGCCTTCTACGCGGGCTGGCCGAGCGCAGTCACGGCGGTGACGGTGGCGAAGGAGGTCTTCGCGAAGAAGTAGGTGAAGAACGGGCCGCGGAGGGTCGGCGCACGGAAGGTCCGTGGCGCCCAGGAGGAATCATGCATAGGCAAGAGGCGCGGAAGACTCGGATCGCGCTGTGGCTGCTCGCAGCCGCCATCCTTGCTTCGGCGGGCGCGGCACAAGAAGCCACGAACAGCAAGCTCAATGATGCGCGCACGCCCGCGACGCCGAAGGCCGCTGCCCTAGCGGCGGCGCCGACGGTTCGTACCGCCTCCGGAATCGTGCGCGGCGTGACCGAAGGGGATGTCTCCAGCTTCAAGGGGATTCCCTATGCGGCTGCGCCGGTCGGCGCCAACCGCTGGCGCCCGACGCAGCCCTTGCCCCCGTGGCAGGGAGAGCGTGATGCCAGCCAGTTCGGCGCGGATTGCGCGCAGGCCGCCTTCCCGCCCGGCTCGGCGCCCATCTCGAAGACCTCCTCGGAAGATTGCCTGTTCGTCAACGTGTGGCGGCCTGCCGGGGCCGCGCCGGGGGCAAGGCTGCCGGTCATGGTGTGGATCCACGGCGGCGCCTTCGTGTTCGGCAGCGGCGCCTGGCCGGGCTCCTCGGGGGTCCCGTTCGCCAGGCAAGGCGTCGTCCTGGTCACCTTCAACTACCGTCTGCAGCGCCTGGGCTTCTTCGCGTTCCCCGCGCTCCGCCGCGAGCATCCGGAAGAGCTCAAGGGCAACTACGCCTACATGGACCAGATCGCTGCCCTGAAGTGGGTGCAGCAGAACATCGCCGCGTTCGGAGGCGATCCGAACAATGTGACCATCTTCGGCGAGTCCGCGGGCGGAGTCTCGGTGCACACGCACCTGACCTCGCCGCTCTCGCGTGGTCTCTTCCAGAAGGCGATCAGTCAGTCCGGGGGCGGCCGGGACGGTGTCCTCACCGGGCGGCCGATGCGCGACGACGGCGTCGATCCGAACTATCCGGTGTCGGCGGAGACGATCGGCGTGAACTTCGCACGCCGGTACGGGATCGAGGGCGCGGATTCGGCCGCCCTGGCCAGGCTGCGTGCCCTCAGCGCCGCCGAGATCATCGACGGGGGTCAGGAAAGCGCAGGCCAGGGAGGTCCGGTCACCTACTCGGGGCCGATCCTCGATGGCCGGCTGATGGTGGAGACCTCCCAGAGCGCCTACGAGGCCGGGCGTCAGGCGCGCGTTCCTCTGATGATCGGATCCAATAGCGCCGACTTCGTCGGCTTCATCAGCGCGGACACCAAAGAGGCGCTGTTCTCCCAGTTCGGCGAGCGGAAGGCCGAGGCGATCGCGGCCTACGACCCGAGCGGAACCACCGAGCTCAGGACTCTGCTCACGATGGCCGGCACCGATCGGGTTCAAGCTGAGCCGGCCCGCTTCATCGCGAAGGTCTTCGTCGCCCACGGCGCGCCGGCCTACGTGTATCGCTTCTCCTACATCCCCGCCGCGATGCGGGAGCAGTGGCGGAACGGAGTGCCGCACGGCGCCGACGTCCCGTATGCATTCGCAACGTTGGGCGCCAGCATGGGACCCTTCCCGGCGCCCACCCCGACGCCCGAGGACCAGGCGGTCGCCCGGATGGTCAACACCTACTGGGCCAACTTCGCGAAGACTGGCGACCCCAATGGCCAGGGACTGCCGAAGTGGCCGCTCTACAGTCCCAGCAGGGACGAGATCCTCGAGTTCCGGCCCGATGGTTCGGTGGTCGCTGCCCCCGACCCGAGGAAGGCGCGGCTGGACGTGACCGAACAGGCGGCCAAAGCGGCGAGGCGACGCTAGGCAGTCGTGAGGCCTTGGGAAGGGCCTGTATGCGGTCACTCAGGATGGCCGAACCAGGCAAGAAAGGATCGACGAAATGAAAGCAAAGCGAGCACTCCTCGGACTGAGTCTCCTGATCGCAAGCGTGCCATCGGCGTTCGCACAAGCAGCCGCTCCAGGCGCGGCCGCGACGAGCGAGGCGAAGGCGGAACAGGAAGTCATCACGCTCTCGAAGCAAAAGTGGCAGTGGATGGCCGAGCGCAACGTGGAGGCCCTGGACAAGCTCTTCGCCGACGAGGCGGTCTTCGTGCACATGGGCGGCACCATGACCAGGAGCCAGGAACTCGAGGTCATCAAGAGCGGCAGGATCCAGTACAAGGACGCTCAGATCCAGGAGGTGTCGGTGCGGTTCGTCGGCGCGACGGCCATCCTCCTCAACAGAATCCGGCTGGTGGCGGTGGTGGGCGGCAACGAAGTGGTCAACCCGTTCAACGTCACCGAGGTGTACGTGAAGCTGAACGGGGCGTGGAGGCTCGCCTCGCTCTCGTTCACTCGGCTGATGACGCCGTAGATGGCGAGGGGGACGACCTTCGTGGCGGTGACGGGGTTGCTGCCCGTGCTGCTCAGCGTCCGAGGTCAGGGCGGCCACCTTGGTGTGAAGAGCACCATCGGAGATCTGTTGCGTCACCCGGCGTTCGCCGGCTTCGCTCGTCTGATCCTGCCGTGGGACGACCGGGCCTACGACGAGCAGATGCCACTGACTCGCATCGGCTCCCTCCTGCCGTACCACAGCCACGTCGATGCGGAGACGGTTGCGGGCGCGCTCAATCGCATGATCGACGAGGCCGTCCGCGGCAGGACGGTCTTCTACCGCTTCTACTCCGAGGTCGAGAGGCAGCAGGAGCCTGCCAGAGGCAACACGGGGCTCTTCTTCTTCCGCGGACGGCCCGGTGCGCCGTTCGCGGTCGTCTGCCCCGGCGGCGGGTTCTCGTACGTGGGCTCCGTCCACGAGGGCTTTCCGCATGCCGCGGCGATCAGCGGCAAGGGGTACAACGCCTTCGTCCTGAAGTACCGGGCAGGGCATGGCGGAGCGGTCGCCATCCGGGACCTGGCGGCGGCGCTCACGTACATCCATCGCAACGCAGCGACACTCGGCGTCGGCACCAGCGGCTACTCCCTGTGGGGGAGCTCCGCCGGTGCGCGGATGGCCGCCGCAATCGGCTCGCACGGCGTGGCGAGCTACGGAGGTGGCGATGTCCCCAGGCCCTCGGCCGTCGTCATGGCGTACACCGGGCACTCGGATCACGCGTCCCCCGAGCCTCCCACGTTCGTCGTAGTGGGTCGGGAAGACGGGATCGCCCCTCCGGCCGTCATGGAGAGGAGGGTCAAGGCCCTGCGCAAGGACGGCACCCCGGTGGAGTTCCACGAATACGAGGGATTGGGGCACGGCTTCGGGCTCGGCACGGGCACGAGCGCCGAGGGCTGGGTGTTCGACGCCATCCGGTTCTGGGAGACGTCCATGAGGCGTTCGTCGACCTCGAGAGAGTAGTCGACGTGATCCGCCAGCCGTTCTTGCGGCCGGCGGGAGGAGGGAAAGTGAACGTGAGGAAGCGCCGCCTGGGGCGAGGCGGTCTCGAGGTCGCGGAGATCGGCTACGGATGCATGGGTCTGACCGGCAGCTACGGTGCAGCTGCCGACCGATCCGAAGCGATCGCGCTCGTCCGAGCCGCAGTCGAGCGGGGCGTCACGATGTTCGACACGGCCGAAGCCTACGGGCCCTTCACCAACGAGGAGCTCGTCGGCGAGGCGCTGGCGCCCTTTCGCGATCGTGTCCTGATCGCCACCAAGTTCGGCTTCGAGATCAATCCGGACGGCACACGCTACGGCGTCGACAGCCGGCCCGAGCACATTCGCCAGGTCGTCGACGCCATGCTGAAGCGGCTGAAGGTGGCGACCGTCGACCTGCTCTACCAGCACCGTGTCGACCCGAACGTCCCCATCGAAGACGTCGCCGGCACGGTGAAGGAGCTGATCGAGCAGGGCAAGGTGAAGTTCTTCGGGCTGTCGGAGGCGAGCGCCCGGACGCTCCGTCGCGCGCATGCCGTCCACCCCGTCGCGGCGCTGCAGAGCGAGTACTCGCTGTGGACGCGCGACGTCGAGAAGAACGGCGTGCTCGCCGCCTGCGAGGAGCTCGGAATCGGGTTCGTTCCGTTCAGCCCGCTCGGGGCCGGCTTCCTGACGGGCAAGATCGACACGAACACGACCTTCGGCGGCGCCGACTTTCGAAGCATCTCACCGCGGTTCGCTCCCGACGCACGTGCCGCCAACATGGCGATGGTCGACCTGCTGAAGCGCACCGCCGAGCGGAAGGGCGCGACCCCGGCGCAGGTCGCGCTCGCCTGGGTGCTCGCGCAGAAGCCCTGGATGGTGCCCATTCCAGGAACGCGAAAGCTCGAGCGGCTCGAAGAGAACCTCGGCGCGGCCTCCGTGGAACTGACCGATGCGGACCTGCGCGAGATCGACGATGCCGCATCGAAGATCACCGTGCAGGGCGCTCGGCTTCCCGAGGCAGTGCTGAAACTGACGGACCGCTGAAGGGCTCCTTCGTGGCACATCGTCGAAGGCGCGACGCACATCGCCGCGTAGTCGAAGGCTTCCTGGTCCACAACAAAAGTGCTCCAGAGTTGGAGCGGCTCGAGCAAGAGGGTGAGTCATGCGCGTAGAACGCAACGATAGAGCCAGCGCGGGTTCGAGGGTGACGACGCTTCTCTCGTGCTTGCTGGCGGCGATGGGGGCCGGCCCCGCCGCGTCCTCGCAGACGCCCGCGCCTTCGCAGGCGCCCCCGGTCGTGCGGGTGGAGAGCGGCGAACTGCAGGGGGTGGTCGACGACGGCGTCGCGTCCTTCAAGGGGATCCCTTTCGCGGCGCCCCCCGTGGGCGACCTGCGGTGGCGACCGCCCCAACCGGCGGCGCGGTGGACTGGCGTGCGGCAGGCCGCGGAGTTCGGGGCGGACTGCATGCAGGGTCGGTTCGGCCCGCCCCCCGCCCCAGGTGCGCCTCCGGCGCGGGTTCCGTCAGAGGACTGCCTGTTCCTGAACGTCTGGCGCCCCGCGAGCGCCACGCCGGGGGCGAAGCTGCCCGTGATGGTCTGGATTCACGGGGGCGGCTTCATGGGCGGCTCGGGCGCCTCGCCCACCACTTCGGGGGCACAGTTCGCCAAGCACGGCGTTGTCCTCGTCAGCCTCAACTACCGCCTGGGGCGCTTCGGCTTCTTCGCGTTCCCGGCATTGAGCCGCGAGCGCCCTGAGGAGACCAAGGGCAACTACGCCTACATGGATCAGATCGCGGCCCTGCAGTGGGTGAAGCGGAACATCGCCGCGTTCGGAGGCGATCCGGACAACGTCACGATCTTTGGCTTCTCAGCCGGCGGCGTCTCGGTGCACAGCCTCCTGGCTTCGCCCATGGCGCGCGGCCTGTTCCACAAGGCGATTGCCGAGTCTGGCGGTTCGCGCGACAGCGTGCTCACCGCGCGGCCGATGCGCGAGGACGGCGTCGATCCCAACTATCCGGTGTCGGCCGAGACGATCGGGATCAACTTCGCGCGCTCGATGGGGATCGAGGGCACGGACGATGCCGCTCTGGCCAGGCTGCGCGCCCTCAGCGCCGAGCAGGTCCTGCGGGGCGCTCCGGCCCCGGCGGGGGCTAACGCGCCGCCCATCGAGACGACGCCGATTCTCGACGGCAAGCTGGTCACGGAGACGGCGGAGACCGCCTACAAGGCCCACCGCCAGCCGCGCGTTCCGCTCCTGCTCGGAAGCAACAGCGCCGACACTGCAGGTAACCGTGTGAAGGCGACCACCAAGGAGCAGCTGTTCGCTCGGTTCGGCCAGCGGAGCGCCCAGGCGAAGGCGGCCTACGATCCCGACGGATCGACGGATTTGGCCGTGCTGGTGGCGAGGGCCAACGACGACTTCGGTCAGGCCGAGCCGGCCCGCTTTGCCGCGAATGCCTTCGCGGCCAACGGTTCGCCCGTCTATCTCTACCGGTTCTCCTACGTTCAGACCGCGATGCGGGAACGGCTGCGGGCGGGAGCCCCGCATGGCGGCGAAATCGGCTATGTGTTCGACACGCTTTCGGCGGGCCGGGGCGGCGCGCCGACGCCCGGGGATGAAGCAGTCGCCCGGATGGCGCAAAGCTACTGGGTCAACTTCGCCAGGACCGGTGACCCGAATGGTCCGGGCCTCCCGGCCTGGCCGCGTCACGACCCGAGCAAGGACCTGATCTTCGACTTCCGGCCCGGTGGCTCTGCGGGCGCGGGACCCGATCCGCGGAAGGCTCGGCTCGACGTGACGCAGCTGAACACCGAGTCGGGGAAACGGTCCGATCCATGACAACGGACGTCGCGGCGGAGTTGCAGTCGGGGGCGGACACGCTCTTCTGGAGTCGGGTAGTGCACGAGAAGGCCAAGGAGCACGACGCAGTGGGAGCGAGCCGATGAACTGGAGAGGCCCTGACGCGTTCGCGCTGGTGAGCGTCGCCGTCCTGGGGTTCACGGCGGCCGTCGCAGGCGCCAGCGAAAAGCCTGCCCCGTTGGTCATCCAGGAGCAGGGCAGCTTCGCGGTCGGCGGGACCGTCGTCACCGCACCCGGGACCTTCGACCCGATCCGCCACGGTGCGTACGACCCGGCTGACCAGAGTGTCGCGGGGCAGACCCTCCACGGCGATCACGCCTACGTCTTCTACCAGATCCCAGCCAACCCGCGCCGACTGCCGCTCGTGATGTGGCACGGCCACGGGCAGTCGGCGAAGACGTGGGAGACGACGCCCGACGGGCGCGAGGGATTCCAGAATATCTTCCTGAGGCGCCGCTTCCCGGTGTACCTCGTCGATCAGCCGCGGCGCGGGCGCGCGTCTCGCAGTACGGTACCGACAAACCTCACTGCAGCGCCCGACGAGCAGCTCTGGTTCGGCATCTTCCGCCTGGGCGTCTGGCCGAACTTCTTCCCGGGCGTGCAGTTCGCGCAGAAGCCGGAGGCTCTCGAGCAGTTCTTCCGGGCCATGGTGCCGAACACCGGCCCGTTCGACGCGGAGGTGAATGTCGCCGCGGTCTCTGCCCTCTTCGACAAGCTTGGCCCGGGCATCCTCGTCACGCACTCGCAAAGTGGCGGCCTGGGCTGGCGCACGGCCATGAAGAACCGAAACGTCCGCGCCATCGTGTCGTACGAACCCGGCAGCAACTTCCCATTCCCGGAAGGTGAAGCGCCGGCGGGCTACGCCGGCCCCGGCGTGCCTCTCGCCGACTTCATGCTCCTCACGAAGATCCCGATCGTCATGTATTTCGGCGACAACATTCCCGAGAAGCCGGTCGCCGAGCCGGGTCCGGACCAGTGGCGGAGGTTCCTGGGCGTAGCCCGGCTCTGGCGGGACGCCGTGAACCGCCGGGGCGGCGACGTCACCCTCGTCCAGCTGCCCGAGAAGGGCATCCGCGGGAACACGCACTTCCTGATGTCCGACCTGAACAACGTCCAGATCGCCGACCTGCTGTCGCAGTATCTGGCGGAGAAGAAGCTGGATGTGGATCGATGAGCACGTCAGCAAGCGCCAGGGCGGGAACAGGTGACCGCCGAGTGCACGGGGAAGAGAGGTCTCTCATGAAGAGGCGCGCATTCTTCGGAACGACCCTGGCGGGCCTTCCCGTCACGGGTGCCTTCGCGGCGCCGCCCAAGGCAAGAGCCTGGGACATTCCCACGACCACGCTCGGCCGGACCGGCGTGAAGGTGCAGGTCATCGCACAAGGGGGAGCCCGGATGGATCTCCATCCGGACATCCCGACGGCAGCGCAGCACGTCCGCCAGGTCTACGAGCTGGGCGTGCGGTACTTCGACTGCGCGCGCCTCTACTGGAACGGCCAGTCCGAGGAGGCGTACGGCCTCGGCCTGCAGGGCGTCCGGAAGGACGCGTTCCTGACCTCCAAGTCGGTTGGTCGGACGGCCAAGGACGCCGAGAAGGACCTCGAGACATCCCTTCGTCTCCTGAAGACCGATCACCTCGACCTCTGGCAGATGCACAACATCCAGGGCCGCGAGGACATCGAGGCCATCCTGAAGCCCGGCGGAGCGATGGAGGCGTTCGAGGCCGCAAAGAAGGCCGGGAAGTGCCGGTTCATCGGGTTCACCGGGCACTTCGATCCGGAGGCGCACGCCGCGATGTTGAAGGCGTACGACAAGTGGGACACGGTGATGATGCCGGTGCACGCGGCCGATCACGCCTACCTGAGCTTCGAGCAGATCGCGCTGCCCGTGGCCGTCGAACGGGGCGTCGCGACGCAGGCCATCAAGATCTTCGGCAAGGCCAACCTCCTGCGATCTCTCAGTTCCAGCGACTGCCTCCGCTATGCGCTCAGCCAGCCGGGCGTGCAGGTGGCCATCTGCGGCTGCGGCACGGTCGGGCAGATGGAGGACAACATCCGCGCCGTCCAGAACTTCCGGAAGATGACGCCCGAGGAAAGCGCGGCGGTGCGCAAGCGCGCCATCTCCGGCGCAGGCGTCTATACGGGAACCACGCTGGAGTACTGGAAGAAGAAGGCCTAAGGCCTTGCTTCCGGGGACGTCGTTTGTTTGCACACACGAGGAGCGCGCCTACCCACCGGCCTGCCGCGCTCACACGAGGAAAGGCTGATTGAGACGATGCGAGCAACCGTGATGTACGGCGCGGGCGACGTCCGTGTCGAGACCGTTCCCGACGCGAGGCTGATGCAGAGCACCGACGCCGTGCTGCGCGTGACGAGCGCCTGTATCTGCGGCAGCGACCTCTGGCCGTACCAGTCGATGGAGAGGAGCGATTCCGGCCGTCGCATGGGCCACGAGTTCGTCGGCGTGGTCGAGGACGTGGGCGCGGACGTGCGGACGGTCCGGAAGGGGGATCTGGTCCTCGCGCCATTCGCGTGGTCGGACGGCACGTGCGAGTTCTGCCGGCAAGGGCTCCAGACGTCGTGTCTCCACGGCGGCTTCTGGGGCGGCGAGCTCGACGGCGGCCAGGGTGAGGCGGTGCGCGTTCCGCAGGCGGACGGCACGCTGGTCAAGCTTCCCGTCGGACGGGACGACGCCCTCATGCCGTCGCTGCTGACCCTGACGGACGTGATGGGCACAGGACACCATGCTGCCCTCGCCGCGAAGGTGGGACCAGGCAAGGTCGTCGCCGTCGTAGGCGACGGCGCGGTCGGGTTGTGCGGCGTGATCGCCGCGCGCAGGCTGGGCGCGGAGCAGATCATCATGCTGGGCCGTCATGCCGACCGCATCGCGCTGGCGCGCGACTTCGGAGCGACGGAGGTCGTCAGCGAGCGCGGCGAGGCGGCAGTCGAGCGCGTGCGCGCCATGACGGGCGGCCTCGGAGCCCACTCGGTGCTCGAGTGCGTCGGGCACGGGGAGTCGACGAAGACGGCGCTCCTCGTCGCCCGCGCCGGGGGCGCCGTGGGCCGCGTAGGCGTTCCGCAGGAGGCGGCGATGCCGGCGGCCATTCTCTCCTTCTTCGGGAACGTCACCATTGCCGGCGGGCCGGCTCCCGTGCGCGCCTACATCGAGGAGCTGATGCCGGACGTGCTGGACGGCCGAATCCAGCCGGGACGCGTCTTCGACCGCGTCACCAACCTCGACGGTGTCCCCGACGGCTATCGAGCGATGAACGAGCGCGAGGCCGTGAAGGTCATGATCGAGTTCTCGTGATCCCGTGAGCGGATGGCGTCCGCGACGGCGGCGGTCTTCCTGGCAAGGACGCTCGCTTTGAAGTCGGCCATGGCCTTGGCCAGACACGCCTGGGAGCAGGACTGGGCCTTGCGCGCCGCATCCGGTGCCGCCATCGTCGCGCAGGCCCCGGCCTGAGCGTCGATCAGCAGGGCGAGGAGGCCCGCGGTTACGACCGCGGACAGGGGTCTTGTGTTCATGGCTGGTTCCTTCCCTGACGTGCGCCTCGGGAATCGAGTCCTGTCAGGTGCCTTTGGGGGCTGTCACCGCACCGCGGGGACGCCGGGGCGTCCCGAACGCCCCTGCTGCGCGAGGAGGAACTCCGCGAGGAGATCCGCGTCGCGGCGGCGCGGGGAGGTGCGCCGCGCCACCAGCGCCAGCGTGCGCGACGGCGCCGGCGGCGAGAATGGGCGGGCGACGAGCCGGGTGCCCTTGAGGATGCCCGCGTCCAGCGTGATCCTGGGCAGCAGCGTCACGCCGAGGCCGCCTTCGACCATCTGGATCAGCGTCGTCAGGCTCGTGGCCTCGACCCGGGACTCCCAGCTTCCGCGGCGGGGACCGCACGCGGCGATGGCGTGGTCGCGCAGGCAGTGCCCTTCTTCGAGCAGCACCATGTCGCCGGGGGCGATCCTTCGCAGCGCGACCTTCTTCCCCCGGACCGCGGGATGGTCCGCGCGTGCCACGAACGAGAACTCGTCCTCGAACAGCTCGCGCACGTACAGGTCGCCGGTATCGAAGGGCAGCGCGATGAGCGCGACGTCGAGGCCGCCGGCGCGCAGCCGCTCGAGCAGGCGCTTCGTCAGGTCCTCGCGCAGGTAGAGCTCGAGCTCCGCGTGCGCGCGCCGCAGCGCCGGGAGGACGCTCGGCAGCAGGTAGGGCGCGATCGTGGGGATCGCGCCGAGCCGCAGCGGCCCGGACAGGGGTTGCGTCGCGGCGCGGGCCGCCTCGGCCAGGTCCGTCGCGGCCGCCAGCAGCTCGCGCGCGCGGGCGACGGTGTCCTCGCCCACGGCGGTCAGCCGCACGTGGCGCTTGTCGCGCTCGACGAGCTGCACGCCGAGCAGCCTCTCGAGCTCCTTGATCCCGGCCGACAGCGTGGACTGGGTGACGAACTGCGCCTCGGCGGCCACGCGGAAGTTCAGGCGCCCGGAGAGCTCGACCAGGTAGGCGAGCTGTCGCAGGGTGGGGAGGGTGGGCATCGGGGACCTCGTGTCTGATCGAGCCGCTCGATCAGTATAGCCAAGACAAGTCGTTGGACCGCTCGAGGCACCGCTGTCAGACTCGAACGGTCAAAGGAGCCCGTCATGAGTGACGAGAAGACCGCAGCAAAGTGCCCGTTCGTTCACACCGCTGGCGGCGGTACGTCGAACCGCGACTGGTGGCCGAACCAGCTGAAGCTGGAGATCCTGCACCAGCATTCCTCCAAGGCGGATCCGATGGGCGAGGACTTCGACTACGCGAAGGAGTTCGAGAGCCTCGACCTCCCGGCCGTGAAGAAGGACCTCCGGGCACTGATGACCGACTCGCAGGACTGGTGGCCGGCGGACTTCGGTCACTACGGGCCCCTGTTCATCCGCATGGCCTGGCACAGCGCCGGCACGTACCGCACGGGTGACGGCCGTGGCGGCGCCGGGTCCGGACAGCAGCGCTTCGCGCCTCTCAACAGCTGGCCCGACAACGTCAGCCTCGACAAGGCGCGCCGGCTGCTCTGGCCGATCAAGCAGAAGTACGGCCGGAAGATCTCCTGGGCCGACCTGATGATCCTCGCCGGCAACGTCGCCCTGGAGTCGATGGGCTTCAAGACCTTCGGCTTCGCCGGCGGTCGCGAGGACGTCTGGGAGCCGGAAGAGGACGTCTACTGGGGCTCCGAGGGCAAGTGGCTGGAGGACAAGCGCTACTCCGGCGAGCGGGATCTCGAGAACCCGCTCGCCGCGGTGCAGATGGGCCTCATCTACGTCAACCCGGAAGGCCCGAACGGCAACCCGGATCCGGTCGCCGCGGCGAAGGACATCCGCGAGACCTTCGCCCGCATGGCGATGAACGACGAAGAGACCGTCGCGCTGATCGCCGGCGGCCACACCTTCGGCAAGACCCACGGCGCCGGCCCCGCGTCCCACGTCGGGCCCGAACCGGAAGCGGCCCCGATCGAGGAGCAGGGGCTGGGCTGGAAGAGCAGCTTCGGCACGGGCAAGGGCGCCGACACGATCACGAGCGGCCTGGAGGTCACCTGGACGACGACGCCGACGAAGTGGAGCAGCAACTTCTTCTGGAACCTGTTCGGCTACGAATGGGAGCTGACGAAGAGCCCGGCCGGCGCGCACCAGTGGCAGCCGAAGGGCGGCGCGGGCGCGGGCACCGTGCCGCACGCGCACGACAAGTCGAAGCGGATCGCGCCCTCCATGCTGACCACGGACCTCTCGCTGCGCTTCGACCCGGCCTACGAGAAGATCTCGCGGCGCTTCATGGAGAACCCGGACGAGTTCGCGGACGCCTTCGCCCGGGCCTGGTTCAAGCTGACGCACCGCGACATGGGTCCTCGCGCGCGCTACCTGGGCCCGGAGGTTCCCGCGGAAGAGCTGATCTGGCAGGATCCCATCCCCGCGGTCGATCACGAGCTGATCGACGAGAAGGACATCGCGGCGCTCAAGGGCAAGGTCCTGGCTTCGGGGCTGACGGTCTCGCAGCTGGTCTCGACCGCCTGGGCGTCGGCCTCCACCTTCCGCGGCTCCGACAAGCGCGGCGGCGCGAACGGCGCGCGCATTCGCCTCGCGCCCCAGAAGGACTGGCCGGTCAACGAGCCCGCCGAGCTCGCGAAGGTCCTGAAGACCCTGGAGGGCATCCAGGGCGCGTTCAACGGCGCCGCCTCCGGCGGCAAGAAGGTCTCGCTGGCCGACCTGATCGTCCTGGCCGGATGCGCGGGCGTCGAGCAGGCGGCGAAGAAGGCCGGCCACGACGTGAAGGTCCCCTTCACGCCGGGTCGCATGGACGCCTCGCCGGAGCAGACGGACGCCGCCTCGTTCGCCGTGCTCGAGCCGATCGCCGACGGCTTCCGCAACTACCTGAAGGGCAAGTACTCGATTCCGGCCGAGGCCCTGCTGGTCGACAAGGCGCAGTTGCTGACGCTGACCGCGCCGGAGATGACCGTTCTCGTCGGCGGCCTGCGCGTCCTGAACGCCAACTTCGGGAAGTCCCCGCACGGCGTCTTCACCGAGCGGCCGGAGGCTCTGACCAACGACTTCTTCGTGAACCTGCTCGACATGGGCACGGAGTGGAAGGCGGCCTCGGACGCCAGGGACGTGTTCGAAGGGCGCGACCGGAAGACGGGCGCACTGAAGTGGACCGGCACGCGCGTCGACCTGGTCTTCGGCTCGAACTCCCAGCTCCGGGCCCTGGCCGAGGTCTACGGCAGCTCGGACGCGCAGGCGAAGTTCGTCCACGACTTCGTGGCGGCGTGGAGCAAGGTGATGAACCTCGACCGATTCGACGCTGGCGTAGCCGGGTGCAGCGACTGGAGGCCGGTCTCTCGGCTGAGAACGTCGAGCGACCGGCCCGGTATTGTTGAGCGCCCTTCAGTAGCGTGTTCACGCTTGACGGTCTACTCAGCAAGCTCGGCGTCCGCACCGGACTACCCGAACATCGTCACGATCCACGCGTCGGCGAGACGGACGGCGACCCGTGGATCGCGATGGAGCGGGTGGAGGGAGCGAACGAGGTGGCCGCTGAGGTCGCCATCGACCCCTGGTTGCGAGCGCCGTCCTCGGCGCTGCGACGAGCCTCGGTTCGGGTCGGACCTCATAGCCGGCGCAGGGGCCAGGCCGTCGCGTCGGGCCCCAGCGGCAGCTCAACGTCGCCGCCGTGTATGACGTAGCCGCGTCCGGCCCGCGCGCCCAGGTCGCGCCGCATGGTAGGGGCGCAGCAGGAAGACCTGGTACGTGGCCTCGAGCACCGAGAGCCAGGCCTTCGCCGTGTTCACCGCCACGCCCAGGTCTCGGGCGATGTCCGAGAGGTCGAGAAGCTGCGCACTGCGAGCCGCGACCGCGCGAAGGAAGCGCGAGAGCCACAGCTCGGCATCGCGCCGCGGGTGAGCCGCGAGCTCCGCGTAGGTGCCGCGGACGAACGCCGGCCATCCCGCCACCACCCGGGCGCGGCGGGAGGGCGCGCTCCTTCCGGCCCGCTCCCAGGGGAGCCCGCGTCCGGGATCGCGCGCCATCTCCCTCCAGGACAGTGGCAGCAGACGAAGAGCCGCGGCCCGGCCCGCGAGGGACTCCGTGACCGCGGCCGACATCCCGAGGTTCTGCGACCCGGTCAGCAGGTACTGGCCCGCTCGGGAGCGGTGCGCGTCCACGATCTCCTTGACGTAGGGCAGGAGGCCCGGCGCGTGCTGGATCTCGTCGAGGATGACGGGCGGGGCGTGGAGCGCGAGGAAGCCGCGGGGGTCGGCGGCGGCCGACGCGCGGACGTCCGGAGGCTCGAGGGAGACGTAACGGTGGCGTGTGCCGAAGGCGTGCCTGAGGAGGGTCGTCTTGCCCGACTGCCGCGGCCCGGTGAGCACCACCACGGGGAACTCGCGGGCGGCCCGGCGCAGGGTCGGCTCGAGGGAGCGGAAGATGTAGCTCGCTCGGGGGGGCGGAGCATATCCGCAATTCTGCATTTCGAATGCAAAATTGCAGGAGCTGGCCTGAGCACGTCGGCCGCGAGCGTCGGATCCGCCGGCGCTCAGGGCTGCGACGGCGCCCCCGGAACGACGCGCGGCGTGGCGTGCACGAGCGCCTCGCGGACGGCGAAAGCCGCCGGCTTCGGGCGGTACTCGTCGTCGAAGAGCAGAGGGATGTCGTCGAGGTGGGTCTTCGCCTCGATCGTCGTCGGGTAGCGGTCG
Source organism: uncultured Acidobacteriota bacterium (assembly GCA_963831755.1). GTDB lineage: Bacteria > Acidobacteriota > Vicinamibacteria > Fen-336 > Fen-336 > DATBSL01. The sequence goes on from CAWHRC010000015.1 coordinate 37,890, forward strand.
GTGAAGGTCCAGACCGTCACGCCCTGGCAGGCCGGCACGGCCAGGCAGGCCTGCACCGCGTCCGCGTACGCGTCGGCCTGCCGCTGGAGCTCGGCCTTCTCGTCGTACGTGAGCCCGAGCGTCAGCAGGTGACGGCGCGTGCGGGTGAAGACGTTGAGCTCCGTGATCTCGACCGCGACGCCGAGGGCCGCGAAGCGGCGCAGGGTGGCCTCGATCTGCGCCCGCGACGGACCCGGGCCGCCGAGCAGCGGCACCACGTGGCCCTGGAAGCCGACCGCGTCGAGCGGCGCGCCTTCCTGCCGCAGGCGCTGCACCAGCCGGAAGCAGCGCTCCTGGCGCTCGCCGGGCTCGAGCGTCCCGAACTCGTTGATGAACAGCTGTGCGGACGGGTCCGCCTCGCGCGCGAGGCGCAGCGCCTCCGCGACGTAGCCGGGGCCGAGCGTGCGCGAGAAGACGTGCTCGGCCAGGCCCTCCGCCTGCTCGGCGCCGCCCTTCCAGGCGAGCGGCTCGTTGACGACGTCCCAGGCGTCGACACGGCCGGCGTAGCGCTGCATCACCGTGCGGATGTGGGAGGCCATGAGCGCGCGCAGCGCGGCCGGGTCCCTCGTCTGCCCGAGATACGCCGGGTTCGGCGGATCGACCACCTGGCCGTAGACGAGCGCGTGCCCGCGGACGCGCTGGCGGTGCCGGCTCGCGAACGCCACCAGCTCGTCGGCCTGGCTGAAGTCGTAGCGCTCGCGCTCCGGGTGGATCGTCCCCCACTTCATCTCGACGAACGGCGTCACCGAGTTGAACTCGCGGGCGAGCAGGGCCGCGTAGCGCGGGTCGGCCCGCAGGTCGCGCACCATCACGGCGGAGCCGAAGCGCACGCCGGCGCGATCGGCCAGCGTGCGCAGCGGCGGCAGCGCCTGCCACGCGCCCGCCCGCGCCTCGGCGCCCGCGAGGCCGCGCCGGCCGGGGGCCGTGAGCGCCGTCGCCACGACGAACACGGCGAGCAGCAGGAGCGGCGTCGCGACGACGACCAGGGCGACCTTCAGCCAGCGACGTCCTGCCATGTCGTCCTCCGATCCACCCAGCGGTCGGGAGTCTACCGCTCGACCGTCGGCGCGAAGGCGCTTCAGCGGCCTGGACAGCAGCCGGCCGCCCGGCGAGAATCGCCCGCAACGCCCCCAGCCTGAACCGTGTCCAGGAGGGCCGCAGAGAATGGCGGTCTCGGCCGGAACGCTACTCGGGCCGTACCAGGTCCTGTCGCGCATCGGCGCGGGAGGCATGGGCGAGGTCTACCGCGCGCGCGATCCGCGGCTCGGGCGCGAGGTAGGATCGCGCGCGCGGCTTGCACTCCCTGCACACCAACGCCTAGGATTCCGCACGCACCTCGCACCTGGCGGAAGCCGATGATTGGCGGGACCCTCCTCCACTACAAGATCCTGGAGACGCTCGGTCGTGGAGGGATGGGGGAGGTCTACGCCGCACTGGACTCGCGGCTGAACCGCCGGGTCGCCCTCAAGATCCTTCCTCCCGAGTTCGCAGACGACGCGGAGCGAAGGGCCCGCTTCCAGAGGGAAGCCCGTGCCGTCGCCACCCTCAACCACCCCAACATCGTCACGATCCACTCGGTCGAGCAGTCCGAAGACACGCACTTCATCACGATGGAGCTGGTGGAGGGCCAGACCCTCGCCGACGTGATCCCGGCAAGCGGCCTGCCGCTCGAGGTCTTCTTCCGTATCGCCATCCCCCTCGCCGATGCCCTGAGCGCCGCCCACGAGCGCGGCATCACCCATCGGGATCTCAAGCCGTCGAACATCATGGTGAGCCGCGACGGACGCGTGAAAGTCCTCGATTTCGGCCTGGCCAAGATTCGATACCCAGCGGAGGCCTCGGCCCTGAGCGAAATTCGGACGGAATCGATGACGGATGCGGGACGGATCGTCGGCACGGTGAGCTTCATGTCTCCCGAGCAGGCCGAGGGGACACCGGTGGACCACCGGACCGACGTCTTCTCCCTGGGAATCGTCTTCTACCAGATGCTGACGGGCCGGCACCCGTTTGCCGCCGCCACCCCCGCCGCGACCCTGTCCGCGATCCTGAAGGACACACCCCCTTCGGTCGCGGAGCTGAAAGCTGACGTTCCAAACGAGCTGAGCCGAGTCGTTCGTCGTTGTCTTTCCAAGGAGCCGGCGCGGCGCTACCAGAGCAGTCTCGATCTCCGGAACGATCTCGAGGAGATCCGCGAGGAGCGTCGTGCGTCGCCCGGGGGCGCCTCGACCCCTGTGCTCTCGCCGCCGCGCCCGAGCGGTGGTGCAATCTCGTGGAAGAGCGTCACGATCGTCGCCGCCATCCTCGGTGTCGCGGTGCTCGTCGGCGTCCTGGCTCCGCTGCGCCATGCGCCCGCGAAGCGCCAGGTCACGCGCTTCACGGTCGCCCCGCCGGAAGGTGGGACATTCGGAGCTATTCCCGGGGCACCCATGCCCGTCGTCTCGCCGGACGGGCGCCACGTCGTCTTCGTGGCGTCGGCAGGAGACGTGGGCAACCACCTGTGGGTACGCGCGCTCGATTCGGTCTCCGCCCGAGTCCTCGCCGACACCAGGGCTGCCAACTACCCATTCTGGTCGCCGGACGGCAAGCACATCGGCTTCTTCGCTGACGGCAAGCTCAAGAAGAGCGATCTCTCCGGCGGGCCCCCACAGTCGCTCGGCGAAGGAGGCGGAGGCGGGTCGTGGAGCCGCGACGGCGTGATCCTCTTCGGCCGCCCCGACGGCCTCTACCGCGTTTCGCCGCAAGGGGGCACGGCCGCTCGCGTGACCGCACTCGACGCCGCCCGTGGCGAGCTGTCACATCAATACCCCTGCTTCCTTCCCGACGGGCGGCGGTTCCTCTACCTGGTGAATGCGGAGAAACTCGAGAACCGGGGCCTCTACGCGGGCTCCCTCGACTCGAGCGAGAAGAGGCTGATCCTGCGCGACGCCTTCAATGCTGCCTATGCGCCGCCCGGCTACCTCTTCTTCGTTCGCGAGAACTCCCTTCTCGCCCAGGCGTTCGACGCGAACCGGCTCGAGCTGGCCGGCGACCCGGTAACCGTCGCCGATCGGGTGATGCCCGGCCCCACGGCCCGCCACGCCCCCTTCTCGGTGTCACCGGACGTCCTGGCCTACCGACAAGGAGGGTGGTCCTTCACGACACAGTTCACGTGGATCGATCGCACGGGGCGGGAGCTGGGCACGCTGGGTGCGGCAGGTGTCAACGAGGGCCCGTCGCTCTCGCCGGACGAGAAGCGGCTCACCGTCTCGCGCTTCGAGCCGGCGACCAACATGGACCTCTGGACGATCGACGTCTCGCGCAACGTCGCCGAGCGCTTGACGGCAGATCCGGATTTCGAGTTTCACGCGGTGTGGTCGCCCGACGCCGAGCAGGTCGCATTCAACTCCACGCGAAAGGGACGGTTCGAGATCTACCGCAAGCCCGCGAACGGCCTCGGCGCCGAGCAGCTCCTGTTCGGACCGCCCTCGAACGCGATCCCCCACGATTGGACCCCGGATGGACGCTCCGTACTCGCCGAGTCCTCCGGTGACATCTGGGTCGTCCCCGTGTCCGGCGACCAGAAACCGTTCCCCCTCCTGCAGACCAGATTCAACGAGAGCCAACCGCGGGTCTCACCGGACGGTCGCTGGATCGCGTACACGTCCGACGAGACTGGCGCGCCCGAGGTCTACGTGCAGGAGTTTCGAAGGTCAGGGAAGAGGTGGCGGATCTCGACTCACGGGGGGCTCGACCCCAGGTGGCGGGGAGACGGGCGGGAGATCTTCTACCTGGAGCCGGGGACGCCCAGCGCGGCCAGCCACGTGGCGGAGCCCATGCTGATCGCGGTCGGCGTGAGGTCGGACCCCACCTTCGAACCGGGCCCTCCCCAGTCGCTCTTCCGGGTGCGCGTGCCGGACGTGTGGATGCGCATCTCGAAGACCTATGCTGTCGCCTCCCAGGGTCAGCGCTTCCTCTTCGACAAGGTCGTCGCGGTCGAGCCGTCCCTGATCACGGTCGTCCTCAACTGGAAGGACGCACTCTCTCCGTGAGGATGACCGGTTCTTCCGCGTGGCCAAGGCGAAGGATGTCGGCGTGGCCGCGATGAAGGCGAACCGCGTCCTGCCGTGGTCGCGCACCAGGACCGTCCACCCCTGTCAGGCGGCAGCGCGAATGTGCCGGCTCTTGAGCAGCCAGGCCAGGTAGGCTGCTGCGGTCACATCGTAGGTGAGACAGAACTCCGGCCACCAGCGAGGCACGCCCGCATTGGGTATGAGGGCGCCGTGGCTGAGATCGAAGACGCCATGTGCCGCCAGCGCCACCACGACCAGCCAGAGAGACGACCGGAAGCCCGAAGCCGCGACGGCAAGGAAGACAGCCCCGGCCAGCGACTCGAGCACGAGCGCCTGGGTGGAACCTCCCATGACTGCGAAGAGCGCATAGTAGGACGCGATGACGATCGTCACGACCGGATAGAAGGCGCGGTCGCGATCCAGGCCGAGGCCGGTGGCAAACAGCCCCACGGCGAATGCCAGTAGTGCTCCGATCACCAATGCCACGCCGCACCTCCTTGCCGGTCCTGCGCGAGCTCTCCCCGACGCGCGTCGCTCAGACGGCCCCCATCGGGTCCAGGACCGGGCGGGAGACGGTGATGTCGCTCGGCAGGACCTCGTGGCTGCGCTCTGCCGTGAGGGCGCGACCCTTAGACAGCCACCAGGACCGCGCTTCGTCGTCGGTCCAGGAAGAGACCGCACAGCGCTCGAGCGCCGCCACGGCCAGCGCGGCCGTCTGCGGCCGTTGGGCCGGGTCCTTCGAGAGGCACGCCAGCACCCAGGCCTCGAGTGCGGTGGGCAGGGCGCGCCCGAGCCGATCCGACGGCGGCACGGGTGTCGTGTGGAGGTGATGGCCGCAGATCTCGATGACCGTGCGGCCCTCGAACACGTGCTGTCCCGTCAGCAGGAAGTACGCAACCGCCCCGACCGCGTAGAGGTCCGAGCGTGCGTCCGCGCCCGGCGAGCGGATCGCTTCAGGGGCGAGGTAGTGTGGCGTACCGACGAGGGCGGCCTCGTGACTCAGCCCGCCCTCGTCCTCGAGGTCCTTGACCAGGCCGAAGTCCACCACCTTCGCCACGTCGGGTAGCCCGCCACGCTCGCACAGGATGACGTTCCCTGGCTTGACGTCGCGGTGCACGAGGCCGATGCCGTGGGCTTCGGCGAGGGCCCCGAGCACCTGGCGCAGGACGTGCACCACGCGCGCCGGTGGCTGCGGGCCGTCGCCAGCGACGAGCTCGTCGAGCGTCAGCCCGTCGAGGTACTCCATCGCATAGTAGAAGACGCCGTCCGGCGTCCGACCGAAGTCGAAGACCGAGACCGTGTTCGGGTGGCTGAGCCCGGCCGTGAGCTGCACCTCACGCTCGAAACGCCGCAGGCTCGCCTCGCCCATCCGCTCGGGCCTGAGCAACTTGACCGCGGTCGGCCGCCGCAGCATCGCGTGGCGCGCCCTGTAGACGACACCCATCCCGCCCTCGCCGAGCTTCTCCTCGAGCGTGTACTGCCCCAGCTGGCGCGCGTGGCGCACCTCACGGCGCAGCCCGTAGATGACCGCCGAGCCCGCGCTGGCGACGGTGATCGCGGCGAGCAGCCACATGACCTTCCAGACCGAGAGGCGGGCCGTCTCCGTCGACAGCGAGTAGACGGCCAGCGGGAGCGCGGCGGCGAGGCTCACGGCCAGCGTCCGCCGCGCCGAGCTGGGGATGAAGATCGACCGCATGAAGAGGATCAGGTTGACGTGCAGGAGTACCACCATTCCGCGCAGGTCGGCCTCCGGGATCGAGCCCGATGGCACGAGGAGGACCAGCGTCCCCAGGGCCAGCAGCAGCAGGACGTCGAGGGCGCGCAGGGCCTTCTCGGAACGCGGGCCGCGCCGGCAGTAGAGCCACGTCCCCCCCATGAGGACCACGACGGCCGCGATCGACGCGTGCCCGGCCGGCGTCAGGGGGTTCTCCCGACCGAGGTGGGCGAGCACCTGGCCGACGGCGTAGAAGACGACCGCGATCACGAAGGCGATGCCGCCGAAGAGGCGAAGCCTCTCCTGCAGCAGGCGGCTCTCGAGGGACTCGGAGCTGCTCGAGGATCCGGACGGAGCTTGCGGCCGCAACACCTCAGGGGACATCGCGCCAGTATAGCGATCGGCTTCAGCCCGCGGGCGCGCCACAGCGGCTGTCTGCGGAGGTCCCTGTCACGCGACCGCTCTCCGCCGTCTCCCACCGCGCTTCGACGTGGCCGAGGCGCTCGAGCCGGTGCAGGGCGAGGTAGAACATCCCGTCGGTCCACTCCAGCGCCCCCGGATAACGCCCGGACGCGCTGGATGATGGCGAAGCCGTAGGCAGCGGGCCCTCTGACGGTGGAGGCGACTGCGCCCGGCCTCCGTCGAGCCAAGGTCACGATCACGACGCGGGCGGTGTCCGTACCAGCGAGTCTTCGGTGAGGCTGGTGGCTCAGGTACGTTACCCTTACGGCTGGAGTTCGGACGGGCCGATTCTGAGTTCGTCCGGAAAGGCAAGAATCAGAAACCATGAAGAAGCAGCTCTCCGCATTGTCGCTCCTGCTGCTGTCCTTCACCGCCCGTCAAGCGTCTCCCGAGAACATGAAGACCGAAGAGTGCCGCATCAAGCTGCCGGGGATCACCTTCACTCGCTCGCTCAACCAGGCCGCCGCTCATGCGAAGGTCGAGGATGGAAGGATCACTCTCGCGAGTGAAGCGAGGCGTGACAATTTCCGCGACCCGGATGGGAAGCTGTCCAACAACACGGCACCACTGCTCCTGACCGAGGTCGACAACAAGCAGCCCTTCACCCTCACGGCGAAGGTCACACCGAGGTTCCTGAAGACATACGACGCCGGGACCCTGTACATCTACGTGAAGGAGGACCTCTGGCTGAAGATGGCGATGGAAATGGATGAGCGCCAGAAGACCAGGATGGTCAGCGTCCGCACCATCGGGACCTCCGACGACAACAACCACGACGTCATCGAGGCGAAGAGCGTCCATATGAAGATCTCCTCGGACACGAAGACCGTCGGGTTCTACTACTCGCTCGACAACAAGAGCTGGCAGTTGATTCGCCTCTTCAAGAACGACTACCCGGCAGCGATCTGGGTGGGGATCAGCACCCAGAGCCCGCTCGGCGAAGGAACGTCCGCGGTCTTCGAGGACGTCTCTCTGACGAAGCAGAGCATCTCGGACTTCCGCCTGGGAATCTGAGCTCGTGTTCACGCCGATCCTGTTCGTGCTCGCACGGGCCAGCGTACCGGCGGCGCCCGTCGACGTGCGCACGGAGGACTCCGCCAGCTGGTGCCGGCGACTCAGGCGTTCAGGTGCGTGTTCAGGCGCTCGATCGCCTCGTCGATCTCGGCCTCGCTCTTGTAGCCGATCGTGACCGCGTCGACGGACCCGAGCCGGGTCACGAAGCGGATGGAGGCGTCCCGCCGCTCGGGCGTCCGGAACTGGCCCTCGCCCATGATCTTCATGCCGATGACGCCGGTGCCCTTCGCGCGGATCGCCTTGATGTGCCCGACGACCTCGCTCACGTTGCCGAGGTCGTCCGAGTCCGCCTGCTTCAGGGTGTCCATCCGGGTCCCGTCGTGGTTGACCCGGAGCAAGGCGACGTCCAGCCAGTCCGTGCGCGCGGGAAACGCCCGCAGCGGCAGCAGCCCGTGGCAGGACGCGCCGTGGGCGAGAATCACCTTCCTGTCCTTGGCCTCGGAGAGCGCATCGCGCAGGCGCTTGTGCTGCTCGGCCCAGTCCGGGACCCGAACGCAGTGCAGGAGCAGGACGTCGAAGTACTCCGAGTCCAGCTCCCTGCGGAAGCGGTCGATCGTCGCCTTCGGGTCCTCAAGCTCCCGGAGACGGTACTTGGTCATAAGCCGGTAGGACTCGCGTGGAAGGCCTCGGAGCGCGATCGCGAGCATCTCGTGCATCTCCGAGTAGGCGTCCGCGGTCTCGAAGAAGCGGATCCCCCGGTCGTAGGCGTGGCGCACGAGACGGGTGAACCTCTCCTGCCCGAGCTCCCGCTGGACGCGCCCACCGTACGTCCCGGTCCCGAAGGCCAGCCGCGTGACCTTGACGCCGGAGTTGCCGAGCGTCACCCAGTCGGTGGCCGACCGCTTGGCGGCGGCCGCCTGCGCCCACCGGGGATGGCCGGCGACGACGCCGGCGGCCAGAGTGCCTTTCAGGAAGTCACGCCGCGATTGCTCGGTCATGGGCGCCTCCACGCGGGAACGGCTCGCCTCAACCTAGCAGAGGAATGCGCACGGGACCACCTGCGGTATCGTTACGGCGCGCGCGATGAGCAGCTTCAGCGCTGACGCGCGACACGACCGAGGATGAGAGCCCAAGATGCTGAATGTCGCGCTGTTCGGCCCGCCCGGGGCCGGCAAGGGGACGCAGTCGGAGTCCCTCGTCGAGGAGTTCAACCTCTTCTACATCTCCACCGGCGACCTGCTGCGCAGGGAGATCGCGGCGGAGACGAAGCTGGGCCTGGAGGCCAGGGGCATCATCGCCTCGGGCGGGCTCGTCTCCGACGAGATCATCGTGCAGGTGATCGAGAAGACGATCACGGAGCACCCGGAGGCGAACGGCTTCCTCTTCGACGGCTTCCCGCGAACGTACGTCCAGTGCTACATCCTCGAAGGCCTGATGCTGAAGCTGGGCACGTCGCTCAGCTGCCTCGTCAGCCTCGAGGTGGACGAGGAGACCTCCGTCCGACGCCTGCTGGAGCGCGGGAGGACGTCGGGCCGCACGGACGACAACGAAACGGTCATCCGCAACCGCCTGCGGGAGTACAACGAGAAGACCCTGGCCGTGCTCGACTTCTACCGTGAGAAGGGCAGCTACCAGCGCGTCAACGGCAGCCAGCCCATCGAGGACGTGAAGGCCGCCATCCACGCCATCGTCCGCGAGGAGCTCGCGAAGCACCTCGTCAACGTGGTCGTCTTCGGCTATCCCGGCTCGGGCCGTGGCTCGCAGAGCGCGGCGCTCGCCCGGAAGTACGGCCTCGAGTACGTGGCTACCGGTCCCCTGCTGGACCAGGAGATCAAGGCTGGGACGCCCATCGGCCGCAAGATGGTCACGCTCTACGAGAGCGGCCAGCTGGTGCCCGACGAGATCGTGGTGCAGCTGATCGAGAAGAAGCTGGAGCGGTCGCGCGAGGTCAAGGGCTTCATCTTCAAGGGATTCCCGAGGACCCTCGTCCAGTCGTACATCCTGGACGGGCTCCTCCGGAAGGTCGGCTCCTCTATCTCGCGCGCCATCGAGATCGAGGTCCCGATGCTGGAGCTCATCCGGCGCCTCGACGAGCGCAGCCGCACCGAGCGCTGCATGCCCTACGACAACACGACCGCCAAGATCGTGAAGCGGCTGGCTGAGCACGAGACCAAGACCGTGCCGGTCATCGAGAAGTACAGCCAGCTCCACGGTGTCGTGAAGGTGGACGGCCTGGGCAGCTTCGAGGAAGTCTTCGAACGCACGTCGAGCGTGCTCGAGAGCCTCTTCAGGGCCGGCTAAACCACCTCCACGAGCGGCCGCAGACCGGCGTGCGGTGGATGTGACCCGCGTCCTGGCTGGAGACGTGCCAGGAAGGTGAGGAGGTGATCCCCGCGGAGCGAACTCACAGGCCCGGCGTGTGGTTCGGAGCCTGTCGCTCAGGAGACAGCCGGTAGAGCACCGCGCCGTGCCACGGGACGACCGCAACCAGCTCGCGCTCGGCGGATGGAAGAGTCTCGTGCGTCCAAAGATCGCGCACGCGGCAGCGCCCCGAGAGGCCCAGCTCTGCCAGGGAAACGCTGATCGGCGCGCCCGCGGGATCCGCGGGGGCCGCCGGCGGCAGTGCGTAGACGAAGAACCGCACGGTGGCACCGGTCGGCTGCGTCAAGGCACCGTCGTCGAGAGCAGCGTAGGCGCGGAACCGAGACGCCGACGGCGGAAGCGAGTACTCGATCAGCGACCGAGCGTGCGCTGCGATCCCGTAGCGGACCGGCCGCCCGTCGACCCGCATCGGCCTGCCGCTCGCTGAGCGCTCGGTCGAGACCTCGCCCCAGCCGGCGATCGCCTGCACCCAGCGCCGTTCGGTCAGTCTCCGCTCGGTGCCGTCCTCCATCAGCAGGCGGGGCTCGGTCCACAGCGCGTGGTCCCAGCCGGTGCCGTCCTCGCCTCCGTCCGCGATGAGCACCAGGCGCGCACGCCCGCGCACGTCGACGTCGACCTCGACCCCGTGCCCCGGTGTCGCCCGCGTCACGAGCGGGCTCGCGAAGGCGGGGGTCCGGAGCTCGAGCGGGAAGCGGTCACGGGTGTTGAAGAGCGCGAGGTAGCGGTCGGGCGAGCCCGGGGCGTTCGCCGTCCAGGCGAGCAGGCCGTCGCGGTCGAACAGAGGCCGATTGCCGTCGCTGTGCTGGTCGACGGCGATCACCTCGTCGTTCGTGAGCAGCCCGAGGGTGTCCGCGTCTGTCTTCGTCATGTCGCCGCCATGGATCAGCGGCGAGCGGGCGATCGACCACAGCGTCATCAGCGTGCGTTGCTCGTCGGGCGTGAAGCGCGACGAGCGCCGGCCCAGGTCCAGGGCGCCGAGCGGCAGCATGTCGGCGTCGGGCCAATGCCCCGGCCCGCGATGAGGGCTCCAACGCGCGAGCCTGCCGAACTGCTCCAGAAGCGCCGGCCAGGTGTCCCAGAAGTCGTCGCTGATGCGCCACATGTTGGCGTGGCGTTTCACGTGATCGGCCGCCGTCAGCGCCGTCTCGCCGGGCGAGAGGCTGAGGACGATCGGCCGACCCGTGCGGTCGATGGCGCGGCGGATGGCCTCGATCTCCCGCTCGTGATAGGGACGGCTGATGTCGTCCACCTTGACGAAGTCGACGCCCCAGGACGCGATCAGCTCGAAGACCGAGTCGTAGTACGCCTGCGCGCCCGGCTTTCCCATGTCGACGCCGTACATGTCCGGGTTCCAGGGGCAGAGGCTGGCCCGGTCGGCGACGTCCGCAGCGGACACCGACGTTCCTTTGACCGGCAGCTTCCGCGCGACGGCCAGCCTCGGCACTCCGCGCATCAGGTGAATCCCGAACTGCAGGCCCTTGGCGTGCACGTAGTCTGCGAGCGGCCGGAAGCCTGCACCGCCGGCCGCTGACGGGAAGCGATTCGGCGCCGGGAGCAGGCGACCCCACTTGTCCATCGCCAGCGGGGCGTCGGCCCGGTAGGAGTGCCCGCTCGCGCCCGGCTCGTACCACTGGATGTCCACGGTCAGGATCCGCCAGCCGTGAGGCAGGAGTTGGGCGGCCATGAAATCCGCCTGCTCCCTGACCTGGGCCTCGGTGATGGTCGTGCCGAAAGCGTCCCAGCTGTTCCAGCCCATCGGCGGTGTCACGGCCCAGCTCAGGAAGCCTGCGCCCGCATCCTGGCCGCGACAGAGGTCCGCGGCGGCGGCCGTGACCGCCAGGAACGAGAGGAGCACGGAGCTGCGCTGCAGGCGTTTCGACAAGGACTCCTCCCCTGACGATCGCATGTTGCTCCAGCTCAGTGCGCGGCGACCGTCACCGGCTGCCCGACGTACACGATCGTGGCGTCGGGCTGAGGCGGCGGTTCGAGGCCCGTGCCGTGGTCCTTCCCGACGAAGACGACGTGGAAGCTGCGGCGCTCCAGCATGCCCGGGAACGAGCCGCGACGGGCACCGACGGTGAGCGTGCGCTTCGCCTCGCTCCACTCGATCGGGATCGTGGCGAAGACGCCCTTCTCGTAGGCGTAGCCTTCCCCCTCGTCCTCGTACAGCTCGAAACGGCCGTCGGCGCCGCGGTAGACGCGCAGCTCGATCGGGTCCGCCGGCTTCTCGCTCGCGTACTGCAGATGCGGGCCCAAGGGCACGATCGAGCCCGCGCGCACGTGGAGCGGCATCCTCTCGAGCGGCGCCGGCGAGTCGATCGTCCGGCCACCCGCGAGTCGCTCGCCCGTCCAGAAGTCGTACCAGTCGGCGCCGGCCGGAAGGTAGACGCGACGCAACATGGGCTTCGAGGGAGGCGCTTCCGCGACGCGGCGGTCGCTCGGCAGCGTCCAGCGCAGCTTGACGCTCGCGCCGAGGATCTCGTCGTAGTACTCGAGCCTGAGGTCGTAGAGCCTGCCCGCCTCCAGGCTGACGCGGCCGGAGTGGTACTCCGGCGCGTGCTGATTCCAGTCGTCGATCAGCAGCCTGCCGTCGAGCCACAGCCGGACGCCGTCGTCGGCGACCGTCGCCAGCTCGTACTCGCCCGTCTCGGGCGCCCGCAGCCGGCCGGTCCAGCGCACGCTGAACTGGTCGGCCGGCACGCCGGGAAGCGGAGCCGCCAGGCCCCAGTCGAAGTCGACCGCGGCGTCCTTGCGAGCGGCGGCCTGGCGCGTGAGCGTCGTGTCGGCGAAGTAGTCGCCCTGGAGCACGCCCTGCGTGCCGTCCGGCGCGGTGAAGACGGTCGCGGGGATGCTGCGGCCGACGTCGCTCGAGTGCAGCGCACCGTAGCGCAGCGGCTGGAGCACGGGGCTGACCAGGAAGGCGGGGCCGAACATGTGCTCGTCCGCGACGTCGCGCACGCGCGGGTCGCTGCGGAAGTCGAACGGCAGCCCGCGCAGGATCGTGCCGCCGCCGCGGGTGACGTGCCCCGCGAGCGAGTAGACGTAGGGCAGGAGACGGTAGCGCAGCCGATCGAAACGGAGCTGGGTGTCGTAGGCCCAGCTCCCCGGCTCGCCGAAGCGCCACGTCTCGCGCGGCACCGTCGTCCCGTGGACGCGGAAGATCGGACAGAAGGCGCCCCACTGGTACCAGCGGGTGAAGAGCTCCTGGTAGGCCGGGTCCTGGCCGCCCTTCGGGTACTCGTTCACGAAGAAGCCGCCGATGTCCGTGGTCCAGTAGGGCAGGCCCGAGAGGCCGAAGTTGATGCCGGCGGCCACCTGCTTCGCGAACACGTCCCAGGTCGCCTCGACGTCGCCCGACCAGGTGGCGGCGGCGTTGCGTTGCTGCCCGGCGAACGCGGACCGGGTGAGGATGAAGACGCGCTTCGTCGGGTCCGACTGGCGCTGGCCGCGGTAGACGGCTTCGGTCGTCATCAGCGAGTAGGCGTTGAGCTGGCGAGCTCCGTGGCCGAGGGCCGTCTTCGCCATCACCTGCCGCACCTCGTCGCGCTTCAGGTCACCGACCTCGGGCTCCGTGGCGTCGAGCCACCAGGCATCGATTCCCTTCGAGAAGAGCTGCTCGTCGATCTGCCGCCAGTAGAGAGCGCGCGCCGCGGGATTGAAGGCGTCGTAGTACCGCTCGGAGTTCCCCTTGGGACCGCCGTGGGCCTCGTCGAAGGGCGGGTAGAGGAAGCCATCCGCGGCCATCTCCGTGTAGTTGTCGCTGCCGGGGACGAACTTGGCCCAGACCGAGATCATCAGCTTCGTGTGGAGCGCGTGCAGATCGCGGGTCATCTGCGAGGGGTCGGGGTAGCGCTCCCGGTCGAAGCGGTGCGAGCCCCACTTGAAGGGGTCCCAGTAGAACCAGTCCTGCACGACCACGTCGATGGGGATCCGGCGGCGGCGGAACTCGCGGACGACGCCGACCAGCTCGTCCTGTGTCTTGTAGCGCTCCTTGCTCTGGAAGAAGCCGTAGGCCCAGCGGCCGAACAGCGGCGCCTCACCCGTGAGCTGGCGGTAGGAGGCGATCACGTCGTCGAGGTCCGGGCCGTAGAGGAAGGTGTAGTCGATCGCCTCGGCCATCTGCGACCAGAGCGAGCCGGAGCGGACGGCCGAGCGAGCGGCCGTCCGGGCAGCGCGGCCGAGAGGCGCGCCCGGGGCCGCAGGCGCATCGAGCAGGCGCGTCTCCGAGGCGTTGTCCCACAGGATGCCGTAGCCCCGCGACGAGACGAGCACCGGCACCACGTCGATCGTGTTCTCCTGGACGAGCAGCACGTCGTGACCGCGGTAGTTCACGAGCCCGCTCTGCTGCGCCCCGAGCCCGTACAGGCCCTCGTCCGTCGCCCAGTCGAAGCGCTGCTCGGCGTGGTGCGTCCTCTGGCCGAGTACCTCGGCCGCGACCAGCGAGCGTCCGCCCGCCGTCTCCGCCAGCACGGTCCGCCCGCCCGGGTCGTGGAACGAGACCGCGCCGGTCGCGCGGTCCAGGCGTGCCTCGAGTCGTGGCGTCACGAGCGAGACGGCGCCCTTCGTCTCGCGGACCGTGAAGTCGCGGAACCCCTCGCACGGGCGCACGACGGCGAGACTCGGCGCCGGCGCGGGGCCCTCCTGTGGTGTGAAGAGCACGCGAACCGCGCGCTCGGAGCAGGCCGCAAGCCGCAGGCGTCCACCGGCCAGCTCGGTGGTCAGGCCGTCGGCCGTCTTCTCGTATCCGACGGCGTCGGCCGCGGACCGGGACGCGACCGGGGCGAGGGCGAGCAGGAGCAGGGCAGCACGGCGGACAGCGCGCATCAGGACCCCCGTGTCAGGAGCGACGAAACGGCGCGCGGGCCCTGGCACCCGCCGCGGTCCCGCAGGCTGGACCTTCTCACGGTTCGGACGGGCTCGCTAGTTCGGTCTCGCCCGGCGCCTCTGAACGCCGCGGCGCGCCGCCCCTGCCCCTCGTCCCCTGCGGCCGGGGCGCGTCGAGGAGCGCCGGCGCCGGAGTCACGAAGCTTCATGAAGTAGTGAACCGTCGGCATGGCGATGAAGCCGACCTTCTCGTAGGCGCGTCGCGCCGGTGCGTGCGACGATTCGGCCCCGGCATCGGCCGTGGCATACCTCGCTCCTCGCGCCGACATCAGGTCCAGTACGTGCCTGTACATCAGCGAGCCGATGCCCTTGCCCTGTCGGGCAGGATGAACGGCGCTGACGCCAATGCTGCCGCTCTGCGTCTCGCGATCGATCTCGTAGTGGACGACGCCGACGACCGATCCCCGCAGCTCGGCGACCACCAGCCGCCCTGCTTCGCGCGGTCGAGTCAGCGCGCGCAAGTACCTCCTCATGGATGTCTTCCAGTCCAGATCGGCGCCCAGCAAACGCTCCAGCGACTCACACGCGGGAGCGAACGCACGCAGGCAGAGGTCGAGAACGGCTTCCCAGTCGCCGTCGACGTATGGGCGCAGCTTTGGCATTCAATCGTGCTCCGAATGGCTGTCTCGCTGCTAGACTGCGGCAGCCGTGGCTCGCATTCGGGTGATGCTCGTCGACGACCACTACCTGGTCAGGGTAGGGCTGGCCAACGTGCTCGGCTTCGAGCCGGACATCGAGGTCTGCGCGCAGGCCGAGAGCGGCGACGAGGCCCTGGCGTTGCACCGCCTCCACCGCCCCGACGTGACGGTGATGGACCTGCGGATGGCCGGAACCGACGGCCTGGCGGCCCTCGCCGCGCTTCGCCGGGAGTGCCCCGGGGCACGAGTGATCATCCTCTCGAACTACACGGGCGCCGACGAGATCCACGCCGCGCTCCAGGGTGGAGCCGCCTCGTACCTGCCCAAGACGGTGGGGCAGCCCGAGCTGCTGAAGGCGATCCGGCTGGTCGCGGAGGGACGCACGCTACGTGCCCCCCGACATCGCCGTGCGCCTCGCAGAGCGCCTCCCGTGCGACGAGCTGACGTCCCGGGAGCAGCAGGTGCTGGCGCTCGTCGTCGAGGGCGCGAGCAACGCGCAGATCGCCCGCAAGCTCGGGATCGCCGGCAGCACGGTGAAGAACCACATCTCGAGCATCTTCGAGAAGCTCGGCGTCACGCAGCGCACGGAGGCCGTCGCGGTCGCGATCAAGCGCGGTATCGTCCGCATCGAGTGAGACGGCGGGGGCACCGCTGGCCGCGTCGTGCTCACGGCCGATATCCCCCGTCACGCGCGGCATGCGTGCCGCATCATCCGAAGCACGCAGGAGCCTCCACAACCCGCCGCGGCGGGGCTGCGGCGACACGACCAGGGTCCGGTGCCGGCATAGGACCGCAGTCCTACGCCGGCATCGTCGCGCGGGCGCGTGGACGGCGACTCGTCCGGTATCAGAATCGCGGCGCTCGTGACGACGACTGGCTGCGCAGGCAACCGCTCCTCCGTGACGCTGCAGCCCGGCTCGGGTTCAGGGGAGCGTCGTCGATGGCCCTGATCGGGCCGGCGCTCGCCACGCTGCTGCTCGCCAGCCCGCTCGCGTCCTCGCCTCCGCCGCCCGCGGTCGCGCCCGGCTCCTTCAGCCACATCACGGTCGAGGACGGCCTGCCCCACAGCTACGTGCGGGCCATCCTCAAGGACCGCGACGGCTTCATGTGGTTCGCGACGGCGCGCGGTCTCGTCCGCTACGACGGCGCGCACCTCGTCGTCTACCGCCACGACCCGAACGACCCCGGCAGCCTGCCGTTCGGCGCGCCGACCTGCCTGCTCGAGGACCGCGAGCGGCGGCTGTGGGTCGGCACCGTCTCGAGCCGAGTGGGCAGGCGTCGGGGTGCTGGACAGGAGCACGGGACGGTTCACGCGCTACCTGGCGGACGGCCGGCCGGGGTCGTTGAGCGCGCCCTACGTGCAGGCGATCTACCAGGATCGCGAAGGACGCTTGTGGGTGGGGCACGCCCGGGGCATCGACCTCTTCGACCCGGCCTCGAAGACGTTCACGGCCTTCCCGATCGGCCCCAAAGGCAGCGAGCCGCGGGTGATGGCGATGCTGGAGGACTCGCGCGGTACGTTCTGGGTGGCCACGGAGAGGAAGGGGCTGTTCCAGTTCGACAGGGCCACGCACACGTTCCGCAGCTTCGCCGTTCGCGACCGGGCCGCGGCGGGCGAGCGCGACGCCGACGACTCGTTCTTCGCCGCCTTCCTCGAACAGCCGGCCGGCACGCTGTGGGCGGCCGGCTACGGCGCGGGCCTCGTCCGCATCGACCTCGCGAGCGGGCGAACGAAGCGCTACCTGCCCGATCCACGGCGCAGCGATTCGCTGAGCGTCGCCCAGGTGGTCCAGCTGGCCGGCGACGGCGACCGGCTCGTCTACGTCGGCACCGAGAACGGCGGCCTCGACGTCCTCGACGTGCCCTCGGAACGATTCACGCACTACCGTCCCGACCTGGGCGACCCGCGCAGCCTGGGCAGCGCGTCGATCTGGGCCCTCTACCGCGACGAGCAGGGTCTCGTCTGGGCCGGGACCAACGGCTTCGGCGTGAGCTGGCTCTCACCGCTGGCGCAGCGGTTCGAGGCGATCCGTGCCGGTCGCGACGGTCTCGGCGACCCGCGCGTGACCTCGATCGCCGAGGGCGAGGACGGCCGGATCTGGGTGGGCACGGACGGCGGCGGGCTGCACGTCGTCGACCCGCGGACGGGACGTGTCAGCCGGCTACCGGCTTCCCCGAGGCGGCCCTGGCTCGGCTTCGAATGCCGTGCAGAGCGTGCTGGCCGGTCCTGGCGGCCGGATCTGGGTCGGCTTCTGGAGCGGCGGGCTCTGCCGGATCGACACCCGCGACGGCCGCGTCCGGTTCTACCACCCTCCGGCTGGCCGGCGCTCGCCGATGAGCGACAACATCTGGCGCGTCCTCGACGTCGGCGGGGGCGAGCTGCTGGTCGCGACGAACGACGGCGCGTTCCTCTTCGACGAGCGCCGCGAGAGCTACGTGCCGCTGAGCGACCGCTACCCGGGAGCCGGGCTGGGCTCGGTCTCGGCGGCGGCCCTCGACGCCGAAGGCGGCCTCTGGCTCGCGCACCCGACGAGCGTCGAGCACGTGGACCGGCGCCGCGGCTCGGTGCGGCGGTTCGAGGGCGACACCCGAGGCGGCGGCGCCTTCGTGGGATCGTTCGTGGACGCGCTCCACGTCGACGCTCGCGGCCACCTCTGGGTGGGGACGGAGCGCGGGTTGACCTGCCTCGACCCCGCCGGTCGCAGGCTCGCCACCTACGGCGAGGGCGACGGCCTGCCGAACTCGAACGTGGCCAGCATCACGGAGGACGCGTCGGGGAACATCTGGGTCGGCACCTACGGCGGGCTGGCCCGGCTCCGAGGAGCCGTGGCAGCGCCGGCGGGAGCCGCCGTGCTCGCCTTCGACGAGCGGGACGGGGTGACGGGCCGCGTCTGCATTCGCGGCGCCGCGTTCCGCTCGCGAGACGGCGAGCTCTACTTCGGCACCTCGCGCGGGCTCACCCGCTTCCTGCCGGAGGCGTTCCAGACGAACACCCGCGTGCCCGCCGTCGTGCTGACCGGCCTCCGGCTCGCCAATCGCCCCGTGCTGGCGGGCAGGCCCGGGCTCCCCGCTGTCGCGCCCGATCGAGGAGACGACCGAGCTCGTGCTGTCGCACGAGCAGGCGGACGTCACCTTCACGTTCGCGGCGCTCAACTACATCCTGCCGCAGAAGAACCGCTACACGCACCGGCTGGAAGGGCTCGACCGCGACTGGAGCCCGGTCGGCCCCGAGACCTCCGCCTCCTACGTCCGCATCCCGCCGGGCGACTACGTCTTCCGCGTCCGCGCCTGCAACAACGACGGCGTCTGGAACATGGAGGGGGTGCGCCTGCGCCTGCGCGTGACGCCGCCGTTCTGGCAGACGGGCTGGTTCGCCGCGGCGATCGCGCTGTCGCTGCTCGGGATCGGCGTGCTGCTGCACGCGTCGCGGCTGCGGCGGCGTGCGCCAGCGCTTCCTGGCGGTGCTCGACGAGAGACGGCGGCTGTCGCGCGAGCTGCACGACACGCTCGAGCAGGGCCTCGCCGGGATCGCGCTGCAGGTGGACTCGGCGCGGCAGCACCTCGCTCGCCGCCCGGAGGTGGTCGAGCGCTGCCTGGAGACCGCCCTGCACATGGTCGAGTACTCGCGCGAGGAGACCCGGCGCACGGTCAACCAGCTCCGCTCGCAGGCGCTGGAGCGAGGCGACATCGCACAGGCGGTCCGCGAGGTCGCGAGCGAGCTGACGTCCGGCGGGAGGCCGAGGGTGGAGGTCGAGGTGCGCGGCGCGCCGCGCCGGCTGTCGGTCGCCGCCGAGCACCACCTGTTCCGCATCGCGCAGGAGGCGCTGACCAACGCCGTGAGGCACGCGCAGGCCTCCCGGGTGAGCGTCTCGCTGGCGTTCACGGGCGACGTGGTGGAGCTGACCGTGTCCGACGACGGGCGAGGCATCCCGTCCGAGAAGCCGGCACACGGCTTCCACTTCGGCCTCTCGGGGATGCGCGAGCGGGCGAGGGCGCTCGGGACCCGGCTCGAGGTCGAGAGCGCGCCGGGACACGGCACCACGATCCGCGTGCGCTGGTCGGAGGGATTCTTTCAGTGAGGGACAGATGCTTCAGACACTCGCTCGCAGAACCGGCCTCGTCTCCCGTCGCGGTGGACTCGTCCTCGGCCTCGCGCTGACAGCCGCAGTCCCCGTCGCGCCGACGACCGCCGCCGACAGCATTGCCGTGTCGGTCGACGCCGTCCAAGACCGGCGCGAAGATCGACCGCAACCTCTTCGGCCAGTTCGCGGAGCATCTCGGCCACGGCGTCTACGAGGGCGTCTGGGTCGGTCCCGATTCCGCGATCCCCAACACCCGCGGCATCCGCAACGACGTCGTGGCCGCGCTCAAGGCGCTCAAGGTGCCGAACGTGCGCTGGCCGGGCGGCTGCTTCGCGGACGAGTACCACTGGCGCAAGGGCATCGGCCCGCAGCGCGCCGTGACGCTCAATCCCAACTGGGGCGGCGTGACGGAGCCGAACGCCTTCGGCACGCACGAGTTCATGGACTTCCTCGACCAGATCGGCGCCGAGGCGTACCTCTCGGTCAACGTCGGCTCGGGCACGCCGCAGGAAGCGGCCGAGTGGCTGGAGTACCTGACCGCCGCGCAGCCGACGACGCTGGCGCACGGAGCGGGCCGCCAACGGTCATCCGGCGCCCTACGAGGTCGCCTTCCTCGGCATCGGCAACGAGAGCTGGGACTGCGGCGGCAACATGACGCCGGACTACTACCTGAGCCAGCTCAAGATCTACAGCCGCTTCGTCCGGAACTTCAACCCGGCGCAGCAGCAGGACGCGCACCGGATGCTGAAGATCGCCGTGGGTCCCGGCGGCGACGGCCCGCGCTGGACGGAATGGACCGACACCATCATGAAGGCGTGGCAGGGCCACTCGTGGAGCTGGGACATCGACGGCCTGTCGCTGCACAACTACACGGTGCGTCAGGTGGCCCCCGCTCGTACAAGTCCACCGGGTTCGGCGAGGCCGAGTACGCCCAGATCCTCAAGTCCACGCTCGAGATGGACCGCCTGATCGCGACGCACTCGGCGATCATGGACAAGTACGACCCGCAGAAGAAGATCGCGCTGGTCGTCGACGAGTGGGGCGCCTGGTACGCGCCGCTGCCCGGCAGCAACCCGGGCTTCCTGGTCCAGCAGAACAGCCTGCGCGACGCCGTCCTGGCCGCGCTCAACCTGAACATCTTCGCCCGCCATGCCGACCGCGTGCGGATGGCCAACATCGCGCAGATGGTCAACGTGCTGCAGGCGATGATCATCACGGACAAGGAGAAGATGGTCCTCACGCCGACCTACCACGTCTTCAAGATGTACGTGCCGTTCCAGGACGCGACCTTCGTGCCGGTCAGCTTCGACGCCGGCAGCTACACGCACGGCGACGTAACCCTGCCGCGCGTCGACGCCATCGCCGCCAGGGACACGGCCGGCAAGCTGTGGCTGGCGCTCACGAACCTCGATCCCGAGCAGCCCGGTCGAGATCGAGGCGAGCCTGAGCGGCATCGCGGCGAAGTCGGCGACCGGCGAGACACTGACCGCGCCGAGAGTCGACAGCGTCAACACCTTCGAGGCGCCCGACACCGTCGCGCCGAAGCCGGTCACGGCGAAGGTGCAGGCCGGAAAGCTGTGGCTGACGCTCGCCCCCAAGTCGGTCACCGTGGTCTCGGTCGAGCAATGAGACGGCGCCATACCGTTCGACAGATCAGAAAGGAGCCCTCCAGCGTGAGACCCATCGCCAGGACACTCGCGGCCGCGCTCTTCCTGTCCCTTTCCTTCTCCTTCTCCGCTTCGGCCCAGCCGCTGGCCGTCCACGCCCGGATCGACGCGTCCAGGACGGGCGCTCCGATCTCGAAGTACCTCTACGGGCAGTTCCTGGAGCACATCGGGGGACTCGTCAACAACGGCATCTGGGCCGAGATGCTCGACGACCGGAAGTTCTACTACCCGATCACGGCTCAGCCGCCCGCGGAGCCACCGGCGGGACCGTCGGGAATGAGGCGGCCTCCGTTGCGCCACTGGACGCCGGTCGGCCCGGACGGAGTTCGTCACGATGGACACCGCGGCTCCGTACGTGGGCGACCACACGCCCCTGGTGAAGCTCGGCCCCGAGGCGCACGGAATCCAGCAGGCCGGACTGGCGGTGCGAAAGGGCAGGTCCTACACGGGCCGGGTCGTCCTGGCCGGTTCGCCGAGTGCGACCGTGCACGTCGCTCTGGTCTGGGGGACCGCTCCGGCCGACCGCCAGACCGTCGTCGTCGGCAAGCTCGGCTCCGGCTATCAGAAGCACCGGCTGCGGTTCGAAGTCGCTGGCGACAGCGACGACGCCCGGCTCGAGATCGCGGGAACCGGCACGGGCGCGTTTCACGTTGGGGCCGTCTCGTTGATGCCGGCGAACAACGTTGAAGGCTTCCGGGCGGAGGTCGTGGCCGCGCTCAGGCAACTGCACTCCGGCGTCTATCGCTTCCCCGGCGGCAACTTCGTCTCCGGGCACGAGTGGCGCGACGCCATCGGCGATCCCGACAAGCGCCCGCCCATCATGGACCCGGTCTGGCACGCGGTGCAGCCCAACGACGTGGGCACGGACGAGTTCGTGACGCTCTGCCGGCTGCTCGGCGTCGAGCCGTACGTCACCGTCAACGCGGGCTTCGGCGACGCGTGGTCCGCGGCGCAGCTCGTCGAGTACGCGAACGGAGCCGTCACCACGCCGATGGGGCGGCTGCGCGCGGCCAACGGCCATCCGGAACCTTACAAGGTCAAGTTCTGGGGCGTGGGCAACGAGCCCTGGGGTGAATGGCAGCTCGGCTTCATGCCGCTCTCGCAGTTCGAGCTGAAGCACGACCTGTTCGCCAAGGCGATGCGGCGCGTCGATCCCACGATCAGGCTGATCGCTGCCGGCGCGATGCCCGACGCGATGACCGGCTCCAAGCAGGCCAGGCGCCTGAACGGCCAGATCGTGCCGGACTATCTGTCGCCCGCCGACTGGAGCGGCGGCCTGCTGTCGCACTGCCTGGGGAACATCGACCTGCTGAGCGAGCATTTCTATTCCACCAGCAACCAGCGCTTCGACCTGGAGAAGGGCGAGAAGGTCGAAGACGGAGTACTCGCTCGTCGAGTGGGAGCGCCAGCCTGCGACGCAGGTCCGGGTGAAGTACGAGCACTACCAGGAGTACCTGAAGCGCATCCCCGCGCTTCGGCAGAAGCCCGTCCCGATCAGCCTGGACGAATGGGCGTACATCGGCACGCCCCGCGACTCGTACAAGGTGGTGCCGGCGTACGCCTGGGTCTTCCACGAGATGTTCCGCCATTCCGACCTGTACCAGCTCGGCGGGTTCACGTTCGCGACGTCGATGATCAGCGCGAACCGGACCGACGCCGTCCTCAATCCCACGGGTCTTCTCTTCAAGCTGTACCGGGAGCACTTCGGCACCGATCCCCGTCGAGGTGTCGGCGGCGACTCGCCGCAGCCGAAGCCGGCGTACCCCGCCGGCGGCGACCAGCCGCGAGTCAATCCGGGCAGCGACACCTATCCGCTGGACGTGAGCGCCGCGCTCAGCGAGGACCGCAAGACGCTGACGTTCGCGGTGCTCAACCCGTCAGACGCCGAGCAGCGGCTGGAGCTGTCGGTCGCCGGCGCTTCGCCCGCAGGCGCAGGCCGGCTCTGGCGCATGGCGCCGCACGACATCGACGCGACGATCACGGTGGGACGGAAGCCGGGAGTAGAGGTGCAGGAGGAGGCGCTGCCCTCCCTGCCGGAGGCGCTCGTCGCCCCGCCGTTCAGCGTGAGCATCTACTCCTTCCCCGTGGGTTCCTCGGGCGCGAACCCCGGGGCAGGGAGCTAGCCGCCGCCGGCGGCTGGAGCAGCGACGCCGTGAGACGACGCCGACGGTGCAGCGCGCTGGCGGTCGCCGTCGTGGCGGCTGCCGCCGCGCTGAGCGCCGAGGCGTCGGAAGGGGACCTGCGCCTCACCTACGGCGCACCCGCGACGCGATGGACCGAGGCCCTGCCGGTGGGCAACGGGCGCATCGGAGCCATGGTGTTCGGCGGAACCGAGAGCGAGCGGCTGCAGGTCAACGAAGCCACTCTCTGGGGTGGAGCGCCGCACGACTACACGAACCCCGAGGCCGCCACGCATCTGGCCGAGATTCGCCGGCTGATCTTCGCCGGCAGGGTGGAGGAGGCGGAGGCGCTGTCGGCGAAGGTGATGGGCCGGCCGAAGCTCCTGATGCCGTACCAGCCCTTCTGTGACGTGCGCCTGCGCTACCCGGGCCACGCGCAGACGCGGGAGTACCGGCGCGAGCTGCGCCTGGACGACGCGGTGGCCGAGACCGAGTACCGGGTCGGACCCACGCGCTTCCGACGCGAGGTCTTCGTCTCGCATCCCGACCAGGTTCTCGTGGCTCGAATCACGGCCAGCCGGCCGGGTCAGCTCACGTTCAGCGTCGGCCTCGATTCTCCCCAGCCCGGAACGCGCGTCGAGAGCACGGGACGCGACACGCTCGAGCTGACGGGCCGGATCCAACCACGGACGAATCCCCCGGGATCCTGGACCGGCTCCTGGGACCAGCCGGGCATGCGGTTCACCGCGCTGCTGAGAGTGCGCATCGAAGGCGGGAGCCTGCGCTCCGCGGAGGGCCGGTTGGAGATCTCGGGCGCCGACGCCGCGACGCTCGTCCTGAGCGCAGCGACGAGCTTCAGGAGCTACCGCGACATCGGCGGCGACGCCTCGGCCGTCGCCAGGGGCCATCTCGAGCGCGCCTGGAGGGAGCCGTACGACCGCCTGCGGCAGGCGCATCTGGAGGACTTCAGGAAGCTGTTCTCGCGCGTCGAGCTGCGTCTCGGCGAGAGCCGCTCCTCGGAGCCCACGGACCGCCGGATCGAGCGCTTCGCCGAGGACGAGGATCCGAGCCTGCTGGGCCTGTACTTCGCGTTCGGCCGCTACCTGTTGATCGCCTCGTCCCGGCCGGGAGGTCAGCCGGCCAACCTCCAGGGGATCTGGAACGACGGCCTCGTCCCGGCCTGGGGCAGCAAGTGGACGACGAACATCAACCTGGAGATGAACTACTGGCAGGCCGATTCCGGCGACCTGTGGGAGACGCAGGAGCCGCTGTGGAGCCTGATCCGGGACCTGCGGACGACAGGCAGCGAGACGGCCCGTGTCCTCTACGGCGGCAGGGGATGGGTTCTGCACCACAACACGGACCTGTGGCGCGCGACGACGCCGGTGGACGGCCCCTGGGGACTCTGGCCGATGGGTGCCGTCTGGCTGGCCAACCAGATGTGGGACCACTACGAATTCTCCCGCGATCGGGAGTTCCTGCGGCGGGAGGCGTATCCGGCCATGAAGGGGGCGGCCGAGTTCGCCCTCGACGCGCTGGTCGAGGCGCCGAACGGAACGCCCTTCGCGGGCCGGCTGGTCACGAACCCGTCGACGTCGCCGGAGAACCGATATCTCGTGGGCGGCAAACCCCATCACCTCACCTACGCCGCCACGATGGACGTCGAGCTGATTCGGGAGCTGTTCGACAGCTGCCGCCACGCGGCCGAGCTCCTGGGAACGGACGTCGACTTCCGGGCCGCCCTGGAGCGGGCCGAGGCGCGGCTGCCGCCGTTGCAGGTCGGCCGCCGCGGACAGCTCCAGGAGTGGATCGAGGACTATCCCGAAGCCGAGCCGACCCACCGCCACGTGTCGCACCTGTATTCGCTCTATCCGGGACACGGCATCGGCCTGGGCGCCACGCCGGCGCTCGCGGCCGCCGCCCGGAAGACGCTGGAGCTGCGCGGCGACGGCGGGACCGGCTGGTCGGACGTGTGGAAGGCGGCCCTCTGGGCGAGGCTGGGCGACGCTGACCGGGCGTACGCCAACCTGAAGCTGCTGATCACGACGAGGACGCTGCCGAACATGTTCGACCTCTGCCCGCCCTTCCAGATCGACGGGAACCTGGGCGGTCCGGCGGCCATCACCGAGATGCTGATCCAGAGCACTGCCTACGAGATCCGCCTGCTGCCGGCGCTGCCGCGGCAGTGGTCGAGCGGGAGCCTGAAGGGAGTCCGTGCACGAGGCGGCGGCAAGCTGGACCTCGCGTGGAGCGCGGGCCGGCTCACCGAGCTCAGGCTGCGAGCCGATCACGCGCTGGTGTATCGGCTGCGCTGCGGCGAGCTGTCGGCCGAGGCGCGAGTCGAGCCTGGTGAGACGACCGTGCTGGACGGCCGTCTTCAGAGGGTCGGTCCATGAGTCAGGGGCCGGCTCGAACCATCCGGCTCACGCGATGAGCGGCTTCGAGGGAGGAGAGTGACGATGTCGACGAGAGGGCTTCGTGTGATGACGCTGGGGCTGGCCGTCGCCTCGGGAGCGGCGCTCGCGGCGCAGGTGCAGACCGAGGTGCCTCCGGTGGTTCCCGGCGCCAAGGCCGTGACGGTGGAGCGCGTGAAGATCCACGGCGCCGCTCTCGAAGGCAACCTGGAAGGGGATGCCGTCGACCGCGACACGTTCGTCTTCCTGCCACCGGGCTATGCGACGGAGAAGACCCGGCGCTACCCGGTCCTGTACGCGCTGCACGGCTACTCGATCGGCGCCGAGCAGTGGACCCACGAGATCCACGTGCCGCAGACGATCGAGGGCGCCTTCGCCCAGGGCGCCCGCGAGATGATCGTCGTGCTGCCCGACTCGAAGACGGCGCACAACGGCTCCATGTACTCGAGCTCGGTGACCACGGGCGACTTCGAGCGGTTCATCGCGCACGACGTCGTCGCGTACGTCGACGCCCACTACCGGACGATCCCCGAGCGGACGAGCCGCGGGCTCGTCGGCCACTCGATGGGAGGCTACGGAGCGGCCCGGATCGGCATGAAGCACGCCGACGTGTTCGGCAGTCTCTACGTCATGAGCCCCTGCTGCCTGGCCCCCCGCGGGTCGGGACCGGCGAACGCGGACCTCGAGAGAGCCGTCGAGGGCATGAAGTCGCCGTCCGACGGCGCCAACCTGCCGTTCTTCACCCGGGCCCAGCTGGCCACGGCGGCGGCGTGGTCGCCCGACCCCGAGAATCCACCGCTCTATCTCGACCTGCCGACGAAGGGCGGGATCCCCCAGCTGGACGTCCTCGCGAAATGGACGGCCAATGCGCCCCTCGCCTTCGTGGACCAGTACATCGGGAGCCTGCGCCGGTACCGCGCGATCGCGATCGACGTCGGCGACCAGGACGGCCTGCGTGTCGACGCCGGAAAGCTGCACGACGTCCTCGACAAGTACGGGATCGCGAACAGCTTCGAGGTGTACCCGGGCACACACACGAGCAGGGTGGCGGATCGTTTCCAGAACCACGTGCTGAGGTTCTTCGCCCGGAACCTGTGCTTCGAGGCAGGCTGTCGGTAGTCGTCCTGCACCAACTCTTCAGGGGTCCGCGCCGGACCACGTGCCGGAACGCCAGTGGTGCTCGGCAAAGCCCGCTTCTGAGCGTGGCCCGTGGGGATGCTTCGGTACGTACGCGGGCGGCGCCTGTCCTACTGGCAGCGCGCCTCGACGCGCTGCGTGATCTCGATGCTCGTCGGCGCGCCCTTCGCCATCGGGCTCTCCGAGAGGCCGAGCGTGTGGAGGACCTCGTGGATGACCATGCTCTCGGCCACGCGGGGCTGCTTGAGCTGGAAGTCCGCGAACGCCTTGCACACGAACACGCGGCGGACGCCGGGGCTCGCGACGAGAGCGGTCTTCGTGTTGCGGCAGAGAGGCTGCGACGAGCCGTCCACGAAGGGGATGAGGCCGACGTACTCGGCGGGAGACGCGGTCCACTCCTCGAGGCTCTGCTGGAGCGTCCGGCCCTGGGCGTCCGTGAATTCGGTGAAGACCTTCCGGCACTCGTCGCTCTCGAGCCGCTTCAGGGCGCCGGTGCGCGCCCGGTCGACGGCCTTGGCGTCCCAGCCGGTGAGCGCGAGGGGCGCGGCGGCGTTGACGCTGGTCGCGGCGAGGAGGATGGCGGAAGCGAGGACGGCCCGGCCCGACGCACGGCTTCCCCTCTTCGACATCGGCGACTCCTTTCGAGGTCCGCTTCGGGAGCCGCCTGGCCAGGCTCGCTACCGTCTTGCTGTCTGTAAGGTGCGGCGCGTACCATCAGCACCGCGTTACCGACTTCCAAGCAGGCTGCTAAGAGGGCGAGGGAGCGCTTGAAGGTCCGCTTCGGCGAGTTCGTCCTGGACCACGACAGCCGCCAGCTCTTCCGGGCCGGGGCAGAGCTGCACCTCCAGCCGAAGACCTTCGAGCTCCTCGACCTGCTCGTACGCACGCGCGCCAAGGCGCTGAGCAAGCAGCACATACGGGGACAGCTCTGGCCGGACACGGCGGTGGGAGAGGCCAGCCTGACTGTGGCCGTGGCCGAGCTGCGGGCGGTGCTCGGCGACGACGCGAAAGAGCCGCGCTACGTCCGTACCGTGTACGGCTTCGGCTACGCCTTCGCGGGGGAGTGCGTCGAGGAGCGCGCGGCGGGCCTCGGCGCTCCGGCGCGGGCGGTGGCCGGGGCGACTCCGCGCGTGCTCTGGGAGAAGCGCATCATCCCGCTCGTCGAGGGCGAGAACGTCCTCGGCCGCGACGAGCGGGCGACCGTTCGCATCGACGCGCCCGGGGTGTCACGCCGCCACGCGCTCGTCCGAGTCGATGGGGACGGCGCCACGCTCCAGGACCTCGGCAGCAAGAACGGCACTTTCCTGGATGGCAGTCCGGTGGTGGCACCGACGCCGCTGCCGGACGGCGCGACGTTCAGCCTCGGCCGCGTGCTCCTCGTCTTCCGCAGCTCACCGGAGGCCGGCTCGACCCTGACCGAGCACCGCGGCTAGGCGGGGTCAGGCCATGGGGCGCTGACACTCGAGCCCGAGTCGGTGACCGCGATCTCAGTGGAGCAGTGACACGCGCCGCAGCCCGGGGCCGGTACACGTTCTGGATGACGGACAAGCGGAGAGGGTGATGGCCATGGAGCGGAGGACGTTTCTCGGCAGCGCAGGTGCGGCGGTCGTGGTCCAGGCCCTCGATCCGCAGCTGCTCGCGTCCGAGCCATCGGCCGGGCGCAGGGTTCGAACGAGCCTCGACCAGGACTGGCAGTTCCGGAAGGGCGACGTGCCAGGGGCCGAGGACCCAGGCTTCGACGCCTCGGCCTGGCAGGCGATCTCGCTGCCGCACGACTGGAGCATCGAGGGGCCGTTCACGCACGACGCCCCGGCCCGCGGTTCCAACGGCTGGGCGCCTGGCGGCGTCGGCTGGTATCGCAAGCTGCTCGAGCTGCCGGCGCGGGAGCGAAGGCAGACCGTCTGGATCGAATTCGACGGCGTCTACCACCGGAGCGACGTCTGGATCAACGGTCGGCACCTGGGCCGGCACGACTATGGCTACACGAGCTTTCACTACGACCTGACGCCTCACCTGCGCTTCGGCGAGCGCAACGTGCTGGCCGTGCGTGTCGACAACTCGGATCAGCCGAACTGCCGGTACTACAGCGGCTCGGGGATCTACCGCCACGTCTGGCTGACGCGGACGGGAGACGTCCACGTCGCGCACTGGGGCACGTGGGTGACGACGCCCGCGATCGCGGCCGCCTCGGCGCAGGTCGCGCTGCGCACGCGCGTCCAGTCGCGCACACCGGGCGTGCCTTTCGAGCTCGAGAGCGCGATCTGCGACGGCGAGGGCCGCGTGGTCGTCTCGCAGCGCGTCTCCGGGCGCACGGACTCGTCGGGCTCGGTCGAGCTGGCGCAGGCATTCGAGGTCCCTCGACCTCGGCTGTGGTCGGTCGAGGACCCCGCTCTCTACTCCGCCCGGAGCACGGTCAGGGTGGGGAGCCGAGTTGACGACTACGCAACGCCGTTCGGCATCCGCGAGACGCGCTTCGACAGGACCAGGGCTTCCTGCTCAACGGCGGAGCGTAAGATGAAGGGCGTCTGCCTCCACCACGACGGGGGCTGCGTCGGCGCGGCAGTGCCGGACGCGGTGCTGGCGCGTCGCCTGGCGATTCTCAAGGAGCTGGGCTGCAACGCCATCCGCTGCAGCCACAATCCGCCTGCTCCCGAGATGCTCGATCTGTGCGATCGCATGGGCTTCCTCGTCATCGACGAGGCGTTCGACAAGTGGGAGGGGAACACCGAGCGCGACGCGAGCCAGTGGTACATGCGCCAGCGCGGCTTCAGCGAGTGGTGGCCGCAGGAGCTCGAGTCGATGCTCGCGCGCGATCGCAATCACCCGTCGATCGTGCTCTGGAGCGTGGGCAACGAGGTCGGCGAGCCCGGCACCGACGAGGTGAACCCGCTGCTCGCCAAGCTGGTCGACTGCGTCCATCGAGCCGAGCCCACGCGACCGGTGACCAGCGCCCTCATCCTTCCCCACGGCAAGACGCTGGAGGAGCGCGTGGCGCAGGTCGTCTCCAGCGCGAAGCTGATGGACGTGCTGGGTGCGAACTACCAGGAGCCGCTCTATCCGCACATCCGTGCGGCCGCCCCCGGGACGATCGTGTGTGGCACGGAGTCGTGGCGGTACTGGCGCAACAGCGAGCAACTGCGGCATGCCTACGACCCGACGAACCCCTGGTACGACGTGGCGCGCCACGACTACGTGGTCGGCCAGTTCATCTGGTCGGGCATCGACTACCTCGGCGAGTCGGACTCCTGGCCGAACCGCGGGTGGTCGAGCGGGCTCGTCGACACGTGCGGCCTTCCCAAGCCCGACGCCGACTTCCAGCGGAGCGTCTGGCGCAGCGAGCCCCTCGTGCGGATCGCCGTGTTCGAGAGCGCCTCGGGCTCCGGCGAGAGGGCGTGGTCGTGGGGGGCGCCGCGCCTCGCGAGCCACTGGAATTTCCCGCAGTTCGAGGGGCAGCTCGTGCGCCTGCACACGCAGACGAACTGCGAGACGGTGGAGCTATTGCTGAACGGCTCATCCTACGGGTTGCGCCGCACGGCGGACTACGCGAACTCGGCCCCCGTCTGGTACGTGCCCTACGAAGCGGGGAAGATCGAGGCTCTCGGCCGAAACGGTCGAGAGATCGTGGCGCGGCATGAGCTGCGCACCGCAGGACCCTGTGCGCAGATCGTCCTCCTTCCGGACCGGACCTCGCTGGCGGCCGATGGCCGCGACGTCGCCCACGTCGAGGTGCAGCTCCGCGATGCCGAGGGCGTGCTCGTCCCGAACGACGATCGGACGCTGCGCATCGACGCCGGCGGGGCGGGCGCGATCCTCGGTCACGACAACGGAGACCTGAGCTGCCTGGAGCCGTACAGGGGTGAGATGCGGACCACGCGCCATGGCCGCTGCCTGATCGTCGTTCAGGCCGGGCGCCGCTCGGGTGCGCTGGAGCTCAGGGTGTCCGCGCCGGAACTGCCGCTCGCCGTTCTCAGAATCGAAACGCGAATCTGTCGCCGGCTGGGCAGGACCTGAATCATCGCGTCCCGGTCCCGCTGCTCCGGCATTCGCTGACGAGAAGGCGCAGGCGGTTCGGCGCGCCGTAGCCGTTAGAGCGAGCCTGGCCGTCGTCCACGTCAGTCGGAGCACGAGTGCCACTCACGGGACCACGGTGAGCTGCTTCCCTGAGTACTGGACCACCTTGTCCGACGTCGGGGACGGCTCGATGCCGACACCGTGGTTCCGGCCGACGAAGACGACGTGGAAGGTGCGCGTCGCCAGCATGCCGGGGAACTGCCCGCTGCGCTCTCCGATCGTCAGCGTCTGCCTGGCGTCGTCCCAGGCGAACGGGATCGTGGCGTAGACGCCCTTCTCGTAGTCGTAGTTGTCGCCCTCGTCCTCGTAGAGCGAGAAGCCGCCGTCCGCGCCGCGATAGACGCGCAGCTCGATCGGATCCGCGGGCTTCTCGCTCGCGTACTCGAGGTCCGGCCCCAGCGGCACGATCGAGCCGGCGCGCACGTAGAGCGGGATGCGCTCGAGCGACGTCGGGGCGTCGACGGCCCGGCCCCCCTCCGCGGCGTCGCCGGTCCAGAAGTCGTACCACCTGGCGCTCGGAAGATAGAGATGGCGAGACGTGGCCGCGGGCTCGGTCACCGGATTCACGAGGAGCGCCGGGCCGAAGAGGAACTGGTCGCCGACGTTCTGGGCGCGAACGTCGGTGCGGAAGTCCATCACCAGCGGGCGCATCATCGTGTAGCCCTCGCTGGTGACCTTCCAGGCGAGCGAGTAGATGTAGGGCAGCAGCCGGTAGCGCAGCCGATCGAAGCTGGTGAGGATCTTCTGCGCTTCGGGTCCATAGGACCACAGCTCGTTCTCGTTCGGAGCGAAGCGGGTGCCGTGCACCCGGAAGATCGGACAGAAGGTCCCGAACTGGAACCAGCGCACGAACAGCTCTCGATAGGCCGGATCGCCGGGACTGGCGCCCACGAACCCGCCGATGTCCGTGGTCCAGTAGGGCAGCCCGGAAACGGAGTAGTTGAGCCCGGCCGGGATCTGCCGGCGGAAGGTCTCCCAGTTGGGATTCACGTCCCCGGACCACGTGGCAACGGAGTTGCGCTGGCTTCCCGCGAACGGCGGAGCGCGAGAGGATGAAGACGCGCTTGCGGTCGGAGGCGGCCCGCTGCCCCTCGTAGACGCCGGTCGTGGTCAGCAGCGGGTACTCGTTGACGTAGCGGGCGCCGCTCCCGAGGGCGGTCTTGCTGGTGACCAGGATGTTGGTCTCGCGGCCCTCGGTCTCGGGCTCGGTCGTGTCGAGCCACCAGGCGTCGACGCCGATCTCGAAGAGCGCCTTCGTCCATCAGGCTCCAGTAGTACTTGCGCGCTTCGGGGTTGAACGCGTCGTAGAGGGCCTGGCCGACGGGATGGAAGCTCGGCGAGATGGTCTTGGCGACGAAGAAGCCGCGCCTGTCCATCTCCTGATAGACGGGATCGGGCGACTCCGGATGGCCGTCGGGGTTGGGACGGAAGAACGGCCACACCGAGATCATCAGGTGGAAGTTGTTCGCGGTGCAGCTCGTCCAGCATGCCCTTGGGATCCGGATACCGCTTCGGGTCGAAGACGGGATCGCCCATGGTGATCCACCAGAACCAGTCCTGGACGATGTTGTCGACGGGGATGTGCAGCTCGCGGTACTTGCGGGCCACGCCCAGGACCTGCTCCTGGGTCTCGTACTTGTTCTTGCACTGCCAGAAGCCGTAGGCCCACTTGCCGAAGAGCGGCGC
Organism: uncultured Acidobacteriota bacterium; assembly: GCA_963831755.1. GTDB lineage: Bacteria > Acidobacteriota > Vicinamibacteria > Fen-336 > Fen-336 > DATBSL01. Next base: position 70,249 of record CAWHRC010000015.1, read on the forward strand.
TCGCCCGGTCAGCTCGCGATACGCGGCCACCAGCTTGTCGAACTCGGGGCCGTAGATGAAGTAGTAGTCGAGCGCGTCGGCGACTTCCGAGCTGTAGTAGAAGGCGTGCACGAAGCGGTTGTTGAACCGGCTGCGCGAGCCGTTGTCGAAGAACAGACCCGTAGCCGTTGCTCGAGAGCAGGAACGGCACCGAGATGTTGGTGTTGTCCTGGGAGATGTCGACAGCCTCCCCGCGGTAGTTCCAGACGCCGGCCTGATGCTGCCCGAGCCCGTAGAACGCCTCCTGGGTCGCCCACATGTTGACGAAACGCTCGGAGCGCAGCGTCTTCTCGCCGTTCACCTCCACGGGTGTGAGCGAGCGGGCGTCCTCCTGCGCGAGCGGCTTCCCTGCCTCGTCCAGGAACACCAGGGCGGCGTTGGCGCGGTTCACCTTGACGGACAGCCGCGGGGTCTTCAGGACTACGGAGCCCGGATCCTGGGCCAGCGAGGAAGCCCGCGTGCGGCCAGCTGGTCTTCGTCACGACGACGTCCGCGCGCGGCGGCAGCGTGGCCTCCAGCGAGTAGACGACGCGGACGATCGAGTCGGTGCACACCTGCAGCCGCAGGTATCCCGCTCTTCAGCGTGATCAGCGCACCGTCAGGCTGCTGCTGCGCTTCGACGACCGGGTTGAGCGGGGTCCACTGGGCCAGCGCCGCCCGTGCCCCCAGCGAGAGGACCGCGGTCACGAGCAGGAGACGAAGGCTGCTTTGCTTCATGTTTTCTCCGGAGGCATCGAGATCAGGGACGGGTGACGACACGGGCCCTTACGCGAACCATTCTCCACGACCAGGGATATACGGCAAACCCCGCTGCTACGCGAACTTCGCGACGACCAGGGTCACGTCGTCCCGCGGCGGCGCAGGGCCGAGGAACGCGCTCGCCGACGCCAGGATCGCATCTCGAATGGCGTCCGGGCTGCCGCCGACCGTCGCGAGCAGCTCGCGCAACCGGCTCTCGCCGTACTCCTCGCCGGCCGGGCTGGTCGCCTCGATCAGCCCGTCCGAGTACAGGACGAGCACGTCTCCGGGGCGCACCTCGCACCGGGCCTGCTGGTAGCGCGCCGCGGAAAGGATGCCGAGCACCGGCCCGCCCGTCTCGAGGCGAGAGATCTCGGGTCCGTGGCCCCGGTCGCTGACCAGGAGCGGCGGACAGTGGCCCGCGTTGACGTAGCACAGCAGGCGCGTGAGCGGCTCGTAGTAGCACCAGAACATGCTGGCGTAACGCGAGCCGGAGGTGTTCTCGCACAGCAGGAGATTCAGGTGCGCTGACTCGCGCTCGTGCGCGGAGGTGGATTCCGGCCACGCGCTCGAGCGCACGGCGCCGTGGATCACGCCCATGACGAGCGCCGCGGGCACGCCCTTGCCGGAGACGTCGCCCATCACGATCGCGATGTGGCCGTCAGCGGTGCGGAAGGCGTCGTAGAAGTCGCCGCTCACCTGCTCCGCAGGCCTGTAGACGGTCGCCAGGCGCACGGGCTCCCAGGCCTCCGTTCGAGACGGGAGCAGCTCGGACTGCACCTGGCGCGCGATCTCGAGCTGCAGCTCCAGGCGCCTGCCGCGCACGTAGGAACGAAAGCCGAGGCCCGCGACCACGACGGCCGCGAGCAGCGCCAGCGCGCCGCTGCAGTTGATGACGAGGTTCCGACGGATGGGCCAGATGACGGAGGCGTCCCGCACGACGAGCGGCGCTGCGATCTCCACGACCACCAGCGAGCGCGGCCCGGGTCGAGGGGCTCGATCCCGAGGTCGTCGGACGCGAACAGGGAGGCGAGACCGGACGCGTAGAGGGGAAAGACCTCCACCACGGCCTCGCCGACCGAAGCAGGAATGATCCTGAAGAGAGCCTGGCGACTGCGGAAGTGGGCGCTCTCCTCTTCGCTCGAGAACAGCCGCGCTCCCGCGCTGCCGCGGCGCACCAGCACGCCGCCGTCCGGCCTCCGGATCTCGATCCACAACGGCCTTTCGGCCGCGCTATCCAACGCCTCCGCCACGAGCTCGAGCGGAGACGGACCCGGTGTCGGCGAGCGTCGGAGCTTCTGCTCGAGAGCCACCACGTAACGGCTCAGCTCCTGGCGTACCTGTTGAACGGTGAGGAGCCGCGAGACGAACAGGTAGTCCCGGATGGAGTTGGCGAGCAGGAGGAGGGCCAGGACCACGCCGGCGATCAGCCAGGCCGTCACCCAGCGATCGGTCCGCGCGAGGTCCCGTCTGCTGGCCGGGAACGAACGCCGTGTGAGTCTCAGGTGCCCTCCTCGCTGTCGACGCTGCGACAGGATACATGCAGTTGGACCACTGAGCGGGAGCCGAGGCTGTATCCGAGGAGGATCGCGCGCGCCAGCTATAGCCCCCTATCTCCTCGTTCCGCTTGCCCCCGACCTGCAGCCGCAGCACCTCCAGCTCGCGGGTGGAGAGGTGGAAGCGGTGCGGGCGTGCAGCGAGCTTTCACGCCCAGTCTGGCGGGATGTGCCGCTCGCCGGCGGCCGCCTTGCGGATTGCGTGCACCAGTCGTTCGGCTTGGTCTGCGGCGCAATTGCATCGCTCGTCTGCCCACGAGTAGTCTCTCCGCGGAGGACCCACCAATGGTGGAGCCGCGCGTCTGTCGTTGGGGCATCCTGGGAACCGCGGGCATCGCCCGCAAGAACTGGAAGGCCATCGCACTGGCCGGCAACTCGGCGCTGGTCGCCGTCGCCAGCCGCAGCCTCGACCGCAGCCGGCAGTTCATCGCCGAGTGCCAGGCCGCCTGCCCGCAGCCAGAGGCGCCCGCAGCCGTCTCTGGCTACGACGAGCTGCTCGGCCGGCCAGACGTCGACGCGGTGTACGTCCCGCTCCCCACCGGCGTGCGGAAGGAATGGGTGGTCAAGGCCGCCGAGGCCGGCAAGCACGTCCTCGTCGAGAAGCCGGTTGGCGTCACCGCCGCCGACGTTCACGACATGCTGGCCGCGTGCGACCGCAGCCGCGTGCAGTTCATGGACGGCGTGATGTTCATGCACAGCCGGCGGCTGGACGCCCTGCGGCGGACGCTCGACGACGGCGAGAGCGTCGGCGAGGTCCGCCGTATCGCCGCGCAGTTCAGCTTCGACGCCTCCGAGGGATTCCTGCAGACGGACATCCGCGCCGACAGCCGGCTCGAGCCGCACGGCTGCCTGGGGGACCTCGGCTGGTACCCCATCCGCTTCGCGCTGTGGGTGATGAAGTTCGAGCTGCCGACGCAGGTGACGGCCCGCCTGCTCGCCGAGGCCGGCCGGCCCGGCCGCCCGGAAAGGGTCCCGTTCGAGCTGTGCGCCGACCTGTCTTTCCCGAGCGGCGCTTCGGCGGCCCTCTACTGCTCGTTCCGGACGGAGAACCAGCAGTGGGCCAACGTCAGCGGGGCGAAGGGCTTCGTCCACGTCTCCGACTTCGTGCTGCCCTTCTTCGGCGACGAGGTGCGGTTCGACGTGACCAACTCCGTCTTCGAGGTCAACGGCTGCGACTTCGACATGCAGCCTCGCACCCGGCAGGTGGTCGTCCCGGAGTCCAGCAACGGCCACGCGAGCGCCCAGGAGGCCAACATGTTCCGCACCTTCTCGGCCCTCGTCACGTCCGGCCGCCGTGACCCCTACTGGGGCGAGATCGCCCTCAGCACGCAATTTGTGATGGATGCCTGCGGGCGATCCGCGAAGGAGGGCCGGACCGTGGCCGTTGCCCCTGAGCCACCCTTGCCGGCCTCGGGCTGAATCCTCGCGATCAATCCTCACCGGGCGGAATGGCGGGCGCGCCTGCGGGTACGTCGTTGCGGCCGCTCGTCACTGACAGCTGTCACCGGCGACCGGTCAATGACAGCTGCCATCAGTTTCACGCGTCACGTCGCTGACGGAGCCCACTCGAGACAAGTCGCCTTCATGCTCCGCCAGGAACGAGCCGAGCGCTCGTCCGGTGTGCTACTGCGTGACGCTGAGCGAGCCCACCATGGACGGATGGATGCTGCAGTGGTAGTCGAAGCTGCCTGCGGTGGTGAAGGTGATGGGCCTGCTGGTGGCGCCCGGGCCGATGTTGCCCGTGTCGAAGCCGCTTCCAGTGGCAGTGTGCGTAACGCTGTCGGCATTCTGCCAGGCGACCGTCTGGCCGGCTTTCAGTGTGCCCGGGTTCGGCGAGAACGAGTTGCTGCCGTTCATGCCGCCGATCCTGATCGTGACGTCCGCGGCTGCGACGCCGGTCGCTTGGGTTGGGGTCGATCCGGAGATGCTCCCGCTCGCGCCGCCACTGCCACAGGCGACGGCGACTGCGAGACAGGACACCAGGCCGATCACGCCGAGACTGCGTTTGATTCCTCGAGATAACACGTTCTCCTCCTTGCTTTCGCGAAGCCGGTTCGAATGGACCGGCCAGCTTCTCACTAGTGCAAGACGCGTACCGAAGTCGCCGTCGAGTCTGGTCATGCACTTGCGAGGACGACCCCCGCGATGCCTCGCCGCCGCGCGTAAGGGGCTTTCGCATCGCGTACGGATCGCTCGTCGCCGAAGAGGCGCTTCACTTCGGCAAGAGCCCCGCGGCGAACCACAGCGGCGGAGTAGACTGCGCCGACGGAGAGAGCCATGGGCCTGAGCACGACGTGGGAGAAGCTGTACTACGCTGTCGCCACCCTAGCCACGGCCGACGCGCCGTTGAAGGAGCGCCTCGCCTCCGCGTTTCACTCCCACCTTCTGGGCCTGACACCGCGGGACTTTGCCGACGGGGGTCTCCAGATCGACTTCGAATCACTCTACGTCGACGCGGACTCGGGCAAGGTCCTGCGGACACGGTGGCTGTCGGAAGAGGAGTGCCAGCGTGCGGCGGAGACGATCCTGCATCTGTTCGTCGAGGTCACTCGCCGCATCGAACAAGAGGACTTCGAGGGCTGGCTGAAGAACCGGCTGCTTGGCGGGTCCTGACGATTGGCGGCCGGTGTCGCGCTGCCTGGACCGAAGGCGGCTGCGGACGCCGTCCTCGGCGCTGATGGCGCCAGCCTATGGATCCACGCGCACGTGAGGACGGAGTCGGTGCCGACCCTCACTCCTCGCGGCTGAGCCGACGGACGATCAGGCTCGGTCGCGGAGTCCCTCGAGCGGGTCGGGGCGTTCGGTCAATCGGACAAGCGCGCGAGGATCCAGGTGCCAATACCCCGGCTCACGGCGATGACGACGATGGCGACGGCGAGGTGCTTGGCGACCTCGGGGAGCGGCGCCACACCCCGATGGCGCGCGACGAAGTAGGTGAGCGTGCCGAGAAGGGCCATGCCCCAGGCGAGAGCGACCGGGGTCACGCGGCCAACCGGCAGAGCGAGAACCAGGACGAGGAAGCTTCCTGCCACCAGAAAGCGCGTCAGGAAGTTGGCCACGGTCGAGCGGAAGGCCTGCCTGGCCGCGAGCCTCTCGGACTCCTGGTACGCGTGGATGGCGAGTGAGTCTGCCAGGTTGTCCGCCACGGCGATCAGCAGCAGGCTGCCGACGAGTGTCGCCTTCGAGGCCTTCGCGCTGTCGAAGCCGACGATGAGGCCCATTCCGGTGACGATCGCCGCAGTGCCGCCGTAGCTCATCTGGGTCAGTGTGGCCATCGCGCCACCTCGATCGCGAGCTCTGCCGGTCCGCCCCGCGCGCTTCGGCGGATGCGCTTTCGGCCAGCTCTCGAAGGCATGATACCCGCACATCCTGCCCTCGTTCTGGAGCGTCCCCGCGGCCGGCCGGGAACGTCACGGCGTCTCGTTTCGCTTTCCGCCCTTCTGCAGTCCCATCTTCGAGGTCCTGACCGCCGAGACGCCGAGAAGGGCGTCAGGCGGGCTTGATGTTCTGGTTGATGTGGAACAGGTTCTGTGGGTCGTACTTCTTCTTGATCTGGGCCAGCCGCTCGTAGTTGCCCTTGTAGTTGTCGCGGATGCGGCCCTGGTCGTCGTCCGCCATGAAGTTGACGTAGCCGCCCGCCGACGAGTGCGGCTGCAGGCTGGCGTAGTAGTCCTTGACCCACTTGATGTTCTTGGCGTTGTCGGCGGGCTCGGGCCACATGCCGGCGATCACGACCGCGAACTGCGCGTCGCGGTAGGCGAACGCCGTGGCGTCGGCCTTGACGCGGTTGCAGGCGCCGTTGATCGGGTAGATGTGCATCGTGGAGTTCACCACGGGAACCTTCGGCCCGTGCTGCAGGTGGGCGGCGATCGCTCCGTCGCTGATCTGGGAAGCGAAGCTGGCCTTCCAGTAGTGCTGCAGGCCGGGCGGCAGCAGGGCGTCGAAGGCGCTGTTGAGGGCGGGGAAGGGCATCGGCGTGACGAGCTGGGCTGCAATCGGACCCGCCTTGCGGATCGGCTCCAGCTCCTTCTCGCCGCGCTCGAGCGGCCCGGCCCAGCAGGCCACGATCAGGCAGAAGGTCTCGCCGTGGCGGTTCTGCGGTATGAACGGCAGCGGCGGCGCGATTTGGAACGCGAAGAACGCGCCCATCTGCTCCGGCGCCTTCGCGATGTACTCGCGGTAGAACTCGAGGATCTGGCGGGTGGCGGAGAGCTCGAAGAAGAAGAGCCCCACGTACACGTCCTTGACGGGGTGCAGCTTGTACTCGAAGGAGGTGACGACGCCGAAGTTGCCGCCGCCGCCGCGCAGGGCCCAGAACAGGTCCGGGTTCTGCTTCTCGCTCGCGACCTTGAACGAGCCGTCGGCGGTGACCACGTCCGCGGACACGAGGTTGTCGATCGACAGCCCGCAGCCGCGCGAGAGGTGGCCGATGCCCCCGCCCAGCGTGAGGCCGCCGACCCCCGTGGTCGAGATGATGCCGCCAGTGGTGGCAGCACCGAACCCGTAGGTCGCGTGGAAGAAGTCGCCCCAGGTGCAGCCGCCCTCCGCGCGCGCCGTCTGCGCCTGTGGATCGACGCGGACGCCCCTCATCCTCGACAGGTCGATCACGACGCCGCCGTCGTTGGTCCCGAAGCCGGGCACGCTGTGGGAGCCGCCGCGGACCGAGAGGTCGAGGCTGTTCTCGCGGGCGTAGTCGACGGCGCTCATGACGTCGGCCGCGTCGACGGGCCGCACGACGACCTGTGGATGGCGGTCGATCATCCCGTTGTAGACCCTGCGGGCGGTCGCGTAGTCGGGATCGTCGCCTGTGATGACCTGACCGCGGAATGTCCCGCGCAGGTCGGCGATGCTGGGCTTGGCCATACTGTCGAGTCCCCTTTCGAGCGTCCTGCACGGTAGACGCAGTGCGCTCGGGCGTCACGCGCCCGCCCGAGCCACGACTCGGCGGCCTCAGACAGGCCAGTCGTTGGCCGGCACGCTGCGTTCTGCTGGTGGACGATTGCCGGCATTCTCGCACTCGGGACCCGGCGGAAGTCAAGTGGGAGTGCGGGGCGGACCGCAGAGACGAGAAAGGGCCGACGCCCCGCGGGGCCGAACTGCGGGAGACACCCCCGCCGATCAGTGCGATTGCCGTGCGACCAGGGCCGCCGGAGTCCGCGGCGCGACCGTGGCCCGCTGCCTCTCCAGCGCCGCGGCAAGGCCGGCTGCCAGCGGCCGGTAGAGCAGGTGCGCCCACTTCCCGAAGGGCACCTCGACCGCCAGCATCGGGACCGCGATCACCAGGTGCACCGTGTAGGCGACGTAGGTCGCCAGCGCCCAGTCCAGCATCCGGAAGCCGTGCATGAGGATGCCGGTCGAGACGGTGGCGACGAGCAGCCCGAGAAACAGCCAGTCGGTCTGGTGGCTGAAGCGGTGGATGACGTCGCGCTTCGACCAGCGGTCGCGGATGACGAGCGCGGTCGTGGCCAGCAGCACCGCCGTGCCGTAGTAGCCGAACAGCGCCGTCCAGTGCCAGCCGGCGAGGCCGCCGCGCTCGACCTGGAACACCGGCAGGAAGACGACGACCAGAGCGAACAGCGTCGCGTAGCCGGTCACCAGCAGGAAGTGGCGCAGCCACTGCCGGCTGCCGTCGCCGCCGCAGGAGCGCCAGCGCTTCTGGGTGATGCCGTGCACGACCAGAGGTCCCATGGCGGCCAGGAGCCGAGTCCAGGACGCGGAGGCGCCGCGGCGCACCCAGTGCGTCATGCGCGCGGCGTTCGTCAGCAGGAAGAAGCCCATCACGGCGGCCAGCACGAGGTCGCCGGCGTGCACGACGGCGCGCGGCGCGAAGTGCTCGAGCATCACCGTGGCCTGCGCCTCGGGGTGGCGCGCGAGCAGGCGGAAGCCGAAGTCGCGGGGCAGGACGAACAGCGCCAGCACGAAGACGGCCACGGTGAGCAGCATGCCGACCTGCCAGCGGGCGCCGAGGTAGAGCCGGCGCGAGAGCCCGGTCCAGTCGTAGCGGCTGGTGAGCCAGCGGCGGGTGGCCATCATCAGCTCGCCCGGCTCGGCCTGGCGCGGGCAGGTGTCCGAGCACTGACCGCAGTAGTAGCACAGCCAGGGATCCGTCGATTCCAGCAGACGCCGCTCGAGGCCGAGCTGAAGCTGGCGGATCACGCGCCGCGGAAAGGCGTGATCGCTCTGCGAAAGGCCGCAGACGGCGGTGCAGTTGCCGCAGTTGAAGCAGCGGTCGAGCGTCGCGCCGCCGAAGCGCGCCAGCTCGGCCGCGAGGCCGTCGTTCACGCGGTAGGCCGTGGCCGTTGCCATCGACTCAGCCCCTCTTGAGCACGTAGAGCACGTAGCGCTCGCGCTCGCCCGCCTCGGTCACCTCGCCGTAGCGGCGCATCGCCATCAGGTGCCAGAGCACGCGCCCGGCCTCGAGCCCGCACTCGTGCGCCAGCTCGGGAACCGTTTGCGGGCCATTCGCGAAGGCCGCCCTCAGGCGCTTGCGCACGTCCTGCTGGTCCTTCAGCCAGGCCTTCATCTCCGTGGAGACGCCGCCGCGGCTGTCCCGCAGCTCCTGCAGGGCGCTGCGTGGCCTGGCGGCCGTCGACCCCGTCGTCATGCCCATGCCCCTCCCGTCGCCGCACCCTCCAGCTCGGCCTCGGCCTCGACGGCCTCGTCCCCCGCGGCTCGGCTCGGCTCGGCCCTCCAGTGGATGCGCACCAGGTGGTTGGCCACGGCCATGGCGGCCTCTCCCGCCTCGACGATCGCGTCCGGGATGTCCTTGGGCCCCGCCGCGACGCCCGCCACGAACACACCCGGGAGCGTCGTGAACGACGGGTCGAGCTTCGCCGCGGGTGTGCGGACGAAGCCGTCCTCCGCCTCCTCCAGGTCGATCACGCCGGCTGCGTGCCAGGCGGGCACCAGGCCCTGCGCCAGCACCACGAGGTCGTAGCGGTGCTCCTCGAGGCCGCCGTCCGCGTCGATCCGCTCCACGCGCAGCAGCAGGTCGTGCCCCTCCAGCTCCTGGATCTTCGCCACCTTGCCCTTCACCACCTGCACGCCCTCGCGCAGCGCCCGCCGGTAGAATTGCTCGTAGCCCTTGCCGAAGGCCCGGATGTCCATGTAGTAGAGGGTCACCTCGACGTCGTGGATGTAGTGGCGCAGCAGCAGCGCCTGCTTGAGCGCGTACATGCAGCACACGCGCGAGCAGTACGGCACGCCGATCGAGCGGTCGCGGCTGCCCGCGCACTGGACGTAGGCGATCGTGCGCGGGATGCGGCCGTCGGAGGGCCGCAGCACGCGGCCGAAGGGCCCGTTGCTCGACTGCAGGCGCTCCATGGCGAGCGGGGACAGCACGTTCGGGAAGCGGCCGCCCCCGTACTCCTGCTTGCGGTCCATGGGCGTGATCGAAAGCCCCGTGGACACGACCACCGCGCCCACCCGGGTCTCGTCGACCACCGGCTGCTGCGCGAAGTCGAACGCCTCGGTCGGGCAGGCCCTCTCGCACTTGCCGCAGTAGACGCAGTGCTCGAGGTCCAGCACCGCCTTGTGGGGGATCGCGTTGGCGTGGGGAACGTAGACGGCGCGCCGTGCGCCGAGGCCGTAGTCGAACTCGTGCGGCACGTCGATCGGGCAGACCAGCTCGCACTCGTCGCAGCCGAGGCACTTGTCCTCGTCCACGTAGCGGGGCTTCCGCAGCACCTCGACCCGGAAGCCCTCGCCGTCCTTCTCGACGCGCTTCACCTCCGACCAGGTCTGGAGCTGGATCCGGGGGTGGTGGGCGGCCTCGGCCATGCGCGGGGTGCAGATGCAGCTCGAGCAGTCGAGGGTCGGGAAGACCTTGTTGAGCCCCACCATCACGCCGCCGATCGAGGGGTCGCGCTCGACCAGCAGCACCTCGTAGCCCTGCTCGCTGAGGTCGAGCGCCGCCTGCAGGCCGGCGATCCCGCCGCCGATCACCAGGGCGTCGTAGCGCTCGCGGATGGCGGGCATGGCGGCTACCTCCGGACCTCGTGGAGCAGCGCGCCCCGGGGGTCCCGGACGCGCAGCTCGAGCGGCATCTGGCCCGGCAGCGCGTGGGTGGCGCAGCCGTAGCACGGGTCGTAGGCGCGGAACGCCATCTCGATCATGTTCAGGAGGCCCTCGTCGGGCTCGACCCCCGCGTGCAGGACTCCCTGTGCCGCCTTCTTGATCGACATGCAGATCGCCGCGTGGTTGTTCGTCGTGCCCACGATCAGGTTGACCTTCTTCAGGATCCCCTTCTCGTCGGTCAGGTAGTGGTGGGTGAGCGTGCCGCGCGGCGCCTCGACGATCCCGACACCCTCGCGTGGGGTCTCGGTCGGCAGCACGCGGTAGTGCTCGGTGTGCGTGATCTCCGGGCTGCGGACGAGCTCCTGCGCGCGCTCCGCGGCGTGGAGCAGCTCGACGAGCCGCGCCCAGTGGATGGCGAGCGTGTGGTGGACGGGCTTTCTCCCGGTGCGGTCGCCGGTGAGTGTTTCGAAGTACTCCTCGTAGGCCTGCTGGGCGAGCGGGGTGGACATCCCGTCGGAGACGTTGAGCCGCGCGCCGGGCGTCGCGCGGTAGACGCCGGAGTCCTTCCCGTCCACGAAGCCCTTCCAGCCGACCGCCCGCAGGTACGGGAACTTCAGGTAGGTCCAGGGAAGGACCCGCTCCGCGACGTGCTTCGCGTAGTCGGCGGGCGCGTACTTCACGAGCTCCTTGCCCTCGGGGTCCACGACCCGCACGCGCCCGTCGTAGAAGTTGACGTGGTTCTGCTCGTCCACCAGGCCCATCGAGTAGGTCTCGTGGTAGTAGGGCCCGCTCAGGACGAGGTCGCGGTACTCGGCGCTCTCGAGCACGACCTTCCGGAACAGGCGCAGGCTGGCCTGGGCGAAGTCCACCATGAAGCGCACGATCTCGTCGAGCCGGTGGCGCTCGTCGGCGGTCACCGGCTTGCTCACGCCGCCCGGGATCGCGTTGATCGGCCGCACCGGTCGGCCGCCGAAGATCTCGGCCGCCTCGTGGCCCCACTGTCGGCACTGGATCACCTGGCCGCCGATCTCCAGTCCGAGCTTGCGGATGATGCCGATCAGGTTGCGCTGCGCCGGGTCGCTGCGCGGCCCCATCACGAAGTCGGGCGCGGCGAGGGCGAAGAAGTGGGTCGTGTGGTCGGTGACGAAGAAGATCTGGTACTGCAGCTCGCGCAGCAGGCGCGCCGTGTCGGGCAGCGTGATGCCGTAGACGGCGTCGGCCGCCTTGGCCGCGGCCATCATGTGGGCCTCGGGGCAGACACCGCAGATGCGCGACGTGATGCGGGGCATCTCCTCGACCGGACGGCCCTCGCAGAACTTCTCGAAGCCCCGCAGCTCGGGCACCTGGAAGAAGCAGTCGCCGACCTCGCCGCGCTCGTCGAGGAAGATGTCGATCTTACCGTGCCCCTCGAGGCGGGTCACGGGGTCGATCGTGACGTGGCGCCCGGCCACGGCTCAGGCCCTCCCGTCCGGCCGCCCGCCCTTCAGGTGGCTGGAGGACAGGCTGAAGCGGTAGAAGGTGCCGACCGGGTCGACCACCTGGGACATCAGCTCGCGCGCCCGCGCCTCCGTGGTCGCGTCGAGGATCGAGCCGAGCGCGCCGATCATGGCCATGCCCTGGTCCTCGGCGCTCCCCGCGGGCCCGTAGCAGCCGCGGCAGGGCAGGTTCGCCTTGAGACACAGCGCGCCGCAGCCCCCGCGGGTGGCCGGCCCCATGCAGACGAAGCCCTGCTCGAGCAGGCACCAGCCGGGCTCGGGCACCGCCTCGTGCGGGCGCCTGAAGGCGGAGATGCGCGTGTGCTTCTTCTCTCGCGCGCAGGTGTCGCAGACCGACTTCTCGTCGCAGCCGACCTTGCGCCCGTCGGCCCTCGCCGGGACGCCGCCGGCGAGCACCGTCTGCACGACGCTCCAGACCTGGGGCGCCTGCGGCGGGCAGCCGGGGATCTGGTAGTCCACCTCGACCACGTCGCGCAGCCGCAGCACCTGCCGGTAGAGGCCGGGCAGCCTCAGCGTGCCGTGCGGCGTCTCCGTCTGCGTCTGGGGAAGCACGCCGTCCGGGTTGTCGATCGAGGGGTTGTGTCGGTAGACGGCGTCGAAGATCCCCTCGACCGGGCCGAGGCTGGCGAGCGCCGGTACGCCCCCCTCGACCGCGCAGGCGCCGTAGGCCACGAGCGTGCGGCTCTTGCGGCGCAGCAGCCGGGCGAGCTCCTCCTCCTCGGAGTTGCGCACGGCGCCGTTCACGAAGCAGACGTCGATGTGGCCGTCCGGGTAGCCCGCCACGTCCTTGTACTTGAAGTCGGCGACGCAGGGCCAGAAGACGACGTCGGCGGCGTCCACCAGCTCGAGCAGGTGCGGGCCGATCTCGAGCAGGGACATGTCGCAGCCGCCGCAGCCGGCCGCCCAGTACATGCCGATCCGGCGCCGTCCGACCTCCGCCGCCGCCACGCTCATGGCTCCTCCCAGGGCCCGAGTGAGCGCCCGCCGGGGACGCCGCGCTCCCGCATCCGCTTTGGCCAGTCGAGCGGCCCCAGCCGCCGCACCTGGCGCGTGATGCGCTCCACGAGCGCCGCGAACTTGTCTCCCTCCGCGGCGCTCACCCACTCGTGCACGAAGCGGCCGTGGTCGATGCCCAGCTGCACGAGGATGCGCGCCACGAGCGGCATGCGGGCCATCGTCTTGTGGTTGCCAGCGATGTAGTGGCAGTCGCCGATGTGGCAGCCGCAGACCATGACCCCGTCCGCGCCCTTCGCGAAAGCCGCGGTCACGAGCTCGGGGTCGATGCGGCCCGAGCACATCACCCGGATGATGTCCACGTTCGGCGGGTACTTGAGGCGCGCCGTGCCGGCCGCGTCGGCCCCGGTGTACGAGCACCAGTAGCAGAGGAAGGCCACGATCCGCGGCTCCCAGGCAGCGGGGGTCGCGGCGTCCTTCGTCGCCACGGCGTGCGGGGCCGCTTCGGCCATCGCCTCCACCTCCCTAGGCCGGCACCGTCGACCGCGCCCCCGCCGGCTCCGGCGCGAGCAGCGTGTCCACCTCGGAGATCACCTGGGCGTCGGTGAACCCGCACTGCTGGATGGCGTTGCTCGGGCAGGCTGCGACACACGTACCGCAACCCGTGCACAGCGCCTCGCTCACCCGGCTCACCCGGCGGACGGGGTCGCGGGCGATGGCCTCGTAAGGGCAGACGGTGAGGCAGGTCTGGCAGCCGGTGCACAGCGCCTCGTCCACCCGGGAGACGAACGGGTCCATCTCGACCCGGCCCTGCGCGATCATGGCGGCCGCCTTCGAGGCGGCGGCCGAGGCCGCGGCGCAGGCCTCGGTGATGTCCATCGGACCCTGGCAGCAGCCGGCGAGGAAGACGCCGGACACGGCGAGCTCGACGGGCCGCAGCTTCGGGTGGACCTCCAGCAGGAAGCTGTCGTAGCCGACCGCGCAGCGGTACATCGAGATCAGCTCGCTGATGTCGTGCGGGACGACGCCGGTGGCGAGCACGACCAGGTCGGCCGGCACCTCGAGCTCCAGGCCGCTGGTCAGGAGGTCCTTCGCCCGCACCACGAGCGGCGTGAGGTCGCGCGTGTCGCGCTCGACGCGCGGCGGGTGGCGCGGGTCGTAGCGCACGAACAGCACGCCGCTCTCGGCCGCGCGCTCGTAGTACTCCTCGTGGAAGCGGCCGTAGGTGCGGATGTCCTGGTAGAAGCTGGTGATGCGTGCCTGCGGGTAGCGCCGTTTGAGCTCGAGCGCGGCGTGCAGCGCGCCCGTGCAGCAGGTGCGGCCGCAGTACTCCTTTACCTTGCCGTCGGGCCCCGGAGCGTTGACGCCGTCCAGCTGCCTGGCGCCCACGCAGTGGATGAACGAGACCCGTGCCGGCCCGGCGCCGTTGCCGGGCACGTGCCCGCCGCTCGGGCCCTCGGGGTCGAGCAGCCGGATCAGCTGCTGCAGCGTCAGCACCTGGGGGAAGATGCCGTAGCCGTACTCGCCGTAGAGCGGCTCGTACGGGTCGTAGCCGGTCGCCAGCACGATCACGCCCGTGTGCAGTTCGATCTCGCGCGGCTCGCCCTCGAGGTCGATGCCCTTGCCGCCGACGGCCGCCAGGCACTTGCCGCAGCGGGTGCACGACCGCCAGTCGATCGCCGGCATCGGCGGGTAGCAGCTCGGGTGGGCCATGTAGATGGCCTTCCTGCGGCTGAGGGCGAAGTCGAACTCGTTGATGGTCTCCTCGGGGCAGGCCGCGATCGCGTTGCCCGGGTAGGTCAGGTGCTCGTCGACGCCGCGCGGCTCGAGCCGCAGGCGCGTCCGGAAGTCGCCCACGACGCCTTCGGATCCCACCACGTGGGCGCCGGTCAGGACACGCACTCGCGGCTCGCGCACCGTCTGCTGGATCAGCCCCGCGAGCAGGTCCCGCGCGTTGTCCCCGGTCGGGAACAGCGTGTGCAGCTGCGCCATGCGCCCGCCGAGGAACGGCCGGTTCTCGACGAGCGTCACCGTCATCCCGCGCCGCGCGAGGTCGCGCGCGGCCACCAGCCCGGCCACGCCGCCGCCGATGACGAGCGCCGAGGGCTGGATCGGGATGCGCCGCTTCTCGAGCGGGACGAGGCGGGCGGCGCGGGCGGTCGCGGCGCGCACCAGGCGCGAGGCCTTGCGTGTCGCCGCCCCGCGGTCCTCGACCACCCAGGAGACCTGCTCGCGGATGTTCACGTGCTCGAACAGGTACTGGTTGAGCCCGGCGCGGTCGATCGCCCGGCGGAAGGTCGTCTGGTGCAGGGTCGGCGAGCAGGCCGCCACCACGACGCGGTCGAGCTCCAGCTCGCGGATCTTCTCCTCGATCAGCGCCTGGCCCGGGTCGGAGCAGACGAAGGGATAGGCCGTGGCGAGCACGACTCCCGGCATGCGAGCCGCCTCCGCCGCGACGCGCTCGACGTCCACGACGTCCGCGATGTTGCCCCCGCAGTGGCAGATGAAGACACCGATGCGAGACGCGCGGGATGGGGCAGGAGACTCAGCCGCCGCGCCGTGAGCCATGACGCCTCCCGGGACGTCTGAGGGCGCCGCTCAGGCCCAGCCGGGGTCGGACGACACTCTCGAGCTGCGGGGTCCCGATGCGCTGCCAGGAAGCCGCTCTCTCAGCGGAATCTGGACCCGCCGCACGCCGCCCGTCAAGAGCCGCCGGATCTGGTGCAGATGCATCAGTGGCGCAGGATCGGCCGAGGCACCGTGCCGCGGCCGCGGGTGGCGAACCGCCTCAGTCGCCGCCGACCCGCCTCGCGATCGGCGCCTCGGCCCTGCTGCCGCAGGACGCGCGCACCACGAGCTTCGTCCGCAGCACGCGGCCCGCCGGGACGGGCTCCTGGCCGTCCATCACCGCGAACAGCATCTCGACCGCCTGCTGGCCGAGGTCGTGGATCGGCTGACTGACCGCCGTGCGGATCTCGAAGAGCACGACCCCGAAGGCCCAGATGTCGGCGCGCTTGTCGACCGGATTGCCCCGGGGCCTGCTCCGGCGACATGTAGGCGGCGGTGCCGAGAATCAGCCCGGCCGCGGTGCTGGTGTGCGCGAGCGTGGGCGACTGCGACAGATCGGAGGAGGAGGCTCCCCCGGCGACGTCTCCGGCCCAGGCGGTGGCGAGTCCGAAGTCGAGGTCCTCGGTCTCGACCAGTTCCATGGCGAGGAAGTGAGCTTGCGTGCCGTCGTCGAGGATCGCGCTCTCGAAGCCGTAGACGTGCGCGATGTTCGGGTGGCTGAGGGCGGCGAGAAGCCTTGCCTCGCGCTCGAAGCGGGCGAGGCGCTCGGGATCCTGTGCGAGTGCGGCCGGCAGCACCTTGATCGCCACGTCGCGTCACGAGCGTCGTGTCGGTGGCGCGGTACACCTCGCCCATCCTGCTGGCGCCGATCGCCGCGGTGATGCGGTAGTGAGCGAGAGTGCGGACGGTCAAGAAGGCTCCACGTCGAGCATCGACTCAGCAACGGAGTCGGACTGTTGTCGGGGACGCCCGATCATAGGCCGCTCCGGGATCCGCATCCCGCGCCTGGCCAGGGACGTATACTCGGGTCCAACCAGCTCACTGAAGGCGGGTGGCGGGCGGCGACGGGATCGGTGCCCGATCTCGCGACCGGCTCGGCCTCCGTCGTCGCATCCACGAGGAGGAAAGGCATGGCCAAGTTCCTGACCCGGGCGACGTACACGGCGGACGGAGTCAAGGGGTTGATGAAAGAGGGGGCCTCCGGCCGGAAGGCGGCGGTGGAGAAGGCGATCTCCGCACTGGGTGGGAAGGTCGAGGCGTTCTACTTCGCGCTCGGCGACACCGACGTCTTCGTCGTCGTCGACGCGCCGGACACGACGGCGGCGGTGGCCCTCAGCATGGCCATCAACGCCAGCGGCGCGGTTCGGACCTCGATGACCCCGCTGCTGACCGTCGAGGAGATGGACGCCGCCTGCAAGAAGTCCGTCGGCTACCGCGCGCCGGGGGCGTAGCCGTATGTTCGTTTCCGCCGTCGGCGCGCTCGCGCGCGCCGACGGGATCCGCCATCCGCGGCCCTGAGGCGCCGCGGATGGCGAGCCGTTCCTCAGGCCTTGCCCTGGGCCTCCATGAGTTCCTCGAGCTGGAACCGGTGGCGGACGGGGTGCATGACCGCGTGCTCGAGCATCCCCTCGCAGGACATGTCCTCGCCCCATCGCGCCTTGTGCGTTGCCCCGAAGCGCGCCTCCTCTACCTCCGCGAGAGGCGTCCGCCAGCGCGCGAGGAGATGCTCCACGTACTGCTCGGCCTCCTGTTCGACACGGGCCGCCTCCGGGGGCGGTTCGATCCCCGGGTCCGGCAGCCCCAGCTTCTCGCACAGCCACGTCATGTAGCCGCGGGCGGCCCGGAGCGCGTGGTGCAGGAGCGAATCCAGGGAAGCGTAGTCCGAGTCCCCGGTAGCCGGCAGGCGCACCGCGGCGGCCTTGGCCCGCTTCCAGACCGGGAGAAGAGCCCGCATCTCTTTCTCGTGCAGGAGCACGAGGGCGCGTGCACCCCGGTACCGATAGTCCTGGAGATCGTGAGTTGGCATGGGTCCCTTATACGGGGGTCGCGACTGCCGGCGCAACCGATGCGCCGCGACTCTGCCCCTTGGGACAAGCCTCCGCCCCTCCGCGAGATCTCGGGGATGGCTCCCCGCTCGTGGTCGTCGCCCTCGACGAGCTCCACGGCGAGGAGGTGCGCGGTCGAACCGTCGGGGAGCGTCACCGGCTCGAAGCCGTAGGGCTGCGTGACGTTCGGGTGGTTGAGGGAGGCGAGCAGCTTCGTGCCTTCGTCGAGCGGAATGGCGCCGCGCGAGGCGCTTCTTGAGGGAGGTGGGCCTCGCGTCGGGAAGCGCCCGCCGCTACCTCAAGTTCCTCTCCACCCTCGACGATCCCACCTCGGGAGCCAAGGCTCTCGAGAAGCTCTCCGCACCCGTACGCGAGGCGGACCGCAGCTGGCGCGGCTTCAACCTCTTCGATCCGGAAGATCTCCGGCTCTTCGAAGTGCTACGCCCTCCAACTCCGGACCTTCCTCGTTACCCCCGCTATCGCCCAGATCGCACCCGCAAGATCCTGACCAGAACGGTATCAACTCCTCCCGTAAGGGACTATCGGTTCGGCTATCGGTTTCAAAGGAAGAATGTACGAAGGGGATACCCGCGGCCGATGCGGCCACGGGAGCGGCGCGGGCGGCCCGCCAATCGGCCGGACCCGTGCCGGATGGACCGGGACGGCCGAGGACGGGACGAACTACAGGGCGCCTGCCGGTTCAGGGCGGGGTCGGCCGGGTGCGGCCAGCATTCACCTGCAACGTCGAGGTGACCTCGAGGACGTCATCCTCCTCCACGGCCATCCGGACCGCGCGGGCGACCTGCTCGGGGTTGTCGACACGGCCTGCCAGGCTCACCCGGCCATTGTCGGTGTGGACCTCGATCTCGTGGGCCTTCAGCTCGGGGTCGAGGGCGAAGCGGGCCTTGAGCCTCGCCGTCGTGCGGCCGTCACGCGTGCTCTCCTCGACCTGGCGGCCCGCTTCCACGGCCTTGCGGCGCACGACGCGGCCAGTCGCCCTCAGCTCCTGGGCGATCTTTTCGACGCTGAGGTCCAGGTCGGAGTGCTGCCCGCGAGCCGAGGGCTCCGCCGTCGGGGACCCTCCCCGCGTTTCGCTGCCGGTTTGCGGTGCCGACCTGCCCGCGACCAGGCCCAGCCGGTCCAGTATCGGCGCGCGGAACACCCACGCGAGGGCGATCACGATCAGGAGGAGCAGGAACAGGCGAAACAAGAAGCGCATGGGAGCCTCCCTGCCCACTGGATCTGCAAGACCGGGGCCACGAAGTGGACGCCAGACCCGCCGTCAGCGGAAGACCACAGAGCCGCACAGGCGGGAGGCCCACAGGGTGCGCGCTCTTCTCAGTTGCTGCGGAGGAGCTCCAGCATCGCGCGGTCGAGCTTGTGGCCCTTGAAGTTCTCGTAGGCGACGTCCGCGCGGCCGCTGTCGAGCACGCCGAAATCGCCCCGCAGGTTCCAGAGGGCGAAGCCCCAGCCGGCCTCCTGCCACAGCGAGAGGCTGTCCCGCATCCAGGCCAGGGCCACGTCGTGGGGCGTCTTGTTGTAGCAGCCCCACTCGCCTACGTGGACGCGCACGCCCTTGTCGACGAGCGGCTGCCACTTGACGATCAGCTCCTGGCGCAGCCGATCACGGTCCCAGATCCGTCCCTTGTCGTCCTTGAGCGGCCAGGTCGGCACGCCGAAGCTCTCGAACTCGTCCCGGGGCACCCAGGTCGCCGTGTAGTGGCTGACCGCCTTCGGCTGGTAGCCGCGCGTGCTCTGCACGAGCCCCAGGTCGGCGATGCCGAGGACGGGCGTCTGCCCGATGTCGAGGCCGTCGGCGAAGATCAGCCGGCCGGGATCGATCTGTCGGATGCCGGCCACGAGCGCACGCACGATCTCCTCGTAGCGCTCCTCGAGGTAGCCCTCGTAGGGGCGCATCTTCGGCGGCTCGTTGATCAGGTCGAAGCTCAGCCTGCGGTTCGGGATCCCCTTGTAGCGCCGCGCGAAGGCCTGCCAGTGGAAGACCGCGGCCTCGAGCGCCTTCTGCCGCTCGGCCCGCCGGCCCGAGAACAGGTCCGCGGGCTCCAGCTCCCGCCCGTTGATGCAGTAGCCGGGGATGCGGTGGAAGTTCAGGTCGACGTGGATCCCGTACTGGCGGCCGAGATCGACGGCGCGGTCGATCTGCTTCAGGGGCTCCTCGCGGATGAGCGTCCAGTCCTCGCGGCTGCCCCACGTCCAGTACGCGAGGGGCAGGCGTGCGAAGTCGAACCCCCACTCGGCCATCGTGGCGAAGTCGGACTCCTCGAACGCCGGCCCGTCGTACGGGTGGCCGGGCCAGCCGAAGCGGCCCTGCAGGTTGAAGCCGCGCCAGCGCGGGATGCTGGTCGCGGTGAGGTCCGCCTCGGCAGCCAGGAGGCTCGGCGCCATGCCGGCCGCGGCGCCGAGGACCGCCATCTGATGGGCGAACTGCCTTCGCTTCAAGGATTCTGGGCCCGCGGGCGCGGGCCGCCGCGCCTGAGCGTCACTTCACCACGAAGACGTCGTTCTCCGAGCCGAAGCCGTTCGGCACGCGGCGCTCGGCGCCGGGGTTGTTCCGCCACTCGCCGTCCACCAGCAGCCGGTACTGGTGCTCGCCCGGCGAGACGGCCAGCGCGGCCTCCCAGCAGCCGTCGCGGCGGCGCTTGAGCCGGATCCCCTCCGCGGACCAGCCGCTGAAATCGCCCGTGGCGACCACGTTCGCCGCTTCCAAGCGTGGCACGACCAGAGTCACCCGGCGGATCCCGCCGTGCTTCGGTGCGCTCGTGGGCCTCGTGCTCATCGCTCCTCCTTCCCGACGTGGGGCACCGGAGTTCGGAGGCACGTCGGATCTACCGCGTCACTGTCCCGCGGCCAGCCGGGGGAGTCAAGCCCGTTTCGCCGCTAGAACGTCTCCTTGGTGACGAAGCTGCCGCCCCAGATCGCCTGCGAGTCCCAGCGGGCGAAGGCGGCCGCGAAGGCCTCCATGTCCTTGCGCGTGACCTGCCCGACGGGCGTGACGAAGTAGACGACGGTCACCCGGATCGGCTCCTCGGCGCGCGCGCCGCGGTAGCCGGCGCCGGGGTCGTAGGGGCCCTCGGGCTCGCCGTGGCCGATCGCGACGCGCACGAGGCCGGGCTCCTCCTTCGCGGCGCGGCGATGGGCCTCGTCGGCCACCTGGGCCATGCTCGAGGACTGCGCGCTGGGGCGTGGCAATCATCGGTGCCGGGGGCGCGTCGGGCAGGCCGCCGACGACGCCGCCCACGACGCCTCCGGGCACGCCGCCCGCGACGCCGCCGGCCGATTCGAACGAGACGCCTTCGAAGGCTGCGCGCGGCCACGGCGGCGTCCCCATGTTCGACAGCCGCACGCCGGCCGCGTCCCGCCGCAGCGGGACCTGGATCAGGTAGTAGCGCTGGACGTCCACGTCCATGCCCTGGGCCTTGAGCTCGCGCTCCAGCTCGAGCAGGTCCCGCCGGTCCTCGGCGCGGCTGGCGGTGAAGGGCGCCTTCTCGGCCGTCGACGTTGGCGAACAGCAGCTGGTGCTGCGCCGGGCCCGACGATCGCCTCGTGGCTGCCCTCGATCACGTCCGTGATCACGAAGTTCGTCGAGCCGTACGGGAAGATGCTGAAGGTGAAGGCGGCGCGCGGCGGGACGCCCTCGGGCCATGCGCCGCGCATGCGGCGCGCGGGCACGGGCACGATCGCGAACTGGTTCGACACGATCACGTTGCGGTCGCGCGCCGCGCTGCCGAGCCCCAGCTCGGCCAGCCGCTCGGGCAGGGTCTTCTCGACGGTGCGGCCGCGCAGGCGCTGGTGCACCTTGATCGCCGAGGCCGGGACGACCAGCACCTTGTCGCGGAAGTTGCTGTCGCGGCGCACCGAGAGCGCGAGCCGCGCGCTCGCCGGGTCCGCCTCGTCCTCGCGCACCCAGATCCCGACGTCGCTGATGCGGTCGCCCCAGACGCTGCCCTGGTAGCGGCCGATGTCCTCCCAGCTGATCTTGACCGGGTGGAAGCCCTTCTCGCGGACCAGGCCGGAGGAAGTCCCCGTCGTTCCAGAGGCCGAGCGTGCGGTCGAAGTAGCGTCTCCACTCGAGCGTGCGGCCGGGCCGGGCCGACGGGCGTGGCGCGCGGCGAAGCCGCTGCTCGAGCAGGTCCCGGATGGCCGCCACCACGTTGCGCACCGTGTTCGAGCCCGGCGGAGGTGTCGAGCCCGAGGCGCTGCGCGATCTCCACCGCCGCGAAGTCGACCTTGCTGTTGCCGATCCCGTGGGCGCACGCCTCCTCGAGCGCCAGGGCGACGTCGTCGCGGATCGCGCCGGCCTCCGCGGCGTCGATGCGGATGCCCTGCTTGGCGAAGGCCGTGCGGACCTCCGCGTCCGAGGGCGGCGCACCCGCACGCACGGCACCGGACGCGGCCACGGCTGCGACGACTCCGAGCACCAACCCGAGAGCGGACAGACACCGCATCGACCACCTCCCCTGCCCCAAGCCCGTCGGACCAGGTACAGCCGGGGACCCTGCCTCATTCCGCGGCCTCATTCCTCGGAAACCGCCGGCTGGACGGCGGTTCCCGATGCCTTGTCGCGCGGCGCCGTTGCCGCTACGATGGTCGGGTTCCCAATCGAAACCAGGCCAGAGTCGTTGCGGGCACGGCGGGACGCGCGCCTCGCCGCAGCCTGCCTGCCCGAGGAGAAAGACATGGCGAACAAGACGATCGCGGTGCTGGGGGCGACCGGCGCACAGGGGGGCGGTCTCGTCCGGGCCATCCTCGCCGACCCGAACGGCGGGTTCGCGGCGCGGGCGGTCACACGCGACGTGACCAGCGGCAAGGCGAAGGCGCTCGCCGCGCAGGGCGCCGAGCTGGTGGCGGCGAACGTCGACGACGCCGCGAGCCTGAGGCGAGCCTTCGCGGGCGCCCATGGCGCCTTCTGCGTCACCTTCTTCTGGGACCACTACTCGCCCGAGAAAGAGCTGGCGCAGGCCCGCGCGATGGCCCAGGCCGCGAAGGAGGCGGGCCTCAAGCACGTGATCTGGTCGACGCTCGAGGACACGCGCCTGCGGGTGCCGCTCGACGACCCGCGCATGCCCACGCTGCAGGGCAAGTACAAGGTGCCGCACTTCGACGCCAAGGGCGAGGCAAACCACTTCTTCTCCGACCTCGGCGTCCCGACCACGTTCCTGCACACGTCGTTCTACTGGGACAACCTGATCCACTTCGGCAGCGGACCGAAGAAGGGGCCGGACGGCCGGCTCGCCTTCGTGCTGCCGATGGGCGACAAGAAGCTGCCGGGCATCGCGGCCGAGGACATCGGCCGCTGCGCGTACGGCGTCTTCAAGCGTCCGGACCTGGTCGGCAAGAGCGTCGGCATCGCCGGCGAGCACCTGACCGGCGCGCAGATGGCGGCCGCGCTGTCTGCCGCCCTGGGCCGGCCCGTCGTCCACGACGCCGTCCCGCCCGACGTCTATCGCGGCTTCGGCTTCCCGGGCGCCGACGACCTCGGAAACATGTTCCAGTACAAGGCCGACTTCGAGCGCGAGTACTGCGCGGCGCGCGACCTCGCTTTCTCGCGCTCGCTCAACCCGCGACTGCAGACCTTCGCGCAGTGGCTCGCGGCCAACGCCAGCCGCATCCCGATCGAGGGCTGAGCGCGAAGGGCAGCCGCGTCAAGGGCTGTGAGCGGAATGTAGCAAGTTGCCACCGCGGCGGGCGGATCAGCGAGCGGTCGTGGCGAGGCTCAGCGCTGGCCGCGGTCGCGGAGCTGGGCCACCAGCTCCCGGTCGAGCGAGTCGATGTGCCGCACCAGCCACGCCTTCAGGTGCTGCAGGGCCAGCATCACGCTCGTGTTCCCGAGGTCCGCGCCGAGGCTGTTCAGGTCGGCCAGCAGCAGGCGGTGCTCCTGCCGGTGCCGTTCCGCCCCGGTCGTGCCGTAGGCGTCCATCAGGCCCTCCTCGGTGCGGAAGTGCAGCTCCGAGTAGCGGGCCAGCTCGGCGAGGGCAGCGGCGGCCGTCACCGGCTCCGCGCCCTGCAGCGCCTCGCCGAGGCGGTTCACCAGGCCGACCAGCCGCAGGTGCTGGTCGTCGATCACCTCGACGCCGAGCGCGAGGGCCTCGCTCCACGGCAGCAGGACGGGCAGGGGCCGCTCGACCTGCTCCTCGCGCGCGAAGCTGAAGGTGTTCTTGCCGCGCGCCTTGCTCTCGTACATCGCGGCGTCCGCCCGCAGCATCAGGCGGTCGAGGTCGGTGCCGTGGTCGGGGCACAGCACGATGCCGATGCTGACGCTCACCTTGCACTCGCCGGGCACCACGGGGAACGGCTCGCCCAGCGCATGGATCATGCGCTGCGCCACCGAGGCCGCCTGCTCCGGGCCGCCGACCGCCGGCAGGATGGCCCCGAACTCGTCGCCGCCGATGCGCGCCACGGTGTCCGCCTGGCGGGCGGAGGCGGCCAGCCGTCGCGCCACGACCTGCAGCAGCGCGTCACCGGCGGCGTGCCCGTAGACGTCGTTCACGGCCTTGAAGCCGTCGAGGTCGGCCAGCAGCACCGCCGTTCGCTCGCGCGAGCGCCTGGCCGCGGCCACCGACTGGCGCAGGCGGTCGAAGAACAGCGAGCGATTGGGCAGGTCGGTCAGCGGGTCGTGGAAGGCGAGGTTGCGCAGCCGCGCGACGGCGTGGCTGCGCTCGGTGACGTCCAGCAGGGTGATCGCAGAGGCGGGACCGCCGTCCGCGGCGATCGCCCGCGCGCGCATCTCCACGACCACCACGCCGCCGTCGCGCCGCAGGCCCGTGAACTCGAGGCGGGAGGTGTCCTCGCCGGCTTGCTCGCAACGGCGCAGGCTCTCCGCCAGCGCCTCGCGGTCGGCGTCGATCGCCAGCTCGGACAGCGACACCCTGCCCTCGAGGTCGTCGCTGCGGCAGGCGAACAGCGCGGCGAACGCCTCGTTGGCGTGCTCGATCCGACCGTTGCGCACCACGCCGACCGCGATCAGGTTGCCGCCGACGAGATCTCCGAGGGCGGCCGCGAGTTGCGGCGCCGGACGGCGGCCGGGGCCCGGGACGGCGCTTGCGTCCGGAGCAGCCTGGGGCGTGGGCTCGGACATGGGGTCGACCTGAAGCATAGGGCCAGCCGCTGCGGGCCGCAACGCCGGGGCGTGGCCGCGGCCGGCCCTGCCGCCTCGCGCCGCCGCCGATGGTATATACCTGTCGGAGGTTCACCGTGACCCGAGTCCTCGTGAAGGCGCTGGCCGCCGCGTCCGGAGGTGTCCTGTTGATGGCCTCGAGCCCCGCACCCAAGCCCCCCGTCGCACCGCGCAAGGACCACTCCCAGGTGTGGCACGGGAGGACCTTCGTCGACCCGTACCACTGGCTGCGCGAGAAGGGCGCGGCGGAGGTGACGAAGTACCTCGAGGACGAGAACGCCTACACCGAGGCGGTCACGGCGGACCTCGAGCCGTTCAGGGAAGCGCTCTACAAAGAGCTGCTCGGGCGCATCAAGCAGACGGACCTGGGCGTACCCACGCGCCGCGGCGGCTTCTACTACTACAGCCGCACGGTCGAGGGGCTGCAGTACCCGATCCGCTGCCGCAAGGCGGCGGGACCGGACGGCGCCTACCGCGAGGACGCCGCCGAGGAGGTGCTGCTCGACCTCAACGAGATGGGAAAGGGCCTCGCCTTCATCTCGGTCGGCGAGTTCGAGGTCAGCGACTCCGGCGCGCGCCTCCTGTACTCGACCGACACCACCGGGTTCCGCCAGTACAGCCTGTTCGTCAAGGACCTGAAGACGGGCGCCGTCCAGGGGCCGCTGGCCGAGCGCGTGACGAGCGCCGCCTGGGCGGCCGACGACGCGACGGTCTTCTACGTCACGGAGCACCCGCTGACCAAGCGCTCCGACACCCTGTGGCGCCTGGTGCCGGGCGGCCAGCCGGAGCAGGTCTACGAGGAGAAGGACGAGCTGTTCGACATCGGTGTCGGGCGCACGAAGGACCGGAAGTTCGTCGTGCTCGGCAGCCGCTCGACCGACACCTGGGATCGCTGGCTGCTGCCCGCAGGCACGCCGCGGGGGAGCTTCCGGCTCCTGCTGCCGCGCGAGAAGGGGCACAAGTACGACGTCGAGCACCGGGAGGGGGTGCTCTACATCCGGACCAACAAGGGCGCGAAGAACTTCCGCCTGGTAGAGGCGCCGCTCGCCGACCCCTCGCCGTCGCGCTGGCAGGTCCTGGTCGGCGAGCGGCCGGACGTGCTGCTCGAGGACGTCGAGCTGTTCCGCGACTACCTCGTGCTGCAGGAGAAGAGCGCCGGCCTGAACCGGCTGCGCGTCCGGGGCTTCGCGGACGGGAAGTGGCGCGAGGTCGCCTTCCCCGAGCCGGTCTACTCGGCCTACGCGGCCGGCACGCCGGAGTTCTCCTCGAGGCTGCTGCGCTACGACTACCAGAGCCTGGTCACGCCCTCGAGCGTCTACGACTACGACATGGCGACCGGAGAGTCGCTGCTGAAGAAGCGCGAAGAGGTGCTCGGCGGCTACGACCCGCAGCGCTACGTCTCGGAGCGGCTGTGGGCCACCGCGCGCGACGGCGTGAAGGTGCCGATCAGCATCGTCTACCCCAGGGGCTTCGTGCGCGACGGCCGGGCGCCGCTCTGGCTGTACGGCTACGGCTCCTACGGCTACGGCATGGCGGCCGGCTTCGACTCCCGGCGCGTCAGCCTGCTCGACCGCGGCATCCCGTTCGCGATCGCCCACGTCCGCGGCGGCAACGAGATGGGCGAGGCCTGGCACGACCAGGGCATGCTGATGAAGAAGAAGAACACCTTCTTCGACTTCGTCGACTGCGCCGAGTTCCTGGTGAAGGAGAAGTGGACCTCGCCCGAGCGGCTGCTGATCGAGGGCGGCAGCGCGGGCGGCCTGCTGATGGGCGCCGTGACCAACGAGCGGCCGGACCTGTTCCGCGCCGTCCACGCGGCCGTGCCCTTCGTGGACGTGATGAACACGATGATGGACGCGAGCCTGCCGCTGACGGTCGGCGAGTACCTCGAGTGGGGCAACCCCAACGAGCGGCCGGCCTTCGACTACATGCTCTCGTACAGCCCCTACGACAACCTCGCGCGCAAGGCCTACCCGGCGCTGCTCGTGACCACGAGCTACAACGACAGCCAGGTGATGTACTGGGAGCCGGCGAAGTACGTGGCGAAGCTGCGCACGCTCAAGACCGACTCGAACCCGCTGCTGCTCAAGACCAAGATGCAGCCCGCCGGCCACGGCGGGGCGAGCGGGCGCTACGACGCGCTAAGGGACCGCGCCTTCGAGCTGGCCTTCATGCTGCGGCAGGTCGGCATCACCCGCTAGCGGGGCGCCCTCGGGGCGCGCGGGCTGCTCGACGCCGCTCGGCGAGTCCTGCCGGCCGCGCAGCGAGAGCGGCCCGGCGACCGCGGCCGCGTACTCGGCCTCGGACAGCGCCCCGACCGACACCAGCTTGGCGAGCAGCGTGGCCATCAGCCCCTCGAAGAACGGCGTCGGGACGCCGTCGGCGAACGAGCGCTGATACTTGATCGGCCCGGGGATCAGGCAGACGAGGAACGCCATCTGCTTGGGCGTGAGAGCCTGCGGCTCCACGCCGAAGTAGTGCCGGGCGGCGGGCCGCAGCCCGTACAGCCCGGGCCCCCACTCGATGACGTTGAGGTAGATCTCCAGCTCGCGCGCTTTGCCGAGCGCCGAGTCGAGCAGCAGCGCCAGCGAGGCCTCCTGCAGCTTGCGGCCGATGGTCTTGCGGCGCGAGAGGAAGAGGTTCTTCGCGAGCTGCTGGGAGATCGTGGACCCACCGCGCGCGACCGTGCCGCGGGCGAGGTCCGTCGCCAGCGCCGCCGCCAGCTCGGCGAGGTCGATCCCCGGGTGACCGTAGAAGTTCGCGTCCTCCCCGATCAAGAGCGTCCTCACGAACAGCGGCGGCACCTGCGAGAGCGCGACGAAGTCCGGCGACGCTGGCGAGACGTGGATCGCGAGTGCCTGGCCCGTGGAGGTCTCGACCCGGTGGACGAACGGTCCCTTGAGCCGCTCGATCGCGGGCAGGGGACGGGCGGGAGGCGTGAAGTCGAGCCGCTGCGTCACCACCAGCGCCGCGGGCTCGAGCAGGGGACCGGTCGCCCGGGCGGACAGCGCTGCGGAACCGAGGTCGTCGGCCGGCAGGTCCAGGCTGGCCGTCGCGAGCAGGCGGGCGAAGTCGAGGCGGGGCAGCTCGACCTGGGCGTCGAGGCGGGGGCCCGTAGCGCCGCGTTCGACCGACAAGCGGCCGCGCGCCTCGACCCCGGCGGCCGTGACGCGGAACGGGTCCACGCGCGTGTAGCCTCGAGCCGCCTGCACCACCGCGTCCGCCTCCAGGGAGGCGTCCGTTGGCTGCCCGAGCTCCGCATCGCGGCAGCTCCTCTCGCCGTCCGCGGCCCAGGAGGCGATCGCGAGGCCCCGAGCGCCTCCGCGAAGCGCGAGGTGCAGCGCGCCGGCGGCGTCCTTCTCGATCCGCGCCTCCCCGTCGAGCGTGCCCAGGTCGGCGAGCGTGCAGCCGTGCAGCAGGAGGCGCAGGAAGCCGGACAGGCGCGCGTCCTGCGCCTGCGCCCGCAGTGCGAGGGTGCCCTTCGCCCGCGTGAGCTCCAGCTGCAGCTGCTGGCCGGGTTGCAGCCGGCGCACCTGCAGCGCGGGCGGCCGCGCCTCGACGACCCAGGAGGAGGGCTCGAGCTCGAGCCTCACGCCCGCGGGCAGGTCCACCGCGGTCTTTGCCGCGTCGAGGCGGGCGGCACGGCCGACCAGGCCGCGCAGGGACGGCTGCGGCGACAGGACCGCGCGCCGCGTGCTGAGGCGGATCGGGCCTGTGCCCTCGAGCACGAGGTCTCCCAGCTCCAGCGACAGCCGCGGCGTGAGGCGCAGCGAGCCGAGCGTCAGCGAGAGGCCGAGCCGCCGCGCTTCCCGCTCGAGCCGGGCGCGCGCCGCGGCTTCCGCCTGCGGCCGCAGCAGCAGGAAGAGGCCACAGGCCGTGGCGGCGGCGGTGAGCACGCCGAGCACGCCGACCAGGAAGAAGCGGACGCGGCGCTCGTGGGTCAACCGCAACAGAATAGCGTCAGAATCCGTGTGGAGGTGTGCCCGTGGCGATCGTCGTCCAGAAGTACGGCGGCAGCTCGGTGGCGGACGTCCGCAGGATCCGCGAGGTGGCGGAGAAGGTCGCCGCCACAAAGGCGGCGGGCCGGGACGTGGTCGTGGTCGTCTCCGCCATGGGCGACACGACGGACGAGCTGCTCGCGCTGGCGCGAGAGGTCTCCGAGTGCCCGGCGCGGCGCGAGCTGGACATGCTGCTCTCGGCCGGCGAGCGCATCTCGATGGCGCTCGTCTCGCTGGCGCTGAACGCGCGCGGCGTGCCGGCGGTCAGCTTCACCGGGTCGCAGTCGGGGATCGTCACCAACGACGCCCACTCGAACGCGCGGATCGTCGAGGTGCGGCCGTACCGCGTGCGCGACGAGCTGGACCGCGGCCGGGTGGTGATCGTGGCCGGCTACCAGGGCGTGTCGTACAAGAAGGAGGTGACGACGCTCGGGCGCGGGGGATCGGACACCACCGCGGTCGCGCTGGCGGCGGCGCTCGACGCGGACTGCGAGATCTACAGCGACGTCGACGGCGTGTACGACGCCGACCCGCGCGTCGTGCCCGGCGCCCGGCGGATCGCGGAGCTGGGCTACGAGGAGATGCAGGAGCTGGCCGAGGCGGGCGCCCGGGTGCTCAACGCGCAGGCCGTCGAGTTCGCGAAGGAGCGCGGCATCGCGATCTACGCCCGGGCGACGCGGGGCGGCGGCGAGACGATCGTGCGCCGCTTCCCGCCGCGGCTGCCCGGCCGCGTCGTGGGCGTCGCCAGCGAGTCCGGGCTGGTGGCGGTCACGACCGCGGACGAAGGGCCGGGGCTCGTGCTCGAGCTGCTCTCGCTGCTCGACGAGCGCGAGGCGTCCGGCAAGCAGCTGCTGTTCCAGGACTGGCCGGCGCGGGGCGGGGCCGGCTCGCTCGTGCTGTCGCTCGAGAACCAGCACGACTTTGCCGGCCTGCGGCGCGAAATCGGCGCCCGCTTCGGCGGGCGCGTCCAGCTGCGCGAGGGAGTGGGGGCCGTGTCGGCGATCGGCGCCGGCATCAACGCCAGCTTCGCGACCCTGCGCCGCGCGTACGCTGTGGTCGCCGCGACGGGCGCCGTTCCGCTCGCCATCTCGACCTCCGGCTTCCGGGTCAGCCTGCTGCTCGAGGAGAGGGCGCTCGAGGAGGCGGTCCGCGCGCTGCACCGCGAGCTGGTCGCCGTGGGCGATCCGGTGGAGGACGGCCGCAGCTGACGCGGCCAACCTTTCCCGGTCCTCAATCGTCCTAGTTCCTGAGCAGAAGGGGCGACCGGTTGACAAACTACCTTGGTAGTTCTACCTTGGTAGTAGACGAGGGAGGGCAGGGGCGATGCGGAGGCAGATCCTCGGAGACCTTCAGCACGCGATCATGGTCGTGCTGTGGGCCCGGGGCGAGGCCACCACCGCCGACGTGCACGAGGCGCTGCGCCAGCGACCGCGGCCTGGCGCTCACCACGATCGCGACGATGCTGCGCAAGATGGAGGAGAAGGGCGTCGTCGCGCACCGAGTGGACGGGCGGCAGTTCGTGTACCGGCCGAAGGTCAGCGAGGACCAGGTCCGCCGCTCGATGGTCGGCGAGCTCGTGGGACGGCTCTTCGGCGGCGACCCGAAGGCGCTCGTGGCGCACCTCGTGTCCGAGAACGAGATCGAGCCCGAGGAGCTCGACGAGCTGCGCCGGCGGCTCGACCCGAAGCGGGGGAGGCGCTGAGGTGGACCTCCTCGTCCGCGCGCTGCTCACGTACCTGCTGCACAGCAGCGTGCTGCTCGCCCTGGCGGCGCTCGCGCGGCACGCTCTGCGGCGAGCGCCGCCTGGCGCTGCAGGAGGCGATCCTGCGGGCCGCGCTCGTCGGCGCCTTCGTCACGGCCGGCGCTGCAGGTCGGGCTCGAGCTGAAGCCGCTCGGCGGGGCGCTCGCCTTGCCGCCCCCGGCCGCCGAGCAGCGAGTCGCGAGCCCCAGCCCGCGCCCGAGCGCGGGCGAGGCAGTGCCGGCGCCGGCCGTCTCGCCGCCCGCCGGCTGGCACACGTGGGTGGTCCTCGCGCCCACGCTTCTCGACCGCAGCGCCGCGGCGCTCGAGCGCCTGCGCTCCGTGTCGTGGCGCGCAGCCGCTCGCGCGTCGCGTGGGGCGCGCTCGCGGCGCTCGCGCTGCTGCGGCTCGCCGTCGCCGCCTGCGCCTGCGCTAGCTGCTGCGCGACCGCGAGCCGATCCGCGACGCGCGAGCTCGCGCCGGAGCGTCGCGATCGTGGCCGGCGCGCTCGGGCTGCGCTCGCCCGTGCGGCTGACCACGGCCCCGCACCTGGCCGTCCCGCTCGCCACGGGCGTGCTGCGGCCGGAGGTCTGCCTGCCGACGCGGGCGGTGGCCGAGCTCGGCGCCGACGAGCAGGTCGCGCTGTGCGCCCACGAGCTCGCGCACGTCGCGCGCCGCGACCCCGCGTGGATCCTGCTCGCCCGGCTCGTCGAGGCCGTCGGCCCCGCTGCAGCCGCTCAACGGCTGGGCGCGCCGGCGGCTGCAGGAGCTCTCGGAGTGCCTGAGCGACGACCTCGCCGTCGCCGCGTCCGCCCGCCCGGTCGGGCTCGCCCGCTCGCTCGTCGACGTCGCCTCGTGGACCGTCGGCGAGAGGCCCGTTCTTCCCGCCGCCGCCGCCGGTGCGCTCAGCGCGCGCAGCCGCCTCGGCCATCGCGTGGAGAGGCTCGATGGACCCGTTCCGCCCGCTCGAACGTCCCCGCTCGCTCGCTGCTGCCGCTCGCTGCCGCCGCCGTCCTCGCGACCGCGCTCGTCACGCCGGTCGTCTCCGCCACGGCCTCCGGCGCCCCGGGCGCGATCGCGGCCGAAGCGGACCAGGCGCGCCCCGCGCCCAGCGCCGACGCCGCGCCGCGGCCCAGGCCGCGCCGAAGGCCCAGGCCGCCCCGCGAGCCGAGGCGGCGAGCTCCGATCGCGCGGCAAAGGCCGAGGCAGACGCGCGCCGAGCTCGAGCGCCAGCTCGAGGCGCTCAGCCGGCGCATCGAGGAGCGCGCGAGGCTCCACGAGGGCGAGATGAAGGCGCTCGACGCCGAGATGCAGGCCCTCACCGCTCGCCTGCAGCCGAACGAGGCCGAGATGCAGCGTCTCGGCCGGCGAGCTCGGGGTCGCCGCGCAGGAGCTCGCCTCCGCCGCGACCGAGAACGTCGGCGAGGGCCGGCCCGGCAACGCCGGCGAGCGGGCCAGTGCTGCCGCGCAGGCGCATGGCGGAGCTGCGCGAGCAGCTGCACGCGCTCACCAGGGACGTGCACGCGAACGAGGTCCGGGCGCTCGCGGAGAAGGCGCGCGCCGATCGCCGAGCAGGCGCGGCCGAGCGCCGAGGAGCTCCGCGAGATCCGGCGGCTCTCGCGCGACCTCGCCGCGTGAGTCCATCCCCGACATGCGCGAGCTCGGCTCGCAGACACTCGACGGCGATGGAGCGAGGCGCGCCAAGCGATGCGCGAGGCGCGCGAGGCGATGCGGAGCGCGGCCGAGGCGGCGCGGCACGCGGGCGAGGAGACGCCCAAACAGCACGAGTGAGCCGAACTGCCGTATCATCCGCCGGGTGCAGCCGGCGACGTCGAGCCTGTTTCTCGCGAGCCTGAAACGTTGCCTGGCGCAGCAGCCGCACTTCCTCGCGCGCTTCTACGAGCAGCTTCATCGCTTCCTCCGACGAGGTGCGCGAGAAGTTCCGCGACACCGACATGAAGCGGCAGGTCCGGATGCTCGAAGACTCGCTGTTCGTCGTCGCCGTGGCCGTCCAGGGAGAGGAAGGCAGCCTCGCGCGCGCCGACCTGCCCCGGATCGCGGCCCGGCATGGCCGACGAGCAGCTCGACATCCGGCCGGGGCTCTACGACCTGTGGACGGAGTGCCTGATCGAGACGGCCCGCCAGCACGATCCCG
This sequence comes from uncultured Acidobacteriota bacterium, assembly GCA_963831755.1. GTDB lineage: Bacteria > Acidobacteriota > Vicinamibacteria > Fen-336 > Fen-336 > DATBSL01. The sequence continues at coordinate 102,687 of CAWHRC010000015.1, forward strand.
CGTTCAGCGACGAGCTCGAGCGCGCGTGGCGCGAGGTCCTCGCCTTCGGCGTCCGCTACATGCTCGACCACTACGACTAGAACGCGTGGCCGAGGCCGAACACGACCCGGCCCCTGCTGCTCGCCGGGCCGCGGGTTCAGCACGAACGCGTACTCGAGCCGGACCGGGCCGAACGGGAACATGAAGCGCAGGCCGCCACCCACGTTCTGCCGCAGGTCGCCCAGGGAGAAGTCGCGCGCGAGCGCCCACACGTTTCCGGCGTCCCAGAAGACGCCGCCGGCCAGCTGCTTCCAGATCGGGAAGCGCAGCTCCTGGTTGAGGACGAGCACGCGCCTGGCCGCCCAGCGCGTCGCCGCTCCGGCGTCCGCGGGCCGAGGTCGTTCTGGCCGTAAGCCGCGCACCGTCGTCGACCCGCCGGCCTGGAAGCGGTTCTCGAGCAGGAACAGCGGGTTCGTCCCCGGCACGACGCCGGCACGGTAGCCCTGGGCCCACACCAGGCGGCCGGCAGCGGCACGTAGGCGAAGAACTGGCCGTAGAGCCGCACGTAGTCGACGTCCGAGCCGAGCGCCCGGCGCGACAGCTCCGAGGTCGCCGTCCAGAAGACCCCGCGGTGCGGGTCGGTGAGGCTGTCGCGCTCGTCGCCGATCAGCGACAGCGCTCAGCGTACGCGCGATTGCCGCCGACCACGAGCTCGCTGCCGTGCCGGACTCGCGTGTACTGGATGTCCTTGTTCGCGTAGCCCCACTGCAGGCGCAGCCGGTCGTGCCAGCGCCGGCCGGAGGTGTCGCGCAGCAGCGCGCGCGTCTGCTCGGCGGACCAGCCGCGCACGCGGCTCGGCGAGCGTCGCGGACCGTCGGTGCGGTCGTCGCGGTCGTCGAACAGCCTGCAGCAGCGTCCGCAGGCGCAGGCCGAAGAGGGTCGCCGACTCGAGCCCCACGCCGTACGTGTAGCGGTTCGACGTCAGGTAGGCGTACGGGCGGACGCGCCAGCCCCAGCCGAACGGGTTGGTGAGCTGCGCCGCGCCCGCGAGCTGGAGCTTCCCGTTGTCGGGTGTCGAGGGCGCCCCGCCGACGCCCGCCGGCACCCGAGCTGCCGTAGCGCACGCCGTACTCGAGGTCGAGGTCGGGCCGCTCGACGTAGCTCACGACCACGTCGCGCACGTCGTCCCGGCCGGCCACGCGCTCGGCCGCACGTCGACCGAGCGGAAGATCGGCGAGCTCGGAGAGCCGCTCGCGGCTGCGCGCGAGCTCGCCGCGGCGTGATCAGCTCGCCGGGCTCCAGCGCCACGGAGCGGCGCACCAGCTGCTCGCTGCGGCCGGCCGTCGCTCTCGACGCGGACGTCGTCGACGCGCGGCCGCGGCCCGGGCACGGCCTCGTAGCGCACGACGACGTCGCTGCCGGTCGGCTCGCAGGACGCCGCGGAGCCGTGCCTCGGTCCAGCCGCGAGGAGCGGTACCAGGCGGCGATCGCGTCGCGGTCGGCGAGGTAGGCGGCGAGGTCGAACGGCTGACCCGCCTTCAGCGTCAGCTCCGGGCCGTCGCTGCCCGCGTCCTGGCACCTCGCGCGGCAGGGCGACGCTCGCCGACGCGCGAGGGCTCACGCTCGCGCACCGGCATCGTGACCTGCAGCCGGCCCGCTCGCGGCGTCAACAGCCTGCCGCGGCGGGCCGATGCGCGCGCGCAGGTAGCCGATCCGCGCGTAGGCGAGCCGCGCCTCGCCGGTGAGGCGGCCGCTGCGCCGGTCGAGCGCCTCGAAGAACGCGTGCGAGCCCGGCTTGGGCAGCGTCGCGAGCAGCGCCTCGCCGCCGAGCGCCGTCGTTGCCCTCGAAGCGCACGTCGATGCCCGTGCCCTTCGGCCCGCGCGTCGACGGAGAGCGACGAGCTCCGCGACGGCCGTCGCGCGACGCGCAGCTCGTGCTCGACCTTCGCCTCGTAGTAGCCCTCCGACTCGCAGCGCGATCCGGCGGTGCGCGCGACCGCCGCCGCCGCGGCCTCGGGCGAGGCGTATGCCGGCCAGGCCTCCGCGCCTGCTGCGCGCAGCTTCCGGCCGGGGTCGTCCCCGGTCCAGGAGAGCGAGCACCAGAGGCCCCGGGTCCACGTTCAACACGCAGCTCGAGGGCGACCGCCGGCGGCCGGGCGCGACGTGGCTCTCGCCGTCCACCGAGGCCGCGCGACAGCCGCGCCGTCGACCAGCCGCTCGCGCACCCGGTCGGCGGCCTGCTCGCTCCGCAGCGCGCCGTAGCGGCCGCCGACCTTCAGGCCGCTGGCCTTGCGCAGCTCGTCCGGGGGCAGCGGCGAGCTCTCCCTTGATGCGGACGGCGGAGCAGCCTCGACCCTCTGCCGCGCCTCGCGCGGCGCGCCACGCCCGTGGCGGAAGAGGTCGAAGCTCACGCGGTCGGTCACCTCGAACGACAGGCCCTGCTTCTCGTCGTCGATGGCGCGCAGCCTCAGGCGCCCGCCGCGCGGGTTCCAGTCGACGATCCAGCGCTGCTCGGTGCCGTCGAGCCGCGTCGAGTACAGGACCGTCAGGTCCTGGCGCAGCCGCGTGCCGATGTTGAAGCGCTGCGTCGGGTCGCTGTCGTCGGTCAGCAGCGAGCGGTCGGGCGAGACGTCGATCAGCAGCGTCTGGCCGATGCCCTTCTGCAGGACGCCGCCCAGCGCCGACGCCAGCTCCTCGGCGACGATCGCGCCGCTCTGCGAGGCGGCGACCTGCGCGGTGCGGCCGGTGAGCAGCAGCGACAGGAGGTCGGTCTGCGACAGGTCCGGGCGGTTGGACGAGCTGATCTCGAGCTGCAGGTCGTCGAACGAGCCGCGGGCGTGGAGGTCCATCTCGACGCCGCCCACGTTCGCGAGGCCGCTGAAGTCGACCTCGGGGCTCCCGGCGGGGTAGCCGTTGAGCTCGACCTGTCCCTGCTGCGCGCGCACGCGGGCGCGCCGCAGGCTGAGCGAGCCGCCCTCGCGCAGGCTCACCTGCCCGACCGCCGCGGGCTGCGCGAGCGTGCCCGTCGCTTCGAAGGAGCCCAGGACGTCGAGCCGCGCCTGGCTGTTGCGGATGCGCAGCGGGTCGTCGAACCGGACGTGCACCGAGAGCGGCAGGCTCTCGCCCGCCAGCTCGCGGCCTCCCAGCGCGGCCAGCTGCCAGTCGAGGCGGTCGAGCGATTGCCTGCGCCGGTCGAACTCCGCCGTGTAGGACGCCTGGGTGAGGCCGATCTCGCCGCTGACGCGGTAGTCGCCAGGGCCGCCGGCCACGCGGATCGTACCGCTCGCCCGTGCGCGGAAGCCCTCCGGGTAGTGGACCGGCACGCGCACCGCCTCGAGCTCGAGCTGCGCCGGGCCCAGCAGGTGCGGGCCGAAGGTCATGGCTCCGTGGGCGACGATGCGCCCGTCGTTGGCGGCAGCCGTGGCGTCGAGCGTGGCGCGATCGCCCAGCAGGCGCAGCTCGCCGTCGATCTGGCTGGCGGTGAAGGCCAGATCCTCCAGCGTCATCCGGCCCTTGGCCACTGTCAGCCCGCCGTCCAGGCGCACGCCGTGCACGCCCCAGCTCCCTCGCAGGTCGACCTGCGCCGCGCCGGCGAGCGTCGTGTCGGGCACGAACGATCCCAGCAGGCGCAGGTCGAACGGGCCGCTCAGCGAGATGGAGCCCGCCGGCGAGCCGCCGTTCAGCTCCGCCTCGGCGCGCGCCTCGAGCGTGCCGAGCGGCCCGACGAGACGCAGCGGCGACAGGGTGAAGCGGCCGTTCTCGAGCGCCCACTCCGCCGGCGCCTGCAACCCGATCGTGCCCTCCCTCCCACTCTGCTCGAGCCGGACGAGCCGGCCCCGCGCGCGCAGCGCTTCGACGGCCGGAGCCTCCGCCGACACGTCGCCGACCACGGACACGAGCAGGGAGGGCGATTCCGGATCGCGCGCGCCGGGCAGGGTCGCGCGCGACAGGTCGAGATCGGTCGCCTCGAAGTGAAGGGACGGCGCAGGCCGCCCGGTGAGCCTGCGGACCGGCAGGCTGCCCGCGGCCGTGAGGCGGCCGCCGAGCAGGCGCGCCTCGGCCCGCTCGATCCGCACCGTAGCGCCCTGCAGCCGCGCGAGCAGCTCGACGCCGCTCAGGCGCAGGGAGCCGTAGCGGCCACGGCCTTCCGCGACGGACAGCACGCCGTCGAGCTCCGGGCTCGCCGCCGTGCCGCCGACCCGCAGGTCCAGCTGCGCTCGTCCCGCGACGCGTCCTCCGCGAAAGAGCGCCTGCAGCGCGGCCAGGTCGAGCCCGCCCTGCAGCGACAGGTCGAAGGTCCGCGCGGGAGCGATCGGCACCCGCCCGTCGATCGAGAGCGCCCCTGAGGCGAGCGCCCGGGTCCCGGCCGGGACGGTGGCGCCCGCGGGCTCCGTCGCCGGGATCCGGCTGGTGGTCGTCAGCCGCAGGCCCTTGACCGTGACCTCTTGCGCATCGCCTGCCACGCCGAAGGCCTCCGTGCTCCAGTCGAGGTCGGAGAGCCGTCCGCCGGCGACGAGGCCGTCACCCGAGTAGCGCAGCTCGCCCGGCGACCGCAACGGGACCTCGATCACGACCCGGCCCCGCGCGGTCGCGCTGGCGCCCAGCTGGCGAGCGGCGGGCAGCGCAGCGAGCACGGCCGAAAGCGGCAGCGCGGCGGCGTCGACCTCGATCCGCAGCGGCCAGTCGCCCTCGAGCGCGCCGGCGCCGCGCAGGAACGGCTGGCCTGCTCCGGCGTGAGCCGGGTCGCCGGCCAGCGAGCCCGAGAGCTCGAGCTTCCGCTCGGCCGCGCGCGCCGTGAGCAGGACGCCCGGCAGCGGCGAGCCGTCGAGCGTCGCCTGCGAGAGCGAGCCGCTCAGCTCGCCCGCGGGGGCATCGACCGTGCCCGAAAGGCGCAGGCTGGCGGCGAGCACGCCGTCGAGCTGCCGCGCCCCGGCCGGCAGCAGCGGCAGCTGCGCCGCGCGCAGGCCCTCGGCCGTCGCGCGGACCTCGATCGAGCGGGTCTTCAGGCTGTATCTGCCGGCGCCCTGCACCCGACCGCCCGCGACAGCCGCCTCGAAGCGCTCGACTGCCAGCTCACTGCCGCTCGCCGAGCCGGCGAGCGAAACGAGGACGGGGTCGGGGCTGCCCGCGAGTGCGACGCGCGCGGAGAGCTCGCCGTGGACGGCGGGAGCGTTCGACGGACCGTCGATCCGCAGGCGGCCGTCCAGTGGCCCACGTGCGTCGACACCGGCGGCGGCGAGCAGCGGGCCGAGGTCGAGCGAGTCGACGGCTCCGGCGACGTCCCACACGCCGCCCGAAGGCGACAGCGGAACGCCGCCCTCGAACGTCGCCCGCCCGCCGCCCGACGAGCGCCAGACCAGAGGAGCCAGCGCGAGCCGGCCGCCCGCGTACTGAGCGTTCCCCTCGACCGCCGCGGTGACGTAGCGAGCGGCCGTCTCCGTCGCGATTCCCTCTCCGTGGAGGCGCAGTGTGACCCGAGGGTCGGAGGCGAGGCCACCGAGCTCGCCCTCGGCCCGCAGGCTGCCGACGAGCGGCGACGCCGGGGGCGGCAGGCCTACCTCGGCGAGGAGCGCCGGGAGGGCGGCGAGGGAGAGCGAGGCCTCGAGACGCCCGGCGATCTCCATCGCAGGCGAGAGGGCGACCTCGCCCGTGACGAGGGCGTCGTGGGCCGCAAGCCGCAGCTCGGAGAGCCGAACGCCACGCTTCTCCAGGGTGAGCTTCGTCGAGGCGGTGAGCGGAAGGCCCGGCGCGTGGGCGCGCCGCCCTGCGACCCGCTGCCCTGCGACACCCGGTGGCATGGGCCGCAGCGTGACGAGGCCGGAAGCCTGGCCCCGGCTCGGGTCCGTGCCCACCAGGGAGTAGCGCAGCGACGCGTCGAGCCTCGAGCGGACCGGCAGCTCGGCCCCCGCCACGGCAGCGCCCAGGGCCGCGACGTCCAGGTCCTCGGCCTTCAGCTGCAGGTCGGTCCGCAGGGGGTCGCCGAGCAGGACGGACCCCTTCGCTGCGAGCCGGCCGCCGTAGCCGAGCGCTTCGGCCTGATCGATCCTCACGCGGCGCCCGTCGAATCCAAGGCGGAGGGTCGCGTTCCACGGCCCGGCCCCGTGGACCGCGAGAGCGGGGGAGGTGAGGCTCAGCGTCCCGCTGGGCGTGCCCTTGAACGTCAGCTCGCCCTCCGCGTGCAGTCGACCCTTCAGCTGCGTCTCCGGTGCGAGGGCCGCGGCCAGCTGGTCGTCGGCGTTGGCGCTCAGGCGCAGCGCGCCCTCGTTCGGCTCCAGCCGGTCGAGCGAGCCCTGGAGCTCGAGCTGCGCGCCGGGCGCCTCGAGGCGGACGGCGCGCAGCACCAGACGGCCGCTCTCGACCGAGAGGTCGCCGCTGCCGACGATCGGCGCCAAGGGCGAGCGCGGAGGACCGAGCCGGCCGTCCTTCAAGGCGAGGCGGATCGAGCGCCGGCCTTCCTGCTCCTGCAGCGTGCCGTCCACGCGCCCGAGCACGAGGTACGGGACGCCTTTCGCGTCCTGCAGCTCGATGCGCGCCTCCACCAGCTCCGCACTGGCGAGCCGCTCGAGCGCGCTCCACGGGCGGGCCGCGAGGCCCTCGGCGAGCCGCTCCAGCTTCCGCTCGCCGCTGGCGTGCACGACGATGCTCGGGCGGACGAGGCGGACGCGCAGGCCGCCGCGTGGCGACCAGCGCAGCTGGAGCGAGCCGACCTCGACCCGCGTGCCATCCGCGGAGAAGCGAACGTCGCCGGCATCGACTCGGCCGGCCCACAACCGGTAGTCGAGCGAGCCGAGGCTCAGCCGCCCCCCGGCGGCCGCGCCTACCCACTCCTCGACGAAGGCCTGGACGGCCCTCCGGCCCGCCGGCGTGTGCAGGAAGAGCAGGCCGAGGGCGACCAACAGCAGGAGCGCCGCGGCGACGCCGAGCACGACTCGGCGCAGCTTTCGCATCCTCAGGCCGCGGCTCCCCGGCACCCGCGGGCGGGCACGAGGGGCCGTCGCTGCGGGCCTGGAGGCGGCTGGCTAGAAGCTGAAGCCGGCGCGGACGTAGAACGCCGTGCGCTCATCGGACTTCGCCACGGTGAACGCGATCGCGTTCGAGCGCGACAGCAGTCCGATCCACAGCCCGCCTCCCCAGCTCGTGTGCCAGGTGTCCGAGCTCTCGCCGTCGAGCCAGACGCGGCCCACGTCGCCGAAGCCAATCAGCCCCCACTCTCCCGGCAGCGCGACGAAGAAGCGCGACAGGTAGAGCCGCAGGTCGGCGTTCGCGTAGAGCGAGCGGTCGCCGACGAAGCGGTTCGGCCGGAAGCCGCGCAGCGTGTCCGTCCCGGAGAATACCCCTCCGCCGCCCAGGGCCGCGAGGTTGAAGAACGGGTACCTGTCGGCGGCCGTGCCGCTGCCGCCTCCGACCATCTGCCGCCCGCCGGCTCGCAGCGCGAGAGTCGCCCGCCCGCTCGAGCCGGCCGTCAGGTACGTCGACGCGCTCTCTTCGATCCAGCCGTAGGTGTGCTTCACGTCCCAGACGGAGGGGTACACGGCGCCCGTGGCCTCGAGCAGCACGCCGCTCGACGGATAGCCGACCTCCCCGAACGCGCCGGGCAGGCCGACGCGCCGGCCGGTGCCCGCCCCGAGAGCGCGGCGCGTGTCGAAGCGCAGGCGCCCCCAGCCGCCCACCTGCCCGAAGTTGCCCGAGCCGTACGGCTGGACCAGGTCCACCAGCCGCTGGCCGTGCTCGGTCGTCACGTACTGCAGGACCGGCGCCAGCGTGAGGTCGAGGTCGCCGACCAGGCCGAAGGTGAAGGACGGCCGGACGCGCAGCTGCCTCTGCCGCACCTTGTAGAAGGCGTCCGGCTCCGCCGCGCTGCTGTCGTTGCCGTAGCCGTAGAAGCGCTGTACGTCGAGGCCCGAGTAGCGGACCAGCATCCCGATCTCGTTCTCGGAGTTCGTGCGATGGAAGACGCCGTCGTACTCGATGCGGGGCTGGCTCGCCCCGAAGGCCCAGCCGGCGCGCAGCGTCTGGCGGCTGGCGAAGGGCTCCTGCCTGAAGCCGTAGCTGACCGTGGTGAAGCCGCCGCCGAGGAACAGGCCGCTGTCGGACCCGAAGCTGAGCCAGGGCACCGGGAACCAGTCGCGGCCCCAGTCGCGCGGCGGGATCCACTCGGCGTTCTTCGGGCCGGGCGGCATCACGTAGGGGCGGCGGTCCCAGGCCGTGCCCGGCCCCCGGCGCACGGTGTCGTGCCCCTCGGAGTCGTAGAAGCGGGTGCCGCCGCCGGCCTGGTCGTCGAGCACGTCCTCGCCCGCTCCGCCGATCACGCGCAGGCGGATCCGGCCGGCCGGCCCCTCGACGCGGATCTGGTCGTTGCCCGCGCGCATGTACAGCCGCACCTCCTCCGTCTCGCCGGGCAGGAAGCGCCGGTGGAAGTACGGGGCCTGCGGCGCGCCGCCGGCGTCCAGCCGCGCCACCTCGACCTCGAGGGCGCCGTCCGCCAGCCGCCGCACGCTCGCCTGCTCGGACGCGTTCGTGGCCTGCACGTCCACCTGCGCAGCGAGGTGGCGGTAGTAGACCTCGGCCTCCTGCGGCAGCGTGTCGCGGCGCTTCCTGAGGGCGGCCGCGAGGCGCGCCCCGTCGAGCGCGTACCACTCGGGCGGCATGCGCTTCGCCGCCCGCTCGATCACCTCGTCGCTGAGGCGGCGCTGCAGGTCGCGCGCGGTCTCGGCCCAGGCCTCGTGCGGCAGCTCGGGCAGCAGCCAGCGGTCCTGCTCGCGGCCGTTGTAGGTCAGGCCCAGGATCGAGTCGTAGCGCGGGCCGAAGGTGCGCAGCTGCGGCACGTAGCCGGCGGCCGTGCGCACGAGCAGGCCCTCGTAGCGCGCGAAGGCCTGGTCGCGGTCCTCGGGGATGGGGTGCCACAGCGGGTCGCCCGTCCGCCTCGCCCAGCGCCACTGCTTGCGGTGGCGGTCGAAGTCCGAGATGAGCACGTCGAACAGGCGCGCCCGCAGGTACTCGCGCACGTCCGCGCGGTCGTCCGGGCTCTCCGCGAGCTTCGCGTAGAGCGCCATGTGGTCCACGATCTCGACCGCGTCCTGGTAGCCGCCGTGCTGGCTGGTGGCCGCGGTCGGGTACTCGAAGAACGTGCCCACGACGCCCGCGAAGTCCTTGCGGAACTCGCCGAGCGCCGGGTCGTCCGGCATCACCACGATGCGGACGGGCTCCGTGGGCACGCCCGCCGCCTGCGCGAGCTCGTCGACGACGAGCGGCGAGGCCGGGTGCTGCGCGGACATCTGGTCCTGCACCAGCTGTTCCACGAACGTGTCCTGCAGCTCCTCCGGCAGGATGTTCGTGGGGTCCTTGTCGATGGCCCGGAACGTGTAGGAGCGCCCGTCGGGGCCCTGGAGCGCGAGGCCCTTCGTCTGCTGGCCGCCCACGCGGCGCACGGGCTTGAGCCCGCCCGCCTCGGTCGCGAGGTCCAGCTCTTCCACCTCGATCGGAGTCGTCCACAGCGCGCGGTAGGAGTGACCGAGCATCAACTGGTGGAAGCCGCTGGCGCCGTAGCGTGGGCCGACGGTGACCTTGCGCGTCTTCGTGGCGGCCTGGGCCGCCGTGGGGGCGAGCGCGGCGAGTGCCGCGAGCGCGAGCGCGGCTGAGGCGGGGCACTTCACGGGGACCTCCAGGGGACTGTGAATGAGCTGCCGCAGTCTACGCGCCGCGCCGGCCTGCGGCAACGCGCTGACGGCTCGCTCGCGCCTCGCACACGCGCTCGAGGTGGCGGACGGGCCGCCTGTCGGGCGAGAGAGCGATCAGGCCGACTGCGGCTGCTCGGCGGCGGCCGGCGGCTCGGCCGGCTGCGGCTCGTCGGGTGCGGTGCTCGCGTGGGCCGGCCTGGCCGGTCGCCGCCTCGCCTTCCGCCGCGCCGCGCCCTTCGTCGCCGCCCGCCCACCCTTCTCGCCCTCCAGCTCCCGCCGCGCCGCCAGCAGCTCCTTCTTCTGGTTGTCGTCCACCTCGGGGAAGGCGAGCTCGAGCGACTGCAGGGCGTCCGCGACGGCCTCGGCGACGACCAGCCGGGCGAACCACTTCTTGTCTGCCGGCACGACGAACCAGGGCGCGTGCGGGGCCGCCGTCGCGCGGATCATGTCCTCGTACGCCGACATGTAGTCCTTCCAGAACTGCCGCTCCTTCGCGTCGGCCGTCGAGAACTTCCAGTTCTTCTCCGGCTTCTCGAGCCGCTCCAGGAAGCGCCCCTTCTGCTCCGCCTTCGAGACGTTCAGGAAGAACTTCAGGATCAGCACGCCGTTGCGCGCGAGGTAGCGCTCGTGGGCCGCGATGTCCTCGTAGCGCTCCTTCCAGATCCGCTTGCCGACCAGCTTCTCCGGCAGCTTCTGCCTGGCGAGGATGCCGGGGTGCACGCGGACGACCAGCACCTCCTCGTAGTACGAGCGGTTGAAGATGCCGATGCGCCCGCGCTCGGGCAGGCACTTCGCCGTGCGCCACAGGAAGTCGTGGTCGAGGTCCTCGGAGCTGGGCGCCTTGAACGAGTAGACCTGGCAGCCCTGCGGGTTGATCCCGGACATCACGTGTTTGATCGCGCCGTCCTTGCCGGCGGCGTCCATCGCCTGGAAGATCAGCAGCACGGCCCAGCGGTCCTGCGCGTAGAGCTTCTCCTGCAGGTCGGCCAGCCGCGTGACGCCCCGGGCCAGCAGCTTCTCGGCCTTCTCCTTGGAGGCGATCCCGCGGGTCTCTCCCGCGTCGTGGTCCTTCAGCCGGAAGCCGCGTCCGTCGGTCACACGGAAGGGCTTGACGAGCTTGCGCGTGCGGCCGTTGCCTGCCATCACGACCTCCTGGTCATTCCGCCCGGGATCATGGCGAGATGCTACCACCCGGGCGGGCGCGGTCGAGGCGCGCCGAGGCGACCGCCAGCAGCAGCAGGCCGAAGGCACCCACGCCGAGGCTCGCGACGAGCCCGCGCGTCAGGCTGGCGCGGTCGCCGATCACCCCGGTGATCCACGGCCCGGTCGCGACGCCCAGCAGGTTCACGGTCAGCAGGGCGAAGCCGATCACGGTCGCGCGCGACTCCGGCCCCGCCAGCTCCTGCACGGCTGCGAAGGCCGGCCCGTACCAGCCGAGCATCCAGGCCTGGGCGCCGAGCCAGCAGGCGTAGAAGAGCGGCGACGTGGGCGGCAGCAGGTAGAAGGCCGCCGACACGGCGAGCGAGAAGCAGCCGACGGTGACGAGCGCCCGCAGCCTCGACGCCGGGCCCGCCCGGCGCGCGCGGTCGGTGAGCGCCCCGATCGCCACGTTGCCGGCGAGGCCGGACGTGGCGGTCGCCAGTGCCGACAGCCACGCGGCGCGCTCGTACGCGAACCCGCGCTCCTGCACCAGCCAGGTGATCCCGTGCTGCGAGGATGCGCTCGTGTAGGCGAGAGCCGCGGCGCCGAGGACGACCAGGCCCAGCGCGGGCTCGTCGGCGAGCGCGCGGCGCAGCCGAGGGACGATGCCGCCCTTCGCCACGGCCGGATCGCCGGCTGCCGCGGGGATGCGCCGCGGCGGGTCGGCCATCCGCCACACCAGGGCCACGGCGCCCAGGCCGGCGGCTCCCAGGACCAGGAAGCACGCGCGCCAGCCGAGCCACGGCGCGAGCCAGGCCGCCAGGGCGAAGCTGCAGGCGAAGCCGACGGGGATGCCCGCGTAGAAGACGCCGTTGGCAAGGCCGAGCCGTGAGGCGGGGAAGACGTCGGCGAGCATGGCCAGCGCCGAGGGCGACAGCGTCGCCTCGCCGACGCCGACCAGGGCGCGAGCGGCCGCGAGCCGCGCGAGGCCGGTCGCGGTGCCGGTGAGCGCCGTGGCCACGCTCCACACGCCGAGGCCGGCCGCGATCAGCCGTGGCCGGCTCAGGCGGTCGGCGAGCAGGCCCATCGCGATCGTGGCGACGGAGAAGACGACGATGAACGCCACGCCCATCAGCAGGCCGATCTCGGCGCGCGACAGGCCGAGGTCCGCCATCAGCAAGGGCGCGAGCGCCGCCACGAGCTGGCGGTCGACGTAGCCGAGGACGTTCAGCGCGGCGAGAGCCGCGAGCAGCCGCCGCGCAGCGCGCTGGTCCAAGCGGCCGCTACTTCTTCGGGGCCGGCGTCGCGGCCGCTCCCGCGGCCAGGCCCTCGATGACCGTCCAGCCGCGCGCCGCCAGCTCGGACTTCGCCGTCGGCGACAGGCGGCCGGTCGTCCGCAGCTCGAGCTTCCTCGCGCCCAGCTCCGAGCGCGCGCGGCCTTCGACCTCGGTCGCGGACTTCTCGAACGCCTCGGTCCAGCGCACCCAGTCGACGGGCAGCAGCACGATCGCGCGGCCGTCCCGGACCTTCGCCACCATCGCGCGCGAGTCGGGGAGCACGGCGGCCACCTTCGTCTTCGCGTGCAGCGCCTGCAGCATCTCGGCGCTCTCGACGAAGAAGGTGGCGTCCCGCTCGGTCTCCGACTCGTCGGCGGCGTCCACGTAGTCGCCGCAGCCCCGGGCCTTCACCGCGTGGAGGGCGGCCGCCAGCCGCGTCTGCAGCGACAGCGTGAAGCCCCTGCTCAGGTACAGGTGCCGGATCACCTCGTTCGAGGCGCCCACCTCCCGCAGCCGCTGCTCGTTCCGCTTCATCAGCGCCTCGGGGTCCAGGCCCCACACCAGCCCGCCCACGGTGGCGGTGCCGCTCACGACCGTCGGGATCGGCACCACGACCCTGGTGGCCAGGCGGCCGCCCGCGTCAACGCGGCCGATCTCGAAGAGCGCCTTCCTCAGCAGCGGGTTCGTCGTGTACGGGTCGACCCCGACTTTCTGCGCCCAGCGGCGCACCGCGGAGTTCACGCCAAACACCGCGTTCGCGACGCCCTCGCCCGCCGCCGCGGCCTTCTGGCCGGTCGACTTCTCCGCCCTGGCGTCCTCGTCCCCGCCCGTCTTGTCTTCGCCCTTCACGGCGTCGACCGCCTTGTCGCCCGTGCGCCTGGCCATCCGCCCGAGGTTCGTCCCGAAACGCTTCAAGCCGCCGCCGATGCCTTGCGCCGTCGCCTCGGGGTCCTTCACCGCCGAAACGACGCCCTTGCCGGTGCTCAGCAGCGAGCTGCCCGCGGCCTTCACGAAGACACCGGTCTTCGACACGTCGTCGAGCCGGGCGAGCGCCTGGGTCTCGTGCTCCCGCAGAACCAGCATGCTCCGGCCCTCGACCTCGAGCGGCCCGAAGTCGGTCTGCAGCTGGAAGACGTGCAGGTAGCCCTCCGTCGGCACCTCGGGCGCGACCTCGAAGTGCGGTCCCTTGACCTGCGCGGGCGCCAGGACTTCGGAGGCCTGGAACGTGCGCGGCCCCTCGTAGTCGGCGGCCAAGGCCGGGGTCGCTGCTGTGGTCACGACGAGTGTCACGGCGCACGTTGCGGCGAGGGTCCGAGCGAGCGTCGCGGCACAGGCCGCTGCAGGCAGTGCAGCAAGCGTTCGCACAGCCGAAGCGGTGGCGCGGACAGCGGCGGTTCTCATGGCCATTCCTCGACGATCGGTTGCCTGGCGTGGAGCGCATACCCCGGCGAGAAGCCCGAAGCATAAGTCATCCCGAGGGGGCTCAGCCTCAGAGGCCGGCGAATCCGACGTCCTCGATCGCGGGTCACCCGCGGTGCGTCACCCGCTCGCCGCCATCCCGCGGGGAGCCTCCTTGCCATCGGTCCCCCCGTAATCGAACCGCGCCAGGTAAGCGTTGTGGGTGCGACAGAGGAGCGAGATGTTCTCGGCCTTGTGCTTCCCGCCGTGGCCGAACGGATGACGGTGGTGGAACTCCAGGCGCTCGCGCCCCGTGCAGCGCCGGCCCTGCGCGTCGACGTACCGGCAACGATCTCCGTCGCGCTGCCGGACGACCCGGCGGATCGCCGCCGGGATGTGACGCGAGCCCGGCATTGCGGCATTCTCGGTGGGCGCCCTTCGCGGCGCCTTCGTCTGGCCGAAGCGCCGCGCCTCGAGCCGCTGCAGCTTCTCGGTGACCGCCTCCTCGATCACCGCCGCGAGATCGCCGTCCGGGACCGTCGGACGCATCAGCGCACGCAGACGCTCGAGCTTGCCGCGCAAGGTGGCGCTGGCCGTGAACTGGACCTTGTAGCGGGAGAGGGCGATCGGCTCGATGACCGCTGCCGCGGCAATGGGAGCAGGTGTCGAAACCACGCCACCCGCACTTGCCGCCGCCGCCGCTCGTCCGGGACCGAGCTGCCTGCCGGCGGCAACTCGTTCCGGAACGAGTTGGCCGCGAGCAGCGACGCGCTCCGCAACGAGTGTCGGCAGCTGCCGGATGAGCGCCGGGACGTCCGGCCGTGGCGACAGCTCCGCGATCAGCTCCTCGATTCCGCGCTTCGAGGAGTAGGCGGCGCGCGCGAGGACGGCGTCGCGATTGTCCCGCGTGAGGTGGCTCGCGAGCCGGGCGATGCCGCTCAGGTGCAGCCGCCCGTCGGCCAGCATGTCGAGCAGCAGCGGATGCTCGCGCGAGGCGCGGGCGGCGGTGATCCGCAGGTAGGCCTCGGCCTCGGAGAGGCCGAGGCGCTCAGTGCAGTAAGCGAACATCGACGGGCACGCCTCACGCGCATAGAGGCGCCGCGAGTCCACCTCGGCGATGTGAGCGACGAGCGCGGACTCGAGCCGGCGCGCCTGCGACGCGAGCGACGCCAGACGGTCGAGCAGCTCGTCGTCCGGGAGCGACTGGAGCAAGTGCGTGGGCTGCATGACCGTAGTGTGCGACCTGTCAGTGCCGCAGGAGGACCGTCGATTGAGGGCCAATTGAAAGAAGGATGTGTGAAGGCTGACTATCGTCCGGCCACGACCTGCTGGCGAGTGATCGTGAGTGCTCCGAGCGCTGTGTGTGGTCCTGACGCCGCGAGCGGGGGCGAGCGCCGCGAGTGGTCCGAGCACGGGCGCGATCGCCACGCCCAAGTCACCACCGGACGCCGCCGGGCCCGCGCTGCGCGACGTCCGCGGCAGTGACCCTATATGCCCTTGCGATGTGTCAGCCGGGCATTTACGGCGCGCTCAGTCGGGCACCGTGGCCTGGCCAGCTGGGCATCACTGGTCCGGAAGGCCCTTGCCACTAACCCGCTCGGAGGACAGGCTGTCGCCGGGGTCGGAGCGGGCGGCTCTCGCGCTCCTGCTCTCGCCCCTGAACGAACACCGAGTGGTCGTACCTGAGCATCAGCACGCCGTCGTCCCACTCCTCGAGTGAGGATGCCGGGAGCTCGAACGCCCACTCGATCAGGCGTCGTGGGAAGTGGGCCCCCGCCCGGTGAGCGAGGGGATATCCACCCCCGAACCGTGCATTCACCTCGAACACCCGCGGCGCACCGTCTCGAAGGATCGCCTGGTAGCAGAGCGGGCCACGGGCTCCCAGGGGAGCCAGCACCCGAGCGTGCCTGTCCGCGAGGGCGAGCAGCGGAGCGCTGCGCTCGGTGACGGCCTTGCTCACCTCGCCCTCTCGCACGGCGAGCCGGCGATGAGGCACCGCGCTCACGAGCTCGCCCGCGGGGCCCAGGAAGAAGTTCACGGTGTATTCGGGGCCGTCGATGAACTGCTGAACGACGTACTCGGGCGCCCGTTCCTCATCCGTCAGCGCCTCGACCGAGGGCAGCCGCCGGATGCCCTTCGAGGAGCTGCCGCTCACCGGCTTCAGGATCACGGGGCCTCGCAGTTGCCCGTGACTGACTGCGTCCGGCGCCGGCACCGTGACGGGGACGGGGATGCCGCCGTCGGAGAGAGTGCGCATCAGCTGCTGCTTGTCACGCGCAAGCCCCACCAGAGCGGGTGAGGACACCACGACGAGCCTGACACCGCATTCTCGTTCGAGGTACGCCTTGGCAGCGGCGAAGACCGGCAGCTCCGTGTCGATGGTGGGCACCAGCAGGTCGATCCCGACGTTCCTTGCCAGGTCGCCCAGGAAGGGAATGAATGCCTCGTCCGTGCACCGAGGCACCTTGTAGCAGCCGTCCGCCAGCCGGCACGCTGGGCTCAGGTCCGGACTCGAGTCGAGCGCCAGGACGCGCGCCTCCAGGCCGAGATCCGCGGCGTCCTGGCGGAAGCAGCTCATGAGCTCCACGCGACGCCCTGCCGACGACAGAGCGATCGTGACTCGCCTCATGGGCCACGCCTCGCGGCCCGCACGAGAACGCGGAACACGCGGGACTCCCCACCCGTCCGATCGACCCCCGCGGGTCCAGGAGCCACGCCCGACCTCTCGCAAGGAAGATCGAGCGCTGCAGTTTGTACCATTGGGTCGCTGACGCCGGCATACCGTTCCGCGCGAAGCCGCAAGCTCGGCGCCACCGCACGGCCGGTAGGAAACGCGATCGTGCCAAAGTACATGGCCACGAATCCGATCTGCCCGACAGCGTCGATCACGGTGTCACCACGCTGGATAGGCGCCGCGAATGGGGTCTGGGAGGCTGTCGCTGCCGCGGTCTCCAGCAACCTCTGTGCCGAGGCGGACGCCAACTCGTTCCGGAACGAGTGGCGGTGGCTTGCGGGCGACCGCCTGGGCACCTCGCGGCCGCTCCGGTTCCGGGGATCGGTCCGGCTGGATCAGCGTCGCGGGACGGCGGCCAGGACCACGAGCAGCGCCGAGATCGCGGGGATCTGCAGGTCGAAGTCGACGAAGGCGTGCATCAGCACGCCGGCGAGAGCCGCGAAGCGCCACGGGTCGCGACGCGCGGCGTGGAGCGCGGCCAACGCGCCCCACAGTCCGATCAGAAGGCCAGGCACGCCCGTCTCGACCAGCAGCTGCAGGAAGTCGTTGTGCGCTTCGCGATACCAGTCGAGCCCCGGCAGGTCGCCCGGCGCTCGATAGCCGAGCCGCGCGCCGCTGCGCAGCGCGGCGTCCACCGGTGCCGGCCACGGCGTTGCGCCCTTGGGCAGCTGCCACGCTGGCACGCGCGAGATCGCCTCGGCGAACGCGTCGAAGCCGTAGCCCGTGGCCCAGCGCGGGCCGTGCAGCGCGGCGAGCGACTCTCTCCAGATCACCGTGCGCCCCGGAGCGTCGTCCGCCGCGCGCACGAAGCGCAGCTCCAGCCGCTCGAGCCCGAACCAGCTCAGCACCATCCCCGCGAAGAGCAGCGCGGCCACCCAGCCCGGCATCCCGCGTCGCGAGCGCACGCCGACGACCGCGATCGCCAGCGCGAAGACGAATGCCAGGATGCCTCCGCGCGAGGTGGAGGCGACGAGCGCGCCGATGCCGAGGAGCGGAGGCAGGGCCGCGTACACGAGCGCCGTGCCCTCGGGGCTCGCCAGCGCGACCAGCCGTCGCCGCGTGTTCGGGTTGCCGCCCGCGCGTCGCGCGTAGGCGCGCCACGCCGCGGCCAGCAGCCCGAGCGCGATCGGCAGCACCAGCAGCATGTAGCCGGCGAAGTGGTTGCGGTTGACGAAGGGGCCGAACGGCTGGCCTGCCCTCGAAGGGCTCGAACCACCAGTAGACGAGCCGAGGTCCCGCTCGCGAGCTGCGCGAGCGCCAGCAGCGAGAGCGCCGCCCCGAGCCACGACAGCACGCGGCGGAAGCGCCGCCAGGCGGGGCGCTGGGCGAAGGCGGCGGCCGCCGCTTCGTGCAGCGTCAGCAGCGCGAGCAGGAACGTGATTCCGCGCCGCGTCGCCTCCGGCTCGAGCGTCACCGGCCCGCCGAACGCCGCCAGCGGCACGAGCTGCAGCAGCGCGAGGGCGAGGAACGCCATCCCCGGCGCGCAGCAGGGCGCCGCGCGGCAGCGCCGGCTCGCGCAGGTCGATCGACCAGCCGAGCGCGTGGTCGTCCTCGTGCGGCTCGACGACCAGCCAGCGCCCGGACACGTGGAGGGCGACGCGGTGCGGGCCGAGGCGCTGGCGCAGCCCCCCGATCGCGAGCGCGCGCAGCAGCGTCAGCGCGAAGGCAACGAAGCAGGCGACCCAGAGCACCGTGTACGCCGGCGCGTGGACGGAGCCGATCGCGGCCACCGAGCCGGCCACGATCGCGACGACCGTCAGCTCCAGCGCGCGCTGCAGCGTGCGCAGCGTGCGCGCGGAGCCCAGCAGGTCGCCCGAGGAGACGATCGCGGGCCGCTGCGCGGTGGTTTCGCTCTCGCTCTCGCCCAAGGACGCCTCGCGGGCGCGCACGATATCCGGTTAGACTGCCGCTCGCAATGCCGGTGCGGACCCGCTCGCCGCTCCGCGGCGCAATCCTGCTGGCCGCGCTCGCCTCGGCCGCCTGCAACCTTGCCGTCGCCGAGGCGCGGCGCGAGATCCCGGGCGGGTACCTGCTGATGCAGAAGGGCGACTTCCAGGCCCTGTACGACGACGAAGGCCGCCTCGTGCGCCTGCTGCAGGACCGCAACCACGACGGCCGCGCCGAGGTCGTGATCCTCTACTACCCGAACGGCACGCCGGAGCGCGGCGAGATCGACACGGACGGCGACGGCGTCGTCGACCGCTGGGAGTACTTCCGCAGCGACGGCTCGCTCGAGAAAGTCGGCCGATCGCTCGCGCGTAGCGGCCGCCCGGACACCTGGGAGTGAGCCGGAGATCAGCGGACCCGCGGGTCCTTCATCCACTGATCGACCTGGACCCACAGTCGGTACTTCTCGGCGATCGGCCGGATGCGATCGACCAGCTCGGGATGCGCGCGCAGGAGCTTGGCCGTATCGAGCAGGTCCTGCGGCCCTCCCGCACGCAGCTTGAGGCGGAGCAGCGCCTCGAGATCGACCACTCGCACCGGCTTTTGCCCGGCGAGCGTGACCGTGACCGCCTTCTCGAAATCGATCGGCACGAGCGGGGGCAACACGTCGAACGCGAACCCGCTGATGCGGCCCTTCACGCGCCACGGGATGTCGGCGTCGAGCAGGCTGCCTCTGAGCACGCGGCTGTCGATGCCCGCGGCCGCGAGCCGTTCCTGGACCTCCTGTACGGAGACGTTGGCGACGAAGTCGATGTCGTCGGTGGCGCGGACGTAGCCCCAGGCCGAGACGGCCAGGCCGCCGACGAGGACGACCGCGTCGCCGAGCGCCTCCGCGAGCCGGATGGCCGCCTGCTCGAGATCCCCGGCCTTCGGAGCCGCCGTCATCGCCGTCGAAGCCCCCGCTGGAGGCGTGCACCGAAGGCGCTCACGGCGAACGCCCGCCGCAGGTTGGCGCGCATGCGGCGGATCAGCGCGCGAGACGGCGTCGCCGGGCGGGTGGGCGACGTCAGCGCGCGCAGGAGCGAGCGCCGCTCGAACAGGGCCTGGACCCCCGCGGCCGTCAGCTCGGTGAAGCGCCGCGGGCGGCCGACGCGCGACCGCCCGTCCTCGGTCCAGATTCGCACGACACCTGTCGACTCCAGCCGGCGCAGGACGGGGTAGAGCGTTCCCGCCCCGAGGAGGCCCGGATCGCGGGTCAGCGCGCGCATCCGCTCCACGATCTCGGATCCCGCGGAAGGACCATCCGCGAGCGCCAGCAGCACGAGCGACTCGGCCGACAGCAGTTCCACGAGCACATTATATCGCTAGTCGATAAAATTCGGATCGCTCGACCGCGCGACCTGGTCGATCGAGGTGATGACCCTCGGTGCGATCGCCGCCGAGGTGGTGGCACGACGGCCGCTTCAGCCATTCGACTTCGATCCGCGGCGCTTCGCGGCATCCTGCAGAAGCAGGTGGCGCGCGAAGTGACGGCGGCCGAGGCGGAGGCCGAAGCCGCCGTCGGCGCGGCGTAGCCTCGACGGTCCCGGGACGCCCGGCGACGGTCCCGCCCCGGGCGAGATGCCTTAGGATCGAAGGAATGAAGGCTCGATTCTCGCCCGCACACGCCTGATGAGTGAACTGCAGACCGAGCGCCTCTTCCTGCGT
>CAWHRC010000016.1:0-409802 GCA_963831755.1 uncultured Acidobacteriota bacterium
GAGCGGGATGGCCTGGGCCTCCGAGATGCTCGGCCTTCGGCCCTGACCAGGTGATCTTGTAGAGGTAGAGCTTACTGCACGTGGGGTCGCCGCCGAATTCGTTGTTGAGGAGGACCGCCGGCGCGTCCGCCGCCTTGTCGGGATCGAGGTCCACGGCCGGGAAGGCGGCGTAGACCAGCTTCGAGAAGGTCTGTGCGCGGGACAGCACCGGGCCGCCGGGGGCGATGGCGTCGGCCTTGGGGATCACGTAGAGATCCAGCGCTTCCTTCAGTCGCTGGCGCCGTTGGCGCAGGAGATGTACAGCCCGTTCTTGTCGACGCCGATCTTCAGACCGGGGTCGATCTGGGGCAACGGGAGCTTGACTCCCCTCCACGGCCTGCGTGGGATCGGAAGAGGCGGACACGGCCAGAAAGGGTCGGCCGGGCTTGTTCCCGCGATGGTGGCAAACCACCGCTCGGACAGTGGGTCATAGACCATCCACGGATCGTTGGCATCCTTCTGCGGGTCGATGCGACTGGGCCGGCTCGACCTGGTTCCAGAACTGTCGCTGGGTGAGGTGCCGCAAGACCTTGCCCATAGCCTTGTCATGGATTGTGAAGCCACCCATGGTGAAATCGACGACGTGGTTAGGCCCGACTGCCCCCATGACATTGGCGCTGGCCTTCCAGCCAGGCCCCCTGTTCCCCTCGAAGGTTGAGACGACCCGGACATCCCCGGCACCCGCCGAGACCGGTGAAGCTGCAACTGCCAGAAGAGCCAAGAGCGCGAAGGACCGTTTCATGGTGATTTGCACTTCAGCGATGCATCCTACCCGATTCCTTCCCCAGATACTCCCCGAGCCTCCTCGCCGCTTCCCGAATATTCTCCTCGGAGCTGGCGTAGCTGAACCTCACCGCCCGCTTGCCGGCTTGCCCGAAGTCGACGCCCGGCGCCACGCCGACGCCGGCCTTCTCGAGGAGCTCGAAGGCGAACTGGTAGGAGTCGTCGGTCCAGCGCGAGGCGTCGGCGAAGACGTAGAACGCTCCCTGGGGCATCACCGGGATCCCGAAGCCGACCTCGCGCATCAGCTCGACCATCAGCTTCCGGCGCTTGTCGTACACCGCGCGCATGCGCTCCACCGCCTCGTCGCCCTCCTTCGACAGCGCGGCGCACCCACGGCCCCACCTTCGGTGGGTTGCCGCGGGTACCCGGCGCGCTGGACGGAAGCTGTTGGCCGATATGAGGAAGTTCTTGCGGAGTTATCGTTTCTTTCGCAAGGGTCGACGGGCGAGATTGTCACACCAAGCCCGTCGCGGGCGGGGGGAAGAGGGGAATCCCTTGCCCAGGCTCTCAGCAAGCCAAGGGAACGAGCTTCGACTTTCGGATCGTCGAGTCCCGTGTGACGAGGGGTGCTCCGATGGATGATGCTCGTCACCGCGATCGATCTCATCGGCCGGATCCCCTTCGAAGTCGAGGGCCCGCAGCTTCTGACAGATCGCCAGATCGATTGGCCAGACATGGATCCTCGACAACGCGCGGACGACCTCGGGATCCTCGAGATCCACCTCGATGCGCCCGATCTGGTGGAGCTTCGCCAACTCCCAGAGCACGATCGCGAGATCCCCCACGCTCCTTCTACAGGAGATCCTTTTCCTTCGGACGCAACTGGTCGGTCAGGGCGAACACGAGGATGTGGGTGTCAAGATTGAGCATTCCACTTCACTCCCGTGCTCAGGATGTCGCCCTTCACCTTGACCTTCCCCTTCAGGGCGCCAATGAGGCCGGCGCAGTCCTGCTCGAAGGGCACGACCCTGGCCATGGGCTTCCCGTGCTTCGTGATGAGGAGTCCCTCCGGATCGAGCCGCTCCAGCAGGGACAGGCACCGCTGCTTGAAATCGGAGATCTTGATCGTCTTCATGCAGGAAGGATACAACTGGACAATTAATTTGTCCAGTCTGTTTTTCTGTCCATTTTCAGCCGCCAGGAGCATCGCCCCGCACGGTCCTGCTTACCTCCGCGCCAGGTACTCTACGAGCCTCCTCGCAGCCTCTCGAATATTCTCCTCGCCCGACGCGTAACTGAGCCTCACCTCCTCTAATCTATCCGAGAGCGCGCGCGTCATGCATCTTCTGCGGTTACGCACTCGCACCAGAGGAACCGCCTCTTCCCCCTCCTCCTCCCTCCCCCTCCTCTCAATAATCCTCGGGCAACATCACCGTGGTCAGCTCGGTCCCACTCGGTGATCACCCAGAACTTGACGCCCTCGGCGGTGTGGTACACGGAGAGCAGCCGCGTCCCCTCCTTCAACGCCCGCTCGTTCGCCTCCCAGTCCTCGTCGTCAACGTCGCCCCAGTCGCCACGGACGTGCCGACCGAGGGCGGTGAGGACATCCAGGTTGGTCAGCTCGCTGCATTGGCCGTGGCCGTGATCACCGTGCGGCCGAGGGAGAACCGGGCTCGTCGCCGTCGTCGGTGGTTGCCGGTGGGTCCCGCCATTCCGAGTTCCTCCAGATCGTCCTGCCGAGAACGATCCGGAGGAGTTCGGGAAAAGACAACGGGAGAGTCTTGGCGATCGAAATCGACGGGAATTTCGCCGGTTTCTTCCGTCTGGAAACGGAGTTCGTCGGTCTCCCTGGCTGATCGACCGGGATCGCCGGATCGGACGGTGAAGCCGGTGATTTTCAGGGAGACGCAGGCCGTTGACTCACGGCCGGCCGGTGTGGTATCCCTCGGCGATCGGTTCACGAAGCCCACAACTGCCCCAGGGCGCTCGGTCGACGCCAGTCGGCAGGGCGCCCATTTTATTTTGGAGGTCGCCCCGGCAACGGCGGTGTTGACGGAATGAGCCGATCCGAAGCGTAGCCCTGCTGCGGGCGACGCTGCCAAAACCGACGAGAGCCAGGTGCCGGTGCTGAGGAGCAGGACATGGCCAAGATCGATATCATCGACACGGACGCGTCCACCATTTGCGAACACCGCTTCTGCGGGTTCAAGGACGGGGGTGGAGTGCGAGATGCTTCAAACAACACGAAGAAAGGAAAGCCATGAGAAACATCGGACAGAGTATGAAGTGCATGATGATCGCAGCGGTTCTCGGCCTGATGCCGGGGATCGCCAGCCAGGCGGCAGCCAAGCCGCTGAAGGTGTTCATCCTGGCCGGGCAGTCGAACATGCAGGGGCATGCGAACGTATCGACGTTCGATTCCATGGCCGATGATCCGAAGACGGCGCCGATCCTCAAGGAGATGCGCAATGCCGACGGCACACCACGCGTGTGCGAGAAGGTCTGGATTTCGTCGATCGGCTGCGCTGGCGATGGCGATCACGCACCGAGCAGAAAGGCAAAGCTGACAGCCGGCTTCGGTGCCTCGGCCGACGAGATTGGTCCGGAATTCACGTTCGGCATTTACATGGAGAAGCTGCTGGGCGAGCCCATCCTGATCATCAAGACCTCCTGGGGCGGCAGGAGTCTGCACACGGATTTCCGTCCGCCCAGCGCCGGGCCGTACGTGTGGAGCGACTTCGAGTTGGCCCAGTGCAAACAGCGGGGCGACGATCTGGAAAAGGATCAAGGCCGAGAAGGTCAAGGCCACCGGCGTGTTCTACCGCCTCATGATCGAGCATGTGCGGAAGGTGCTGGCGGACATCAAGCGGGTGGTGCCGGAGTACGATCCGAAGCAGGGCTACGAGCTGGCCGGTTTCGTCTGGTTCCAGGGGTTTAACGATCTGGTCAGCGACTGGACGTATGACAAACGGAACCAGCCCGGCGGGTACGACATGTACAGCGCAACTGCTGGCGCAGTTCATTCGCGATGTGCGCAAGGATCTGTCGGCGCCGAAGATGCCCTTCGTGATTGGAGTCATGGGGATTGGTGGCGTGAAGGAAGAGAGAAGCCGGCAGCCAGAGTACTTCCGCCAGGCCC
Organism: uncultured Acidobacteriota bacterium; assembly: GCA_963831755.1. Lineage (GTDB taxonomy): Bacteria > Acidobacteriota > Vicinamibacteria > Fen-336 > Fen-336 > DATBSL01. The sequence continues at coordinate 3,902 of CAWHRC010000016.1, forward strand.
AGGCCGCGCCGGCGTCGCTTCCCGAGTTCCAGGGCAACGTGGTGGCGGTGCAGACGGCACCCTACTGGGACGACGATTTGGAAGCGCTGCAAGCGCGGGTGGAGAAATGCTGGCCGAAGGTGGACGCGAGGGTCGCTGCGGAGAAGGACACCTCATGGGAGAACAAGATGAAGGTCATGGCGAGAACTTCACGCCGGAGGAGTGGAAACGCCTGCCGGCGTCTCCAACGGGGGCTACCATTATCTCGGTGCCGCCAAGATTATGGCGCCGATCGGCAAGGCCTTTGCCGAGGCGATGGCGAATCTGCAGAAGCCCCAGCGACAGGAGTGACCTCCCCGCCCTCCTTTCCCCCTGCCCACCGTCCACGCCCGGCGTTGCGCCCTTGACCACTGGTCGAAGGGGAGGGTCTGGCAGCAGCGGGATCGGGCCCTGCTACCCGTTTCCACCGCCCTTCCCCGCCTGGCTGAAGTCCACGCCCGACGCTGCGCACAAATGGACCGTGTAGGCGATCAGGGCCTTCCACCTGGCGGCGTCCAACGGAACATCATCACGTGGTTCCTTCCGGCGTTTTCCAGGAACAGGAGGTACTCGCCGTCGGCGCGGAGGGTGACGTTCAAGGCGTTGTCCGAGTCGACGCAGCCGCCACTGCCCTTGAAGCCGTTGATGTCCGGCCGGAGAGTGCCGACGTACCCGCCGTCCTTCAGCCGGTGGACGCGGATGTAGCCGTATCCGTAGGCGACGAAGAGGTAATCGCCGCAAGCGGAGATCGCCTGTGGAGCGCCGCCGCCGTAGCCCGTGTCGGGTATATACGTCTTGTCGTTGAGAGGGAGATCGATCGACCAGCGCTTGAGCCTTACGGTCCGGATCGGACCAGCGGTCGAAGCAGATCAGCAAGTTGCAGGCGTTCTCGTCGGTGCCGGGCGAGCCGCCGGTGATGAGCACGTCGTCACCGGGGATGTAGAACAGTCGGCGAAGCCGGTCGTTGGCGAACTGCGGCGGGTTCCGATAGGCAAGCTCGGAAGCCCGGCGATAGATGGGATTGCCGCGGGGATCGACTCCCTCGCAGGGCAGGCGCCAGATCGTCTCCCCGGAGCATTGCCAGATGCCGGCATTGGCGTCCAGGTGCATCGAGCCCCAGCGCGGCTCCCGCTTCACCGAGGCGAACTCCCCGGGGTCAGGGACGCCGTCGCCATTGTCGTCGGTCCAGATGAAGCTTTCGGCGTCCTCCGGCCAACGCTTGCCGCCCTCCGGGCGCCAGATGGATGCACCACCCACGTAGCCGCACGGGGCGGCGACGCAGCCCTCGCCGAACCTGTAGATCTCCAGGCTGCCGGTGCCTTGAGCCCCGCAGTAGAGGAAGAGCTTGCCGCCGATCCGCCGCACGCCGTTGATCAGGCGATGGGATGGCCCGTGGCCTTCCGACACGCGGTTGTCGCGTGGATACTTGAAGCGATCGAGGGTGAGCCCCGCCAGCGATGCCTCGCGGCCGGGTGGTCGGCTCCAGTCCAGGGCGAAGACGTTTTCCTTGGTGTAGACGACGTTCTCGTCGGCCGGATCGGCGACAGGCCGTGTCCAGCCAGTTACCCAGGCCATGCACGTCCCAGAGTCGCTGGCCCGAGGGGGAGTACGCCTCGATCGACACGTTGTACCAGGAGCCGAAGACGCTCGCGACGTAGAGGTTGCCCGCCGCGTCGGTCCCCAGGCCGCGGATCCAGTGGAACTTCTTCTGTGTCCTTCCCCGGTTCGCCGGAGAAGATGCCGCCCTCCGCTCCGAATGTTCCGACCCGATTCGGCCGCCCCGAGACATCGTAGATCCAGACCTGGCTGTGCCGGTTCAGCCCACCCACCAGGAGCCGGCCCTTCGCGTCCACCGCCAGGGCGCAAGGATTCTCGAAGTCCTCGATCTCCGGACCGGCATCGCCGTCCTTGGAGAACGGAATGATCTTCAGGCCGCCGGTGTAGAACGACAGGTAGGGCTCCTTGGAGGGCTTGCCTTGGATGACCCAGACCCGGCCGTCGGCTCCGACCGTGAGGGGCCCTGGTCTCAGGACTGGTATGGCGCGGACCTCCTTCATCGTCGCCGTCGCGAGGACGCGAATCTTGCCTGCGTCGTAATCGCTCAGATAAAGCTCGCCATCGCGAAGGGCCAGACCATGGAGATTGCCTTTCACGATCGGTGTCCGGTTGTAGGCACAGTCACCTCGGCGCGTGCGGAACAGACCCGCCTCCGTCCCGATGTAGACGTAATCGTCGTCCGCGGCGACCGAGGACGCACTGCTGCCGAAGCCGCTGTCATAGTCGTATTTCGTGACGAACCGGCCGTCCTTGTACGAGCCGACGCCGCCGAATGCCTCCGATACCCCGGCCGAGAAGACGGTCCCATCCGGCGTCACGCAGATGCCACAGACGTTGACCGGCACCGATTGATGGCCCTGCTCCGTGGCGAACGAGTTGGCCAACCAGGAATGGACCACGACCCCAGGCAGATCATCCCCAGCCGCGCGGGGACGACCAAAAAATACGCAGATGGGAGCCAACGCCAAGATCCTGCGGAGAATATTCTCACGGAATACCTCTACTGATGGGGGGCATTGGGTGGCGGTGCACCTCGACCACTTGGGGAATGAAACTATGCCACGATCGGCCATTTGAAGGTCGAGGTGAGCGGCGATGCGCTTGCCGGTCTCCGGTGATTCGCGCGCGGCGGTGATGATCTCGAGCACGTGCAGCGCCTGCTCCGGCGTCACGAGCAGCTCCTTGCCGGTGGCGAGGCACTCGGCGGCCAGCGCCGCCGCCCTGCTGCCAGATGTAGCCCTGCGCGTCGGTGACGTGGCGCTCGAGCTGCGGCGAGTCCTCGTCGTGGCCAGGTCCACGCCCAGCGGCGCCCAGTCGTAGCCGACCAGGCCCATGAAGCCGTCGCGAGCCAACGATCGTGATCGTGTGGCGCGTCTCCTCGCTGCCGTCGTGGCCGTGCGGGTTGAAGTAGTTGAAGCCGGACTGCACGTGCGAGATGACGCCTTCGCCGTGGTCGAGCAGCACCATCGCGTTGTCTTCCTCGGTCGACCTTGATCGGCCCTTGTCCTGGATCCGTGCGCTCGGGCGTGACGATGCTCGAGCATGGCGGTGACGTGCTTGGCGGGCCCCAGCAGACCGGTCAGCGAGGTGAGGTTGTAGACGGCGAGGTCGGGCATGGCTGCCGCCGCCCTTCTCGTAGAAGAACGCCGACCAGTCCGGGCCTTCGTGGCCGTAGTCGCGCATGCGCCGCGGCCACCCGTCCGAGCTCGCCAGCCGCGAGTTGCTGCGCCATGAACGCGAACTGCGGGCTCTGCACCGTGATGGGCGCGCCCCACAGCCGCAGGTTCTTCGCTCTGCGCCATGCGGAGCAGCTCCTGCCCGGCGGCCAGCGTAGTTGGCGATGGGCTTCTCGCTCCACACGTGCTTGCCCGCCTCGAGCGCCCGCCGGTTCAGGCCCTCGTGCTCCTGCATGTCGGTGAGTCGATGAGGAACTCGAACGGCTCGCCGGCGAGCATGGCTCGATGTGGGGGTAGTGGTGCGCGACCTTGAAGCGCTCCGCTTGCCGCTGCGCCCGCTCGGGCTGGATGTCGCAGACGCTGACGACCTCGACGTAGGGACACTTGGTCAACACCGGCAGGTAGGAGTTCGACACGCTGCCGCAGCCAATGACGCCCGTGCGGATGCGCTGGCCCGGCGGTTCGGCGGCCAAGACATCGAGGGCGCCCGGACGCCACGGCCGCGCCGGCCAGGAGAGTGGACTTGGTGAAGTCACGACGGTTGAGGAGCTGGCCTGAAGTCTTCATGATTTCCTCACTCCTAATCGCTCTGACCGAAATACCGATATATGGGAGTGAACTCCGGCTCGAAGTCCCCTGCGGGGTCAGCGACCGCCGGCCATCGTTCTTCCCGTCGCCGCTCGATGCAACAGGAAAAGATACGACAGCTCGGAGTCCCGAGCGGCGATTGCACCACCCTCTTGCCCCCTCCCTGGCCCCCGTCCACTCCCGGCGTTGCGCCCTTGACGTCTTGGACGATGGGGATGGTCTGGTAGCAGGGATAGCAGCGGGATCGGGCCCTGCTACGATCTCCCCGGAGGCGTAGCTGAAACGCACACTCCCCGCTCATCCCATCTGGCGATCTCCACGCCCGGCGCCACGCCCACGCCGCGCATGCATCTCCGCCTCGTCCCGGAGGCCATCCTCACCGGAGAGCTTTCCGCCTATCGGGAAATTCACCGCGAGCGAGGAGCAGGATCCGGATACCCAATGTACGGGACCGTCGAACCCTGGCCCTTCTCCACGGTCTTCACCTGCCCGCGCCACGCTCGCGGGATTGGGGCATCGATCCGCTCGGCCGAGAGCGTCGACAAAGTCACCTCCGGCCCGGAGCTGGCGAACACGGTCAAGCGGATCGACCAGCTCACGCAGCGGCTGGACGGGACGCTGGGGACCGTCGACCGCTCCTCGACTTCGCTGGAGGCGATCCTCGCGCGCGTCGAGCGTGGCGAGGGGACGCTCGGCAAGCTGTCGAAGGACGAGCAGCTCTACAAGAACGCGACGGACGCCACGGCCAACATGAACAAGGCCGCGGAGGAGCTGCAGAAGCTCGTCGGCGACTTCCGCGCCAACCCGCGGAAGTACGTCAACCTCAAGATCTTCTAGAAGCGCACCGCCACCGCGATCAAGGCGCCGCCACGCGCGGGGACGACGCCGACACGAACTCCGGGCTCGCTGACGGGCTTCCAGCGCTCGACCGGCATGGCAGCGCCGCCGATCGCGCCGACCGGCGCGAGCAGGATCGCGAGCGCCGCGGCGTTGAAGCCCGGCGAGCAGAACCAGTCGGACGGGCTGCAGGCCGTCCCGGTGAGCGCGCCCACTCCCGCTCCGACGGCGGCGCCCAGAAGGAGGCCCGCCAGGGCGTGAGCGGCTCGCGAGGAGCGGCCGGTGCTCACCTCGAGGGCGCCGACGGCGGCACGGGGGATCAGCACCGGATCCGCGCCCTTCTCGAGCTCGATGGCGAAGCTCCCCGCCTGCTGCGCGACGAGCCGGCCTCGGACCCGCTCGCCGGGCTGCGGGACGAACAGCGTCGAGCCGTCGGGGGCCTCGAGCAGGATCCTGCGCGCATCGCTGGCGAGGATCCGGCCCGCCAGCGTCTGGATCCGGCCCTCCTGGATCTCGGCCAGGCCCGCCAGGTGCATCGAACGCGGCGCCGTCAGGCGCACGCGCATGCCGGGCTCCAGAGCCTGTATCGTTCCTTCCTCCGCCGCCGCGGGCGTAGAGAGGGCGATTCCTGCAACGACGGCCAGCATCTGTCGCATGGCGGCCTCCCGCCGGGGTCGGAGGCGGCCCCGGCACTCGCTCAGGCTGCGCCTGGCGTGCTCCCGTCGTGCGTCCGCCTGTGATGGTTTACCGAGTGTCCCAGGCTGGCATGAAAACTCAATCGTAAAAGGTACTTGCTCGCAGCAATTTGAGGGTCTACATTAGGGGCATTGAGCGGATCACCGGCCCGTCTCCGGTCAGCTCTCCAAAGCGTCACGCTCCCGACGTCTGCCACCGCAGTCTCGCTCCCGGCGCGTCGGCCCCTCCTCCACGGCGTCGCCCGTGCGGACGCCTTTCCTTGCGAGGGAAGATGAAGAAGCTCTTCGTGGTCGACACGAACGTCGTCCTGTTCGATCACACGTGCATCTACAACTTCCAGGAGCACGACGTCGCGCTGTCGATCGTCGTGCTGGAGGAGCTCGACAAGTTCAAGCGCGGCAACGACCTCATCAACCTGGAGGCGCGGCAGTTCATCCGCGAGCTGGACCTGCTCGCCGGCAAGGGCCCGCTCGGCGAGGGCCTCCCGCTCGGCGAGGGCCGCGGCCGGCTGTTCGTGGAGGTCGGCGACCCGGGCAGCTCCCGCGTGAGCCAGGCCTTCGCGCTCAGCAAGCCGGACCACCGGATCCTGGCGCTGGCCGAGGAGCTGCGCGCGCGGCACAAGGACCGGCACGTGGTCCTCGTGAGCAAGGACGTCAACCTGCGCATGAAGGCGAAGTCGCTGGGCCTGGTCGCCGAGGACTACACGACGGGCAAGGTCCGCCACGTCGAGCGGCTGTACTCGGGCACCGCCTGCGTGGAGGGCCTGCCGAGCGAGCTGATCACCCGCTTCCACAACGAGCCTCACGCGGTGCCGGTGACGGAGGTGCCGCCGCTGCTGCCCTCCGCGGCGAAGCTGCTGCCGAACCAGTACCTGGTGATGAAGAACGGCAGCCTGAGCGCGCTCGCGCACCACAACCGCTCGACGGGGACCCTCGAGCGTGTGGTCAAACGCCACGCGTACGGGATCGAGCCGCGCAACGCGGAGCAGATCTTCGCGCTCGACGCGCTGATGCGGCCCGAGGTGCAGCTGGTCACGCTGACCGGCCGCGCCGGCACCGGCAAGACGCTGCTCGCGCTGGCCGCGGCGCTCGAGCAGCGCCGCACCTACCACCAGATCTTCCTGGCGCGGCCCGTGGTGCCGCTCGGCAACCGCGACATCGGCTACCTGCCGGGCGACATCAAGAGCAAGCTCGACCCGTACATGCAGCCGCTGTGGGACAACATCACGGTGATCCGCCACCGGCTGGCGCCCGACAGCCGCGAGCACAAGGCGCTGGCGGAGATGATCGAGCACGAGAAGATCCAGATCGCCCCGCTCGCCTACATCCGTGGCCGCTCGCTCGACCACGTCTTCTTCATCGTCGACGAGGCCCAGAACCTGACGCCGCACGAGGTGAAGACGATCATCACCCGGGCGGGCGAGGGATCGAAGGTGATCTTCACCGGCGACATCCAGCAGATCGACACGCCCTACCTGGACAGCCAGTCGAACGGCCTGACGGTGCTGATCGACCGCATGAAGGAGCAGGACCTGTTCGCGCACGTGAACCTGGTCAAGGGCGAGCGCAGCCACCTGGCGGAGCTGGCGAGCACGCTGCTCTAGTTGGGGGTGCGGGCGCCGCTTAGGTTAGGGCTGGCGCGGCCTGGCGACGGTCGTCGGCTCGGAGGTCTCGACCGACAGCGAGGCGCGCGCGGGGAGCGTGACGTCGCGCCCCTTCTCCCCGGTGACATAGACCGTACCCGCGGCGCCGCCCACCACGCCGCCCGCCGAGGCGCCCCTGCGGCCTCCCAGGAGGCCTCCCACCGCCGCCCCGACCTCCGAGAGCCCGGCGACGATGGCGTTCTCCCTGCGCCGGGTGACCGCGGGCGCGCGCAGGCTGAGCGGTCGCGTGCGCAGGGAGTAGCGGCCGCCCTCGGGCAGCGTCACCGAATCGAACTCGAGCGTCATCTCGCCGCGTCCGCCAGCCGCCGCGGCCGAGGCGGCCTGCGTGACGCGGCCGGCGAGCTGGCTGCCCGTGGGCAGGGCCTCGACGCCCTCGATCCGCACCGCGCTCGTCGTCTCTGCGGAGAGCGCGTCCCCGGCGCCGGCCGTCTCCGAGCTGAGCGGCGTCACGAGCGCGAGGCGCAGCGGCGTGCCCACGGGGAGGGTGACGAGCAGACGCGGCGGGCGGCCGAGCAGCCGGCCGAAGAAGCCGACCGGCTCCTCCACGACGAGCGCGCCGGCCCTCGGCCGCGCGCCACGCGCGCCACCGATCAGCCAGAAGCCCCCGGCCGCCAGCAACAGGGCGGCGGCGGTGGCCAGCGCGACGAGCCGGCGGACGCTGCCGGGTTTCTGCGGCGCACGGGAGACCACCGTCGGCGCGCCGGTCGTGCCGGCGCCGGCGCGCCCCGTGAGCGGCCCGCCCGCGGCGCTCAGGGCTGCGATCATCTCGGCTCCCGACGCGTAGCGGGCAGCCGGGTCCTTCGCCATGGCGCGCCGCAGCACGTCGCCCACGGCCCGCGGCAGGCCGGTCGCGTCGAAATCGACCGGCGGCGGGTCCTCGGTCAGGATGCGCACCAGGATCGCGGTCACGCTGTCGGCCTGGAACGGCTTCACGCCAGTGAGGCACTCGTACAGCACGCAGCCGAGCGAGAACAGGTCCGAGCGCGCGTCCACCTTGCCGCCCCGCGCCTGCTCGGGGGACATGTAGTTCGGCGTGCCCATGATCAGCCCGGTGGCCGTGAGGTTGCCGCTGGCCTCGGCCTTGGCGATCCCGAAGTCCATCACCTTCACGTGACCGGACGGCTCGACCATCACGTTGGCGGGCTTGACGTCGCGGTGCACGACGCCGCCGGCGTGGGCGTGGTCGAGGGCCGCCGCGACCTGGCCCAGCAGCTGGGAGGCCTCCCCGAGGGGCAGCCTGCCCCGCGCCTCGAGCAGCGACTGCAGGGTGCGTCCCTCGACCAGCTCCATCACGATGAAGCTCGTCGCGGGCGACGAGACGATGTCGTGCGTGGTGACGATGTTCGAATGACGCAGGCGCGCGGCGAGCTGCGCCTCGCGCCGGAAGCGCTGCTTCACCTCCTCGAGCTGGGCCGGCTCGGCGAACGCCTCCAGCCGGATGCGCTTGATCGCCACGTCGCGGCCGAGGACGCCGTCGTGGGCGCGGTACACCTCGCCGAAGGCCCCCGCGCCGAGGCGGGCCACGGTCCGGTAGCGCTCGCCGAGCAGCCCGGCGAGCGTTGCGGCGCCGGGAGCCGGGGCCTCGGGGACCGTCAGCTCCGGGAGCTCCCCGGCGTCGCCTTCGCCTGCCTCACGCGAGCTCCCGCCCGGCACGTCCACCTCCAGACCCGCACGACGAGCTTCCATGCTAGGGGGCCACGGCGCCCCCGTCAACGGATCGCGGCGGCCACCGGGATCGTGTCAGCATGAGGCGTGACGTGTCGCGCGTGGATCGGCGGAACGCTGGCGACACTGGCGGGCGTTCTCGCGGCCTGCGCCGGGCCGGCGCGCGAGCTGGCCCGCGGGCCCGCCGGGGTCGCCGCCCCGCGAGCGCTGCTCGATGCCCTCGCCGCGCGCTTTGGGCCGATCGAGCGCGAGCCGGGCTTCGACGCGCTGCGGCCGAAGCTGGCGCGGGCCGCGCTCGTGCCCTCCCGCGTCTTCGACGACCCCGCCTGGACGGCGCGCGCGAGAGACTGGCGCGCGCTGCAGCTCTCCGGCGCGGTCGCGGGCGGCGCCTACCGGATCGGCGTTCGGACCGCCGCCGACGAGCCTGCCGCTCCCGGCGACTACCGCGGGCGCCTGCAGCTGCGCCGCCCGGCCGACGGGCGATTCGAGTGGCGCATGGACGAGGAACTGGCCGTTGGGGACATACGTCCAGCGGACCTCGCCAGCGCCTTGACGACCTTGTTCCTGCAGGTCGAGCGCACGGGCGAGGCTTCTGCGCACACGGCCATCGTCTCTGCGTTCCCGCGCGCCTCCGCCACGTTGGGCCGGCTGCTGAGGCTCGAGCGGCTGCTTCCGGCGCGCGACAGAGACGGCGCGACCCGCGTCGAGCTCGCCGTGCGCCTGACGCCGGACGGCCTGGCCGCCGTGGCCCCGCGCTACGCGGCCTTCCTCCGCCGCTACGCGTCGCCGATGAAGCTGCACGCGGTCGCCAGCGATCCCGATCTCGCGGGCGGCCGCTGGTGGACGCTCGACGCCTCCGACAACCTGTGGCTGTTGAAGCTGCGGACGCGTGGCGGCAGCCTGGCGCCGCTCGAGGGCGCCGCGGACCGCGGCATCCCGTCGCGGCTGCGGCTGACGATCGACTACGAGACGAAGATGGGGCTCTTCCACGTGGGCGTGCGCGGGCTGGTAGCGGACGTGGAGCTCACGCGGACGCCGCTCGAGAAGGGCTTCGTCGCCCGCTTCCTGCGGGAGCCCGACTGGCAGCTGCCGTTCCTGGTCGCGCCGCTGCTGCGCGGGTCGCTGCGGCACCCGTTCGAGCAGGACGGGTCGGAAGCGGGCTGGTGGGCGCGCGAGCAGCCCGGCCGCACGACCCTGCTCGTCCGCGAGTACCGGGCCCGCGTGCGCGAGAGCTGGCTCCTGCGCTGGATGGGTGGCCTGACGAACGACGCCCTCACCGACTTCCGGCGGGGCGCGGAGGCGGAGGCCGACCGCTATCAGCGGGACTGCCTGCTGGCGCTGCGCGACGACCTGCTCGCGCTGCAGGCGCGCTGAGCGCTGGCGAGTCGCCCGGACCGTGCTAGCCTCGCCTCGCTTTGGACCTGGAGCCGGGATCCCCGTTCGGGCCGTACCGGATCGTCGAGCCGCTCGGCCGGGGCGGCATGGCCGTGGTGTACCGCGCGCACGACCCCTCGCTCGAGCGCGACGTCGCGCTCAAGGTGCTGCCGCCCGAGTTCCTGCACGACTCGAACTTCGCCGAGCGCTTCCGGCAGGAGGCGCGCGTTGCCGCGCGTCTCGAGCACCCCCACGTGCTGCCCGTGCACGCGTTCGGCATCGAGCAGGGGCGGCCCTGGATGGCCATGCGTCTGGTCGAAGGCGGCTCGCTGGCCGACCGGCTCAGGCGTGGCCCGCTGCCGCCGGCCCAGGCGGCGTCCTTGCTGCGCGAGATCGCCTCGGCGCTCGACTACGCGCACTCGAAGGGCGTCGTGCACCGCGACGTGAAGCCCGCCAACGTCCTGCTCGACGAGGCCGGCCGGGCCTACCTCGCCGACTTCGGGATCGCCCGGCTGCTCGAGGGTTCCTCGGTGGCCACCCAGACGGGCCTCGTTCAGGGGACGCCGAGCTACATGGCGCCCGAGCAGGCGCTCGGCTCGAAGGTCGACCATCTCGCGGACGTCTATGCGCTGGGGGTCGTGGCCTTCGAGTGCCTGACCGGGCGGGTCCCTTACACCGGGACGACGCCGGTCGCGATCCTGATGAAGCACGTCTCGGAGCCGGTGCCGGAGCCCGCGCCCGGCGAGCTGCCGCCGCCCGTCGCGGCGGTGCTGCGGCGCTGCCTGGCGAAGCTGCCGGCCGAGCGCTGGCAGACGGCGGGCACGTTCGTGGCAGCGCTCGCGCAGGCCTCGGGCGGGCTCGACACCCGAGGCGCGGTCGAGGCGCTGCCGGAGCTCGAGCTCCGCGACAGCGCCGAGGGGACCGCGGTGCGGCCTCGTGCGCGAGCCGCCTGGCGGTGGGCGGCCCTCGGCGTGACCGGCGCCCTGCTGCTCGCCGGCGCGGTGGGGATCGCGCTCGCCTGGCGCCTCGGGCTCTGGCCGCACGCAGCGGCGCCCGCCGGCCACGCGGCCGTCTCACCCTCGGTCGCTTCGCCCGCCGCCTCGCCAGCAGCGTCGGCACCTCCTCCGGCGGCCGCGGCAGGCGAGAGAAGGCCCGCTCCGGCTGCCTCACCTTCGCCGGCTTCCCGGCGCTCGCCCCTGCCGGCAAGGCCGACGAGCGTCGCGGCCGCCGCTTCGCCTGCCGCCCCGGCTCCCGCGCCGGCCCGCGCACCCACCACGAGCCCCTACGACCTCGCGTCACACTACGGGGGCTCCTCGACGCCGCGGCGCCTGCGCGTCTTCTGCGAGGCGAGGCTCGAACCGGTGCTGTTCAAGAACACCGAGCAGAAGGACGTCGCGGACTCGCTCTCGGACCTGCGCCGGGCGCTCGGCAAGCTGCGCTCGCTCGAGCTGGTGGGCGCTCCGACCGCCGCGGACGCGGTCGTGCAGGTGCTCGAGCGCGGCCGCGAGCCCGCGCGGATCGGGATGCGCAAGCTGCGCGTGCGCGTCGTGCTCGGGGCCGAGTCGGTCGAGCTGACCGGCCAAGACTCCCTGGCCAGCTTCAACACCTGGTCGGGGGCCGCGAACGGCGCCGCGCGCCAGGTGGAGACCTGGCTTGCGAGCCGTCGGTCCCTGCCGCGCCGGTAGACGTGGCCCTCAGTCGCTGCCGAGCACGCCGCCGAGGCCGAGGTTGTCGAGCACCGAACCTTCCTCCTTGCGGCCGCCGAGCGTGCGCGCTGCCTTGACGATGCGGTCGGCCAGTCGGCTGAGGGGCAGCGACTGCAGCCAGACGTGCCCGGGCCCCGTGAGCGTGGCGAAGAACATCCCCTCGCCGCCGAAGAGCGCGGTCTTCACGCTGCCCACGAGCTGGATGTCGTAGCTCACCGAAGGCTGCAGCGCGACCAGGCAGCCGGTGTCGACGCGCAGCGTCTCCCCGGGGGCCAGCTGCTTCTCCGTCAGCATCCCGCCGGCGTGCACGAACGTCAGGCCGTCCCCCGTCAGGCGCTGCATGATGAAGCCCTCGCCGCCGAACAGACCGACGCCGATCTTCTTCTGGAACGCGATGCTGATCGCGACCCCGCGCGCGGCGCACAGGAAGGAGTCCTTCTGGCAGACCAGCTCGCCTCCGAGCTGCGCCAGGTCCATCGCCAGGATGCGGCCGGGGAAGGGCGCGGCGAAGGCGACCTGCTCCTTGCGGCCGCCGGTGGCCGTGAACTGGGTCATGAACAGGCTCTCGCCGGTCAGGACCCGTCGGCCCGCGCCCAGCAGCGCGCCCACCAGCCCCCCGGTCTTCGACTGCGCGCTGCCGTCGCCGAAGATCGTCTCCATCTGGACGCCGCCGGTCATGTACATGAGCGCGCCGGCCTCGGCCACCACGCTCTCGCCCGGGTCGAGCTCCACCTCGACGAATTGCAGGTCCTCGCCGTGCACCTCGTAGTCGATCTCGTGCGCCGTGCGGCCGGCAGGCGCCGCCGCTGCCGCCGCCGCGGCCGGCGCGGTCGGCCGCAGGAAGGCCTGGAACCTCGGCACCTCGCGCAGCGGCGTCCAGTTCTGCATGCCCGTCACGAACACGAGCGTGTCCGCGTCGGCGCTGCCGCCCTGGATCGCGGCGACCACGTCCTGCTCGCCGACGGGGCCGACCTGCTGGCCGCCGATGGCCATGTACCACTGGGGCGTCGAAGACATGCTCTCTCCTCTCATCGCTTCCTGGTTCGGGTCCGGCGGCTCACTGCTGCGCGCGCGCCGCGGCTGCCTGGATGCGCCCGGTCACCTCGCCCTCGAGCCGGGCCACGGCGGCGGGGTCGAGCGCGAGGGAGCTCGCCAGCCGGGCGAGGTAGATGCGCTCGCCGCCCGTGACGGCCTCGTCCGCACGCACGATCGTGAACGCGAGCGCGTAGAGCTGCTCCTTGAGCTGCGGGTCGCTCACGCCGGCGACGACCTCGGCCACCGGCCGCGGCGTGGCGAGCTCGCGCTCGACCTCGGCCTCGGCGCCGACCTCGCGCGCCTCGGCCAGTATGCGCTCGCGCTCCGCGGGTCCGATCGCGCCGTCCGCACGCGCGGCCGAGACCATGAGGCGCATCAGCTGCAGGACGGAGGGCGGCAGGCTGCCCTCGCCCGGGGCGCTGCCGGCGACCCCCTCGCCCGGCAGCGGCGGCGGGACGTCGGCGGCGGCGGGAGCGGCCGCGCCGCCGGCGGGCGCCCGCGCCGGCCAGCCCACGGGCGCGGATGGCGCGGAAGCGGTCGTCGCCTGCTGCTGCTGCCAGGTCTCGTACAGGCCCCACGCGACGCCGGCGGCCGCGAGCAGGGTCTGCGCGTTGACGAGCGAGCCGGCGCCGATGGCGTGGCGGGTGTGCGTCGACGACTTGCGACGCCCGCTCAGGGCGCCGCGGATCAGGCCGTTGAGGACGTCCTCTGCCTCGAACAAGCGAGCCTCCTGGGGACGAACGTAACACACGCTGCGGATGTTCCGGGCCCCCGGGCGCTATGCTGGCCTGCGATGCGCATCCTGCACGTGGCGGACCGGCTGAGCGATCGAGGCGGCGCGTACGCCTGGCTGCTGGGCGTGCTGGAGGCGCTCGCCCCGGACCACGAACAAAGGCTCGCCGTCGGCGCGCGCGAGGGCTCCGTGGCCGCGCCCTGCGAGGTCGTGGTGCGCCCCGGGCTCGAGCAGCGCGGTGCTCTGGCGGTCTCTCTCGACGACCTCGCTGCCGCCGCGGACGTGGTCCACGTCCACAACGTCGTGAACCCCGCCCTGCTCGAGTGGGCGGCCGGACCCGGCAACGCCCTGCTGACCGTGCAGGACCAGCGCTTCTTCTGCGCCTTTCGCGGAAAGTGGACCGCGGCGGGCGAGGTCTGCAGGCGCCCGCTCACGCGCGAGCTGTGCGCGTCGTGCTTCGAGGACGCCGCCTACTTCGCGGAGGTGCAGGCCCTGACCGAGCGCCGACTCGCGGCGGCCCGGCGGCTGCCCGTCACGGTGCTCTCCCGCTACATGCGCGACGAGCTCGTCTCGGCGGGGCTGACGGCCTCGCGGGTGCACGTGATCCCGCCCTTCGTGCACGGCCTCGACGAGCGTGCTCCCGGCGCGACAGGCCCGCCCTGCGTCCTGTTCGTGGGCAGGCTGGTGGAGGCGAAGGGCGTGCGCGAGGCGGTCGAGGCCTGGCGGCTGTCGGGCGTCCCGCTGCCGCTGGTGGTGGCGGGGACCGGGCCGCTGCGGGCCGAGCTGGCGCGCCTGGCCGAAGAGGCGCCGGGCGCCGGCATCGAGCTGCTGGGCTGGGTCGGACGCGACGCGCTGGCGGGGCTCTATCGCCGTGCGCGGGCCCTCGTCTTCCCGCCGCGCTGGCAGGAGCCCTTCGGACTCGTCGGGCTCGAGGCGCTCTCGTTCGGGGTGCCGGTCGTGGCCTGGGAATCGGGGGCCGTCAGCGAGTGGCACCCCGGGCCGGGGCTCGTGCGCTGGGGAGACGTGCCGGCGCTCGCGCTCGCCCTGCGCGACGCGGTCTCGCGGCGCATCTCGCTGAGGCCGCGGTTCGAGCGCGACGAGGCGACCGGCCGGCTGCTGCTGCTCTACAGCCGGATCGCCGCGCGCGCCGGGCGGCCTGCCCGCCCCTGAAAAGACGAACCCCGCCGGCGGCTCGAACGCTGCCGCGGGCGGGGCGGTCAGACCGGTGCGGCCGGACCTAGCTCTTGGGCGCTTCCATCTTGGACGGCGCGATCCACTTCTTGCCGTCCTTCTCGGACACCGTGCCGGTGACCGTCACGTCCTTCTCGCCCTGGCACGTGTGGCCGAACTTCTTGGCCACGTCGTTCTTCTCGACGTAGTACTCGGCGCCGTTCGCCACCACCACGTCCTGGCACTTCGTGGCGTCCGCCTTCTTCAGCGTGCACTTGGCGCACATGACCTTCCCGGTGACCGTCGTCTCGTCAGCGGCGTTGGCCACGGCCATGAGCCCGAGCACGAGGGCGAGGGCAAGGCCGGCCTTTGCGAGCATCTTCATCAGGACTCCTCCTTGGACAGCTGTTTTCACGGAACGTTGACTACTACTGTACCGGAATCCGCCGGGGAAGGGGGGCTCAGGCCGGGCGGCCTTCGGGTGCCTCCTCGCGCAGGTAGAGGACACCCGGCCCCGAGAGCAGGGCGCGCTCATCCTCGGGCGCGAGCTGGTCGCGGACCACCAGCGTGAACGGCTCCCCGAAGAACATGCTGGCGTTGATCGAGTCGATGAGGGCGTTGGCGCGCACGTAGGTGCGGGCCTGGGCGCGGTCGGCCAGCACGGTGAAGCGCAGGCCGTCGAGCGCCACCAGCCTGACCTCCGGCATCTTGGCGACCTTGCGCACGAAGCTGCGGCCGAGGCGCAGCCGGCGGTTGCGGACGCGCCGCCAGACGAACAGCCCCGCCAGGCCCATCATGAACGCGCTCGGGCCGAAGTCGTGGCTGCGCGTGACGAGCAGCGACACCGCCACGGCGAGCGCGACCAGCACCACGATCGCCGGCAGCAGCCACTCACCGAGCGTGCGGTCGCGCAGCGCCTGCCAGCGCTCCTGCAGCTGCACGGCTAGCGGCGCCTTGCTCGAGACGCCGCTCTCGATCTCGCGCTGCACCGCCTTGAGGTCGCCGGCCAGCTCCTTGGCGTCGCCGTAGCGGTCCTGGGCGCGCTTGCGCAGGCAGCGCGTGATGACGCGCTGCAGCGAGGGCGGCAGGTTCGGGCGCAGCGCCGTGACGGGCCGGGTCTCCTCGAACGCGATCGCGTGCAGCGTGTCGAGCGCCGTGCCGCCCGAGAAGGGCAGCTGGCCGGTGACCATCTCGTAGAGCAGGATGCCCAGCGAGAAGATGTCGCTGCGGTAGTCGACGGCCTGGCCGCGCGCCTGCTCGGGGCTCATGTAGCGCAGGGTGCCGAGCACGAACCCGGCCTGTGTCTTGGCGAGCGTCTCCATGTGCGAGATGCCGTCCGCCTGCTGCTCCGGCTCGAGCAGCTTGGCCAGGCCGAAGTCGAGGATCTTGGCGTGCCCGTCCGGTGTCACCATCACGTTCTCGGGCTTGATGTCGCGGTGGACGATGCCTTCCTCGTGGGCCCTCTGCAGCCCGCCGGCGACCTGGTGCGCGATCTCGATCGCGCCCAGCACGTCCAGCTCGCGTGCCTCGATCAGGGCCTTCACCGTGCGCCCCTGCACCAGCTCCATCGCGATGAAGAGCCCCTGGGGCCCCTCGTCGACGTCGTAGATCCGCGCGATCGCGGGGTGCTCCAGCTTGGCGGCGAGCTTCGCCTCGCGCAGGAAACGCGCTTTGCGGTCCTCGTCGCGCGAGAGCTCGGGCGGGAGCATCTTGAGCGCGACGGGTCGGCCGAGCCGGGTGTCCTGGGCGCGGTAGACCTCGCCCATCCCGCCCTTCCCGAGCAGCTCCTCCACCTGGTAGTGCTTGACGCTCTGCCCGATCATCGCCCTCGTCTCGCCGTCGCCGGGCCCGACGCCTGCGCGCGAGCAGTGATCGTATCAGACGCGCAGGAAGGCCCTGTCCAATGGAACGGAGCGCGCCGGCAAAGGGTTCCTCGGATCCCGGAGAGCCGCGATCGGCTCAGCCGCGGGAGGGCGTCGCGTCCAGGACGGCCGTCGGCAGGAAGCGGGGCGGGCGGCGGTGTCGCGTCGCCTGCTCGTAGGCGTAGGCGAGGCGCAGCAGCACGGGCTCGCTCCAGGCGCGGCCGATGAACGAGATCCCCACCGGCAGCCCGAACACGAAGCCCATCGGCAGCGAGATCGCCGGGTAGCCGGCCACGGCCGCCGGCGTCGAGTTGCCGCCGACGAAGTGGTCGCCGCTCACCGGGTCGATGACCCAGCCCGGGGCGCCGGTCGGCGCCACCAGCGCGTCGAGCCGGTGCTTCGCGAACGTCGCGTCGAGCCCCTCCTGGCGCGACAGGCGCCGGCACTTCTCGAGCGCCTCGTGGTACGCCGGCGTCGTGAGCGGCCCCTTCGCCTGCGCCTTCAGGAAGATCTCCTGGCCGAAGTACGGCATCTCGCGCTCGCGGTGGCGCTCGTTGAACGCGATCGCGTCGGCCAGCGTCCGGACCCTTGCCTGCGGCCCGAGCGAGGCGAGGTAGCTCTCGAGCCCGGCCTTGAACTCGTAGAGCAGCACCTCGAGCTCGGGCTCCTCGAGCTGCTTGAGGTTCGGAACGTCGGCCGGGTCGACCAGCTCGGCGCCGCTGCGCTTCAGCTCGGCGAGCGCCTCGTCGAACAGGCGGTCGGTGTCGGGATGGAAGCCGGCCATGTCCCGCGCGACGCCGATGCGCGCGCCGCGCAGCCCGGCCGGGTCCAGGGAGCGCGCGTAGTCCGTCGCCTGGGCCGCCGCGCCGGCGCTCGCCTCGTCGCGGGGGTCGGCGCCGGCGATGGCCGAGAGCAGCGCCGCCGCGTCCGCGACCGTGCGCGCCATCGGCCCGGCGGTGTCCTGCGTCCTCGAGATCGGGATGATGCCGGCCCGGCTGACGAGGCCCACCGTGGGCTTGAGCCCGACGACGCCGCAGGTCGTGGCCGGGCAGACGATCGAGCCGTCCGTCTCCGTGCCGATCGCGAGCGCCGTGAGGTTCGCGGAGACGGCGGCGCCCGAGCCCGAGCTCGAGCCGCAGGGGTTGCGGTCGAGGGCGTAGGGGTTGCGGCATTGACCGCCGCGGCCGCTCCAGCCCGAGACCGAGCGGGTCGAGCGGAAGTTCGCCCACTCCGAGAGGTTCGCCTTGCCGAGCAGCACGGCGCCGGCCTCGCGCAGGCGTCGCGCCACGTGCGCGTCCCGCGGCGGGACGGAGCCCTCGAGCGCCAGCGAGCCGGCCGTGGTCGTCATCCGGTCGGCGCGTGTCGACGTTGTCCTTCACCAGCACGGGCATGCCGTGCAGCGGCCCGCGCGGGCCCTTCGCCTTGCGCTCGGCGTCGAGCGCGTCGGCGATCGCGAGCGCCTCGGGGTTCGTCTCGATCACGCTGCGCAGCTCGGGGCCCTGCCGGTCGAGGGCGGCGATGCGCGCGAGGTAGAGCCTCCACGATGCGGCGGGAGGTCAGCTCGCCCGCGGCCATCCGCTTCTGCAGCTCGGACAGCGTCGCCTCGTCGAGCTCGAACGGCGGACGCCTCGAAACTCGCGAGCCGCCGGCTGCGGCCCGGCCGCGACGAGTCCCGGGCCGGCCGACGCCCGGCCACACCGGCGATCGCCCCGCAGCCGAGAAATCGCGCGCTTCATGCGTCCTCCCGTTCCGCGCGGGCCACCGCTCGGCCGCCGCCCGCTCGCCCGCGGCAGCCCGCGGCTCGGCTCGCCCTCGCCGTCGCGCGCGGAAGACGAGCCGGCGCGCCTCCCAGTCGAGCACCAGCAGCGAGCCCGTGGGCACGAAGTAGTCCTCGCCCGACCTCGCGCGAGATCAGGCGCACGACGCCGCCGTGCGTGAAGACGAGGTGGCGGCCCGGCGGCGAGCGACTCGACGAAGGACAGGACCCGCGCGCCGCAGCTCGGCGAACGTCTCGCCGCCCGGGGGCTCGAAGCCCTCGAAGCGTGCGAGCGCCTGCTGCCAGCTCTCGTCGAGGGTCTCCCAGGGCTGGCCCTCGAGCGAGCCGAAGCTCATCTCCCGCAGGCGGCGGTCCTCTTGCGCGTCGGCGGCGATCGCGAGCCGGGCCGTGCGCGCCGCCCGCCGAAGGTCCGACGACCAGACGCCGTCGAACCGCTCGCCCTCGAGCAGCGGCCGCAAGGCGGCGGCCTGCGCCTCGCCCGTGCTCGGTCAGCGGCACGTCCGCCCAACCCGCGAGCGTGCGACGCCAGGCTCGCCGGCGTTTCGCCGTGGCGCACCAGCCACAGCTCCCGATGTCCGTCCCCGATGGCCATGCGCCCGAGTCTATCCGGAATGAGCGGGCGGAACGGCAACCGGTCGGCGCCACGGCACCGGCCGGCGGGCGTTCAGGCAAATGGACGTGCTCTTAAGAGAACCATGGACGAGGCTCGTGCGTAACAGCCTGTGACATGGGGCCAGGACCGGCTCTGCACCGCTGCGGCCGGCCGCGCGGCCGATCGAGGAGGAACGGATGAGGAAGAGCGTCATGACGGGAATCGGGCTCCTGGGCCTCGCGCTGCTGCCTTTGGCCGGGGCACGGGCGCAGACGAGCAACGCCTGGCTGCACATCAGCGTCGACGAGGCGCACAAGGCGTCGAAGGTCCGCGTCAACCTGCCGATGACGGTGGTCGAGGTCGCCCTCAAGGCGACGCCCGAGATCATCGAGGAGCACGGCAAGCTGCACCTGGGCGAGCACCACAGGATGAAGCTGGCCGACTTCCGCAAGATGTGGAAGCAGCTGGCGGCCGTGGGCGACGCCGAGTTCGTGACCGTCGAGTCGGAGGACGAGAACGTACGGGTGCAGCGCAAGGGCGACCTCGTGCTCGTCTACGTCGACCACAAGGCCGAGGCGCCGAAGGCCAAGGCGGAGGCCCGGGGCGCGCTCAAGGCCGAGGCGGAGAAACCGGCGAAGGCCGCCAAGGGCCCGGGCGAGGTCCGCGTCGAGGTGCCGGTGGGCCTGGTGGACGCCCTGCTCTCCGGCGAGGGAGAAGACGTCAACATCCAGGCCGCGCTGGCCGAGCTCCAGAAGCGGCGCGGCGACATCGTGCGCGTGCACGACGACGACTCCAACGTCCGCATCTGGATCGACGAGCAGAACACGCAGACGGCGGCGGCGAGGTAGGGTGGTGCCATGATCAAGCTGGCCGTCGTGCTCGGCGCGCCGATCGCGGCGCTGGCCACCGTGGCCAGCCTCGGCGTGATGGTCGTGGACGTGCGGGAAGGCGGGCCGGACGGGCACCACATCGTGGTGCCCGTGCCGCTCGTGCTGGCGCAGGCGGCGCTGGCGGTGGCGCCCGCCGTGGCCCCCCCGGACAAGCTGCGGGTCCCCCAGGGCGAGGCGCTCGAGCACGTCGGCCTCGCGCGCGAGGTGCTCGACGCGCTGGCGAAGGCGCCCGACGGCGAGCTGGTCCGCGTCGAGGAGCGGGACGAGCTGGTGGTGATCACGAAGCAGGGCCGCGCGCTGCACGTCAGCGTGCATGGGGACAACGGCGAAGACGTCGACGTCAACGTGCCGCTGCACCTCGCCCTGCAGGCGCTGCCCGACCGCCACGGACGCATCCACACGGGCGCGCTGGCCGCCTCGCTCGGCTCGCTGCGCTTCACGGACCTCGTCCACGTGAAGGACGGCCGCGACGAGGTCCGGATCTGGGTCTGGTGAAGCCCTTGCCGGGGACCGCCGGCCCCGGCAGCCGGCGGCCCTCGGCCCTGGCAAGCTGTTGAAGAGCCTGTTTCGGTGGCTGCCTTGCGCTGTTGCGGGCCGGAGCCGGGGTAGCGCCTCCGCTCGCTCCCCGGCACGGGACCGGCTCAGTCGCTCGCTTCGGCGACCCCGGTCCCGGCTTCCCAGCCAGTGCTCTCCGGCCGCGCGCTTCAGCGCCCGCTGGCGGCGGGCAGCGGCTCCGGCTCGCGCGCCTCTTCCGCGCTGCGCCCGCGGTCGAACCGGCCCAGCCAGCTGCGGAACGACTCCATGTAGAGGTAGATGACCGGCGTGATGTAGAGCGTCAGCGTCTGCGAGACGAGCAGGCCGCCGACGACGGCCAGGCCGAGCGGCCGGCGCGACTCGGAGCCGGCGCCGAAGCCGAGCGCGATCGGCAACGTGCCGGCCAGCGCGGCGACGGTCGTCATCATGATCGGCCGGAAGCGGACGAGGCAGCCCTCGTAGATCGCCTGCGCCGGCGGGGCGCCGGCGCGCTGCGCCTCGAGCGCGAAGTCGATCATCATGATCGCGTTCTTCTTGACGATGCCGACCAGCATGATCACGCCGACGAAGGCGTACAGGCTCAGCTCGGTGTGGAACAGCACGAGCGTCAGCAGCGCGCCGAGGCCCGCGGCGGGCAGCCCGGACAGGATCGTCAGCGGGTGCAGGAAGCTCTCGTAGAGGATCCCCAGCACGATGTAGATGACCGCGACCGCCAGCAGCAGCAGCCAGCCGAGGCCGCGCGACGAGGCCTGGAAGGCCTGCGCGGTGCCCTGGAAGCTGGTCGTGACCGTGGCCGGCAGCACCTGCTGCGCGGCGGCCTGGACCCGGGCCACCGCGTCGCCGAGCGCCGTGCCCGGCTTCAGGTTGAAGGACAGCGTGACGGCCGGCAGCTGTCCGAGGTGGCTGACCGTCAGCGGCCCGTAGCCCTTCTTCAGTCGCACCATGGACTCGAGCGGGACGAGCGCGCCGGAGGAGGAGCGGACGTAGAGCCGGGACAGGTCGGACGGCTCGCCCTGGTACTCGGGTTGCAGCTCCATGATCACGCGGTACTGGTTGTTGGGCGCGTAGATGGTCGACACCTGCCGGTTGCCGAAGCTCGTGTAGAGCGCGTCCTCGAGCTGCGCGGCGCTCAGGCCGAGCGCGGTCGCCCGGTCGCGGTCGATCTCGACGTCGAGCTCGGGGTTGCGCAGCTGCAGGTCGCTCGCCACGTCGACCAGGCCGGGGATCGTGCGCAGCCGCTCCTCGAGTTTCGGTGCGGCCCGGTAGAGCTCGTCGGCGTCCGGGCTCTGCAGCGTGACCTGGTACAGGCTCTTGGTGAGCTGGCCCCCGATGCGGATGGGCGGCGGGTTCTGCACGAAGGCGCGGATCCCGGGCACCTGCGCCAGCTTCGGGCGCAGCGCCTGGATCAGCTCGTCCGCGCTCAGCCGGCGCTCGGCGCGCGGACGCAGCCGCATGAACAGGCGCCCCGTGTTGCCGGCGGCGTTGGGGCCGCCCGCGCCGACGCTGGAGCTGAAGCTGGCGATCTCCGGCTCCGCCTGCAGCACCTTCATCAGCTGGCGCTGGTGGCGCACCATCGAGTCGAACGAGATGCCCTGCTCGGCCTCGGTGAAGGCGAACAACTGGCCGGTGTCCTCGCTCGGCAGGAAACCCTTGGGCACGGCCACGAACAAGAGCGCGGTGGCCAGCACCAGCGCCAGCGAGACGGCCAGCGTGGCGCGCGGCGCCCGCATCACGCCCGACAGCGTGCGCTCGTAGAAGGCGTGCAGCCGGCCGAACGCGCGCTCGCTGGCCTGGTGCAGGCGGCCGTGGCGCTCCTCGCCCGGCGGCCTCAGGAAGCGGCTGGCCAGCATCGGCGTCAGGGTCAGCGACACGAAGCCCGACACGAAGATGGCGGCGGCGATGGTGACCCCGAACTCGTGCAGCAGCCGTCCCACGAGCCCGCCCATGAACAGCACCGGCAGGAAGACCACCGCCAGGGACAGCGTCATCGACAGGATCGTGAAGCCGATCTCGCGCGAGCCGCGCAGCGCGGCCTCGAGCGGCCGCTCGCCGCGCTCCATGTGGCGCACGATGTTCTCCAGCATCACGATCGCGTCGTCGACCACGAAGCCGACCGACAGCGTGAGCGCCATCAGCGAGAGGTTGTCCAGGCTGTAGCCGAGCAGGTACATGACCGCGAAGGTGCCGACCACCGACATCGGCAGCGCCAGGCTCGGGATCACGGTGGCCGAGAGGTTGCGCAGGAACACGAAGATCACCAGCACCACCAGGGCCATCGTCAGCAGCAGCGTGAAGCGGACGTCGTTGACCGAGGCGCGGATCGACTCCGAGCGGTCGAACAGCACCTCCAGCCTGACCGCGGCCGGCATCTGCGAGCGGAAGGACGGCAGCAGGCGCTTGATCGCGTCCACTACCTCGACCGTGTTCGTGCCCGGCTGCCGCTGCACCGCCAGCACGATCGAGCGCGTGCCGTTGAACCAGCTGGCGACCTTGTCGTTCTCCACGGAGTCGATCACGCGGCCCAGCTCGGAGAGCCGCACGGGGGAGCCGTTCCTCCAGGCGACGATCAGCGGCCGGTAGGCCCCGGCCGACTCGAGCTGGCCGCTGGCCTGGACCGTGACGGCCTGGTTTCGGCCCCAGAGCGTGCCGGTCGGCAGGTTCACGTTGCCGTTCGCGACCGCCTGCGACACCTCGTCGACGCCGATCCCGCGGCTGGCCAGCGCGTCCGGGTCCAGCTGCACGCGCACGGCGTACTTCTGTCCGCCGAGCACCCCCACCTGCGCCACGCCGCTCACCATCGAGACGCGCTGCGCGATCAGCGTCTCCGCGTACTCGTCCACCTGCGACAGCGGCAGCGTCGGCGAGAGCAGGGCCAGGTACAGGATCGGCTGGTCGGCCGGGTTCACCTTCTGGAACGAGGGCGGGGTCGGCAGCGTCGGCGGCAGGTCCCGGGCGGCCTTCGCGATCGCCGCCTGCACGTCCTGGGCGGCGGCGTCGATGTTGCGCTCGAGCGCGAACTGCAGCGTCACCTGGGAGATGCCGAGCGCGTTCGTGGAGGTCATGGTGTCGAGCCCGGCGATCGTCGAGAACTGCCGCTCGAGCGGCAGCGCCACGGAGGAGGCCATCGTCTCGGGGCTCGCGCCGGGGAGGCTCGCCGACACCAGGATCGTCGGGAAGTCGACGTTCGGCAGGTCGCTCACCGGCAGCTGGCTGTAACCGGCGATCCCGAAGACCAGGATCGCCAGCATCACCAGCACGGTCGCGACGGGCCGCCGGATGAACAGCTCGCTCACGGCGCCGCCTTCGCGACCACCCTCGCCCCCGGCACCAGCCGCAGCTGGCCGTCGACGACGACGTGCTCGCCTGCCGCGAGCCCCGACTCGACCACGGTGAGGCTGCCCGGGTAGTCGGTGGTGCGCACGCTGCGCGCCTCGACCGTCGAGTCGGGCTTGACCACGTAGACGTAGGGCCCGGCCTGGCCCGGCTGCACCGCCGAGGACGGCACCACCACGGCGCCCGCCCGCGTCCCGAGCACGAGCCGCACCTCCGCGAACTCGCCCGGCCACAGGCGCAGGTCCCGGTTGGCGAAGCGCGCCTTCAGCCGGATCGTGCCCGTCACGCGGTCGACCTCGTTGTCGAGGAAGACGAGCTCCCCGCGCTCGCCGCTGCTCGAGGCGTCCGAGGGCAGCGCCTCGACCGCGAGCGGCGCGCTGCCTCTGGCCGCCGCCCGCACCTGTGCCAGGCGCGACTCGGGGACGGCGAAGGAGACCTTGACCGGCCGCGTCTGCGTGAGCACCACGAGCGGAGCGCCGTCCGGTGCTTTCGCCACGTTGCCGGGGAACACCAGGATCGCGCCGGCGCGCCCGTCGATCGGCGAGCGCACCTCGCACCAGCCGAGGTTGAGGCGGGCCGTCTCGACGGCCGCCTGGTCGGCCTTCACCTGGGCGGCCTGCGCGTCGGCCGCGCTGCGGCGCTGATCGTAGGTCTCCTGCGCCAGGATGCCCTGGCGGTAGAGGTCCTCGCCCCGCCGCTCCTCCGCCCGCACGTTGGCGAGCTGGGCGCGGTCGCGCGCGAGCGTGGCCTGGGCCTGGTCGAGCACCGCCTGGAACGGCCGGGGGTCGATCGTGAACAGAAGCTCGCCCGCCCGCACGTCGCTGCCCTCGCGGAAGTGGGCGGCCGCCACGACGCCGGTGACCTGCGACCTCAGGGACACGGTCGTCCACGCCTCAACCTGGCCCACGGCCCGCAGCTCGTCCGAGACGGCCTGGGTCCGCGCCTCGCCCACCACGACGGGCACCGGCGGCGGGCCCACGGCCGCGCTGGCGCTCCCGCGCGCGCACGAGGCGCCGGGCAGCGCGCACAGGGCCAGCGCGACGAGCGCGGCCACGCGCGAGCGGTCGGGGTTCCGGCGGCTTCTCTTCATCGGGTCTCCTGCGGCGCGCGACGGCCTCGGGGCCGGCGCGCCTGTGCCTGCTCCAGGCGGGCGGCGTTCGCGATCACGCGGCACAGCAGGTCGCGCAGCGTCGCCTGCTCGTCCCGGCTGAGGCCCCCGGCGACCGCGGCGCGGGTCCGCTCGAGCAGCGGCTCGAGCCGCCGGGCCAGCCGCTCGCCCTCGGCTGTCAGCTCCAGGCAGCAGCGCCTGCGGTCGGCGGGGTCGCCCTCGACGCGGACGAGGTCCTTCGCCGCGAGCGTCGCCACCACGCGCGATGCGGTGGGGGCGTCGATCCTGCGCCGCTCGCACAGCGCCCGCAGCGACGGCCCATGGTGCTCGTGGATCGCCATCAGGATCCAGAATTGCTGCGGGCTGAGCCCGCTGCCGCGCAGCTGGACGCCGGTGGCCTGCTTGATCCCGCGGCGGGCCGCGGCGATCAGGACCCCCAGCGGCTCGCTCGCCGGGGCGGGTGCCGGTCTCTGCTTCCGGAACATTTGCTACAGCAACTATCGGCTCGGTCGGCCGGCGAAGTCAAGGGCCGAGGGCCGGCGCCGCGCCCCGACGGCGCTAGCGCGCCGCGGGCGGCGCCGTCGCCGCGGCGCTCTCGCGGAAGGCGCGCCAGGCGGCCTCCACCTCGTCCGCCAGCCGTCGCATCGTCGCCCGGATCCGCCCCTCGTAGCGGTCGAGCGACTCGAGCGTCTGCTTCCGCAGCTGCTCGTCGCGCGTGCCGTCGTCCCGCTTGCAGTGCGCGCGGCCCATCTGCACGCCCGCGTCGTAGGCGATCTCGCGCAGGTCGCGCCCGTCGCGGATCTCGCCCGCCACCGAGGTCTCGACGTACTCGTCGGTCCAGTCGTGCATCCAGAAGTGCTTGCCGGCGTGGGGCACCACGGCGGCGTAGGCGAACGGCTCGTAGGCGATCGTGCGCTGGCCGTCGAGCACGCGCGAGGCGCCGATGTCGGTGCGCAGGCACGGGTTGCCCTCCAGCGAGCGCACCTGCTTGGCCTCCACCACCAGGTCGTCGTCGGGGGCGGGCGTCTGGCCCTCGAGCAGCATCAGGTATTTCTCGTCGAGCGCGCTGCCGATGCCCATCGTCAGCGTGCCGATCTTCTTGACCCTGAAGAAGTCTCTCGGCAGCTCGCGGGCGAAGCGCACCAGCTCGGAGAAGCGCTCCACGGCGTCGGCGAAGGTGTCGATCGGCAACGGGGCCGCGTCGATCAGCTCGTTCGCCTGGCGCAGCGAGCGCTCGTGCTTCCAGGCGAAGCCCGCCCGGATGCGGGTGACCACGGCCGGGGTCCTCATCTCCAGCCGGCCGGAGCCGAGCCCGTCGCGGTAGCCGCGCAGGAAGCGAAGGACCGCGGGCTCACCCTCGCGCGGCCAGCCCTTCTCGCGCGCCGCCAGCAGCAGCGAGGAGCCGAAGCGGACCAGGTCGATCACCGGCTTGCCGCGCGTGCAGTCGTCGAAGTCGGTGAGCCCGCGGCCCAGGCTGGTCACCGCGTACTGCTCGACGTGCGCGTCGCCGTGCAGGCTCACCTCCGGCATGGACGCGAGCACGTCCGCGAACGCCCGGCAGGTCTCCGCGGCGAAGCCGGGGTTCACGAAGCGGAAGTACGCGTGCGGGCTCTCGGTCAGCCTCGCCGCCAGGTCCGGCCGCCCTGCGAGGCGGGCGTCGGAGGCGTCGAGCGCGAGGCCGTCGCCGAAGGCCGGGGCGGCGGCCAGGGCCGCCAGGAGCCACGCGGCGGGCCTGCGCGTCATGGGCGGCGATTCTAGCAGAGCGCACCGCGCCGCCCGGCGTCGCCGGACCGGACCGGCGCCCGCACGCCGGGGCCGCCGCAGGCGTACCGGTTGTCCGTCTCAGCGGACCTCTCGCGCCCCCGCTCGAGGATAGACTGCCGTTCACGTGACGAAGCCGGCTTACTCGCTGCGGCTGGACCCCTGGGCGGCCGAGTACGAGGGATCCATCCAGGTCCTCGACGGGGGCGAGCCCGCTGCCGTCGACACCCGGGTGGAGCGGGCGGCCTGGCTCGCGATCCGGCCCCCGTCCGGGCCGCGGCCGGCGCGGATCGCCTTCGTCGACGGCGTTCGCCGGATCGAGCATCGGCTGCTCGTCGAGGGCGCCGGGCGGACGGCGTTCGGCCTGCTGGGCTCGTTCGGCGTCGGCGCCGTCGTCGTCGAGCGCCACGCCCGGGTGACGGGCGAGCGGACCGGCCGCGTCGCGGTCGCCGCCGGCGGGCTCGCGCTCGACCCGCTGCTCGTCGCCGTGGGCGCGAGGGACCACCTCGTGTTCGAGCCGCGAAGCGAGCCCGAGGACACGCCGATGGCGCCTGTCGACGGGCTGCAGAAGGCCATGCGCCAGGGCGAGGCCGGCCTGACCGAGCGGCTGTCTCCCGAGGTGGACGTGGTTTTCCAGGACGGGCCGCTGTCGTTCGTGACCAGGACCCAGGGCAGCGTCGTGGGCTTCGTCAAGCGCCTGCTGCGCGCCTACCTCGAGCCGTCCGCGCACGCGCTGCTGCCGCGCCTGGGCACGGGCGAGCGCACGCCCCTCTTCCTGATCGAGGGGCGCGAGCCGCGCTACTCGTGGTACCAGCGGATCGCCTTCGGCCGGCCGATCGAGTCGGCCCTGAGCGGGGTGGTCCGGCTCGAGACCAGGGCGGCGGCGGGCGTCGAGGAGGCGCGCCGGCTCGCCGACCTCGCCGCGCGCGAGCTGCCGCGCTTCGCCTCGGACGCGACGCGCGACCCGCGCGCTCCGCAGAACCTGCTGCCGATCGGCGGCCTGGAGTCCCGCCTCAAGCACCTGCTCGGCGACCCGACGCTCGTGCGCCACGCGATCGAGGCCCAGCTCCACAGCGAGGTCGTCGCGTGAGCGAAACGGTCGGCCGCGTCCTGGGCACCCTCGACGCGATGCCCCTCGAGTTCTGGGTGGCCGTCGAGGAGGGCCGCTACCTCCAGCTCGACGACGTGGTCGAGGTCCTGACGCCGCTGCCGGACGGGCGCGAGGTGCGCCTCTACGGCGTCGTCGACCTGGTGCGGGCGCGCCACGAGGGCGCGCGGCTCGACTCCGACGTGTTCCTGGTGGAGAAGGGCGTGCTGCCGGCGACGGTGGCCGAGGCGGCCCACGTGCGCGTGACGCGGGTCGAGCCGGAGATCTTCGTCCCGCCGCGGCCGGGCCAGCCGGTGCGCCGCGCCAGCGGCCTGCGCCGCGACGAGGCGCTGTTCTTCGACGGCATGGAGCGCAAGCTGCCGATCGGCCTCTCGCGCGACGGCGAGCCGGTGTTCGCGAACCTCGACTTCCTCGACGGCACGCGCGGCGCCCACGTCAACGTCTCCGGCATCTCCGGCGTCGCCACCAAGACGAGCTACGCCACGTTCCTGCTGCACGGCCTGTTCACCTGTGGCGCCCTGGGCGGGGAGGCGGCGAACACGCACGCGCTGGTCTTCAACGTGAAGGGCGAGGACCTGCTGTTCCTCGACCAGCCGAACGCGCGGCTGCGGGACGAGGACCGCGCCGCGTACGCGAAGCTCGGCCTGCCGGCCGAGCCCTTCTCGAGCGTGCAGGTGCTGGCGCCGGTGCGCCGGAGCTCGCCGGAGCGGCTGGCGGCGACCGGCAGCCGCAGCGAGGGCGTGGTCGCCTTCTTCTGGACGCTGCGCGAGGTCGTCCTCGAGCGGCTGCTGCGCTTCCTGTTCGCCGAGTCCGACGACGCAGGCAGCCAGCTCGGCTTCGTGGTCGACCGCATCGAGGCCGGGCTCGCGGCTGCGGCCGCCGCCAAGGGCCGCCCGGACGACCCGTGGATCGAGCTGGAGGGCCGCAGGCTCGACTCCTTCGAGCTGCTGGTCGAGGCGCTCGCCGGCCACAAGGACGGGGAGGAGAGCCTGGCCGAGCGCTGGGCACGCCCGGCGGCCTCCGGCACCGTGGCGGCCTTCGAGCGCAGGCTGCACGCGGCCGCGAGGCACGTCGGGCACCTGATCCGCGGCAAGGACGTGGGCCGGCGCGAGGACCACCGGCTCGACTGGAAGAGGACCCAGCTCTCGGTGGTCGACATCCACTCGCTGCACGACCGGGCCAAGCGCTTCGTGGTGGGCGCCGTGCTCAAGCGCATGTTCGAGGAGAAGGAGTCGCTCGGCGTCGCGCGGCCGCTCGTGTTCGTGGTGCTCGACGAGCTCAACAAGTACGCGCCGCGCGAGGGCACGGGCCCGATCAAGGAGGTGCTGCTCGACGTCTCCGAGCGCGGCCGCAGCCTCGGCATCGTGCTGATCGGCGCGCAGCAGACCGCCAGCGAGGTCGAGGGCCGGATCGTGGCGAACGCCTCACTGCGCGTGGTGGGCCGGCTGGACACGGCGGAGGCCGAGCGGCCGGAGTACGGCTTCCTGACGGCCGCCGGGCGCGGCCGGGCCGGGATCCTGAAGCCGGGCACGATGATCGTGCAGCAGCCGGAGATCCCGACGCCGCTGCTGGTGCGCTTCCCGTTCCCGGCCTGGGCCACGCGCAAGAGCGAGGTCGCGGAGCCGGCCGCGTCCGACCCGTTCGCGGGATTCCGCTGATGGCGGCGGCCACCAGCCGGGGCTGCTGATGCGCTTCCTGCACACGGCCGACTGGCACGTCGGCAAGCCGCTGCGGGGCCGCTCCCGGCTCGACGAGCAGGCGGCGGCGCTCGCGGAGGTGGCACGGGTCGCGACCGAGGCCAAGGTCGACGCGGTGCTCGTGGCCGGCGACGTGTTCGACTCGCCGGCCCCGCCGCCGGAGGCCGAGAAGCTCGTCTACGACTTCCTCGCCCGGCTGCTGTCGGAGCGGATCGCCTGCGTCGTGATCGCCGGCAACCACGACCACCCTCGAAAGCTGGGCGCGCTCGCCGCGCTCCTCGAGGGGCTGCGGATCCACGTGCGGCCCGAGGTCAGGCCGCCGGAGGACGGGGGGGTCGTGGCGCTCGCCTCACGCGACGGGCGGGAGCAGGCGCGCGTCGCCGTGCTGCCCTTCGTGCCGGAGCGCCGGATCGTCGACGCCTGCGCCGTGATGGGCCCGGAGCACCGCTGGTACGAGGAGTACGCCCGGCGCGTGGAGCAGATCCTGGCGGCGCTCGTGAAAGGGCTCACGCCGGCGACGGTGAACGTGGTGCTCGGCCACCTGCTGGTCGACGGCGCCCGGCGCGGGACCGGCGAGCGCGAGCTGCACCTGGGACAGGTCTACGGCGTCAACCCGCAGCAGCTGCCCGCAGCGGCCCAGTACATCGCGCTTGGCCACCTGCACCGGCCCCAGGAGGTCCTGGCGCCCGCGAAGACGTTCTACGCCGGCTCGCTGATCGAGCTCGACTTCGGGGAGAGAGAGCAGGACAAGCGCGTGGTCGTGTTCGAGGCGAAGCCCGGCCGGCCCGTCTCGGTCGAGTCGGTGCCGGTCGCCGCAGGCCGCCGGCTGCGCGACGTGGCGGGCACGCTCGAGGAGCTGCGCGGCCTGGCCGGAGAGCTGGGCGACGCGTTCCTGCGCGTCCGGGTGCGGGCGACGACAGTCGTGCCCGGCCTCGCCGAGCAGGTGAAGGAGCTGCTGCCGAACGCGCTCGACGTGTCCCTGGAGCTGCCCGCCGCCGCCGCAGACGGCTCGCCGTGCGAGGAGGGCGCCTCGCGCGCCGGCATGGAGCCGACCCAGCTGTTCGCCGAGTACTACCGCCGCCGCAACGGCGCCGACCCGCCCGAGGAGCTGCGCGCTCTCTTCGCCGAGCTGCGCGAGGAGGCGTCGCGGTGAAGCCGCTGCGCCTGGCCATCGAGGGCTTCACCTCGTTCCGCGGCCGCGTCGCGATCGACTTCGCCGGCCTCGACCTGTTCGCGATCACCGGCCCGACGGGGGCCGGCAAGTCGTCGCTGATCGACGCCATCGTGTTCGCGCTCTACGGGCTCGTGCCGCGCGTCGGCGACGACTACAAGCAGCTGATCAGCCACGGCGCCGAGCGGCTCTCGGTGCTCTTCGAGTTCAGCGTCGGCCAGGACGTGTACCGCGTCGCCCGCACCGCGCGCCGCAGCGGCGCGTCGCAGCAGCGGCTGGAGCGACTGGCCGCGACGGGCACGGAGCCGATCGCCGACCGCGTCCGCGAGATCCGAGCCGAGGTCGAGCGCAGGCTGGGCCTCGACTACGACGGCTTCACGCGCTCGGTCGTCCTGCCGCAGGGCCAGTTCGACGCGTTCCTGAAGGGCGAGCCGAAGGAGCGGCGCAAGATCCTGGTGGCGCTCCTGGGCCTGGGCGTGTACGAGCGCATGCAGCAACTCGCCAACCAGAAGGCCGCGGCGGCGAAGGCGGAGTCCGAGTTCGTCCGTAAGCAGCTCGAGACGGACTACGGGGGCGCGACCGCCGAGGCGCTGGACGCGGCGCGCTCCGAGCTGTGCGCCGCGCTGGCGGCGACGACGCAGGCGGACGCCGCCCTTCTCCGGCTCGCGGAGGCCGGCGAGCGGGCGCAGAAGGCGCGCGCCGCGCGCCGCGAGGACGCGGCCCTGGCGCGCGACGAGGCGGCCGAGACGGCGGCGCTCGCGGCAGCGCAGGCCACGCTCGACGGCGCGGGCCGCAAGGCTGCGGAGCTGGAGGCCGAGCTCGAGCGCGTCGGGACACAGCTCGCGGCCCTCGGCGTCGACGAGGCGCGCCACGGCGCTCTCGGCTCGGCGAAGCCGCGGGTCGACCAGCTCGTCTCTCTGAGACCGCGGCTGGCCAAGCTGGCCGCCGACCTCGGCGCGACGCAGAAGGCCCTGGACGATGGCCGTGCGGCGCTGGCCGCCGCCGAGGCGGCGCTGCCCGGCCTCGAGCGGCAGGAGGCCCAGGCCCGCGCGCAGGAGGCCGAGTCGCGTGCGGCGCGGGACCGGGCCCACCGCGAGCACCTCGCCGTGGCCCTGCGCCGCGGCCTCGAGCCGGGCGAGCCGTGCCCCGTGTGCGCGCAGGCGGTGTCCCGCCTGCCCGCCGCCGAGGAGCCGGCGCTCGACGCGGCCGAGGCCCGCGTGCGCGAGGCCGAGCGGCAACGCCAGGCCTCGGCGGCCCGGCTGCAGGACGGGCGGCTCGCGCTCGCGCGCGGGAGGGCCGCGACGGAAGGCCTGGAGCGGGAGCTGGCGCAGCTCGACGAGCAGCAGCGTGCCACGCGCTCGCTGGCCGACACGGCCCTCGCGCAGCTGCTGGAGGTCGGCTTCCTCCCGCTCGAGACCGGCGACCCGGACGCTCTGGCGCGGCGCATCGAGGCGGAGCTGCGGCAGCTGGACGCCGCCCGGCGGGCGCGGGGCGAGCTCGAGAAGAGGAGGCAGGGGACCGAGCAGCATCAGGGACAGCTCGCCGCTGCGGTGGCGGCGGCCGCCGCGCGCCGGGACGGGGCGCGGGCGCGGCTCGAGGAGATCGCCGCGCGCCGGCAGGACGCCGCCGCGCGCCTCGAGCGCGCTCGCCGGGAGCTGCTGGCGACGGCCGCGGCCGAGGGCTGGAGCGGGCTCGAAGCGCTGCCGGCCGGGCGGGACGAGGCCGACGTCGTCGAGTCGCTGCGCGCCTCGGCGCAGCGGGCCTCGTCCGAGGCCGCCGCGCGGCTCGCGACCGCGCAGCAGGCCGTCCAGCGCGTGGAGCAGGCGCTCGTCCGTGTCGGCGAGCTGCGGGCGAGGCGCGGCCAGCTCGAGGCGCGGGCCGCGCTCCACCGCTCGCTCGCCGACCACCTGAGGGCCGACGAGCTCGTGGCCTGGATTCAGGAGGAGGCGCTCGTCCGGCTCGCCCACGAGGGCTCGCGGCACCTGGCCCGGCTCTCGCAGGGGCGCTACGAGCTGCGCCTCGGCGCGGGCGACGCCGGACCGCTGGCCAGGGCCGAGCAGGAGTTCTGCGTGATCGACCACTGGAACGGCGACAGCGTCCGCTCCGTGCGCACGCTGTCGGGTGGCGAGACCTTCCTCGCTTCGCTCGCCCTGGCGCTGGCGCTGGCCGAGAGCCTCGCACAGCTGTCGAGCGAGGGCCGCGTCCGCGACGCCCTGGAGAGCCTGTTCCTCGACGAGGGCTTCGGCACCCTCGACGGCGAGACGCTCGACGTCGTGGTCTCGGCCCTCGACGCCCTCCACGGCGGCTCGCGCATCGTCGGCATCGTCACCCACGTGCGCGAGCTGGCCGAGCGCCTGCCGGCCCGGCTCGAGGTGCGGCGGCAGGGGAGCAGCTCCACGGCCGTCGTCGTGTGAGCCGCTCCCGCTGCTCCTGCCGCTACTTCTGCGGCGCCGCCGGCGGCTGCGGCGCGGGCACGCGGTTCCTGACGGCCGGGATCGTGCGCAGGTACGCGTAGATCGACTTCAGGTCCTGGTCCGTCATGTTGCGGATCGCGGGCCAGGGCATCGGCGGCAGGATCTCCCGCCCGCGGCCGAGGTGGCGCCCGCTGCGCAGCGTGTCGACGAACTGCTGCTCCGTCCACTGGCCGAGGCCGGTCTCGGTGTCCGGCGTCAGGTTGGCCGTGTAGCTCACGCCCCAGGGCCCCGCCCAGGCCGTCATCGTCGTCGCCACCGAGGCGATCCAGGGCCCGCTCGGCGCGGGCGCAGGCGGCATCTTCATCGACTCCGGGTGGCCCGACAAGAGCCGCGTGGCGTCGGGCTCCGGCCCGTCCGCGCCCATCTTCATCGGCGTGTGGCAGTCGCCGCAGCCCATGCTCTTCACGATGTACTCTCCATGCTTCGCGTCGCCCGTCCCGCCGGTCGCGGTCTGCGCGGAGGCGACGCCGTCGGCCGCGCGCTCCATGTAGCGCGTCTCCACGCGCCGGCCGTGGAAGCGGAACTCCTTCCACAGCTTCGTCCCGACCGGGAACTGCCACTCGTCCGGGTCCGAGGCGTCGATCCACCTTCCCGCCGGGACGTGGATGAAGCGCGCCTTCGCGGCGCCGTCGGTCCACAGCGGGTACTGGGGCGAGTAGGGAAGGTTGTCGGCCGCGACCGCCTTCCGCGCCCAGTCCGAGTAGAGGCCCGTGTCGCGCAGGGAAGCGGGGGGCTCCCACTCCTGCGCGGAGGCCGGCGCGCCCCGGAGGAGGAGCGCGCCCATCAGGAATCCAATCGCCTGGCCTCGCATGCCGGGAACGACGAGAACGGCCGTTTCGACGTTCCTGAACGACTTGCTAAGAATTCGCTAACTGGATATCTACCTATGAATCAGCCTATTGCAGGGAGATGTTCCATTTCGGCCCGAAGGCGCGTGCGACGCTCGCGTCGCGGACGTGTCAATCGGCCGGCGTGACCGTGGCCCGGCAGCGGACTCCGCGTGTCGCGAGGTCGGCGAGCACGCGCTCGAGGACACCCTCGGTCGCGCCCAGCGTCTCCGGCGGGTGCACGCCGGGCCGCCTGAAGGCGCCGACGGCGAGGAGGCGCGCCACCGAGGTCGCGACGTAGCCGGTGGAGCGTGACATGCTCCGCAGGCCGCTCGCCTCGTCGAAGCGGTCGACGAAGTCCCAGCCGTACTCGAGCCGCCGGCCCGCGGCGACGCCACTGACGCGCACCCGCATCACCGTCAGGTCGGCCTCGCCCTCGGCGAAGGTCCACTTCGGGAACAGCAGCGCGGCGGTCAGGTCGCGGGGCCGGACCTTCTGGCCGCCGACGTCCACGGGCTCGAGCGAGAAAAAGCCGGTGTCCCGGAGCACGCGCATCAGCTCCGCGTGCCCCGGCCAGCGCAGCGTCTTCTCCTTCATGAACGGGGCGGAGATCGTGTCGACCAGCGTGCGCAGGCCGTCCGTGTTGAAGGCCTCGAGCGTGCCCACTCCCGGGAACTCGAGCAGCTCGGGCTCCGAGAGCGGCTCCTTGACGACCACGCGCCCGTGCTCGACGAGCCGCGCCGGCCGGGTGTACTCCTCGAGCACGTCCCACGGCGCGAAGCCGGCCTTGTAGTCGAAGGGCCAGTGCCGGGCCAGCGGCAGGCCGCCGACGAAGATCTCGACGCGCTCGCAGCTGTCGAGGCGGGCCGCCGCCCGTCCCGTCATCATGTTCGACAGGCCCGGCGCGACCCCGCAGTCCACGACCGCGGTCGCGCCGCGCTCGCGCGCGAGCGGGTCGAGCTCGAGCGCGTTCTCCGGCATGAAGCTGATGTCGACGAGGTCGCGGCCGGCCTCGACCACGGCGCGCGCCGTCTCGAAGCCGATCACGCTCGGCAGCGCGCCCAGCACGAGGTCGTAGCCGGCGACCAGCTGCTTCAGGGCCGCGGCGTCGGCGAGGTCGACCTGCCGCGTGCCGACGCTGCGCGCTTCCCGGGCCACGCGCTCGAGGGCCTCGCTCCGCACGTCCGCCACGTCGACGTGCAGCCCGGCGTCTTCGGCCAGGTCGCGCGCCATCGCCGAGCCGACCATCCCCGCCCCCAGCACCACCAGCCTCTTCACTCTCCAGCTCCTCTCCGCTCCCGGCGAGCCGTGGCCGCTGCCGGGCCGCGATCGTACGTTCCGCGGTCTTCCGCGCGCAAGGAAGCCCCCAGGGGCGAGCGCGGTGCAGGCGGCCGGTCGATCTGCTAGCTTGGCCCGGATGGCGAGCGAACAGGACGGCCTGGTCACCTACGCGGACGTGGAAGCGGCGGCACGGCGGCTGCGGGGCGTCGTCCATCGCACCCCGGTCGCGACCTCGCGCACGCTCGACGAGCGGCTCTCGGCGCGCCTCTTCCTGAAGTGCGAGAACCTGCAGCGCGCGGGGGCGTTCAAGTTCCGCGGGGCGTACAACGCGGTCGCCAGGCTCACGCCCGAGGAGCGCGCCCGCGGCATCCTGACGTATTCGTCGGGGAACCACGCGCAGGCGATCGCGCTCGCCAGCCGCCTGCTCGGGGCGCGGGCGACGATCGTGATGCCCGTCGACGCCCCCGCCGCGAAGCGCCGGGCGACAGAGGGCTACGGCGCCCGCGTGGTCGCCTACGACCCGGCGAAGGCGAAGCGCGAGCAGGTGGCCGAGGAGCTGCGCCGGCAGGGCGACCCGGTGCTGGTGCCGCCCTACGACCACCCGGACGTGATCGCGGGGCAGGGCACGGCGGCGCGCGAGCTCTTCGAGGACGTCGGGGGCGAGCTCGACCTGCTGCTCGTGTGCTGCGGCGGCGGCGGGCTGCTCTCCGGCTCGGCGCTCGCGGCGCGCCGACACAGCCCGCGCTGCCGCGTGGTCGGCGTCGAGCCCGAGCTCGCGGACGACGCCACTCGTTCCTTCAGGAGCGGGACGCTGCAGAGCGTGAGCAACCCGCCGACGATCGCCGACGGGGCGCGCACGCCCTCGCTCGGCCGGCTCACCTTCCCGCTGGTGCGTGCCAACGTCGACGACATGGTGACCGTGTCGGACGACGACCTCGTGCACGCCATGCGCTTCGTCTGGGAGCGCATGAAGCTGGTCGTGGAGCCGACCGGGGTCCTCGGCCTCGCGGCCGCGCTGCGGGCGAAGGTGCCCGTCGCGGGCAAGCGGGTCGGCGTGATCCTGTCGGGCGGCAACGTCGACCTCGCGTACGCGCTCGAGCTCTTCCGGAGCGTGCCGGAGGAGTGAAGAACAAGCCCCTTGCCTCCGGCCAGCGGGACATAGTGGGGTCCCACGCCGTTCCGCAAGGAGATCCCGATGGCAGAAGATCCGAAGCCCGCCGGCGCCTTCGACGCCACCCAGTGGCACGAGGTCGTGGCGGGAGAGAGCCTCTCGAAGATCGCCGTCAAGTACTACGGGGACGCCAGCCTGTACACGAAGATCTTCGAGGCGAACAAGGACGTGCTCAAGGACCCGAACGTGGTCCGTGTCGGACAGAGGCTGCGGATCCCGTAGCCGATCCGTGCTCGTGCCGGCCCCCGGCCGGCGCATCGATTCCCGACATGATCGACAGGGAGGAAACATGCTGAAGCGTTGGAGTGCGGTGCTGGTCGTGTTGCTCGCGGTGGCGCTCGCGGCGGGCTGCGCGAGCCAGAAGGCCCCGGCCGAGGCCGCCGTCCAGGCGGCCGAGCAGGCCTTCGCGGCCGCCAAGGACGAGGCGGCGAAGTACCTGCCCGACCAGGTGAAGGGCGTCCAGGACGCGCTCGACGCCGCCAAGGCCTCGCTCGCCAAGGGCGACTACCAGGCCGCGTTGACGGCCGCGCAGGCGCTGCCGGCCCGCATCAGCGAGCTCACGACCGCCGCGGCCGCCAAGAAGGCGGAGCTGACCCAGACCTGGGCTACGCTCAGCGCCGGGCTGCCGCAGGTGGTCCAGGCGATCCAGAACCGCGTCGACATCCTGTCCAAGGTCAAGAAGCTGCCCGCCGGACTGGGCAAGGACAAGTTCGAGACGGTGAAGACCGGCCTCGCCACGGTCACGCAGACCTGGACGGAAGCGACCACCGCCGCGGGCGCGGGCAACCTGGCCGACGCGGTCGTGAAGGCGAACACGGTCAAGGCGAAGGCCGCCGAGGTCCTGGGGCTGCTCGGCATGCCGGTGCCTGCCGGCCTGCAGTAAGGGCGTTGAGATCGGCGGGGGCCTCAGGGCCCCCGCCGGCTACGGCGCGACCAGCTCGCGGAACGCCTGCTCGAGCTGCTCGTAGCCAGGCCGTGCGAGCTGGCGCACGAGCCGCCCGTCTCGCAGGAACACGAGGTTCGGCCACAGCCTCACCTGGAACGAGCGGCCCAGCGGCCGGCTCGGGCCGTCCTCCACCTTGACGTGGCGCACCTCGGGATGCTCGTCCAGCAGGGCCGAGACGCGCGGCGCGAGCGCGCGGCAGAAGCCGCACCAGGCGGTCCCGAACTCCAGGAGCACGGGCCCGGCCAGCGCCTCCAGCTCCTCGCGCGAGGGCGTGCTCGCAAGGTCGCGGTAGTCCTTCTCGGCGGGCATTCGTCCCTCTTCGGCGCCAGCCCTGCTCCGTTCCGCCACGGAGCGCCGGGGCCGATCGCTCAGCGACCGAACGTCGCCTCCGGCACCGACGCCGGCGCCTCCAGGACGGGGAAGTAGATGCGCGTGCCGTCCTTCGGGCTGACGCGGTCGTCGGCCAGCTGGATCTTCCCGTACCTCTTCCAGCCCTTCCACTCGAACGGCGAGGGCGGCGTCTTCTCGCCCTTCAGCACGAACTCCCAGCGGTCGACGAGGCCCGTCGCGCGGTTGACGAAGACCCAGTACCTGTCCTTCGGCGTCAGGCCCACGTTGTCGAAGCTGAGCGCCAGCTCGTCCCAGGTGTCGGCGCCCTTCTTCTTCTCGCCCACGTACGCGAGCGACACGCCCGGGTCGCGCAGCTTGTAGGGCATCAGCAGCCAGTAGCTGTCGTTCACCCACATGGCGTAGGCGTCGTCGAGCGTCTTCTTCAGCGCGTCGCCCGCGAGCGGCGTGCCGCCGAGGGTGGCCGAGCCCTGCTTCGAGTTGAGGTTCATCGTCACGACCAGGTCTTTGCCGTCCTTGTCCTTCGCCTCGACCCGGTAGCGGCCGCTCCACTTGTCCCAGGTGTGCGCCCGGCGCACCAGGGTCTTGCCCCCGCGCTCGACCGCGAAGTCGAAGCGCAGGTAGCGGGTCGCGTTCCACGCGTCCGCGCCTCCGAGCGCCTGCATCACGCGCTCTGCGACGGCGATCGCCTTCGGGTCCGAGGCCGCGTCGGCCGAGCCGGTGGCGGCGACGAGGCCGAGGGCCAGCACCAGTGCCATCTTTCCCATGCGTCCTCCAGAGGGGGGTGAGACAGACAGTATAGTCGCCCGGCGGTCCCGGCTGCGGGCCTCAGCGGCGCGGGCCGAGCGCCTCGAAGACGACGGCCGGCGTCAACGGCAGCGAGCGGATCCGGCCCCCGACGGCGCGCGCCACCGCGTTGACGATCGCGGCCAGCGCGGCCCGGCCGGCCGTGTCGCCGAGCGTCGCCGAGCCGACGCGGGCGGTGGCGTCCTGCGGCGTCACGAACAGCACCTCGAGCGGCGGCACGTCCAGGGCCGTGACCAGCGGCCAGGTCCGCAACGAGCGCACCAGCGGCCGCCCCTCCGCGTCGAAGGGCAGGCCGCCCGCGAGCGCCTGCTCGACCGCCATCGCCAGCGCGCCCTCGACGGCGGCCGCCGGCCCGTGGGGCTCCGCGAACGGCCCGCCCGACACCGTGGCCGAGAGGTGCCGCACCTGCACGATGCCCGTTTCTACGTCGACCACAACCTCGGCCCTCGCGCAGGCGAACGACGGCCCGCTCGAGGCGGGCACCGTCGACGCCGTCGCGGTGATCGGCCGGCCGGCCCGCAGGGCCGCGGCGCCGATCGCCGCGAAGCTCGACCGTGCGGCCTCGCTCGTCCCAGACTGCGCCCGCCTCGACGCGGGCCGCGCCGGCCGGGACGCCGAGCAGGCGCGCGCCGGCCTCGCGGATCCGCTCGCGTGCGAGCCGGGCGGCCTCCTCGACCGCGAGCGCCGGCGTCCTGCAGCGTCGGCGCCGGCTCGCCGGCCTCGAAGGCAGCGGAGTCGGTGTCGGCGGCGGCGGCCACGATCGCG
Source organism: uncultured Acidobacteriota bacterium (assembly GCA_963831755.1). GTDB lineage: Bacteria > Acidobacteriota > Vicinamibacteria > Fen-336 > Fen-336 > DATBSL01. The sequence continues at coordinate 43,072 of CAWHRC010000016.1, forward strand.
CTGCTTGGGCACCGTCAGGATGGCCGCGGCCGCCTGCGGTAGGCGCTCGTCGTCGGCTGCCACCAGCGGCGGAGTGGCCGGCGGCGAGCGTGAAGGAGCCGTCGTCGAGCAGGCGCAGCGACGCGGCCGGGCCCGCGCCGAGGCTGCCGCTCGACGGCGAGCGGCGCGCCAGCGCCAGGCCCGCCGCCTCGCGCAGGAGGGCGCCGCGCCCGGCGAGCGGACCGCCGTGCCGCCGTCGCCGGGACGTGAGCAGCGTCCGCGAGCAGCGCCGCGAGTCGCTCGGCGCCCTCGGGCTCGCCGAGGCTGCGCGAGCAGCTCGGTCGCCTGGCCCGCCGGCCCGGCGCAGCTGGCGACGGCGGAAGTCCTCCGGCTCCTCGCCCGCGCGCGCGCGCCGCCTCGTCGACGGCACACTCGACCGCGAACGCGGCGCCAGCGTCCGCTCCGCGCGGCGCGCTCGCGGGCGGCCGGTTGCGTGCGCACGGCGACGGCCTCGACGCGCAGCTGCCGCGCGGCGTACGACGCGAGCGCGTGGCGGGCGGCCGAGCGCAGCAGCTCGCTCCGCGCTCGTCCGTCGGCGCCGAGGTCGACGAGCAGGCGCAGGTCGAGGGCGACGATCCGGCCGTCGCGCACGGCCAGCCGCAGACGCGACGCGCTGCGCGGGGCGGCCCGGCGTCGGTCAGCTGCTCGTTTCCGCTCAGCGCGAGCCGCGCCGGCCGTCCCGTGCGCAGCGTGACGGCCGCGCACAGGTCCTCGACCAGGAGGCTCCGGCGTCCCGCCGAGCCCGCCCGCCACGAGCGGCCGCACGACCCTGATCCCGGCGGCCGGCAGCGCGAGGCGCTCCGCGAGCGATCGCGGCGCACCCGGAACGGCGACTCGGCCGAGGTGCGCACGACCAGGCGCCGATCCTCGTCGAGCCAGGTGATCGCCTGACGGGCGGCTCGAGCGAGAGCGCGGGGGTGAACGGCAGCCGCCACTCGCCGTCGACGACGTGCTCGGCCTGCCGCCAGCGCCCGCGTCCACGTCGCCGCTCGCCAGCGACGAGCCGGCCGGCGACGCTCGCACTCGTCGCGGGCGGCGGCCTCGGGGTCGAGCGACGGCGGCAGCCGCTCGATCCCGATGCGCGATCATCTCGACGGCGCGCCGCGCCAGCTCGGGCTCCTCGGCCGCCGCGACCGCCAGCCGGTCCCCGACGAAGCGCAGCTCGGGCGAGAGCAGGCCGGGCACGTCTGTGCGCGGTGAGCACGGCCGCGACGCCCGGCAGGGCGCCGCGCGATCGAGGCGTCGGCGGCGCGCACGCGCCCGTGCGCGATGCGGCGAGCGGCGCAGCGCCAGGTGGAGCAGGCCCGGGCAGCAGCGACGTCGCCCGCGAAGGCCGCCTGGCCGGTGGGTCGGCGCAGGCTCACGGGCGGCGCCCGGCCGCGGCCAGCACGGCGGCGATCGCGCCGGCGTAGCCCGTGCAGCGGCAGAGGCCGGTCAGCTCCTCGCGCACCTCGGCTCGGTCGGGTCGCGGCAGCGCCTCGAGCAGCGCGCGCGCGGACAGCACGAGAGCGGGCGTGCAGAAGCCGCACTGCGCGGCGCCGGAGCGCGGCGAACGCCGCCTGCAGCGGGTGCGGCCGCTCGGCGCTGCCGAGGCCTTCGACCGTCACGACCGCCCGGCCCTGCGCGCGGACCGCGAGCGTGAGGCAGGCAGGCGACCGGTCGTCCGTCCAGCAGCACCGTGCACGCGCCACAGCGCCCGCGTCGCGCAGCCCGCCTTGACGCCGAAGGTGCCGGCGCCGCGCAGCAGCTCCGAGAGCGTCGTGCGCGCGTCGACCTCGCGCGCGCAGCACGCGGCCGTTCACGGTCAGCTCGAGACGGCCCGAGGTGAAGTAGGGCATCGGCGCGGGGAGCCGCGGCGGGGGCAGCGGGCGCGGGCGCGAGCCGCGCGCTGGCCGCTGCCGCCGCGCCCGCGCTCGACGGCCGACGCGGACCGCGCGCAGGGCGAGCGGCCGCGCGATGCGCCTGCGCTGCGCTCGCCGTGGCGCGGGCGTCGTCACGGAACGGCGCCAGGCGCGCGACGATGTCGGCGGCCTGCTCGATCACGTGCTCTTCGCCGGCGGTGCGCTCGAGCTGCGCCTCGGCCTCGACGACACGCGCGCGGGCGGCGTCGCGAGCCCGGTGACGACGAGTCGCACGCGCGAGAGCTTGTCGCCCGAGAAGGTGCTGGTCGCCACGACGGCGACGAGCGGCGGCAGCGAGGGCAGCGCCGCCGACGCGCTCGAGCGCCGCCCCGTCCGGCGCCCCCGGGATCAGGATCGCGCGTGAGCGAGCGCGCCGCCCGCGAGGTCGGCCGCGGGGTCGCGCAGGAAGCGCAGCGCCGGGACTCTCGACGCGTGCCGTCGCGTGCGGGCGACGACGAAGATCGCGTTGAGCGCGAGCAGCGCGGCCACGCAGCTCCGAGTCGGGATCGGCCGCGACCGCCTCGCCGCCGAGCGTCGCCATGCCGCGCAGCAGCCGGGACGGCGTGCTGGCGCGGCAGGCGACGCGGCAGCAGCGCGGCGGTCGCGCCGTGCGCCTCCGGCGAGCGCACGATCTCCTCGAGCGTGGTCATCGCGCCGATCTCGAGGTCCTCGTCGCGCGGCGTCGAGGCCCGGCGAGCCCGAGCCCCAGCAGGTCGAGCAGGTTCGGCAGCTCCCGCTCGGCCGCCAGCAGCCGGGTGCCGCCGCCGAGCGGCGCCGCCCCCTCCGCGGCGAGCGAGAGCGCCTCGTCGAGTCGCGTCGGACGGTGATAGCTGCGTATGCCGCGCGCGAGCAGAGCTGCCGTCTCCTGACCGCCTGGATTCTAGCCGTTCGACGGCGCGCCGAAGGTGCGCAGGCGCGGCGGCGGCTCAGGGCCGCTGGCGGTAGTCGAGGCCGGTGGCGGCGCGCGCCGCGTCGAGCAGCCCTCCGCGAGCCGCTCCGCCGCGCTCCACGCAGCGCCGGCACGTCGACCCCGCGCAGCTCGCCGCCCTCGACCACGATCCGGCCGTTCACCATCACCGTGTCCACGGGCTCGGGGAACGGCGAGAAGACGAGCGCCGCCAGGATGTCGCTGCCGGCGCCGGCGTACGAGAGCGCGGCGCGTGTCGACCAGGACCAGGTCGGCGGCCTTGCCGGGCTCGAGGCGCGCCGATGTCGTCGCGGCCCGAGGCAGCGCGGCGCCGCCCCGCGTCGCCAGCCACAGCACGTCCTCGGCGCGTGAGCCAGCGCGCCGGGTCGGGGTCGCGCGCGGTGGGCGAGCAGCGCCTGGCGGGCCTCGGCCAGCATGTTCGAGGTGTCGTTGCTGGCCGAGCCGTCGACGCCCGAGGCCGACCGGCACGCCGGCCTCGAGCAGCTCGCGCACGCGGCGCGATGCCCGAGCCGAGGCGGAAGTTCGAGGAGCGGGCAGTGGGCGACGCCGGTGCCGCGTCTCGCCGAAGAGCGCGCATCTCCTCGGGCGAGAGGTGCACGCAGTGGGCGAGCCAGACGTCGCTGGCCGAGCCAGCCGAGCCGCCGCAGGAACTCGACCGGCCGGCAGCCGTAGACCTCGCAGGCAGTAGGCCTCCTCGTCCTGCGTCTCGGCCAGGTGGGTGTGCAGCCGCACGCCGTGTCTCGCGCGCCAGCTCGGCGGTGCGGCGCATCAGCTCCTCGCTCACCGAGAACGGCGCGCAGGGCGCCAGGCGCGATCGCGGATCATGGCGCGCGGCCGCGGGTCGTGGTACTCGCGGATCAGCCGCCGCGAGTCGGCGAGGATCGTCTCCTCGTCCTGGCACACGTCGTCGGGCGGCAGGCCGCCGCTGGCTGCGGCCGCGGCTCATCGAGCCGCGCGTCGGGTGGAAGCGGATGCCGAGCTCGCGCGCGGCCTCGATCTCCGCGTCGATCAGGCGCTCCTGGCCGCGCGGGGAACAGGTAGAGGTGGTCGGTGGTGGTCGTGCAGCCGGTGAGCAGCAGCTCGCCGAGGCCGACCGCGCGGCCGCCGTCGACCGCCTCCTCGTCGAGTCGCGCGCCAGACCTCGTAGAGCTCGATCAGCCAGCGGAACAGCGGCGCCTCCTGCACGCGCGGCACGTTGCGCGTCAGCACCTGGGGCAGGTGGTGGTGCGTGTTGACGAGGCCGGGCAGGACGACCTTGCCGCGCGCGTCGATGCGGCGGTCGGCCTGCGAGCCGCGGCGGCACGGGCGGCGCGCCCGAGCGGCCTCGATGCGGTCGTCCTCCACCAGCACCCAGCCGCCGGGCAGGCGCGTGCGGCGCGTCGTCCATCGGGCGCGACCAGCCGCGCGTCGTGGATGAGCGTGCGCACAGCGGGGCGCTACTCTAGCAGAAACGAAAAACCCACCGGGCCCGGGGGCCCGGTGGGCGTGCGCGCGGCCCGCGCCTCCTACTTCTGCTGCAGGCTGAAGGTCAGCGTCACGGTGAGGATGAACCCGGTCGGCTCGCCGTTGAGCAGCAGCGGCTGGTAGCGCCACTGCTTCACGGCGTCGAGCGACGGCTGGTCGAACAGCGGGTGCCCGCGCAGGACCTTGACGGTCCGCACGTAGCCGCGCGTGTCGACCTCGGCCTCGAGGATGACGCAGAGCCGAGACGCGCGAGGCCACGGCGAGGTCGGGGTAGCGCGGCTCGACCCGGCGCAGCAGCTTCGGCTGCGCGATCTGGCCGCCGATGCGGACGACCCTGGCCGGCGGAGGGGGAGCCTCGGTCGGCAGCCCGCCGACGACGCCGCCGACGACACCGCCCGGCACGCCGCCCTCGACGCCGCCCGGCACGCCGCCCTCGATGCCCATGTCGAGGGTCTCCTCGGGCTTGATCTGGTCGGGGACGTCGATCGGAGCGACGAAGCCCTGCGGCTGCTGCATGTTGATCTTCGGCGCGGGCCTTCACGATCGCGCGCGCTCCGGCTGCCGGCGGTGGCGGCGGCGGCGGCGGCGGCGCCACCTCGAGCGGGCGCGACGAAGAACGCCTTCAGCGCCTCCTGGCTCGGCATGCGCGTTGTAGAACAAGAGCGGGAGGAGGACGATCGCCACCACCAGCGCCGAGTGCAGGCCGAGGGAGATGGCGAACGTCGTGCCCTTGCGCCCGGCTCGCTTCTCGGGTCCTGTCAGGATGAGGCTCTGGAAGAGAATCGGCGAAAACGGCCGGCCCCCTGACCGGACTGGACCGTGCTGACCTGGCTCATGGACGTCCTCCTGCTCGAGGGTATCAACAAAGCGCGTGCCAGCCGCGCATCTCGCCAAAGTGCACAGAACACCGCATAAGCCCCGCCCCGCGCCCCCGTGGGCCGCTGCTGCGGAACAAATTGCGGCCGCTCCGGGCGCGGCGATCGATTTGCCGCGCAATCGTACCAGCACGGTCAGTTCGAGCGTGTCGTCCGAACGTGGCCCGGCACTGCCTTGCAGCCTGCTTCGGACGGGAGTGGCTGCTGCCCCTGCAAGGCGGCTCGACGAAAGGGGCGCCGTGTCCCACGCACGACGACGACAGCTATCGGGTGCATCGCGAAGCACTGCGCCGCCGCGTGTGCGCCGTCTGCCTGGACGGCGCGGACGACGGCCGCTGCAGCCTCACCGCGGACCAGCGCTGTCCCATCGACGAGCACCTGCGCCCGCTCGTCGACACGCTCCGAGCTCGGTCCCGCCACGACACGCGCTACGCGCAGGCGATCGAGGCGCGGGTCTGCTCGCTCTGCTCGCACCGCGACGCTTCGGGCGTGTGTCGCATGCGGGAGGACGGGCGCTGCGCGCTCTCGGTCTATCTCCCGTTGATCGCGGAGGCTGCCGAGGAGGCCGAGGCGAGGTTGGGCGACGCCGAGGCGTAGTTCCTGCGCGCACGGCGCGGCCCTGCCGGGCGCGGGACCTGCGACCCAGATCGATCGAATCGCTCTTTTCGCTTGCACTGGCGCGGGCGCTCTGGCTACGCCTCAGCGTGACGTGCGATCCGTGGTCCGTTTGCATTACCGAGAGCAGTTTAGGGTGCGTCGCTCCCGCGCAGCGCGCCGGCTTAAACCCTTGCTGGCGTTGGAGACCGCGGGCTTCGGCACAGCGATTGCTCATCATGGGGTGGGGAACGGGGGAAGCGATGAACGGACGCATCCTGGAAAGCCGTCGCTGGAACAACGAGCAGAGCACCGAATTGCTGGACCTCCTCTCCCAGAGCGACACACCGGCCCTGGCCACGGACATCGGCGGCCACATCGTCTTCTGGAACCGTGCCGCCGAGAGACTCCTTGGACGCCCCACCAACCAGGTCCTCGGCCGCCGCTGCTACGACGTGCTCGGAGGCAAGGACGTCTTCGGAAACCGTTTCTGCCACGAGAACTGCTCCGTCGTCTCCATGACCCGCAAGGGCGAGGCCGTACAGGGCTTCGAAATCGTTCTTGGATCCTCGCCCAAGCAGGAACAGAACATCAACGTGACCGTCCTCAAGATTCCCGGGTCGCGGCCCGAGCTCTTCACCCTGGTTCACATCCTGCAGCCGATCGACCGCTCCGCCCGCCTCACCCGTGCCCTCGAGCGCCTCGGCGCCCAGAGGGCCGGAACCACACACCGACCAGCAATGATGGCTGGGAGCCCGATTCCGTCCCCCGGCCCCGTCTCCGTGCCCAAGGCCCCGCCCCTGACCGACCGCGAGAAAGAGATCCTCCGCTGGGTGGCGGCCGGGCTGCAGAACAAGGAGATCGCCCACAAGCTCGGGATCAGCCTCGCCACCGTGAGAAACCACATCCACAACATCCTGGAGAAACTCGACGTCCACTCGAAGCTCGAGGCTGTCTCGCTGGCTTTCCGGCAAGGTTGGGTCAGCGGTCCGAACGGCGAGCTCGGCATCAGCGCCGAGCCGCTCACGCGGCAGTAGTCCTTCGTCCTCGACCCCGTTCCCCTCGGGCGTCCGGCGATCTCGCCGGAGCGCCCTCCTCGTGCTTCCAGGCCGAGCGCACGGTCAGGCATGCTCGGCCGGGCCGCTATCCTCGAACGGCACGCCTCGAGGGGCGCCTGCGGTCAGCCCGCAGGCTGCTTCCACGTCCGAGCGGGCGGACAGCTGCGCATCCGGGTCCCCTCGTCTCATGCGCTCGGTCGACTTCGCGCAGGCGCCGTTCCTGGTGATCTGGGAGACGACGCAGTCCTGCGCGCTCGCCTGCCGCCACTGCCGCGCCTCCGCGCAGCCCGGCCGCGACCCGCGCGAGCTGACGACCGAGGAGGGCTCGCCGCGTGATCGACCAGGTCGCCGAGCTGGGCACGCCGATCATGATCCTGAGCGGCGGCGACCCGGTGAACCGGCCCGATCTCCTCGACCTCATCCGCCACGGCAAGTCGCGCGGCCTGCGCATGGCCACGATCCCGGCCGCGACCGACTGCCTGACGCGCGAGCTGGTCGCAGAGCGCTGAAGGCCGCCGGGCTCGACCAGATGGCGGTCAGCATCGACTTCCCGCGCGCCGAGCTGCACGACGGCTTCCGCGGCGTGCCCGGGCGCGTTCGACAAGACGATGCAGGCGGTCGGCCTGGGCGCACGAGGCCGGCCTGCCGCTGCAGGTGAACACCACCGTCTGCGGCGACACCGCGCCCTACCTCGAGGAGATGGCCGAGTTCGTCCAGAAGCTCGGGATCGTGTTCTGGGAGGTGTTCTTCCTGGTGCCGATGGGCCGCGGCAGCGTGCTCACCGGCCTCGGCGCCGCCGAGTGCGAGCGGCTGTTCGAGGTCATCTACCGCGTGCAGAAGAACGAGGGCTTCATCGTCAAGGTGACCGAGGCCCCGCACTACCGGCGCCACGTCGCGCAGCGCGAGATGAAGGACGACGGCCGGCGCGTCGGCGCGTCCCGACGGCCTGGCCGCGATGCCGGCGCGGCTCACCGTCTCCGAGGGCCCGGGCCACACGGTCGGCCTCGCGCCGCGCGGCGTGAACTCGGGCAACGGCTTCCTGTTCGTCTCGCACCTGGGCGAGATCATGCCCAGCGGCTTCCTGCCGATCCCGGTCGGCAACGTGCGCGAGACGACCCTGGCGCAGGCCTACCGCGAGGCGCCGCTCTTCCGGCAGCTGCGCACGCCGTCGCTCTTCAAGGGCCGCTGCGGCCGCTGCGAGTTCCGCGACATCTGCGGCGGCTCGCGCTCGCGCGCCTACGGCCTCACGGGCGACCCGTTCGAGACCGACCCCTGGTGCAGCTACTCTCCTCTGGGGGGTGCTGCGCCGCACCCCCCAGACCCCCCGCTCGCTCCGGCGAAGTGAATTCGCCTGCGCTCGCAGCCTGCTGCCTGGTGCCGGTGCTGCGCCGCATCCCCCAGACCCCCTCTCCGCTCCGCGGGAGTGACGCCCGAGCGTCAGCGAGGCCGAGAGCCCGGACTCTGCACCGTTGTGCGGAGTCCGGGGTCAATCCCGCTCCGCTCCGAGCCTGTGGCCTGAGGCCGGTGCTGCGCCGCACCCCCAGACCCCCCTCCACTTCGCGGGAGTGAATAGCTGATCGCGCTCCGCTCCGGGCCTGCTGCCTGCTGCAGCGCGAGCGCGGGGCCCGGCGTGGCTTATCATGCTGTGTACCCAGCGTCGGCCAGGTTTCCCGGGGAGTGTGTGTCATGGCCATGATCGAGGAAGGAAAGAAGGCGCCGGAGTTCAAGCTCGCCTCGTCGGAGGGCGGCGAGGTGAGCCTCAAGGACCTGCGCGGCAAGACGGTCGTCCTCTACTTCTACCCGAAGGACGACACCCCGGGCTGCACCCGCGAGGCCTGCGCGTTCCGCGACAGCCAGGCCACGCTCAAGAAGAGAGGCGTGGTGGTGCTGGGCGTGAGCGGCGACTCGATCGCGTCCCACGAGAAGTTCAGGGCGAAGTACAAGCTCAATTTCCCGCTGCTCTCGGATCCCGACAAGGCCGTGGCCAAGAAGTACGGGGCCTGGGGCGAGAAGGTGCTGTACGGGAAGAAGACGGTCGGCATGATCCGCTCGACGTTCGTGATCGACGGCGAGGGCGTCGTGCGCAAGGTGTTTCCCCGCGTCAAGGTCGACGGCCACGCCGAGCAGGTGACGGAGGCGGTGCGCGCGCTCTGACCCGCGTGGGCCTCGGGCCTCGCGCTGCCGCGGGCGATGCCGAGAAGCGGGATCGCCGGCGACGGCTGATGCGCGGCGCGAGACGCGGGCGCTCCGGGGGCTCGGCTACGGCGCAGCGCGCGCCGCAACGGTCTGCACGAGCACAGGCCGCTGCCAAGCGAGCCGCGGCCGTCGAGGTGGCGGCCGCGCGGGCACAGTGGGCCAGCTGCGCCGTGCGCCGGCCCCCTTCGCTGGCCCGCGCCCTCGCGCCGTTCCCGGCTGATGGATCGCCGATCCCGCTCGGCTGCGAACCATGGTCATCGATTGAAGCCTGCAGCGCAGAAGCGGATCGCCGGTGACTGCAGGTGCGCGGCGCGAGACGCGGGCGCTCCGGGGGCTCGGCTACGGCGCAGCGCGCGCCGCAACGGTTCCGCTGGCCCGCACAGGCAGCCGGCCGGGGATGCGTCAACGCAAGACCTGACCCCCGCCGAGCCGGTCTGCTATTCTGGCTGCGCGTGAGACTGCGGGTCCTGAGCTACAACATCCACCGCGCCATCGGCGTCGACCGGCGTTTCATGCCGGAGCGCATCGCCTCGATCATCGGCTTCTACGACCCGGACGTGGCGCTGCTGCAGGAGGTGGACGACGGCGCGCCGCGCTCGGGCGGGCTGGACCTCGGCCGCGAGCTGGCGCGCGGGCTCGGCTACGAGCATTTCGCCATCGGCCACAACGTCAGGCTGCGCAGGGGCCGCTACGGCAACGCCACGCTCAGCCGCTGGCCGATCCTGCGCGAGCGCAACATCGACCTGACCGTCGGCTTCCGCAAGCGCCGCGGCTGCCAGCACACGCGGATCGCCGTGCGCGCGCCGGCCGGCAGGACGCGGCGGCTCGAGGTGTTCAACCTGCACCTCGGGCTGTCCGCCCGCGAGCGCGAGCGGCAGGTCGGCCTGCTGGTGCGCTCGCGCGAGTTCGCGTCGCTGCCGTTCGAAGTGCCCTGCCTGGTCGGCGGGGACTACAACGACTGGCGCTCGCTGCTGCGGCCGCTGTTCGTGGACATGCTGGGCTTCCGCTCGGCGACCGGCGGCAACGCCGACGACGAGCGGCCGCTGCCGACCTTCCCGTCCTTCTTCCCGCAGGGCGCGCTCGACCGCGTCTACTACCGCGGGCCGCTGCGCCTGGCGTCCGGGCGCCGCTGCCGTCTCGCCCGCTCGCGCATCGCGAGCGACCACCTGCCCGTGATCGCGGACTTCGACCTGCACTGAGGGCCGAGGGGTCGGTCGCGCGGCCGCGCGGCCGGTGATAGCGTCGGCGCGGCGCCGCATGGGCGCCCCACGCAGCAGGAGGTGACCATGCCGCGCAACGTGATCGGCATCGTGCTGGCTCTCGCGCTGGCCGCGGGCACGGGCACTGGCGCAGACGGCTTCGACGGCCTCGGCATGGGCATGGGCTCGCTGTCGCGGCTGTCGAAGGCCCGCACGCGCTCGATCAGCCCGGAGAACCTCACGGGCGAGAAGGGGCGCGGCGGGATGGCCAGCGAGGGCACGGGCCAGAACGCGGCGCGCGAGCTGGGCCGCGGCTGGAAGGTGTCGCCCTCCGTCCGCATCAAGGCGAAGAGCGTCTTCACGATGGCGGAGGTCTCCGGGCAGGGCGCCATCCAGCACGTCTGGCTGACGCCGACCGGCAACTGGCGCTTCACCATCCTGCGCGTCTACTGGGACGGCGAGACGACACCCTCGGTGGAGGCTCCGGTCGGCGACTTCTTCGCCTCCGGCTGGGGAAAGTACGCCCAGGTCTCCTCGCTGGCGGTGGCGGTGAACCCGGGCAGCGCGTTCAACAGCTACTGGGAGATGCCGTTCCGCAAGTCGTTCCGCATCACGGCCGAGAACCTGGCCGACGAGGACGTGACCGCTGTACTACCAGGTCGACTACACGCTGACGGACGTGCCGGCGGACGCGGCGTACTTCCACGCCCAGTTCCGGCGCGACGAACCCGCTGCCGTACAAGGACGTCTACACGATCCTCGACGGCGTGCGCGGCTGGGGCCACTACGTCGGCACCTACCTCGCCTGGGGCGTGCACAACGCCGGCTGGTGGGGCGAGGGCGAGATCAAGTTCTACCTGGACGGCGACGGCGAGTTCCCGACGATCTGCGGCACCGGCACCGAGGACTACTTCGGCGGCTCGTACAACTTCGAGAACCAGCAGACGCACCAGTACCAGGAGTTCACGACGCCGTACTCGGGGCTCGCGCAGGTCATCCGGCCCGACGGCCTCTACTCGTCGCAGCAGCGCTTCTCTCTCTACCGCTGGCACGTCATGGACCCGGTGCGCTTCGAGCGCGACCTGCGCGTCACGATCCAGGCCCTGGGCTGGCGCGGCGACGGCCGCTACCTGCCGCTGCAGGACGACATCGCCTCGGTCGCCTACTGGTACCAGGCCGAGCCCCACGCGGCGTTCCCGCCTCTGCCGTCGCGCGACGCGCTCGAGGTGCGCTAGCCGTAGAGCATTTGACGCGGCGCTGCGCGCGCGGATAGCGTCTCGCCGATGGCCCGCTTCCGGCTCGACCTCGAGTACGTCGGAACCCGCTACTCGGGCTGGCAGGCGCAGAAGAACGCGCGCACGGTGCAGGGCGCGCTGCACGAGGCGGTGCGCCGCGCCTGCGCGCGCAGCGACTTCGACAGCTACGGCTCCGGCCGCACCGACGCCGGCGTCCACGCGCTGCAGCAGGTGGCCCACCTCGACCTGGAGACGCGGCTCGCGCCCGAGACGCTGCGCCGCGCGTTGAACGACGAGCTGCCGGCCGACGTGAACGTGCTGCGCGCGGCGAAGGTCACCCGCCAATTCCACGCGCGCCACTCGGCGCTCGGCCGCAGCTACCTGTACCAGGTCGCTCGCCGGCGCACGGCCTTCGGCAAGCCGCTCGTGTGGTGGATCCGCGACCCGCTCGACGTGGCGGCGATGGCCGCCTGCGCGCGGCTGTTCGAGGGCATGCACGACTTCGCGTCCTACGCGGACGCCGAGGCGAGGGAAGGCTCGACGCGCGTCGAGGTCGAGCGCGTGCAGGTCGAGCAGGCGGGGGAGCTCGTCCTCGTGCGCATCCTGGCCTCGCACTTCCTGTGGAAGATGGTCCGGCGCATGGTGGGCGTGCTGACAGAGGTCGGGCGGGGCGGGCTGCGCGCGCAGGACGTCGGGCGCTTCCTCGAGGGACCTTCCGACGTGCCCGCGAAGCTCACCGCGCCGCCGTCCGGCCTCTTCCTCGAGCGCGTGCTCTACGAGGGCGACGCGCCGCTCGGCCCACTGCGCCCGGTCCTCAACCTGTAGCCGAATGGCCCCGCCCGAGATCGGCCGTCCGACGAAGGCCGCCGTCCTGCTCCTGCTCGCTTCCCTGGCGACGGGCTGTGCCGCGCGCTCCGCCCGGGGCGGAGGCCTCGTCTCCGGCGAGCTCCGCACCCTCGCCGGCTTCGCCCTGCGAGCGGCGCCCGGCAGCGGGGCGGCGCTGCCGGAAGGAGTCTCGCTCAGCGACGGCCTCAGCGAAGACGAGGCGGTCGCCATCGCCCTCTGGAGGAGCGCCGGCCTCGAGCTGGCGCTGGCGGAGCTGGGGCTCGTGAAGGCCGACCTCGTCGAGACGGGCCTCATCCGCAACCCGGTCTTCTCGATCCTGCTGCCGCCCGGTCCGAAGCAGCTCGAGTTCAGGCGAGCCTGGCCGGTCGAGGCGCTTCGGCAGCGCCGGCGACGCTCGGCGGACGGGCCCTCGGACCTGGCGCGTACCACGCTGCGCCTGCTGGGCGGCCTCGACCTCGTGCGCGACGTGCGCCTGGCCTACGCCGACGCCCTGCTGGAGGAGGAGCGAGCGCGCCTGGCCGAGGACTCGCGAGACGTGCGCGTGAGCATCGCCGCCATCGCCGCCACGCAGCTGAGGGCGGGCGAGATCAGCCAGCTCGAGGCTGCCTTCTTCCGGGTCGACGCGACGCGCGCCCGGGACGAGGCGGTGCGCGCGGCTCGCGCCGCGAAGTCGTCGAGCGAAGCCCTGCTCGCGCTGGTGGGCCTCGCCGGCGAAGCGCCGAGCCCGCTCGTGCTGGCCCCCGCCGCGGCCACGCGGCCGCGGCTGCCCGAGCCGGACGCGCTCCTGAAGGAGGCCCTCGCCGCTCGCCCCGAGCTGCGCGCCGCCGAGCTGGCGATGGAAGCGGCAGCTGGGCGCGCGGGGATCCCGCACTCGGAGGTCCTGGCCCTCGTGGCCAGGCTCGACGCGAGCGGCGCCGCCCAGGCCGGGCCGCAGAAGGGACCGCAGCCCCTCGGCCGCCGCGAGAAGCGTCTCGCCCGGGCGCGGGCCGGGCTCGAGCTGGAGGCACGCCGCTACGTCGAGACCCGCGAGAGGATCGCCCTGGAGGTCCGGCAGGCCCGCGCGGCGCTGCTGCGGTCGCGCGAGGCCGTCGACGTCTGGGAGGGCAGCGCCCTCCCGGAGCTCGAGCGGAACCTCGCCCGCGTGGAGAAGGCGCGGGACGCGGGCGACGCGTCGCCGCTCGAGGCCCTGTCCGCCCGGCGCTCGCTCGTCGCCGCGCGTCTGCTCGGGGCGGAGGCCCGCGCGGCCGAGCGCAAGGCAGAGGCGACCCTCGGCCGCGGAGTGGGCTGCTCGCTCTAGCACAGCCCACGGCTGCACATCGATCGGAAGCTCGGCAGGCAGCGACTCTTCGCCGGCTGAGCAGCGGGATCGCCGGCGACTGCCGCTGGACGGCGCGAGGCCAACGGTGTCGAGAAGCTCGTTGCCCGGGGTGCCGACGCTGCCCGCTTCTCGACATCGTTGAGGGCGCTCCGGGGGCTCGGCTACGGCGCAGCGCGCGCCGCAACGGTCTGCACGAGCAATGGCCGCTGCCAGATCAGCCGCGGCCGTCGAGGTGGCGGTCGCGCGGCGATCCTGTCCACCGCGGGCCGCTAGCGGTGCCGCAGCCGCTCGAGCCGGCGCAGCCCCTCGGCCAGCGTCGCCTCGTCCTTGCAGAAGGCGAAGCGCACCAGGTGGCGCAGGCGCCCGTCGAGCGCGAAGGCGCTCGTCGGGATCGCGGCGACGCCCACGGTCTCGACCAGCCGGCGGCAGAAGGCGGCGTCGTCGTCGAAGCCGAGCGGCCGGATGTCGGCGAGCGCGAAGTAGGTGCCCTCGGGCGGCCGCACCTCGAGCCCGACCGCGGCCAGCCCCGCGCACAGGCGGTCGCGCCGCGCGCGGTAGCCCTCGCGCAGGCTCTCGTAGTACGCGTCGGGCGCGCTGAGCGCCGCGGCCACCGCGTGCTGGAACGGCGTCGCCACCGCGAAGGTCACGAACTGGTGCACGGCGCGCACCGCCGCCGCCAGCTCCGGCGCGGCGCAGCTCCAGCCGACCTTCCAGCCGGTCAGGCTGAACGTCTTGCCGGCCGAGGAGATGGTGACCGTGCGCTCGCGCATGCCCGGCAGCGTGGCGATCGGCAGGTGCGCGCCGTCGAACACGACGTGCTCGTACACCTCGTCGGTCACCACGATCACGTCGTGGCGGATGCAGACTGCGGCGATCGCCTGGAGCTCCGCGCGCGTGAAGGCGTGCCCGGCGGGGTTGTTCGGCGAGTTCAGCACCAGCACGCGCGTGCGCGGCGAGACGGCGGCCGAGAGCGCGTCGGGATCGAGCCGGAACTCGGGAGGCGCCAGCGGGACGACGACGGCCCGCGCCTGCGCGAGCGCGACGCCCGGCAGGTAGGCGTCGTAGAACGGCTCGAGCACCAGCGCCTCGTCGCCGGGGTCGAGCAGCGCCTGAAGCGTCGCGCACAGTGCCTCCGTGGCGCCCGCGTGGATCGTCACCTCGCGCGCCGGGTCGTAGTCGAGGCCGTAGAAGCGGCGCTGGTGGTCGGCCACGGCCTGCTGCAGCGCGGGCAGGCCCGGCATCGGAGCGTACTGGTTGTGACCCGCGGCCAGGGCCTCGGCCGCGGCCGTCTTCGCGAACTCCGGCCCGTCGAAGTCGGGGTAGCCCTGGCCCAGGTTCACCGCCCCGTGGCGGCGGGCGAGAGCGGTCATCTCGGCGAAGATGGACGTTCCGAACCCATCGAGCCGGCGGGTCAGGGCTGGGCGCGACATGAAAGCGCAGTTTACCTCCCTCGAGCGCTCGCTCCGGTCTTGCCCGGGGGTCTCGAAACGATTGTCATTTGCCAGGCGAAGAACCTAGAATCAGGGCCGTTCCTGCCGAGGCGAGGGAGGTACACATGAGGAAGGGCATCGCTTGGTTGCTGCTCGTGGGCCTGGTCGCGTTCGCCGGGATGGTGACCGGCGCCCAGGCGCAGGCCAAGAAGGATACGGCGACGAAGCTGGACCGCATCGAGGGCACGGTCACGGACGTGAACAAGGACAAGTCCGAGTTCATGGTCCGGCAGTCGAAGACGAACAACGTCGTGTGGACGATCGCCTTCACCGCCGACACGAAGTTCACCTACCGCAACGCCGACGCGAAGCTCGAGGACGTGCAGACCGGCCGTCGCGTGGTCTGCCTGGGGACGTTCGGGACCGAGAAGTCGAAGATGACGGCGGCGCGCGTGGACGTGCGCAGCGGCAAGTAGCCGCGAGCGCCAGCCGCGCGAGTCGCGGGGCAGTCCGGGCCGGCGGAAAGCCGTGCGCGCCTCTCCGCCGGCCCGCCTCAGCGCAGCCAGACGTTGTCGCCGCGCGCCGCCAGCATCCGGTCGATCTCGGCCTTCATGCGGTCGCGCCGCTGCAGCATGGCCAGCAGCATGCCCTTGCTCACCCACTTGCCGAGCGCGGGCTGCAGCGACTCGAGCGTCAGCGCCTGCATGCGCTCCCACAGCGGGCGGTCCACGAACAGGTACTTCTGGAACTTCGTCATGTCCTGGGTGTCGACGAACGCCCGCGAGTGGTCGATCAGCACCACGTGGTACTCGGCATCGTAGAGCAGGTTGCCCTGGTTGCGGTCGATGTTGCCGCAAAGCGCGTCGAACATCTTCATGCGCACCAACTCCCGCGCCCAGGCGACCGGGTCCGGCCCGCGCACGTTCGCCTTCACGTCCCAGGCCTTCACGTTCTCGACCCACAGGATCACGGCGCCCGTCTGGGCCCCGAGCCTGCGCTCCACCGTCGGCGGCACCATCTGCAGCCCCAGCAGCTTGTCCAGCTCGTAGGCCGCGATCTCGGAGCGGTAGCTCTCCTCGAAGCCGGCGTACTTGCCGGGCAGGAGCGGCTTCCAGGCCGCGCTCGCGAACGGCAGCCCGGGAGCGAAGTAGATGCGCTTGGGGTGCGTGACGCCGGTCGCGATCTTCTCCGTGCGCGCGACCGGCGCGCTGCGCAGCATCTCCTCGTACTCGGCCTCGTGGCCGATCCAGATCTTCGCGCAGGCGGCGGCCGTCGCTGCCGCCTCCTGGGCCGGGCCGGGGCGTGCGCCGGCGAGGAACGCGGCGCCGGCCAGGACCGACAGCAGCCCGACGGCAGCCGCCTTCGAGGGAAGGGAACGCGCGCTCATGGCACCCCCCTGATCCGCTGGTCGATCCGCAGCGTCGCCGGAGCGTCGCCTGCTCTCCGCACAAGGTAGTCCCTTTCCGGCGGCGCTTCACTGAGATTCCTCCTGCGGATGCGTATCCGGCCCGCCGGGGAGCGGCATGACAAACGGCTCCGAAACCGCCAGAATGCCCCTTCGCGCCCACATTTCCACGGAGCTGCCCTTGACCAGGTCCCTCGCGCCCGCGGCCGTGCTCACGGTCCTGCTTCCCCTGTCCGGCCTCGCACGGGCCGCCGCCCCGCCCACCAAGGACCGCATCAAGAACGAGCCCATTAAAGAGGAGACGCCGGCGCCGAAGGGCGGCTGGACGGCCGACACCTGGAGCGGCCTCGCCCTCCGCTCCATCGGCCCGGCCGTCACCTCCGGCCGCGTCGTCGACATCGCGGTCGACCCGACCGACAAGAAGCGCTGGTTCCTGGCGGTCGCCTCGGGCGGCGTGTGGAAGACCGAGAACGCCGGCATCAGCTTGACGCCCGTCTTCGACGGCGAGGGCTCCTACTCGATCGGCTGCGTCACCATCGACCCCAAGGACCCCTACGTCGTCTGGGTCGGCACCGGCGAGAACAACGCCCAGCGCAGCGTCGGCTACGGCGATGGCGTCTACAAGTCGACGGACGGCGGCAAGAGCTGGAAGAACGTCGGCCTCAAGGCCTCGGAGCACGTCGGCAAGATCCTGGTCGACCCGCGCGACTCGAACGTCGTCTACGTCGCCGCGCAGGGCCCGCTCTGGGCGCCGGGCGGCGACCGCGGCCTCTACAAGACGACCGACGGCGGCAAGACCTGGAACGCCGTGCTCACGATCGAGCGAGAACACCGGCGTCAGCGACGTCGTCATGGACCCGCGCGACCCCGACGTGCTGATCGCGGCCGCCTGGCAGCGCCGGCGCCACGTCTACACGCTGATCGACGGCGGCCCCGAGTCCGGCCTGCACAAGACGACCGACGGCGGCAAGACCTGGCGCAAGATCACGAGCGGCCTGCCGAAGGAGGAGATGGGCCGGATCGGCCTGGCGCTCGCGCCGAGCGACCCCGACGTCGTCTACGCGCTGGTCGAGACGGCCGCGGCCGACAAGGCCGGGGGCATCTTCCGCTCCACCGACCGCGGCGAGACCTGGGAGAAGCGCTGCGACTACAACCCCGGCGGGCCGATGTACTACCAGGAGATCTTCGTCGACCCGAAGAACGAGGAGCGCGTCTACTCGATGGACGTCTTCCTGAAGGTGACCGACGACGGCGGCAAGACCTGGCGCAACCTCGGCGAGCGCTACAAGCACGTCGACAACCACGCGCTGTGGATCGACCCCGACGACACCGACCACTACCTCGTCGGCTGCGACGGCGGGCTCTACGAGAGCTGCGACCGCGCGGCGACCTGGCGCTTCTTCGCCAACCTGCCGGTGACCCAGTTCTACCGCGTCGACGTCGACGACTCGCAGCCCGTCTACTACGTCTACGGCGGCACCCAGGACAACAACACCCTGGGCGGCCCCTCGCGCACGCTGAACGCGCACGGCATCGCCAACTCCGACTGGTTCGTCACCTGGGGCGGCGACGGCTTCCACGCGCGGATCGACCCCGGCGACCCCAACATCGTCTACTCCGACGCTGCAGTACGGCGTTCTCGCCCGCTACGACCGCAGGAGCGGCGAGGCGGTGCTGATCCAGCCGCAGGAGGCCCACGGCGAGCCGCCCCTGCGCTGGAACTGGGACAGCCCGCTCATGATCAGCCCGCACAAGCCGACGCGCCTCTACTTCGCGGCGCAGCGCCTGTTCCGCAGCGACGACCGCGGCGACTCCTGGACGCCGGTCAGCGGCGACCTCACGCGCAAGCTCGACCGCAACGCGCTCAAGGTGATGGGCAGGGTCTGGGGCCCGGACGCCGTCGCGAAGAGCCAGTCGACGTCGTTCTACGGCAACATCGTCTCGCTCGACGAGTCGCCGCTCGTCGAGGGGCTGCTCTACGTCGGGACCGACGACGGCCTGGTGCAGGTGAGCGAGGACGGTGGCGGGACGCTGGCGGAGGCAGGAGAGCTTCCCCGGCGTCCCGGCCATGGCCTACGTCAGCGACCTGTTCGCCTCGCGCTACGACGCGAACGTCGTCTACGCGGCCTTCGACAACCACAAGAACGGCGACTTCAAGCCCTACCTGCTGCGCAGCGCCGACCGCGGCCGCAGCTGGACGACCGTCGCCGGCGACCTGCCCGCCCGCGGCAACGTCTGGACCGTGGCCGAGGACGTGGTGGACAAGGACCTGCTCTTCGCCGGCACCGAGTTCGGCCTCTTCTTCTCGCGCGACGGCGGCAAGAAGTGGGTCCAGCTCAAGGGCGGCCTGCCCACGATCGCGGTGCACGACCTCGCCTTCCAGAAGCGCGAGGACGACCTGGTGATCGCGACCTTCGGCCGCGGCTTCTACGTCCTCGACGACTGAGCGCCGCTGCGCGTGACGAAGCCCGCCGACGCTCGAGCGGGACGCGCTCAGCTTCCCCGTCAGGAAGGCGCTCGCCTACATCCCGTCCGTCCCGCTCGGCCTCAAGGAGAAGGGCTTCCAGGGCGAGGCGTTCTACACCGCGCCCAACCCGCCCTTCGGCGCCGTCTTCACCTACTACCTGAAGGACGAGCTGCGCACGAAGCGCCAGGCGCGCTAGGAGACGGAGAAGGAGGCGGCGAAGCAGGGGACGGCGCCGCCGCCCTACCCGTCGCAGGACGAGCTGCGCGCCGAGGCCCGCGAGGAGGAGCCCGCCGTCGTGCTGACCGTGAAGGACGCGGACGGCCAGGTGGTGCGGCGGCTCACCGGGCCCACCAAGGCCGGCGTCCACCGCGTCGCCTGGGACCTGCGCTTCCCGGCCTCGAACCCCGTCTCGCTCAAGCCCATGCCCCCCGCGACCGAGAACCCCTTCTTCGACGTGCCCCAGGGTCCGCTGGCCGTGCCCGGCCGCTACACCGTGTCGTTCGAGAAACGCGTCGACGGAGCGCTGACGCCGCTCGGCACGCCGCAGACGTTCGTCGTCGAGTCGCTCGGCCTGCAGACGCTCAAGGCCCAGGACCCGGCGGCGCTGCTGGCCTTCGAGCGCAAGACCGCCCGCCTGCAGCGCGCCGTGCTGGGCGCGATCGACGCGGCCGAGGAGGCGCAGACGCGCCTCAAGCACGTCGTGAAAGCCGTGGACGAGACGCCCGCGGCCGACGCGAAGCTCGGCGCCGAGGCCCGCCGCATCCAGCGCGCGCTCGACGACGTGCTCGTCGCCCTGCGCGGAGACGAGGCGATCCGCGCGCGCAACGAGCCGGTGCCGGAGTCGATCTCGGAGCGCGTCGAGGCGATCGTCGCCAGCCACTGGACGGCCACCGTCGCGCCCACCGGCACCAACCGCCAGGCCTACGACGTCGCGGCCGCGGCCTTCGGGACGCAGCTCGCCGCCCTGCGCACGCTCCTCGAGATCGACCTGCGCGCGCTCGAGGAGCAGCTCGAGCAGGCGGGCGCGCCCTGGACGCCCGGGCGCGTGCCGGAGTGGACGAAGGAATAGCGGATTCCGCTTGTGTCACGACGGCGCCCGGTGCAGACTCCGGCCAGGCCTTTCGGAGGTGGCGAATGATGGCGTCGCAGCTCGTCCCTCTTCGAGCGGCGGTGCGCCGCGTGCGGCTCGCCCGAGTCCACCGGCTGCTGGCCGTCGTGGCCCCGCTGTTCCTCCTGGCCCTCGCACTCGGGGCGGCCCTCCCGCTGGCCGGGCCTCTCGCAGCCGAGGAGCCGAAGCCGTCCGGGCTCGTCCTCCAGGGCCCGGAAGCCGAAGAGTTCCTGCGCACCGCTCGCGTCGTCGAGCGAAAGGCGATCAGCGAGGGCGTCACACACCCCGAGCGGCTGACGCTCAGCGACGACAGCCACACGCTGCACGGCGTCTGGAAGACGATCGACGTCCACCAGATCGGCCAGCAGCGAATGGAGCGCGGCTGGGAGTTCGACTTCCGCGACTCGTGGAAGAGCGAGATCGCGGCCTACGAGCTCGACAAGCTGCTGGGCCTCGGGCTCGTGCCCCCGACGGTGGAGCGCCGCATCGACGGCCGCAGGGGCTCGCTCCAGCTCTGGGTGGAGCAGGCCATCACCGAGGACGAGCGGGGGAGGCGCAAGCTGGAGCCGCCCCACCGGCCGCGCTGGAACAACCAGCTGTACAACCTGCGCCTGTTCCACCAGCTCACCCACAACAACGACTTCCAGAACGTGCGCAACGTGCTGGTCGACCCGACCTTCAAGGTCTACGCGATCGACAACTCGCGCGCCTTCCGCATCCAGAGGGAGCTGATGGCGCCCGACGACCTGCAGTGCTTCTCCCGCTCGGTGCTCGAGCGGCTGCGGGCGCTCGACGCGGCGCAGCTCGAGGCGCGGCTGGGCCCCTGGCTCGACAAGATGCAGATCGAGGGCCTGGTCGCCCGGCGCGACGCCATCCTGGCGCTCGCCGACAAGCGGGTCAAGGAGAAGGGCGGGGGGGCCGTGCTCTTCTATTGAGCCGCCCCGGCTGATCGGACTCCCACGGGGCTTTCGCCCCTCCGGACCTTCCCCGTCCGTCCTCCCCCCGATGATTGGTACCCGACCCGCCGCCCCTCTCCCGGCGGCGACATTCACGTGGCGTCCGCTCGCCACCCGCGGGAGGAGCGATGAGAGACGACCTGCCTCACCCGTCGCCGCCGCCGCGCCTGCTCGACCGCGTGCGCCTGTCGATCCGCGCGCGCCACTACAGCCGGCGCACCGAGAAGGCCTACCTCGCCTGGATCCGCCGCTACATCCTGTTCCACGACAAGCGCCACCCCGACCGGCTGGGCGCCCCCGAGGTCACCGGCTACCTCTCCCACCTCGCCACGCACGCGCCAGGTCAGCGCCTCCACCCAGAACCAGGCCTTCAGCGCGCTCGTCTTCCTCTATCGCGACGTCCTCGGCCGCGAGCTGGCGGGGCTCGAGGACGGCCGCGCGCGCCAAGCGGCCCGTGCGCCTGCCGCTCGTGCTCGCGCGCGAGGAGGTCCAGGCCGTCCTGCGCCAGCTGCGCGGCGCGCCCTGGCTGATGTGCGCGCTGATGTACGGCGCCGGCCTGCGCCTGCTCGAGTGCTGCCGCCTGCGCGTCAAGGACGTCGACTTCGACCGCCACGAGATCACCGTCCGCGACGGCAAGGGCCGCAAGGACCGCCTCACCGTGCTCCCGGCGCGCCTCGCGCGACCCGCTGCGCGCCCACCTCGAGCGCGTCGAGCGCCGTCACCACGCCGACGTCGAGGGCCGCGCCGGCTACGTCGCGCTGCCCGACGCGCTCGAGCGCAAGTACCCGAACGCCAACCGCGAGTGGGCCTGGCAGTGGGTCTTCCCGGCCCACCGCATCTACGTCGACCCCGCGACCGGCCAGCGCCGCCGCCACCACCTGCACGAGACGCGTCCTGCAGCGCGCGTTCGCCGCCGCCGTGCGCGCGGCCGGCCTCGCCCAAGCCCGCCACCTGCCACACCCTGCGCCACTCCTTCGCCACCCACCTGCTCGAGACCGGCTACGACATCCGGACCATCCAGGAGCTGCTCGGCCACAGCGACGTCTCCACCACGATGATCTACACCCACGTCCTCAACCGCGGCGGGCGCGGCGTGCGCAGCCCCCTCGACCTGCTGGGATAGCGCATGGACAGCGGCTCGCCACCCCCCGATCCCGAGCCACCGATTCCGAGCGGAGGCCCTGCGCCACCTCAGCTGCTGAGGAACCTGCTCGAGCACACCCGCCAAGCCATCCGCCTCCGTCACTACAGCCTCCACACGGAGAAGGCCTACATCGCCTGGGTGCGCCGGTTCGTCGTCTTCCACCATCAACGCCATCCGGAACTCCTCGGTCTGCGGGAAGTGCGTCAGTTCCTGGGCCACCTCGCGCAAGAGGCAAACGTCAGTGCTGCCACGCAAAATCAGGCGCTGAGCGCACTCCAGTTCCTGTTCCGCGACGTGCTCAAGCGGCGTCCGGTCGGCCTCGACCACGTGGTGCGCGCCCGCAGGCCGCCGCGCCAGCCCACGGTCCTGGCTCGTGAAGAAGTCGAACGCCTCCTGCTGAAGCTGGGCGCCCCGTACCGCCTGATGGTGGCCCTGCTCTACGGCTCCGGCTTGCGGATCAGCGAGTGCTGTCGGCTGCGCGTCCAGGACATCGATTTCACGGAGCTTCAAGTCCGGGTCAGGGACGGGAAGGGCCGCAAAGACCGGCTGGCGCTATTGCCAAGCAGCCTGGCCCCCGAGCTGCGGGAGCATCTCGAGCGCGTCAGGCATCAGCACCTCGAGGACCTGCGTGCCGGCGCCGGCGTTGTTCCCGTTCCAGTGGCCCTCGTGCCCGACCATGGGCGTTCGACACGCGAATGGGGCCCGCAGTGGGTGTTTCCCGGGAGCCGCATCCGCACTGACCCGCGCACGTGGGAGCGCCAACGCTCCCACGTGCACGAGAGCCTCCTCCAGCGTGAATTCGCCGTCGCCGTGCGCGCCGCTGGACTGACGAAACCCGCGACCTGCCACACCCTGCGACACTCCTTCGCCACTCACCTCGTCGAAGCTGGCTACGACATCCGAACGATCCAGGAGCTGCTGGGCCACAGCGACGTCGCGACGACCCTGATCTACACTCATGCACCCCAGCGGATCGGCAAACCGGTACGCAGCCCGCTGGATTCTTGACCCGTCCGAGGGCTGACCAGGTGGCGGACCTCCTTGTTCGAATACTCCTTCGTGCAAGATCCAATATCTACTATCCTCGCGCTGTTATCCAGTATTTCCTTCGCATACTAGGTGTTCTACGGGCCAGAACTAGAAATGAACCATGGTAGTAGGTGAACGATAGAGCGGACGACTGCCAGAACAGGTCCGAACAAATGGAAATGCAATAGGACCTGAACCGGCAGGATCGTGCGTTAACTAACAACAACGGACAAGAGAGAAACGAGCCAGACGAGCCAACGGACCAGGGGCCGACGAGGACAGCTCGAGCCGGCGGGACGAGGACTGGAGCTAAACGGGGCGGGAACGGACAGCCAACGAATCGGTGGGTTTGAGGGAGAGGGAAGCGGCTGAGATCTGCGAAGGGCGACGAGGCCGTAGAACAAGGGGATGAAGCTGACGAAGCTTTCGGCGGCACCAACCCTCGCGCCGCAAGCGGCGCTGCGGCCGGAGGCGCCGCCGAATGCCCGCGCCGATTGACGGCATGGACGCGGGCACCGCTTCGCAGCTTATCCCCGGTGTTGGACCGACCCCTTCGGGGGACCGCAGTGCGTGTGCGGTCATGGTGGGGTGCAAGACGATCAGGTCATGACGGAGTTGTACGCCGGCTGAGCCTGTGCCGTCGCGGGTGTTGTGACACTGTCTGAGATGTCACAGCGCGGCGGCAGTCCGGCGTGCTCGGCCGGCATGATCGCCGGCCATGGGCCTGCGCCTGGCCGACGTGTTCCGCTCCGTTTCGGATGACGCGACTTTCGCGCGTCTGCCGCCAGCGGTTGGGCGTGCGTTTCGGGACGTGATGCGGTGCCGCACGCAGGAGCTTGGCGGTCACTGGTCCGAGTGCGAGAGCGGGCACGTGATCACGCGGCACTACAACGCCTGCCGGAGCCGGTCGTGCCCGCGCTGTGCATACCGCCGGCGTGCGATGTGGTTAGAGCGGCAAGCGCGCCTGCTGCTGGGGTGCGCGCATCATCACGTGATCTTCACGGTGCCGCACGAGCTGAACGAGCTGTGGCTGCACAACTACCAGGTGTTGGGCAAGCTGCTGTTCGACAGCGTGCGGCACGCGATCTTCACGCTGGCGGCGGAAGCGAAATACATGGGCGCGGTCCCCGGGGTGCTGATGGCGCTGCATACCTGGGGGCAGCAGCTGTTCTTGCACCCTCACGTCCACGCGGTGGTGAGCGCTGGAGGAGCGACGTTGGGTCGCGGGTGGGTCGCGGCGCGTCGGCGGTGCCTGTTTGCGGTAAAGCCGCTGCAGGTTCTGTTCAAGGAGACGTTCTGCCACGGCCTGCTGCAGTTGGCGAAGGGCGGGAAGCTGCGGCTGCCGGAGGGGTGGGACGCGGCGCGGGTGAAGCAGCTGTGCCGCGACCTGCGGCAGCGACGCTGGAACGTCGAGGTCTGCGAGCGGTACGAGGACCCGACAGCGGTGCTGAACTACCTCGGCCGCTATCTCAGCGGTGGGCCAATCGGCGAGAGCCGTCTTGTGGCGATGGACGCGCAGTCGGTCTGGTTTGAGTACAAGGACAACCGGAGCGAGGGTCCAGCCGGCGTGCCGATCAAGCCGATGCCGCTGTCACATCGGGAGTTCGTGCGGCGAGTGCTGCAGCACGTGCCGCCGCGTGGCTTCCACATGGTTCGCGGGTACGGCCTTTACCGGCGCGGCGCCGGCGTGAGCGCGCAGCTGCGGGAAGAGGCATCCAAAGTCGTTCCGCTGGAGCCCGAGGTTCTGGCGGCACTGACGAGCCGGGTCCCTCGAGTGGAGGCGGTGATCCCCACGCACTGTCCGATCTGCGGCAAGCGGGTGTTGCTCCGTTCGCGGCCGCGGCCCGGCGAAGCCCAGGCGCGAGCGGCATGAGCGGGTTCGGCTTGCTCTACGTGCCTGTTTCGACAGGCGTGGTGTGCCTGCTCGAGGGGTTTCGCGGCCTCTTGATCGTCCGACGGCCCGTCCCGCTGTGTCGGAAGCTCCGCGCTCTGCCCGACTCGCTGCCGCTGTGCCCGCCTACCAGCCGACCCGACCCGCTTCGCACTCGCACGACGCTCAGCATAAGATCCACACCGTCCAGGGAGCGACGAGGCGGTCCAACAAGGGGATGAAGCTGACAAAGCGTGGTCAACTTCGGAGCCTTGCAGCTTATCCCCGGTGTTCGGCGAACTCAACGGAGGCAGTCGCGGCACGTCGGCCGTGCTCCCAGGCCGACAGTGCTCGCGGGCGGATGGGCATCGCATCCGTACCTGACCAAGAGCACCGCGCCTTCTCCTACCCAGCACGACCCCCGGTCACGGGTCTCGGGTTGCGCGTTGCAGGAGGTAGCCGCCGAGTCGGTACGGAGTCGCGCGGTGTCATGCGGGTCGTGAGAATGAATCTCGGGCTTCTCAGCCTGGCCATGCGATACTCTCGACCGACGCTTGCGTTGGGTGTGAGTGCCGGCCTGTTGTACGGCAACGACAACGGAGGCGTAACGGACTTCGCCGGTCGCCGAACAAGGGGATGAAGCTGACGAAGCTCTCGGCGGCACCCGTACGGCGAGCTGAGGTGCCGCCACATGCCCGCGCGGCCAGAGGCATGGACGCGGGCACCGCTTCGCAGCTTATCCCCGGTGTTCGACAGACAAACGGACGCTGTGGCCTGCACGGCTGAAGCCTCCACGGCTTGAGCCAATCGTGTCACCTCGCGGGCGCGATGCATTCCAGGTGGTTCGTCGTACGGAGCCAGGTCGTGGGGAATGCGTGTTGGCAATGCTTCCTCGACACACCGCATTCGCTCACGGCACCGACGTCAGACGTCGGGCTGACCTCGCCCAATGGTGTGCGGGGCGAGAGGGCGAGCCGGCGGAATGAGCAGCGGTCGGACTCGTAGTCGCGTCGTCGCTCGCCGGGCGTAGTATGTGAGCCGGCTGAACGGACCCGGGCCGGCTGACGGAACTGGTACGGAGGCCAGACCGACCTTGGCAAGCGTTGCTTTGCTGTCGAACAAGGGGATGAAGCTGACGAAGCTTTCGGCGGCACCAACCCTCGCGCCGCAAGCGGCGCTCGGCCGGAGGTGCCGCCGAATGCCCGCGCCGTCGCGGCAGCGACGCGGGCACCGCTTCGCAGCTTATCCCCGGTGTTGGACCGACCCCTTCGGGGGACCGCAATGCGTGTGCGGTCATGGTGGGGTGCAAGACGATCAGGTCATGACGGAGTTGTACGCCGGCTGAGAGCGAGCTGGCGCGCGTGTTGTGACACTGTCTGAGGCGTCACGCCGCGCCTGCTGGCTGGCGTGCTGGACTGGCACCATCGGCGGCCATGGGCCTGCGCCTGGCCGACGTGTTCCGCTCCGCTTCGGATGACGCGACTTTCGCGCGTCTGCCGCCAGCGGTTGGGCGTGCGTTTCGGGACGTGATGCGGTGCCGCACGCAGGAGCTTGGCGGTCACTGGTCCGAGTGCGAGAGCGGGCACGTGATCACGCGGCACTACAACGCCTGCCGGAGCCGGTCGTGCCCGCGCTGTGCATACCGCCGGCGTGCGATGTGGTTAGAGCGGCAAGCGCGCCTGCTGCTGGGGTGCGCGCATCATCACGTGATCTTCACGGTGCCGCACGAGCTGAACGAGCTGTGGCTGCACAACTACCAGGTGTTGGGCAAGCTGCTGTTCGACAGCGTGCGGCACGCGATCTTCACGCTGGCGGCGGAAGCGAGATACGTGGGCGCGGTCCCCGGGGTGCTGATGGCGCTGCATACCTGGGGGCAGCAGCTGTTCTTGCACCCTCACGTCCACGCGGTGGTGAGCGCTGGAGGAGCGACGTTGGGTCGCGGGTGGGTCGCGGCGCGTCGGCGGTGCCTGTTTGCGGTAAAGCCGCTGCAGGTTCTGTTCAAGGAGACGTTCTGCCACGGCCTGCTGCAGTTGGCGAAGGGCGGGAAGCTGCGGCTGCCGGAGGGGTGGGACGCGGCACGGGTGAAGCAGCTGTGCCGCGACCTGCGGCAGCGACGCTGGAACGTCGAGGTCTGCGAGCGGTACGAGGACCCGACAGCGGTGCTGAACTACCTCGGCCGCTATCTCAGCGGTGGGCCAATCGGCGAGAGCCGTCTTGTGGCGATGGACGCGCAGTCGGTCTGGTTTGAGTACAAGGACAACCGGAGCGAGGGTCCAGCCGGCGTGCCGATCAAGCCGATGCCGTTGTCACATCGGGAGTTCGTGCGGCGAGTGCTGCAGCACGTACCGCCGCGTGGCTTCCACATGGTTCGCGGGTACGGCCTTTACCGGCGCGGCGCCGGCGTAAGCGCGCAGCTGCGGGAAGAGGCATCCAAAGTCGTTCCGCTGGAGCCCGAGGTTCTGGCGGTACTGACGAGCCGGGTCCCTCGAGTGGAGGCGGTGATCCCCACGCACTGTCCGATCTGCGGCAAGCGGGTGTTGCTCCGTTCGCGGCCGCGGCCCGGCGAAGCCCAGGCGCGAGCGGCATGAGCGGGTTCGGCTTGCTCTACGTGCCTGTTTCGACAGGCGTGGTGTGCCTGCTCGAGGGGTTTCGCGGCCTCTTGATCGTCCGCCGGCCCGTCCCGCTGTGTCGGAAGCTCCGCGCTCTGCCCGACTCGCTGCCGCTGTGCCCGCCTACCAGCCGACCCAGCCCGCTTCGCACTGCACGACGCTCAGCATAAAATCCACACCGTCCAGGGAGCGACGAGGCGGTCCAACAAGGGGATGAAGCTGACGAAGCGCGGCTAACTTCGGAGCTTCGCAGCTTATCCCCGGTGTTCGACGGACACCGGGCAGAGCGGGTCGACTGACGAACGGTGCGTGGGTCGGCGACCGGTGGTCGAGATGAATACACGCAGAGTCGTCGGTGCCAGTGCGGGAGCCATCGCGGTTGCTCTGCTGGCGTCGTATCTCTACTGGAGTCTCGTGTACGTCGACGAGAGCAACCTCCTGACATTCCGATCGCCAGAGGGCATTTCGTGCCTTGCCGTGGTCGACGCTGGTGGGGCATCGGTGTGGACCATCGAGGCACGGCAACCGCAGCACTTGGACGCCATTCACTACGGACAGGTGCCCGCGGGCTTCATCCAGGCGGCTCCGAGCGTGGGGAGTCGACTTCGCGATCTGCGCCGTGGCGAACTGGTGACGCTTCGGGCCGAAGCGGTCACCCGATACCAGGAGCACCAATGCACGGCTACCGACTCGGCAACGGTGTCGTGCGGAACGTACATCCAAGGTCCGATGCCCGATCCGTTGCCTGGACAGGCTGCCCCGCGAGCGTGCCGTCGAACAAGGGGATGAAGCTGACGAAGCTTTCGGCGGCACCAACCCTCGCGCCGCAAGCGGCGCTCGGCCGGAGGTGCCGCCGAATGCCCGCGCCGGTTAGCGGCATGGGCGCGGGCACCGCTTCGCAGCTTATCCCCGGTGTTCGGCAGACTGAAGTGGGGCGATGCGCGGTGTAGGCAAGGGGAGTGGTGATGAGCGAAGCGCGGGCCGACTCGTTCGGTCTTGACGATACTTATGTGTTTCTGAAGGATGGTGGCTCCGCTCCCTTGGTACCATCGGGCGGGTTCTGGCAAGAGCTGATGAGCGGCCAGCCGAAGTCGTCTGGCGTTGCGCTTGTGGCCGGCGGAGACGGTTGGCTGCTCGCCCGGTACTCGATCGACCGTGACGCTCAGGCGTGGGAGCTACATCCAGCTGGCGACGAGCTCCTCACGATGCTTACTGGCGAGATGGACGTCGTGTTCGAGCGGGCGGGTGGCGAGGTGACCGTGTCTTTGCAGCCTGGGCAGACGTGCCTTGTGCCACGGGGTATCTGGCACCGACAGGTTGTGCGACGTTCGGGCGAGTACCTCGGCATCACCTACGGAAAGGGAACGCAGCATCGTCCGAGGTAGGGATCGGTGAATGCCTGTGGCGAGCTGCCGAACAAGGGGATGAAGCTGACGAAGCTTTCGGCGGCATGGTTGCCAGAATGGACATGCCGCCTCATGCCCGCGCTGGCGCGGTCGGACGCGGGCACCGCTTCGCAGCTTATCCCCGGTGTTAGGCCGACACGTGCGGAGCGCGGCCTGCCGGCGTAAGATCCGGTCGTATGCCGGTCATCTCCACGTTCTTCGGAATCGTCATCCGGATGTTCTATCAAGAGCATCGGCCGCCGCATTTCCACGCCGAGTACCAAGGCCAGCAAGCTACGTTTGACTTCGCCGGCAACCTCCTGGCGGGGGACATTCGGTCGGGTGTGGCAAAGCGTCTGATTCGCGACTGGGCGATCCAGCATGCAGTCCAGCTCGAGGCAAACTGGGCGAACATGGAGGCAGGTCGCGCGCTCGACAGGATCGAGCCGCTGGAGTAAGGCATGGGCAACCTCCCGTATGTCGTGCGCGCGGAGTACCGTGGCGGCCACCGTCTCCACTTGGTCTTTCACGACGGTCGCGCCAAGACCGTGGACTTCGCTTCCTGGCTCGTCGGCCCGGTGTTCGAGCCGCTGAAGAACGTCGAGTACTTCCAGCGCTTCTTCGTCGAGGCAGGTACCGTGACGTGGCCGAACGGGGCCGACATTGCCCCAGAGACGCTCTACACCGCGCAAGGGGTCGACGAAGCGGCCTAACAAGGGGATGAAGCTGACGAAGCTTTCGGCGGCATGGTTGCCAGGATGGACATGCCGCCTCATGCCCGCGCCGTCACGTTCGGACGCGGGCACCGCTTCGCAGCTTATCCCCGGTGTTCTGCGGACCAGGAGGTGAGCGCGGTGATCCACCGAGAGTCGCGTGATCGGCTGGGGGTTGCGCTTCGGCAGTACGTGTCCGGACGCATCTCGAATGACGAACTCGACGAAGTCGATGTGGACTGGCGCGACCGCGGCGCGGTGGCGGTCAAGGGAATGGCTTGGGGCCTATACGACGACACTCACCATCATTTCGTGGTGGACCATCCCATCCCTCGAGGATCGCAGGCCCGAAGGACGGTGGCGCGGTGGATCGCCTTCCTCCATTCGGACTCCGAGTACATTTGGCCCGAATACGACCTGATGCGAATCTTCAACTGGCCGGTGAATCTCCTGACCTTCGGCTGGTGGGAACGCATGAAGCGCAAGAGGTGGGAGGAGTTCCTGGAGGCGGGAGACTTCGCCGTGTGGCCCTTCTGTCGTCGGGAAGAACTCGAAGCTGTCATGCGGAACCCAAGACTCCTGGCCGAGCGGGGCCGCAGAACAAGGGGATGAAGCTGACGAAGCTTTCGGCGGCACCGTTCCGCGAACGAAGGTGCCGCCTCATGCCCGCGCCGGCCAGGTTGGACGCGGGCACCGCTTCGCAGCTTATCCCCGGTGTTCGACGGACCTGTGGCGGAGTGAGCATGGCCAAGGCAGCATTCCTCTTGGTTGCGGTTGCCCTGGCTTCCTGTTCCGACAACCGACCGGTGAAGACCGGAGCACCAGCCGCTTCAACACCGAGGCCGGTCGCGTCTGTGCTGTCGACTCCGGGGTGGGCGCCTGATCAAGTGGCCAGCATCGCCATGGACGGGCTAGCCGAGCACGAGCTCCTGTACCGGCTGATTGCTGAGCAGTTCGTCAGGTTGGGCTGGAAGACGGTTTGCCTGAGCGTGGCACCAGTGCCTGGGCATCAGAGCAAGAGCGCGGTTGATCCTCCAGAGGACATCCTTAAGCGTCTCGGGGTCGCGGGCGTCAGGGCCGGCTCCAGCTGTCGCAACGACGGCGACGAGGTTGTGGTGTTGGGATCGAATGTGACGAACGCAGTTGCGGTAACTCTGGCCGGCGCCGATCGAGAGGGCGACGACTACCTGGTGCGCGTCTACTGGTGCTGCTGGGCAGGCTGGGGGACCCTCCGGTTTAGGCGCAACGCTGACGGCTGGGCGTTCAAAGGAACCGAGGGATGGGTTCAGACATAGCGCGGGGCCGTCGAACAAGGGGATGAAGCTGACGAAGCTTCCGGCGGCATGGTTGCCAGAATGGACATGCCGCCTCATGCCCGCGTCGTCTCGTTCGGACGCGGGCACCGCTTCGCAGCTTATCCCCGGTGTTGGGCAGACCATGACGAGGACCGCGCGGGTCGGCGTGCTGAGCGTCTTGCTAGTGATAGTGCTCGGGTGCGACACGATGATTGCGGGCCGAATCATCGTCCAAACGCCGGCGGCCAGGGTGCAGGATGCCGAGCTGCAGTCTGGAGTGGCGCTTGTCCGGGATACCCTGAGAAAGCTTGGGCTTCATGAAGAGCCAGGTTCGTTGGACGGCGAGTTGTGGGTCTGGCATGACCCGCAGCGTCCGCCTGATGTTCACGTCACCATTGCGACCTCGTTCGGGCTGATGAATGTCCATCTTGTGCAAGGGCTCTTCGGACCGATCGGACCTACGGCCAAGTACAAGGAGATCAAGGCAGCGCTGCTAGAAACCGCGAGGCGGCGGTATGGCAAAGAGAACGTCAGAATCGAGTAGATCTGGCGGGCTGCCCAACAAGGGGATGAAGCTGACGAAGCTCGTGGCGGCACCCGTATGGCAAGCTGAGGTGCCGCCACGTGCCCGCGCGGTTGAAATGGACGCGGGCACCGCTTCGCAGCTTATCCCCGGTGTTGGGCGGACGCCTCAGAGCGCGCGGCCCTGAGCCAGCGCGATCGGCTGGGCACGCCGCACCTCGGTGTGGGTAGGGAAGCGAGCCCTGCGCGTGTGGAAGTTGAGTGACCTGACTAGCCCTATTGCCCTTCCCTCTTCGCGTGGTAGGTGCGTCCCTCTGGTGCCGAAGCGTGGTAGACGGCGTTTCGTGTTCCTCCTGGGGGCTGGCGTTGCGACAGGTCAGAATCGAGCTGACATGTTTGCGCGCGCCGGGCTCGCACGGCCTTGGTTGCGCTCGGTGCGGCGCGGCTGGAGTAGGATCAGTGGCCGAGGACTTGACGAAGGCCGAGGCAAGCTTGGCCTAGTGAAGGAGCGGGGGGGCGCCGCCCAACAAGGGGATGCAGCAGACGAAGGGCGGTTGGAGCTGGAGCGAGGCATGGAAGGCGGCATTCGCCACGGTGTTGTGCAGGCCATGAACCGCCCTCGGAGTTCGCGCCCTTCGCAGCTGATCCCCGGTGTTGGGCGGACGCAGCAGAGCGCGAGGCCCTGAGCCAGTGCGATCGGCTTGGCACGCCGCACCTCGGTGTGGGTCCGAAGGCGAGCCCTGCGCGCGCGTGTGAACATCGAGAGGCCTGGCCGGCCTGTTGCCTTGTCTCCTCGCGTGGTAGGTGTTCCCTCTGGTGCAGAACCGTGGTGGACGGTGTCCTGTCTTCCGCCCTTGCGAAGGGCGGGAGGTCCTTTGGGTCACGGTCTGGCCGATATGTTCGCGCGCGCCGGGCTCGCCGGGCCTTTGTTGCGCTCGGTGCGGCGCGGCTGGAGTAGGATCAGTGGCCGAGAATTGACGAGCGCTGAGGTTGGGTTGGCTTAGTGAAGGAGTGGGTGGGCGCCGCCCAACGAGGGGATGAAGCAGACGAAGGGCGGTTGGAGCTGGAGCGAGACATGGAAGGCGGCAGTCGCCACGCTGTTGTGCAGGCCATGAACCGCTCTCGGAGTTCGCGCCCTTCGCAGCTTATCCCCGGTGTTCGGCGGACGTGGCGAGTTGCGGCGCAGTCGCCTGAGTGCCTCAAGGTCCGGCAAACTGATGGCGCCGCCGCCGGCCGCACCAGTGGACGTGCGTGCAAGATCGCGGTACTTCTTACGCCATCTGGAGCGACGCATGGCCGATCCTCGTGGGCTGGATGGTTCGTCTCACGCTCTCTGCCTTACGCGAGGTGAAGTCGCATTCGCCGCCTGCATCTTCGCGGCCGGAGTTGGACTATCGGTCCTGCACGAACTGCTCTTCGGGACCGGTGGCCAGGGCAGGCTCTTCTCGATAACGATCGATGCCGTTCAAGGTGGTCTTTTCTGGAGTGCAGTTCTGGTAGCTCTCGGACGTCTCAGCACGCGAGTATTCCGTTTCGTGAGGAGCTGGGCTCTACGGCGCCAGGCGTAGTGGCTTGTGCGGAGAACGAGGGCAAGCCGAACGGGCGATCGGAGGGGCGCCGCCGAACAAGGGGATGAAGCTGACGAAGCTTTCGGCGGCATGGTTGCCAGAATGGACATGCCGCCTCATGCCCGCGCCGGCCCGGTTGGACGCGGGCACCGCTTCGCAGCTTATCCCCGGTGTTCGACGGACGGGACGTTGGCCTTCGTAGGTAGGGGAGACTCGATGCGCAACGCTCTTTGGGCAGGGGCCTTTCTTCTGCTGGTTGGCAGCACGGCATCGGCACAGGCGGTGGAATCAAAGACCGCCGATGCCAGAGCGGCCGATGTCAGGAAGCTGCTGGAGGTGACGGGCGCGGTCCGCATGGGGCTGCAGATGACAACCACGCTTAGTCAATCCCTGCGCAAAGCGCATCCCGAAGTGCCTGACGCAATCTGGTCCGAGCTCCTCGCCGAGTTTCGTAGTGAGGAGCTTACGGCGCTTGCCGTACCGATCTATATGAAGTATCTGAGCGCGGAGGAGATCCAGGGCCTCCTGGCCTTCTACGAGAGCCCGCTCGGTCGGAAACTGTTGGAGGTTCAGCCACAAATCCTACAGGAGTCGGTGGTCGTCGGACGGCAGTGGGGTGAGGAGTGCGCGCGGCGAGTGATGAAGCGACTGAGGGAGAAGGGCTACGGCAGCAAGGCCACAGATGACTGACCTTGGGAACCCGCCGTCGAACAAGGGGATGAAGCTGACGAAGCTTTCGGCGGCATGGTTGCCAGCATGGACATGCCGCCTCATGCCCGCGCCGGCGCGGACGGACGCGGGCACCGCTTCGCAGCTTATCCCCGGTGTTAGGCGGACTATTCTAGGATCGTGAGAGCGGAGGGCGCATGACACGGTGGGGAAATGCCGACAAGATGACGTTCCTGGAGCATCTCGATGAGCTTCGGGCCCGCATCCTACGATCACTGATCGGTATCGTTGCTGCTCTGGCCGTGTGCTGGAACTGGAGTCCCGCGATCCTTCACTTCATCACGCAACCGCTGAGGGTCGCGTATCCGCACGTTGCGTTCATCACGACCGCGCCCACCGAAGGCTTCGCGCTGCACATGAAGGCCGCATTCTTCGCCGGTGTGTTCCTCTCGGCGCCGTTCGTCCTTTACCAGGCGTGGGCATTCATCTCGCCAGGGCTCTACGCGCACGAGAAGCGATACGTCATCCCATTCGTTGGACTCGGCAGCGTCTTCTTTGTTGCCGGAGGAGCGTTTGGTCACCTCTTCCTCTTCCCGGCGACCTTCAGGTTCCTGGGGCAGTACACGACCGGCGACATTCAATACCTGCCACGCCTGACCGAATACTTCTCGTTCTACTTCTGGTTCGTTGTGGGCCTCGGTCTGGTCTTCCAACTACCGGTCGTGATCTTCGTTCTCGCACGGATCGGCCTAGTGACGCCGGGCTTCCTCATTCGGAACTTCAAGTTTGCCGTTCTGGGCGCCTTCATCGTGGCCGCTATCATCACGCCCTCCGCTGACGTCGTAAACCAGACGATGCTTGCGGCTCCGATCGTAGCTTTGTACGTTTTGGGGATCGCGGTAGCGTGGATCTTCGGCAAGCGTAGGTCCGATCGCACCGGGACAGCGTTGTTGGCCCTATTCCTCGCTCTCGAACTGCTGTCGGGACGGATGGGCCGAAGAGAACTGCGCGCCGCCTAACAAGGGGATGAAGCTGACGAAGCTTTCGGCGGCATGGTTGCCAGCATGGACATGCCGCCTCATGCCCGCGCCGGCTAACGGCATGGACGCGGGCACCGCTTCGCAGGGCAATAACATACTTGACACACAGTGCCCAGTCATTCCAGAATCAGTCACCTTGGCAAGGTCGCACCCGGAACCTTCCCCGGGTTCCGTGCGTCTCACCTACCCTGCGAGGTGAGATGTGAAACACAGATCATCCGGCGTCCGAAGGGTTCCAACGGTTGCAGAAGTCATCAAGGCTCATGGCCGAGTCATCGAGCACATTCTGCGGCGGCCAACTCACATGGGGTCCGTGGATCGGCCAGATCTCACAAGTGGATCTATCGAACCTGTTGGTCGCGGCATGAATGTATGTGGGTACTGCCGCATGTTTGGATGCGATTCTTGCCACAAGCAACTGCATGACGAAGTGCCCGGCGGCCATTGTAAATGCGAATCCGGGTACTTGGGTCTTCTCCAGCGAGTCGGAGGATTGGCCAACGCCATCAAGTACGATCCCGGTAGAGTTCATCATGTCAATGCCTCGGTAGGACGCAAGCCACACGCGCGCGTTTCGAGGCAACGGAAGCTGAACTCGTCCTTCCATCGAGGAAAGTAATTGGATCCGCTGATCTTTCGAGAAGTACGTGCGTCCTTGGCTCTCAATGGCATCGTAGACCATCGCTGTCTTCATCGACCAAAACGCCATGGTCAGTTGCTGTGTCACATCGAGGTC
This sequence comes from uncultured Acidobacteriota bacterium, assembly GCA_963831755.1. Classification (GTDB taxonomy): domain Bacteria; phylum Acidobacteriota; class Vicinamibacteria; order Fen-336; family Fen-336; genus DATBSL01. The sequence goes on from CAWHRC010000016.1 coordinate 78,671, forward strand.
TGTCGGGGTTCCCTCGATCATCGGAGTCATGATCGGCTTGGCGTCTTCCTCAAGCCTAGACATCCAACCGTTATTGCACCGGTTACGGCATGTGCGCCTCGCCCGAACGTACTTCCCGGGCCATACACGCTTGCCACGTGGACTGTGGAACGTGATCTGGCCGACCTTGTCTCCGGTGAGTTTGGAGATCCACAGGGGCCATGCATCCTCGATACTGTCTGCGCGCCCACCGCAGAAGATACATTTCCGTCCGCTCACGGCCGTTTACGACTGCGCCGCCTCTTCGCCCACGCCTTCGCGCGTTTATCAATCTCGGCCTTGGGCACGCTGATAATGTGCCGCATGGCGTCTGTGAAGCGGTCGAAGTTGTCTTCCCGTGATTCCCGAAGAACGCTGCTGACTTTGGTCATCCCATATGCCTCCTAGGCTCACTGGCGGCGCTTTGGCGCGGGAGGTCCTTCGGCTGAGTCCGGATCAGGAGAGGATGTTCCTGGAGATGGAGCAAAGCCAACCGTTGTGGCAGTTGGCTTTGGAATCTGAGCCACAGCCTGCTGTACCAAGCTTTCCTGCCACGCAAAGTTATCAAGGATCAGCTTGTTCGCCGATTGGAGAGCAGCCATCTGTTGCAGTAGCGATGCCTCCCAATAGTTCTTCCCACAAAGCCCACGGGAAGCCTCGTTGGCATTCAAGACGTAGAGTTCGGTCGCGATGAGTTTCAAGAGCCCGATTGCGTCATTCAATGGCATTCAGATTCGTCCTTTTCCTTTGATGTGCCGGGTGCCCCGTCTGAGCATCGGCCATGAGCGCCGTTCAGATTGCACTTTCCGCAAGATCGGCCCCGGTCAGCGAGCGGTACGTCAACCGCTTGCCGAACAGTCCGAGGCAGAGTGTCAGGAATCGGTTGGTATCGGTCGCCTTGCGGGCGTTGAACCGCATGGCCTGCTCATCGAGGTAACGGAACAAGTGGAAGGGCTCGACCGAAACGTACGTGCCTTTGATGGCGCGCTTCAGCAGCGACCAGAAGTTCTCCATGCCGTTCGTGTGGATCTTCCCGTCAACGTAAGCGATCGAATGGTCAATGACCCTGTGGGTGTAGTCGTCGGTAAGGGACTCGTAGGAAGGCATCTCGTCGGTGTAGACCGTCGAGCCCTTCCTGATATGTTCGTCAATGACCGGCAGGAGATTGTGCTTCCGAGTGTTTGGAACATGCTTGGTCCTGACCCGCGAGTGACCCTCGGGGCCGACGCGCTCCAGCAGTCCCATTACAGCGGCCTTTCCGGTCGGGCCGGGTCCCTTGATGACTCGCTCCCTCTTGGAGTGGTGCATGAAGCGCGCGCGGCCACCGATGAATGTCTCGTCCACTTCAACGTGGCCGCCGAACTTCCCGAAGTCCTCCGTCTGCATCGCAAGGCGCAGCCGGTGGAGCATGAACCACGCCGTCTTCTGTGTGACGCCCAGGTCGCGGGCGACCTCGTAGGACGAGATGCCGTTCTTGCAGTTGATGAGCATCCACGCGCAGGGCAACCATTTGTCCAATCCGATTGGGGAATCCTCAAAGAGTGTGCCGACCTTGATGGAGAACTGTTTCTTGCACTCGCCGTGGCAACGCCAGATCTTGCGATTGATCAGAAAGGACGGATTGGTGTCTCCGCAGCGCGGACAAACGACGCCATTGGGCCAGCGAATGGCGACCATGAAGGCAAAGGCATTGTCTGGATCCGAGAAGAAGGCAACCGCCTCAAGGAGCGTCTTGGGGGCCGTCTGTACGTTCGTCATACAGTAAAGATAGGCCCAGGGAGCCTGTGTGTCAAGTATATTCTTGCCCTTCGCAGCTTATCCCCGGTGTTGGGCGGACGTTTCGAAGGGCGACGCCAACGGCTTGCTGTCCGGCGAGAGGACGCGCTTGAAGGCAACTCGCGGCACGACATGGCGGCGCCTCTGCGACGCAGCGTTGGCGTTGCCCGGTGTTCAGGAAGGCACGTGCTATTCAACGCCGGCCCTGCACGTTCGAAAGAAGCTCCTGGCTCGGCTGCGAGAAGACGGCGAGACCGTCGCGATCAGGGTTGAGCTGCTGGACCGAGACGCACTCCTCGCGGCTGATCCACGCGCGTTCTTCGTGACAGACCACTACCTGGCGTATCCCTTGATACTCGTTCGGCTGAGCGAGGCGCAGCATGGGGTGGCGGTCGAGTTACTAGAACAGGCATGGCAGAGCGAAGCTCCCAAGCGGGTAGTTGCTGAGCTTCTGGCGCAGCGCAGCGCGCGGAACGTAGGCCCGAACGAACGGCTAGCGAAGGGGCCACGACGCCGCCCAACAAGGGGATGAAGCTGACGAAGCTTTCGGCGGCATGGTTGCCAGAATGGACATGCCGCCTCATGCCCGCGCCGCCGCGGCAGCACGCGGGCACCGCTTCGCAGCTTATCCCCGGTGTTGGGCGGACGCCGCAGAGCGCGAGGCCTTGAGCCAGCGCGATCGGCTTGGCACGCCGCACCTCGGCTTGGGTCTGAAAGCGAGCCCTGCGCGCGCGCGTGAACGTCGAGGGGCCTGACCGGCCTGTTGCCTTCTCTCCTCGCGTGGTAGGTGTTCCCTCTGGTGCCGAACCGTGGTGGACGGTGTCCTGTCTTCCGCCTTTGCGGGGGGCAGGAGTTCCCCTGGGTCACGGTCTGGCCGACATGTTCGCGCGCCGGGCTCGCCCGGCCTTATGTTGCGCTCGGTGCGGCGCGGCTGGAGTAGGATCAGTGGCCGAGAATTGACGAGGGCTGAGGCTGGGTTGGCTTAGTGAAGGAGTGGGTGGGCGCCGCCCAACGAGGGGATGAAGCAGACGAAGGGCGGTTGGAGCTGGAGCGAGGCATGGAGGGCGGTAGTCGCCACGGTGTTGTGCAGGCAGTGAGCCGCTCTCGGAGTTCGCGCCCTTCGCAGCTTATCCCCGGTGTTCGCCGGACCCGGGCGGAGAGAGTGCGCGACTGTCGGATGCAGGCGGAATAGGGCGCCTTGCCTTTCACCGGCAGGACTGACTATTGAGCGTGGGCAGGACGCGGCTGGAGGGGTCATGCGGAGAGCAGCACCGTTGGCTGTCGTGGCGATCGTGAGTGCCTGCGTTGGGTGGTACGTTGGTGGAGCAACCTCGGCGCGTGCGCAATCACATGACATCAGCGCCGTGTCGGTCCTGACGGCAGACGGAAGTCGGTTCTACATGGTCCGGGACGGCCAAGTTATGGACTGCCATTGGGAGCCGGGCGACGACAGTATCAGCCTGCATCCTCGTCGTGAGGGGTTTGCGTGCTCGGCCCTCCACATAAAGAACTGAGCACCTCGTTCGGTGCACAATGCGTTCCGCCAGCCCAGCGTAACGTGCGTTGGCGGCTAGGGGTGGCGGGCCGGCGAACAAGGGGATGAAGCTGACGAAGCTCGTGGCGGCACCCGTACGGCGAGCTGAGGTGCCGCCACGTGCCCGCGCGGCGAGGATGGACGCGGGCACCGCTTCGCAGCTTATCCCCGGTGTTCGACAGACATGGGCGGGCGCGAGGCCCAGACCGGCCAGGCCGTTCAGGCTAGAGTTCGCCTGTGATCTTCACGAAGCGGCTGCGAGACGGCGTACGGCAGGGCGATATCACTTGCAGCATCCGAATCTGGCAGCGTCCGCACGTTACTCCTGGCAAGCGGTATCGGATGGAGGAGGGCGAGATCGAGGTCGATTCGATCCTCCCGATCAGCCTTGCCGACATCACGCCGGAGCTGGCCCGCGAGTCGGGATTCAAGGGCGTCGTGGACCTGCTCAACGTCGCGAAGCACGGGCCAGGCGAGAACGTGTACCTGGTGAGGTTCCACTAGCTTCCGCCGGCCAGGGTGCGCAAGCAGACAGCAACGACTTCCCGTCGCACGGTAACGACGCGGTCGACGAAGCGACGGTAGAACGGACGAGCTAGGAGCGGGCGGTGCTGTCGAACAAGGGGATGAAGCTGACGAAGCTTTCGGCGGCATGGTTGCCAGCATGGACATGCCGCCTCATGCCCGCGCCGGTCCGGATCGGACGCGGGCACCGCTTCGCAGCTTATCCCCGGTGTTCGACAGACGCAGAACAGAGGGCCGAGCGGCCGGAAGAGGTGCTGAGTGACCAAGGCTGGTCTCCTTCAGGTCGCGCGTCGCCACCGCGTGGCGGTCCAGACGTCCGTGGCGGGAAACGGCGCACCTCAGGCGGCGATTGTAGGCATTGCTGTGGGCGACGACTTCGAGCTCGTATTCGACACCCTGCAAACGAGCCGCAAGGCCCAGAATCTGCGTCGTGATCCCCGCATTGCGCTGGTGCTGGGTGGCTGGGCGCCCGGTGAAGAGCAGACGATCCAGTACGAGGGTGTCGCAGACGAGCCCTCTGGGCCTGAGCGTGAGCGAGTCCGCGAGTTGTACTTCAGCGTGTATCCGGATGGTCGCGAGCGGCTATCGTGGGCAGGGCTAATCCACGTTAGGGTGCGGCCGACCTGGCTCCGCTACACCGATTTCGGCCGGAGTCCGGAGCAGATCCTGGAGTACTCTGCGGCCGAGTTGGCATCGCTGCGGTGAGGTGCGAGCGCTGTCGAACAAGGGGATGAAGCTGACGAAGCTTTCGGCGGCATGGTTGCCAGCATGGACATGCCGCCTCATGCCCGCGCCGGCGAGGTCGGACGCGGGCACCGCTTCGCAGCTTATCCCCGGTGTTCGGCCGACCTTGAGGGGTGAGAGTGGTATGAGGCGTGTGTTGTGTCTTCTTTCGGTTGGGATGGCCTGCCCAAGTTGTTCGTGTATCGTCGAGAAGCCGGTGGCGGACTCGAGTACCCATCGGAGCATCTCCGCGAAGCTGGTTTGCACTCGACTGCCGCGCCTGGCAGACAGGACCAGGTGAAGTGGAAGCGGAGGTCGGCTGTGGTGGACTTCGCCGACGGAAGCGGAAGCCTAAGCTTCAGATCGGCGGATAGATGGCGTCGACACTTTTGCGAGGGAGGAGCCGCGCCCGCGGGCTTCTGGGCATTTCCTGAAGTACAGTCTCGTTCGTACGCTGAGTCACCGATTCGAGCGATCAGGCCAGCACGTTGTCGATGTCGTCGTGGCGAACGGGAAGGAGCGCACGGCTCAATGTGGAATGACCCTCGTGAGTTCTTGAGGGCACCCAGGGCAGACCACTCGAGAGTGCGCGGCGGCCGAACAAGGGGATGAAGCTGACGAAGCTCGTGGCGGCACCCGTTCGGCAAGCTGAGGTGCCGCCACGTGCGTTCCGCCGCTTCGCGGCGGCTCGCACCGCTTCGCAGCTTATCCCCGGTGTTCGACGAACCAACGGAGACGTCGGCTGGCTGGCATTGCCAAACGGAGGCTGGCACGGAGGCCGGCGTTGCTCAGCTAACGGCAGAGGCTGTTGCACGGCACAAGACGCGACGGAGCAGATGTGGCCGGCAGCGTGACGACGATCGGGCCGGGCAGTGTGGGGTACTGTTGCCTGGCACCGCCCAACGGGTGCACGATATCGCACGACCGGCGGCACGAGGCAGCACGGCCGCACTCGCCAGCGTCGAGGACTAGACCAGCGTTCAGTATTGCCTTCACGACGTCGCGTACGGACGCAGGCTACGGAAACGGAGCTGGCCAGAGTGGCCGGTCGTCGAACAAGGGGATGAAGCTGACGAGCGTTGAGCGTACTGGACGCTCGCAGCTTATCCCCGGTGTTCGGCAGACGTGGAGTAGGTGAGCGGATGCGCCCGGTTCGATATCGAGTAGCCTCGAGTCTCGACGGCTACATCGCCGGCCCGAATGGGGAAGTCGACTGGATCATAGGGGATTCGTCTGTTGACTGGCGTGAAGTCTACGCCGGCTTCGACACGGTGCTGCTCGGCCGCCGGACTTACGAATTGACTCGGCAGCCAGGGGCACCGGCGTGGCCAAACGGCTGGCGGGTGTATGTGTTCTCACGGACGCTGCCATCAGGAGACCACGAGGGCGTTACCTTCGTGGCCACTGGCGCAGAGGCTCGAGTAGGAATGCTGCGAGCGGAGAGTGGTGGCGACATCTGGCTGTTTGGCGGTAGTGCGTTGGCGAGTAGCCTAGTTGCTGCGGGACTCGTTGACTCGGTAGAGGTAACGGTGGTCCCGGTTCTTCTCGGCGCCGGGGTCCCCCTCCTGGCCGCCGGAGTTCCGCGAACGTACCTCAGGCATATTGGCTCGCAGGCATACCCGAGCGGCATCATTGAGCTACGGTACACGGTGCGCCGTGCAACTGAATGAGTGCGAGGGCGGGCGCTGCCGAACAAGGGGATGAAGCTGACGAAGCTTTCGGCGGCACCAACCCTCGCGCCGCAAGCGGCGCTCGGCCGGAGGTGCCGCCGAATGCCCGCGCCGTCTCGTTCGGGCGCGGGCACCGCTTCGCAGCTTATCCCCGGTGTTCGGTGGACTTCCCCGAGTCCGTGCGCACCGGTAGAATGTGGGTGGCGGCAGGAGGCGGCGTGACCTTCAAGGTTGAAGTCGAGCGAGAAGACGACGGTCGTTGGATCGCCGAAGTGCCCGACCTGCCGGGCGTTCTCGCGTACGGAGCCACGCAGGACGAGGCCCAAGCCAAGGTGCAGGCTCTGGCGCTGCGTGTGGTCGCCGAGCGTCTCGACCATGGCGAGGCGGGGCCGCAGCTGCTGGACATCTCCTTCCGCGCAGCGTGAGTAGCTGGCCCAGCAGCCGGGCGAAGCAGGTCCTCTCGGCTCTTCTTCGTCTGGGTTGGGTCATCAAGCGGCAGTCAGGTTCGCACCGAACCCTTTCTCGTGCGGGCTGGCCTGACTTCGTCTTCGCTTTCCACGACGGTGAAGAGCTCGGGCCGCGGATGCTGGCTCGCATCGCAAAGCACACAGGGCTAACGCCGGACGATCTCTAGATCACCGCGCCACCGAACAAGGGGATGAAGCTGACGAAGCTTTCGGCGGCATGGTTGCCAGGATGGACATGCCGCCTCATGCCCGCGCCGTCCGGGATGGACGCGGGCACCGCTTCGCAGCTTATCCCCGGTGTTCGGCGGACACCGGGAAGCGAGCGGTCCGGACGAGACGGCTGGCGGCACCCAGCCCGATCTCGCGATAGGAGGTAGACGTGGAGGCGTGGGGCGTCGTAGGGCTGCTCTCTGCGCTCGTCGGGGGCGCGGCGGGACGACTGATCAAGCACCCAATCGCGATCGCTGTCGGTGCAGCGGCGGCATGGTCGTGGTCTCCTCGCCTGGTTGCTCTACAACGAGTACTTCGTCCCGTATCAAGGCGGTGGAGCATCCATGTGGCCGATCGCACAGCTGTTCGCCGGCACGTTCGCCGCCATCGTCGGCGGGGTTAGTGCGGGGGTAGTCTGGGCGCTCTACCGCAAACCGAGACTCGACCCACCCAAGTGGCAACATCGGCGAGTGAGCGCCAGCGAGCCGAGCATGACGACAACGGAGCGAGGCGCACCGAGCCGCCGAACAAGGGGATGAAGCTGACGAAGCTTTCGGCGGCACCGTTACGCGGCAGAAGTGCCGCCTCATGCCCGCGCCGGTCAACTTCGGACGCGGGCACCGCTTCGCAGCTTATCCCCGGTGTTCGGCCGACCTGAGCGAGGTGGACGTGGGTACCGCGGGCAGCGTATCCTCATGGTGAGAACGGACGATGCGTAGCTTCAACTTCGTCGTCGAACGTGATCCTGACACGGGCCTCTTCGTCGGACATGTCCCGGGGTGGCCTGGGGCGCACAGCCAGGGTGGCTCACTCGACGAGCTCCAGCGCAACCTTCAGGAAGTGATCAGCATGTTGCTGGAGGACGGCGAGCCGAAGCTTGAGTCCGAGTTCGTAGGAGTGCAAACCGTCAAGGTTGCGTAGTGGGCAACCTGCCCGTCCTCAAGCCTCAGGATGTTACGGCCCTTCTCGCGAAGCTTGGCTTCGCCGAGGTCCGCCAAAGGGGTTCCCACAAGCAGTACAGGCATGCGGACGGCCGCGGAACGACCGTGCCCTTTCATTCCGGCCGAGACATCTCCCCAACCCTGTTGCGCAAGATCGCGAAGGACATCGGGCTCACCGCGGAAGAGCTCCTGGGTCGAAAGTAGGGGCGGCCGAACAAGGGGATGAAGCTGACGAAGCTTTCGGCGGCACCGTTACGCGGACGAAGTGCCGCCTCATGCCCGCGCCGGTCAACTTCGGACGCGGGCACCGCTTCGCAGCTTATCCCCGGTGTTCTGCGGACCAGGGGGGCGTGACGGTGGGAAACGAGACGGCGGGAGCCGAATCGCCGACGACCTCCGAGCCAAGCGAGTACAAGCCCAAGCCGCCGCTCTGGCAATCGAAGCCGGAACCACCGCGATCTGTCATGAACTGGCTACTTATCGGCGTCGCGACACTCCTCGGGTTGGCGCTACTACCAATCCTGATCGAACGGCAACTCCTGAGCATGCCGACTCGCCAGGTAGAGGTGACTATCCTTCGTATGGAGTCCGGCACGCCACAGGACGAGGAGTCGCCAGCCGCGTACCACCACGTCGTGCGCCTGGCCGACGGTAGAGAGGCTAGGTTCACTAGCCAGCGGATCCATGCTCCGGGCACTAAGCTTGTGGTCACGGAGTCTCGCGGCAGGCTGACGGGCCGCGTGTGGTTGAGTGCGCCGTATCGCGTGATCAACTCCGAAGCTGCGGGCTCGAGGTCTCGATAGGATGCATGATCGACTGTGGGGCCGCAGAACAAGGGGATGAAGCTGACGAAGCTTTCGGCGGCATGGTTCCGCGGATGGACATGCCGCCTCATGCCCGCGCCGGTTAACGGCATGGACGCGGGCACCGCTTCGCAGCTTATCCCCGGTGTTCGACAGACTCTGGCGAATGGGACCGTGCGCACAGGACGGAGGCCGGGCGTGGTTGAGGTGAACGAATGACGCCAGACGGCTTTCGTCGGGTGGCGCTGCAGATGCCAGAAGCGACCGAGGGCAGTCACTTCGGCCATCCTGACTTTCGTGTGGGATCGGACGCGGGCACCGCTTCGCAGCTGATCCCCAGTGTTCGGCCGACCTAGAGTGGCCTTAGCGGGCCGGCGGTTGGAGGCCTGATGCTCGTAGGGTTGGTGCTAGCGTCGTAAGGAGGCCCCCCGGCTTTGCCGGGGAGGCTGGAGAAGTTTGACAGTTCCGGGAATGTCCAATGCACTCCCTGCCGTGAGCCGCTCAAGCATCACGACAGGGAGTACCCATGGACGACTACGACAACCTAAGCCACAGCGTGTGGGACTGCAAGTACCACGTGGTGTTCATCCCGAAGTGCCGGAAGAAAGCGCTGTACGGGGAACTGCGCCGGCAGATGGGCGATATGTTTCGGGCCTTGGCTGCCCAGAAGGGGAGCCAGGTTCTGGAAGGCCACCTGATGCCGGACCACGTGCACATGCTGATCTCGATCCCGCCGAAGTACTCGGTCGCGCAGGTGATCGGGTACATCAAGGGCAAGAGCACGATTCACGTGGCGCGAACGTTCTTCGACCGCAAGCGCAACTTCGTGGGACAGCATTTCTGGGCGCGAGGATACTTCGTCTCGACCGTAGGTCGAGACGAGCAGGCCATTCGCGAGTACATCCGGAGCCAGGAGGTCGAGGACAAGCGTCAGGATCAGCTCAGACTCGTGTAGGCCGCCACCTTCAGGTGGCTCACCGGGCCGCTCGTGAGCGGCCCACAACTCAGCCGCCTTGGGCGGCTCACAACGTTAAAGCCCCCGGCTTTGCCGGGGGATAGGTTACCAGCCGAGCTGATGAGCTTGGTCCCAGGTCCTCTCGGCTCACTGCCCGACGGCTGGTGCGCTCTTCCGAAGTGGGGTCGTGACGCCTGGATAGGCGCATACCACGACTCACGGTCTGGTGCCTTCGTAACCTTCGAGTGTGGTACGCAGTATTCCGCGGATGCGTGGCTGAAGCGTGGTGGACGGTTGACTGCAGACGGCACGCTGGGTTCAGTTGCGTACCGAGTTGTCGTCGCCAGCGAGCCGAGGCAGAGGCTAGTGGAGTTCTACCAGCGTGACATTGGCCCGCAGTTCCCCAAACAGGGTTCGTGGGAGGAATGGATGCTTCCACCGGCGGAGGCGCGGGACCATCTTGCCATCACCTTCTCCGCTGGGCGGCGGCGGTGGACGTTCGAGTCGTCAGTGTGCGATGACACCCAGGAGCGGCGGGTACGGGACCTGCTACTGGGACAGCCGCGGCTGCAGGTCGAAGCCGTGGGCGAACCTACGCCAGACGGTGAGCGCATTGCCTCGGAACGACTGCGCGGCCTGAAGCCAGGCACCGACTTGGGATCTGTTGTTGGGCGGCTCGGTCTGCCTGGTTCGGTATACGGTTGGGGCTGTCGCGGGCTACGGCTTATGTACCGGGTCCAGAAGCCTAGTGGCGTTGCTCTTCTTCTGTTTGGCAAGGACCGCATGCTCGTGCAGGTCGAAACGACTCCGGAGGAGTAGGGGGCGGCCGAACAAGGGGATGAAGCTGACGAAGCTTTCGGCGGCATGGTTGCCAGAATGGACATGCCGCCTCATGCCCGCGCCGTCTCGTTCGGACGCGGGCACCGCTTCGCAGCTTATCCCCGGTGTTCTGCGGACCACATGAGATGATCACGAGCATGAAGACCTGCACGGTTGTTGCGATCATTGTCGTGTGGCTTGGCTTCACGGGGGGCGTATCTGCCTGCGAGTGCTCCTCCACTGACTTCGTTGGGACCGCTGCCAAGGCAGACTTCATCGTGGTTGGACGCATTGTCGGTACGGACGGGAGTGTGCCGGCCTGGACCCTGCAGTTCAAGGTCACGGAGGTTCTTCGTGGCAGTCCGCCTTCGGGGATTCTGACCCTCGGTGGCTTCGGCAGCTCCTGCGAGTATGGTCTCGGTGAGTTCACTGTTGCTGATGGCCTTGACCGCGTCTGGGCCTTCGCCCTAGAGAAGACACAGCTGGTGAAGGGGCGCTACTTCCTCAGCCTCTGCTCGCGACCATGGGCTCGCCTCAAGACGCCACAGCTCGGCGGCGACTACACGCAGGCGGAACTACGCAATATCGCTCGCGAGGGGCATCCGTAGGGGCGCGGTCGGCCGCAGAACAAGGGGATGAAGCTGACGAAGCGGGAGCATATTGGAGCTTCGCAGCTTATCCCCGGTGTTCGGCGGACCGTGGGGAGCGCGACGAGGTGAGGGGCAGAGTGGCGAGGTGGGGAGCGGTGGCCATGACAGTCGCGACGGTCGTGGTCGCCTCGGCAGGACTACTCGTGAGTGCACGGTTCGTTCTCGGGGACCTGTGGAATGAGGACAGCCACCGCAGCATGAAGTACCTGAGATGGCGGTACCTTCACGACGGTGATCCGGAGTACGGGCTTCGCTTTCTCAACGTCGATTCGGGCTTTCAGGAATCCTTGCTGGGCAAGACGAGAGCCGAACTGAAGGCGTGGTTCCCCGATCTGCGTCCTGGAACGAGTCGGGGCGATGTCTGCCCGGCCCTTCCGGAGTACGAGAGCGCGACCCGAGACCAGCACGAGGGCGAGTGGATATCCGACTCACCTTGGCTCGTCAACTACGACGAGCGCCACCGCGTCCGGACGATTCGGATGGTCAAAGGGTGCTGAGCCTCTGGACCGTGGGAGGCCGCCGAACAAGGGGATGAAGCTGACGAAGCTTTCGGCGGCACCAACCCTCGCGCCGCAAGCGGCGCTCGGCCGGAGGTGCCGCCGAATGCCCGCGCCGTCTCGTTTGGACGCGGGCACCGCTTCGCAGCTTATCCCCGGTGTTCGGTGGACGTGATGTTGCGCCCCAGGAGCATCGCGAGCCGAAGGCAAGACGAGCGGAGTCTGGCCGGTAACTGCATAACCGCTGTCGTGTCGAGTGCCGAAGCCCGTTCGGCCTTTCCATCACTGTCTGCCGACGAGCCGACTCGGCTTAGGGACCGCACTGCAAGGCATGACCGGCCTGTTTCCTGCCAAGTGGTTGTTCGGGAGTAGCATCAGCGAGACTGTCGCGGCTTTGGGGCCGATCCGGAGGCGTTCTTGCCATCGTTCGCAGCTGGTCTCGTCGCATTCGTCGGGGGATGGATGCTGGATGAGGTCCTCCAGCCCATCCTGGGCACGGGCGTGACCCTCGTGGCGTCCTTGGTCGGGTCAACTCTGGTGTTCTTCTATGTGCGCAGGTGGCTGAGGGAACTACGGGGCGACTGACTCTGCTACGGAGCGAGGCGCCACCGAACAAGGGGATGAAGCTGACGAAGCTCAGGGCGGCACCCGTACGGCAAGCTGAGGTGCCGCCGAATGCCCGCGCGGCGAGGATGGACGCGGGCACCGCTTCGCAGTTATCCCCGGTGTTCGACGGACTGAGAGGTAGAACCCGATGAGCCCGGTGCCAGCTGAGGTGGTGGAGGCCACGTGGCGCGAGGTGGCGTCCTTCTCGGATAGCCGCGGGCGCGCGGACACGCAGCGCCTGCAGCGGGCGCAGCCAGACCTGGTTGCGTACGTATTAGGAGCGACCGAGGACCTGTCGCCTGCCGTTCACGCCCTGGGCTTCTACCTGTTCCTGGTCATCTGGCGCGCGTTCGAGCGCGCCGGCGGGAGGGTTCGGAGAATCAAAGCCGGTGCGATCGACCGGCGGCTCGAGCAGAACGTGGACGCCCTTTCGCGGCTTGAGCACGCAAACGAGCGCTTTCTGGAGCGGGCCACGGTGGTCCAGACCTCGACGGAGCCGGCGGTGTTCAAGTACATGGTTGAGGCAATCATGGAGGCTCCGGACGACCCAGATGATCCGGTGAAGATGACCGCGCATGAGAGCGGGGCGCTCTTCTTGACCTTGCAGGTTGCGATCGATCTGCTTCACGACGCTCGAGAAGGGGCGGCGAGCCGTCGAACAAGGGGATGAAGCTGACGAAGCCTGGTCAACTTCGGAGCTTCGCAGCTTATCCCCGGTGTTCTGCGGACCACATGAGATGATCACGAGCATGAAGACCTGCACGGTTGTTGCGATCATTGTCGTGTGGCTTGGCTTCACGGGGGGCGTATCTGCCTGCGAGTGCTCCTCCACTGACTTCGTTGGGACCGCTGCCAAGGCAGACTTCATCGTGGTTGGACGCATTGTCGGTACGGACGGGAGTGTGCCGGCCTGGACCCTGCAGTTCAAGGTCACGGAGGTTCTTCGTGGCAGTCCGCCTTCGGGGATTCTGACCCTCGGTGGCTTCGGCAGCTCCTGCGAGTATGGTCTCGGTGAGTTCACTGTTGCTGATGGCCTTGACCGCGTCTGGGCCTTCGCCCTAGAGAAGACACAGCTGGTGAAGGGGCGCTACTTCCTCAGCCTCTGCTCGCGACCATGGGCTCGCCTCAAGACGCCACAGCTCGGCGGCGACTACACGCAGGCGGAACTACGCAATATCGCTCGCGAGGGGCATCCGTAGGGGCGCGGTCGGCCGCAGAACAAGGGGATGAAGCTGACGAAGCGGGAGCATATTGGAGCTTCGCAGCTTATCCCCGGTGTTCGGCAGACATGGGAAGATCCGGCGGGGGCATTGGCGAAAGGGCGGTGATGGGCAATTCAGGGCTCGACGCATTCAGGCTGAGCGAGACCTACGTCTTCCTCGGGGACGGGGGTTCCGCGCCGCTGGTACCGACAGCCGGCTTGTGGCAGGAGTTGATGAGCGGCCAGCCGAAGTCACCAGGTGCAACCCTCGTCGCTGCTGGGGACGGCTGGCTTCTCGCGACGTATGCGATCGACCGTGACGCTCAAGCCTGGGAGATGCACCCGGTCGGAGGCGAGTTGCTCACCATGCTCAAGGGCGAGATGGACGTGGTCCTTGAGCAGGCTGGTCGAGAAATCGTAGTCAATCTACAGGCTGGGCAAACGTGCCTTGTTCCTCGAGGTACGTGGCATCGCCAAGCCGTGCGTCAGGTGGGCGAGTATCTCGGAATCACGTACGGCAAGGGGACCGAACATCGCGGGCGGTAGGACACGAATGAAGGAGCCGCGGTGCTGCCGAACAAGGGGATGAAGCTGACGAAGCTCGTGGCGGCACCCGTACGGCGAGCTGAGGTGCCGCCACGTGCCCGCGCGGCTGGCATGGACGCGGGCACCGCTTCGCAGCTTATCCCCGGTGTTCGGCGGACCTGATGTAGAGTGAGCGGCTGGACGGCAGCAGCTTGGCAGCACGGAATCAGCCCATGGTCGAGCCTCCAGCCGGCGGGCGTGCGACGTCGCAGCAGTCACTGCTCGAGCTGCTCAGGCTGAGTGAGCGTCTGGACCTCGTTGCGGCTGGCGAGGCCCCGCCGAAGTTCAGCTTCAGTCTGGCGTTCGGACACCCGCGTACCCGAGCATATTCGGGTCCGTTCGAAGCCGCAGTAGCGGACGGCAACTTCGCCGCGGCCCGTCGTGTGGTGGCCACCGCCATGGCAAGCATCAGCCAAGTCATCGCACGGCAGCTGGCCTCGCAGGAGCGTCTCCGACGATCGTCAGCCTCACTGCGCGTGCACCCGCGCGGGGTATGCTCGTTCTGCGGTGCCGAGGGTCCAAGTGTGGCCGGTAGCGACGCTGCCATCTGCCGGTCGTGTGCTCAAAGCGCGAGCGACTTGCTCAACAAGGCAGGAACGGTGTCGCGCAATGGGCCACGAGGCCGCCGAACAAGGGGATGAAGCTGACGAAGCTTTCGGCGGCATGGTTGCCAGGATGGACATGCCGCCTCATGCCCGCGCCGTCCGTATTGGACGCGGGCACCGCTTCGCAGCTTATCCCCGGTGTTCGGCGGACTACGCGGGACGGACACGGCGACACGAATGAGTTCTAAGCGACGAATGCCCATCCTGCCGCACCCATCGCGCCCCGGGTCCATGGTCGCGTTCGCGGCGGTGCCTGCATTCCTCATCTTGCTTACCCTGGTGTCCGTTCCGCTACGGGTATTTCCGTGGCGCGCCCGGCCGGTTGACGAGATAAGGGGCTGCGGTGTGCCGGCCAGCGACGCCGGTCCCACGGTGGCCCCGAACGGCCCTTGCGAGCCGAGACAACGAGTTCTAGACGTTGCGAGGCAGGCTGCCGGGCCGGCGTACGGTGCGGAGGCCGCACCGCAAATGGACGTTGACGGGAACGCCTGCGAGGTGCTCCTGTGGCGTCTGCCGAAGAAGCCGGGCGGTTACCGAGTTGTCAAGGTGGACGCCGATGGCAAGGTCGTATCGATCCGACCTGGTCAGTAGATCCAACGCATGGGCACGCCGCCGAACAAGGGGATGAAGCTGACGAAGCTTTCGGCGGCACCAACCCTCGCGCCGCAAGCGGCGCTCGGCCGGAGGTGCCGCCTAATGCCCGCGCCGCCGCGGCAGCACGCGGGCACCGCTTCGCAGCTGATATGGCACGCTCTGTGTCAAGTCCCCGAGCGGGGTGTTCGTCCGTTGATGTGTGTTCGCTAGGCGAGCCTCCCACAGGACACCGAGACGGCGGACGAGGCAGGGCGCTTCGACGACGAGTCACGCTGATATACGCGGGTTACGCCGGCAAGCCGGCGCAGAGCCGCATGACCGTGTTCCGTCGGGAGTGACCGCGATCTTATGACGCGAGTCACGGATGAGCCGTGTCGCAAAGCTGCGTCGCGGGTTCTCCGGATCGTGCCTGTCCTCGTCCGCCGTCCGGGAGTTCTGTGAGTCACGGGTCCTTCAGTGCGAAGTGTTCTGCTGGGCGAGAGGCGACAGGGCGGCCCAGACGAATCCGGCGAGCTCGCGAGCCATGGCGACGACGGCCTTCTGGGGCAGGACTCCGCGGTGGGTCATCTGCTGGTAGCGGCGATGGAGCCTCTGCATGGCCCGATCGGCGAGGGCGACCGTCCTGGGAGACTGACCCTTGCGGCGTTCGCGCAAGGCCCGTCCGACGTGGGGATGGTGCCGGTAGTTCCAGGCGGCCTCGATGAGGAGGCGTCGGACGTGACTGTTGCCGGTCTTGGTGATGGCCCCTTGTCGGCGCCTCTCGCCGGAGCTGTGCTCGCCGGGGATGAGGCCGACGAAGGACATGAGTCGGCGAGCGGCGGTGAAACGCTCGAAGTTGTGGAGCTCGACGGCGACGCCGACGGCGGTGATCGTTTCGAAGCTGCGGAAGCAGCGGAGAGTCGCGACAGCCTTGGCGTAGCGCGGGTCGATAGCCAGGCGCTCGATGTGGACGACGAGGTTCTTGAGGCGCTCTTCGATCTGCTCGATGGCGAGGAGGTAGTCGGCGACGACGACGGCGTCGGTGGGGTTGTCGAAGCGGAGCGACTTGAGCCAGCGGCGGTGAGCGAGGGTCCACGCCCGCTTGCCTGGCGTGAAGGTGATCGCGCGGCGGAGGAGGAACTTGCCGAGGCGATGCCGGGCGCGAACGAGATCCTCGCGCAGGTCCTCGCGGGCTCGAGAGAGGTCGCGGGCCGTCTCGTCCTCTTCGGTGAGCGGCCTCACCTCGGTGAGGAGTCCCGCTCGGAACAGCTGCGCGAGCTTCCTCGCATCTCGACGGTCGGTCTTGATGCGCTCGCCGGGCTTGCGCGGGATGAGCGAGGGTGCTACGAGCATGCAGCTCGCGTCGCTCCAGGAGATGATCTGGCGCTGGAGGGCGTAGCCGCACGGTCCCGCCTCGTAGCAGTAGCGGACGTCGCCGGGCGCGAGTTCGGCGACCCGCTTGAGCATCTTGCGGATCGCCGGAGCCTCGTTGGCGATCCGCCACTCGATCGGGGTGTCGTTCCCAGGGAGGAGGACGGCCACGTTGATCCAGCGCTTGTGTACGTCGAGCCCGACAAAGGTGGTAGCCTGCATCGCCGGTTCCTTTCGTATGCGGCTCTGGCGTTTGGTCCGCCAACCCGCGGTTTGCGACGGCTTGCGGCCGTCAGTGTCGCCTGTGACAACAGCGACCTTACGATCGGAGCCGGCACTTCTCCTCTTCCTGGCGAGTCTGTTCCGCCGTACCCTGTGCACGCATGGTGCGTCGTGACGCGACAGGAGCATCGACTCCGCAAGCAGTAGGTGCCGCTGCCGCTGGCTGCGCCACTCCAGCGGGTGCAAGTCCCGTCCCGGTAAGCGTCGGAGCGCCGGGTAGCAGGCCCCAGGTGTCGGAGGGAGACCTCCGCGCCCGAGCGGGGCGTCAAAAGCCCGCAAGGCGGCGAGAGCCGTGCAGCGGGGAGCGAGCACGCGGGCCGCAACATGAAGTGAAGCCTGCAGCCTCGACAGAGGAACAAACCGGGGGCCGAGCCGTTCATGTCCCGGCGAAGGCAAGACCAGCGGTGCGAGATCCGAAGCGAGCCGCTGGCCCCGGCGGGGTAGAGGGCGCAGCACGCGTGCAAGGAGGGGTGCGGAACACGAGAGGCCCGTCTGCGCAGCCGATGTCACGGCGAGGTGGCTCGTATAAGTCGAAGACGAAGTCGAGCGCCGCGCAGCGGGAGTCCGAGGGGGTCGTAGTACCGGTGATGGCCGTGAGGAACAACGCGGTCGGAGGGAAGGACCCCTGGGGTGGTCGTGCTGGCGGAGCAGGTAAGCGTGAGGGAATGGCCGGCGAGACCGGACCTAACGACCCCGGCGGCCTTGTGCCGCGCGAGAAAGTGCGACAACTGCAACGTCGGCTGTGGGCCGGGGCCAAGCGGGCACCGGGGCGCCGTTTTCACGCGCTGTACGACCAGATCTGGCGGGGTGACGTCCTGCGGGAAGCGTGGGAGCGGGTGAGGCGCAACCGCGGCGCTGCGGGAGTCGACAGCCAGTCGATCCGCGACGTCGAGCAGAGCGGGGTCGAGAGCTTCCTGGAAGGGCTCGGCAACGAGCTGCGAGCAGGCGAATACCGGCCGAGTCTGGTGAGACGCCGGTACATACCGAAGGCCGATGGGAGGAAACGGCCGCTGGGGATCCCGACGGTGAGGGACCGGGTGGCGCAGATGGCGGCGAAGCTGGTTCTGGAGCCGATCTTCGAGGCGGATTTCTTGCCTGTCTCGTACGGCTTCCGTCCCAAGCGGAGCGCGACGATGGCACTGGAGGTGCTGAGGAAGCTCGGCGCCAAGGGTGGCCATCACGTGCTCGACGCCGACATCCGTGACTACTTTGGAAGCATCGACCACGAGAAGCTGCTGAAGCTCGTGGCGCGACGCGTCTCGGACCGGCGGGTCTTGAAGCTGCTGCGGCAGTGGCTCGAGGCAGGAGTGATGGAAGAGCCCTACGTGCCAACATGCCTGAGACAGTCGACCTCCTTGAGTTTAGTGTGCAGGGCGGGGAGGCGAAGGCAGCGTGATCAACGACTTGGCAAGGGACGTTCAGGGGACGACCATGGAGGGTCTGGAGCGAAGCGGCGACGAGCGCAGCGAGTCGCCGCGGAGCGGAGGGGCGTCCATGGTCGAGCGGCGGTCGCCGGGGCCTGAGAAGGTCCCCGATCCGGAGGTGGTGGCGCGAGCGAAGCGCCGGCAGTTCACGATCGAGTACAAGCTGCGGATCCTCAAGGAGGCAGACGCCTGCAAGGGGCCGGGTGAGATCGGCGCCCTGCTGCGGCGCGAGGGCCTCTACTCCTCCCACCTGGTCCTGTGGCGGCGTCAGCGGGAGCAGGCGGCGAGCACGCAGCTGAAGTCGAGGAAGCGGGGACCCAAGGCGAAGGCCCAGGATCCGCGGATCAAGCAGCTCGAGCGGGACAAGGCACGACTCGAGCGCCGGCTCAAGCGGGCAGAGACCATCATCGAGATCCAAAAAAAAGTGCACGAGCTCCTGGGGATCCCCCTGAAGAACCTCGACACCGACGAGAACGACTGATGCAGGTGACCGAGGAGCTGGCTCCTAAGGTGGGCGTGGCCCCCATCTGTGAGGCCATCGGAGTCTCTCGCGCCAGCCTGTACCGTCGTCGCCGGCCGCGGCAGCTGACGCCGCGGCCGACTCAGGCTCGTTCGCTGAGCGAGCCTGAACGACAGGAGGTGCTGCGGGTCCTGCACTCCGAGCGTTTCGTCGATGCGCCGCCGGCGCAGGTCCACGCCACGCTGCTCGAGGAGGGCAGCTACCTGTGCTCGCCCCGGACGATGTACCGGATCCTGGCTGACAGCGGCGAGGTGCGCGAGCGGCGCGAGCAGCTCCAGCACCCGCGCTACGCCAGGCCCGAGCTCGTCGCCACCGCTGCCAACCAGGTCTGGTCCTGGGACATCACCAAGCTCAAGGGCCCGGTGAAGCTCTGCTACTTCTACCTCTACGTGATCCTCGACATCTTCAGCCGCTACGTGGTGGGCTGGATGATCGCCGAGGCTGAGAACGCTGGCCTGGCCGAGCGACTGATCGAGCAGAGCTGCATCAAGCAGGGCATCGTGCCGGAGCAACTCACGCTGCACGCTGACCGTGGCTCTCCGATGATCAGCAAGACGCTCGCGCAGCTCATGGCTGAACTTGGAATCGACAAGAGCCACGGTCGACCGCGTGTGTCAAACGACAACCCCTTCTCCGAGGCCCTGTTCAAGACGGCCAAGTACCGCCCCGCGATGCCCGATCGTTTCGGCGGCGTCGCGCACGCTCGCGAGGTCTTCCGCGGCGTCTTCGGCTGGTACAACAACGAACACCACCACAGCGGGATCACCTACCTCACGCCCTCGGTCGTTCACCACGGCCGCGCCGACGCGATCCTCGACCGGCGCCACCGCGCCCGCATGGCGGCCTACGTCGCGCACCCGGAGCGCTTCGTCAACGGCTCGCCCCAGCGGGAGCGCCTCCCTTCGGCGGTCTGGATCAACCCGCCGGAGAACACGACGCGCCAGGATGCCCCAGGATCGCCGCAAACCGAACCGGACGACCCTGAGGTCGTCCCGGTTTGCCGCACTTACGGGTCGTTCGAGAACTTCAAGACCACGCCGCGCGAGCTGGCCGCGGCGCCCGGGGCAGCTCACTAAATGCCAGCAGCGGCTGTCTCACTATCGTTGACACGCACCGAGGAACCTGGCGTAAGAGCGGCTGGTGCGTTTCCGTTCTTGGTGCCAGGGCTGTCGGCAGGGCCGAGCGCGAAGCCGGTGGCTCTGCTGTGGTGTCAGGGCAGCAAGCTGGTGGGTGTTGTCGTGCCTGATGACAAGCTGAACGACTGCGGCAGCGGCTCGCAGAAGCGGTCTGCAGCGAGAGCGTTATTGGTGCGCGACGGTCGGTGTGAAGCCGATGGGACCTCGGTGTCATTCGGGTTCTTGGTCTCGCGGAAGGCGTGGGTGTTTCTAGAAGCGGGCCGTGCACCAGAAGAGCGGACGGTATGGCTGCTGAACCGATTCGAGGGCTCGCTAAAGGCTGGCCAGTTGAAGGGCGCAATGGTTCAGGTGGATGTCAATCATCCGGGGTTCCCGTTTCAGAGGAAGAGTGTGGAGGCTGAGGCTCTGCAGATGGAGCAGGCGTCGTTCAGCGACGAGGCGGCATGGCGGGGTAGCATGTCCCAGACGTACTGTCTGTCGGCGAGCGAGCCCTGAGCGGCCCGCCGAACAAGGAGCTGACGAAGCTTTCGGCGGCACCGTTACGCGGCAGAAGTGCCGCCTCATGCCCGCGCCGGCTCGGACGGACGCGGGCACCGCTTCGCAGCGTATCCCCGGTGTTCGGCCGACAGGTGCGACAGGCGGACGGGAGCAAGGCGGGCGGTTGGCTATAGGCACTTGAAGAGCCTGGGCGGCTGCCCACGCTCAGCTTCGTAAGGGCCGATCTGCATAGCGTCGTCGGTCAGTCGTATCGACAGCGTGACGCGTGACTCCTGGAGTTGCCCAAAGTACAGGGCGGGGTGGCTGTCCTCGGGCTCGCCGTCGCGGATTGGCCCACCATGCTCGCGCACATACACTCCGCTTAAGTTGAACTGGCCCTGGGAGTCGAGCAGGGGCGCATCGTCCACCGTCCCATGAGCGCAGTCGAATTCCAGGCTCGCGCCCGTGGTACTGACCATCAGCGATACATGCTCACCGCCCCATTGGCCCGGTGGCAGCTCCATCTGCGCGCGGGAGCCTGTGCACGCTACCAGACTCGAGGCGACAAGAACGCCGAGACGTCGCATGACCGTATTGTAGGATTCGCTCGTCGGAGCGGGCCGCCGAACAAGGGGATGAAGCTGACGAAGCCAAGCATATCGGAGCTTCGCAGCTTATCCCCGGTGTTGGGCGGATTTGTGGCAGCAAACCGACTACGATAGACCGCCCGGCCAGGCTTGCCCGGCTCTGCCTCATGCCCGCGCCGGCCGGGAGTGGCGCGTGCACGGCTTCGCAGCTTATCCCCGGGTGTCGGGCGGACCCAAGGTACAGAAAGCAGACCACGATGAAAAGCGAGCAGGTGGCACCCGAGACGAAAGGTGTTACGGTGAAGCTACTAGCAGCCCTTGACCTTGGCCCGGAAATCGAGGGCATGGCAGGGCGCCAACTTCGAATGCGAATGGTGACTATCGAACCTGGAGGGGTCTTCGGCCCGATTCACGACCATAGGGACAGGCCGGGCATGGTCTACATACTGCAAGGAACGATCACTGACCATCGAAATGGAGTGACTAAGGAGTATGGGCCGGGAGTGGGCTGGCCCGAGGACAAGAACACCACGCACTGGCTCGAGAATAGAGGAACAACGCCGGCGGTGGAGATCTCAGTCGATATAGTCGGGCAACAGTAAGCCAGGCCCGACATCTTGAGGCCGCCCAGCAAGGGGATAGAGCTGACGAGGCTTTCGGCGGCACGGTCACGCGGCAGAAGGCCTCATGCCCGCGCCGCCGCGGCAGCACGCGGGCACCGCCTCGCAGCTTATCCCCGGTGTTCGACGGACTCAGCTGGGGCGTGAGAGGTGGAGATGGCGGAGCATTCGGCAGAACGACGGCTAGCGAGTTTCATCGCGAAGTTCAGGCCGGAGGTCGCCCGTGTGGCGCAGGCCGCGCGGGCGAAGATCCGCAAGCTCCTGCCAGGTGCGGTCGAGCTCGTGTACGACAACTACAATGCGCTCGCCTTGGCCTTCGGTCCGACGGACCGCGCGTCCGACGTCATCCTTTCGATTGCGGTCTACCCGAAATGGGTCAGCCTGTTCTTCGCTCGTGGTGCGAAGCTACCGGATCCGAGTGGAGTCCTTCGTGGCTCGGGCAGGCAGATTCGGCACGTCGTTCTGGAGCCTCTGGAGGTTCTCGATATCGTAGCGGTGCGGGCGCTCATCAAGGTGGCGGTGGCGACTCACCCCAAGCCGCTCAAGCCAAGTGGCGGCACCACGATTATCAAGTCCGTGTCGGCGAAGCAGCGTCCACGGCGGCCGCCAGAAACGCGGAGCCGCCCAACAAGGGGATGGAGCTGACGAAGCTCGTGGGGGCACCCGTATGGCAAGCTGAGGTGCCGCCATGTGCCCGCGCGGCGGGGATGGACGCGGGCACCGCTTCGCCGCTTATTCCCGGTGTTCGACGGACCAAAGTCGCGTAGCTCCGCTACCGGCGCCAGGCTGAGGCACGCAGTCTGAGGCTGACGATCGGTCAGGAGGCTGGAATGGGCAGAAGGCCGACCAAATGGATCGCTCTTGCATTTGCACTGCTGGCGGCGGGCAGTGCGCTCGCGGTAGAGCAGAAGGGGACACGCGTTGAAACGGCACGCTGGGCTGCTGGTCTAAACGCAAGGTCGCAGGCCGGTCGGGAGTGGATGAATCGGAATTCGGCGACCATAGCTCGGCTCTTGGTGCCCGTGCTGAACAAGTGCGTGCCGGACACGGGAGACGAGCTCACCGCGTTCTCCCTTTACGTGCGTCTCTCGCGGAAGGGCCGTGTGTCGGAGGTCGTTACGGACCTTGATGTTTCGTTGGGCAGGTGCATCACGAGTGGCGCGGGTGAGGTGCAGTTGCCCGAAGCACCACGGGATGACTACTGGATCCAGGTCAATCTGGCAGCGTCGTTGTAGATGCGAGGCCGTCCGCCCCGTGCCAATAATCCGTGAGACAGCTATCCGTTGGAGACTACGCTCGTCAAGGCTGATCTCGAGGCGCTTGACACGCTCGTCAGCGACGACTGGATCATCATTGGCCCTAGGGCGGCATTACCGGCAGGGCTGCGTTCTTCGCGGTGGTCAAGTCGGGTGCGCTCATTCACTCGGCAATGCAGTCTGATGACGCACTCGTGCGCGTTTACGGCGATACCGCGATCGTCACGGTTCGGGTGGTGAGGACCGGCGCCAATCAAGGGCGCGGGTTCGCGAGCAGCGAGCGGTCGACCGACATTTCGTGCGCCGACAAGGGTATGGAAGTGCGTGCTCAAGCAGCTGACCACGATTCCGACCAAGCCATAGAGCGCGGCGCTGCCACACAAGGGGATGAAGCTGACTAAGCGCGGTTTGGAGCTGGGGTGGGGTATCGACGGCGGCAGTCGCCACAGTGTTGCGGTCCCAGTGTGGCGCTCTTGGAGCCCGCGCGCTTCACAGCTTATCCCCGGTGTTCGGCCGACCTGACGCGGAAGCGGGCAGGTGGAAGGGGGCGATGTGCAGCAGGTACCCTATGGCAGGAGGAGAGATGCTTGAGGTATCGACCTTCCGGCTGTACCTGCTGCGAGCCACGTACCTGCTACTTGCCGTCGGCCTGGGTGTCATGGTCTGGCCCCGTCTCTTCAGCCACAGTGGCAGCTGGGCGCTGAAGTACGGCGACACCTTTGGCCTGCTGTCGGGCATTCAGATCCTGGCGGTTGTGGGGCTCCGATACCCGGTACGGATGTTGCCACTGCTGCTGTTCGAGCTGATGTGGAAGTCGGTGTGGTTGACAGCGATTGCGTTGCCGCTGTGGCGAGCGGACGCAGTCGATGCGGGGACTGCGGAGTCAGTCAAAGCGTGCGCCATGGGCGTGATCGTCTGCTTGGTTGCTATACCCTGGAAGTACGTCTGGGTGAAGTTCGTTAGGGAACCGGGCGATCGGTGGAGGTAGAAGACCCGGCGGCCCTGCCGCATGGGGGCTGCTGAACGAGCGGATGCAGCTGACGGAGCTCAGGGCGGCACCCGTACGGCGAGCTGAGGTGCCGCCCTGTGCCCCTCCGGCGGGACGGACGGGGCACCGCTTCGCAGCTTATCCCCGGTGTTCGACGGACACGTTGGAGCGAACCCAGGTGAAAGGTGCAAGACGAGGGCGCCTGCCCGCCTTGGGAGTCGCTCTGGCAGTGGCCGCGTCGGCGCTGGGCAGCTCACCCTTCTCGTCGATTCAGGACTCGTTCGTGGCGCTGTTTCCTACGCCTCCCTACGTTGAATCGCAGACAGTTGTGGTCGGTGGTCGGTCGAATGTCAACCTGCGGATGTACCGTGTTGACGAAGCGAAGACGGCTTGGCTCGTTAGCGCGACGGACATCGCTGGCCTGACGGTGGACGTGAAGCGCACCTTGACGGGTGCGCGAGAAGGCCTGGTCGCCAAGAGCGGTGGCACAGTCGTGAGCGAGCGGTCGGTTAGGATCGCTCGGTATGACGGCCTAGCCCTGCGGCTGGAGCGGCCCGACAGGTCGATCATTAGAGCTCGGCTTTGCGTGACGCCCCGTCGGATCTACGAGGTGATCGTGATGACGACAGAGGAGTCGCAGCGGCTCTCGCAGATCCAGCGGTTCCTGGACTCGTTCTCGCCGGAATAGGAGTTCACGGGTGTCGAGGGCGTGCCGTCGAACAAGGGGATGCAGCAGACAGAGTTTTCGGCGGCATGGTTGCGAGAATGGACATGCCGCCTCATGCCCGCGCCGGCTGGATCGGACGCGGGCACCGCTTCGCAGCTTGTCGCCGGTGTTCGGCTGACTTGGGCGGGAAGCGGGCCCCGAGGGTGTGAGGTAGATGAGCGCTGGCTCGCAGGGCAGCCGGAACCCGCTTCGGTTGCTGATGCGCATCCCAGTGCCGTGGGTCTTCGTTCTGGCGTATCTCGTGGGTGTATGCCTGGAGCTAGCCCTACGATCCGGGGCCAGCACGAATCGGCCCAGCCTCGGCATTGCCGGTGGTGTCGTGTTCCTAGTGGGTGCAGTCATCGCCGGCTGGAGCCTGGCCATCTTCCACGGGAAGCGCACGACAACTGTGCCGGGCAGAGCGTCCGTCCAGCTGGTCACCTGGGGCCCGTACCGGATGAGCCGCAACCCGATGTATGTGGGCCTTACTCTTGCATACATCGGAGAGGCGGGCCTGCTTCAGCAGGCTTGGCCGCTAATCATGTTGCCGCTAACGGTGGCGTATGTGAACTGGATTGTCATACCGGTTGAGGAGGCGAAGCTGCTGGAGACGTTCGGCACGGAGTACGAGCGTTACCGATCGAACGCACGACGCTGGGTGTAGGCGGCGGCCGAACAAGGGGATGAAGCTGACGAAGCTCGTGGCGGCACCCGAACTGCGAGCCGAAGCGCTGCCACCTGCGTTCCGCCGCTTCGCGGCGGCTCGCACCGCTTCGCAGCTCATCCCCAGTGTTCGGTGGACTTCCCCGGGTGCGCGGCGCTCGTTAGAATCTAGGCGTTGTCAGGAGGCGGCAGTGACCTTCCGAGTTGAACTCGCGCGTGAAGACGACGGCGTTGGATCGCCGAGGTTCCCGACCTGCCTGGCGTCCTGGCGTATGGAGCTACGCAGGATGAGGCCAAAGCCAAGGTTCAGGCCCTGGCGCTACGCGTGGTTGCCGAGCGTCTGGAGCATGGTGAGGCAGGCCTGCAACTGCTGGACATTTCCCCTCGGGCAGCGTGAGCACCTGGCACAGCAGCCGGGCGACACAGGTTCTTTCGGCCCTGCTTCGCTTGGGGTTGGGTCATCAAACGGCAGTCGGGCTCCCATCGGACGCTGTCCCGACCCGGCTGGCCTGACTTCGACTTTGCCTTTCACGAAGGCGAGGAGTTCGGACCGCGTACGTTGGCGTGTCGGCAGACTCACGACCACAGCAATAGGTGTCGCGTCTGGGCTTCTGAGCGCGATGCCGCCGAACAAGGTCATGAAGCTGACGAAGCTCGTGGCGGCACGAACTGCAAGCTGAGGTGCCGATACGTGCGCACCAGCGCTTGGCAGCACATCCCCGGTGTTAGGCGGACCCTTCGTGCTTGACGCCCGCGGGCGATTCGTGGTATCTACATTGTAGAGTCACGAGGTGGCCCGATGGTCACGAGAGTCCAGCGGTGGGGCAACAGCCTGGCCCTCCGCATCCCCCATTCATTTGCGGTTCAAGCCAAGGTCGCCGAAGGCACGGCCGTCGACATCGCAGTCGAGCGCGATCGCTTGGTGGTTAAGCCGGTGCAGCATCAGTACCGGCTGCGCGATCTGCTGAAGGGCATCGACCGCCGGAACCGCCATGCCGAGGTGCGCACTGGCGCTGCGGTCGGCAAGGAGATCTGGTAGTGGCCAAGCGCTACGTTCCCGAGCGTGGCGATCTCGTGTGGCTGCAGTGTGACCCACAGGCTGGTCACGACCAGGTTGGCAAGCGGCCGGCCCTGGTGATCTCTCCATCGGCGTATAACGGTCGAGTCGGTCTGGCGCTTCTGTGTCCGATCACCTCTCAGCGGACGGGCTACCCATTCGAGGTCGTGCTTCCGGCCGGCCTGAAGATTCAAGGAGTCGTCTTGGGGGACCAGGTCAAGAGCCTCGATTGGCAGAGTCGGCGGGCAGAGCGAGTTGAGAGCGTTCCGCCTGATGTTCTTGAGGACGCGGTAGCGAAGATTCGGGTGCTCATCGAGGCCGCCTAACAAGGGGTATCTGGACTCCTCCGGTCAAGTGAAGCTGACGAAGCTTTCGGCGGCACCGTTACGCGGACGAAGTGCCGCCTCATGCCCGCGCCGGTCAACTTCGGACGCGGGCACCGCTTCGCAGCTCATCGCCGGTGTTTGGCGGACTCTGTGCGCTGAGGCCGCCGGGGCTCTGCTAGACTGAAATGACTCGGCCGGTCTGCCAGCGAATTCGTCGAGGTGCCACATGCGACGGGCGGTTGGGACGTTCATCGCCTACGCCGTCAGCGTAGCGCTCGGGCTGACGGCTGCGCTGGCACCTCCGGCATGCACTCTGTCAGGCACCTGCACGGACGGCAGGATCACGACGGAGTCACTACCTGATGCGACTGTGGGTCAGGAATACTCCTTTCAGCTCAAGCAGAGCTGCGGAGGCAGGGACGCGGCGTCGTGGCAACTCCTTGATGACCAACCTCCGCCGGGCATCACGCTCTCTTGGGATGGACGTCTCTTCGGAACGCCAACCACACCCGGTAGCTTCCCACTTCACGTGTCACTCAACCTGACCAGCCGTGGGTCGGGTGGCGTGGTATACCCGGTTGGTTCCGATAGTCGCGCATACACCCTCACTGTTCACCCTTGATCAAGCGAGACCTGCCGCCGAACAAGGGGATGAAGCTGACGAAGCTTTCGGCGGCATGGTTGCCAGGATGGGCATGCCGTCTCATGCCTGCGCGGCTGGGTCGGACGCGGGCACCGCTTCGCAGCCCATCCCCGGTGTTCGTGGTCGCTTCACGACGAATGGTACGACGACGACGACGGCGGGCCCCCGGTTTGACCAAGTCGGTCTGGGGCGCCGTCGGGCCGCGACGCTGAGCGGGAGACGGCGGCTCGAGGCCGATACCTCGCCCGATCCCGTCCAGGTGGCAGCGGATGCCGAGCCTGGGCAGAGGGAAGCGCCCTGCGGTATCTTCTCGTTCTGAACGGTATCCGACCGGCGGGGGGCGCTGAGGGGTTCCATGACGATCGACGAGGCTCGACGGCTGTTCTCGTACGGGTCCTGGGCGAACGCCCGGGTGATTGGCACCGCAGAGACCCTGCCCGAGGAGAAGCTCGTAGCGGCCGCGGTGAGCAGTTTTCCGTCGGTTGGTGCGACGCTGGCGCACATCGTCGGAGCGGAATGGATCTGGCTGCGCCGCTGGCTCGGCGAGAGCCCGGCAGCGCCGGCGTGGGCCACCAGGCCGGACCTGGCCGAGCTGCGGCTGCAGCTCGCGGCTCTGGAGGCCGAGCGCAGCTCGTACCTGGCCGGACTGGCAGACGCAGACCTCGAGCGAGCCGTGTCGTACCGCAACCTGGCCGGTCAGGCATACAGCAATCCGCTGTGTGACCTGATCCGGCACGTGGTCAACCACTCGACCCACCACCGCGGCCAGGCTGTCACGCAGTTGCGGCAGTTCGGCGTGACGCCTCCGAACACGGACCTGATCACCTACCTCCGGCAGGGCAAGTAGGAGGCGGCAGTGTCGGGTCGCCCCGAAGGCGCGCGCCTCGCTGGACCTTGATCCAGCCGATCCTCGAGGACGACCTGCCCGCGTCGCAGCTCGAGAACCACGAAAGCGAGGGCACCTTCGGCCCGTGTGAGATCCTGGGCCACCTGATACACGGCGAGCGGACCGATTGGGTGCCTCGGATCTAGCTGATCCTCGACCGCGGGGCCTCACAGGCGTTCGAGCCGTTCGATCGACGTGGCTATGGCGACGCGAGGGGGGTTTCGACAGGCGTCCTCCTGGACGAGCTCGAGACGCTGCGCAGGTCGAACCTGGCCTTCCTCGCGAGCCTGTCGCC
Source organism: uncultured Acidobacteriota bacterium (assembly GCA_963831755.1). Lineage (GTDB taxonomy): Bacteria > Acidobacteriota > Vicinamibacteria > Fen-336 > Fen-336 > DATBSL01. The sequence continues at coordinate 107,066 of CAWHRC010000016.1, forward strand.
GAGCCCGTCACTGCTCGCTCTCAAGGGCCTCCACCCCGAGCTCGGGCCGGTCACCCCCGGCCAGCTGCTGGCGACCTGGGTGTCGTTCGTGTCATGAGCGCGCGGTGCGAAGGACGCAGTCGGCCCGTGGAACCCGTACCTCGGCAGCCTGAACCGATGAGGGAGGTCCCGCCGGCGGAGTTGCGCGCGACAGGTCCGCGTCGATCAGCGGAAGTGCGCTTCGCCAAGTCCTCGGATCGCCTGAGCATGGTCAAGAGGGTCCCGGTCATCCTGGTGGCGATCCGGGCCGCGTCCGGCCCGGGGCTGATCCTGGCCGAGTGGTGCGGTGCGTCGGGACGGATGCTGGCGGCAATGGTCGGGCTGGCATTTCTGTCGGACGTCTTCGACGGGATCCTCGCTCGGCGCCTGGGCGTGGCCAGCGTGGCCCTGCGACGGGCCGATTCCGTCGTTGACGCGGTCTTCTACGTGTCGGCTTCGCTGGCCCTCCTGCGGCGAGCGCCGGTGGTGCTCGAACGGAATGCCTTGGGCATGGTGATCCTGGTGGTGCTCGAGCTGTCGCGTGCCCTGCTGGAGCGCACCAGGTACGGTCGTGTCGCGTCCTACCACATGTGGTCGGCGAAGGCTTGGGGCATCTGCCTGTGGCTGGGTTTCTCCGAGGCGTTCCTCACCGGCGCGCCGGGGCCCTTGTTCCGCACGGCGGTGGTCGCGGGGATACTCGCCGACCTCGAAGGCCTGTCCGCGTCCGTCGTCCTGTCGAGATGGCACCACGACGTGCCGACCGTCTGGCACGCGGTGAGGATCGAGCAGGCCACCGGTGGAACGGAGGGCGGCACCACCCGGTGAAGGGTGCGTGACCGTCGACGGGGAGCGGCTGACGGCTCGCTGAGCCCAAGACCGATCGGCACGCCTGGGCTCGGCCTCCCGGCACGGTGACAATTGGAGTACCTTCCCTGCTGGCGGAGTCTTTCGTCGGTCGCAGCGAGGGGCCAAGCCGGGCAACGGGCTGTGGCGTTCGAAGGGCGTTCAGCAGGAGGGCCCGATGAACAAGGTCGTGGCACGGTTCACCGACGGTCACATGGTCAAGGGCGTGACAGCAGACTTCGTCCCGGCCAAGGATCGCTTCCACGTGAGCGAGGCCGTGGCGGGGTCGAAGCCGACCGAGGTGCAGACGAAGGAATTGAAGGCCCTGTTCTTCGTGAAGGATCTCGCCGGCAACCCGCAACATGCCGATCGGAAGGAGTTCGACCCCGCGCACCCTGCCGCCGGTCGCCGGATCAGGGTGGAGTTCAACGATGGCGAGATCCTCGTTGGGACCACCCAGGGCTACCAGCCCGGACGGCCGGGCTTCTTCCTGGTGCCGGCGGACGTGGGCTCGAACATCGAACGCTGCTACGTGGTCTCGGCAGCCGCACGGGAAGTTCGTTTCGTCTGACCTTCACGGTCGCGGCACGAAGGCGAGGCCGCCGCCGGACGCGCCGCCAGGGCGATGGATGAGCGGGCTGGGATGACCGGGCTCGACGTCCGCATCGAGAGACTCGGGCAAGTAGGGGCGTCGCGGGCATGGCAAGCGGGAACGTGAGGCCGAGAATGCGCATTCGATCGAGGCTGGCTGTGCTGGCGCTCGTCCTCGCCGCATGGTTCGCTTCTCGCTGGAGCGGCGCAGACGAGAATCGGTACCGGATCCCGTCGAACGACCTCGCGAAGCTCGAGCGCGAGGCGCTCCTGGGCGACGCCAAAGCGGCCTACCGGCTGCTCGGCAACGCGGCCCTCTCGGGCGCGGCCGGCACGGCCAGCGACGCGAGGTTCTGGCTGACCGTGGCGGCCGAGAATGGCCACCCCGTCGCGCAATACAATCTCGGGACCATGCTGCTCGGCCAGGCTGACCCTCGTGACCAGGTGCGGGCGGAGTACTGGCTGTCTCGCGCTGCCAGGTCGGGCGACGCGAGCGCGGCGTTGCTTCTGAAGCGCGTGCGCAAGGGCGAGCTGCGGCCAGGCGGGTCGGCGAAGAGGTGAGGACCTGCGAGGATGCTGCGCGGGACCGCGAGGTTCCGGGGACGCGGGCGAGGCGCAGGAGGGTCGCGGACGAGGCTGATGGCGGGGTCGTCGCGGCGTGGCGGACGAACCAGCGGGCGACGACGTACCTGATCGAGCACCTGCCCGCTGGAATCTGGTCGAGCAAGGTCCCCGGCGTTCCTCGGCTCACCGTGCGAATGGTCGCGGCCCACATCCACAACAGCCGGTGCAGGTGGATCAAGGCGCTGGGCGCTGGCCGTGGTATGTCGGCTCCGAGGCTGGCCGACCTGCGTCGGGTTGGCCAGCGCGAGCTGGTGCGCGCGTTGTCACGCAGCAGCGAAGGCATCGTCAGGCTGATCGAGCTCGGCGTGGCGAGCGGCGGCAAGGTGCCCCGTGCGACCTGGCAGAACCTCCCGACGGACCTGGCGCACTTCCTGAGCTACTTCGTCGCGCACGAGGCCCACCATCGGGGGCAGCTGTGCTTGCTGGCCCGGCAGCTCGGGCAGCGACTGCCGAGGAGTGTCACAGAAGGGGTCTGGCAGTGGACCAGGCTCTCGCGCGACTGACCTTGGAGCCGGGCGACCGCTTCACGAGCTGCCGGGCTTCCGGGCGACGGGCGAGGGGAGGCTGGTCCCGAAGTAGCGCGCAGGCAAACAGCTCGAGACGGAGGTTATGCGTGAGACTCATGAGCAGGTATGGCGGTCCCATCCTTGTTGGCGCTCTGCTGACGATTCCCGCCGCCGGTGGCCAGTCCGTCACGCGCGGCGACACGGAGTCGATCGAGAAGGCTGTGCTGGCGGTGAGCGGTGAGATGACGAAGGCCGGCGAGACGCTGGACGCCGACCGCCTCTTCAGCTACATGCTGGACACGGACAAGGGCTCCATCATCCAGAACGGGCTATTCCTCGCGACGCGTCAGGAGGCGCTCGAGCGAGTCAGGAGCAACCTGCGCGGCATCAGCAGGATCCAGTACGACTGGAAGCGGCAGAACGTCACGGTGCTGACGCCGGAGGTGGCGGTTCTCACTGCAGAGGGAGAGGCGACGGCAACGACGAGCACGGGCGTGACCTTCGGCAGGCCGTTCGCGCAGACCGTCGTCTTCGTGTTGAGGGCTGGCAGCTGGAAGGCCATCCATGCCCACCAGTCGTCGCCCTCGGCACAGTGAAGAGAGGCGCGAAGGCTGACGGCCAAGTGAAGGCGTAGGGTGCCGGGGCTCGTCGAGAACGTGCTTCTCGGCAGCGGTCTCGCGTTCGCCGCGGCGATTCAGCCGGGCCCGCTGCAGGCGTTCCTCGTGTCGCGCGTCGTCGCCAACGGCTGGAGACACACGCTTCCAGCCTGTGTCGCTCCGCTCCTCAGCGACGGTCCCATCGCGCTCCTGGCGCTCCTGGCGATGGGGCGCGTCCCGCCGACGGCGCAGCACGTGCTGCGTGCGAGCGGCGGCCTGCTGCTCCTCTATCTGGCTGCCCGCGCCTTTCGGCAGTGGCGCGAGCCGACCTCGTCGCCGCCGGCCTCCGCTCCGCGGACCCTGTTCGAGGCGGTGCTGGTCAATCTGTTCAATCCCAATCCGTACCTGGGTTGGGCGCTGGTCCTGGGTCCTGCCGTCCTGGCGGCGTGGCGCCGCAATCCGGGGTGGGCATTCGGGTTCGTGCTGTCCTTCTACGCGACGATGCTCGTGACGCTCGCCGGGTTCGTGTTCCTTCTTGGCACGACGCGCTTCCTCGAGCCCGGCAGGCAGCGTGCTCTCGTGGGCGCTTCCGCGCTCCTGCTGGCAGCTCTCGGGATCGTGCTGCTGGCCGCGGGCCTGCGCGAGCTCTCTAGCGCCAGTGGCCCTCGACCCAGCACCAGCCGTGGCGGCTCCGGCTTGACGACCGCCACGGCGCCGTGGTCATGTGAGCCCCAGCGACCAGGGAAGACCATGAGGTTCTCGGTCGAGCCGATGACGCCCGATGACTGGCCCGAGGTGCGCGCCATCTACGAGGAAGGAATGGCCAGCGGCGTCGGCACCTTCGAGGTGGCCGTACCCTCCTGGGAGGAGTGGGATCGGGCGCGCCTGCCACACTCGCGGCTGGTGGCGCGCGCGCAGGGCGTGATCGGCTGGGCGGCGCTGAGTCCGACATCGCAGCGGGCCTGCTATGCCGGTGTCGCCGAAGCCGCAGTCTACGTGGCGCCAGCTGTGCGTGGCCACGGCGTCGGCCGAGCGCTCCTGGACGCCCTCGTCGCCAGCGCCGAAGCGAACGGGATCTGGACGCTGCAGGGCGTCACGATCGCGACGAACCGGCCGAGCCTGGCCCTCCAGGAGAGCTGCGGCTTCCGGGTGGTCGGCCGGCGAGAGTGGATCGCGAAGCGAGACGGCGTGTGGCACGACACGGTGCTGACGGAGCGCCGCAGCAGCAGCGTTGGCGTGGACTGACGTGACCGGGCGCGGCCCGTCGCGGGGCAGCCCGACGGTGGCTGAAGATCCATGGCGAAAGGTCGAATCGCAGCTCTCGGATTTGCGCCCCACTCGGGGTGGGCCGTCGTCGTCGGCGTGAGCGATGCGGGTGCGGGGCTGCGGGTGCTGCTTCGCGACCGCGTCGAGCTGGCCGATCCGGGGCAGCCCGAGTCGAGACAGCCCTACCATGCCTTCGAAGGCTCCGGGATCGGCGAAGCGGCCCGACGCCTGGCAGCGTACGCGGCCACCGCCGAGTGCATGGCGCACGAGGCGCTCGGCAGATCGGCAACCGGCTCGCCGGGCAGGGCCACGGCGTGATCGGCGTCGGCATCCTCGACGCTGCGGGTCGAGCGGGGGGCTCGCTCGCCGACACTCTGGCCTCGCACGCGCTCATCCACGCTGCGGACGGCAATCACTTCCGAAACGCTCTCGCCGGGGCCGCGAGCCGCTGCCGGCTCGCTGCGTCGCGCGTATGCCCTCGAGACCTCGACAGGGAGGCGGCGAGCGCCATCGGCAAGGCGCCCTAGGCGCTCCACCAGGCCCTGAAGGACCTCGCTCGCGAAGTCGGCCCTCCATGGGGCGCCGACCAGAAGGCGGACGCCCTCCTGGCCTGGCTGGTGCTCGCACGGGCGTCGGCCGGCCGGCGCTGAGCGCGTCGTTGAAGCCGACCCGGCACGTGGGTGACGCGAAGTTGCCGGCCAGCCCGTAGGCGGCGGAGCCGCAACGGTAGACTGGTCCGATGCAGACTGGTCCAATGCAGAAGGTCAATCTCGGTGAGAAGCTGGCGCTCTTCAGCGACCTGTGGAGCCCCAAGGCGGTCGGGGCGGTCAACGACCTCCTCGTCAAGCTCGTCAAGCTCAAGGGCGAATTCGTCTGGCACGCGCACGAGGCCGAGGACGAGCTGTTCCTGGTCCTGCACGGCAGACTGCGCGTGAAGTTCCGCGACCGGGAGGTCGTGGTCGAGCCGGGTGAGTTCGTCATCGTTCCTCGCCGCACCGAGCACTGCCCCGTGGCCGACGACGAGGTGCACGTCCTGCTCCTGGAGCCGAGGTCGACGGTGAACACCGGCACGGCGGGCGGCGAGCGTACGCGCGAGGTCGAGTGGATCTAGTCGTGCGGCCGCGGTGCCGGCGGCCTCCTTACGCCTCGCGTAAGGCGTTACCGGCGGCGTAAGCGCGAACCAGCGCGGGCCGCGGGTAAGTGCCTGATCCGGCACGCTCGTCCGGACGGCACGCGCCTTGCTCCCCATGCAGGTCGTCGTCGCTTGGGCCATCGACGCGGGTGCCTGGGGACGACGAAGAGGAGGGGAGCGCGTGAGAATGCCGGGCACTGCCTTCGCCGCGGTCCGCTGGCTGGCCGGCTCGACGTGGCTGCTCGCCCTCGCCCCGGCGCTGACGGGCGCGGACGCCGATCTTCCCGCCGTCCGGCGCATCGAGGTGATGGCACACCGTTACGCGTTCGAGCCGGCCGTTATCGAGGTCACGGAGGGCGAGACGGTCGAGATCGTCGCGCACTCCACGGACACCGAGCACGGGCTCGCGATCAAGGCGCTGGGCGTCAAGCTCGTCATCCCGAAGGGCGGCGCCACGGTCAGCGCGACCTTCGTCGCACGTCAGGCTGGGCGCTTCCCGATCGAGTGCTCCGAGTACTGCGGCTCCGGTCACAAGCGCATGAAGGGCGAGCTGATCGTCACGGAGGCCGGCCGATGACCGTGTTGCCCTGCCTGCTCCTGCTGGCCGGGTTCGTCGGTGCCCCAGGGCCCGACACGCCGGCCGCTCCGGCAGTCGAAACTGAGACCGCCCCAGCGCAGCCGCACGCTGTGCCGGCGGCCGAGGCTGCCGACGACGACCTCGACACCGATCCCGCAGAGCCCGACTTCACGGTCATCGACCTGCCGACGAACCTGCGCCTGCCACGACACAGGCTCGCGTTCCGCCTGACGCACCGCTTCGCCAGGCCGCTCGGAGAGGGCGACTTCGGGGACCTGCTGGCCGACTTCTTCGGCTTCGACGGCGGCGCCCAGGTCGGGTTTGGCCTGCGCTTCGGCCTTCTCCGCGGGACGCAGCTCGGGCTCTACCGCACGAGCGACCGGACGATCCTGTTGCAGGCGCAGCGGGAGCTGCTTCACGAGGGGAAGTCCCCGCTCGGCCTCTCGGTCGTGGGCTCGGTCGAGGGCCTGAACAACTTCGGCCTGAGCGACGCTGCGTCGCCCGAGCTGCACGAGTTCTCGCCCGCGCTCGCCCTGGTCGCGTCCCGGAAGCTCGGCACGCGCGGCGCGCTCTACGTGGTCCCGTCCTGGGTGGGGCACACGCGCATCAATCCATCGGCGCCGGGCACGAACGACGGGACGCTCGTGCTGGGACTCGGCGCACGGCTGCGCGTCACGCGGGTGATGTCCGTGCTGGGAGAGGTGCACCCCCGGCTGGCCGGCTACCGGGGCGACCTCGGGTCGGGCGACCCCGACCCGGTGGCGACGTTCGGGCTCGAGTGGCGCGTGGGCGGCCACGCGTTCCAGCTGAACTTCTCGAACGCCGCGGGCACGACGCCGGCACAGCTCGCGCGCGGTGCCCAGGGCACGCAGGGCTGGTTCATCGGATTCAACCTCACGCGCAAGTTCTATTGAGAAGGAGATAAGGTGATGGACGAGAACAGGATGCTCGAGGTGACGGACGAGAAGAAGACGCTCGACAGACGGCAGTTCACGCTGGCGGCGGCGCTCGCGGCGCTGAGCGGCGTGGCGATCACGATCTCCGCCTGCGGCGGCGGGTCCAGCTCCTCGCCGAGCAGCCCGACGGGCTCGACCGGCGGCACCGGCTCGGGCGGCAGCACCGACAAGGTCGGCCAGATCTCGAACAACCACGGCCACTCCGCCGTGATCACGGGGGCGCAGCTCACGGCGGGCGGCGCGCTGGAGCTGAACATCCAGGGCGCGGCCACCCACCCGCACACGGTCTCGCTCACGGGTGCAGAGATCGCGTCGATCGCCGCCAACCAGCGGGTCGCGAAGGAGTCGAGCACCGAGCAGGGCCACTCCCACACGGTGACCTTCAACTGAGGTGAGCTGTGGTTCGTGGCGAGTCCAGTCGCCCGGGGGCTCCCTTTCGACGGCGGCGGCCGTGTCGCACCGCCCGTCGGCCCCCGGGAGAGACGCTCGCCCGCTCTCACGCCGAGCGCCCCGATGACCCAGCGCCTGCGTCTCCCCGCTGTGGCGGTGCTGCTGGCAGCGGTGGCGCTCGCCACCGCAATCCACTGGTGGCGCGCGCACAACGTCGGCCCCGTGCAGCGCGGCGCGCGCCTCGCGGCGTCCCGCGGCTGCCTCGGCTGCCACGGGGCGCCCGGGCGGCTGGCGGATCCAGACGGCTCGCGCGGGATCGGCACGGTTCCCTCCTTCGAGCACGACGACGTCGTGGCCTACGCGCACAGCGTGGACGAGATCCGGGAGTGGATCCTCGACGGCCGGCCGAAGCGGCTGCGCGACTCCGGCGAGCCCGAGCCGCTGCTGCGCATGCCGGCCTGGCGCGGCCGGCTGGCTCCGGCGGAGGTCGAGGCGCTCGTCGCCTGGGTGAGCGCGTCCGCCGATTTCGAGCCCCTGCCGCGTGCGGCCGCGGCCGGTCGCGACACGGCCGCGGCGCTCGGCTGCTTCGCCTGCCACGGGCCGCAGGGGCGCGGCGACACGCCGAACCCCGGCTCGCTGAAGGGCTACATCCCGTCGTGGAGCGGGGCGGACTTCCCGGAGCTGGCGCGCGACGACGCCGAGATCCGGGAGTGGGTCCGCGACGGCGGGCCGAGACGGTTGCGCGAAAACCCGGTCGCGGCCTTCTTCATCCGCCGGCAGGCGATCCGCATGCCGGCGTTCGGCGACAAGGTCAGCGAGGAGGAGATCCGCCGCGTGACCACGTACGTCCGCTGGCTGCGTGCGCCGCAGGCTGCGGGCGCAACGTCGACGGCGACGACGCGCTGACGAAGCCGCCGGACCGGCATGCGGCCACGAGGGCCGTGCGAGCGGCTTGGGAACGCGTAGGTTCTGTGTTACTAAATGGGCAGCGCCTAACTACCATGGGCACGGACAAACGCTCGTCCCCGCGAATCCTCAACTCGATCGACCTCGAGTGCTACACGATCGAGGACTCGCCGGCACCGGTAACGGCGCGCATCAGCGACCTCTCGACCACGGGCGCCTTCCTCGACTGCCTGAACACGCTGCCCGTGGGCACACGGCTCGGCCTGCGCTTCGTGCTCAACGAGCACCTCGTGACGGTCGCTTCCGAGGTCATGCACTCGATGCCGCAGTTCGGGATGGGCGTCCGCTTCCTGAACCTCTCGCCCGAATCGCGCGCGATGATCGAGAGCCTGCTCGGCTCTCAGGGCTGAGCGGACCCGCGCTTGACCGGCTCGGGGCCGCGGCCATAGCCTGTGGCCGCCGGCGAGGGGACAGAGTGAGGAAGCTCGTCGAGTGCGTGCCGAACTTCTCGGAGGGCCGCGACCGCGGCGTGATCGACGCGATCGCCGAGGCGATCCGTGCGACCGCCGGCTGCACCCTGCTCGACGTCGATCCCGGCGCGTCCACGAACCGGACCGTCTACACCTTCGTCGGCTCGCCCGAGGCCGTGGTGGCGGGTGCGCTCGCCGCCGCCCACGCCGCGCGGGGCCGCATCGACATGCGGCGCCAGTCGGGCGAGCACCCGCGCGTGGGCGCGCTGGACGTCTGCCCGTTCGTGCCGGTCTCGGGCGTGACCATGGCCGAGTGCGCAGGCCTGGCGAACGCCTTCGGTGAGCGGCTCGCGGCCGAGCTCGGCGTTCCGGTGTTCCTCTACGGGCACGCGGCGCGCGCCGAGCACCGCCGCACGCTGCAACAGATCCGCTCGGGCGAATACGAAGCCCTCGCCGAGCGGCTCACGCGGCCCGAGTGGAAGCCCGACTACGGGCCCGCGGCCTTCGTACCCGACTGGGGCGCGACCTGCGCAGGCGCCCGCGACTTCCTGATCGCCTACAACGTCAACGTCCTCGGAACGAAGGAGCAGGCCCACCGCATCGCGCTCGACATCCGCGAGGCCGGCCGCGGGCCCGGCCAGCCGGGACTGCTGAAGGCGGTGCGCGCGATCGGCTGGCAGGTCGAGGAGTACGGCCTCGCGCAGGTCTCGATCAACCTGGAGGACTTCCGCACGACGCCGCCCCACGTCGCCTTCGAGGCCTGCGTGGAACGGGCGCAGGCGCTCGGCGTCGCGGTCGCGGGCTCCGAGCTCGTCGGCCTGATCCCGCTCGAGGCCGTGCTGCTCGCGGCCGAGCACTACGTGGAGAAGGAGGGGTTGTTCGTCGTCGAGGAGCGGCAGAAGATCCGCCTCGCCGTGGAGCGGCTCGGCCTCTCGTCGGTGTCGCCGTTCGTGCCCGACAGGCGCATCATCGAGTACATGATCCCAAAGGCCGACGACGAGCCGCTCGCCTCCCTGACCGTGCGCGGGTTCGTGGAGCTGCTGGGCTCGCGCACGCCAGCGCCCGGGGGCGGCTCGGCGTCGGCGCTGATCGCCGCTCTGGGAGCGGCGCTCGGCGCCATGGTCGGCTGGATGACGTACGGCAAGCGCAGGTTCGAAGACGAGGAGCCGGTGATGCGGCGGCTGATCCCGGCGCTGCACGAGGCCACGAAGGCGCTCGTGCCGCTGATCGACCGCGACACGCGCGCGTTCGACGCCTACCTGGCCGCGGTGGGACTGCCGAAGGAGACGGTCGAGCAGAGGGCCGCGCGCCAGCGGGCGATGCAGGAGAGCCTCGCGGCCGCGGTCCAGGTGCCGCTCGAGGTGATGCGCACGGCCGACCGCTGCTGGGAGCCGCTGGCGGAGATGGCCGAGCACGGCAACTTCGCCTCGCGCTCGGACGTCGAGGTCGGGGCGCGGGCGCTCGAGACCGGGATCTGGGGCGCCTGGCGCAACGTCGCGATCAACCTGCCGGGGATCGACGACGAGCCTTCCGCGCGGCGACCACGGCCGAGGCCGAGGCGCTCGCGACGCGCGCGGCCGAGCAGCGCGATCGCGTGCTGCGGATCCTGGCGGAGCGCGACCTCCTGAAGGCACCATCGCCCGACGCGCGCGCAGCGGCGACCGGCCATCGCAGCGTCTACGTCGTCCCGAAGATGGACTGCCCGGCCGAGGAGCAGTTCGTGCGCCTGGCGCTCGCGGGAGAGACCGAGGTGAGAGCCTGTCCTTCGACCTGCCCGCGCGCCGGCTGACGGTGTGGCACGCGGGCGACGCCGCGGGGCTGACGCGAAGGCTCGAGGGCCTGGGCCTCGGCGCCCGGCTCGAGCGAAGCGTGCCCGCCGAAGATGCCGCGGCGGCGCCCGTGCCCCCGGAGAGCGGCAGCGAGGCCGGCGCGCTGCGGACCGTGCTGGCGATCAACGCCTCCATGTTCGTGGTCGAGCTGATCGCGGGCTGGCTCGCGCAGTCGACCGGGCTTCCTGGCCGACTCGCTCGACATGCTCGCCGACGCGGCCGTCTACGGCCTCGCGCTCTACGCGGCACGGCCGCGAGCCGGCGTGGAAGCGGCGCGCGGCCCACGCCAGCGGCTGGTTGCAGCTCGTCCTGGCGACAGGCGCGCTCGCGGAGGTGGCGCGCCGGGCGTGGACGGGGAGTGCGCCCGAAGCGCCGGCGATGATCGCCGTGGCACTCCTGGCGCTGGCGGCGAACGTCGTCTGCCTGCTGGTGGTGACGCGCCACCGGCACGCCGGCGCGCACATGCGGGCGAGCGTGATCTTCTCGGCGAACGACGTGCTCGCGAACCTCGGGGTGATCGCGGCGGGCGCGCTCGTCTCCTGGACGGGCTCCCGAGCGCCGGACCTGGTGATCGGCGGGGTGATCGCGCTGGTCGTGCTGCTGGGAGCCGTCCGGATCCTGCGCCTGCGCTGACGGCTGCGGACGGGACGCGCCGGCGGCGGGCTACGCGCCGCCCGCGAGCGCCGCCGCCACGATCTGGCGCGCCTCCTGCTGGATCTGCGCGAGGTGCTCCTTCCCCTTGAAGCTCTCCGCGTAGAGCTTGTACACGTCCTCGGTCCCCGACGGGCGCGCCGCGAACCAACCGTTCTCGGTCACGACCTTGAGGCCGCCGATCGGTGCGTCGTTGCCCGGCGCCCTCGTCAGGCGCGCGAGGATCGGCTCGCCGGCCAGCGAGCCGGCCTTCACCGCGGCCGGCGACAGCCGGCCGAGCGCCGCCTTCTGCTCGCGGGTAGCGGGCGCGTCGATGCGCTCGTAGACGGGCGAGCCGAAGCGGTCCTCGAGCTCCTGGTACAGCTCCCCGAGGTCGCGGCCCGTCACGGCGCGGATCTCGCACGCGAGCAGGTCGAGCAGGATGCCGTCCTTGTCGGTCGTCCAGACCGTGCCGTCCCGGCGCAGGAACGAGGCGCCCGCGCTCTCCTCGCCGCCGAAGCCGAACGAGCCGTCGAGAAGCCCGTCCACGAACCACTTGAAGCCGACCGGCACCTCGGCCAGCCGCCGCCCGAGGTCGCGCGCCACGCGGTCGATCATCGAGCTGGAGACCAGCGTCTTGCCGACCGCGGCGTCCGGGCGCCAGCCGGGGCGGTGGCGGAACAGGTACGAGATCGCGACCGACAGGTAGTGGTTCGGGTTCATCAGGCCGGCGCTCGGCGTGACGATGCCGTGGCGGTCGCTGTCGGCGTCGTTGCCGAACGCGACGTCGAAGCGGTCCTTGAGGCCGATCAGGCCGGCCATCGCGTAGGGCGAGGAGCAGTCCATGCGGATCTGGCCGTCCTTGTCGAGCGTCATGAACGAGAAGGTCGGGTCGACCACGGGGTTCACGACCTCGATCGACAGCCCGTAGCGCTCGACGATCGGCTCCCAGTACTCGACCGAGGCGCCGCCCAGCGGGTCGACACCGATCCGCAGCTTCGCGCCGGCGATCGCCTCCATGTCGATCGCGTTTCCGAGGTCGGCGACGTACGGCGCGACGAAGTCGACCTCGCGCGTCGTCGGCGCAGCGAGCGCCTGCGTCAGCGGGACCCGGCGCACGTCCACCAGCCCGCCCTCGAGGATCGCGTTGGCCCGCGTCTCGATCGGCCTTCGTGATGTCGGTGCCGGCCGGACCGCCGTCGGGCGGGTTGTACTTGAAGCCGCCGTCGTCGGGCGGGTTGTGCGACGGCGTGACGACGACGCCGTCGGCCAGGCCGCGTCTTGCGCCCGCGGTTCCAGGTCAGGATCGCGTGCGAGACCGCCGGTGTGGGCGTGTAGCGCCGGCCGGCCTGGAGCCGGACCTCGACGCCGTGCGCGGCGAACACCTCGAGCGCCGTGACCAGCGCCGGCTCCGACAGCGCGTGGGTGTCCATGCCGAGGTACAGGGGGCCGTCGATGCCGTGCGCGCGCCGGTGCTCGACGATGGCCTGGCTGGTCGCGAGGATGTGGTCCTCGTTGAAGCTTGCCTTGAACGACGAGCCGCGGTGGCCGGAGGTGCCGAACGCCACACGCTGCGACGGGTCGGAGGCGTCCGGCGTCAGCTCGTAGTAGGCGGAGACGAGGCGCGGCACGTTGACCAGGAACGAGCGCGGGGCCTTCTTTCCGGCGAGCGCGTGCAGGGCCATCTCGTGTCACCTCCGAGCGTCCCTCGATTATCCGCGAGCGGCCGCGCCCGGTGGGCGGCCGTCCACTCCGCCCGGCGCTGCTGCGGCTATGCTGAGGCATGGATTGGGCGCGGCTCGTCGAGCTGGTGCAGCGCCTGCGGGCCACGTCGAAGAAGACGGAGAAGGTCGCGCTGATCGCGGACCTGCTGCGTCAGACGCACGGCCGCGAGACCGAGCTGGCCGCGCTGTACCTCACGGGCGCACTGCCGCAGGGCCGGATCGGCCTCGGCTGGCGCACCCTGCAGCCGGCGATGGCGTCGGGCCCGGCCGTGGGCGAGCCTGCTGGTGCTCCTCGGAGTGGACGAGGCCCTCGAGCGGGTGGCGGCGCGAGAAGGGCCCCGGCTCCGCCGAACGCCGGCTGCGCCTGCTGCGCGGACTCTTCGAGCGGACCGACGCGCCCGGCCGCCGCCTGCTGGTCGAGCTGCTGACGGGCGAGGTGCGGCAGGGCGCGCTCGACGGCCTGGTGACCGAGGCGATCGCGAAGGCGGGGTCACTTCCGGCCGGCGACGTTCGCCGTGCGGCGATGTACGCGGGCAGCCTCGGCGAGCTGGCACGCGCCGCTCTCGAGGAGGGGGCTGCCGGCCTCGGCCGCTTCTCGCTGCGCCTGCTCTCCCCGGTGGCGCCGATGCTCGCGAGCCCCGCCGACGACGCCGGGGAGGCGACTCGCACGGCTGGGTGAGGCCGCCTTCGAGTACAAGCTCGACGGCGCGCGGCTGCAGGTGCACCGCTCCGGCGACGATGTGCGTGTCTTCACGCGCCAGCTGCAGGACGTGACGGCGCGCGTACCCGAGATCGTCGCCTGGGCGCGGTCGCTCCCCGTACGCGAGGCCGTCGTCGAGGGCGAAGCGCTCGCGCTGCGGCCGGACGGGCGGCCGCGGCCGTTCCAGGAGACGATGCGGCGGCTGGGTCGGAGCAGGGACGTCGAGTCGATCAGCCGCGAGCTGCCGCTGGCGTCCTTCTTCTTCGACCTGCTCTACGTCGAGGGCGACGGGCCGCTCGTGTCGCTGCCGTACGCCGGAGCGCATCGAGCGGCTGGAGCGGATCGTCTCCCCCGATCGGCTGCTGCCGCGCGTCGTCACCGCGCGACCCGGCCGAGGTCGAGCGCTTCTTCGAGCAGGCGATCGCCGCCGGCCACGAGGGCCTGATGGCCAAGTCGCTCGGCGCGCTCTACGAGGCCGGCCAGCGCGGTTTCCACTGGCTGAAGCTGAAGCCCGCGCACACGCTCGACCTCGTGGTGCTGGCCGTCGAGCGGGGCAGCGGCCGACGCTCGCGGTGGCTGTCGAACCTGCACCTCGGCGCGCGCGACGCCGAAAGCGGGCAGTTCGTGATGCTCGGCAAGACGTTCAAGGGCCTCACGGACGAGATGCTGCAGTGGCAGACGGAAAAGCTCTCGTCGCTCGCAGATCTCGAGCGACGGCTGGACGGTGTCTCGTGCGGCCGCGAGCTGGTCGTGGAGATCGCCTTCAGCGACGTGCAGGAGTCGCCGCGCTACCCTGCCGGCCTCGCGCTGCGCTTCGCGCGGGTCAAGCGCTACCGGCCGGAGAAGCCGGCCGCCGAGGCCGACACGCGTCCAGACGGTGCGCGCGATCTTCGAGCGGCAGCGGGCCTGAGGCGCGGAATCGACAGGGTCAGGGCAGGGTCCGGGAGCTCATCTGTCGAAGAGTGAAGATGGTCCGCCGTTGGCTGCAGCCCCGCGGCGTGCTAGCTTCTGACGACTCCGCGACGCCCATGAACCGGACGCCTTTCACGCGCCGCCTCCGCAACCTGTTCCTCGGCGGCCTGGTCGTCGTCATCCCGATCGTGCTGACCGTCAACGCCCTGGTGTGGCTGTTCCGGCTGCTCGACGGGCTCGCGCAGCCGCTGGCCGAAGGCGGTGCTCGGGCGCACGATTGCCCGGCATCGGCTTCGTGATCACGCTCGGGCGTCGTGCTGCTGGCCGGGTTCCTCTTCTCGTTCGGTCCGCTCAAGCGGCTGCTCAATAGCGGCGAGCAGGTGCTCGACGCGGTGCCGGTCGTCGGGCTCGTTTACGGCACGATCAAGAAGGTGCTGTCCGGCATCGGTGGCCCGGGCTCGGAGCACGCGTTCCGGCGCTTCGTGCTCGCGCGCCTGCCGGGACGCACGACGCCGGGCTTCCTGACCGGCACGTTCAAGCTGCGCTTCAAGGACGGCCGCGAGCACGAGGTCTGCACCGTCTACGTGCCGACCAACCACCTGTACGTCGGCGACGTGGTGGTGCTGCCGGTCGAGGACGTCGTGCACACGGACCTGTCGGTCGAGGAGGGCGTCAGCCTGATGCTCTCGGCCGGCGCCTCGGTCCCACGTCTCGTCCGGGAACGCCAGTAGCAGCTGCCGTGGACGTGCCCAAGGCGGGCCGCCCGCGCGCCTCAGGCCGTGCGGCGCGGCTTCGCCGCGGCGGAAGCCGACCGCCGGGCGCGCTCGCGCTCGAGCAGCGACCGCAGGTAGGGCCCGGTGCGCGAGCTCCTCGAGCGGGCCACCTGCTCCGGCGTGCCCCAGCACACGACGGTGCCGCCGCCCTCGCCGCCCTCCGGCCCGAGGTCGATCACGCAGTCGGCCGCTGCGATCAGGTCGAGGTTGTGCTCGATCACGACGACCGTGTCGCCGCGCTCGACGAGCCTCTGCAGCGCCGAGACCAGCTTCGCGACGTCGGCCATGTGCAGGCCGGTGGTCGGCTCGTCGAGCACGAAGAGCGTGGGCCCGACGCCCGGCGCCGTCAGCTCGGCCGCCAGCTTGATGCGCTGCGCCTCGCCGCCCGAGAGCGTGGGCGAGGGCTGGCCGAGCTGGAGGTAGCCGAGGCCGATCTCGGAGAGGAACTCGAGCGGCTGGCGCACCGAGCGCACGGCCGAGAACAGCTGCTTCGCCTGGTCGACGGTCATCTCGAGCACGTCGGCGACGGACCTGCCCTTGAACTGCACCGCCAGCGTGTCGGCGTTGTAGCGGCGGCCGTTGCACGTCTCGCAGGGAACGTAGACGTCCGGCAGCAACGACATCGTGACCCGCAGCCGGCCCTGGCCCTCGCAGCGCTCGCAGCGGCCGCCCTTGACGTTGAACGAGAAGCGCCCGCGGCCGTAGCCGAGCGCCCGGGCGTCCGGCACCGCGGCGAACAGCGTGCGGATCATGTCCATGATCCCCACGTAGGTCGCGGGGACAGAGCGCGGCGTGCGGCCGATCGGGGACTCGTCGACCTCGAGCGCGCGGGCCACGCCCCGGAGGCCCTCGAGGCCCGAGAGCACGTTCGGCAGCCGCCGGCCGGCGAGGCGCGCCTTGGCGGCGGAGTAGAGCACGTCGCGCACCAGCGTCGACTTGCCCGAGCCGGACACGCCGGTCACGACCGTCAGCCGCCCGAGCGGCAGCTCGACGTCGAGGCCGCGCAGGTTGTGCAGCCGTGCGCCCTTCACCACGAGCCGCCCGGCGAGCTCGAGGCTGCGCCTGGGCCAGGGGGGAGCCTCCCCCTCGCCGCGCAGGAAGCGGCCGGTGACGGACTGCGGGACGCGCGCGATCTCCTCGGGCCTGCCGAAGGCGACGAGCCTTCCGCCGTCCGGTCCCGCGCCCGGGCCGAGGTCGATCACGTGGTCGGCCGCGCGGATGACGCTCTCCTCGTGCTCGACCACGACCACGGTGTTGCCGCGGTCGCGCAGGCCGACGAGCGCCCGGGTGAGGGCCTCGTCGTCGCGCGGGTGCAGGCCGACCGTCGGCTCGTCGAGCACGTAGCAGACGCCGCGCAGGTTGGACGCCAGCGCCGCGACGATCCGGATCCGTTGCGCCTCGCCGGTGGAGAGCGTGTCGGCCCCGCGCTCGAGGGTGAGGTAGCCGAGCCCGAGGCGGTCGAGCAGGTCGAGCCGCAGCGTCAGCTCCGGCCACACGCGCTCGCGCACCTCCTCCGGCAGGACGCCCTCGAGCGTCGAGAGCCACGCCCGTGACTCGCGCACGGTGAGCGCCGCGACCTCGCCGATGTGGCGTCCGGCGATCCTCACGGCACGCGCCTCGGGCCGCAGCCGCGTGCCGCCGCAGGCCGGGCAGGCGCGCCCGCGCGCCCGGCGCAGCTCGCCGTCCTCCTCGACCCGCGGCGCGCCGAAGCCGTCGCACTCGGGGCAGGCCCCGTACCTCTGCGACCAGGAGAACAGGCGCGGGTCCGGCGCCGGCAGGCCGCTGCCGCAGCTCGGGCACGAGCGGCGCGTCGAGTAGAAGCGCTCGCGGTCGCCGCCGAGCGCCAGCAGCGTCCCGCCGCTGAGCGCGAGCGCACGGGCGATCGCGGGCTCGATCTGGGCGGCCTGCTGCGCTGGGCGGCCGGAGCGCGAGCCGGCGATCCGGGCCGCGACCATCTCCACGTCGTGGATCTGGAAGCGGTCGACCCGCGGCGGCTTCGAGGCGTCGTGCAGCACGCCGTCGATGCGCACCTCGGCGAAGCCCTTCTTGTGCGCGGCCGCGATCGCGTCGAGGTGGAAGCCCTTGCGGCGCCGCACCAGCGGAGCGAGCAGCGTCAGCTCGTCCCCCCGGAAGTCCTCGGCCACGCGCTCGGCGAGGGCCGCGGCGTCCACCACCTGGCCCGGCAGGCCGCACTTCGGGCAGTGGACGGTGCCCAGGCGCGACCAGAGCAGGCGCAGGTGGTGGTAGACCTCCGAGGCCGTCCCGACCGTCGACAGCGGCGTGCCGTGCGAGAGCTTCTGCTCGAGCGCCACGGTCGGCGGGACGCCCTCCAGGCGGTCGACCTCGGGGCGCGCCAGCGGCCGGATGAACTGGCGCACGTAGGTCGAGAGGCAGTCGAGGAAGCGCCTCTGGCCCTCCGCGAACAGCACGTCGAACGCGAGCGTCGACTTGCCGGAGCCCGAGACGCCGGTGACCGCGACCAGCGCGTCTTTCGGGATCTCGACGTCGAGCTGCCGCAGGTTGTGCTCTCGCGCGCCGACGACGCGGATGGCGTGTCGCTCCGGCGCCGGCGTCGAGCGTCGCGCGGCGGGGCGGACGCGCACGCTCGTACCGTCAAGCGTCGCGGCCAACGCCCGGCCGGTCGGCGTGCCCAGGCGTGCGACGGCCTCGGGCGGCCCCTCGCCGACGACGCGGCCGCCGTCTTCACCCGCCTCCGGCCCGAGGTCGACGATCCAGTCGGCCGCCCTGGCCAGGTCCATGTCGTGCTCGACGACCACGACCGAGTGGCCCGCGTCCACCAGCCGCTGCAGCGCGCTGATCAGCACCGCCACGTCGGCGGCGTGCAGGCCGGTGGTCGGCTCGTCGAGCAGGTACAGGTGGCCGTGCTTCCCGGCGGCCTCGGCCAGCGCCTGCGCGAGCTTGAGCCGCTGGGCCTCGCCGCCCGAGAAGGTCGGCGCGGGCTGCGAGAGAGACAGGTAGCCGAGGCCGAGGTCGAGCAGCGGCGAAAGCGCGGTCACGACGCCCTTCTGGTCCGCGAAGACGCGCGCGACCTCGACCGCCGGCAGGTCGAGCGCGTCGGCGATCGACAAGCCACGGCAGCGGATCTCGAGCACCTCGGGCCGGAAGCGCCGGCCGTCGCAGGCGCCGCACTTCACGTAGGCGTCGGGCAGGAACTGCAGCTCCACCTTCTCGTAGCCCGCGCCCTCGCACACGGGGCAGGCGCCGGCCTCGGAGTTGAACGAGAACGCGCCGGGCTTGAGCTTGCGCTCCTTCGCGGCAGGCGTCGCGGCAAACGCCTTGCGCAGCGGCTCGAGGGCACCCATGTAGGTGGCGGCGTTCACGCGCGAGCTGGCCCCGAGCGGCGCCTGGTCGACGAGCGTCACGCCCGTGAGCGCGAAGGCGCCGTCGATGCCGTCGCAGGCCCCGGGCTCCGACTCGCCGATGCCGAAGTGGCGGCGCAGGTTCCGGAACACGACCTGGTCGACGAGCGTGGACTTGCCGGAGCCGGAGACGCCCGTGACGCACACCAGGCGACCCAGCGGCAGCTCGATCGTCACGTCCTTCAGGTTGTTCTCGCGCGCGCCGCGAATGCGCAGTCGCTGGGCCGCGTCAGGCTCACGCCGGCGCGTCGGGGTGGAACCCGCGTCCGTGGCTGCCGCCGGCGTCGAGGCGACCGTTTGCCGTCCTGCCAGGTACGCTCCGGTGATCGAGCGCGGGGCGCGCAGGAGGCCTTCGACCGGGCCCTCGTAGACGACCTCGCCGCCGTCCCTGCCGGGGCCGGGGCCGAGGTCGATCACGTGGTCCGCCGAGGCGATCAAAGCCGGGTCGTGCTCGACGACCACGACCGCGTTGCCCGCTTCCGCCAGCCGGTGCAGGACGCCCGACAGCTTCGCCACGTCACGCGAGTGCAGCCCGACAGACGGCTCGTCGAGCACGTACAGCGTGCTGGTGAGCGAGCCCCCCAGCGCCGTCGCCAGCGTCACGCGCTGGGCCTCGCCGCCCGAGAGCGTGCGCGACTGGCGGCCGAGCGTCAGGTAGCCGAGGCCGACGTCGACCAGGAAGCGCAGCCGGGCGCGGACCTCGTGCAGCAGCTGCTCCGTGGCCGGGTCCCCGCCGGGGGACGACCACTCGCGGAACACGCGCTCGGAGTCGGCGATCGGCAGCGCCTCGAGCTGGGGCAGGGTGCGGCCGGCGACCCGGAACAGGAGCGCGTCGGCCTTGAGCCGCGAGCCGCCGCACTCCGCGCAGGTGCCGTAGCTGCGGTAGCGCGAGAGGAAGACGCGCACGTGCATGCGGTACGTCCTCGTCTCGAGCCACCTGAAGAATCCGGCGATGCCGTACCACTTCTTCTGCCAGTTGGAGCGGCCTCCGGGCTCTCCGTCCCAGACGGCGCGCCGGACGGCCTCCGGCAGCTTCTCCCAGGGCACGTCGGCGGGGAGGCCGGCTCGCTTCAGGAAGCGCTCGAGGTCGTCCTGGCACTCGCTGTAGAAGGTCGTCTGGAACGGCTTCACGGCCCCGCCCGCGAGCGTCCTGCGCGGGTCCGGGACGACGAGCGCGGGGTCGATCGCCATCGTGCGCCCGAAACCCTTGCAGGCGGGGCAGGCCCCGAACGGGTTGTTGAACGAGAACAGCGCGGGCGAGGGGTCCGCGTAGGCGACGTCGCAGCGCGCGCAGTGCAGGCCCTCGCTGTAGCGGCGCGGCTCCGTCTCTCCTGCGACGCGCAGCTCGATCCGGCCCTGCGCGTGGCGCAGGGCGGCTTCGATCGAGTCGACGATGCGCTGGCGTTCGGCGCGCGCCACCGTGATGCGGTCGAGCACCACGGTCACGACGCCGTCCTCCGGGTGCAGATGAGCGTCCTCGATGCGCACGGGCTCGCCGTTCTCGAGCACGCGGCGCAGGCCCGCCTTCTCGAACGCCTCGCGCACGACACCGGCGGCGACCTTCTTCCCGACCGGGTGAGGGAAGCAGACGAGCGCCGTCTTGCCCTCCGCGTCGAGCAGCGCCTCGAAGATGGAGGACGGCGTGTCGCGGCGGACCGGCTGGCCGCACTGCCGGCAGTGCAGCGTGCCGGCGCGCGCGTAGAGGGCGCGCAGGTAGTCCGCGACGGAGGTCATGGTGCCGACCGTCGAGCGCGACGTGCGCACGGGCGCGGTGCGGTCTACGGCCACGGCCGGCAGCACGCCCTCGATCCGCTCTGCGCGCGGGCGATCGAGGCGCTCGAGGAACTGGCGCGCGTAGGGGCTGAAGGTCTCGGCGTAGCGCCGATGGCCCTCCGCGTACAACACGTCGAAGGCCAGTGAGGACTTGCCGGCACCGGCCACGCCGGTGACGGCGGTGACGGCGCCGATCGGCACCTTGACGCTGATGCCCTTCAGGTTGTTCTGACGGGCCCGGTCTACCTCGATGAACTCCCGCGGGCGGGCGGCCCGGCCATCGCGATCAGGTCGGCTGGGCGCCATCCCCTCAGAATCGCAGGGATGGCCGCAGCGGGCAACCGTGTGCGGGCCCCGTGTTGCGCGGCCTCACCTGAGGGCGGGGTAGGGGCTGGGTGTCGTGAAGGAGCGCAGGGGCAGGGGCTGCTGCGCGGCCCAGAAGTCGTGGAGCAACCGCAGGGCGAGGCCGGTGTTCGCCGGATTCGTGACGCTGGCGGCGAGGGTCCCCTCGTCGACGAGCCTGCGCCCGTAGCTCGGGCAGGCGTCCACGCCGAACAGCTTCGCCCGCTCCAGCACGGCGCGGTGGGAGGCGTCGGGGAGGGCGCGGATCGCGCTGCTGACGCCGACGGCCAGCTCGTCGCTCTGCGCGGCGACGGCCGCGAGCGACAGGTCGCGCGACTTGAAGATCCGGTACCAGTCGCCGAAGGCCATGGCGCCTGCCGCCTCGGTCCACTCGCCGGCCGCGGTGTCGATGATCTCGGCCTGGTCGCCCACCGTGGCCCGCAGCGCGTCGAGCCGTTCCTGGGCGGCCGACGAACGGCGGGGACCCGTGACGCACAGCACGCCCGCCTCGCGGGCCGCCGCTCGCAGCTGCCCGCCCTGGATGCGGCCGATCGCCGCATGGTCGGTGCTGACCGTCCCGAACGGGAACGCGCTGCCCCAGGACGCGGCCGCTCCCTCGATCGCCGCCCCCCACGCGTTCAGCAGCACCAGGCCCGTTCTGCCGCGCAGCTCCCGCAGCAGGAGCTCCATCGTGGACAGGCTCGACGGCTCGAACACCACCGCGTCCACCGGCGAGGGCTCGAGGAACCGCTTCTTGAGCACGCGC
The DNA here is from genome assembly GCA_963831755.1 of uncultured Acidobacteriota bacterium. Lineage (GTDB taxonomy): Bacteria > Acidobacteriota > Vicinamibacteria > Fen-336 > Fen-336 > DATBSL01. Next base: position 128,770 of record CAWHRC010000016.1, read on the forward strand.
AGCTGGTCGAAGGCTGGCGCCCACGCGACCTCGACGCGCAGCTCGTGGAGCCGGCCGGCCGCGATCGCCGCCTCCTCCTGCAGCAGCTGATAGTGGTCCACCTCCTCCTTGCGGCCCGGCAGCAGCACGAAGACGGATCGGCTCTCGGACATGCGTCACCTCGTCGCTCAGGTTACCTTGGCGCGCCGGCGGTGCTCGGGGCGCTCCCATTCCCGGCCTTCCATCACCGCGCGCAGGCCGGCCACCGCGTCCCAGGCGTCGACGAAGCGCAGGTACGCCGGCGCGAAGCCGAAGCGCAGGACGTCCGGCGAGCGGAAGTCGCCGACGATGCCGCGCGCGATCAGGGCCTGCACGATCGCGAGGCCCTCGTCGTGCCGCAGCGAGACCTGGCTGCCGCGCCGCTCGGAGGCCCGCGGCGAGACCAGCGTGAAGCCGAACGAGGCGCACTCCTGCTCGACCAGCCGGACGAAGAGGGTCGTCAGGGCGACCGACTTGTGGCGCAGACGCTCGACGCCGGCCACCGCCACGGTCTCGACCCCGCACTCGAGCGCCGCCAGGCCCAGGATGGGTGGCGTGCCGCACTGAAGCCGCGCGATGCCCGGCGCCGGGCGGTAGAGCGGGTCGAAGTCGAAGGGCGCCGCGTGCCCCATCCAGCCGCTGAGCGGCGTCTGGAACGCGTCGTGCCAGTGGCGCGCCACGAACGCGAACGCCGGGGCGCCCGGTCCGCCGTTGAGGTACTTGTAGCCGCAGCCGACCGCGAGGTCCGCCGAGCAGCCGTCGAGGTCGACCGGGAGCGCACCCGCGCTGTGCGCGAGGTCCCACAGCGCCAGCGCGCCCTTCTCGTGCGCGGCCCGCGTGAGGGCCCCCATGTCGTGCAGCTCGCCCGTCCGGTAGTCCACGTGCGTGAGCAGCAGCACGGCGACGTTGTCGTCCAGCTCTGCGGCCAGCCGCTCGCGCGGGACGAGCCGCAGCTCGACGTCGCGCAGCAGGCTGGCCAGCCCCTGCGCGGCGTAGAGGTCGCTCGGGAAGTTGCCCGGCTCGGAGACGATCACGCGGCGTCCGGGCAGCAGCCGCAGCGCACCGGCCAGCAGCTTGAACAGGTTGACCGAGGTCGTGTCGCAGACCGCGACCTCGTCCGGCGCGGCCCCGACCAGCGGTGCGAGCCGCGCGGCCACGCGCGCCGACAGGTCGATCCAGCCGTGCGTGTTCCAGCTGCGCACCAGTCCCTGTGCCCACTCCTGCGTGACCAGCTGGTGGACGCGCTCGACGGTCCGGCGCGGCACGGCGCCGAGCGAGTTGCCGTCGAGGTAGACGAGCGTGTCCGGCAGCAGGAACTCGTCGCGCAGCGGCGCCAGCGGATCCCCGGCGTCCAGCGCCTCGGCGTCGGCGCGCTCCAGGGGCTTGGACACGCGCCGGATCTTAGCGCAGTGCCGAGCCGACGGTCTGCACCATTGAGAGCGATGACCTTCCACGCCCACGCCGCGCTGGCCTCCGGCTGTGCGAGGTGGCCGCGGGGCCGCCTCGCCGGCAAACGAATGAGGAGGGCGGTCTGAGCCGCGCGCCGTGGTAGGCTCAGGGAGCGCTTTCGGGCGTCGCCATCCAATCAGAGGTGCACGAATGATCCAGTTGCCGCCGCTTCCCTGGGGCGAGAGCGCCCTCGCTCCGCACATCTCGCAGGAGACGATCTCCTTCCACTACGGCAAGCACCACAAGGCCTACGTGGACAACACGAACAAGATGATCGAGGGGACGGACCTCGCCAGCGCCGCGCTCGAGGAGATCGTGCGCGCCGCCGCGGGCAAGCCGGACAAGAAGGGCCTGTTCAACAACTCGGCGCAGGTCTGGAACCACAGTTTCTACTGGAGCAGCCTGAGCCCCAAGGGCGGCGGCCAGCCCGGCGGCAAGCTGCTCGACCGCATCAAGTCCGACTTCGGCGACTTCGCCGCGTTCAAGGAGGCGCTGTCGAAGGCCGCGGTCACCCAGTTCGGCAGCGGCTGGGCGTGGCTGGTGCTCGAGGGAGGCAAGCTGAAGGTCGAGCAGACGCCGAACGCCGAGACGCCGATCACCTCGCCGGGCAAGAAGCCGCTGTTGACGATCGACGTCTGGGAGCACGCCTACTACGTCGACTACCGCAACAAGCGGCCGGACTACGTCACGGTCGTGATCGACAAGCTGCTCGACTGGGAGTTCGCGGCGAAGAACCTGGGCTAGTTGGTTGGCTTTCGGCGGTCGCCTGGCCGTGGCATCGCATGCCGCGGCGGGGTGCGCGCCTCGGCCGCTGAGTGCCCGGCGGGGACCGGGCACGAACCGCTCGCTCGGGCGACCCGCGCCGCGGCTCCGTGGCCCACGGCCGATGCCTCTGCCGTGGCCATCGCATGCCGCGGCGGGTGAGTGACGGCCGGGAGCTGCGCTACCCGGTCGGCCGCTTCAGCGATGCCCGCCACACGTAGACGCAGAGCGCCACGAACAGCAGCGCGGCGAAGCTCTGCGACAGCGCCGGATTGCCGTAGATCGGGCTCGTCAGCCAGCCCTCGCTGAAACCGGGGATCAGCCGAAACGACGCCCCGAGCACGCCACCGAGGGCCCCGCCCGCCATCAGGCCCGAGGCGATCACGACGCCCCGCTCGCGGATCGTCGTCCCGCGCTCGCCGCCGGCGCGCTCGGCCCGGCGGTTGAGGAAGTGGGCGAGCAGGCCGCCCACCAGGGCGGGCGTGTTGAGCTCGAGCGGCAGGTACATGCCGAGCGCGAAGATGAGCGCGGGCACGCCCAGCATCTCCATCACCAGCGCCACCACCGCGCCGGCGCCGAACAGCGCGTACGCCACCGGCTGCCGGCTCATGAAACCCTCGACCAGGGCCTTCATGATCGAGGCCTGCGGGGCAGGCAGGACTGTTCGCGTGTCGCCGGGCGACACATCCCCGAACTGGTAGCCGTGGGCCAGGGCCACGATCGTGCCGCGCGGCGACCACGGCCGAGACCGCGATACCGAGGAACTTCACCTTCTCCTGGGTGGCCGGCGTCGCGCCGAGCCAGTAGCCGGTCTTGAGGTCGGTCACGAACTGGCCCGACAGCGCGAGTGCCGTGCAGACGACGCCCGCCAGCGCCATCACGAAGAACATGCCGCTCGTGCCGGACACGCCGAAGCGCAGCAGCACGACCGACGAGACGATGATGGTCAGCATCGTCATGCCGGAGATCGGGTTGCGGGCGGTGGTGGCGATGGCGTTGGCGGCGACGGAGGTGAAGAAGAAGGAGAAGAGCAGGGTCAGCGCCAGGCCGATCAGCACCACCGCCAGCGACTGGCCGAGGGTCGAGAAGAAGACGCCGGCGGCCAGCGTCGAGGCCAGCACGCCCACCAGGATCGTGGTCACCGTGAGGTCGCGGTCGGTGCGCTCGACGGCCGGCGCCTCGCCCTGCCGGAACGTGCGCGCCGCGATCGCGAAGGAGCCGGCGATGATCCGCAGCGACTTCAGGATCCCGAAGATACCGGCGGTGGCGATGGCGCCGACGCCCACGTAGCGCACGTAGCAGCGGAAGATCTCGGCCGCGCTCATCTGTGCGATCGGGATCGTGCCCGGGTAGACCGCGAGTCGGGCAGGTGCTGCCGATCATCCAGATGAGCGGCACCAGCACGAAGTTCGAGAGGAAGCCGCCGGCGCACAGGATCAGCGACGAGCGCAGGCCCATCACGTAGCCGAGGCCGAGGATGAAGGCGACCGCGTCGAAGCTGAGCACCACCTTCGCGCGCTCGGCGAGCGTCCTCACGGCGGGGATGAACTGGAAGTCCACGAACTCGTGCCAGACGTGGAAGGTCGTGGCGACGAAGTCGTAGACGCCGGCGATCGCCGTGGCCTGCAGCAGCAGCCGCGCCTGCGAGCCGCCCTTCTCGCCGGTGACCAGCACCTCGGTGATCGCCGTGGCCTCGGGGTAGGGGAAGGCGCCGTGCATCTCGCGCACGAAGTAGCGGCGCAGCGGGATCAGGAACAGCGAGCCCAGGCAGCCGCCGGCGAGGCAGATGAAGACGGTCTGCACGGGGTGCGGCTGCAGGTTCAGGATGTAGAGCGCGGGTAGCGTGAAGATCGCGCCGGCCGCCATCGAGCCGGAGACGCCGCCGATGCCGGTCATGATGACGTTCTCGAGCAGCGTCGAGCGGCGCGCGTACATGCGCGCCAGGCCGATCGCCAGGATCGAGATCGGGATCGCCGACTCCATCACCTGCCCGACCTTCAGGCCGGAGTAGGCCGAGGCCGCGGTGAAGACCGCGCACAGGAACGAGGCCCCAGCCGACGGCGCGCAGCGTCGCCTGCGGCGGGTTCGCCGCCGGCGGCACGACGGGTGCGTACTCCTCGCCCGGGGCCAGGGGCAGGTAGGCGTTCGCGGGCAGTGATCTCGTGTCGGGCGCGTCCATGGCGGCCTCCGGGCTGGCGTCGGCCCGGCCAGTCTCGTCGCTTCGTACTGCCTTTTCAAGCGGCGCGAGTCGGACGCGCCGGGGGTAGACTCGCCCGAGGGCGATCGACGGGGGCGAGTGCGGTGTGGGGACGGGACGGGGAGGCATTCACGTGGGTCGATGGTGGCGGATCGGGCTGACGCTGGTGGCGGCGGCCGGGGCCGCTGGCCATTCGAGGCGGCGGAGCAGGATGCCTCGCGCCGGCTGCTGGCGGCAGCGGCCGCGCGGCGACGCCGCGCAGGTCGCGGCCCTCGCTGCGGCGAGGGCGCCGACCCGAACGCGCGTGACGCGCGGGCCGCCCGGCCCTGCTGCTCGCCGCCGCGTCCGGGCGCGCGCGCAGGCCGTGCGCGCGCTGCTGCGCGGCGGCGCCCGGCCCGACGCCGCCGACCGCTCCGGCTGGACGGCGCTCCACCAGGCGGTCGCAGCAACGGCGACCTCGCGAGCGCCCGCGCGCTGCTCGACGCGGGGCGACCACCCGACCTGCGCTCGCGGGCCCGCGGCACGGCGCTCGACGTGGCGGAGCGCGGACGGCCGCGCCGAGCTGGCGCGGCTGCTGCGTGCGCACGGCGCCCGCGGCTCGGGCAAGTCGATCGGCGACACCGTCTGCGTGCGGCCCTGGGCGGGCGACGGCTACTGCGGCGTCGTCCAGGCCGTGGACCCGACACGCGCCCGGCTGCGGGTGACGCGAGCTCGTCGGCTGCGAGGGCGGCTGCGCGGCCGACGCGGCCTGCTCGGCCGGCCGGCCGGTCGGGCGCCGGGGGGCTCGGCTTCGGCGACGTGCTGTGGGTCCCGGCCTCGTGCCTCACGCACACGGGGCTGGCGCTGATGGGCCCCCGCGGCTCGCGCTCGCGCGTCCCTGCGCGCTGCGCCTCGTGCCTGCGCGATCTCGGCCTGCGGAGGGTCCAGTCGAGCGACACCCACGCCGGTCCCCGGCGACCCCGACCCCGCCGACGGCGGCGCGGGCTTCGACTACAACGGCATCACGCACGTGTCGTGGTCGGCACGACGAGTACGGCTACGCGGCCGGCAGCGACTCGCGCCGGGCGCTGGCCGCCACGGCGCGCGAACTGGGCCGGGCTGCTCGTCACCTGGTACATGGACACGAGGACCTCGAACACGATCGCGCCCGAGCCTCGGACAGCAGCAACGACGACGACGTGGTGCGGCGCGCGATCGACGAGCTGCACGGGCTCGGTCTGAAGGTGATGCTCAAGCCGCACGTGGACGTGCAGCGACGGCACCTGGCGCGCGCAGATCGCGCCGACCGACCGGGCGCCTGGTGGGCGAGCTACGCGGCGTTCCTGGACCACTACACGGCGATCGCGGCCCGCAAGAACGTCGCGCATGCTGTGCATCGGCACGGAGCTGGCGTCGATGTCGGGATCGCGCGACGCGGGCGAGTGGGCGAACCTGATCGCGCGCATCCGCGGCCCGCTACCCGGGCCTGCTCACCTACGCGGCCAACGGCGTCGACGCCGCCGACGAGTTCACGAGCGTCTCGTTCTGGGGCCGGGTCGACCTGATGGGCGCGGACGTCTACACGCCGCTCACCGAGCAAGACGAACCCGACGCGCGCCGAGCTGGTCGCCGGCTGGCGCCGCAACAGGAACGGCCACGACATGGTCGCGGCCTTCAAGAACGCGCAGCAGGCCTACGGCAGGCCGCTCATCTTCACCGAGATCGGCTACCGCAGCGGCGACGGCGCCAACCGCGCGCCCTGGGACTGGGGCGTGTCGCTGCCCGTCCGACACCGGGCGAGCAGGCCGACTGCTACTGCGGCGATGTACGAGGTCTGGAGCCGCGAGAGCCTCGTGGATGAAGGGGCCGTTCTGGTGGTCGTGGGACGTCTCCCGCGCCGGGCGCGGGCGACACCGGCTACAACCCGCGCGGCAAGCCGGCCGAGGACGTGCTGCGGCTGGCAGAAGTAGGCTCGGGCCAGCGCTCCTCAATCCCACGCGAAGAGGTCGGGCAGCACGCTGCCGCTCGGCCCCTGCACGAAGTGGTGGAAGGCACCGCGGTTCTCGGGCGGCTCGAGGTTGACGAGCCAGGTCTCGCCGCCCGCGGCGCGCGCCTCGCGCACGAGCCCGGCAGCGGGGTAGACGACGCCGGAGGTCCCGACCGCGAGGAAGACGAAGCCGGCCGCCGGCCCTCCATGAACGCCTGGATCGCGCTGCATGTCGCTCGAAGTCGAGCATCTCGCCGAACCAGACGATCGCCGGCCGCAGCAGGCCGCGGCGGCCGGCGGCCGCGCACCGCTCGCACTCGGGCACGTCGCCGTGACGTGCTCGGAGTCGTCGGCGAAGGGCGGGCGGTCGCACTGGAAGCAGCGGGTCTCGAACAGCGAGCCGTGCATCTCGACGAGCCGCCGGCTGCCCGCGCGGCGGTGCAGGCCGTCGACGTTCTGGGTCACGAGCAGGAAGCGATCGCCCATGCGCTCCTCGGCGGCGGCGAGCGCGCGGTGGCCGGGGTTCGGCTGCACGCTGCTTCGCCTTGCGCCGGCGCTCCGGAGTAGAAGCGCCAGACGAGGCCGGGGTCCGCGCGGAAGCCCTCGGGTGTCGCCACCTGCTCGATCGGGTGGCTCTCCCACAGGCCGTTGGCGTCGCGGAAGGTCGGCACGCCGCTCTCGGCCGAGACACCCGCGCCGGTCAGCACCAGCAGCCGCGTCTCGCCGTCGATCGTCAGCTTCACGGCCCCATCGCTAACCGGGAGTCAGACTGCGCAGGAGTCGGCCGGACGACGGTGCGACAATGGGCCCGGAGAGAACGTGAGCGACGCAGCGCGGACCGCCTTCGCGATGACCCCGATCGGGGTCGCGCGCACGCCCGTTCGCCGACGTCGCGCAGATCCCGAAGGGCCCCGGCGCCGAGCACCACGCCGAGGGGACCCTCGAGCTGCGGCCCGACCTGGCCCAGGGCCTCCAGGACATCGAGGGCTTCTCGCACCTCTTCGTGATCTGGGTCTTCCACCGCTCGCGGAGGTCAGGAGCTGCTCGCGCGCGGTCCCGCTCGACGAGGAGCACCCGCACGGCGTCTTCGCCACGCGCTCGCCACGGCGCCCGAACCCGATCGGCCTCTCGGTCGTCGAGCTGCTCGGCCGCGACGGGCCGCGACTCCGCGTGCGCGGCGTCGACATGCTCGACGGCACGCCGATCCTGGACATCAAGCCGTATCTCTCGGGCGTGCCTCAGGAGAAGCTCCGCCGCGGCTGGATCGCCGAGGCCGAGGCCAGGGCCCGCGCCCGTGCGGAGTGAGGCGTTGAGCGAACCGCGGAAAGTCTGGTCGGCGCGTGGCGGGGCGCGAGCGGCCGCGCTCGCGCTGCTCGGCATGGCGCTCATCCCGCGAGCGGCGGCCGCGCAGCCGGCGGAGGTGCAGTGGCCCGCGCAGACACCGGACAGCCGGCCCTGGACGCGCTGGTGGTGGCTCGGCAACGCGGTCGACGAAGACGGCCTGACGTGGCAGCTCGAGCAGTTCGCACGCGCGGGCCTGGGCGGCGTCGAGATCTGTCCCATCTACGGCGCGAAGGGCTGGGAGGACCGCTACGTTCCCTTCCTCTCGCCGCGCTTCGTGGCGCTCCTGGCCCACACCACGAAAGAGGCGAGGCGGCTGGGGCTGCGCGTCGACCTGACGACCGGCACGGGCTGGCCGTTCGGCGGGCCGAACGTCTCCGTCGAAGATGCATCGTCCGCGCTCGTGCTCGAGACGCGGGTCGTGGAGGGCGGGGGACGGCTCTCGGGAGCGCTGCCCGAGGGGCGGGTGCAGTGCGTGCTGGCGGCAGGCGAGAACGGCGAGCGGCTGCTACTGACGGACCGCGTCACGGCCGAGCGCGGGCTCGACTGGACGGCGCCGGCCGGGCGCTGGCGGGTCTACCTCGCCGTGGCGCGCGGGCCGGTGCAGCAGGTCAAGCGCGCCGCGCCCGGCGGGGAGGGGCCCGTGCTCGACCCGTACTCCGTCGCGGCGCTGCGGCGCTACCTCGGCCGCTTCGACGAGGCCCTGGCGGGCGGACGCGGTGGACCGCTGCGCGCGCAGTTCCACGACTCCTTCGAGTACTACGGCGCGAGCTGGACGCCGACGTTGTTCGACGCTTTCTTGAAAGCTCGCGGCTACGACCTGCGGCAGGAGCTGCCGGCACTGGCGGGTGACGGCCCCGAAGACGAGGTCGCGCGCGTGATGGGCGACTACCGCGAGACCCTGTCGGACCTCCACCTCGCGTACGTGCGCGCCTGGACGGCGTGGGCCCACGCGCGCTCCAACCTCACGCGCAACCAGGCCCACGGCGCGCCCGGCAACCTCGTCGACCTCTACGCCGCCGCCGACATCCCCGAGACCGAGGTCTTCGGCTCGGCCGAGGAGGCGCAGCTGCCGAGGCTGAAGCTGGCGTCCTCGGCCGCGCACGTCGGCGGTCGGCCGCTCGCCTCCGCGGAGGCGTTCACCTGGCTGGGCGAGCACTTCCAGGTGTCGCTCGCACAGGCGCGCACCGCGGCGGACTGGCTGTTCCTCTCGGGCGTCAACCAGCTCGTGCTGCACGGCATCCCCTATTCGCCGCGGCAGGCCCCGTGGCCCGGCTGGCAGTTCTACGCCGCCGTGAACTTCGGCCCGACGGGCGGGCTCTGGCGCGACCTGCCGGAGCTCCTGGCCTACCTGACCCGCTGTCAGTCGGTGCTGCAGGCGGGTGAGCCCGACGAGGACGTGCTCCTCTACTACCCGGTCCACGACGCCTGGCACGGCGCCGGGAAGCTCGTCCTGCCGAACCCGCTGCCGCCGGCGTTCCAGGACGTGGGTCTCGCGCTGTGGCGGCGGGGCTACGCGTGGGACGCCGTCAGCGACCGGCTGCTCGAGCAGGCCACGGTTTCCGGGGGACGCCTGCAACTCGGCGCCGGGCGCTACCGCGCGGTCGTCGTGCCGCCCGCTCGCGTGATACCGGTCTCGACGCTGCGGCGGCTGCTCGACCTGGCCCGCGCCGGGGCGACGGTGGCGTTCGTCGGAGACCCACCGGCGGACGTTCCGGGGCTGGCCGAGCTGGAGGCGCGTCGCCTCGAGCTGCACGAAGCGCTGCGCTCGCTCGGCCTCGTGGCGGGCGAGCCTCCGCGCGCGGGCCCGTACACCGTCGGCGGCGGGACGGTGTGGACCGGGAAAGACGTGCTCGAGCTCCTGGCGCGGGCGCAGGTGCCTCGTGAGCCGATGGTGGACGCGGGCGTGCAGTTCGTCCGGCGCCGCGACGCGCGGGGTCGCTGGTACTTCGTGGTCAACCGCCGCGCCGATGCCGTCGACGGCTGGCTGGCGCTCGGGACCCGGGCGCGATCGGTCGTCCGGCTCGACCCGCGATCGGCTGCGGCCGGCGGGCTGCTGCCGCTGCGGCAGGCAGCGGACGGAGCGGTCGAGGTCGAGCTCCGGCTGCAGCCCGGAGAGTCGGCGGCGCTGCGTACCTTGACGGACGAGGCGGCCGAGGCTCCCCGCTGGCCGGCCTACGACGCGGCGGGCGAGCCGGTGCCACTCGCCGGGAGCTGGCGTGTGAGCTTCGTCGACGGCGGGCCCGTGCTACCGGCGGCCTTCGAGACGCGCAGCCTCGCCTCCTGGACCGAGATCGGGGGCGAGGAGGGGCGTCGCTTCGCCGGCACGGCGCTCTACACGATCCGCTTCCCGCGCCCGGGCGGAGGCGCCGACGACTGGGAGCTCGACCTGGGCCGGGTGGCCGAGAGCGCTCGCGTGCGCCTCAACGGTCGCCCGCTCGGCGTCACCTGGTGCCCGCCGTTTCGCCTCCGGGTCGGCTCGGCCTTGAAGGCGGGCACCAACACGCTCGAGGTGGAGGTGACGAACCTGGCGGCGAACCGCGTGCGCGACCTGGACCGTCGGGGCGTGAGCTGGAAGACCTTCCACGACGCGAACGTCGTGGGCAAGGACTACAAGCCCCTGGACGCGTCGGGCTGGCCGCTGCGGCCGTCCGGGCTGCTCGGGCCGGTGACCCTGCAGCCACTGCGTGCGCGCGGGGGGCAAGGATCCCTCGCCCGCCCGGCGGGCCGCTAGACTATCCCGTCATGGCCTTCCCGCGTCGCGTCGCGCTCGCGTGCGCCCTCCTGCTGCCGCTCGCGTTGCCGGCGTCGGGCCGCTCCCCGGCGCGCGGGAAGGACGCTCCTCCCGCAGCGCCGCCGTCGCTGCCCGCGGTCCGCACGGAGCTCGTCCAGCTCGACGTCGTCGTCAGCGGCAAGGACGGGCAGCCGGTGTCGGACCTCGGAGCGGCCGACTTCCAGGTGCTGGAGGACGGCAAGCCACAGCCGCTGTCCCACTTCGCCGTGGCGCGCCGGACCGGGGCAGCCATCCCGCCCCCGGCGAGCCCGGCTGCGGAGGCCGGCGCACCCACCGCACCGCCTGCCGTCGAGCCCTCCGCCGCCCGCCACCGCTTCTTCGTGCTGGCGGTCGACGACCTGCACACCGCGCCCGGCAGCATGGCCGAGGCGCGCAAGGCGATGACGCGCTTCGTCGACGAGCAGCTGTCGGACGACGACTTCGTCGGGCTGGTGACGACCAGCGGGAACGTCGGCGCGTACCAGGACCTCACGCGCGACCGCCGGGCGCTGCGCCGCGCCATCGAGCGCGTCCAGAGCCGCTACCAGCCGGTCGAAGCGGGAGGGACGCCCTACCTCAGCGAGTACCAGGCCGAGCTCATCGACCGCAGCGACGTCGACGCGCTGCGCGAGGCCGTGCAGGAGATCCTGCAGACCGAGGACTACCTGGGCGAGGTCGGCGCGCGCGAGAAGGCGTACGCGCAGGCCCGGCGCATGGTGTTCGAGATCATGGCGCGCTCGGGCCGCGCGCTCGGGGCGATCGAGGGCGTCGTGCGTGGCCTCGCGCCGCTGCCCGGGCGCAAGGTCGTGGTGCTCGTCTCGGACGGCTTCCTGGTCGGCCTGGGTGCCGCCGAGAACCGTGCCTTCGACGTGCGGAAGATCGTCGACGCGGCCACCCGCGCGGGCGTCGTGCTCTACGCGCTCGACACGCGCGGGCTGCTGGCGGACGTGCCGGGGGGCGGCGCCTCGTTCCAGGGCCCGGGCGTCCTGAGCGCGCCCGGCGTGCGCGCGGACCTGCAGACGCGCGGCAACGAGGCTCAGCGCCAGAGCCTCAACGCCCTGGCCGAGGACACGGGTGGCTTCCTCGTGCGCAACACCAACGACCTCGGCCAGGGCCTGGCGCGGATCCTGCGCGACAACGAGGTCTACTACCTGCTGGCGTACGAGCCGACCAACGCGGCTCGCGACGGCCGCTTCCGGCACCTCGAGGTGCGCGTCCCGGGGCGGGCGGGGCTGCGCGTGCGCACCCGCAGCGGCTACTTCGCCCCCGACGACCGCAAGCCGGCCGAGGCGGCGACCAGCCCGCAGCAGCTGCGCGAGCGCGAGCTGGGCCAGGCGCTCGGCTCGCTGTTCCCGCTCGAGGGCGTGCCGATGCGGATGAGCGCGGACTTCATCGACCTGCCGCCGGCCGGGCCGCAGGCCGTGATCCGCGCCCGGATCGACGTCTCCGGCGTGCCGTTCGTCCCGTCCGGCGACCGCTACCATGCCGACCTGGAGATCGTGGGCGCCGTCTACGACGAGGACGGCCGCTCCGTCGGCGACGTCAGCGGCGAGCAGGCGCAGCTGAGCCTCACCGAGCAGAGCTACCGGCGGCTGCTGGCCGAGGGCTGGACGGTGCAGAAGACGGTCGCGCTGCGCCCTGGCCGCTACCAGGTCCGCCTGGCCGTGCGCGAGGGCTCGCGCTCGCTGCTGGGCAGCGCGAGCCAGTGGCTCGAGATCCCCGACACCGCAGCGCGGCCGTTGACCCTGAGCAGCGTCTTCCTGCTGGCCGACGCGGGGGCGGGGGCGACCGACCTCCGCGACGCCCAGGTGGACAAGCTCTTCCGTCCCGGCCAGGGGCTGCACTACGTGGTCCAGGTCTACGGCGCGCCCTCCGCCGCGGGGGCGCCAGCCGGCTCGCCGGCGGCCGGCGCGGCGCCCGGCGCGTCGACCTTCGCCGGGGTGACGCTGCAGGCGCAGGTCTGGCAGAAGGGGCGGCTCGTCGGGGTGACGCCGAAGCACGATCTCAGCGCCGCCACGGGCGAGCCCGTGGCGAAGTGGAGCGAGCGCATCGCGCTTTCGGCGTTCGCGCCGGGCGACTACGAGCTGCGCGTCCTGGTGAGCGCGCGCGACGGGAAGCAGAGTGCGCTGAGGCGGGTGGCGTTCAGGGTCGAGTGAGCGGGGGCCGTCCCGCACCGGGGCGGGATTCGGACGAGGAGGCAGCCATGTCCGGCTCGATCGGAGTCACTGCGTGCGGCTGGCGGTGTCGCGCGCTCGCGGCCGCGCTGCCCGTCCTGCTCGCCGTGCCGGCCGCTGCCGGTGCAAAGCCGCCTCCGGCGCCGCAGGCCGCCTTCCGGCAGGCGGCTGAGAACGGCCTGCGCTCGGAGGAGGTCTTAAGCCGCACGCGTCGCATGCTGCACGCTTGGCTCGCGTACGCCGACCCGCGCACGCTGCTGCTGCCCGACGTGCTGCCGGGCTACGAGCGCGGCCCCAAGGGCCTGCACATCTACCGGCCGCACAACTCCGGAGCCGACAACTACCCCTATCTCGTCGCGACCGCCTGGTTCGCCGACCGCGCGCTCTACGACGGGCGCCTGCGCGAGATGCTGAGAAACGAGATCCGTTACACGAACGCGCTCGACGCGATCCCGGCGGACCTCGACCTCGAGACAGGCAGGCTCGGGCCGCCGAGCCTGTTCGGCGCCGCCGAGTACGCCAAGGACGGCCTGATCGCCATCACGGAGCTGCTGGGCCGCACGCCGTGGTTCCACCGGATGACGGACATGACCGCCTCGCTGATGGAGCACGCGCCGGTCGCGAGTGACTTCGGGCCGCTGCCCGACGCCGGCGCCGAGCTGAACGGCGACGTGCTGCAGACCCTGGTGCGGCTCGCCCCGATGACCGGCGACCGCCGCTACCTGGAGTGGGCGGAGCGGATCGGCGACGCCTACGTGAGAGAGGTCCTGCCGCGCAACCACGACCTGCCGGGCTACACCTGGGACTTCGCGAAGCACGTGGGGCCCGACCGCATGCGGCTGCGCGACCATGGCAACGAGATGGTGGTGGGCCTCGTGCTGCTCGAGGCGCTCGAGAGCGAGCAGGGCGGGGCGCGCGGCACGTCGTACCGCGAGCCGCTCGGCCGCATGCTCGACCGGGTGCTGGCCTCGGCGAACCCCGACGGCCTGCTCTACGACGAGATCCGTCCCTCCGACCTCGCGCCGCTGCAGGAGCGGCTCTCGGACAACTGGGGCTACGTCTACGGCGCCGTCTACACGCAGTACATGGTCACGGGCGACACGCGCTATCGCGATGCCGTACGCCGCGTCCTGCAGGCCCTGCCGCGTTACCGCGGCCACGACTGGGAGAACGGCAGCCAGGACGGTTACGCCGACGCGATCGAGAGCGCGCTCTACCTCGTGAACCGCGAGCCCGTGCCCGAGGCGCTCGACTGGATCGAGAGCGAGACACGGCGGCTGATCGCGTTCCAGAAGGCGGACGGCACGGTCGAGCGCTGGTACGGGGACGGCAACTGGGCGCGCACGCTGCTGCTTTACGCGATGATGAAGACGCAGGGCTGCTTCCTGGACGGCTGGCGGGAGGGTGTGAAGCTCGGCGCCGTGCGCGAGGGCGACCGGCTGCTCGTGTCGCTCGTGGCTCCGGCGGACTGGAAGGGACGTCTGCGCTTCGACTATGCCCGCCACCGCCGCGAGCTGAACTTCCGGAGAGACTACGTGCGCCTGAACGAGTGGCCGGAGTGGTTCACGGTGGACGAGAACACGCTCTACCGGCTCACGGACGGGACGGGAAGGCAGATCGTCCGCCTGGGATCGGAGCTGAAGGCCGGTATCGCGGTCTCCGGCAGCGGCCGCTGGACGGTCGAGCCGCTCGGAGCCTCGCACAACTAGCCGCGTCCCCCGAAACAAGAAAGGCCCGGCGGCGACGTGCCGCCGGGCCGTGAGACGCCGACTTCGGCTCAGCTCAGAACGACAGCTTCGCCGCGAACTGGATGTTGCGCTCGGTGGTGCCGCACAGCGCGCAGGCCGGGTTCTGCAGCATCGCGGTGATGGTCGCGACGGCCGCGTTGCCGACCGTGCGGTTGGGCAGCTGGAACTGCGGGTGGTTGAGGAGGTTGAAGGCCTCGCAGCGCAGCTCCACGTTGTAGCGGCCGATGTGCGTGTTCTTGATCAGGGACATGTCGATGTTGAACTGATCGGGCCCGCGCATGATGTTGCGCCCGGCGTCACCGTAGGTGCCGGTGGTGTCGGCCGGCGGCTGGAACGCCCCCGGGTCGAACCACTTGGCGATCGTCGGGTCGGAGAGCACCCAATTGCCGACGACGTTGGGCCGCTGTCCCGTGCCGCCCGCGGTCGTCGAGAGGATGCCCTGGGTCTGGCCGGGCGTGAAGGGGTAGCCCGTGCGGTAGTAGCCGATACCGCTCAGCTGCCAGCCGCCGAACCACTTCTCGCGCGCGAAGGGCAGCTCGTAGATCGTCGACACGCTCAGGGTATGCCGGATGTCGTAGTCGGCCGGGCCGTAGTTGTAGCCGGCGATGTTGTAGACGTTGGCGACGGTCACGCTGCCGTCGTTGTCCGAGTTGTAGTCCAGCGCCTTGGCGAACGTGTACGAGGTCAGCACGGAGAAGCCGTTGGCGAAGCGCCGCTGGAGCTTCACGAGCAGGGCGTCGTAGTTGAGGATGCCCGTGCTCTGCACCTGCCCGACGTCGCGCAACGCCGGCGCCAGCGTCGCGAACGGGCGGTTCACGTTCGAGTTCGTCACGCCCACGACGGGCGGGGCCTCGTTCGGGTCGCCCTTGACGAGGTACTGCTTTCCGCGCGCCCCGGAGTAGGCGACCTCCAGCATGTAGTCGCGGCCGATCTGCTGCTGCACGTTCAAGTTGTAGTTCGTCGTGTAGGCGTCCCGGAAGTTCACGTCGAAGATCGAGCGGGTCGTGCCCGACGCCGGGCGGCTCGGGTCGACGCCCGGTGGCGGAGGCAGCCCCGCGGAGACGATCAGGCTCGGCGAGAAGTTCGGGTTGGGTGAGGCCGTGAGGGCCGTGGATTGCAGGAACGGCGGGTTCTGGGCCTTGGAGGAGGACGTGCCCCCCGGCGTGAAGTTCCAGAACAGCCCGACGCCGCCGCGCACGAGGGTCCGGCCGGTGCCGAACAGGTCGTAGGCGAAGCCGAAGCGCGGCCCCACGTCGCCCTTCGAGTAGGTCTGCAGGTAGCGGCCGACCGGGATGCCGCCCATGACCGCGTTGTCCGAGGCCACCACGAACTGGCCGTTGGTGACGTCGAAGTTGGACTGCCGGTTGTCGACCTCGATCCAAGGCACGTAGACCTCGTAGCGGACGCCCAGGTTCAGCGTCAGCTTGGCGTTCACCCGGAAGTCGTCC
Organism: uncultured Acidobacteriota bacterium; assembly: GCA_963831755.1. Lineage (GTDB taxonomy): Bacteria > Acidobacteriota > Vicinamibacteria > Fen-336 > Fen-336 > DATBSL01. Next base: position 144,646 of record CAWHRC010000016.1, read on the forward strand.
TGCAGGTAGGCGGCGTACTCGGGTCGCTTCTCGGTGTACGTCTTGGCGTCGAACAGGTTGCGGGTCTTGGTCGTGGCGTAGCCGAGCAGGAAGCTCGCCACGTCGAACCCCGTGCTGCTGTTGACCGTGCAACCGCTGGCCTTGCCCGCGCAGTTCGAGGTCATGTTGTTGTTGAAGCCGAAGTTGCCGACGATCGTATCCGCGTTCAGGATCTCGCGCGAGCGCAAGGTCAGGCTGCCACCCAGCTTGAACGTGTGCCTGCCGGAGATCTTGGTGACATTGTCGAAGATCTGGAAGTCATTCTGGTTCGTGATCAGGGGCTGGTTCGAGTTCGCTCCCAGGTTGCGGATGTTCTGGAAGTTCAGCTGGGTCATCGCGGACGTCGACGGACTCAGGTTGATGCCGGGGATGCCCACCGCATCCGCCAGGTTCTGGCCATAGTCGATCGAGGTCATGAAGAATTTGATCGAGTTCCAGCCGAAGCGAAACTCGTTCAGCAGGTTCGGCGAGAAGGTGTGCGTGTCGTTGAAGGTCAGGCTCTGTGCCTTGATGTTGCCGTCGCCCGCGCCGAAGGTGGCGCCCGCGTCGCCGTGCGGCAGCGTCGCGGGCAGGAAGCGATGGGTCTTCTGGATGCTGTAGCGGACGAAGGCTCGGTTGTTGTCCGAGACCCGGTGGTCGATCTTGATGTCACCCTGGTTGTCCTGGCGTTCGAGGACCGGGCTGATTACGTAGTTGTTGATCGGCTGCCCCGTGGTCCCGACCTGGCCGGCTGCGTTCGGCTCGGGATACAGCTTCTGCATGATGTTGGCCGAGGCGGGGTCCCAGCGGCTGGGCGGGATGACGTTGCCCGGGAACGGCAGCCCGGTCAGCGGGTCGTAGATGACGCGGCTGACCTCCGAGAAATCGCCCTGGCGCATCTTCAACGAGGGCACGGTCGAGACGTAGGTCTGGCCGGCGTTGAGGCGCAGGCCCTCGTAGTCGGCGAAGAAGAAGGTCCTGTCCTTGATGATCGGTCCGCCGAGCGTCGCGCCGAACTGGTTCTGCTTGAAGTCGGGCTTCGGCTTGCTGGCGGAGTTGAGGAAGAAGTTGTTGGCGTCGAACCGGGAGTTGCGCAGGAAGTCGAACACGCTGCCGTGGAAGTCGTTGGTGCCCGACTTGATCTGCAGGTTGACCACGCCGCCGAGCGACTTGCCGAACTCGGCCGAGTAGGTGCTCGTCTGCAGCTTGAACTCCGCGAGCGCGTCCGGGCTGGGGAAGATGACGACGGTCTGCAGCCAGGTCTCGTTGTTGTCGACGCCGTCGAGCATGTAGTTGTTGTCACGAGGCCGCTGGCCGTTGGCCGAGAACGAGGCCGACGCACGCCAGGCGAGGCTGCCGGCACCGTCGATGTTGCCGCCCGGTTGCCCGCGCAGGATGCCCGGCACCGTGCGCGTCAGGCTGACGAAGTTGCGGCCGTTCAGCGGCAGCGTCTTGATCTGCTGCTCGATGACCGTCGTGCCGAGGTCGGACGAGGCGGTCTGCAGCAGCGGCGTCTCGGCCTGAATCTCCACGACCTCGCTCATCTGGCCGACCTGCAGCGTCAGGTCGATGCGCACCCGCTGGTCGACGCCGAGCTGCACGTTCGCGAGCGTGACCTTCTTGAACCCGGTCAGCTCGCCGCTCACGGAGTAGGTACCCGTGGGCAGCGACGGCGCGGTGTACTCTCCCAGGGCGGTGCTGACGACAGTTCTGCTGTACCCCGTTGCCGTCTGCACGAGCGTGACGGTCGCGCCGGGCACAGTGGCGCCGCTCGAGTCCCTGACCGTTCCCAGGATCGTGCCGCTGACGGCCTGTGCCGACACGGGCGACGGCATCAGGCAGAGGGCCAGGGCCAGCCCGGCCAGCACCCCCACCAGCCTGAACGTTCGTCTTTTCATAAACCCCTCCGGGTTCGCTTCCCTCGGTCGCGTGACCTCGTCACGGAACGTGCTCCCTGCCTCCCACCGGCACCGCGATGTTGGCATCGAAAGTGACGAATGGTCCGACCATTTTGGCGCCGTCACCGCCACGCGTGCCCGCCATGCCCAGCTGTGGTGCCGTGAATGAGCGAGGACGCTATCGCGAATGGCCGTGCCAGTCAAGGACAGATATGTGAACCACGCCGACGCACCGACACCTCTTAGTTGTCCGAATCCATGGAATGACCGATTTCGGAAACTTGGATTGAAGCGCTTGCGGGCAGGCCTGTGGTCCGACCGCTGCCTCCCGGCCGCCTGTCAAGAAACGAGCGGGAAGGGCGAGTCTACGACCGCGTGAAGGTCGGAGCTGCGACTGGGCGGCGAGCGGAGGGCGGTTCCCGACACACGCCTGGGATGACCGGGGACGCGGGCAAGGAGGAGGAGGTTAGGTGAGGGCGTGGCGGGCGGATGCGGCGAGAAATGGAAACGGCCGCGCGGCGAACCGCGCGGCCGTCGCCGGCAGGTCCGGGCTACGACTCAACGATGGTCGCGGTCGTCGTTGCGATAGCGGTCGTCGCGCCGGTCGTATCGCCCGTCGTAGCGGTCGCGTCCCGAGCGGTCGCGATCGCGCCAGGCGGGCCGCGATGCGGCGTACGCCCGGCGGTAGCCCGTCGGTAGCCCTCGCGGTAGCCCCTGGCGTACTCGAAGCGCGGTCCCATCCAGCGCTTGTAGCCTGTGTCGCCGTCGCGGAAGTCGCCCTCGCGCCAGTAGCGCGGGTCGCGCGATCCTGCGGCCGTCGCGGTTGCCCTTCGTCGGAGCCGTCGCGCCAGCCGCGGTCGTAGCCGTAGCGGAACGCCGGGCCCACGCCGCGCCAGTCGCCGCTCGGTACCCACGATCGTCGCGGCCCGTGATCACGACCCCACGAGACGCGCAGGTCCGCCGCGCGCGTTCGTCAGCGGGAGGGCCGTCGATCCGCGGCCACCACCAGAACGCCTGCCATCGTGAGTCTCTTCATGTCGTCCTCCCGACCGCCCCCCAACCCTCGGAGGGCACCGTCCGCCTCACTCCAGTGCAACGCGCATGCCGGCGCCGGCGAGGCCGCAAAGGGGTACTCTGGAAGGACTTCGGCCGTCGACGGGCTCTCCTGCTCGCTGCGACCTCCGGCGAGGACACTCGCGGGCCGACGCGCGACGCGGCTATACTTCGAGACCGCGACGGCGCGACCGCGGCGAAGGACCGGGGAGGCGGCATGAGCGACTGGGCTCTATCTCGGCAAGCAGGTCGATCCGACGACGGGCGCGCTCGGCGCCAAGCTGGAGCTGGACCCGGCGGACCTGCTGACCCACGGCCTGATCGTCGGCATGACGGGCTCGGGCAAGACCGGCCTCGCGATCGTGCTGGTGGAGGAGCTGCTGCGCCAGGGCGTGCCCGTGATCGCGATCGACCCGAAGGGCGACCTCGCGAACCTGCTGCTGCTCTTCGACAAGCTCGGACGCCGCCTCGTTCGAGCCCTGGATCGACGCCGGACGCGGCGCGGCGCGAGGGCAAGGACGTGGAGCAGGCCGCCGCGGACGCCGCCGCCGCGTGGACGAAGGGCCTCGCCGACTGGGGGCTCGGCGCCGGCCGACGTCGCCGCGCTGCGCGCGAGCCACGACGCGGTCGTCTACACGCCCGGCTCGATCGGCCGGCGTGCCGCTCGAACATCCTGCAGTCGCTCGACGGCGCCCGCGGTGCCGTTCGACGACGCGGAGGAGGACCTGCGCGACGAGATCCAGTCGATCGTCGCCGGGCTGCTCGGCCTCGTGCACGTCGACGCCGACCCGCTGCAGTCGCCGCCGGCGGTCTTCCTCGCGAACGTCGTCGAGAACGCGTGGCGCGCCGGCAAGAGCCTGTCGCTCGAAGGGCCTGATCGCGGCCGTCGCCGATCCGCCGTTCGACAAGATCGGCGCGCTGCCGCTCGAGGCGGCGTTCCCGCGCAAGGATCGCCAGGCCCTGATGATGGCGCTCAACAACCTGCTGGCGGCGCCGTCGTTCGAGAGCCTGGCGCAGCGGCGAGCCGCTCGACGTCGAGCGCATGCTGCACGCCGCCGACGGCCGGCCGCGGCTCGCCGTCGTCTCGACCGCACACCTGGCGGACGAGGAGCGGCTGTTCGTCACCGCGCTGCTGCTCGACAAGGTGAAGACGTGGATGCGGCGCCAGGGCGGCACGACCGAGCTGCGCGCGCTCGTCTACATGGACGAGGTGTTCGGCTACTTCCCGCCGCACCCCGCGAACCCGCCCACCAAGCGGCCGCTGCTGACGCTGCTCAAGCAGGCGCGCGCCCAGGGCGTCGGCGTCGTGCTCGCGACCCAGAACCCGGTCGACCTCGACTACAAGGGCCTCGCCAACATGGGCACCTGGCTGGTCGGCACGCTGCAGACGCAGCAGGACCGCGAGCGGCTGAAGGGCGGCCTCGCGGGCGCCGGGCTCGAGGGCTCGGCGATCGAGAGGCTGCTCGGCGCGACGAAGAAGCGCGTGTTCCTGCTGCACGACGTGCACCGCAAGGCGCCGGCGCTGCTCCAGTCGCGCTGGGCGATGTCCTACCTGCGCGGCCCGCTCACGCGCGCCGAGATCTCCCGGCTGATGAAGGCGGCTCGTCGCGCGTCCCGCCGCCGCCGGCTCGGCGCCGGCCAGGCGCCGGCCGCCGCCGGCCCGCCGATGCTGCCGCCGCCGTTCCGGCACCTCTACCTGCCGAAGTACGGCGGCGAGATCGCCGAGCCCGCACGTGTTCGTCAAGTACGCGGTCCGCTACAAGGACGCCGACGAGACGGTCGCGATCCGCGCCTGGCCGCTCGCCGGCTCGACGGCCGCGGACGCGCTCGAGTCCGAGCCGATCGCCGTCGACGAGACCACGGTGACGGCCGACGCGCCCGCGCGACCTGCGCTACTCGACCCGCCGTCCTGGCTGGCCGAGGCCGGCGCCAAGGCGATCGAGAAGGCGCTCCGCGAGCGGCTGCCCGACAAGCTCGCGCTCACGCTCTTCCAGGGATCCCGGTGAGCGACGAGACTGTCGCGCCCGGGCGAGACGCGCGAGGCCTTCGCTGCGCCGCGTGGGCTCGGGCGGCGGCGGGGACGCGCTCGACAGGCTGCGACAGAAGCTCGAGAAGAAGCGCAGCGACCTCGCGATCCGCCAGCAGGAGGTGTCCGGCCGCAAGCAGGAGAAGTGGATCGCCGTCGGCACGGCGCTGCTGAAGAACATCGGCCTGCTCACCGGTCGCAAGCGCAGCGTGTCCGTCACCGGCGTCGGGTCGATCTTCACGAAGAACCGCATGGAGGACACGGCCGAGGCGCGGCTCGAGGCGCTCAAGGCCGAGGTGGCGGACCTGGAGCAGCAAGCTCGCGGAGACCTCCGAGATCGACCCCGCGCGCCTGACGGAGGAGACGCTGCTGCCGGTGCGCGGCGGCGTGAAGCTGCTGCGCTACGACCTCGTCTGGGTGTACTGAGCATGGACCGACAGCTACCTCGTTCACCTCCCGGACGGCACGGAGTACGGCCCGGTCGACCGGGCGACGCTCGCGGCCTGGCACAGCGAGGGGCGGCTGCCCGAGGAGACGCTCGTGTGGCCCCAGGGCGCGCCGGAGTGGCTGAGCGTCGCGGCTGCCCTGGCCTGGAGCCCTTCGCGCGCCGTCGCCCGCCACAGGCGCGGCCGCCGCCCCGTCCGTCGCCGCCGCCCCGTCGCCCCTGGCCCGTCCCGCCGCGCACGCCGGTGGCCCGGGCCCGGTGCGGACGCGACCGTCGTCGTCGGCGCCTCCCGAGCGAAGCGGCGGGTCTGCGTCCGACCCCGTGCTGCCCTCCGCGCCGCCCTTCCCCGTACAGCGCGTGCTGCTCGTCGCGGGCGGGCTGCTGGTGCTGCTGGCCCTGGCCGTCGGGTCGTGGAGCCTGCTGCGCCCCTGGGTGGCGCGGCGCCTGGAGGTCGCCGCCATCAAGCGCCAGGCCACGCCCGATCGACAGCTCGAGGACCGCGAGACCGGGCTCGTGCTCGACCTGCCCTCCGGCTGGGTCGCGCTGCGGCCCGACAACCGCTACGTCACCGACGCGGACGCCCGCCTGCACCTCGCGCAGCCGGCGCTCCCGGCCTTCGGCACCGTCACGGTCGCAGCGCGTCCGCGGCTCGTGGACGGCGTCGACGCCTACCTCGACGAGCTGCTGCCAGCAGCGGCTGCCGCGCCGCCCGGCGACCCGGGAGGAGGGGCGCTCCGACGTGCAGCTCGGCCGCGGTCGCGGCCGCCTCGTGCGCACCGTCTGGCAGGACGGCCCGCGGCCGATGGTGGCGGCGACGGTCGCCTGGGCCGACGGCTACGAGATGTTCACGCTCGAGGCCTGGGCGCCGGCCGAGGCCGGGCCGAGTTCTCCGCTGCAGGTCGAGGCGCTGTGCCGGGGCCTGCGCCGACCGGGAGCTCGGGCAAGCGCGTCGACCAGGCCGTCGATCGCCTGGCGCTCGACGTGCCGGAACTTTCGCCCGACGTGCTTCGTCTCCTGGTAGCAGAGCGCATGAGCCAGGAACGAGGGCCTCGAGGACGTGCCCTCAGGCGGCGCTCTTCACGGTGAGCCGCGGCCTCGATGCGCTCACCCCGGCGGAGGCGAGCGAGATGCGGGTGATCTACCAGCAGGTCTGGGAGCCCGTGCCGGAGACGGAGCGCGAGCGCATGGCCGCGCTGCTGAACGGAGATCCGGGCCGGCCGCGACGTGCCGGCGGCGGACCTCCAGCTGCTGCGCGAGGCGTTGAAGGCGGCATGCTCGCGCTGCCGCCGGCCGAGCGCGAGCGCCTGCAGCAGCTCTCCGGCCGCGCCGTGCGCAAGGCGCTGCTCGCCCATGAATCGGGCGGGGCTCGACCTCCGGGGCTCGCCGAGAAGTCCCGCGAGCGGTTCGAGGACCTCGCCTCGCGCCTCGGGCCGCGCCGGGCGCCGCGCGCCCTTCCGCGCTCACGGAGGACTACTGGCGGGCGCTGCGCGACCTGTTCACGCGCGACGTCACGCACCAGGGCCTGCGCGAGCTCGTCCAGCACGAGGCGCAGGAGACCTTCCGCTTCCTGACCCGCGAGGTCAGCGTCGACGACCTCGAGCGCCTGCCCTGGTACGAGCGCCAGCCGAAGGCCCTGTGGCGCTTCTTCCTGGCGGTGGCCTACCGGCTGAGCCCCTGGCGCCGGGTGCTGTTCGCGGTCGCGGTGATCGTGCTGGCGCTGGCTGGGTCGGCCTGCTGTTCCACCTGGCCGCGGTCGGGCCGTTCTCGCTGGAGCCGCTGGCGAACGCGCGCAGCTGGCTGCTGCTTCTCCGCCACGCGTGCTCTTCTTCCTGCTCGCGCTGGAGCTGCGCGACAAGCTCGGGCTCAAGGGCGACCTCGAGGTCGCGCGGCAGATCCAGTTCGGCCTGCTGCCGTTCGAGCCGCTTCGACCGCGACGGCGTCGCGATCGCGACCGCGATGCGGCCGGCGAACACGGTCGGCGGCGACTACTTCGACGTGATCGACCTCGAGCGAGGGCCGGCTGGCGATCGCGGTCGGCGACGTGGCGGGCAAGGGCATGCCGGCGGCGCTGCTGATGGCGCTGCTGCAGGGCAGCCTGCGCACGCTGCTCTCGGCCGGCTTCCGCGGCGAGGAGCTGGTCGGGGAAGCTGAACGCGCACCTGTGCGCGAACATCCCGTCGAACCGGCTGGTGACGCTGCTTCTACGGCGAGCTCGACCTGGCGAGCGGCGCGTCTCGCCTACGTCAACTGCGGCCACAACCCGCCGTTCCTGCTGGCGCCGCGGCGCGCGGCCGGCGCGGCTTCCGGCGACCGCGATGGCGCTCGGCATCACGACCGACACCGAGTTCGCGTCGGCCAGCGTCACGCTCCAGCCCGGCGACCGGCTCGTGCTCTACACCGACGGCGTGACCGAGGCCGAGAACGCGCGCGAGCAGGAGTACGGCGAGGAGCGCCTGTCGGGCTGGCTGGAGGGCGAACCGCGAGGAGCCGGGGCCAGCGGCTGATCGACGGGGTGATCGCCGAGGTGCTGCGCCACTGCGGCAGCGCGCGCCCGCGCGACGACATGACGCTGATGTGCCTGGAGCGGGCCTAGCGAGCGGGTCGAGCGGCCCGGGGCGCGCGCTCGGCCGGCGCGGGCGGCGGGCGACGACGGCGCAGAGCGCCCCTTCCTCGAGCCACTGGGCGAGCGGCCGGTAGATGCGGAAGGCGTCGGCCGGCAGCTCGGCCTCGAGCTTGGCCGCGGACGACGCCCGCGCAGACCCGCTGCCAGAGCGTCACGATCAGGTCGTACTCGGGCTCGTCCTCGGCACGGTGCCCGGCGGCGGCGCCGGTGGCCTCGAGCGGCAGGTCGTCCGGCACGACGGCGGTCGTGTGGCGCAGCGCACGCGCGCGGCGCACGCCCTCGCGCACGAGCGTCGCCAGCTCGCCCAGGATGGGGCCGGCCGGCACCGCGTTGGGGTCGAACGCGTAGCGTGCCGGCGAACGGCCGCTCGAAGAGCTGGTAGAACGGCCTCGTGACCTTCGCGGTGCGCCCAGCGCGCGCGCCGCGATGCGTCCCTGCAGGAAGCCGATCGTCGCCGGGACGCCGGCGCCCGCCTGGCGGCATCACGTTCAGCGTGCCGCTCGCGCGCGCGTCCATCAGGCGCTGCAGGACGAGCGGCAGCCCGAAGGCGTCCAGCTCGCCCGAGACGCCGGCGACGGCCGGCGGCGGGCGGCGGCTGCAGCGCGCGCGCTGCGGCGCGCCCGGCCTCCTGCGAGGCGTAGCGTCGGCCGATCTCCTCCAGCAGCTCCTGGACCTCGGGCGTGCGCGTGCCGGCGAGCGCGCCGACCAGCGCCGGCAGGTCCTGGTCCTTGCGCGAGACGAGACGTCCGAGCACGCCGCGCGGCATCACGTCGCGCGGATCTCGTTCATGATCCGCGTCGACCACGTCGGGCGCGCTCGAGAGGTCCTGGGCGCCCAGCTCGCCGAGGCGGGCGAGCGTCGCGCCCGAGCTCCGGGCGGCGCGACAGCGCGTGGTCGACGAGCGCGCGCCAGGCCTCGCGGCCACCCTGCCGGGCCAGGCGCTCGCGCGAGCCGATCGAGCGTGACCTGGCCTCTCGCGCCGGGCGTCGTCGGCGTGTCCGCGCGCGACGTGCTCCTCCCAGGCCTGCGAGCAGCGAGACGAGCGCCTGGGCGGCGCGCGCGTGGCGCGTGTAGCCGAGGTAGAGCAGCGCCTCCTTGACCAGGAACGGCGTCTTGCCGGGCTCGCGAAGCGGCGACCGCGTCGACCTCGGGCTCGATGGGCTCGTCCGCCGCGCCGCGGCAGCAGGCGCAGCAGGTAGACCCAGTTGCGGCGCGCGAAGTCGGGCGCGGTCTCGCGCATCGAGTCGAGCAGCCGCTTCCGCGCGAGCGCGCGCGCGGCGGTCGCCGTGGACGACCAGCAGGTCCAGCAGCAGCCGCCTGCGATCGCGGCGCTCCTCGCCCTCGAGCTGGTCGAGCAGCGTCGCGGAGCCGAGCCCGTGCTCGAAGAAGGCCAGGATCACCTGCAGCAGGGGGTGCCGGTCCGGCTTCTCCAGGTACTGGCGCAGACGGCCCTGGTCGAGCGCCTCGTGCCCGCGCTTCTGGATCGGCTCGATGTAGCCCGGCTGCGACCTTCTTCTCCGCGACCAGCTTCGCCGCCAGGTCGAACATCTGCGCCGCGCCGCCCAGGTTGCCCGCGTTGAACTGCTCGGTCGCCGCGGTCGACCAGGTGGCGGAAGCGCCGCGCGACCTCGATCGGGTCCTCGGGCAGGGAGACGATCTGCTTCATCGCCCGGACCTCGCCGCGCGGCGCCGATCGTCGGCGGTGTCGGCGCGAGGTACTCTTCGGCAGCGCCCACTCGGCGAGCTCCTGGCCGAGGCTGCGGAACACGTCGCCGGCGCCCGAGGCGACGCCCGACGCTGCGCAGGCGGCGCAGGTGGTCCTCGAGCTCGCGCTCGTTCTTGGCCTCGGTCGCGGCCAACGGTGATCGCCTGCGAGGCGATGCGCCGACGGACGAGCGGCCCGTGCGGCTGGGGGTCGTCGCCTGCATCCCGCCGACAGCCGCTGCTCCATCAGCGACAGCCGCTTGAGGCCGGGCGTCGCTGCAGCGGACGCCGGCCAGCGGCGACGCTCACGCGCCGCCAGCTCGACCGGGTCGGTGCGCACCATGTCGGACTCGCCCAGGTGCAGCAGCGCGCGGCGCAGCGCTCGCGCTCGCCGGGGGGCAGGCGGCGGCGAGCTCCTCGCCGACGGCGCGCAGGAAGGTGAGCAGCGGTTCTTCTCGACCAGGTCCAGCTCGCCGATCACGCTCGAGCTTGTGCAGCGCGTGGAACAGCAGGTCGACGAGCGGGGCAGCACCTCCGGATCGAGGGCCTGCTGGCGTCCCGGCCCAGTCCCAGATCTCGGCGGCCGCGCCCTCGACCGGGACCTTCGTCAGTGAAGACGACACCGCGTCGGCGACCATCAGCGGCGGCACGCGGTCGGCGAGGTAGCTGGTCGATCTCGTCGAGCGCCGACGCGCAGCTCGTGCGGCGTGTCGGGCCGCGCCGAGAGCGGCGGGCCGAGCGCGCGCGCCGGGCGCCTCGTCCGCGCGCGAAGCGACGGCTGCACGGTTGGGCGTCGCGGGATCTCGCCGCCCTCGGCGCGCGATGCGCAGCGCCTGCAGCATCTCCGCCGCGTCGGCGTAGCGGTCGTCGGGGTTCTTCGCGAGGGCCCGCATCACGAACGGCTCGAGCGCGGCGGGCAGCTCCGGCGCGACGCTCGTCAGCGGCTCGGGGTCTCGGTGCACCACCGCGAAGCAGGACCGCCGCGATCGTCGGGCCCGGTGAAGGGCCGCTTGCCCGTGAGCAGCTCGTAGAAGAGCGCGCCCAGCGAGAAGATGTCGGTGCGCGCCGTGGAGGCCTCGCCCTCGGCCTGCTCGGGGGCCATGTAGTAGGGCGTGCCCATCACGACGCCGGTGGCCGCCGCGTCCTGCGCTCGCGGCGGGCCAGGCCGAAGTCCATGATCTTCACCTGCCCGTTCGGCAGCACGTGGATGTTGCCGGGCTTGAGGTCGCGGTGGAAGACGCCCCGCGAGTGCGCGAAGGCGAGCCCCTCGAGGATCTGCTCCATGATCGACGAGCCGGTCCTCCAGGCCCTCGATGCGGTGCTTCTCGATCAGCTCCCGCAGGTCGGTGCCCTCGAGCAGCTCCATGGCCATGTAGGCCATGCCCTGCTCCTCGCCGAAGTCGTGGACCGTGATGATGTTCGGATGGTTGAGCTGGGCGGCGGAGCGCGCCTCGCGCTGGAAGCGCTGGCGCGCGGCCTCGTCGCCGCTCAGCTTCTCGGCGAGGATCTTGATCGCCACGTCGCGGCCGAGCACCGGGTCGTGGGCACGGAACACCTCGCCCATGGCGCCCTGGCCGAGCTTCTCGACGATCCTGTACTTGCCGAGCTGCGCGAGCGCATGGAGGCGTGTGAATCGTAGCACGCACTCCCGGAGCCGTTCCGGCACGGGTCCTTTTGATCTAGACTGCCGGGGTCGGCCCGCGCGGTCGCGAACCTGCCGTTTTCACCGCCCAGGAGGACGTCATGGCGCAGGCGAACGGCAACGTGAAGTCCGCTCTCGACTACCTCGACCCGCACCTCTCGGAGTTCCAGGACCAGCTGGTCGGGCTGAGCCGGATCCCGGCGTCTCCGCCGAGCCGGCGCCCTCACCGGCTCTGCGCCGCTCGGCCGAGGCCACGGCCGCGGTGATGCGCGAGGCCGGGCATCGAGAACGTGCAGGTCCTCGAGCTGCCGGGCGTCCACCCCTACGTCTACGGCGACTGGCTGAAGCAGGCCCGGCGCTCCGACCGCTGCTGCTCTACGGTCACCACGACGTGCAGCCGGCGGGGCGTCCCGAGAAGTGGATCTCGCCGGCCTACGAGCCGACCGTGCGCGACGGCCGGCTCTTCGGCCGCGGCACCGCCGACGACAAGGCCGGCGTCATGACGCACGTCGCCGCGGTCGCGTCCTACCTCAAGTCGACGGGCGAGCTGCCGGTCAACGTCCGCTTCGTGATCGAGGGCGAGGAGGAGATCGGCTCCGAGAACCTCGGCAAGTTCCTGCGACACGTACAAGCACATGCTGTCGGCGGACTTCATCGTGCTCTCCGACACCGCCAACTTCGACACCGGCATCCCCGCGCTCACCTACCAGCTGCGCGGCATCTGCACGATCGACGTCACGGTGCAGTCGCTCGAGCAGCCGGTCCACAGCGGCATGTGGGGCGGCCCGGTGCCCGACCCGGTGCAGATCCTGTGCCGCCTGATCGCGGGCCTCCCGGGCAAGAAGGGCGAGATCGACGTGCCCGGGCTGTACAAGCAGGTCCCGAAGACGCCCGCCAAGCAGCTCGCGCGCATCCGCAAGCTCCCCTTCAGCGAGGCCAAGTTCAAGCGCGAGGCCGGGCTGATGAAGGGCATGAAGCTCGCCGGCGAGAAGGGCTTCTCGGTCTACGAGCAGCTCTGGACGCGGCCGTCGCTGACCGTGATCGCGCTTCGACGCGCGGCCGATCAAGGGCTCCTCGAACCAGATCATCGACCAGGTCACCGCCCGCCTGTCGCTGCGCACGGTGCCGAACATGGACGCCAGGGCGGCCGGCAAGGCGATCGTCAAGAAGCTGACGGCGAAGCCGCCCTACGGGGTGAAGGTCACGGCCGAGATCGTCGGCTCGACGCCCTGGTGGACGACCGATCCCGAGGGGCCCGCCTTCGAGGCGGCGCGTCGCGCGCTGCAAGGCCGGCTACGGCAAGGAGACGGCGATGATCGGCGCCGGCGGCTCGATCGGCTTCGTCGGGCCCGTTCGCCGATCTGCTCGGCGGCGCGCCCTGCCTGCTGATGGGCGTCGAGGACCCGCTCTGCAACGCGCACTCCGAGAACGAGAGCCTGCACCTCGGCGACTGGCTGAAGTCCATGAAGTCGGCGATCTACATGTACGACGAGCTCTCGCGGGTGCCGACCGGGAAGTAGCGTCTCAGCGCGGCGGCTCGACCTCGCTCAGCGGGACGTCCCAGTGTGCGTCGAGGATCTCGAAGCGCCGCTGCTCCTCGCGCAAGAACGTGTCCTGGTCCGGGTAGAGCCGTTTGGCGATCGCCTCGTCGGGGCTCGGTCCGCCGAGGGCATTCCAGCTCGCGAACGTGATCACGACCAGGAACGTCCAGTCGGCGCGGCCCTCGCCGTGGAACGTCGGCCGGTACACGCTCACCGCCCTGATCCGGCCGCTCGGGCCCGTCTGGTCCTTGAGGACCGGGTAGTGGTTCCTGAAGAAGAGCCGCTCGAACTCCTGCTGGAAGCCCCAGCGCACGCGGTAGTAGTAGGCGACGGTGACGGGCTTCTCCTCGGCAGGGGCCGCAGCGGCGCCGAGGGCGCCGAGGGCGATGACGAGCAGGACGACGAGCGACACACGGCGTCTCATGGCCAACCTCCAGCGCCGCCAAACACCAACCGCCCCGCGAAGAAGGACTCGCAGCGAGCGACGAGGAGCAACGACTGGCGGCAGATCCCTCACGCTCCGGCGGGAATCGGGCTCGGGACGGACTCACTTCCTCCGCTTGTAGGTGATGCGCATGCCCACGCTCTGGCCGTCCGGGCCGTACGTCGTGAAGACGCGCGTGTCGGCGTCCTTCCACTGGCTGGTCGCCTTCGTCTTCGTGACCGCGCCTGTCGGGTCGGGGCCTTCCATCACCGCCGTCATCGTCTTCGTGGCGGCGTCGTACGTCCCCTCCGTCGTGTAGTAGCCGGGCGTCATGGTGTCCACCCAGGTCCCGACGTACTTCTTCTTCGCCGGGTCGTAGCCGGTCGCCCCACGGCCCTCGAACGGCTGGCCCATCATCTCGGCCTTGAACTCGCTGAGCTGCCAGAAGCCGCCCAGCATGGTCACGGTCTCGGTGCCCTTCGACACGGCTGCGGGCGCGCCGGGCGCCATGAACATCTCCACCGTGGCGTCCCAGGTCCCGACGTCCTTCTTCAGCATCTCGTGCTCGGGACCCGGCTGGGGCATGGGCGGCATCTGGGCGAGCGCGGGCAGGGCGACGGCACAGACGAGAGCGCACAGCGCGACGGCCAGGGCCTTCTTCATATGGCTGACCTCCGGGATTCGGTGAGTCTACAACACGCAGCCGCCGGTCGGACTCGCCGGCCCTGGGATTGCGGACGCCTCACCCGCCGGCCGGCCTGACGGGCTGCTGCCTCAGCTCCAGAGACGGTCCCAGGAGCGCTCCTTGTCCCACTCCGGCGTGGGAGCGAAGTAGCCGGGCTCCCTGAGGTGCTGCTTGACGGCCTCCTCGACCGGCTCGACGCCGAGGCCAGGACGGTCGGGCACGATCGCGAAGCCCTTCTCGATCACGGGCGTGGGTGTGACCAGGTCGCCCCACCAGGGCACGTCGAGCGAGTGGTGCTCGAGGGCGATCACGTTCTCGGTGGCGGCCGCGCAGTGCACGTTCGCCATGAACGAGATCGGCGTGCCGGCGAAGTGCATCGCCATGCCGATGCCGCGCTCCATCGCGTAGTCGCCGATCTTCTTCGTCTCGAGCAGCCCACCGGCCGTGGCCAGGTCGGGTTGGATCATGTCAACGGCGCCCAGGTCGACCAGCTTGACGAAGTCCTCCTTCAGGTAGACGTCCTCGCCGGTGAGGATCGGCACGTCGACCGCGTCCTTGATCATCTTCATCAGGTTCGGCAGCTGCCACGGCACCATGTCTTCCAGCCAGGCGAGGTTGTGCTTCTCCAGCGCCTTGCCCAGCCGGATGCAGGAGTTGACGCCGATGTGGCCGAAGTGGTCGGCGGCCAGCGAGACGTCCATGCCGATCACCTCGCGGATCTTCGCCACGTAGTCGGACATCAGCTCGGCGCCCTTCTCGGTCAGCTCCAGGCCGGTGAAGGGGTGCATCACCAGGCTCCCCTGCGACAGGCTCTGGCCCATGGGCCGCGAGACCGCGCCCGGCACGTCGGCCACCAGGTCGACGCCCACGTCGACCTTGAGGAACGTGAGGCCCCGGTCCATGCGCTCCTTGAGCCGCAGCCCCTGCTGGTGGCCGTCCTTCACCTCGGTGGTGTCGGCGTAGAGGCGCACCTTGTCGCGGAAGCGGCCGCCGAGCATCTGGTAGACCGGCACGCCGAACGCCTTGCCCGCGAGGTCCCAGCAGGCCATCTCGACCGCGCACACGCCGCCGCCCTGGCGTGCGGGCCCGCCGAACTGCTTGATCTTGCGGAAGACCTTGTCGACGTTGCAGGGGTTCTCGCCGATCAGGCGGTTCTTCAGCATCAGCGCGTAGGTCTTGCTGGCGCCGTCGCGCACCTCGCCGTAGCCGGAGAGGCCCTGGTTGGTGTCGATGCGGATGAGCGGGCACAGCATCGGCGCGTCCGAGATCACGGCCACGCGCAGGTCCGTGATCTTCAGCTCGGACGGCTTCGACGCCGTCTGCACCGTCGACAGCGCGGCTTCGGCGTCACGCTCGCCGGCGAGCGAGAACGCCGAGGCGCCGGCCGCCGCCATCCCGGCGGACCTGAAGAACGAGCGGCGACCCAAGAGGGCGGAGAGGGCAGGCTTCATGGGGGACCTCCGTGCCAGCGCGGCCCCGCTCGCGGGAGGAGGACCCGATGCCGACGGGCCGCGGTTGGGGGATCATAGGCTCATGATCCGCCCAGTCAATCGCCCGCCCGTCCCGCACGCGCCGTGCCTCTCGCTGATCGCCGCGGCCATCGCGGTCCTCGTCTGCACCGACGCGCTCGCCGATGCGCCGCCCAAGGAGAAACGCCGCCTGGAGGCGTGCCACGAGGTCCTGCAGGACCTGCTGGGAGGGGAAGAGCGCATCCCGCGCGACCTCCTGGACAAGGCCGACTGCGTGGCCGTCGTCCCCAGCGTGAAGAAGCTCGCGCTGGGCGTGGGCGCGCGCTACGGCAAGGGCGCGGTCGTCTGCCGCCGGCCCGACGGCCAGGGCTGGGGCGCTCCGCTCATGATCACGCTCGGCGGCGGCAGCTTCGGCCTGCAGGTCGGCGGGCAGGCCGCGGACTACGTCTTCCTGGTGATGAACCCGAAGGGCATCGACTACCTGCTGCGCTCCAAGTTCACGCTCGGCGCGGACGCCGCGGTCGCGGCCGGCCCGGTCGGCCGGACCGGCTCCGCGGCGACCGACCTGCGCATGCACGCCGAGATCCTCAGCTACTCGCGCACGCGCGGGCTGTTCGCCGGGCTGTCGCTCGAGGGGGCGGTCGTCAAGCAGGACCGCGACGGGAACGAGGGCGTCTACGGAGAGCGCGTGGACCCCAGGCGCGTGCTGCTCAAGGGTGCCTACGCGACGCCCGCGGCCGCCCAGCCCCTGATCGACCTGCTCTCGACCTCCTCCCCCCGCCACGCCGGCGGCGAGTGAGCGGGCCCGCGGCCACCGGGTCTACGAAGGGGCGGGCGAGGCCTCGCGGGCGCGTGCCTCGGCCTCGCGGGCCAGCGTCCGCCCGCGCGCCACGTCCACGCGCGAGAGCAGGTAGCTGCCGAGCAGGAACAGCACGACCAGGCTGACGACGGCCGGCCGGCTCGAACCGGTGAGCACGAGCATGACGCCGAAGATCATGGAGCCGATCGCACCGCCGAAGCGGTCGAAGATCCCGAAGAAGCCGAACATCTCGCCCGCCTTGTGCTGGGGGATGAGCGAGGCGAACAGGGAGCGCGAGAGCGCCTGCACGCCGCCCATCACCATCGCCACCGTGAAGGCGAAGGCGAAGAACTGGCCGATCGTGCTCAGGCCGTACGCGAGCACCGTCAGCACGGTGTAGACCGCGAGCGCCAGCATGATCGCGCGCTTGGCGCCGATGCGGTCGGCCAGCATCCCGAAGGCGAAGGCGAACGGGATCCCGACGAACTGGATCATCAGCACCGCGGCGTACGTCGGGCCCTTCGGCAGGCCGATCTCGTCCGCGAAGGTGGTGCCCATCCGGATGATCGTGTTGACGCCGTCGTTGTAGACGAGGAACGCCAGCAGCAGCAGCCCCGCGTCGCGGTGCTGCCGCAGCTCGCGGAACGTCTCCGCCAGCCGGTGCAGCGCGATGCGCGAGGCGCTCTCGCCGACGGGCTCGTCCGGGTCGAGCCGCGGCACGGGCTCGGGCACGTGCCGGAAGAGAGGGATCGAGAACACCACCCACCACGCCGCGACCATCACGCAGGAGACCTGGAACGCCGCGACCGTGCTCGCCAGGCCGAACGTTTGCGGGCTCGCCATCATCCAGATGTTGAGCGCGAACAGCAGCCCGCCGCCGAGGTAGCCGAGGGCGAAGCCGGCCGTCGACACGCGGTCGACCTCGTCGGGCTTGGCGATGCCGGGCAGCAGCGCGTTGTAGAAGGCGAGCGTCGAGGTGACGGCGACGTTCGCGAGGCCGTAGAGGGCGAGCGCGAGCAGCCACTGGCCCTCGCGCACCAGGAACAGGGCCGCCGTCAGCGCGGCGCCCGCGCCCAGGAACGCGCCCAGGAAGGCCTTCTTGCGTCCCTTGTAGTCGGCGAGCGCGCCCAGCCAGGGGCCGAGCAGGCCGACGGCGATCACCATCGCGGAGGTGCCGAAGGCGAAGCGCGAGCGCGCGACGTCCGGGGGCAGCTGGCTCGCGGCGAAGGGCACGAAGAACGCCGGGCTGAACGCCTGCAGCATGGTCGTCATCCACGCCGAGTTCGCGACGTCGTAGTACGCCCAGGCGCGCAGCTCGCGGCGGTGCAGCCCGAGCCGGTCCAGCAGTGAGGCGTAGGCCATGGCCGGCAAGGGTAGCGCAGGCGAGCCCGTCCTCGCGCGGCCCGCCGCCCATGGCGGGCGTGCTAGGCTCGCCCGGTGGACGCGCCTCCGCCCGCGCCGGCCCGCCGCTCGCACTGGCCGTGGGCCGTCGCGTCCGCCGTCGTGGCCGCGGTCGCGATCGTGACGGGCGGCGCCCTGTACGTGTTCCGTTCGGCCCGCAGCCTGCCGCTGGACGTCGTCGAGAGCGGCCGCAGCGCGCTGCGCGAGCTCGGCGACGTGGCCGCTGCCTTCCGCAGCGGCACGGTCACCACGACGTTCCGAGGCGACGCCGCCCGCCTGCGCGGCACGGCCCGGCTGCAGTTCGCGGAGCTGAAGCAGCTCGAGGTGTTCGAGCGCCGCGACGCCGAGTCGATCCTGTGGGGCACGCTCGCGCTTCCGGACGTGGTGATCGAGGCCCGGGCGCCGGTCACCTACACCTACTACGTCGACCTGGACAAGGACTGGCACTTCCGCCTCGAGGGCACGGAGGTGCTGGTGGCCGCCCCGCCCGTCGAGTGCAACGCGCCCT
The DNA here is from genome assembly GCA_963831755.1 of uncultured Acidobacteriota bacterium. GTDB lineage: Bacteria > Acidobacteriota > Vicinamibacteria > Fen-336 > Fen-336 > DATBSL01. The sequence goes on from CAWHRC010000016.1 coordinate 162,882, forward strand.
CGGTCGACGTGTCGGCCCTGCGCTACGAGGTGAAGGCGGGCAGCGTGTTCCGCAGCGAGCAGGTGGTGGAAGACCGCCTGCGCTCGGAGCTGACGGCGCTCGCCTCGCTGCGCGCGCGGCAGCACGTGCCGCTCGTGCGCGAGGCGGGCCGCCGGAAGGTCGAGGCCTTCGTCGAGACCTGGCTGGTGCAGCGCTTCAGCGACGGCCGGGGCTACCGGGCCCGCGTGCGCTTCGCCGACGAGCCGCCGGAGCCGGCGCCTCGTGCGCCGGTGCTGGCGTCGCCGGCCGGCTAGAGCTCTCCGGCCGCGCAGGCCGCGGGTGGCGGCTATTCGATCAGGCGCGCGCCGGCCGCGGGCCGGCACGGGTACAGGGCGGCCGGCAGGTCGATCGTGGCTTCGTAGGCCGGCAGCACCGCGGCCGTGAAGGCCTCGACCGCCGCCGCGTCGACCAGCGCCACGGCGCAGCCGCCGAAGCCGGCGCCGGTCATGCGCGCGCCGTAGCAGGAGGGCTGCTGCCGGGCCAGCTCGGTGATCAGGTCCAGCTCTTCGCACGACACCTGGTAGAGGTCGCGCAGGCTGAAGTGGGAGTCGTTCATCAGCCGGCCCGCGAGCGGGAGGTCGCCCTCCGTCAGCGCCTCGGCCATCTCGACCGGCCGCCGGTTCTCTGGCACCACGTGGCTGGCCCGTGCGAAGTCGACGGGATCGACCCGCGCGCGCGCGGCCTCGAGCTGGCTGATGCTCACGTCGCGCAGGGCCCGCACGCGCACGTCGGTGCGGGCCAGCGCCGCGACCACGCGCTCGCAGGCCGCGCGCCGGTCGTTGTAGGCGCTGCCGGCCAGCTCGCGGCGGGCGCCGGTGTCCATCACCACCACCGCGGCGCGGGCCGGCACCGGCACCGGCCGCGCCTCGAGCGTGCGGCAGTCGAGCAGGAGCGCGCTGCCCTCCTCGCAGGCGGCCGAGGCGAACTGGTCCATGATCCCGCAGTTCATCCCCACGTAGCGGTTCTCCGCCTTCTGCCCGATGCGGGCCATGCGCACGGGGTTCCACGGGACGCCTGCCGCCGCCGCCAGGGCGCGGGCGGTCGCCAGCTCGAGCGCGGCGGAGGAGGAGAGCCCGGCGCCGATCGGCACGTCCCCGTCGACCACCAGGTCGAGGCCGCACGTGGGCAGGCCCTCCGACTGGAACGCCCACGCGACGCCCGCCACGTACGCCATCCAGTCGCTGCCGCCGGGGGCGGCGAGGCTGTCGAGCGGGAGCTGCCTGGTCTCGTCGAAGGCGACGGAGTGGGCCCGCAGCAGGCGGTCCTCGCGCGTCCGGAACGCCACCAGCGCGACGCGGCCGATGGCCATCGGCAGCACGAAGCCGTCGTTGTAGTCCGTGTGCTCGCCGATCAGGTTGACGCGGCCGGGAGCCACGGCCAGCCGGCGGCCGCTCGCACCGAACAGCTCGTCGAAGCGCTGCAGGGCGCGACGCAGGAGCTGCGGGTCGATCCCGTGGCGGCTGTCGGTCATGGCTCGCTCGCTCTCCGGTAGTGGACCTCGCTCTGCACGCGCAGGCGAGCGGCCGCGTCCTCGGCGGTCAGGTCGCGCTGCGGCTCGGCCGTCAGCTCGTAGCCCACGAGGAACTTGCGGACCGTGGCCGAGCGCAGCAGGGGGGGAAGTACACGGCGTGCAGCCGCCAGTAGGGGTGCAGGGCGCCGTCCGTCGGCTGCGCGTGGAGGCCCATCGAGTAGGGGAAGGAGGTCCGGAACAGGTTGTCGTAGCGCACGCTCGTGCGCCGCAGCGCGTCCGCGAGCGCGTCGCGTTCCTCCGCCTCGAGCGAGGGCAGGTCCGGCACCCGCCGCAGCGGCACGAGCATCGTCTCGAAGGGCCACACGGCCCAGAAGGGGACGAGCGCCACCCAGTGCTCGTTGCGGAACACCACGCGCGCTCCCGTCGCGAGCTCCTTCTCGAGGTAGTCGCCCAGCAGGTCGCGGCCCTTGCGCGTGAAGTACGCCCGCTGCGTCAGCTGCTTGCGCGCCGGGATCGCGGGCACGTGGCCCGTCGCCCACACCTGGCAGTGCGGGTGCGGGTTGCTGCAGCCCATCAGCGCGCCCTTGTTCTCGAACACCTGAACGTAGCGGATGGCCGGATCGGCGCCGAGCCCCGCGCTCTCGTCGGCCCAGGCGTCGACCACCGGCCGGATGTCCCGGGCCGGCATCTCCGCCAGCGTCAGGTCGTGGCGTGCCGAGAAGCAGATCACGCGGCAGCGGCCGGTCGCCGGCTCCACCACCAGCAGGTCGTCGTCGTTCACGGCCGCGACCTCGCTCGCCGGCAGCAGGGCCGGGAAGTCGTTGTCGAACGCGAAGGTCCGTGCGTACTTCGGGTTCTGCTGGCCGCTGGCACGCAGGTTTCCCGGGCAGAGGTAGCAGGACGGGTCGTACGCCGGCCGGGACTCCGGCGGCTCGTCCTCGACCTGTCCCTGCCAGGGGCGCTGCAACCGGTGGGACGAGCAGAGGACCCACTCGTCGAGCAGGGGGTTGTAGCGGCGGTGTGGGGAAGAAAGCCTGGGTGTCATGGGGCGAGCGCTCGCTGCCAACGGGGTCCGTCGAAGCCTAGACGGTTTGCCCCGCGAGTGCCATAGGACGGACGGAGGGCCGCCTGGTGTAACCTTGCCTCGTGCCCCGCGTCTGAGGTGCGGGGTCTCACCGGGGCCGTGAGGAGGAACGTCCGTGCCGCTGTACGAGTACCGTTGCGCGACTTGCGGGAGCCGGTTCGAGGTGCTGCGGCGCGTCGGCCAGGGCCCGGAGGGCCTGGCTTGCCCGCAGTGCGGCCAGCACGACGTCGAGAAGGAGTACTCGACGTTCGCAGGCTCGGTCGCGGGCAGCGGGTCGGGCGGCGGCGCGGGCTGCTCCCCCTCCGGCCGTTTCACATGAGCCTGAGCCATCGGCCGCCCGTGCGGCGGCGGTGCCCGGGAGGACGACCCATGCATCCGAGAACGGCGCGCACGGCCTGCGCCGCGCTCGTCGCCACGCTGGTCGCGGCGACGGCCCCGGCACAGACGGTCGAGGACGTGGTGAGGCGCTACCTTGAGGCGCGCGGTGGCCTCACGAAGCTGCGCGCCGTCCAGACGCTGCGGCTGCGGGGGACGGTCGAGCTGCCGGGGCTGCCGCCGGCGCCGTTCACGCTCGAGCTGAAGCGTCCTTTCCGCATGCGCACCGAGTTCACCGTCGACGGCCGCATCGGCGTGCGTGCGTACGACGGGCGCGTGGCCTGGGCCCAGCCGCCGGTTCCCGGCGAGCCGCCACGGCCGATGAACGCGGAGGACGCCGCGGAGGCGAAGGCGCAGGCCGACGTCGATCTCTCCCCCCTCGTCGACTCCGCCGCGAAGGGCCTCAGCGTGGAGCTGCTCGGCCGCGACCGGCTGCCCGGCGGCGAGACGTTCCGCCTCCTGGTGCGCGGCGGCGGCCTGCCGCCGCGCACGCTGCAGCTCGACACACGCAGCCACCTGGTGGTCCGCACCGAGGAGCGCCGCAGCGTCGAGGGCCGCGAGCAGGACTTCGTGACCGAGGTGGGCGACTACCGTCCCGAGAGCGGGCTCGTGTTCCCGCACCGCATGGAGGTGGGTCCCAAGGGCAGCGCGGAGCGGCAGCGTGTCGTGATCCGGTCGGTGGAGGTGAACCCGCCACTCGACGACGCGCGCTTTTCCATGCCCGTCTCCCCGCCCGCCGCCGCCCCCGCGAAGCCACCTAAACGCCGTCCGCCTGCTGTGCTACCCTGACGCCCCGCGGCCGCGCCCGTCCGCGCAGGGGGCGGCGCCGGTCCGCTGCGAGGTGGCCATGGCCTGGTGGTTGTGGGTGCTGGGCGGTCTGCTGCTCCTCGTGGCCGAGGTCGCGACGCCCGGCGGGTTCTTCGCCGTCTTCTTCGGCGCCGGAGCGGTCCTGGTGGGTGCCGCCCGGGCGCTCGGCTGGGAAGGGCCGGCCTGGGCCGAGTGGCTCGCCTTCAGCGCCGTATCCGTCGCGCTGCTGGCGCTGTTCCGGCGGCCCCTAATGCGGCGCTTCAGGCTCAACACGAGCAAGCCGGTCGACCGGCTCGAGGACGAGTCGGCCGTCGTGACGGAGGAGGTCAGGCCCGGCGGTGTGGGCAAGGCGGAGCTGCGCGGGACGCCGTGGGCCGCACGCACGCAGGGGCAGGCGGCGCTCGTGCAGGGCCAGCGCTGCCGCGTGGAGCGGGTCGAGGGCCTCACGCTCTGGCTGCGCGCGGAGTAGACGGCGGGGACGGCGGCGAGGGCGACGGCCGGAGCAAGGAGGCAGGCAAATGTGGACGAGCGCGCTGTTCGTCTTCGTGTTGTTCGCGCTGGCGGTCTTCTACGTCATCGCCAAGACGGCCGTCGTGGTGCCGCAGCAGAACGCCTACGTCGTCGAGCGGCTGGGCCGCTTCGCCGGTGTTCTCGACGCGGGCTTCCACATCCTGGTGCCCTTCGTGGACGTGATCCGCTACCGGCACGTGCTGAAGGAGCAGGCCATGGACATCCCCGAGCAGGTCTGCATCACCAAGGACAACGTGCAGGTCGCGGTCGACGGCATCCTCTACCTGAAGGTGCTGGACCCCGAGCGCGCCTCCTACGGCATCTCCAACTACATGTTCGCGATCACCCAGCTCGCGCAGACGACGCTGCGCAGCGAGATCGGCAAGATCGATCTCGACCGCACGTTCGAGGAGCGCGTGCACATCAACGGCCAGGTGGTGGCCGAGCTCGACAAGGCCTCGGAGGCCTGGGGCGTCAAGGTGCTGCGCTACGAGATCAAGAACATCACGCCGCCCCAGGACATCCTGGCCGCGATGGAGAAGCAGATGCGCGCCGAGCGCGAGAAGCGCGCGGTGATCCTGCAGTCCGAGGGCGAGCGCGACGCGGCGATCAACACCGCCGAGGGCCAGAAGCAGCAGGTGATCAAGGCCTCGGAGGCGAAGAAGCAGCAGCAGATCAACGAGGCCGACGGCCAGGCGGCGGCCATCCTGGCCGTGGCCAAGGCCACGGCCGAAGGCATCCGCTCCGTCGCCGGCTCGATCCAGGCCGACGGCGGCTTCGAGGCGGTCCAGCTGCGCGTGGCCGAGCAGTACATCGACGCAGTTCGGCCACCTCGCCAAGGCGGGCAACAGCCTGGTGATCCCGTCGAACCTGTCCGACGTCGGCTCGATGATCGCGGCGGCGATGACGGTGATCCAGTCGCGCGGCGCGGCAGCGGGCCGGCCGCCGGCGGCGCCGGCGCGCTAGGCATTGCCCGCGCCCTCCCTGGAGGCGTTCACGCCGCGCGAGCGTGCGCTCGTGGCGCGGCTGCGGACCCCGGCCGCGGTGCAGCGCTGGCTGCGCGCGCTGCCGTACAACTGGGAGAGGCGGGGCGAGACGCTGCGCTCGTTCCGCCAGGTGTCGTCCGGCTCGGCACCGCCCACTGCCTGGAGGCGGCGCTCGCGGCGGCCGTGGTCCTCGAGCAGCACGGCCATCCGCCGCTGCTGCTGAGCTTCGAGAGCGTCGACAGGCTCGACCACGTGCTGTACGTGTTCCGTGGGCAGGACGGCCGCTGGGGCGCGGTCGCGCGCTCGCGCGACCTGGGGCTGCACGGGCGCCAGCCGGTCTTCCGCAGCGCCGCGCCAGCTCGCCGCGAGCTACCTGGACGCCTACGTCGACTTCACCGGCCGGGTCACCGGCTTCGCGGTCGCCGACCTGCGCGAGCTCGGCCGCTACGACTGGCGGCTGTCCGAGCGCAACGTCTGGAAGGTCGAGCGCTGGCTGGTCGACTACCCGCACCGGCCGCTGCGCATGTCGGATGCGCGCTACGGCGGCTGCTCGAGCGGTACAGGTCGTTCAAGGCGCGCTACCCGGACGGCCAGCCGACCTACTACGAGGGCCGCGAGGCGTGGATGTGACCGCCGCGGACGCGGTAGGCTGTTGCGACGCCCGACGGCGGGAGGCGAGCCATGAAGCGCTGGAGCGTCGGCATCCTGGTCTTCGACGGCGTCGCCGCGCTCGACGTGGCCGGCCCGTTCGAGGTGTTCTCCCGAGCGCGGCTCGAGCCCGGCGTCGAGTCGCGCCACAGCGAGGACGAGGCGCTGTTCGACGTCTTCACGGTCGCGCAGGACGAAGGAGCCGGTGACCGCCACCGGAGGGCTGGTGCTGCTGCCGCGCCACGTCGTTCGCCGACGCCCCGGCGATCGACCTGCTGCTGGTGCCGGGCGGCTTCGGCACCCGGCCGCTGCTCCAGGACGCCGCAGACGATCGAGTGGATCCGCAGGACCGCCGCGACCGCGCGGCGCACGGCGTCCGTGTGCACGGGCGCCCTGCTGCTGGCGCGCGCGGGGCTGCTCGACGGCCGCCGGGCGACGACGCACTGGGGCTCGTTCGGCCTGCTGGCGTCGCTCGGCAACGACATCCGCGTCGATCGCGAGGCACGCTTCGTCGACGACGGTGTGCTCACCTCGGCCGGACTCGCCTCGGGGATGGACCTCGCGTTCCACGTCGTGGAGACGCTCTTCGGGCGAGCGGTCGCGGACGAGACCGCCCGTTACATCGAGTACCGCAGGGGGTAGTCCGCATGGAGGACGAATCGATGGCGTCCCAGCCCGTCCCGGCCGGCGAACCGCTGGACGACGCCACGGCACGGCGGCCGTGGCACGAGGGGCCCGACGAGGACGCGGCGGCGGAGAGCTGGCTGACGCTGGACGACGACGAGCTGCTGCATCGCATCGAGACCCTCGGCTCCGAGGAGGACGAGGACGAGCGGCTGCTGGAGGTGGTCGGCAGCGATCGCCACTTCTTCGTGCGCCAGGAGGCCGCCAAGCGGGTCCGCGACCGCACGGCGGCTGTTCGCCTTCGAGGACGACCGCCACGTCGGCCAGATCCTGGTCCGGCACCTGACCCGCCGCGAGGACCTCACGTACCTCGAGCGGCTGGCGATCCGCTGCCGGCACGTCGAGGTGCGCTCGGCGGCGCAGGTGCAGCTGGCCCGGGTCTGGAGGTGGCTCGAGGCGCCGCACCCGACCTCGCCGGGGATGCGAGGCCATCCGACCAGCCCCGTGGGCCCTCGGGCGCGCCGCGAGGTCCGCACAGCCGGAGCGGCCGTCGACCGGCGACCAGGCGCAGGCCGCCGCGCCACCGCCACGGCCGTCGACCAGCGCGCCCTCGCCGGGGACGGCGTCGACGCGAGCCTGCTCGGCTGGGCCGCCCACTTCGTCGTCGAGCACGCCTGGGGCCACCTGGGCACCACGGCCACCCGCGAGCTGCTCCGCCGCACGCAGTCGCGAGCTGCTGCCGACGCACGCGAGCCTGGCGCTGTTCAGCGTCAACGAGGACGACGCCCGCGTCACGGGCGGCGTGGCCCCGGGCGCCCGGATCCCGCCGCAGGCCGTGCGCGACGTGGCCGACTGGATGACCGCGTTCCGCGCGCCGCCGCCAAGGTCGCGCCCGACGTGCGGGCGACCAGCGTGCGCGGCTGCACCGCGCTGATGGCCGACGCGCTGCGCGAGGCGGGCTTCTACAGCGCCTGCGACGAGGCGGAGGGCGAGCCCGCCTGAGCCCTGACGCCCCGCCTTCGGCCGGCGGCCGCCGCTGGTCCATTCCTGGGCTACGGCCCCGGGGAGCCCCGCCCGCTCGAGCACGCGCGCGACCGTGTGGTCGACCAGGTCGTCCACGAGCGCGGCTTCGGGTAGAAGGCCGGCACCGGCGGGAACACGATCCCCCCCATCTCGGCGAGCGCCAGCATCTGGCGCAGGTGTCCGAGCGTGCAGCGGGGCCTCGCGCACCAGCGCGACAGCGGCCGGCCCTCCTTGAGCGTGACGTCGCCCGGCCCGCGCGATCAGCGTGTCGGAGCGGCAGCCGGCGAGGGCGGACAGCGTCTTGACGGAGCAGGGCGCCACGATCATGCCGGCGGTACGGAACGATCCGCTCGCGAGCGAGGCGCCGACGTCGCGGTCGTCGTACACGACGTCCGCGAGGGCCTCGACCTGCTTCGCGGTCTAGGAGGTCTCCTCGACGAGCGTCCGCTTGCCCGAGGTGCTGATGACGAGGTGCGACTCGAGCGAGGGGTCCTCGCGCAGCCGCTCGAGCAGCCGGATGCCGTAGATCGATCCCGAGGCCCCCGAGATCCCGACCACGACCCGCTCGAGCCCTGCGGCATGGGCCGCATCGTACACCGCCTGCGACCCTCCCCCGGCGGGACGCGGCGGCGCGCCTCGCCTACAATGATCGGTCGGAACCGGAACCCGAACCGACGAGCGCCCGATGCCGATCTACGAGTTCTACTGCCGCCACTGCCACCGCGTCTTCAGCTTTCCTGTCGCGCGTGGTGAACACCGAGAAGACGCCCGCCTGCCCGCGCTGCGCCGGCGTCGAGATGACCCGGCGCGCATCCGCCTTCGCGATCTCCAGGGGCCGCACGCGAGGAGCCGAAGCCCGAGGCTCCGCCCGGCCCCGACGTCGACGAGGGGCGCCTCGAGCGCGCGATGGAGGCGATGGCGGGGGAGATGGACTCGATCGACGAGAACGACCCCAAGCAGGGCGCGCGCCTGATGCGCAAGCTGTTCTCCGCGACCGGCATGCCGATCGGCTCCGGCATGGAGGAGGCCCTCAAGCGCATGGAGGCGGGCGAGGACCCGGAGAAGATCGAGGAGCAGATGGGAGACGTCTTCGAGGAGGACCCGCTCGGCGGCCTGCTCGGCGGCGAAGGGAGCGATAAGGAGCCGGGCGACGAGAGGAAGAGCCTCGGCCGGCTGCGCCGCATGCTGCCGCCGAGCCACGACCCGGAGCTGTACGAGCTGACGTAGCGGCCGCGAAGGGCGCACCCAGCCGCGGGCTGCGAAGGCCACGGCAGGGCAACGGCCGAAGGCCACGGAGCCGCGGCGTTGGGTCGCCCGGAGCGAGCGGTTGTGCTCCATCCGGGCCGTGCACTCAGCGAGCGAAGGGCGCACCCCGCTGCGGCCTGCGAAGGCCACGGCAAGGCGACAGCGCCCCTTCAGGCGTGGGCGTGCTCGCCGCAGCAGCGCTCCTCGAGCTGGACGGTCAGGTGGCTGATCGGGTACTCCTCGGTCACCCGCGCGCGCAGGGCCACCAGCACCTGGTCGTGGGCGGCGCCGCCGGCGACGATCGCGTGCGCCGACAGGGCGTGCACGCCCGAGGTGAGCGTCCAGACGTGCAGGTCGTGCACGTTCTTGACGCCGGGGACGCCCTCCATGGTCGCGCGCAGCGCCGCCAGGTCGACGTCGCGCGGTGTGCCCTCGAGCAGGACCTGCAGCGCCTCGCGCAGCAGGTCCAGCGTGCGGGGCAGCACGAACAGGGCGATCGTCGCGGCAACCAGCGGGTCCACCCAGTACCAGCCGGTCGTCCGGATCACCAGCGCCCCGACGATCACGCCCAGCGAGGACAGCGCGTCGGCCAGCACCTCGTTGTACGCGCTGCGCACGTTCAGGCTGGCCTTCGAGCCCGCGCGCAGCAGCAGCGCGCCCGCCACGTTGACGAGCAGGCCGACGCCGGCGACCGCCAGCACCTCGACCACGGCCACCGGCCGCGGGCTCCAGAAGCGCTGCCAGGCTTCGTAGAGGATGTAGCCGGCGATGCCGATGCAGCGCGACGCCGTTCGTCGCGGCCGCCAGGATCTCCACGCGGTGGTAGCCGTAGGTGCGGCGGGGCGAGGGCGGCCGCTCCGCGAACTTCATCGCTGCGAGCGCCAGCACGAGCCCGGCCACGTCCGTCAGCATGTGGCCGGCGTCGGCCAGGAGCGCCAGGCTGCCGGTCAGGAAGCCGGCCACGACCTCGACGCCGAGGAAGGCGAAGCTGAGGCCGAGCACGACGGCGAGCCGCCTGCGACTGGCTCGCCCGCTGCCCGGCGCGGTCCCGTGGCCGTGCCCGTGCGCGTGTGCGTGGCCCATCCGCAATGAGGATAGCAGGGCCGTGGCGCGATGGATCAAACGGCCCGGTGCCGCCAGCGGGCGGGGCGCTATACTCTCCCGGTTTGACCGTTTCCTGTTGAGGTGCGCCCGTGAGCCATCAGAAGAGACTCGCCATACTCGTGGGGGGCGGACCGGCCCCCGGCATCAACAGCGTGATCGGCGCGGCGACGATCCGCGGCGTGCTCGAAGGCGTCGAGGTCCTGGGCATCCGCGACGGCTTCGAGTGGATCATGCAGGGCAACGTCGACCGGGTGCGCCCGCTGACGATCGACGAGGTGAGCCGGATCCACTTCCGCGGCGGCTCGCACATCGGCATCTCGCGCGCCAACCCCACCAAGAACCCCGAGCACCTCGAGAACACGGTCATCTCGCTGCTGCGGCTCAACGTCTCGCAGCTGATCACGATCGGCGGCGACGACACGGCCTTCTCGGCGATGAAGCTCGAGGAGAAGGGCCAGGGCCGCATCCAGGTCGTGCACGTGCCGAAGACGATCGACAACGACCTCGACCTGCCGGCCCACGTCGACACCTTCGGCTTCCAGACCGCGCGCCACATCGGCGTCGACATCGTGAAGAACCTGATGGTGGACGCCAAGACCACCTCGCGCTGGTACTTCGTGATCGCGATGGGCCGCAAGGCCGGCCACCTCGCGCTCGGCATCGGCAAGGCCGCGGGCGCGACGCTGACGATGATCCCCGAGGAGTTCGGCGAGGGCAAGGTCCGCCTGAAGTCGCTGGTCGACATCCTGGTCGGCTCCATCCTCAAGCGCCTCACCTACGGCCGGCGCGACGGCGTCGCGATCCTGGCCGAGGGCCTGGTGCTGGACATCCCGCCGGAGGACCTGGCGCAGCTCGAGGACGTCGAGCGCGACGCGCACGGCAACGTGCGCATCGCCGAGGTGAACATCGGCGAGATCCTGAAGGCCGCAGGTCCAGGCGCGGCTCAAGCAGTTCGACATCAAGACGACGATCGTGGCCAAGAACATCGGCTACGAGCTGCGCTGCGCCGACCCGATCCCGTTCGACATGGAGTACACGCGCGACCTCGGCTACTGCGCCACCAAGTACCTGCTGTCGGGCGGCAACGCGGCGATGGTCTCGCATGCAGGGCGGGCACTTCGTGCCGATCCCGTTCCAGCAGCTGCTCGACCCCAGGACCGGCAAGGCCAAGGTCCGGCTGGTCGACATCCACTCGACGCGCTACGCGATCGCGCGCCGCTACATGATCCGCCTGCGCCGCGACGACTTCGAGGACCCGCACGAGCTCGCCAAGTTCGCGGCCACCTGCGGGATCCACCTGCAGCAGTTCCGCGACGAGTTCGAGTACCTGATCCAGGACGAGGCGCCCCCGCTCGACCTCGAGGCCGACGCGGCGCTGGCGAAGCAGGAGAACGGCGCCCACCAGCGCTGACGCCGGCCGGAGGAGCTTCTGCGCGCTGCGGCCGGCCGCCGTCCGGGCTACCCGCTCGCGAACAGGCTGTAGAGCAGGAGGCCGAGAACGAAGAGGGTGACGGCCACGTAGCCGCGGTCTCTCTCCAGCGCGAACACCAGGACGGAGAGCGCCACCCGTGCCACCGGAGTGGCGATCAGCAGCAGCAGCCCGAGCTGGATGACGCCGCGGGCGCGGAGCGCCAGCGTGTCACGGAGAATGCCGGCAGGAGTGCGCAGGTCCGACGGCTCCCCGTGGAACGTGCCGAGCTGCGGCTGTGCGCTGCCGTGGCGGACCGTGTACAGCACGCCGCCCGCCACCACGACCAGCCCGGCGATTAGCACGCCCGCCCGCAGCAGGTTGCCGATCACGCGCTCCGCGTGGCCCGGCGACCACCAGTGCTCAGGCTGGCTCACACCGTCCCCCAGAGCCCGCTGTAGATCATCTCGACCGCCAGGGCGACCACCAGCACGGCGAACACGACGCGCAGCCGGCGCGTCTCGGCGCCGGCCAGCACGCGCGCGCCGAGCAGCGACCCGGCGAGCACGCCCAGCATCACGGGCATCGCCAGCGCCGGGATCGATGTAGCCGCGGCTGAGGTACACGCCGGCGCTCGCCGCCGCCGTCACGCCGATCATGAAGTTGCTGGTGGTCGTCGAGACCTTGAACGGCAGCCGCATCGCCTGGTCCATCGCCAGCACCTTCACCGCGCCCGAGCCGATGCCCGAGCAGGCCGGAGAGCACGCCGGCGACGCCCATCAGGCCGAAGCCCGCCGGCAGGTGCCGCACGTGGTAGTGCCGCGGGCCGTCCGGCGTCGGGTAGCTGCGAGTCGAGGCGCAGCCGCGTCGCCAGCGGGTCCGGCTGCTCGACGCCGGCGGCGCGCGGCGGCCGCGGCCGGGCGGAGACGTAGGCCGAGTACAGCAGCACCAGGCCGAAGATGACGGCGATCACGCGCGCCGGAGACGAACGTGGCCAGCGAGCGCTCCGACGAGGGCGCCGATGGTGGTCGCGATCTCCAGCAGCATGCCGATGCGGAGGTTCGTGTAGCCCTCCCGCACGTAGGCCGACGCCGCACCGGACGAGGTGGCGATCACCGAGATCGAGCGACGCGCCGATGGCGTAGCGGATGTCGACGCCGAAGAGCCAGCGTCAGCACGGGCACGATCACGACGCCGCCGCCGAGCCCGGTCAGCGCGCCCAGAAAGCCGGCCGCCAGCGCCACCAGGCCGAGCGCGAGCGTGAGCGAGAGGATCGTCATGCGGGCGGGCGCCCGCCCCAGGCGGACGCTGACGACCGCCAGCACGGCGCCCAGTCGACGCGAAGGGGCTGCGGATCGCTCACGGGGCCAGAACATACTACGAACCGGGAGGGGCGAGCCGTCCGTCCGTTTGACCGCCGCCCTCGGGCAGGCCGGCGCGACGGTAGAATCCGGGAGCGGAGACACTATGGACCCAGCGTTTCGCGACTTCCTCTCCGGCGAGCTCGCCTCCATCCGGCAGCAGGGCCTGTTCAAGGAGGAGTGGCCGATCCTCGGCGAGCAGGGCCCCGAGATCCGCGTCGAGGGCCGGGAGCGGCCGGTCCTCAACTTCTGCGCCAACAACTACCTCGGCCTGTCCGGCCACCCGGAGCTGATCGCGGCGGCCCACCGCGCGCTCGACCAGTGGGGCTACGGCATGTCGAGCGTGCGCTTCATCTGCGGCACGCAGGCGCTGCACGTCGAGCTCGAGCGGCGGATCGCCGAGTTCCTCGGCATGGAGGACGCGATCCTCTACGCGGCCTGCTTCGACGCGAACGGAGGCGTCTTCGAGCCGCTGCTGTCCGCCGAGGACGCGATCGTGGCCGACCAGCTCAACCACGCCTCGATCATCGACGGCGTGCGCCTGTGCAAGGCGAAGCGCTACGTGTACGCGAACTGCGACATGGGCGACCTGGAGGCGAAGCTGAAGGAGGCGCAGGCACAGCGCTTCCGGCTGGTCGTCACGGACGGCGTCTTCTCGATGGACGGCAGCCTGGCGCCGCTGCCGCAGATCTGCGCGCTGGCCGAGCAATACGGGGCGTCCGTGATGGTCGACGACTCGCATGCGACCGGCTTCCTGGGACGGACCGGCCGCGGCAGCTGGGAGCACCACGGCGTGGGCGGCCGCGTCGACCTCATCACGACGACCTTCGGCAAGGCGCTGGGCGGCGCGCTGGGCGGCTGCACGGCCGGCCCCCGGGAGCTGATCGGCATGCTGCGCCAGCGCAGCCGGCCGTACCTGTTCTCGAACTCGCTCGCCCCCGCGATCGTCGGCGCCACGCTGCGGGCGCTCGAGCTGCTGACGCAGAGCACGGAGCTGCGCGACCGGCTCGAGCGAAACACGCGGCTGTTCCGCGAGCGGATGACGGCCGCGGGCTTCGAGATCAAGCCGGGCGTGCACCCGATCGTGCCGATCATGTTCTCGCGCTTCGCACCGGACGACGCGCCGCTCGCTCAGCGCTTCGCGCGCGCCCTTCTCGACGAGGGCGTCTACGTCAAGGGCTTCTTCTACCCCGTGGTGGCGAAGGGCCTGTCGCGGATCCGGGTCCAGCTGTCGGCCGCGCACACGCCGCAGCACGTCGAGCGCGCGGTCGCGGCGTTCACGAAGGTCGGGCGCGCGCTGGGCGTGCTCGCCACGTAGCGCCGGCGGGTTCGCAGCGGGCGCGTAGGGCCGTCAACGCGCCGATGTGGGCTTGTCCGCAACAGGAATGTATTCCGAACGAGCGCGCAGATCGACGGTTCGGTGTATCTGACGGGCGTCTTTGGTCAACTCGATCTTGAGTCTATGCCGCTTCCCATCGATCTTGCGGGGTTCAAAGCCCAGCTGATAGCGAAGGTGCAGGTGAGTAATGATGCTTTCCAGGGCAGCTGCGTACCGCGACTCCGTCACCTTGAAATACTGTCCCCCTGTTAGCTTGGCCAAATAGCGAAGGACCCGGCCCCGTTCTTGTTCCTGAAGAACCCAGACCCGTCGACCTCTCCCATGGGCTCTTCGCTGCATTCCAGACTGTCGTTCATGATTCCAAAGACGATCCCGGAGGTCTTGAGGAAGTCGCTCGCGAGTGAATCGAGTTCGCGTGGCGGCATGCCCGTGTAGTCCGAATGGAGAAACACCAATACTGGCAGCGGTCGAGGATCTTCCGCCAGGGCGTCCACGATCACACGCCTCACCAGGTTCTGCAGTGTGAGTTCTCCTACTCTCGACTCCTGCCGGGCACGGTATGGCTTCAAGACTCTCTCGAGTACTGTAATCGCGGCGTCCCTGTCTTCACTGGGGCGCAGATCCAGCAGGGCTTCCCCGTTGTCGCACCAATGAGCGATTCCAACTCTGTCCCGTTTGTCTAGATCGTCGAGGGCAGGGCGGAAGAGCTTTTCTCTCCCGACGAACGAGCCGGAACGCAAGGCCTGCGGAACCCTCCAAACGGGAGAGTTGCAGATCACCACCAGCCACAGGGCCACAGGACGCGTATCGAGATCGCCACTGGCGAAAGCCGCAACGGAGACTTCATCGCCGTCATCAAAGACCCGAAAGTCCTCCTTGTTCAGGTCCGGGGCTGGCAAGCCGGTTCTGGAATCGCGAGTCAAGACATCCAGCTGAACCAGGGAAGTGCTCACAGGAAAGGTTCGTGGAACAGGCGGCTCGGCGGAACGAGGTTGCTGCGCGAGGACGGGCCAAGAGATCGTGCAGACGACTAGGACGCTCGCCAGCAAGTTGCGCCGTGGCAGCGCGTCGGCACCCATCGATTCGACCATCGGCACGCGGCCCCTCGAAGTTGGCGACCGATGGCAGGTCGCTTGCCTGCGGCCTCGCACACATCGCGACTGATTGAGCCGGCGACTACTTACGTCGACCGCTCAATGCCGGCAGAACTCCGCGACCGTCGGGTGCGCGAGCCTCTCGTAGTCGACGTAGCGGACGCGGACGACCTCGTGGTGGTTGCCTGCCTGGAACGCGAACTCGCCCGCTTTCGGGAAGCACGCGTCCACCCAGACCGCCAGGCCGTAGAGCTGCCCGAACGGGGGCATGGCCCCGATCTCGCAGTCCGGGAACAGCGTCCGCATCTCGTCCTCGGGCACGAGCGTCACGTTCGGCTTCCCGAGCACCCTGCCCAGGGCCGCCGCGTCCAGGCGGCACGACGCCGGCAGGACCACCATCACGGGGTCCTCGCCGGGCGCCCGCACCACCAGCACCTTCGCCAGGATCCAGCCCGAGACGTGGACGGCGGCGGCGACGCCCTGCGCGGTGTACGCCTCTCGGTGCGGGAGCGTCTCGTACGGGATGCCGCCAGTCTCGAGGAGGCGCCTCGCTCGCTCGACGAGCATGGTTCCTACCTCCTTGTCTGGTTCCCCCTCACGCGACTGTGGACCCGCACGCGGCGGCGGGGGAATAGGCCCGATGAACCAGCGGGGCTACGACCAGTACGGCTTGTAGTAGTGGTCCGGGCCCGGCTTCTGCGCCGGCTTGGCCGGCCGCCGGAACAGCGACTCGACCCGCCGCGCGGCCGCCCGACGGTCGCGAATCACGAAGACCGCGAGCGCCAGCACCAGGAGCGCGACGACGCCGCCCAGGGCGGCGATGGGGATCAGGACCGAATGGCTCATGGCGGTGTCGGCTCGGGGCTGCGAATCTGCGCAAAGGCGCTACTGGATCCGCACGCGGCCCCGGAAGCCCTCCTCGTAGGTGTGGAAGTACTCGAGACCGTTCTCCGGGTAGCGCCAGCAGTAGTAGCCCGAGCCGTTGTCGAAGTCGACGAGCCAGAGGCCCTTCACTTCAAGGCCCCGGTCCAGCATGGCGTCGGCCCAGCCGGCCACCACCGACTGGACGTCCTCCGGCGCGGCCTGCTGCACCTCTTCGACGCGTGCGATCGCCTCCTCTGTGAGCTGCCGGACCTCGGGCAGCAACGCGGCGGCGCGCTCGTAGGAGAACACGATCGTGGCGGTCTTCGCGG
Source organism: uncultured Acidobacteriota bacterium (assembly GCA_963831755.1). Taxonomy (GTDB): domain Bacteria; phylum Acidobacteriota; class Vicinamibacteria; order Fen-336; family Fen-336; genus DATBSL01. The sequence goes on from CAWHRC010000016.1 coordinate 179,193, forward strand.
GCACGAGTCTCTCGCGGGCGCCGAGCCCGAAGGGCCCGGCGAGCTGTGACGAGTATACCTTGACCGGCCTGCGGGCCGTGCTAGATTGGCCGCGCCATGGCAGGAGAGAGGCTGCGCCTCGCGGCGCTGACGGTCCTCGGCGGCAGCCTCCACGGCCGGCGCTACCAGCCGGAAGAGGTGGTGGGGGAGGTGCTGATCGGCTCCGACCCCGACTGCCACCTCGTCGTCGACCTGCCCTCGATCAGCCCGATCCACGCGCGTGTCTGGTGCGACCTCGACGCCTCGAAGGTGCACGACACCCACGCCCCGCGGGGGCTCTACCTCAATGCCCGCCGCGTCGAGGGCGAGGCCCCGCTCGGGCGGAACGACGTGCTGTGGCTGGGGCCGCCGGGCGATCCCCAGAGCGCCTGCGTGCAGCTCCGCTTCGAGCCGTGGGTGGAGCGGCTGCCGCTCGCGGCTGAGACAGCGGAGCCGGCCGGGGCGGAAGAAGAACAGCAGGCGGAGGGTCAACCGGAAGAAGGGGAGGGCCGGCCGGAAGAGGCGCAAGGCCTGCCGGTAGAAGCGGAGGGCCAGCCGGAAGAAGGCGCCGACGAGGTGCTGGTCACTGCAGAGCCCGAGCCGTCCCCTTCCGGGGAGCCCGGGCCGGTGGATGAGCCCGCATCCGTCGGCGAGGAACCCGGGACGGTTGGGGAACGCGCGACGGTCGTCGAGGAGCCCGCACCGGCGGCCGAGCCGCCCGCGCCGCTCGTCACCGAACCCGCACCGGTTGCCGAGGAGCCGGCGCCGGACGACCCATTCTTCGTCGCCGAGGCGGCAGCGCCGGATGGGCCCGTCGCGGTGACCGAGTCGGCCGCGACCGATGCCGCCTCCGATGCCTGGGCGATCAGCGAGCCGGCCGTCGGCGAGGCTGGGGTCGTCGCCGGGGAGCCGGTCGCCGGGTCGCCCGACGAGTTCTTCGTCGCGGACGAGTCGGCCGGCACGGCCGCTGAGGAGCCAAGGGTCGTAGAGGCCGAGCCGGTCGCCGACACGTCCGCGGAGCCCATCCCGATCGAGCTGCCGCCCCTGCTCCCCACGACCCCCGCGAAGCCGGCGGTCGTCGTCCCGCCAGCAGCGCCGGTGCTCGCGCACCGGGAACCGCAACTGCCGCCGCCGGTCACCACGGCCACGCGCCCGGCGCCGGTCCCTGTTCCGCCGGCGGCGACGCCGTCGGCCGTGGCCCCTCCGTCGGGAGCTGCCGTGCCTGCTGCTGCGCCCACGCCGCCGACGCCTCGAGTCGCGCGGCCGGCTGCGGCCGCGCGCCCTGCCGCGCCACACCGTCCCGCCGCGGCGGCCCGGCGCCCGGCGCGCCCCGCAGCCCCCCGTCGCTCCGGTGTGCCCGGCTGGCTGTGGCCCACCGTCGCGGGCATCGGCGGTCTGGCGGTGGTGGCTGTTCTCGGCGTCCTGGGCTGGCGCATGCTGGCCGCACGCGTGCGGCTCGAGACCGTCACACCCGTGCGCGTGCGCGTCGGCCAGCGCGCCACGCTCGCCGGGCGCGGCTTCGCGGGCGACGCCGCCGGCAACGTCGTGCTCTTCGACGACAAGCCGGCGCGCGTGCTCGCGGCATCGCCCGCGCAGCTCGAGGTCGAGGTGCCCCCGTCGGCCGGGGAAGCGGGCGGCGAGCGGCAGGCGGCCGTGGTCGTGCGCGTGGGCACGACACAGTCCAACGCCGTGTCCGTCACCGTGATCCAGGGCCCGCGGCTGCACGGCATCTCGCCGGCGGCGGCGATGCCCGGCGAGGAGGTCGTCCTCGCGGGTGCGGGCTGGGGGGTCGGCGCTACAGTGCGCTTCGGCGGCGTCGTGGCGCAGACCGTCGAGGTCGGTGCCACGCGCATCCGGGCGATCGTGCCGCCGATCGCCTCCGGGCCCGGCACGTCGGCCCCGGTCGTGGTCACGGTCGGCGGTGTCGAGTCGAACGCGGCGCCGTTCGTCGTGGGGCACCTGCCTCTCGTGACGGCGGTCAGCCCTCCGAGCGCCGGCCCCGGAGACGTGGTTCAGGTCTCGGGACTGGGCTTCGCCAGCAACCCCGAGCTCGACGAGGTCCGCGTGGCCGGCGTGCCGGCTCTCGTCGTTTCGGCCGCGCCGGACTCGCTCAAGCTCGTCGTGCCGCAGGTGGGGCCGGGCGATCCGGCACGGGTGCTCGAGGTGCGTGTGCAGGGAACCGCGAACGTCGGCCAGGGCACGCTCCAGGTGCCTCCGCCGGCCGACCCGGTCGAGGCGAGGTTCGTCGCCGAGCCGTTCGTCGCCGCGTCCGGACGGCACGCGCTGCTCGCCACGGGCTTCGGGCCGGCGTTCGTGCTCGCGGCAGCGGGCGGCCGCTCGGCCGCGGAGCGCGCGCTCGAGGCGGAGGACCGCCTGAACGCGGCCGTGCCGCTGCTGCGCTCGACGGCAGGCCTGACGATCGAGGCTCGCGGGCTCGACGCGAGCCCCGTGCTCGGGCTGGCCGGCCGGCCCGAGGTGCTGCTGGACGTCACCGAGGAGGACGCCGCGGCCTACAACGAGGACTGGACGGGGCTGAAGGGCCGGGGCGGGCGAGTCACGCCCGGCCGCCTCGCGCGCTGGTGGGAGGCCGTGGCGCGCGACTTCGTGCTACTCGCGATCCGCGGCGAGCGGCCCCGCTACGCCGCCGCGCTGGCCCCGGAGGGCCGGGTGCTGGGACAGCTGTTCGACGCCGCACGCAAGACCGGCCGCGCCGGCGTGCCGTTGCAGGTCGTGAGCGGGGCGAAAGCCCCGCTGCGCGAGGGCCTGCGCCTGATCGCGCTGCGCGTGCCGGCGACGGTGGCCGCTCCGGCGGCGGCCAGCTCGCCGCGGGCGTCCGGTGCCGCGGCGACACCGGCGGCCGGCCCGCCGCCGCGGCTTTCGCTGGACGGCAGCTTCCGCGGCCGCGAGACCGAGGACGGCCAGCTGCGCTACCTCACGGTGGCCTTCGCCCGCGGCGGCGGCTCGATCACCTACGAGGGCGGCATCACGTTCAGCGTCCCGCTGCTGTCGCTGGAGCAGCGCGCCCGCGACCAGGTGCGCTTCAGCGTGCGCATGCGCGGCGGGGTCCGCTACTACTCCGGCCGCTGGGACGGCGAGCGTCTCACCGGCACCCTGTCCAAGGACTCCGCCGGCCGCGAGGTGGTCGGCAGCTTCGAGCTGCGCCGGTAGGCCGTCCGCGCGCCCCGTGGCAGAATGCGCCGCGGGAGGATCACCGTGACAGCGACTCTTGCCCTGCTCGCGGGCACACAGCCCGCGGCCGGCGAGGCTGCGTCCGCAGCAGCGGCCGGCTCGGACTTCACGTCCATGGTCTACGTGCTCATGCTGGCGACCTTCATCGGGCTGGGCGTGATCACGCGCGTCTCGCGTCTGCTGCACACGCCGCTGATGTCGATCACGAACGCGATCTCGGCGATCGCCGTGGTCGGCTCGATCGTGATCACCGGCCTCGACCACCCGTGGTACATCACCGCGCTGGGCGCGGTCGCGCTGTTCGCCTCGATGACCAACATCGTGAGCGGCTTCCTGATCACGGACCGCATGCTCAAGATGTTCAAGACGGAGCCGCGCCGGTGAACGTCGCCGCCTCTTCGCTCTCCGTCGCCTACTTGGCCTCGGCCGCCCTCTTCATCTTCGCGCTCTACTGGATGAACGACCCCCGCACCGCCCGCAGGGGCGTCTTCGCTGGGGTGGCGGCGATGACGCTGGCGGTGACCGGCACGCTGCTGACCCCCGGCATCGTCCACTGGGGCTGGATCGCCGGCGCGACCGCGCTCGGCTTCGCGGCCGGCGTCCCGCTCTCGCTGGTCGCGCTGACGGCGGTCCCCCAGCGGACCGCCCTGTCGCACGCCTTCGGCGGCCTGGCGGCCGGCCTGGTCGGCACGGCCAAGTACTACCTGTGGCTGTCCGAGGGACCGCAGAACCTGACGGCGTTCCGCATGACCGCGATCAGCGCCGAGATCATCCTCGGCTTCCTGACCTTCACCGGCTCGCTGATGGCCGCGGGCAAGCTGCAGGAGGTGCGTTGGATCCCGCAGCGGCCGGTCACCTACCCGCTCCAGAACGCCTCGAACCTGGGTCTGCTGGCGGTCGCGGTCGTGTGCGGGATCGCTCTCATCTTCCGCCCGGAGCAGCTGTCGTTCCTGTTCCCCGCGATCATCGTGCTGTCGCTCGCGTTCGGGGTGCTGCTGATCATCCCGATCGGCGGCGCCGACATGCCGACCGTGATCTCGCTGCTGAACTCGTACGCCGGCCTGTCGGCCGTGGCCATGGGCTTCGTGCTCGACAACAAGCTGCTCATGGTCGCGGGCGCGCTGGACGGCTCCTCGGGCCTGATCCTGTCGATCATCATGTGCCGGGCCATGAACCGCTCGTTCGCCAACGTGCTGTTCGGCGCCTTCGGCCAGGTGCAGCGCAAGGCCGGCGCCGCCGAGCAGAGGACCGTCAAGCAGGAGACGGCCGAGGGCACGGCCCAGGTCGCTGGAGCAGGCGCAGCTGGTGGTGATCGTGCCGGGCTACGGCATGGCGGTGGCGCAGGCGCAGCACCGCGTGCGCGAGCTGTACGACCAGCTCACCAAGCGCGGCATCGACGTGCGCTTCGCGATCCACCCGGTGGCCGGCCGCATGCCGGGGCACATGAACGTGCTGCTGGCCGAGGCGGACATCCCCTACGACAAGCTGGTCGAGATGGACGACGTCAACCCGGACATGCCGCAGTGCGACGTGTGCCTGGTGATCGGGGCCAACGACGTGGTCAACCCCGCGGCGCGCCACGACAAGACCAGCCCGATCTACGGCATGCCGATCATCGACGCCGACAAGGCCAGGCTGTGCGTCGCCATCAAGCGCTCGATGAACCCGGGCTTCGCCGGCATCGAGAACGAGCTGTACTACGCCGACCACACCTACATGCTGTTCGGCGACGCGAAGCAGGTGGTGGGCGACCTGGTCAAGCAGCTGTCCGGGGGCTCAGGCCTGCACTGAGCCTCAGCCGTCGAGCCGAAGGCCGCGCCGGAGCTTGTCCCGCTGCCCCGGGGTGAGCTCGAGCCGGCCGAGCGCCGCCCGCAGGCCCTCGACGTTCGGCGGCATCGCGCGGTAGCCGCAGCCGGGCAGCAGCTCGGGGTTCGGCTGCCACAGCAGCAGCCGGGGGTAGTCGCGGCACATGCCGGGGCGCGAGCCGTAGCTGTCGCACGCGCGCGTCTCGCTGTCGAAGTGAGTGCAGCGGAAGACGAAGGCCTGGTCCTCGGCGTCCGCGCGGACGAGCTCGAAGCCGTTGACGCGCCGCTGCCACCACAGGAAGGCCGCCCGCAGCGGCGGCAGCGACCAGGTGAGGCGGCCCACGGCGATCGCCGGCGCCTCGCAGCACTTGGCGCAGCGCTCACAGCCGCCGCCCAGGCGCCACGGCCGCTCGCCCCGTGCGCGGCGCAGAAGACGGTGCAGCCGCAGGTTGGCCTGGTAGTGCCAGAGCGCGACCCGCTTCACGACACGGCGAACGGGGCCGTCCCTCACTTGGACACGCTACCACGGGCTACCGGGATCAGTCCGCGGGCTGTCCGCGCCTCAGCCGGTAGAGCTCGGCGAAGCCGTGGCCCGCAGAACGGGCCGTGTGCTCGTAGTGCTGGTCCACGTAGGCGAGAGTCCGGCGGGTGCACCCGTCGTCCTTGGCCAGCTCGCGTCGGTAGAGCAGGAGGTACTCGACTGGCCGCGGCGCCAGGCGGTTGAAGCGGCCCAGGCGGAGGCAGCCCGGCGAGTCGTCCAGCGGGTTGGTGAGCAGCTGCTGGGGGTTGGCGCCGGCACGGTAGCGCAGCGGGAAGTGCAGGGTGGCGGCCTCGTAGTTGTCGACCAGCACGAGATCGCGGGCGGCGGCCACGCGCGCTCCCGCGTGCCACAGCGGGCCGACGATCCACTCCTCGGGGATCGGCCAGCGCACGACGCCGAGCCCCTCGTAGTCGAAGCTGACGGGCAGGAACACCGCCCCGCGGGGGATGCCGGGGGCGAGCGAGGTCTGCTCTTCCACGAGTGCCGCCAGGGTGCGGTAGGTTGGCACCCGCAGGAACGTCAGCGCAACCGCGGTCGCGAGCGCAGCGCCGGCGAGGGCCCTGGCGAGCCGCCGGGGAACGACCGCTGCGAGCCACAGCACGGCCGCGAGCAGGACGTGCAGGCTCAGGCGGAAGTGCTGGGGCTCGGAGCGCACGCCCGGTATCGTCACCTGCGGCACGACGAAGTAGAGGCCGGCCAGCAGCAGGGCGCTCAGCAGCAGCGCGTCCGGCCACGAGCTCTGCCGCGCGCGCACGCGCGCGGCCAGGACCGCCACGAACGAGGCGCCGAGCAGCACGGCGAAGGCGGCGGCGATCCAGGCCTCGCGGCGATCGTAGGCCACGAGGTCGTACAGGCCGCCGAGGTACAGGGCCCGCTCCCCGAAGGCCGGCCCCGGGCCGGTCGTCCGCGGCTGCTGCGCGAGATCGAAGGCCGCCAGCAGGCCGAGGGCGGGCAGCAGCGCCAGCAGGCCCGGCAGCCGGGCGCGCCACGCTCGTGCCCCGGCGGCGCGGGCGTCCTCGCGGGAGAACGCGACGGCGAGCAGGCCCAGCGTGAGCGCCAGCACCACGGCGGAGGTTGCGGTCGAGAAGTAGGTCCACAGGGCGCACGCGCCGAGCACGCACGACTCGCGGGCGCTGAGCCGGCCCCGGCGCCGCACGTGGTAGCCCAGCGCGAGCAGGAAGGGCACCAGCGCCAGGTCGCGGTTGTAGAAGCCCTCGTGCAGCCACTTGTTGTAGACGAACGGCAGCACGAGCCAGGCGAGGGGCGTCGCGTCGCGACGGATGCCGCCCAGCGCGTAGCGGAAGGCGAGCGGCAGGCCGAGCGCGTAGGCCGTCAGCAGCAGACGCTCCGCCCAGTCCGGCGACAGCACCGTGCACAGCGCCGCCAGCACGGCGTGGCTGGTCCAGTTGGGAAAGGGCGAGAGGTGCAGCGCGTAGAACGCCTGCGCTTCCGGCAGCTGCCCCTGCAGCATGAGCAGGAGCAACCGCGCGTTGTAGACGTGCGCGGGTCCGTCCTGGGAGGGAAAGCTGCCGAAGGCCCACAACGGGGCCAGCAGGACCGCCGCCGCCAGCGCTCCAGCCGCGGTCGGCACCAGACGACTGGCGAAGGACGTGGCTGCCGGCGTCGTTGGTTCCATGCTCCTGACCTGCTCGGACTCTCCGCGGATCCAGAGCTCGCGCCGTGCAGTCGGGCTAACGGACTCTCACTGTGTAGAAGCTCTTGCCGGGATCCACCCTCTGTCAGCCGCCATCTCCCGAATATCCTTCGGAACGGCAAGAGAGCGACTGGCGTTGAGGCGCGTAGAACAGACCGTTCGGCAGTCTGGCCGCACCATCAACGACCGATCGACCTCATGGGGTCTTGGTTAAGAATGCCCGCCTTCTCCTCACTTATCCCGCGACCAGACTGTCCCAGAAGCCATCAATGGTGGCATCCTTGGTCAGAAAGCCCTGCCCACGCAAGAGCCTCTGCCGATCCACGGCGAACCGCACGAAGGTCTTCTTAGGTCCACTCGCATCCCTCTGGACGGCTCTCATGACGCCGATCTTGAGAGCGCTCCTGACGACCTTACGCGCCACGCTTCCCCAGTCTTCCTCGAACTCCTCCAGAACGATATCGCACGTCCGTTCGGACTTACGCACCATCCTTTCCACACAGGCGACTACACGATCGTCAACTGCTCGCACGGGGAGGGGCTCCTCTTCCTCAGCCGCCTCCACTATGACGCGCGCTCCTCTACTAACCAGGGCGCGACCTATCTCCATCGGTGCGTAGAGCGTTCGTGCTCCGACGATCTCCATCGCAGCGGGAATGCAATCCCGCCAGCTGCTGCCTTCGAAGTGTGTGTCTTTGTCGATTAGTATGTCCCCGACATCACAGCGAACGAAGGAGCAGCGTTCAAAGACCGAACCTCTCAAGTCCGCATGCCAAAGGCGGCAGGCCTCAAACTCCACTCCGAAGTACCTGGACAGAGAGAGCGCTTCGCCCACGAAGACATGGCCGCGCGCTGTCGCGTACTCGGGAGTCGGCCGGTCGGCCAGGACGTATGCACACAGAAGTCCGAGATTCTGTCGTCCAATCTCCGCAACATCTTCGACGAGCGTGTTGATGAAATCCATTGCCTCACCAAAGTGCATCCTCGCTGGACGCCAAGACCAGACTGCCCATTGGACGGTCTCGGCAGAGAACTCACGAGCGGACAAGATCTGGAGAATGTCGTGGCGCTCACGACGGCCTAAGAGCGTTGCCAGCCTTAGGCCCAGGAAGTACTGAAGGAACTTGTCATGAAGGAACGAGTACCTCCGATCTCGAAGCAGAAGGAGAGCGTGATTGGGTACGCGTGCCAAGGCCTCCAATACGAGCTCGCTTGGCAGCTGTAGCTCGGACAAGCCGAGCTCCGCGGCCAACCCGAGCTCGGTGTTGTCCAGCTGGAAGGCATTGGACCTCCACATCTCCGCTGCGATTGCGCCGAGCATGGACGTATGAGCGGCTGTCGTGAGAAGTGGCGAGCCGTCGCGCGATCTCCATTTCTCGGCGGACTCCCTCTGGATGAGAGTCTCAATTACGTACTTGATACGACCGAGCGCGTCCAAGTACTCGCTGACTGCAGCGAAGCGTTCCCCCTGCATCCAGAGTTGGGCAAGGCGGGTGAGGAAGAAGGGATGAAAGACGATGTCGCGATCGCCTTCAAATGTAGTCAGGAGATTGGTGAGATCGGCCGGCCCATCAGCGCTGCCCAGTGAGGCGAAGACCTCGGCACCCTGGGTCTCGGACCACGGCAGGAGCTTGATAACCGTTGTTGTATAGCTTCCAATGCGTGGTTCGAGGTATGTACGGATACCAGCCGTGACTTGGTAGAGTTCGAAGAAGCTCTCTCGGGCAGACAAGATGAGCGAACCGGTGCCTCGGAGCTGAGCGACCGGTAGATCCGTGCGGCGAAAAGGGCCGCTCGCCCTTCGGGTGAGCGGCCCAGACCGTCAGAGTGGGAAGGCTTGGCTTCAGGCGATCGTGACGTCCTTGCAGAGGTACACGTCCTGGATCGCGTTCAGCAGCTTGACGCCTTCGGCCATCGGCCGCTGGAAGGCCTTGCGGCCGGAGATCAGGCCCATGCCGCCGGCGCGCTTGTTGACCACGGCCGTCTTCACGGCCTCGGCGAAGTCGTTCTCGCCCGAGGCGCCCCCGCTGTTGATCAGGCCCGCGCGGCCCATGTAGCAGTTGGCCACCTGGTAGCGGCAGAGGTCGATCGGGTTGTCGCTGGTCAGCTCGCTGTAGACCCGCTTGTCGGTCTTGCCGTACGGGTTCTCCTTGGAGCTGATCGCGTTGTAGCCGCCGTTGTTCTCCGGCAGCTTCTGCTTGATGATGTCCGCCTCGATCGTCACGCCCAGGTGGTTGGCCTGCCCGGTCAGGTCGGCCGAGACGTGGTAGTCCTTGTCCTTCTTGAAGGCCGGGTTGCGCAGGTAGCACCACAGCACGGTGGCCATCCCCAGCTCGTGCGCGGCCTGGAACGCCTGCGACACCTCGACGATCTGGCGGCCCGACTCGGGCGAGCCGAAGTAGATCGTCGCCCCCACCGCCACCGCGCCCATGTCCTACGCCTGCTTGACGGAGGCGAAGAAGATCTGGTCGAACTTGTTCGGGTAGGTCAGGAACTCGTTGTGGTTGAACTTGAGCAGGAACGGGATCTTGTGCGCGTAGTTGCGGGCGACAGCGCCCAGCACGCCGAGCGTCGAGGCGACGGCGTTGCAGCCGCCCTCGATCGCCAGCTTCACGATGTTCTCGGGATCGAAGTAGAGCGGGTTCTTCGCGAAGGAGGCGCCCGCCGAGTGCTCGATGCCCTGGTCGACCGGCAGGATGGAGACGTAGCCGGTCCCGGCCAGACGGCCGTGGTCGATCAACGCCTGCAGCGAGCGCAGCACCGGCGTCGGCCGGTCGGAGCCGGCGTGGACCTCGTCCACCCAGCGCGGGCCCGGCGCGTGGAGGCTGGACTTGGGAATGCCCTTGCAGGTGTAGTCGAGCAGCGTCCTGGCGTTCGCGCCGAGGTACTCCTCGATCTTGGCGATGCCGGACGCGCTGGCGATGGTGCTCATGATTGCGTTCTCTCCTTGATCGATCAGTTGAGCCGGGCCGCGCTCCGCCGCAGCAGGGCGGCGCGCGCCGCGAGGTCCTCCGCGTCCTTCGCGCCGGGCGCCAGGGACAGGTAGGACTCGAGGTCGCGCGCTGCCAGGCCGTAGCAGTCGAGCGCGGCGTAGATGAGGCCCCGGTCGCGCAGGTCCTCGGCGCTGCCGGGCAGTATGCGGACCAGCAGGTCGACCACGCGCAGCGCGCGGTCCTTGTCCTGGTCCCGAAGATAGATGGCCTTGAGGTTGCGCAGCATGCGCTCGAGCATGTCGCGGCGGCGGCAGGGCCGCAGCATGCGCGGCTCGAGCTTGACCTTGCCGTTGAAGATGCGGTCGAGGCGCGCCTGGCAGTCCTTCTCGGTCAGCAGCGTGCCGCCGTGGAACGGGTCGACCAGCAGCGGCCGCGAGGGCGTCTGCACGCGCACCACGAAGTGGCCGGGCAGCCCCACGCCCTCCACCTCGAGCCCCGCGCGGCCGGCGACCTCCATGAACACGGTCGACAGCGTGATCGGGATGCCCGTGCGCCGGTCGAGCACCTCGTTGAGGTAGCTGTTGCGCGCGTCGTAGTAGCGCTCGCTGTTGCCGTGGAAGCCCTGCTCCTGGAACAGGTAGTGGTTGAGCGCCATGATCGCGCGCTCGGGGCGGGGCTCGTCGTCGAGCCTCTGCCGCAGGGCGGCGCCCATCTCGTCCAGCCGTGCGAGGTACGAGCGCACGTCCAGGCCGGCGTACTCCTCGGCCGCGACGAGCAGCGCGGCTTCCGCGAGGTTCACCTCGCGGTCGGGCCGGGAGAGCAGGTCCTCGAGCCGGCCGCGTGCGCTGTCGGTCGCGTCAGGGCGCATTCACACGGGCTCCGCGCGCAGTATACCAGCGCAGGCGCCGCCCGGGCCTGCGCTGCGCGGTCGCCGCAGGCGCGCGGTCAGGCCACAGGCGCCGCGGCGGGCGCCGGCCGCGGCGGCAGGCCGAGCAGCTCGCGCACGCGCGGGCTCGTGAACTCCCCCCCCTCGCGCCAGCATCGTCTCGCGCACGATCTCGTCGTCCGCGTCGAGCTGGGGCTCGCCCTGCTTCAGCAGGTTGACGACGAAGGTCGCGACGTTCTTGGCGTAGAGCTGGCTGGCGTGGTAGGGCAGCGTGGCAGCGAGGTTGAGCGGGCCCATGATCCGCACGGCGTGTCTCAGCACCGTCTCCCCGGGCGCCGTCGCCTCGCAGTTGCCGCCTTGCTCGGCGGCCAGGTCCACGATCACCGAGCCCGGCCGCATCGCCTTCACCATCTCCTGCGTGACGAGCACCGGCGCCTTGCGGCCCGGCACCGCCGCGGTGCAGACGACGACGTCGCTGTCGGCGACCACCCTGGCCAGCAGCTCGCGCTGGCGGCCGTAGAAGGCCTCGTCCTGCGCCTTCGCGTAGCCGCCCTTGTCCTCGGAGGCGGCGGTCTCGAGCGGCAGCTCGACGAAGCGCGCGCCCAGGCTCTGGATCTGGTCCTTGACGGCCGGGCGCACGTCGTAGGCGTCGACCACCGCGCCCAGCCGGCGCGCGGTGGCGATCGCCTGCAGGCCCGCCACGCCGGCGCCGATCACGAACACCCGCGCCGGCGAGACGGTGCCGGCGGCGGTCATCAGCATCGGCATCATCCGGGGCAGCGCGTCGGCCGCCAGCAGCACGGCCTTGTAGCCGACGATGGTCGCCGTCGAGGACAGCGCGTCCATGCCCTGCGCGCGCGTGATGCGCGGCAGCAGCTCGAGCGCGAAGCTGGTGGCGCCGCTGTGCGCCAGCGCCGCGAGCCCGGCAGGCTTCTGCAGCGGGTCGAGCAGGCCGATCACGACGTGCTCCCGGCCCAGACGGCCGACGGCCTGCGCGTCGTGGCCGCCCGCCAGCGAGCGCACCGTGAGCAGCAGGCGGGCCTCGGCGAGCACGGCCTCGCGCGTGGCGAGGCGCGCGCCCTTCTCGGCGTACAGCGCGTCGGGATACCCGGCCGCCTCTCCGGCGCCGGATTCGAGGGCCAGCTCCACGCCCGCCTTCAGCAGCGACGGCACCACGCCGGGCACCGTCGCCACGCGCGTCTCGCCCGGCCAGGTCTCCTTCAGCACGCCAGCCTTCATGGGGATCTCCCGCTCAGCGGCTAGCGTACCAGAGCACGCCGGCGCCAGACGGCGCAGGCTGCCGGGGCGCAGCCGTCGGCCCGTGCCGACGGGGCGCCGGCCGGTGCCACGGGGGGCCTTGACACTGATATGCGCATATGTGAATATCCGCATTGACGAATGCAGATGCGCCGCCGCCGCGGCGTGGCGGAGGGAACCGGATGATCGAGCCAGAGCTGATACCCATGGTCGCCCAGCGCTTCAAGGCGCTGGGCGAGCCGGCCCGCCTGGCGCTGCTGGCTTGCCTGCAGCGGGGCGAGCGCAGCGTCTCGCAGCTGGTCGAGCTGACCGGCCGCGGGCAGCCGAACGTCTCCCAGCACCTGAAGGAGCTGGTCCGTGCCGGGCTGGTGGCGCCGCGGCGCGAGGGCGCCCACGTCTACTACCGGATCGCCGACCCCTACGTGACGCGCATCTGCGACGCCGTCTGCCGGAGCGTGCGCGCCAGCGGCCAGCCGCGCCGACCGCGGCGTGCGCCGCGCGGCCCGCGGGCTTCGTCCGCCGCCGGGGCGAGGGAGGTGGGCCGTGGCTAGGGGGGCAGGCTGGCTGCTCGCGGCGCTGGCCCCGCTGCTGCTCACGGCGGCCGGCGCGCGAGCCGAGGACCGGCCGCTGACCCTGGACGACGCACTCGTGCTGGCGGCGAAGGACAATCCGGAACTGCGCGCCGCCTCGGCCCGCGTCGACGCGCAGGCCGCCCGGACGGAGTCCGTGCGCCGGATGCGCTGGCCGCGCCTGGGGCTCTCGACGACCTGGTCGCGCATGGACCTGCCGGCCGGCGTCTTTGCGAACAAGCTGAACTCGGGCGCCTTCACCCAGGCGGACTTCGACCCGGCTTTCCTCAACGACCCCGGCGCGCTCAACCACCTCGGCACGAACCTGCTGCTGGAGGTGCCGATCGACGTCTTCGGCAAGGTCGGCACGATGGCGGGCGCGATGGCCGCGTACGGCGACGCCGCCGCCGCGGGCACTCGCGACGCGACGCAGGAGATCCGGCTGCGGGTCGTCGAGGCCTACCGGCAGGCCGAGATGGCGGGCCGCGCGGTCGCGGTCACGCAGAAGGTCCTGGCGGTCGCGCGGGCGCGGGAGGCCGAGATCGAGGCGCGGGTGCAGGCGGGCGGGGCGCTGCAGGCGGACCTGCTGCGCTCGCGCGCGCGGCGCCGCGAGCGCGAGGCCGACCTCGCAGAGCGCCGAGGCCAGCAGGGCATGGCGCAGGCCGGGCTGGCGCGGCTCCTGGGCGCGCCGGAGGGCGTCAACTACGTGCCCAGCGAGGGGCCACCGGCCGTCGCCCCGCTCGAGGGCGGGGAGACGCAATGGATCGAGCGGGCGCTGCGGCAGCGGCCGGCGCTCGAGGCGGCGCGGCGCAAGACGGACGCGGCGGCGGCGTTCGCGAAGAACGAGAGAAGCGGCCTGCTGCCGGACATCGGCGCGTTCGGCCAGGTCTGGGACAACCGGATCAAGACGGGCGAGGGCGCGCAGGCCTGGGCCGTCGGCATCGGCGCGCGCTGGTCGCCGTTCGACCCCGGCCGCAGCAAGCGGGAGGCGGCGGCGCTCGCCGAGCAGCGCGCCTCCGAGCAGGAAGCGCGCGCGGCCGCCGACCAGGTGCGGCTCGAGGTGGCGCTGGCCTTCCGGCGCGCCGTGACGGCCCGCGAGCGCCATGCCGCGGCGACGGGTGGCGCGGAGGAAGGCCGCGAGGCGCTGCGGGTCGTGCAGGAACGCCGCAGGGCCGGGATGGCCACGTTGACGGACGAGCTGGAGACCGAAACGGCCGCGCTCGGCGCGGAGCTGGCAGAGATCGGGGCCGCCGTGGAGGTGGCCATCGCGGACGCGGCGCTCAGGCGCGCCGCCGGGGAGATCTGACGATGAGAGTGGGTGCTGCGACGATCCTGACGATCCTGGCCGTTGGCGGCGCCGCCTGCGGGCGGCAGAGCAGCCCGGGACGGCCGAGCCAACCCCGGCCCCCGCGCGGGAGGTGAGCACGGCCGAGGTCGTCCGCTCGGGTGGGGCAGGCCAGATCGCCGTGCCCGGGGCCGTGCAGGCGCGCCAGCGCGCGGCGCTGTCCGCCCGCATGCCCGCCTCCGTGACGGAGCTGCCGTACCAGGAAGGCCAGCGGGTGCGGGCGGGAGCGGTGGTCGTGCGGCTGGACGACACGGCGCTGCAGGCCGCTGCGGCCGCCGCCGAGGCGGGCGTCAGGGCGGCCGAGGCCGACCTCGCCCGCACCAAGGCGCTGCTCGAGAAGGGCGCAGCCACGCCGCGCGAGCTGGAGCAGATGACGGCCGCCGCCAGCGGCGCCCGCGCGCAGCTCACGGGCGCGAAGGACAGCCTCTCGTATGCCGCGCTGCGCGCGCCGTTTGCCGGCCGCGTGGCCGCGCGCCGCGTCAACCTCGGCGACGTGGCGAACCCCGGCATGCCGCTGGTCGAGATCGAGGGCGACGGCGGGCTCGAGCTCAGGGCCACGGTGGAATCGTCTGTCGCGGCGACCCTGCGCGTGGGCTCGAAGCTCCAGGCGGTCGTGGACGGCCAGCCGGCGCCGCTCGCGGCGACGGTGAGCGCGATCTCCCAGGCGGGCGACCCGACCACGCACCGCTTCGAGCTGAAGGCCGACCTGCCGCCGGCGCCGGGCCTGCGCGCGGGCCTCTTCGCGCGGCTGCTGGTGCCCGGCCTGGCCGCCGAGCCGAAGATCACCATCCCGGCGGCCGCCGTGTTCGAGCGCGGAGGGCTCACCGGCGTCTTCGTCGTGAGCGACGGAAAAGCGCGGCTGCGCTGGGTGGCGGCGGGCGCTCGCGACGGCGACAGCGTCGAGATCCGGGCCGGCCTCGATGCCGGCGAGCGGGTGGCGCTGCAGCCGGCAGAGCTGACCGATGGAGCGCCGGTCCGCGTCGCGAGCGCCGGCGTTGCCCCGGTGCGTGCGCAGCCGTCGCCGGAACAGAAAGAGAAGAGGTAGCTCATGCGCGTCGGATTCGCGGGCCGGGTGGCCCGCCTGTTCCTCGACAGCAAGCTGACGCCGCTCGTGATCGCCGCCTCGCTCGGGCTCGGCGCGCTGGCCCTGCTCGCCACTCCCCGCGAGGAGGAGCCGCAGATCCGGGTGCCGATGGTCGACGTGATGGTGGCCTGGCCGGGCGCCGAGCCCGCCGAGGTGGAGAACCGGATCGTCGCGCCGATCGAGCGGATCCTGTGGGGCGTCCCCGGCGTCGAGCACATCTACTCCGTCTCGCGGCCCGGGATGGGGATGGTCACGGTCCGCTTCAGGGTCAACGAGTCGAACGAGGCCAGCCTGGTCAAGGTCTACGAGCGGCAGACGGCGATGGGCTGGATCATGCCCCAGGGCACGATGCCCCCGATCATCGAGCTGCACTCGATCGACGACGTGCCCTTCCTGAGCCTGACGCTGTGGGGCAAGGGCTGGACCTCCGATCGGCTGCGGCCGCTCGCCGCCGAGCTGGCGCAGGAGATCTCGGAGGTCCCCGAGGCGAGCCGCGCCCAGCTGATCGGCGGCCAGCCGCGCGTCGTGCGCGTCGAGCCCGACCCCGACCGCATGGCCGCGGCCGGCATCAGCTGGCTGCAGCTGACTGGAGCGTTGCAGGCCGCCTCGGTGCGCCAGGGCGCCGGGACGACGGTGCGCGACAACCGCGAGCTGCGCGTCGAGGTGGGCCCGCTGTTCCGCAGCTCCGACGAGGTGGGCCGGGTGGTCGTGGGCGTCGCGCAGGGGCGACCGGTGTACGTGGGGAACGTCGCCCGCGTGATCGACGGGCCCGACGAGGCGACGGACGCCGTCTTCTTCTCGCCCGGGCCGGCCGGGGCGTCGGCCGACGCGCCCACCGGCAGCGAGCATCAGGCCGTGACGATCGCGATCGCCAAGCGCGGCGGCGCCAACGCGACCGAGCTCGCCGATCGGGTGCTGAAGAAGGTCGGCGATCTGCGCCCGCGCCTGCTGCCCGCGGACGTCCGGGTCGACGTCACGCGCGACTACGGCGAGACCGCGCAGGAGAAGTCGAACGAGCTGGTGGACCACCTGCTGATCGCGACACTCTCGGTCGTGGTGCTGATCTCGCTGACCATGGGCTGGCGCAGCGGGATCGTGGTCGGCATCGCGGTGCCGGTGACGCTGGCGCTGACGCTGTTCATCTACTTCCTGGTCGGCTATACGCTCAACCGCGTGACCCTGTTCGCCCTCATCTTCTCGATCGGCATCCTGGTCGACGACGCGATCGTGGTGGTCGAGAACATCGAGCGCCACCACCGCGAGAAGAAGGGCCAGCCGCTGCTGCGCACAGTCATCGAGGCCGTGGATGAGGTCGGCAACCCGACCATCCTGGCGACCTTCACGGTGATCGCCGCGATCCTGCCGATGGCCTTCGTGCGCGGCCTGATGGGCCCGTACATGCGGCCGATCCCGACCGGCGCCTCGGCGGCGATGCTGTTCTCGCTGGCGATCGCGTTCACGGTGACGCCGTGGGCCGCGTACCGGCTGTTCCGCAAGGCCCACGCCGGCCAAGCGCACGCGGGCGAGTCCGCCCGCCCGGCGAGCGGCGTGGCCCGGCTCTACCGGCGCGTGATGAACGCGCTGGTCGCGCGTCCGGCGCTGCGCTCGGCGTTCTTCGCGGCGGTCGTGGCGGTGCTGCTGCTCGCCATGGCCACGGTCGGCGTCGGGTTCGTCAAGGTCAAGATGCTGCCGTTCGACAACAAGAGCGAGTTCCAGGTGCTGGTGGACCACCCGGAGGGGACGCCGCTCGAGGTGACGTTGGAGACGGCCCGCCAGATGGGGCGGTACCTGGCGACGGTACCCGAGGTGAGGAACCTGCAGCTCTACGCCGGCAACGCGGCCCCCTACAACTTCAACGGGCTCGTCCGGCACTATTTCCTGCGCCGCGCGCCCCAGTGGGCGGACCTCCAGGTGAACCTGTCCGCCAAGGGCGAGCGCAGCGCACAGAGCCACGAGATCGCCAAGCGCGTGCGGCCCGCTCTGGTCGAGATCGCCGGGCGGCGGGGCGCGCAGGTCAAGGTCGTCGAGATCCCGCCTGGGCCGCCGGTGATGGACACGATGGTGGCGGAGGTCTACGGGCCGACGGCGGCCGTGCGCCACGATCTCGCGAAGACGGTGCGCAGGCTGTTCGAATCGACCCCCGGGCTGGTCGACGTCCACGACTCCACGGAAGCGGAGCGCAGCCGCGTGCTGGTGAGCGTCGACCGGGAGAAGGCGGGGCTCAAGGGGATTCCGGCGATGGCGGCGGTGGAGACGCTGGCGGGCCCGGGTGCGGGCCGCGACGTGGCCCGCATCGACGCTCCCTCGTCCCGCGAGCCGGTGCCCGTCCGCGTGCGGCTGTCCGCGACGGACCGCGCCAGCCGCGAGCGGCGGCTCTCGTTGCGGGTCGACTCGCCGCTGGGCGGCCAGCTGTCGATCGGCGAGCTGGCACGGGTCGAGAACGTGCCGGAGCCGCAGCCGCTGGTCCGCAAGGACCTGAAGCCGGTCGTCTACGTCATGGGCGACCTCGCGGGCGAGAGGGAGAGCCCGGTCTACGCGATCCTCGCGCTCAACCAGAAGCTGGACGCCCTGAAGCTGCCCGACGGGGGCGCGCTCGAGCGCTACTCGGTCGAGCCGCCGGAAACCTCGGACCGTCCGGCGATGAAGTGGGACGGGGAGTGGCAGATCACCTACGAGGTGTTCCGCGACCTCGGGATCGCCTTCGCCGTGGTGCTGGTGCTGATCGCGATCCTGGTGATCGGCTGGTTCCAGTCCTTCGCCGTGCCGCTGGCGATCCTGCTGCCGATCCCGCTGTCGCTGATCGGCATCCTGCCGGGCCACTGGATCTTCGGGGCGTTCTTCACGGCGACCTCGATGATCGGCTTCATCGCCGGGGCGGGCATCATCGTGCGGAACTCGATCATCCTGGTGGACTTCATCGAGTTGCGCCTGCGCCAGGGCATGAGGCTGGAGGAGGCGGTCGTGGAGGCGGGGGAGCTGCGCTTCCGGCCGATCCTGCTGACCGCTGCCGCGGTCGTGGTCGGGTCGCTGGTGATGCTGTTCGACCCCATCTTCCAGGGCCTCGCGATCAGCCTGATGATGGGCTCGATCGCCGCGGTCGTGCTCTCGCCGCTGACGGTGCCCGTCCTCTACTATTTGATCGCCCGCCGCGGGCGGGCGGAGGAGCTGCGGCGTGAGGCCCTGGGCGCCGAGGCGGGCGACGCCCCGTCCACGGTCCAGCCGTGGGCTCCCGCCGGTCCCCTGTCTGCGGATGCCAAGTGAAGAATGACGAGGAGGCGACGATGACGATCGAACGTGCGCTGCGCGCCCTGGCCGGCTTCTTCGTGATGCTCTCGGTGGCGCTCGGCTACTGGGTGCACCCCGGCTGGTTCCTGTTCACGGCGTTCGTGGGGCTGAACCTGTTCCAGTCGGCATTCACGAACGCCTGCCCGGCCATGGCCATCTTCCGCTGGCTGGGTCTGCGCGAGTGCCAGCCGTCGGGCGCGGCCGGCGCGTCCGGCGCCGCGCCGACGGCCGGGCGCTGAGGGCCTTCCCATGCGGGCGATCATGTTGGTGACGGACTCCGACGCGATGCGCGAGTTCGAGCGCGTGCTGATCGCAGAAGGGCACCAGGGCTTCACCGTGATGCCGGCGCTGGCCGGCAGCGGCCGCCACGGGCTCAAGACCGGCGACCGCGTGCACCCCGGCAGCTCGAGCCTGCTGCTCACGGTCGTGCGCGAGCAGGACCTGCCGTCCCTGCTGCCCCTGCTGCGGCGCGTGCGCGACGAAGGCGGCTACGGGGAGAGCACGCGGATGTGGTCGTTCGCCGCGGACGAGCTGGCCTGAGGCAGACTTCAGCGTGTAGTCTGGTGTTGTGGGAGGTGATCGGGGATGTGCCAGAGGAACCGCTGCGAGCGTTGCGGCAAGCCGAGCTGGGTGGGGTGCGGGGCGCACGTCGAGCAGGTGCTGCGGGACGTGCCGGCGGACCAGCGCTGCCAGTGCCCCCGGCCGAAGTCCCTGCTGTCGCGGATCCTCGGTCGCTGACCGGCGGTGTACCCCGTCCTGTTCCGGGTCGCCGGCCTCGAGATCACCAGCTTCGGCGTGATGGTGGCGCTCGGCGCCCTGGCCGGCGCCTGGCTGTTCGGGCGCGAGCTCGAAGCCCGGCGAATGGGCTACGCCTCGAACCTGGCCTTCGTCGGCCTGCTCGCGGGGCTGGCCGGGGCGAAGCTGCTGTGGGTGGCCGAGCATCGCGGTGAGGAGCCGCTGCTTTCCCTGTTGACGAGCCGCGGCGGCCTGAGCTGGTTCGGCGGCCTGGTCGGGGGAGTCGGCGTCGGGCTGCTGGTCGTGCTCCGTCGGCGCTGGCCGCTGGTGCCACTGCTGGCGGCGGCGGCCCCGGCGGTCGCCCTCGGCCAGGCGCTCGGTCGCGTCGGCTGCTTCCTCGTGGGAGACGACTACGGGCTGCCGACGAGCCTGCCGTGGGGTGTCGCTTTCCCGCGAGGCCTGCCGCCGACGCTGGTCCGCGTGCACCCGACCCAGCTCTACGAGGCCGCGTTCCTGGGCACGCTCGCGCTGCTGCTGCTGCGCTGGCGCGCGCGGGGCACGCGGGATCGCCTGCTGCTGGCGCGCTACGCCCTGCTCGCGGGCGCCTTCCGCTTCGGGCTCGAGTTCGTGAGGACGAACGTGCGCGTCGCGGGCGGTCTCACGGTCGCGCAATACGCTTCGATCGGCCTGCTGGTGGCCGGGCTGTGGCTGCTTCTCTCCGCCCGCCCCCAGTCGCAGCGCGAGCCCGCGAGCGGCCAAGGGCCGTGAGCTACGCCGGCTGGCTGGTCGCCATCACCCTGCTGTTCGTCGCGCTCGAGCGCCTGTTCGCCTGGCGCCCCGAGCAGCGACTTTTCCGCCCGGGCTGGCTGCGCGACCTCGGCTTCCTGGCGCTCAACGGGCACTTCTTCTCGCTCTGGACGGCGGCGCTCACGGCCGGCACGGCCGTGCTGGCGACACGAACGCTCGCGGGCTTCGGCCTGCCGACCCGGCCCTCGCCGGTCGGCCGCTGGCCGCTCGCCCTGCAGTTCGTGGTGCTGCTGCTCGCCTCGGACTTCCTGCAGTGGTGCGTACACAACCTGCTTCACCGCGTGCCGCTGCTGTGGATCTTCCACAAGGTGCACCACTCGATCTCCACGATGGACTTCGTCGGGAGCTTCCGCTTCCACTGGCTGGAGATCGTGGTCTACAAGGCGGCACAGTGGCTGCCCCTGACGCTGCTCGGCGCCTCCGGCGAGGCGGTGCTCGCGGTCGCGGTCTTCGGTACCTTCTGGGGCGACCTGAATCACGCCAACCTGAACCTGGGCCTGGGGCCGCTCGGCTACGTGCTCAACAGCCCGCGCATGCATCTGTGGCACCACGACGCCTCCGACGA
Source organism: uncultured Acidobacteriota bacterium (assembly GCA_963831755.1). Taxonomy (GTDB): domain Bacteria; phylum Acidobacteriota; class Vicinamibacteria; order Fen-336; family Fen-336; genus DATBSL01. Next base: position 199,866 of record CAWHRC010000016.1, read on the forward strand.
GGGCGGCGTCGGCAAGAACTTCGGGATCGTGCTCTCGCTCTGGGACTACCTGTTCCGCACCGCGTACTGGCCGCGCGACCGCAGCCCGCTGCGGCTCGGCTACCCGGGCGACGCCGAGATGCCGGACGGGCTGCTGGGCCAGGTCGCCTGGCCGCTGCTGCGGGCGCGCTGAGCGTCGCCGCGCTGAGCGTCGCCGCGCACCGAGCCGGGCTTCGGGGTGTAGACTCCCGGCCGAGCTCGCTGCGCGGGAGGGCCCATGGCCACGCCGGTCCAGCCGCCGAAAGTCTCGCCCGTCGACGCGCTGCGCGACGCCTTCGACCACACGCGCCGGCAGCTGTTTCCGATCCGCGTCGAGAAGTGGCTCGCGCTGGGGCTGCTGGCGTTCCTCGACCAGTGCGGCCGATCGTTCCGCGGCGGCGCCGGCAACGGCGCGCAGTGGCACGGCGGGGGCGGGGGGCCGGGCGGCGGCAGCGCGCACGTGGCGGATTGGATCCGGCAGGCCGCCGAGTGGGTCTCTCTGCACTCGGCGCTCGTGGCGGGAGGCGTGCTCGCGGGAGTGCTGGTGGTGGCGGTGCTGGCTGCGATCGTGCTCTGGTTCAACGCGCGCGGCGTCTTCATGTACCTCGACGACGTGGCCACGGGCCGGGCGGACGTGGCCCGCCCCTGGCGCCAGCACGCGCAGGCCTCGTCGTCGTACTTCGCCTGGAGCCTCGGCATCTCGCTGGCGACGCTGTTCCTCGTGCTCACGCTCGCCGGCGCGGTGGCGACCCTGGCCGTGGCGTTTGCCACCGGCCGCCTCCAGGGCACGGGCGGCTGGCTGACCGGGGCGGCGATCGCGCCGGTGCTGCTGCTGCTCGCTCTCGCGCTGCCGTGCCTGGCTCTGGCCGCGCTCGCGCTGCGCGACTTCGTCGCGCCCCTGCAGCTGGCGAGCGGGCTGCCGTGCGGCCCGTCCGCGCGGGTGCTCGAGGCGCTCGTGCTCGCGAACCCGGGGGCGTTCGTGCTCTACCTGCTGCTGAAGCTCGCGATCGTGGTGGCGAGCGGCATCGTGATCACGGTGCTGGGCTGTCTCACCTGCTGCATCGCGTTCCTGCCGGTGCTGATGCAGGTGGTCTTCCAGCCGCTGTTCTACTTCGAGCGCGCCTTCTCCGTGTTCCTGCTGCGGCAGCTCGGCTACGACGTGCGGGCGCGCCTGGGCGCCTGATCCGGAACCCGCCGCCCGGCCCCGGTGTCGAACCGGGTGAGGGAGGTGGACGATGGAACGCGCTCGGGTGCTGTGCCCTTCGCTCTCCCTGGCCGCGCACCTGGCGGGCGCCGCGATCCTGGCCACGGCCACGCTGGTCGTGCCGGGCCGGCTGCCGGCGCCCGTGCGCGGCGGCTTCGAGCGCCTGGGAATCGGGCGCACGCTGGCCGTGAGCCTGGGCGGCGGCGGCCTGCGCGGCGCCGCCCACGCCCACGGCGAAGCTGCCGTGCCCGCCCCGGCGCGCGTCCACGCGCCGACGTTCGTGGTCTCCCTGCCGACGTTGCCGACGCTCGACCCGGGCTCGGGGCTCGGCATCGAGGGAGTCGAAGGCCTCGACGACGGCCCCGGCGGCGGCTTCTGCCTGACCGGCTGCGGGACCGGCCCGGGCGACGGCCCGGGCGACGGAGGCAGCGTGCTGCCTGCGCTCGAGGCGCGCCCGCAGCCCGCGCCCGTGCGCGTGGGCGGGGACCTCCGCCCGCCGTTGAAGCTCGTGCACGTCGCTCCCGTCTACCCGGCGCTGGCGACCGCCGCCCGCGTGCAGGGCAGCGTGGTGCTCGACTGCGTCATCGACCAGGACGGGCGCGTCGCCTCCGTCAGGGTGCTGAGGTCGCAGCCCCTGCTCGAGGCGGCGGCAGTGGACGCGGTGCGCCAGTGGCGCTACCGGCCGACGCTGCTGAACGGCGTGCGGGTCAGCGTGCTGCTGACCGTCACCGTCGACTTCCGGCTTCGGTAGGGGTCAGGTCTTGAATTGCCGCATTGTCACGGTGTCAATGCGCGACTACAAGACCTGACCCCGAAGGCCCGGTCGACTTCCGGATTCGCTAGGCTACTCGCTGACGGTGAGGTAGGTGTAGCCCTCGAGGGCCTCCTCGTAGCGCTTCATGAAGCGGCCCGACTCGGCCATGGTGATGCGCTTCTCGCGCAGGGCGGCCTCCACCGAGCGGCGCACGCGCGAGACGAGGTCCTCCTTGTTGTACTGCACGTACGACAGCACCTCGGAAACCGAGTCGCCCTCGACCACGTGCTCGACGCTGTAGTCGTCGCCCTGGATCTTGACGTGCACGGCGTCCGTGTCGCCGAACAGGTTGTGCAGGTCGCCCAGGATCTCCTGGTACGCGCCGACCAGGAAGGTGGCGATCAGGTACTCGTCGCCGTTCGGCGTGTGCAGCTCCAGGAACCCTTTCACGTCGCGCAGGTCGATGAACTCGTCGATCTTGCCGTCGCTGTCGCAGGTGAGGTCCGCGATGATCCCGCGGCGCATCGGCTGGCGGTTGAGGCGGTGGATCGGGATGGTCGGGAACAGCTGCTTCACCGCCCAGTGGTCGGGCATCGACTGGAACAGCGAGAAGTTGCAGTAGTAGGTGTCGGAGAGCTGCCGCTCCAGGCCCTCGAGCTCGTCCGGAACGTACGGCAGGTCGCGCACGATCTTCAGGATGCGCTCGCAGGTCGCCCAGAACAGCTCCTCGACGCGCGCGCGGGCCTTCAGGTCCAGCACGCCGAGGTTGAAGGCGGTGATCGCCTCCTCCTTCATCTGCAGCGCGTCGTGGTAGGCCTCCTGGAAGTTCTTGCGGGAGACGCCGCTGTAGGTCTCGTAGAGCTGCAAGAGGACCGGGTGGTCGTCGCTGGCCGGCGCCGCCGGGTTGTGGCCGGCGAGGATCTCGTTCGTCGCGAGCACGTTGTAGACGAGCACCGAGTGGTGGGCCACCAGCGCGCGCCCCGACTCGGTGACCAGGTCGGGGTGCGGCACGCCACGTGCGTTGCAGGCCTCGGCCACCTGGCTGACGATGTCGGCCGCGTACTCGGCCAGCGTGTAGTTCACGGACGAGTGGAAGTTCGTCTGGCTGCCGTCGTAGTCGACGCCCAGCCCTCCGCCGCAGTCGAGCAGCCGCATGTTGGCGCCCATCCCGCAGAGCTCGACGTAGATGCGGCTGGCCTCGCGCAGCGCGTCCTTCACCGCCCGGATGTTCGTGATCTGCGAGCCGATGTGGAAGTGCAGCAGCTGCAGGCAGTCGAGCATGCCGACGCCGCGCAGCTTGTCGACGGCGGCCACGATCTCGGCGGTGGTCAGGCCGAACTTCGAGCGGTCGCCGGTCGACTCGACCCACTTGCCCGCGCCCTTGGTGGTCAGCCGCGCGCGCACGCCGATCACGGGGCGCAGGTCCAGCTCCGCGGCGGCCGCCAGGATCGTGTCCAGCTCGCCCATGCGGTCCATCGTGATCACGACCCGGCGGCCCAGCTTCTGCGCGAGCAGGGCGGTCTCGATGAAGGCGCGGTCCTTGTAGCCGTTGCACAGGATCAGCGCCTCGGGGTTCTCCTGCAGCGCCAGCGCGACCAGCAGCTCGGGCTTGGAGCCCGCCTCGATGCCGAGGTTGTAGGGCCGCCCGTACTGCATCAGCTCCTCGACCACGTGGCGCTGCTGGTTGACCTTGATCGGGTAGACGCCGCGGAACGTGCCCTTGTAGTCGTTCTCCGCGATCGCCTGCTGGAACGCGCCGAACAGCTGCTCCACGCGGGTGCGCAGGATGTCGGAGAAGCGGATCAGGATCGGCAGGTTGAGCCCGCGCGAGCGCAGGTCGTCGACCAGCTCCTTGAGGTCGATCGGCAGCGACCCCGGGCCCGCGGGCGTCACCTGGACGTTCCCGGCCTCGTTGATGGAGAAGAAGTCCCGGCCCCAACCGTTGACGTTGTAGAGCTCGAGAGAGTCCTTGACTGTCCAGGCCCTCAGGTCTGTCTGCAACTCGTCAATCCACCTCCTGCGCTCGAACGAGGCTCGCGCATTCGAGTGTACAGGTCCGGGCGCGGAAGTCCAGAGAGAAAGAGGACCTTCGGCCCCGCCCCTGCGTGCGAGCCACGCAGCGGGCGTGCGCGGCCGGCGGTCGGTCAGTGCCCGGCCAGCTCGGACTCGATCAGCTCGCTGAAGGCCTCGAACGGCCGCGCGCCGGACAGCATGCGGCCGTTGACGAAGTAGGCGGGCGTTCCAGTCACGCCCAGCGCCTCGCCCTCGTCGAACGAGGCCCGGATCGCGGCGTCGTAGCGTCCCGAGGCCAGGCAGGCGCCGAACTCCGGGACCTTCAGCCCCAGCTTGCCCGCGCGCGCCTCGAGGTCGGCCTTGTCGAGCAGCCCGGAGACCGTCATCAGGCTCTTGTGGAACTCCCAGAACTTGCCCTGCTCGCCCGCGCAGCGGGCGGCCCGCGCCGCGGGAAACGCGCCCGGGTGGCCGTCGAGCGGGAAGTCCATGTGGACCAGCCGGACCTTGCCCTGGTAGTACGACAGGACCTGCTCGATCACCGCCTGCGCGCGGTGGCAGTACGGGCACTGGTAGTCGGTGAACTCCACGATCGACACCGGCAGCGAGGCGGGACCGGTGGCCGGCGCGCCCTCGGGGATGTTCACCGCCGCGCGCGGCGGCTCGAGGCGCACGGTGATGCGAGCCCGCTCGCGCAGCTCCCGCTCGAACGTGGCGCGGCGCTCCGAACGCGCGCGCTGGCCGAGGGCCTCGCGAATCCGCCCGAGCGCCTGGTCCTTCGGCGTGTCGGCGAAGCGCGCCTTGTTCTGCTCGTACAGCGACAGGATGCTCGAGGGGGAGGGCGCCTCGGACTTGGCCTCGACCTCCCGCTCGAGCAGGGCCTCGCGCGAGATCCCGCGCTTCTTGGCCTCGGCGTCGATCAGCCGGTCCGACACGATCTCGTCCAGCACTCGCTTGCGGATCTCGTACTCCTCCTGGCGCAGGCGCGACAGGCGGCTCGCCGCCCGCTGGTCCAGCTCGGCAGCGAAGACCGGCGCGCCGTTCACCTCGGCGACGACACCGACGCCCGAGACGGTGGGCGAGGGCGACGGCCGGCCGGCGGCTGGGCCGGCGGCGACGTTGGGGGTCGCCGCGGAGGAGGCGCCCCGGCCGGTGCAGGCGGCGAGCGCGAGCGGAGCGAGGAGCCAGAAGCAGGATCTTCGAGGCGTCGACATTGGAACAGGCTAAGCGGCCCGCGGCGCCAGCGTCAAACGGAACGGCCCGGACGGCCGCACACCGCGGGTCCGTGGTCGGCTCAGGCGGGCCGCCGCTCGTGCAGCGCGTCCGAGCTGCGGCGCGCCGGCAGGGCGGCGATTGCGCTCGTCACCACGTGCACGCACCCCTCCAGGCCGAGCACGATCGGGTTCACCATGACGTCGAACGACTCCGGCGCCGGGAAGTCCGTGTGGAAGTACTTCATCAAGAAGGCCCGCTGGTCCGCCTCGACCTCCTGGATCCGCCGCCGCGCCTCGCGGTCGGAGAGCGAGTCGCGCTCCATCAGCCTGCGCACGCGCACCTCGAGCGGCCCGACCACGAGCACGCGCAGCGCCTCGCCCGGCCCGAGGATCAGGTTCGCGCCGCGGCCGATGATCACTGCGCCGCCCTGGTGTGCGATGGCGCCGACCACGCGGGTCAGGTGGTAGCGGTACTCCGCGGGGCTGAGGTAGTCGCGGCTGGCCACGGCCGCCAGCCAGTCGGTCAGCAGCTCGCGGTTCTTCTCGTCGAGCGAGGAGACCACCCGCTCGCTGAGGTGGGAGCTCTCGGCGATACGGTGGATGATCTCGCGGTCGAACAGGTCGAGCTTCAGCTCCTCGGCCAGCCGTCGTGCCAGCTCCATCCCCAGCGCCCCGTGCTGGCGGGCGATGGTGATCACCGGGCGCCGCGCCTCGCGTGCTCCCTGCTTTCGCGCGAGCGCCCAGCGCCGGGCCTGCTCGTCGACGAGGGCCTCGACCGAGCGTGTCATCTTCTCCTCCCGGGTCCTTCTATAGCGCACACCCGGCGGCCGGATCTGTCAATGGCTTACACTGTCCGGCCGTGAGCCCGGCCGCCCGTCGCCTCGCCGCCGGTGCCGTGCTCGTGGCGGCCTTCGCCGTGGCGCGCGGGCCGATCCACGCGGCAACCTATCACCTGCCGGTCTCGAACGACGACGCCATCCTGCTGCTCATGGGCCGGCACGTCCTGCGGGGCGAGCTCAGCACCACGCTGTGGAACCAGCCGTACAACGGTTCGCTGGACGCGTACCTGCTGGCGCCGCTCGTGGCCCTGCTGCCGCACCACGAGGCCTACCGCCTGTACCAGCTCGTGTGCGCGGCGCTGCTCGTCGTCCTGGTGGGTCTCCTGGCGCGCCGCCTCGGAGGCCCGCTCGCCGGCATGGCGGGCGCGCTGCTCGCGGCCTGGGGCACACCCTACATGGCGCTGATGACGGCGACGGGGCCGCCGCCGAACTTTCTGATGCCGCTGGTGACCGGCTTTCCGTTGCTTGCGGCGTTCGCCGCCACGAGCAGCGAGCGATCGACGCTCGGCCGCGGCCTGCCGCTCGGCGCCGGGCTCGTGTGCGGGCTCGCGGTCTGGAACTCCTCGCTCGCCGTCCCGGCCTTTGCCGGCATGGGGCTGGGGCTGGCGCTGATGGGCTGGCGGCCGCGGCCCGCCGCGGCCGCGCTGTTCGCCGCGGGAGCAGCCGTCGGGGCGGCGCCGCTCGCCCTCGCGCGGCTGATCGGCGCCTCGGGCGCCAGGGTCGTCACCGCCGCGAGCGCCGTGACCGCGATCCGGCCGCGATCGGAGTGGTGGCGCGGGGTCGAGGACCTCGCTCACGCCTCGATCGGGCTCGCGGGCCTGCAGGTCCCGCTCGTCGTCGACGGGAAGGAGCGCGCGCTGCTGCCGCTGGTGCTCGCCTTTGCCTTGGCGGTCGGGCTGGTCGCCACGGTCGTCGCCGGCAGCCGCTCGCGGCGCGCGCTGCCGCTCCTCGGCTGGTCCGCCGCGCTCCTGGGCGCCTTCTGGCTGTCGCGCCGCACCGGCCCCGACGAGCTGCGCTACCTGTACGGACTCGACGCGCCCCTGCTCGCGCTCGCCGGGGCCGGCCTGGGCGCGGCGTGGAAGCGGCGTCGCCTGGCCGCGCTCGCGCTCGGCGCCTGCCTGCTCGTGCCCTGGGGCTGGGGCGAGCGCCAGCTCGCCGCGGCGTGGCGCGATCCCGCACACGCCGATCGCGTTTGGCAGGTCCCGCCGCTCGGGCCGGCGCTCGCAGCCCTGCGCTCGGCGGGCGCTCGCAGCGCCTACGCGAGCCTGCAGTTCGCCGGCCGCATCACGCTCGAGACCCGCGGCGAGGTGCTGGCGAGCCAGGCCTGGAACGAGCGCATCCCGGGCGATCCACTGCGCTTCCGGGACGAGGTCGACCTCGACCCGGCCCCGGCCTGGGTGCTCTCGCAGGGGCTGTCGCGCGGCATGCCGCGGGCCGGCGGGTTCCGCGACGTCGTCCGGCAGCTCGGCGGCTCGTTCGAGGAGCAGGAGGCGGGGGGCCTCGTCGTGTTCCACCGTTTCCGGCCCCCGTACGACGAGAGCCGGCCCGTCCCGCGAGATGCGATCACGGTCGCGAGCACGGACGGCACGGACCTCGGGCCGGCCGTGCTCGATCGTGACCCGGCCACCGCCTGGACGTCGCCGGAGGGCATCGGCCGGGGCAGCGGCCTGGTGCTGCACCTGTCGAGGGGGCGGCGACTCTCGGCGCTCGTGCTCGCGGTCGACCTCGAGGCCTCGCCGCTGGCGGTGCCGTGGACCGCGACGATCGGCGGCGAGGTCGTCGCGACGGGGCCCGCGCGCGCAGGTATGCAGTGGGTGAACGGCGCGCCCCGGGCCGGAAAGCAGGCGCTGCTGGCGGTCACGCTCGGCGACCGGCTGGCCGAGGAGGTGCGCCTCGTGTTCCAGGGGCCGGGGCCGCGGCTGGCAGTCGCGGAAGCGTTCCTCTACGGCAGGGACGAGCGCGAGGAGCCCGAGGCGGGCCGCGCCGCGGCGGCGCAGGCCTACGAGGCCGCGCGCGCCGGCCGCTGGGACGACGCCGTCCGCCTGTACGACGTCGCGCTGCGCGCGGAGCCCGACCGCGCGGCGTACCACGCGGCCTGGGCGCGCGCGCGCCGGCGGGCCGCCGGCCGTCGCTGGCTCGACGTCGAGAGCCTCGACGACGGCGGGCCGGAGCTGGTCGAGAGCCGGTAGCGGGCGGCACGGCCCGGCGCTGCAGAGGGCCGAGGCTCAGGACCAGCTGAGCCGGTAGCGGCAGACGCCGTCGCCGCGCGACCGGCACTGCTCCTCGACGACACGCGGCCGCTGCGCGCCGCACATCTCGAGCGCCCGGCGGTACCAGCCCACGACCGTGAGGCAGTCCGGGGCGCTGAACGTGTCCGCCTCGTAGGTCGTCAGCACGGCCTCGCGCTCACCGGTCTTCCGGTAGTCGCGGTGGCCCTGGTCGTAGTAGTAGGAGTAGATGAGCGGGGTCTTCTCGAGGAACGCGTGCGGGTCGCCCGGCACGAGGAACCGCCGGTGCACGCCGCTGGGGCCGAGGTTCTTCTCGGCGGAGGCTTCGCCGAGCTTCTCGAAGAAGTCGGTCCGGCCGTCGCCGAGCTCGGCCACGATCGCCTCGTCGAGCCGCTTGCCGAGCGCGAACGGGTACCACGACGAGGCGAGCAGGGACGAGAGGGCGTCGCGGTCGGCCGGAGAGAGCCGTGCCAGCACGCGTCCGAGGCCGTTCCCCGGGCGCAGCTCCTCCACGAGCGCGAGGCGCGCCCGCAGCACGCTGCCCTTGATCTGGATGACACCCGCCGCCTCTGCGCTCATCGGAGCCCTTCCACCAGGAACAGGTCGTTGATGTTTCGCAGCACCGCGTACGCCCACGCGCTGCCGTCCGGGGTGATCGCCGGGTCGATCGTGCCCACGACGCCGGCCGGGCTCGCAGGCGCGAACTCGCGCCACAGCTTCCGCTCCCCGGTCTGCAGGTCGATGCGGTAGACGCGCGCGGGCAGCGCGTACCGCTCACTGACGTAGAGGTGGCGGCCGTCCGCGCTCCACTGCCGCATGTGGTCGCCCTTCTTGAAGCCGACGATCGGCCTCGGCTGGCCGCCGCTCTCGATCGGGTAGAGGTAGCCCTCGGCCTCGGGCTTGGCGCAGGCCGCTGTCTTCGAGTCGGGCGAGACGAGCCAGCAGCCGATGCCCTCGGGCGTGATCGCCCGTCGCGAGCCGTCGCGCACGTCGATCACCCACGCCTGCACCCGTCGGCCCTCCTCGTTGCCGGCGACCAGCAGCCTGCGGCCGTCGGCGAACCAGTAGAAGCCCCAGGGCACGATCGCCGGCGCAGGGACGGTGAGCGGCTCGCGCGCGTCCGTCGGGATCAGCGTGAGCTGGCCCTTGAGCCGCTCCATCGGCACGGCCCAGCGGCCGTCCGGCGAGAGCCCGAGCGCCTGCCCGCTGCACAGGCGCTGGGCCGGGCCGCCGTCCATGGGGCGGAGGTAGGTCGCCGACTCGGCCTGCTCGAAGAAGAGCAGCGTCCGGCCGTCGCGCGTCAGCTCCGTATAGCTCGAGCCCTCGTGCCAGGAGAGGTTGCGCTCGGCGGTCTCGCCCGGAGGCTTGCCCAGCACGTCGGAGCGCAGGAAGCCGATCGTCAGCAGCACGCGGCCGTCCGGCGCCACGTCTTGGAGCGTCTGGAACTGGGGCAGCCGCAGCAGCTCCCGCTCGCGTCCCTTCAGGCTGACGGCGCGCAGCGCCGGCCGCCAGCTCCCGTAGCGGATCTGGTCCGAGCGTTTCTCGGCCGTGAACCAGATCTCGCTTCCGTCCGGCGACCAGCCGAGGGTGGAGGAGATGAGGTCCTCGCCCTGGGTGAGCAGCCTGCGGCGACCCTGCAGGTCGACGATCGTGATGCAGTCGCCGGAGGCGATGGTCTCGACGAGGGCGATCAGGTCGCCCTGCCGCGAGAAGCGCGGGGCCCGCAGGCCGTAGGCCGTCTGGTAGAGCACGTGGCCGATCGGGAACTCCAGCCGGCGCGTGCCGTCCAGGTCGCGTACGACGGCGAGGCGCCGGCCATCGGCGAACACCTCGGGAGACCAGTCCGCGGCGACCACGTCGGGCAGCACCTCGCGGAGCGCGCCGCCCGTCATTGGCACCCGGGCCAGCGTCTCGCCCGGGCTGAGGGCGGCCTGGTGGAAGGAGGGGTAGGGCCGATTGGGGAAGAAGGCCAGCTCGCCCGTGGGCCCGACCGAAGCCACCTGCCCTTGCACCGACAGCTCCGTCGCGCCGCGCGTGTCCACGTGCCCCGCGTACAGCTTGAGCCCCGGCATGCCGTCCCAGGCTGCCGAGTAGATGATCGTGTGACCATCCGGAGCGAAGCGCGCGGAGGCGACCGCGCCGTAGCGGAAGGTGAGTCGCTGGAACGACGGCAGGGGGAGCACCCAGACGTAGCGGCCGGCCCAGGTACCGGCGCCGAACAGCGCCGCCAGCGCGAGCGCGAGGGCCGCGTAGCGCCCCCACTTCCGCTGCCTCGTCCACGCCACCGGCAAGGGCGCGCCCGTCATCGTCGAGACCGCGTCGAGCGCGTACGCCAGGTCGCTCGCCGACTGGAAGCGCTGGTCGGGGTCCTTCTCGAGCGCGCGGCGCACGATCCGGTCGAGGGCGGGCAGCAGCGCCGGGCGGACCTCGGGCGCGTCCTGCTCCGTCGTGGCGGCGAGCACCTCGGCCGTGGTCCCCGCGCCGAACGCGGGCGCCCCGGCCAGCATCTCGTAGAGCACGGCCCCCAGCGAGAACAGATCGGAGCGCGCGTCGGGCGGCGCTCCCTCGATGCGCTCGGGCGCGATGTAGCCGGGCGTGCCGAACAGGGCCTGCGTGATCGTCGCGCGGTTCTCGGCGGGCAAGGGATCCGCCGCGCCCCCTCCGCCGCGCAGGCCCGCGAGCCCGAAGTCGAGGATCTTCACGCGGCCGTCCCGAGTCAGGATGATGTTGGCCGGCTTGAGGTCGTTGTGGAGCACCCCGCGCGCGTGCGCGGCCGCCAGCCCCTGCGCGATCTGCACGGCGACCTCGATCGCCCGCCGCTGCGGGAGGCGGCCGCGCAGAAGGCGCCGCTGCAGCGTCTCGCCCTCGACCAGCTCGAGGACCACGTAGGGCACTTCGCCCTCGCGACCGACGTCGTGGACGCCGACGATCGCGGGGTGGTTGACGGCGCTCGCCGCGCGCGCCTCCTGCTCGAACAGGCGCAGCCGCTCCGGGTTGCGGGCGGCCTCGAAGTCGAGCACCTTGATCGCGACGTCGCGGCCGAGGCGGGTGTCGCGGGCCCTGTGGACCTCCGCCATGCCGCCGACGCCGAGCGGCGCGGTCAGCTCGTAGGGGCCCAGCCGCTCACCCGTCTGAGGTAGCGCAGGGCCGCTCATTCCTGACCTTTCAGCCTCGTGGCGTTACCGAGCAGGACGTCGCGGATGCGGATGTTAGCCAGTCCTTTCCGCGGCGGCAAGAAGATTGCTTCGCATCCTGCTCATATAGAACTCAGAACTTTGGCGAGATCTTGATGAATGCCACGTCGTGGCCGCCGACCTTCGCCTCGAACCGGCCCTTGGCGGTCGCCACGTCGGCCTTCTTCCACAGGTCGCGCACGACGGCGCTCGTGCCGGGGAACAGCCCGAGGTCCTGCCATTCGACCGACAGCGTGCTCTCCTCGCTTCCGCGATTCCACAGGATCACGGCCTTCGAGCCGTCGGCGAGCGGCTTCAGCCAGACCTCGCGCGGTCCGTCGTCGCGCACCTTCCGGCCCTGCATCCCGAGCGGGTCCTGGTCCACGGCGATCGCCTCGCGGTTCGTCAGGATCTCCCGGACCTCGGTCGTCATCGCCTTGAGGTCGTTGCCGGCCATCAGCGGCGCGGCGAACAGGCACCAGAAGCTGAAGTGCGCGCGGCTCTCGGCCAGGCTCAGGCCGCCGTTGCCGACCTCGAGCATGTCGGGGTCGTTCCAGTGGCCGGGGCCGGAGAAGGCCCAGAGGTCCTGCATCAGGTCGACGATGTGGGTGACGCCCATCCCGCCCCAGCTCCTGCCGCAGTCCCAGCAGTCCTGGATGTCGCCGGTCGCGCGCCACAGCTGCCCGACGCCCTGCGCCCAGGTCCACGGCTTCGAGGAGCCCCACTCGCAGATCGAGAACACGATCTGCCGACCGCTCGCGCGCAGCGCCTGGCTCATCTTCTGGTAGGCGTCGCGCGCGTCCTGGCCCTCGCTGCTGCACCAGTCGTACTTCAGGTAGTCGACGCCCCAGGAGGCGTACGTCCTCGCGTCCTGCAGCTCGTGGTCCTTCGAGCCCGGCCGCTTCTGGCAGGTCATGGTGCCCGCGTCGGAGTAGATGCCGAACTTCAGGCCTTTCGCGTGCACATAGTCGGCGAGCGCCTTGATGCCGGAGGGAAAGCGCGTGGGGTCGGCCACGATCGTGCCGCTCTCGTCGCGCCGGACCTGCCAGCAGTCGTCGATCACGACGTACTGGTAACCGGCGTCCTTCATCCCGGCCGCCACCATCGCGTCGGCGGCGTCCTTGATCAGCTGCTCGCTGACGTTGCAGGCGAACTTGTTCCACGAGTTCCAGCCCATCGGCGGCGTCAGCGCGAGCCCGTCGCCCGCGACGGCGGGAACGGCGGCGACCAGCAGCATGGCGAGCGCGGCGGGGAGACGGGTGAGACGCATGCATTCCTCCTCGGAACTCGACGAAGTCTACAGAACGCTTGCCCTGCCCGTATGAGCCAGACGGCTCAGGGCGCGATGCGCCGGCCGCCGAGGCTGGCGGCCGCTCGCGGACCGACCCGCGCGTCCAGCCAGGCGATCACGTCCTCGATCACGAGCTCGCGCTCCGGCTCGTTGTGCGGCTCGTGGAACAGGCCAGGGTACTCGCGCAAGCTCACGTCGCCGGCGAGCCGAGCGGCGAGGGCCCGGCTGCCGGCCGGGTAGGCGATGCGGTCGGCGCCGCCGTGGAGGATCAGCAGCGGCAGTGCGAGGTCGCACGCCGACTCGACGGCCTCGGTGGCCGCGAGCGAGTCGCGCGCCAGGCCGAGAGAGGCCCGGGCGTGCACGAGCGGGTCGGCGAGGTAGGCGGCCACGACGCCGGGATCGCGCGAGAGGGCCGCGGCCTCGAGCCCCGCCGGGAGCGTGAGCCAGGGCAGCAGCCCGCCGAGCGCGCGCGCGAGCAGGACCTTCACGCGCTGCTCCCGCAGCGCATTGCGCAGCGGCGGGGCCGAGAGGATCGCAGCGGCCACCCGGGGGCGCCGGCGCACGAGGGCCGTCAGGACGACGAGCGCGCCGAGGCTGTGGCCGTAAAGAAACAACGGCAGTCCGGGATGGCGGGCGCCGGCTCGGGCGAGCAGTCGCTCGACGTCGCCGAGCGCCGGCTCGATGCGCGTGTCGCCGCGCCGGCCGGACGAGCGGCCGTGGCCGCGCAGGTCGAAGGCGTCGAGCGCGTAGCCGGCATCCGTGAGCCGCCGGGCCAGGTGCTCGTAGCGGCCGCTGTGCTCGCCGAGCCCGTGGACGAGCACGCCCGCCGCCCGCGGCGGGGCCTCCTCGGGCTGCCAGTCGCGCACCCAGAGCGTGGCGCCGTCTTCCGTGGCGAGCGCAGCCTCCGAGTGCCTCACAGGTTCTCCTGCTGCCCTGGCTGGCGGCGATTGTAGGCCACTGTGGGCCCGCGACGGCCGGGCGCAGGGCTCGATTGACGCCGCGCCGGCGAGCGCGCACGATCAGCGGCACCATGACGGACGCAACCCGTCGCGCGCTGGTCGCGCTCGGTCTCGCGGGAGCCGGCAGTGCCTGGCTGCGGCAGGGCCGCGGGGCGGACGCCGGGCCCGTCCGGTCCGGCGCTGCCGTGCCTGCCGACGGGACGGTCGAGCTGCCGGGCCTCGTCGACCTGCAGGTCAACGGCTTCGCCGGCGTGGACTTCGCTGACCCGGGGCTCGTGCCCGAGCGTGTGCAGCAGGCGGTCGAGGCGATCGCGAAGACGGGCGTCACGCGCTTCCTGCCGACGCTGATCAGCTCGCCCTTCGAGGCGTTCGCGGCGTGTGCGCGGACGATCGCCCGCGTGAACGACCCGGCGATCGCCGGCATCCACATGGAGGGGCCGTACCTCTCGCCCGAGGACGGCTACCGCGGAGCGCACCCCCGCGCCTTCGTGCGCAAGCCGGACGTGGACGACTTCGAGCGGCGCCAGGACGCGGCACAGGGCCGCATCCGGCTGCTGACGCTGGCGCCCGAGCTGCCCGGTGCGCTTGGCGTGATCGAGCACGCCGTGGCACGAGGCGTGCGGGTCGCGATCGGCCACACGGCAGCGAGCGGCGAGGAGCTGCGCGACGCGGTGAAGGCCGGCGCCACGCTCTCGACGCACCTAGGGAACGGCTGCCCCGCCTTGCTGCCGCGCCACCCGAACGTGATCTGGGAGCAGCTCGCGGAGGACGGCCTCCTGGCGAGCTTCATCGTCGACGGGCACCACCTGCCGCCCGCGACGGTGAAGACCATGCTGCGCGCCAAGACGAAGGAGCGCTCGCTGCTCGTGAGCGACGCGATCGCGGCCGCCGGCATGCCGCCGGGCCGCTACACGCTCGGCGGCCAGCAGGTCGAGCTCGGCGCGAGCGGCCGGGTCGCGGCCCCGGGGGCCACCAACCTCGCCGGCTCGGCGCTGTCGCTCGACGTCGCGATCGGCAACGTCGTGCGCTTCACCGGCCTCGGCCTGGACGAGGTCGTGCCGATGGCCTCGACGCGGCCGGCGCGCTACCTGGGCATCGAGACTGCCGGCACGCTCACGGCGGAGTGGGACGAGGCCGCGTCGCAGCTGCGGGTGCTGCGCGTGAGAGCGTAGCCGGCTCGAGCGGGTCGACTCAGGCGGTCGCCGCGGCCTCCGGCGCGGGCGGTGGCGGCAGGGTGAAGCAGAAGGTCGAGCCGGTCCCGCTGCCCTCCGACTCCACCCACAGCCGGCCGCCGTGCGTCTCGACGATGCGCTTCGCGATCGCCAGGCCGAGGCCCGTGCCGTCGCTGCGCGCGTCGAGCTTCTCGAACAGGCCGAAGATCCGCTCGTGGTAGGCGGGCTCGATGCCGATGCCCTCGTCCTGCACGAACAGGACGGGGCCCTCGGGGGAGCTGCGCGCGCCGACCCGCACGCGCGGGGCGGGCCGTTCGCCGGAGAACTTCGCGGCGTTCTCGATCAGGTTCTGCGCGAGCTCGACCAGCCGCACGCGGTCGCCGTGGACCTCCGGCAGGCCGTCGGCGATCTCGAGCCTGACGCCGCGCGCGCGCAGCGCGCCCTCGGCCAGCCGCGCCGCCTCGCGGGCGATCTCGGAGAACGCCAGCGTCTGCGCGGGACGCTGCGTGCGCCCGATGCGCGACAGCTCGAGCAGCTGGTCGAGCAGCATCGTCATGCGCTCGGCCGCCTGCTGGATGCGGGCGACGTCGGTCTGCAGCTGCGTGAGGTCGCCGCGGCGCGCCGCCGGCTCCAGGAAGGCGAGAAAGCCGCGGATCGTGACCAGCGGCGACTTCAGGTCGTGGGAGACCGTGTAGGCGAAGTGCTCCAGCTCCGCGTTGGTCGCCGACAGCTGCTTGTTGGCGTCCTGCAGTGCGCGCGTGCGCTCGTCGACCAGCCTGCTCAGGCGCCGCTCGTTGCGGCGTGCGGCCGCGCGCGCGGCGAGCTGGCCGACCCCGAAGAAGGAGCCGATCACGAGCGCGAACAGCGAGACGGCCCACCAATGCTCGTACCAGGCGGCCGCGACGCGCAGCTTCAGCTGCGCCGGTGGCCCCCAGGCGTTGCTGCCGCGTGCGGCAGCGCGCACGAGCAGCCGGTGCTCGCCGCTGCCCCGGGTGGGCAGCACCGCCTCGGGCCGCGTCGAGGGCGGGCGCCAGTCCGCGTCGACCGGCTCCATCTTCCACTGGTAGGTGCGCTCGCCGCCGCCGGGGGAGGCCGCGCGCGCCGTGAGCCAGGCGCCGTACGGCACCTGCGGGACGCCGGCTCCGAACGGCTCCAGCTCCCTGCCGTTGGCACGCAGCAGGACGACGATCGGCGGGGCCGCCGGCGCCGCCACCAGCTCGCGTACCAGGGCGCGCGCGATCCCGCGCGCGGTGGCCACCAGCAGCTCGTCGCCCAGGGCGAACAGGCCGTGGAAGGCGAGGTTCTTCGACGGCAGGCCCGAGGCCTCGTCGTACGACTCGTAGGCGTGTCGCTCGGCATCGAGCCCCACCAGCCCGGCGCTGCTCGCGACCCACAGCCGGCCGTCGGCGCTCCTCGCCAGCGAGTGCGTCGGCAGCCCCGTCAGCTCGGGCCCCAGATCGACTCGCTGCGCGGAGCCGTCCTCCTGCCGCAACAGGCCCGCCGTCGACGCCAGCCAGATGCGGCCGGCCCGGTCCAGCTCGACGTCGAGCACGTCGAAGGGTTCCGGCGGCGCGAACAGCAGCCGCCCGCTCAGGTTCACGAACGCGTCGCGCCCCGGCTCGTAGCGGAACAGGTAGCTGCTCCGTCCCGCGCCCGTCGCGTAGAGCGTGCCGTCTTCGCCGACCCGCAGTGCGACGATGCGTCCCGGCAGGCCCGCGCCCACCCCGTACGTCTTCAGGGTGCCGTCGGGCAGCAGGCGCAGCGCGCCCTGGGAGTCGAACTGCGCGATCCAGGTGCTGCCGTCGCTCGTGGTGGCGAGGCCCACGACGTGGGTCCCGCGGTCGCTGAGGTCGATCGTGCGGGTGACGCGGCCGCCTGCGAGAAGCATCAGGCGGCCCAGCCCGGCGACGGCGATCTGCTTGCCGTCGCCGAGCAGGCCGAGCAGCATCGTGTCCGGCAGCTCGAGCTCGCGGACGATGCGCACGGAGTTCCCCTGCCGATCGAGGCGGTAGACGCGGCGCCGGTCGCAGGCGTAGAGCACCCCGCCGGGTCCGACCGCGAACGACTGGACGTCGAACGCAGGCTCGCCGGCGGGCAGCGGCAGGGCCTCGAACGGCCGCCGGCGCAGCAGCACGAGCCCGTCGTCCGTGCTCAGGTAGAGGTCCCCGGAGCGGGCCGTGAACACCTGCTGGACGACGAGCGCCGTAGAAACGGCCGCGCCGGGCCCCCGCAGCCCGCGCCGCACCCGGCGCAGCGGGCCGGCGTAGCTGGCCACCAGGACGTCGGGTCCGGCGCGCCCGATCCAGGATGGCTCGGAGAAGCCCGGCAGGGCGTGGGCCGATCGGATCGCGGCGTGGTCCGCGGCGACGAGGACCTCGACGAGCCCCGCGTCGCTCGCCAGCCACAGCACGTCCGTGGCCACCGCCGCGAGGTGGTTCGTGTTGGCGCGCACCGGCGCGCCGGCGGGAAACGCGACCTGGGCGAAGCGCCGCCCGGCCTCGTCGAAGACGTACAGCCCGCCCGGCCGTGAAGCCGCCCAGATGCGTCCCCGGTCGTCCTCCGCGATCGAGAAGGAGCGGACGAAGCCGGTCGAGCGCGCCTCGGGCGGGAAGGCCATGCGCTCGAAGCGCTCTCCGCCGAGCAGCAGCGCGATGGAATCGACCTCCGCGACCCAGGCCCGGCCGCGCGAGTCCACGAACAGGCCCTTCGGGTAGTGGAGAGCGGTGGCGCTCGGCCGCTCGGCCGCCGGCACGAGTTGCTCGATGTGGGCCCCGCGCGCTGTTGCCCCGACCACGCTGACGCCCGAGTCGCCCGCGACGAGTACGCGGCCGTCCGGGAGCGCGGCCACGGCCTTGACGAAGCGACCCGAGGGCGCGTCGAGAAAGGAGGTGAAGGTGGAGCCGTCGAAGCGCACGAGGCCGCCGTCGGTCGCCAGCCACACGAACCCGGCGCCGTCCTCGGCCGCGCCCTTCACGTACGGCGAGGGCAGGCCGTCGCGTGTGCTGTAGCGAGTCTCGGACCAGGAGGACGCCTGGGCGCGCGCGGCCGCCGCCAGCGACGCGGCGAGGACGACGAGGCCGACCGCGGCACGACGGGCCATCGCACGCAGATTATGCCGCCGATCGCCGGGCGGCGCCGTGCGGGAGGCGTCCGGGTGCCTGCCTATGTCAGACGGTCCCGCCGCAAGGTCAGCCCGCCGTCGATCGTGAGCAGCTGGCCGGTGACGTACGAGTCCGGCTCGAGCAGGAAGCGCACTGCGCGCGCGACGTCCTCGGGCCGGCCAAAACGCGGGACGATGCCGCGATCGAGGTACGGGTCGTACTTGCCCGAGTCGATCGACGCACGGGCCATGCCGACGACCGTCGCCCCGGGTGCCACCACGTTGACGCGAATGTCCGCACTGCCGCCGTACTCCTTGGCCAGGACGCGCGCGGCGTGGACGAGCGCCGCCTTGGGCGAGGCGTAGGCGAGGCTGCCCTCGAACGGGAAGACACCCTGCATGCTCGACATCAGCACGATCGAGCCACGGGTCGCGCGGCGGAGCATCTCCTCGGCCGTGGCCCGCGCGAGCAGCACGGGCGCCTCGAAGTTGGCGGCTGAACGAGGCGTGCAGCGCGGGCCCGTCCAGCTCGCCCGCCTTCACGCGCGCCGGGTCGCCCGTGAGCGCGACCAGGCCGTAGAGCTCGCCCTTCACCGCGAGCGCCGCCTCCAGGTACCTCTTTCGGGCGGCGGGCTCGGCGACGTCGCCTTCCACCAGGTGCACCAGCCCGCCGTACTGGTCCTGCAGCCTCTGTTGGAACGCGAGCGCGTTGCCCTTGTTCGAGCGGTAGCCGACGACGGGGATCGCGCCGTCCTGGAGCAGCAGCGCCGTGATCGCTGCACCCAGGCCGCCCGCCCCCCCGGGGACGAGCACCACGCGGCCGGCGAGCGACTTGCGGTTGAAGTCGTAGCGGTACTCTGCGTAGCGGCGCGCCTGCTCCGGGTCGAGGTGTCGGGAGGGCATCTCTCCTCGCTAGGCTTCTCTGGGGAACAGGGCGTGCAGCTCCGAGGGCGCCAGGCCGCAGAGCGAGCGCACCACCCGATGCGCCGCTCTCAGCTCCTCGACCGGGTAGCTGCTCGCCACGCCCACGACCCGCATCCCCGCGCCGAGAGCGGACTGGATGCCCGGCGGCGAGTCCTCGAAGGCGACGCAGTCGGCGGGCCGCAGCCCGCGCTCCCGTGCCGCCAGCAACCTCGCGGCCTCGAGGTAGGGGGCCGGGTCGGGCTTCGTGCAGGCAGCGTCCTCGGCGCCTACGATCACGCTGAACGCGTCGCGCAGGCCGAGGCCGGCGAGGATGCTCTCGACCTCCTCGTGCCGGGCGCCGGAGGCGATCGCCAGCGGCACCTCGGCCGCGAGCGAGCGCACCATCTCACTGGCCCCGTCGAGCACGGGAATCCGGGGGATCAGCTCCGCGAAACGCGCCACCTTGCGCGCCTGGATCCGCGCGACCCGCCCGGCATCCGCGGGCTCCCGGTGCTGCTCCAGGGCCCTGAGGATCGCGCCGCGGTCGTCGTAGGCCAGGTAGATGCCCCAGTACTCCTCGCGCGTGATGGCGACGCCGTCCTCGAGCAGGGCGTCGCGCAGCGAGCGGAAGTGCAGGGGCTCGCTGTCCACGATCACGCCGTCGAAGTCGAACACGGCGGCGCGCAGGGGCACTCCGCTACTTCTTCCGGATCGAGCCGACCAGTCCGTCGAAGTCGGCCTGTGCGGCGGCCACGCTGGCGGCCGGGCCCGTGAGCTTGAAGAAGACGTTGCCCTCCGGGGCTTCCACGATCGCGCCGAGCAGCCTGGTGCCGGGCCGCTTGCCCGTCGACTGCATCATGGGGCCGCCCGGCGCCAGGTAGGTCCCCGCCAGCTGCACCCGCGTGACACGCAGGCCCGCCACGGGCGCCGCGCTGCGCTCCGGCCTGGGCGTGCCCTCGAACTGCCTCGACCAGCGCTCGACGTTGGCGTCGACCGAGCCGCCCTGGCCGGGGCCGAAGAAGAAGACGGCACACTCGGCCCTGTCGGCGCCCTTGGCAGCCGGGACCGCGTAGGTCGCGACCCGCATCGCGCTGGAGGCGCCCGCCGCCCAGTGGGCGGGGACCCTCCACTCGATGCCGCCGGCCGTGTCGATTCGCGGCGCGGCCGCCCTGGCCGTCGGGGGAGCCGCAGGTGCGGCGGTCGCGCCCAGCACGAGCGCGGCGGCCGCCAGCGCGGCCTGACAGGTGCGGTACATGGGTCTTCGCCTCCTCCTCGCCAGCCAGGCAGCGGCCGACCGGTCATTCTACCAAGGCGCGGGCGAGCGCCCGCGGCCCGCCGCCGTGCGTTTGACGGCGTCTCACGGGGGCGCACAGAATCCCGGCGGGCGCAACCCGGGAGGCCCGTTGAAGGCGCACACCGTCCACCTGACGATGAACGTCGCGGCCCGCATGGACTTCGTCAACATCACGCGGGAGGTCGAGCGGGTCGTGGCCGCGAGCGGCGTCCGGGAGGGGCTGTGCCTCGTCAACGCGATGCACATCACCGCCTCCGTCTTCATCAACGACGACGAGCCGGGGCTGCACGAGGACTACAAGCGCTGGCTCGAGCAGCTGGCGCCCTACGACCCGAGCCCCGCACGCTATCACCACAACCGCACCGGCGAGGACAACGGCGACGCCCACCACAAGCGTCAGGTGATGGGCCGCGAGGTGGTCGTCGCCGTGACCGACGGCAAGCTGGACTTCGGGCCGTGGGAGCAGATCTTCTACGGGGAGTTCGACGGCCGGCGTGCCAAGCGCGTGCTGGTGAAGGTGATCGGGGAGTAGGCGCGGGCAGGCGACGGGCGAGCGCTCAGGCGGCGCGCGGGCGGCCACGCTCGCCGAGCGCGAGCAGGACGAAGCCGAGCAGCACCCAGAACAGGTCCTTGCCGCGCTTGAGCAGCACGAAGGCGGCGCCGACGGTGGAAGCGTCGGGGACCCCCAGGGCGCCCAGCGTCAGCACGTAGCCCGCGTCCTGCACGCCCAGGCCGGCGGGCACCGGGACCGCCACCGACCGCACCAGCACCAGCGTCGACTCGATCACCGTGGCGACCGTCAGCGACACGCTCACGCCGAGCAGGCGCAGGTAGAGGAGCGTTTCCATGCCGCGCACCAGCCAGCCGACCGCGTACAGCAGCATGGGCAGGACGAGCGCCCGCGGGTCGCGCCAGAAAAAGAGGAGCAGCTGCTCGTCGGTACGCTGGAAGCGCGGCGCGTGCCGCTGCAGCCAGGCGCCGATCCAGCGGCCCATCACGCGGTCGAGCGCTCGGCGGACGCGCTCCGCCAGCCCGGCCTGGGCGCCGGCGGCGAAGCCGGCGCCGAAGGCCGCGATCATGAACGTGGCGGACGCGAGCAGCAGCCAGGCGAGCCCGCCGTGGCCGATCGCCCGCTGCGAGACGCGCTCGAGCAGTGGCCAGGCCAGCAGTGTCACGGCCGCGAGCACCAGGCCGTGCGAGACGACGACGAAGAACTTCCGCCCCACGCTGGCGACCACCGCCGTCTCGAGCGGCAGGCCGCAGTGGCGCTTGAGGAGGTAGGGCTGCAGCGACTCCGCCACCAGCGCGCCCGAGGGCACGCCGAGCATCACGGCCTCCGTGGCCAGGCGCACCCGCACCAGCGGAGCGAAGCGCGGGCGTTGCCCCACGAGCGCGAACGAGCGGTGCCAGGCGACGGCCTCGATCAGCGTGACGGCGAAGTTCGGCAGCAGCAGCAGCGGGAGCCGCCAGTCGAGCGAGCCGAGCAGCGCGGCGACGCGCCGCAGGTCCGCCGAGCGCAGCACGTAGGCGCCGAGGGCCAGCGCGAGCAGCGCGGGCAGAGCGCGATACAGGTGGCGCAGGACTCGCTTCATCGGGGCCTGAGCCGGCGAGCCGGCTCTCGTCGTGGGCGAGGTCGGGCCGGCCATGGAGGCCCATTGTCCTCCCTCCGCCGCCCATGCAGCCCCGGGTCGCGACGCCGTACACTCCCGATCGAGGATCCGCCGCCGGCCCGGGCGGAGGAGGGGGCGCGATGACGCGAGCGATCGACCAGGGACGTCGAGGCGTGCTCCGGGTTGCCGCAGCGCTCGCGGCGACGGGCTTCGGCCCGCTGGCCCACGCCGCGCAGGCACACGGCGGGCAGCCCGCGGGTACGAGCAGGGGTGGCGGGCGGTTGAAGCAGTCCGTCTCCCGCTGGTGCTTCGGCAAGATGTCGCTCGACGAGCTGGCGGGCCACGCGGCGCGCGTCGGCTACCGTGGCATCGACCTGCTCGGACCGGACGAGTGGGCGGTGCCGCGGAAGCACGGCCTCGTCTGCGCGCTGGCCATGCTCGGCGAGCCGGTCACGATCGAGAAGGGGCTGAACCGCGTCGAGAACCACCCCCCGATCCTGGAGGCGCTGCGCCGGGCGATCGACCTGGCGGCGGAGGCGCAGGTCCCCAACATCGTGTGCTTCTCGGGCAACCGCGCCGGCCTGTCCGACGAGGAGGGGCTGGAGAACTGCGCGCGCGGTCTCGTCCAGCTCGCCGGGCAGGCCGAGAAGAAGGGCGTCACGCTGTGCGTCGAGCTGCTGAACAGCAAGGTCGACCACAAGGACTACATGGCCGACCACACCGCGTGGGGCGTCGCGCTCGTGAAGAAGGTCGGCTCGCCGCGCGTGAAGCTGCTCTACGACATCTACCACATGCAGATCATGGAGGGCGACGTGATCCGGACGATCCGCGATAACGCCGCGTGGATCGCCCACTTCCACACGGCCGGCGTCCCCGGCCGCCACGACATCGACGACAGCCAGGAGCTGAACTACGGGGCGATCTGCCGCGCGATCGCCGACACGGGCTTCGGCGGCTTCGTCGCCCAGGAGTTCGTGCCGGCCGGCGACCCGCTGCACGCGCTCGAGCAGGCGTTCCAGATCTGCGACGTCTGAGGCGAGAGGCCGTGCCCGGCCGCGGTCGTTCGCGCGCACAGCGCCTGAGATCGCTATTGACCGTCGCCGAGGGCTGGCCGTAGGCTCCAGCCGCGAAGCGGCGACGGCGCCGCAAGGGAGGTCACGATGACCCTCGATCGCAGGACGTTCCTCGGCACGGCGGCGGCCCTCTCCGCAGTCGCGGCGCTCCGGCCCCGCGGCGCCGCGGCGGCCGGCGGGCCGAGGAAGGCGCTCTACGTCTCCATGCTCCCGAAGGAGCTGGGGTGGCGCGAGCGCTTCCAGCTGGCCCTCGACTGCGGTTTCGAGGGAATCGAGGTCGGGACGATCGGCGAGGCCCGGGTGGCCGAGGAGGTCCAGGAGGCGGCGACGAAGACGGGGCTGAAGATCCACTCCGTCATGAACGCCGACCACTGGAAGTACCCGCTGTCCAGCGCCGACCCCGAGGTGGTCGGCAAGAGCGTCGCCGGCATGGAAGCCTCGCTGCGCAACGCGAAGCTCTGGGGCGCGGACTCCGTGCTGCTCGTGCCGGCGGTCGTCGGCCCCGAGACCTCCTACCAGGACGCCTGGACGCGCTCGCAGAAGGCGATCCGCGAGCGCATCCTGCCGCTCGCCCAGGAGCTGAAGGTCGTGGTCGGCATCGAGGAGGTGTGGAACAAGTTCCTGCTGAGCCCGCTGGAGATGGCCCGCTACGTCGACGAGCTCGCCTCGCCGTACGTCAAGGCCTACCTGGACGTCGGCAACATGGTCTTCTACGGCTACCCGCAGGACTGGATCCGCACGCTGGGGAAGCGCATCTCGCGCGTGCACCTCAAGGACTTCAAGCTGGACCGGGGCAAGGGGAGGTTCGACTGGGTGAACCTCGGCGAGGGCGACGTGGACTGGCCGGAGGTGCACAAGGCCTTCGCGGAGGTCGGCTACGAGGGCTGGATGACGACCGAGATCGCAGGCGGCGACGCGACGTACCTGAAGGACGTCGTCGCGCGCTGCAACCGTTTCCTGGCGGGCCAGAAGCCCGTGCCGGCAGCGTGAGCCACGCGGCCACCGTGCGAGGAGGTGCTCGATGAGCGGCGAGCCGAGCCGTCGTAGCTTCCTGAAGGCGTCCCTGTGCGGCGTGGCCACCTCCCGCCTGCTCGGCGCGCGGGCGTTCGCACAGCCGCGCGTGCCCCTGGGCGAGAGGCTCGCGGTGTGCAGCTGGTCGCTCGAGCCGGCCTCCGCGAGCGATCTGCTGGCGA
This sequence comes from uncultured Acidobacteriota bacterium, assembly GCA_963831755.1. Classification (GTDB taxonomy): domain Bacteria; phylum Acidobacteriota; class Vicinamibacteria; order Fen-336; family Fen-336; genus DATBSL01. Next base: position 223,901 of record CAWHRC010000016.1, read on the forward strand.
AGCTGGCGCAGACCGGAGTGCGGCGGCTGCAGATCGCGCTCGACCCGATCCGCGGCGACGCGCGCGGGGCGTGGACGGACCTCGGCAGCCAGTGTGCCAAGGCCGGCGTGGCACTCGTCTCGGGCATGTTCGGCACGATCGGCGAGGACTACACGACGCTCGAGACGATCCGTCGCACCGGCGGTGTCGTCCCCGACGCGACCTGGCCGGACAACTGGCGGAACATCCAGGCGAACGCCGAGCTGGCCGAGCGGCTCGGGCTGAAGCTCGTGACGTTCCACGCCGGCTTCCTGCCCCACGAGGAGAGCGACCCCGCGTTCGCCCGGCTTCAGGGTCGCCTGCGCCGGGTCGCCGACCTGTTCGCCGCGCGTGGCATGACGCTCGGGATGGAGACCGGACAGGAGACCGCCGGGACCCTGGCGGCCTTTCTGCGCAAGCTCGATCGCCCGAACGTCGGCGTGAACTTCGACCCGGCGAACATGGTCCTGTACGCCAAGGGTGAGCCGGCGGCGGCCCTGAAGACGCTCGCGCCGTGGGTGCGCCAGTGCCACGTCAAGGACGCCGTCCGCACGAAGGTCCCCGGGAGCTGGGGGGAGGAGGTCCCTGTGGGCAGGGGTGACGTGGGCTGGAAGGCCCTGTTCCCGCTCCTCGCGGAGGTGGGCTTCAGCGGCCCGCTGTGCATCGAGCGGGAAGGGGGAAACGCGAGGGTGGCGGACATCCGCGCCGCGCGCGAGTACGTGGAGACGTTGGCCCGGTGACGGGGAGGCAGCCATGAGCGCTCAGAGTGACGGGAAGGTCGGTCGACGCGAGTTCCTGGGGGCCGCGACGGCGGCGGGCGTCGTGATCCTCGAGCCGCGGCTGGTGTGGGGCACGCAGGCCAACTCCGCGGTGCGGCTGGGCGTGCTGGGCTGCGGCGGCCGTGGCCGGAACGTGGCGGCCTCGTTCCTGGAGAACACGGACGCGGTGGTGACCGCGATCGGCGACCTGTTCCCCGACCCGCTGGAGATCGCGCGCAAGGAGTTCGACGCGGCCGCATCGAAGCGCGGCAAGCCCGCGATCGAGGCGGCGCGCATGTTCCGCGGCCCCGGCTCCGCCGAGCAGCTGTTCGCCTGCAAGGAGGTGGACGCGGTCTACATCGCGACACCGCCCTACTACCACCCGGGCCACCTCGAGCTGGCGCTGGCTGCGAACAAGCACGTGTACCTCGAGAAGCCGGTAGCGGTGGACGTGCCCGGCGCGAAGAAGGTGATGGCCCTCGGCGAGCGGGCCAGGGGGAAGCTGAGCCTCGCCGTCGGCTTCCAGATCCGGCACGCCTCGCCGTACGTCGAGCTGGCCAGGCGCGTCCACGAGGGCCAGATCGGCCAGCCCGTCTCGGGCCAGATCCACTACTTCGCCTCCGCCCTCAAGCGTCCCGACTGGCCGCAGGCCTCGGCGGTCGAGCGGCGCCTGCGCAACTGGGTCTACGACCGCAAGCTCTCGGGCGACGTGATCGTCGAGCAGAACGTGCACATCATCGACGTCACCAACTGGATGTTCCAGGGGCACCCGCTGAAGGCCGTGGGCGCCGGCGGCCGCGCCGGCCGCACCGACGCCGGCGACTGCTGGAGCCACTTCAACTGCGTCTTCACCTACCCGAACGACGTGCACGTGAGCTTCGCCTCGACCCAGTTCGGCAAGTCCGCGTGGGGCGTCGGCATGCAGTACTACGGCACGAAGGGCTGCGCGGAGGCGCGCTACGACGCGCCAGTGCGCCTGTCGGGCGAGCAGGAGTGGGAGTACCCGGGCCTCGGGAAGGCACCGGTGACCGACGCCGCGCTCGCGGCGACGGGCAAGTTCAGCGGCGCGCTCGACGACGCGGACCCGAACAAGCAGAAGGCCTTCATCGAGAGCATCGTGAGCGGCAAGCTGGTCAACGAAGCGGACACGGGCGCGGAGGCGGCCCTCAGCGCCATGCTCGGGCGCGAGGCGGCCTACTCGCGCGAGGAGGTCGGCTGGGAGAAGCTGCTCCGCTCCAGGGAGGTCTGGGATCCGCGGATCGACCTGCGGACGTTCGCCTGAGAGGCGCGCCTACCAGCGGTCCTCGGCGACTCCAGCCCGGCGGTTCTCGGAGCGTGCGAGCACGAACAGCAGGTCCGAGAGCCGGTTGAGGTAGACGAGGATCCGCGGGTCGACGTCCGCCTCGCAAGCGAGCGTCACGACCGAGCGCTCGGCGCGCCGGCACACGGCCCGCGCCTGGTGGAGAAGGGCGGCCGCCGGTGAGCCGCCCGGCAGCACGAACGCGCGCAACGGCGGCAACCTGGCCTCGCGCGCGTCGATCAGCCTCTCCAGTTGGCGAACCCTGGCGCCCCTGACGGCCGCCTTCGCATGCCGGGCGGCCACCCTCTGCGCCGGGTCGGCGAGCTGGGCGCCGATCGCGAACAGGTCCTTCTGGATCGAGGACAGCAGGGCATCGAGCCTCGCAGCGGCGAGCGTGCGGACGCTCCCCAGCGCGGCGTTCGTCTCGTCGACGTCGCCGCAGGCCGCCACCCGAACGTGGTCCTTGCGCACGCGCGCGCCGCCGAGCAGGCTCGTCTCGCCGCGATCGCCGGTCTTCGTGTAGATCTTCACCGACCTACTCCTCGAAGCGGTCGACGACCCGGGCCGGCGTGCCGCCCACCAGCACCTCGCAGCCGTGCGCGAAGTGGCTGCGCTGCACGTAGCCCATGGCCACGGGTCCGAGCCGAGGCGAGACGGCAGCCGTGGTGACCCGACCGACCTCCCTGTCGCCGGCCGTGACGGGTGCGCCGGCGTCGGCCGGCGCACCGAGCAGGAAGCCGCGCAGCGCCTTGTTGACGTGGCCGCCGCGGGCCTCGAGCCGGGCGACCACCTCCTGGCCGACGTAGCAGCCTTTGCTCGGCGAGTGGCACTCGTGGAGGAGGCCGGTCTCGTGCAGCAGGTTGCCCTGGTCGATGTCCGTGCCGTACCAGGGCCGGAGCGACTCGACTCTCAGCGCGTCGAGCGCGTCGCGGCCGACGAGTCGCGCGCCCGCGAAGTGGAGCGCCTGCCACACCACGGCAGCCGCCTGGGCCGGCGCGTGGACGACCCAGCCGCCACGCGGCAGGTCCCCCGCGCGCGCCACGCGGACCGGCTGTCCGGCGATCGCAGCCGCGACGTGCGCCTCGGGTGCGCGCGGGGGAGTCGCCACGCCTGCCGCGGCCAGGACGTCGGTCGCGGCCGGCCCGACCACGGCGAACACGGCGCCCGGCCGTGGCGCGAAGCGGACCGGGGCGGCCACGCGGTAGTGCTCCAGGCTCCGCTGCAGGGGAGAGAGACCCTCGGCCGCCGTTTCGATCCAGACGGCGCTGGCGTCGACCAGCACGCGCACGACGGCCTGCACGGCGCCCTTCACGCTGAGGAACGCCGCCCGACAGCCCTGGCCCGGCTGCAGTCCCGCGACGTCGTTGCTCAGCATGCCCTGCAGGAACTTCTGGCGCTGCGGCCCCGTGACCTCGAGCAGGCCGCGGTCGTGCAGGTCGACGAGACCGGCACGCTCGCGTGCCGACCAGTACTCGTCGCTCGCGCTCCCGTAGGAGGCGACGAGGGCGTGGCCGGCCCGATCCCCGAACACGGCGCCGAGTGCCGCGTGGACGCGATGGAGCGCGATCTCCGCGTCGGGGGGCATCCTGGCAGTCTACCCGAGGACGACTGCCTGCCAGCGCAGGCTGGTACGATCAGGACGGCCGGGGGGCCGAGGGGAGCTGACGAGTGGGCGAGAGCGAAGTCGTCGTCATCACCGGGGCCAGCAGCGGGATCGGGGCGGCCCTCGTCCTGCGCCTGGCGCAGGAGGGCCGGCGGCTCGTGCTGGCGGCCCGCCGCGGCGACGAGCTTCAGCAGGTGGCGCGTGAGGCCGAGCGACTCGGCGCTCCGCGGGCGCTGGCGGTGGAGACCGATGTGACGCAGCGCGCGCAGGTCGAGCGCCTGCGCAACGAGACCCTCGCTGCCTTCGGCCGCTTCCACGCCTGGATCAACAACGCCGGCCGGGGCATCAGCCGCCCGGTGCTCGAGCTGACCGACGAGGACGTCGACGAGATGGTGGCGGTCAACCTCAAGTCGGCGCTCTACGGGATGCAGGCCGCGGCGCCCCACTTCGTCGAGCGCGGAACCGGGCACGTCGTCAACGTGTCGTCGTTCCTCGGCCGCGTTCCGCTCGTGAGCGTGCGCTCGGCCTACTCGGCGGCGAAGGCCGCGCTCAACTCGCTGACCGCCAGCCTGCGCGCGGAGCTGAAGGCGTACCCGGGGATCCACGTGTCGCTGGTGATGCCGGGCGTCGTGACGACCGACTTCGCCCGCAACGCCCGGGGCGGGCCGCCTGCGGTGACGGGTGTGCCGGCGGTTGCGGGTGCGGCGCCGGCCAGGACCGCAGGGCCGGCCTCGCCAGGAATGTCGCAGACCGCAGAAGAAGTCGCCGAGGCGATCGCCCAACTGCTGCGGCACCCCGTGCCGGAGCTGTACACGAACCCCGCGTCCGCCGAGCTGGCGCGGCAATACTTCGCCGACGTCGCGGCCTTCGAGGAGCGCGCCGCGCGCCGGTAGCCTAGAGCGCTCGACGCGGATCCGGAGCGCTTCCGGGGAGTCCGCGAGCTTCACGACCACGGTGCCGTCGCGGACCGTCCAGCCGCTCGCCGTGGTCGCGAGGGCGGTCGGCTCGACGCGGGTCAGCGCCCGGCCGCCGGCGAGCACGCTCGTCGCGTTCGCCTCGCCGACCAGCGTCAGGACCAGGTTCCGCGCCGCGGGGCGATAGCGACCCTCGGTCGCGCCCAGCTCGATCGTGACGCCACGCGCGTCGCGCGCCTGCGAGAAGCGCCGGCGCGAGTACTCGCCGCGCGTGTAGGCCAGCGACTCGCCGTCGTCCTCGTAGAGCGAGCCCTGCGAGGCGGCGGCGGGAAAGAGCGAGACGAGCAGCGGCTGGCCGGGCATCTCGCCCGTGTGCTGCACCACGGGCTGCCGGAACACGAACGCACCGGCGCGCACGTAGATCGGCAGCGACTCGAGGCTGACCGGCACGCCGAGCGCCCGGCCGCCCTCGACGCGCGCGCCGGTCCAGAAGTCGTACCAGTCGCCCGCGGGCAGGTAGACCTCGCGCTGCGTGACGCCCTCACGGAGCACCGGCGCGACCAGCAGGTCGCCGCCGAAGAAGAACTGGTCGTCGCGCGACCAGGTCTGCGGGTCCTCGGGGTACTCGAGGAACATCGGGCGCAGCGCCGGCAGGCCGGTGCGGCTCGTCTCCTCCATCACGCCGTAGATCTCGGGCAGCAGCTCGTAGCGCAGCTCGATCGCGCGCCGGTTGAGGGCGAGCCAGCGCTCGCCGAAGGACCATGGCTCCTGGTCGGGTGTTGCCGCCTCGGTGTGTGCGCGCATGAACGGGTTGAAGACGCCGGCCTGCAGCCAGCGCGTGAACAGCTCGCCCGACGGGTAGTACGCGAAGCCGCCGATGTCGGCGCCGACGAAGGCGAAACCGCCCAGGCCGAGGCCCATCAGCGTCGGCAGCGACTGGCGCAGCGAGGACCAGTCGGCCGTGTTGTCCCCCGGCCAGACCGCCGCGTAGCGCTGGCCGCCGGCGAAGCTCGAGCGCGTGAGCACGAAGGGTCGCGCGTCGGGCCGCAGCCGCGCCAGGCCCTCGAACGTCGCTCGGCTGTTCAGCATCCCGTAGACGTTGTGCGCCTCGCGGTGGTCGGTCGGCCGGCCCTCGCCGTCGTGCCGGGTGTCGAGCGGCATCGAGTCCTCGGGGTGGATCCACACGGCCGGCTCGTTCATGTCGTTCCAGATCCCGGCGACGCCGACGTCCAGCAAGTCCTTGTAGAGCCCGCCCCACCACTCGCGCGTGGCCGGCCGCGTGAAGTCCGGGAAGACGCTGTTGCCGGGGTTGCGGGCCGCGCCCGACGGCCAGACCGGCCCCTCGAACAACGAGCCGTCCTTGTTCTTCACGAAGTGGCCGCCGGCGACTCCCTCGTCGTAGGGCCGGTAGCCGGGCTCCTTCTTCGGGTGCGGGTCCACGATCGTGACCACCCGGAAGCCCTGCGCGCGCAGGTCGGCGATCATCCTCGCCGGGTCGGGGAAGCGCTGAGCGTCCCAGGTGAAGGGCTTGAAGCCGTCCTGGTAGTCGATGTCGAGCCAGATCACGTCCGCGGGGACGCGCCGCTCGCGGAAGGTCGCGGCCAGGAGGCGCACCCGCGACTCGGGGTAGTAGCTCCAGCGGCACTGGTTGTAGCCGAGCGCCCAGCGCGGGGGCAGCGGGATGCGGCCGGTCAGCGCCGCGTAGCGCTCGACCACCTGCTTCGGGTGCGGGCCCTGGATGAAGTAGTAGTCGAGCTCGCCCCCGTCCGCGCCGAAGGAGAGCCTCTCGCGTGCCTCGCGGCCCACGTCGAAGCTCGAGCGGTAGGTGTTGTCGAGGAAGATGCCGTGCGCCCGGCCGCCTCGCATGACGATGAAGAAGGGGACGGAAACGTACAGCGGGTCGGTCGACGAGTCCCAGGCGTAGGTGTCGGTGTTCCACATGGTGTAGTGGTAGCCGCCGAGCGCCCAGCCGCGCTTGTCCAGCCGCCCGGCCTTCTCACCGAAGCCGTAGACCTGCTCGTCGTCGCGCAGCCGTTTCCAGGCGCGCACGGCGCTGCCGGCCGAGGCCATCCCGAGCGTGGCGTCGTCGGCGTCGAGCGACTCCCCGCTCGCGTCCTGGAACTCGATCCGGAAGGGCGCGTGGCGGATCACCACGCGCAGCGCCGCGGTCGCGATCTCCGACGTGCCGGTCCCCGCCCTCACGCGCGCGCGCGGGGGGCCGAGCTCGTGGTTGACGACCGCATACGAGTGGTCGCGCCCGAGCGCGGTGGCAGGGGCGAAGCGGACCCGGACCACTTCCGGCGCCAGCGCGGTCACCGACACGACGTCGTGCCCGTTCGCGAAGACGAGGCCGTCGCGAGACGGCGTCGGCGCTGGCATCGGGCCGACCTCCCGCCATCCCGCGTGCGCGAGCGCGGGCAGCAGCGTCAGGACTGCGAGCGGCAGGCAGCGACTGCTCCGGATCAAGGGCCCTCCAGCGCGAAGGCCTGCATTCTACGTCCCGGCGGCACGGGCGGCCGGGACGGTGCGCGGGGCGCCGCAAGGGGCTAGAATGGCCTTCCGTCCCGCGCTCAATCAGGGAGCTCGAATGCCGGACTTCAAGAAAAGCGTCCTCCGCCGTGGCCTGCTGCCGATCGCGCTGCTCGCGGCCGCAGTCCTGCCCGCCTGCAACAGCAGCACACCGATCACCGTCGGTACGGGAAGCCGGGCGATCATCCAGATCACGGTCGAGCCCAACCCGGTCGTGGCCACCCAGAACAGCCTGACCGCGGGCGTGAGCGCGAGCTACAAGATCACGCTCACCGAGACGAACGGCCTCGGCGGCGAGATCGTGTTCGTCAACGGCTCGGTGTTCGACCCGAAGACCGGCGGCCTGGTGGCGATCACCTACTACGACAGCAGGGACATGGTCGTATTCGTGGGCAAGAGCCGGATCGAGGCGCTGGAGACGATCAGCCTGACGCAGTCCGCCAGCTACACGCTCCCGGACCTCAGCAAGGCCGCCACGCTGACGATCGCCGTCCAGGTGAAGGACGACCACACCAACCTGGTCAACGCCTCGACGCTGGTGAACATCGAGTAGCCGTGGGCGACCGCCTCGCCGGCATCCTGCTGCACCCCACCTCGCTCCCCGGCCCGAACGGCATCGGCGAGCTCGGCCCCGAGGCGATCGCCTTCCTCGACTTTCTCGCCCAGACCGGACAGCGCCTGTGGCAGGTCCTGCCGCTGGGGCCGACGGGCTACGGCGACTCGCCGTACCAGTGCTTCTCCGCGTTCGCCGGCAACCCCCTGCTGGTCAGCCCCGGCCGGCTGCACGACCAGGGGCTGCTGTCCGGCGCCGAGCTCCGCAAGCGGCCGGCCTTTCCCGAGCGCGAGGTCGACTTCGGTGCGGTGATCGACTTCAAGAGGCCGCTGCTCGCCCGCGCCTTCGCGGCGTTCGAGAAGGAGGCGAGCGCCCCGCAGCGCGAGGGCTTCGAGGCGTTCGCCCGTGGCCAAGCCGCCTGGCTTCCCGACTTCGCGCTGTTCATGGCGCTCAAGCGCGCGAACGGGGGGGCGGCCTGGCACACCTGGGACCGCGAGCTGGTCGGCCGCGAGCCGGGTGCGCTCGACCGGGCGCGCCGCGAGCTGGCTCGCGAGATGCGCGAGGTCGAGTTCGAGCAGTGGCTGTTCTTCGAGCAGTGGGCCTCGTTGCGCGCGCAGGCACGCGCGCGCGGGATCCGGATCATGGGCGACATCCCGATCTTCGTGGCCCACGACAGCGCCGACGTGTGGGCGCATCCGGAGATCTTCCACCTCGCGGCCGACGGCCGTCCGTCGTTCCAGGCCGGCGTGCCGCCCGACTACTTCAGCGCGACCGGCCAGCTCTGGGGCAACCCGCTGTACCGCTGGGACGCGCTGGCGCGCAGCGGCTACGGCTGGTGGATCGAGCGCTTCCGTGCGGTGCTCGCGCTGGTGGACCGTGTCCGCATCGACCACTTCCGCGGCTTCGAGGCCTACTGGCAGGTGCCCGGCGATGCGGAGACGGCCGAGCGCGGCCAGTGGGTGAAGGGCCCGGGCGCCGCCTTCTTCGAGGCGCTGCTCGGGGCCCTCGGCTCGCTGCCGATCGTGGCCGAGGACCTGGGAGTGATCACGCCCGAGGTCGAGGCCCTGCGCGACCGCTACGGCTTCCCGGGCATGGCGATCCTGCAGTTCGCGTTCGGCGGCGACTCGCACGCGAACGACTTCCTGCCGCACAACTTCCCCAGGAACAAGGCGGTCTACACCGGCACCCACGACAACGACACGGTGGTCGGCTGGTGGCGGGCGGGCGTCGGCGACTCGACGCGCACGCCGGAGGAGGTCGAGCGGGAGCACCAGCGCGCGCTCGCGTACGTGGGCGGCGACGGCAGCCGCATCCACTGGGACTTCGTCCGCACTCTCCTGGTTTCGGTGGCCGACACGGCCGTCGTGCCGCTGCAGGACCTGCTCGGCGCCGGCGGCGAAGCCCGCATGAACCTGCCCGGCCGCGCCTCCGGCAACTGGCGCTGGCGCTACGCCGCGGAGGACCTCACGCCGGAGCTGCGCGTGCGCCTGCGCGCGCTGACGGAGGCCTCGGGCCGCACGGCCGCCCCTGCGGCGGCCGCCCCCGCCCGCGCCGCGAATGGCGCCCCTCGCTAGCGACCGCGCGCGGCCCGCGCGCCGAGACTATGATGCCGGGGGGCCGAAGCGTCGGGCCTGGCCGGGCGGAGGCCGAGCGATGAGATCGCGATTCCTGGCGTGCGTGCTGGTCGCCTGCGGTAGCGTTTCCGGCGCGGCGGGCGAGGAGCCGGCAGCGAGGACGGCTCGCGCCACCGAGGCCTCGACCGCCAAGCCTGCCGCATTCGACATCGCTGCGCTCGACAGGTCGGTCGATCCCTGCGTGGACTTCTACCAGTTCGCCTGCGGCAGCTGGCGCAAGGCCAACCCCATCCCGCCGGACCAGACGCGCTGGGGCCGCTTCAACGAGCTGGCCGAGCGCAACCGCGAGGAGCTGCACGCGATCCTCGAGTCGGCGAAGGACCCCTCGCACCCGCGTTCTCCGGTCGAGGCGAGGGTCGGCGACTACTACGCCGCGTGCATGGACGAGGCCACGATCGAGGCGCAGGGCCGCAAGCCGCTCGAGCCGGTCCTCGCCGCGATCGCGTCGGTGCAGTCCCGGGCGGACCTGTTCCGGCTGCTAGGCGAGAACGAGGCCAGGGCCCTGCCGGCCCTGTTCCGCTTCGGCTCCGCGCCGGACATGCACGACTCGACGCGCACGATCGCCACCATCGGCCAGGGTGGCCTCAGCCTCCCCGACCGCGACGACTACCTGAAGGACGACGCGAAGTCGAAGGAGAAGCGGGAGCGCTTCCTCGAGCACGCCGCGCGCATGCTGCAGCTGGCGGGCGAGGACGCGGAGTCGGCGAAGGTCCACGCGCAGACGGTGCTGCGCATCGAGACCGGGCTGGCCGCGGCGCACATGGACCGCACGGAGCTGCGCGACCCGAAGAACCGCGACAACCTGATGAGCGTGGCCGAGCTGGAGCAGCTGGCCCCCGGCTTCGACTTCGCCGCCTACTTCCCGGCCACCGGCGCCCCGGCTTTCGAGCGGCTGAACGTGAGCAGCAGGAAGTTCTTCGCAGGAGGCCGAGCGGGCTGGTCGAGGCCACGCCGATCGCGGACTGGAAGACCTACCTGCGCTGGCACGCGGTGCGCGAGGCCGCCCCCTACCTGGGCGAGGCCTTCGTGCGCGAGGACTTCGCCTTCAACCGCCAGTTCCTGCGGGGCGCCATGGAGATCGAGCCGCGTTGGAAGCGCTGCGTGCAGGCGACCGACCGCGGCCTCGGGGACGCGCTGGGCCAGCTCTACGTCGAGAGGACCTTCGGCGCCGAGGGCAAGGCGCGCATGAAGGCGATGATCGAGGCGCTCACCGCCGCCTTGCGCGAGGACGTCGAGAGCCTGCCCTGGATGACGCCCGACACGAAGAAGAAGGCGCTCGCGAAGCTCGCCGCGTTCGGCACCGACAAGGTGGGCTACCCGGCGAAGTGGAAGGACTACTCCAGCGTGGAGGTCCGGCGCGACGACTACTACGGCAACGCCCGGCGCGCGCGGGTCTTCGAGGTCAAGCGCAGCCAGGCGCGCATCGAGAAGCCGACCGACCGCACGCTGTGGGGCATGACGCCGCCCACGGTGAACGCCTACTACAACGCGGCCAACAACGAGATCGTGTTCCCGGCCGGCATCCTGCAGCCGCCCTTCTTCGACCGGCAGGTCGACGACGCGGTCAACTTCGGCGGCATCGGCGTGGTGATAGGCCACGAGTACACGCACGGCTTCGACGACCAGGGGAGCAAGTTCGACGCCCGGGGCAACCTCGAGAACTGGTGGACGCCGGAGGACCGCACGGCCTTCGAGGAGCGGACCGGCTGCATCAAGAGCGAGTACGACGGCTTCGTCAGCGTGAAGGACGCCGTGAACGGCGACGTGCACCTCAAGGGCGCCCTCACCCTGGGCGAGAACACGGCCGACAACGGCGGGCTGCGCGTGTCGTACGCCGCGCTGCAGAAGGCCCTGGCGGGCAAGCCGCGCCGGCCGATCGACGGCTTCACGCCCGAGCAGCGCTTCTTCCTCGGCTTCGCCAACGTCTGGTGCCAGAACGTGACCGAGGCGGCCGCGCGCCAGCTCGCCCAGACCGACCCGCACTCGCCCGGGCAGTTCCGCGTCAACGGCAGCGTCGGCAACATGCCGGAGTTCGCCAAGGCGTTCGGCTGCAAGGCGGGGCAGCCGATGGTCCGTGAGAACGCCTGCCGCGTCTGGTGAGCGGCAGCCCGCCGGAAGGAGGCAGCGCGTGCGTTTCGTCACGGTGTCGTTCGCGGCGGCCGTGCTTCTGGCTGGCGCGGCCTGCGCCATCAAGGCGCCGACCCTGCAGGTGCAGGGCCTCTCCGGTGCGAAGGTCGGCATCACGGGCGCCCAGCTCGACGTCGTGTTCGCGGTGCGCAACCCCAACCCCGACGACCTGCTGGTCGAGCGCTTCGACTACGAGCTGATCCTGAACGGGCGGCGCGTCGGGCGCGGCTTCATGCCCGACCCGATCGAGCTGCGCGCCTTCGACCAGGCGACGGTGAGATCGCGCGCGGACCTCAGCTTCATCAGGGTGCCGGGCGCGATCAAGGAGGTGCTCGACCACGACCGCGTGAAGGCGAGGGTCAAGGGGCACTTCTACGTGCGCGAGCGCGGTGGCGGGTCGCACCGGCTGGGCTTCGACAGCGAGGCGGAGGTCGACCTGCGCTGAGAGGCGCCCCGCCGCAGCGCCCGGCAGTAGCGAACCCGAACACGACACCCAGGAGGCACCTCGTGGAAGAGGCCACCGACAAGCCCCGCCTCTCGTTCTGGCAGATCTGGAACATGTCGTTCGGGTTCCTCGGCATCCAGTTCGGGTGGGGGCTGCAGATGGCGAACATGAGCGCCATCTACCAGTACCTGGGCGCGCGCGAGGACGAGATCGCGATCCTGTGGCTCGCGGCGCCGCTCACCGGGCTGCTGGTGCAGCCGGTGATCGGCTACTTCTCCGACCGCACCTGGAACCGGCTGGGCCGCCGGCGGCCGTACTTCCTCTCCGGCGCGATCCTCGCGAGCCTAGCCCTGCTCGCGATGCCGAACTCGAGTGCCATCTGGATGGCCGCGGGGCTGCTCTGGATCCTCGACGCGTCCGTGAACGTCAGCATGGAGCCCTTCCGCGCCTTCGTCGGCGACATGCTGCCGCACGACCAGCGCAAGGTCGGCTTCGCCATGCAGAGCCTGCTGATCGGCGCTGGCGCGGTGCTTTCCTCGGCGCTGCCCTTCGTCCTCACGCGTGGCTTCGGCGTCAGCGCCGAGTCGACGGTGGGCAGCGCGATCCCGCCGGCCGTGCACGTGGCGTTCACGATCGGTGCGTTCGTGTTCCTGCTGGGCGTGCTCTACACCGTGGTGACGACGCGCGAGTACCCGCCGGCCGACCTGGAGGCGTTCTCGCGCGCGAAGCGTGAGCGCTCCGGCTGGTCGCACGTGTTCTCCGAGATCCTGGGCGGCATCGGCTCGATGCCCGGGCCGATGCGCAAGCTGGCCGCCGTGCAGTTCTGCACCTGGTTCGGCCTGTTCTGCCTGTGGATCTACTTCGCGCCGGGGATCGCGAAGGGCATCTACCACGGCGCGCCGCTCGGCGTCGCGAGCGCCGCGGTGGAGCGGGCGCTCGACGACCCGGCCAACGCGGCGCTCCTGGATCGGGCCGCCGCGGTCGCCCGTGGCTACGAGCAGCTCAAGGCGCAGCCGGCGACTGCGCCCGTCGCCGGCGAGGCGGGTTCGGGCGCGCTCGACGGGCTGAAGACGATGCTCGGGCTGAGGGCGGCGCCGCCCGACCCCGGGGCCAGGATCGGCGCCGAGGAGATCGGCGGCCTCATCGCGCGCGAGCTCTCCGCGCCGGCCGTGCCGGCCTCGGACGCGGAGCGCAAGAACCCGATGGTGCGCACGATCGCCTCGCTGCTGGGGCAGCACGGGCTGGCGCAGGGATCCGTGGCCGAGGCCGGGCTGGCCGTCGCGGCGGCCGCCCTGGTCGAGCGGCTGGCCTCGGCCCGCCGCTACCAGGAGGGTGTCGCCTGGGGCGGCGTCTGCTTCGCGACCTACAACCTGGTCGCGTTCGCCTTCGCGTTCGTGCTGCTGGGCCTGGTCCGGCGCCTCAGCGCGCGCAGGATCCACGTCGCCTGCCTGGCGCTGGGCGGCGCGGGGCTGCTCTCCGTGCTCGCGATCCGCGAGCCGGGCACGCTGCTCCTGGCGATGGTCGGCGTCGGCGTCGCGTGGGCGAGCATCCTGGCCATGCCCTACGCGATGCTCTCCAACGCGCTGCCGCCGGCGAAGATGGGCTTCTACATGGGCGTCTTCAACTTCTTCATCGTGCTGCCGCAGATCCTGGCCTCGGTCGGGCTCGGCTTCGTGATGCAACGCTTCCTGGGCAACGACGCGACGAGGGCACTGCTGCTGGGCGGCGTCTCGATGCTGCTCGCGGCCGCGCTCACCCTGCGCGTGCGGGAGGAGGAGACGGAGTGACGCGCAGAGTCGCCGGGACCCCCTTCGGCGTACTCGCGCTGCTGGCCTGGCTGCCGGCCGGCGCGGCCGCCGCGCCACAGGTGACCAAGGTCGAGCCGCCCGGCTGGTGGCCCGGTCACTCGCTCAACCCGGTGCGCCTGCTGGTGCACGGCAGCGGCCTGTCGGGGGCGCGGGTCGTCTCGGCCGGCCGCGGCCTCGGCGCCGGCGCCCTGCGGGTCAACGACGCGGGCAGCTACCTCTTCCTCGACGTCACGATCGACCCGGCCGCCACGCCGGGGCCGCGGCAGATCGCGATCCGCACGGCGAGCGGGGACGCCTCGATCCCGTTCGAGCTGCACACGCCGCTGCCCCGGCAAGGCCGCTTCCAGGGCTTCTCGCCGGACGACGTGATCTACCTGCTCATGCCGGACCGCTTCGCGAACGGCGACCCGACCAACGACGACCCGGCCGTCTCGAAGGGCCTGTTCGACCGCGCGAAGGCGCGCTACTACCACGGGGGCGATCTGCGCGGCGTCATCCAGAGGCTGCCCTACCTGAAGGAGCTGGGGGTCACGCGCGATCTGGCTCAACCCGTGGTACGACAACGTCAACCACCTCAACGAGCGCGAGATCTACGACGGGCAGGCCATCACCGACTACCACGGCTACGGGGCCACGGACCTCTACGCCGTCGAGGAGCATTTCGGCGACCTCGCGACGCTGCGCGAGCTGGTCGATCGGGCACACGAGCTCGGGATCAAGGTGATCCAGGACCAGGTCGCGAACCACACGGGCCCCTACCACCCCTGGCTGCAGGACCCGCCGACGCCGACCTGGTTCTACGGCACGCAGGCGAAGCACCTCGCGAACACCTGGCAGACCTGGACGCTGCAGGACCCGTCACGCCAGCCCGCAGCTGCAGAAGGCGACGCTCGAGGGCTGGTTCATCGACATGCTGCCCGACCTCAATCAGGACGATCCCGAGGTCGCGCGCTACGTCGATCCAGAACACGCTGTGGTGGGTGGGCATGAGCGGGATCGACGGGATCCGTCAGGACACGCTGCCCTACGTGCCGCGCCGCTTCTGGCGCGACTGGACGGCGGCGATCAAGCGCGAGTATCCGCAGCTCACGGTCGTCGGCGAGCTGCTCGACGGCGACCCGGCCCTGGTCTCGTTCTTCCAGGGCGGCGTGGCGCGCTTCGACGGCGTCGACTCCGGCGTCGACACGCTGTTCGACTTCCCGCTGTACTACGCGATCCGCGAGGCCTTCGCCCGCGGCGGGTCGCTGCGCGCACCGGCGATGATGCTCGCGCGCGACCACCTGTACCGCGACCCGTCGCTGCTGGTCACGCTGCTCGGGCTGCACGACGTGCCGCGCTTCATGAGCGAGCCCGGCGCCAGCGTGGGCGCGCTGAAGCTCGCCTTCAGCTTCCTGCTCACCGCGCGCGGCACGCCGCTCGTGTACTACGGCGACGAGATCGCGCTGCCGGGCGGCGGCGATCCCGACAACCGCCGCGACTTCCCGGGCGGCTGGCGGGAGGACCCGCGCAACGCCTTCGAGGCGAGCGGGCCGCACGCCCGACGAGCAGTCGGTGTACGCGCACGTCCGCACGCTGCTGCAGCTTCGGCAGCGGACGCCGGCCCTGCGCCGCGGCCGGACGGTGAACCTGCACGTGGCCGACAGGAGCTGGGTCTACGCGCGCACGCTGGGAGACGCCGGCCCGGGCCGCGTGGCCGTGGTGGCGATCCACACCGGCGACGCGCCGGAGACGCTGGAGGTCGCGGCCGGCGCGGTCGGCCTCGCCGACGGGGCCCGGCTGGTCGGGCGCCTTGGCTCCGGCACGACGGTCGTGGTCGAGCACGGACGCCTGCGCCTCCCGCTGCAGCCGGGCTCGGCGGAGGTGTTCACGCCGTAGTTCGAACGATCCTCTTGATCTCTCTGCTATCATTCATGAGCGATTCGTGATGGCGGGCGGAGGGGCGGGATGGAGCTGTCGCAGCTGCGAACGTTCCGGGTGGTCGCCGAGACGCTGAACTTCACTCGGGCGGCCGAGCGGCTGGGGCTCACGCAGTCCGCGGTCAGCCACCAGATCAAGTCGCTCGAGACCGAGCTCGGCGAGCCGCTGTTCATCCGCGCCAAGCGCGGCGTCAAGCTGTCGCCCGCCGGTCAGGCGGCGCTCGAGCACGCCGTGCGGCTGCTCGACGAGGCCGAGGCGCTGCGCGAGCGCGTGGCCGGTGGCGAGCACTCGCCGGCCGGGCGCGTGCGCGCCGCGGCCGCGACCCAGGCGATCGTCCACCTGTTCGCACCGATGTTCGAGGCCTTCATGCGCGCGCAGCCGCGCATCGACGTCTCGTTCCGCACCACCGCCAGCCACGGACGAGACGGTGGCCGACATCCTGAACGGCGCGGCCGACGTCGGCTTCGCGTCGCTGCCCGTCTACTCGCCCGCGCTCAAGATCGAGAGCCTGTTCGAGGACGAGCTGCTGCTCGTGGTGGGCCAGGGCCACCGGCTCGCCTCGCGCTCGGAGGCCTCGATCGAGGACCTGCGGCGCGAACGGCTGATCCTCTTCGAGCGCGGCGGCTCGGTCCGGCGCGCGACCGACCAGTTCTTCAACAAGGTGGGCGATCCAGCCGGCGCTCGCGCTCGAGTCGAACGACACCTCGTTCATCAAGCTGATGGTCGAGCGCGGGCTGGGCGTCTCGCTGCTGCCGGCCTGGGCGGTGCGCGACGAGGTCGGCTCGGGCTGGCTGTCGAAGCTGCGCATCGAGGGCCACCGGCTCCGGCGCACCGTGGCCGTGATCTCGCTCGCCCGCTTCCAGCCGGCAGCGACGCGCGCCTTTCTCGAGTTCGTGCTCGGGCCGGCGGGCCGAGCTGCAGCAGATGGCCGAGGGCCACCCGCGCGAGGACGAGCTGCGGCCCGGCGAGCAGCCCGGCGAGAGGACCGCGCCCCGGCCCGTCGAGCGCGCGCCCGAGAAGGCCCTGGCGCGCCGAAAGTAACGACGGTAGAGCGAGCCGGGCCCCGGGACTCCGAAAAACCGGATCGCCGGTGTCTGGCAGCTTGGATCTCCGCCAGTCGGCTCGGCGAGCCCATAGGTCCTGCGGGCGCGCCTAGAGAATACGATCCGATTGAGACTGAACCGCTTTGGCTCGTGGCATCTCCACGGCAGCCCGCCACATCTGGGTGTTTTGTGCAGTTGAGTTCAAGCTGGCCGCCGGCACGAAGCTTGCCGATGAAATTGTCGGGCTTGGCCGGTCCCCGTTTCGTGAAGGTCACGGGTGCGCCGTATCGGATGCCGGCGCACCCGTGGGCGCGAGCGGGGCCCGGCCAGCCTTTTCAGCATCATCAGGGGTTCGTCCTCCAGCCGGCGCCCGCCTCCCACGATCGCGGAGCGATGGGCGTCGCGCCTCCGGCGACGATCCCGGCTCGAACCTGAGGCCCGCCGGGGAAAACGGGCGCTCACGGGAAGGATGGGGATGGCACGAGAGCGTCTACTCGCCGGCGCACTGCTGGCGCTCGGCGGGAACAGCCTGTACCTCGCGGCGCGCGCCGACGCGAACCTCTTCTACTTCGGCAACGTCGTGCTGCACCTGCTGCTCGGCATCGCAGTGGCGGCCCTGCTGGTCCGCCTCGCCGTCCGTCACTGGGCCCGCCTCGACGCCGCCTGGCGCGCGGCCGCCCTGCTGTTCGGCGTGGGCTCAGCGCTCGGGCTCGCACTGACGGTCACCGGCGCCACGCGGCCGTTCCGCCCCCTGCTGTACGCGCACGTCGCCTGCACCGCCGCGGCGGCGCTCCTGGCGCTCGCCGCCGGGCTGCGGCACGCGCTGCCGCTGGCGCCTGCCGTTCGCGCCGCGGCCACGGCGGCGGCGCTGCTCGCGCTGGCGACGCCACTGGCGCGCGCCGTCGCCGACCTGCGCCCGCCGAAGAGCGTGATCGCCAACCCCGAGCTGCCGCCGCTCACGATGGACGGGGAGGGCCAGGGCGCGGGCGGGCCCTTCTTCCCGTCGTCCGCCGAGACGAACGTGGGCGGCCCGGTGCCCTCGAACTTCTTCATGAGGAGCGAGGACTGCGCGCGCTGCCACAAGGACATCTACGACCAGTGGAACTCCTCGGCCCACCACTTCGCCTCGTTCAACAACCAGTGGTACCGCAAGTCGGTCGAGTACATGCAGGACGTGATCGGCACGAAGCCGTCCAAGTGGTGCGCGGGCTGCCACGACCACGCGGTGGTGTTCGCGGGGAAGTTCGACCGGCCGATCAAGCAGCAGATCGACACGCCCGAGGCGCAGGTCGGGCTGGCCTGCACCTCCTGCCACTCGATCGTGCACGTGAAGAGCACGATGGGGCAGGGCGATTTCACGATCGAGTACCCGCCCCTGCACGACCTGGCGACGAGCGACAACCCGCTGCTGCGAGCGAGCCACGACTACCTGCTGAAGCTCGACCCCAACCCGCACTCGCGCACGTTCCTGAAGAGCTTCCACACCGAGCAGACCCCCGAGTTCTGCGCCGCCTGCCACAAGGTGCACCTCGACGTGCCGGTCAACTCCTACCGCTGGATCCGCGGCTTCGACGAGTACGACAACTGGCAGGCCTCCGGGGTCTCGGGCGAGGGCGCGCGCTCCTTCTACTACCCGCCGAAGCCGCAGATGTGCGCCGACTGCCACATGCCCCTGGTCCCGTCCCGGGATCCGGCGGCGCGCGACGGCAAGATCCACTCGCACCGCTTTCCCGGCGCCAACACGGCGCTGCCGTTCGTCAACGGCGACAAGGACCAGCTCGAGCTGACGCAGGCCTTCCTGAAGGCGGGTGTCGTCTCGATCGACGTGTTCGGCCTGGTGCCCGGTGAGGAGGGATCTCCGGCGGCGGGCAAGGCCGTGGCCGGCCTGCCGCAGCTCAGCTCCAGCTTCGCGCAGGGCGAGGAGTCCGGCAGCTTCGGCGCACAGCGGGCGTTCGTGCGCCCGGCGGCCGAGGTGGTGGCGCCGCTCGACAGGGTCGATGCGGCCCTCCGCCGGGGTGACTCCGCGCGCCTCGAGGTCGTGGTGCGCACGCGAAAGGTCGGCCACTTCTTCCCGGGCGGCACGGTCGACGCGTTCGACGTGTGGGTCGAGCTCGAGGCGAGCGACTCGAACGGCAAGAAGATCTTCCACTCGGGCTTCACCGAGGACGACCCGCGCGGCCCGGGGCGACGCGGACCGGTGGAGCCGGGAGCGCACTTCTACCGCAGCCTGCAGCTCGACGAGCACGGAAACCCGATCAACAAGCGCAACGCCTGGGCGACGCGCTCGGTCGCCTACGTTCGCCTGATCCCGCCCGGCGCGGCCGACACGATCCACTACCGGCTGCGCATCCCCGAGGACTGCGGTGAGCGGATCGTGGTGAGGGCGAAGCTCAACTACCGCAAGTTCGCCTGGTGGAACACGCAGTGGGCGTTCGCGGGCGTGCGCGACCCCTCCCAGGCCGCCTTCTCGCTCACGCGCGACCACGACGACGGGCGCTGGGTGTTCACCGGCGACACGTCGAACGTCTCCGGCAAGCTCAAGGCCGTGCCCGACATCCCGGTCACCGTGATGGCCGAGGCCGAGGCCACGATCCGCGTGCTGCCGAAGGGCGCGCCCCAGCCGAAGACGGCACAGCTGCTCGCCCCGTCCGTGCGCGAGCGCTGGAACGACTACGGCATCGGCTTGTTGCTGCAGGGCGACCTGAAGGGCGCCGAGGCGGCGTTCCTGAAGGTCACCCAGATGGAGCCCGGCTACGCGGACGGCTGGGTCAACGTGGGCCGCGCGCGGCTGACCGAGGGCAACCTCACCGGCGCGGAGCAGGTGCTGCGCCGGGCGCTGGAGGTCGACCCGAAGCTGGCCAAGACGCGCTACTTCCTCGGCACCCTGCTCAAGGAGTCCGGCCGCTACGCCGAGGCCCTGCCGCAGCTCGAGCAGGCGGCCGCCTCGTATCCGAGGGACCGCGTGGTGCGCAACGAGCTCGGCCGGCTATTGTTCCTCCAGCGAGAGTACCGGCCGGCCATCGCGCAGCTCGAGCAGGTGCTCGCGATCGACCCCGAGGACCTGCAGGCACACTACAATCTGATGCTCTGCTACCAGGGGATCGGGGACGGCGAGATGGCGCGCAGGCACGAGGCGCTGTACCGGCGCTTCAAGGCGGACGAGGCCGCCCAGACGATCACCGGTCCCTACCGCCGGCTCCACCCCCTCGACAACATCGAGCGGCAGGCCGTGCACGAGCACGTCTCGGGGCTGCCGGCCGTCCCCGGCGCGGACCGGCGGCGCTACGCGTCGGCCCGGCAGGCTGGCCCGCAGGGAGGCGCGCAGTGAGGGCCGGGCGCCTGCTCGCCGCGGCGCTGGCCGCCGCGCTGCCGTTCGCCCTCGTGCCGCGGGTCGCGTCGCCGCAGGCGAGCGGCGCACGAGCGATCCAGTTCGCCGACGGCGCGGCGGCAGCGGGCATCCGCTTCCGGCACAACTCGGGCGCCTTCGGCAAGAAGTACCTGCCCGAGACGATGGGCTCCGGCCTGGCCCTGTTCGACTACGACAACGACGGCTGGCTCGACGTCTTCTTCGCCAACGGCACGAACTGGCCGGGGCACGGCAGCCCGACCTACTCCGCGCTCTACCACAACAACCGCGACGGCACCCTCACCGAGGTCACGAGGCAGGCGGGTCTGGCGGTCGGCATGTTCGCGATCGGCGTGACGGCCGCGGACTACGACAACGACGGCTTCGTCGACCTCTACGTGACCGCCATCGGCGGCAACCACCTGTTCCACAACCAGGGCAACGGCACCTTCGTGGACGTGACGGCCAGGTCGGGCACGCGCGGCCCCGGCACCTTCGGCACCAGCGCCATGTTCTTCGACTTCGACCGCGACGGGAAGCTCGACCTGATCGTCGCCAACTACGTGACCTGGACGGCCGACAAGGACCTGTTCTGCACGCTCGACGGCAAGACGAAGTCGTACTGCACGCCGGAGTCCTACCAGGGCGAGAGCCCGACTCTCTTCCACAACCGCGGGGACGGCACCTTCGAGGACGTCACGCGCAAGGCCGGCCTGTGGGACCCGACCTCGAAGGCGCTGGGCGTCGCCCTGATCGACCACGACGGCGACGGCTGGCCCGACTTCGTGCTGGCCAACGACACCCAGCCGAACAAGCTCTACCGCAACAACCGCAACGGCACCTTCAGCGACGTCGGCACCAGCGCCGGGATCGCCTTCGGCGAGACCGGCGTCGCGCGCGCCGGCATGGGTGTCGACGCCGGCGACTACTCGGGCAGCGGCCGGCCGAGCCTGCTGATCGCCAACTTCTCGAACGAGATGATCGGGCTCTACCACAACGAGGGCAACGGGCTCTACGTCGACGAGGCGCCGGCCTCCACGGTCGGCCGCGCGAGCATGCTCACGCTGGCGTTCGGGATCTTCTTCTTCGACTACGACCTCGACGGCCGGCTCGACATCTTCGCCGGCAACGGCCACGTGGCCGACGACATCAACGCGGTGCAGCCGCGCGTCACGCACGCCCAGGCCCCGCACGTGTTCCGCAACATGGGCGAGCGCCGCTTCGAAGCGGTCACCAAGACGCTGGGGCCGGCGCTGCAGCGGCCGATCGTCGCGCGCGGCGCGGCGGCGGGGGACTTCGACAACGACGGCGACCTCGACGTGTTCGTGAGCACGAACGACGGCCCGGCGGTGCTCTACCGCAACGACGGCGGCAACCAGAGCCGCTTCCTGCGCGTGAAGACGATCGGCACCCGCTCGAACCGCGACGGCATCGGCGCCAGGGTCACGATCACCCTGGCCGACGGCAGCCGGCAGTGGAGGCTCGTGCACACGGGCTCGAGCTACTGCTCGCAGAGCGACACGGCCGCGACCTTCGGCCTCGGCTCGAACCAGCGCGTCGAGTCGATCGAGGTGGCCTGGCCGAGCGGGCTGGTCGAGCGCACGGGGCCTGTCGTCGCCAACCAGGTGGCCTTCCTCAAGGAAGGTCAAGGGCTCGTCTCGGCCAAGACGCTTCCCGCCAAGGGCGCGCCGCTGCAGCCTTGAGTCCGGGCGCCGGCCCGGACAGAATCAGCGGATGACATCGCGAAGAGCCCTCTTCCTCGCCGGCCCGTGTCTGGCCCTGGCCCTGGCGCTGCCCCACGGCGCCGGGGCCCAGGTGAGCGCGCCGCTCCCGTCGGCAGCGGCCGCGCCCGCGTCGCCCGCGGCACGCGAGGCAGCCTGGCGCGAGAACAACCTCGGCGTGGCCCTGCTCGAGCAGTTCCGTTTCGCGGACGGCGCGCTGGCGTTCAAGCGAGCCCTGGCGCAGGATCCCACCCTGCTCGCGGCGAAGATCAACCTCGCGATCGCGCAGCTCTACGTGCCCGACGTGCCCGCCGCGCGCGCCGCCGCCGAGGAGGCCCTGAAGGCGGCGCCCGACGCGCCGCAGCCGAACTACATCCTGGCGCTCATCGCGCGCACCGAGGGCCGGGCCGAGGAGGCGCTGCCCTACCTGCAGAAGGTGCTGGCGATCGACCCCAGGGACCTCGGCGCGAACGTGACGCTCGGCCAGGTGTGCCTCCAGATGCGCGAGTACGAGAAGGCGGCGGCCGCCTTCCGGATCGCCACGCAGGCGGAGCCCTACAACGTCAGCGCGGCCTACAACCTCGGGGTGGCGCTGACGCGCTCGGGCCAGAGGGAAGAGGGCCAGGCGGCGATGCAGCGCTTCCAGAAGCTGCGCGACAGCGCCTACAAGAGCGCCCTGGGCTCGAACTACATGGAGCAGGGCAAGTACGCCGAGGCGCTCGCCTCGACGGGGGCCGAGGCCGAGTCCGTCGACCCGAAGACGCCGGCGGTTCGGCTGGCCGAGAGGGACGTGCCGGCCGGCGTCTCGCCGTCCGCCGCCGCGCCGAGCCTGGGTGCGAGTGTGGCGCCGGGCGCGGTCCTCCGCTCGCTGCCGCGCGCGGCGATCGTGCTGGCCGACGTGGACGGGGACGGTGCGCTCGACGCGATCGAGGCCGGCCTGCCGGCGCTGCGCGTGCTGCGCAACGACAAGGGCTCGCTGACGGACGTGACGGCGAAGCTGGGGCTGGCGGGCGTGCCGGCGCTGGCCGCCGTGGCCGGGGACTACGACAACGACGGCCGCGTCGACCTGCTGCTGCTGAAGCCCGGCGCGCTCGCGCTCTTCCACCAGGAGGCGGACGGCAGCTTCAAGGACGTGACCGCGGCTGCGAAGATCCCCGCGTTTCCGTACCTGTCGCTGAGCGCCGCCTTCGTGGACATCGACCACGACGGCGACCTCGACCTGTTCGTCGCAGGTCTGGCCGACCCCGCGGCGACCCGCGCCGGCGGGCCCGCCGCCCTGCCGGCGGGCTTCGCCCCGGCGCCGAGCCTGCTGTTGCGCAACGACGGCAACGGGACATTCACCGACATCTCCGCGGAAGCGCAGGTTGGCGGGCAGGGGCACGCGCTGGCGGTGATCCCGACGGACTTCGACAACCGGCGCGACGTCGACCTGTTCGTGCTGCGCAGCGAGGCGCCGGTCCTGTTCAAGAACATGCGCGACGGGACCTTCCGCGACATGGCCGGCGAGCTGGGCCTCCTGGCGAAGGGGCCGTTCCTGAGCGCGGCCGCGGGCGACGTCAACAAGGACGGCTTCACCGACTTCTTCCTGGGCGCAGAGAGCGGCTCGTTCTTCGCCCTGAGCGACGGCCGGGGCGCCTTCCACGTCAGCCCGGCGCCGGCTGCGGCCGCCGGCGCGCTCGCCGCGCAGTTCCTCGACTACGACAACGACGGCCTGCTCGACCTGCTGGCCGTGACCGCGAAGGGGCCGCGCCTGCTGCGCAACCTGGGCAGCTCCTGGGCCGACGTGACGGCCGCGGCCCTGGCGGGTGCGCGCGCCGCCTCCTTCGACGGCGCGGCGCTCGCGGTCGCCGACCTCGACGCCGACGGCGACGAGGACGTGCTGGTCGCCACGCCGAGACGGCTGGTCTCGTACACGAACGAGGGCGGCGACCTCCAGCACTCGTTCGCCGTGCAGCTGAGCGGCCGCGTCTCGAACAAGGGCGCGGTCGGCGTGAAGGTCGACATCCGCGCCGGCAGCCTGCGCCAGAAGCTGGAGACCTCGGCCGCGGTGCCGATGGGCGCGCCGGCGGACCTCGTCTTCGGCCTGGGTCCACGCCAGGCGCCGGACGCCGTGCGCGTGATCTGGGTCTCGGGCATCGTGCAAACGGAGACCGAGCTGGGCACGCCCGGTGCGACGGGGCGGCGCAGCGCGCTGGCGGTGACCGAGCTCGACCGCAAGCCGTCCTCCTGCCCGTACCTCTACGCGTGGAACGGCGAGCGCTTCGAGTTCGTGACCGACTTCCTCGGTGGCGGCGAGATGGGCTACTACGAGGCCCCGGGGGTGCGCAACGTGCCCGACCCGGTCGAGTACGTGCGCCTCGCGCCCGGCCAGCTGAAGGCCCGCGACGGCCGCTACGAGCTGCGCGTCACGAACGAGCTGGAGGAGGTGCTCTACCTCGACCGGCTGCGGCTGCTCGCCGTCGACCACCCGGCCGGCGTGGAGGTCTACCCCGACGAGGGCATGACCGACCCGCCCAAGCCGTACCGGCTCTTCGCCGTGCGCGACCCGCGGGTGCCGAGGGCGACCGACCACGCCGGACGTGACGTGACGAGCCGGCTGGCGAAGCGCGACCACGTGTTCGCCGACGGGCTGCCGCTCGAGCGCATCCGCGGCTACGCCAAGGAGCACGCGCTGACGCTGGACCTGTCGGCGCTGCCGGCCGAGAACACGGTGCTGCTCCTGACCGGCTGGACGGACTACGCGTTCTCGAGCGACAACGTCGCCGCGCGTCAGGCGGGGCTCGAGACGAAGGCGCCGCGGCTCGAGGTCGAGGGCGCGGACGGCTCGTGGCGCACGGCGGTGGAGCAGATCGGCCTGCCCGTGGGCCGTCCGCAGACGGTCGTCGTGGACCTCGCCGGCAAGCTCGGCCCCTCGCGCCGCCTGCGCGTCGTCACGAACCTGCGCGTGTACTGGGACCAGGCGGCCGTGGCCGCGCCGGCGGGCGACGCGGCCCTCCGTCCGCAGCCGCTCGATCCCGTGCGGGCAGAGCTGCGGGAGCGCGGCTTCTCGCAGCAGACGAGCCCGGACGGACGCGAGCCGTGGAGCTACGACTACGCGCGGGTCTCACTCCTGTCGCCCTGGAAGACGCTGCCCGGGCGCTACACGCGGCTGGGCGACGTGCGCCCCCTGCTCGCGGCGGCCGACGACTCGTTCGTCGTGTCGAAGCCCGGCGACGAGCTCGCGCTCAGCTTCGACGCCACCGCCCTGCCGGCGCCCAGGCCGGGCTTCGCGCGCAGCTTCCTCGTGTACGGCGACGGGTTCAGCAAGGAGATGGACATCAACTCGGCGAGCCCTGACGTGGTCCAGCCCCTGCCCTACCACGGCATGCGTGCCTACCCCTTCGCGGAGAGGGACGTCCCCGCGCGCGTCCGGCGCCGCGCCGAGCAGGCGGCCCTCTGGAACACCAGGCTCGTCGTGCAGCCGATGGTGCCGATCGAGCTGTTCGCGGCCGCGCGATGAGCAGCATCCGCTACTCGGCGGCGGCCTGTCAGACGGACCTGCCGAACCCCGTCGGCCGGCTCGAGATGAGGGCCAACACCGACCGCATGCTGTCGATGATCGACGCGGCGCTGGCCGGCGCCGCGCCGTTCCTGCCGGTGCGGCTGGTCGTGTTCCCCGAGTTCGCGCACGCCGCGCCCGTCTACGCCACCGTCCAGGAGCTGGCCGACAAGCTCGCCGTCCCGATTCCCAACGAGCACACGGACCGCCTGCAGGCGAAGGCGAAGGAGCACGGCATCTACGTCCAGAGCGGGACGATGATCGAGTGCGACCCGCGTTGGCCGGGCTTCCTGTTCAACGCCACCTGCCTGATCGGCCCAGGCGGCATCCTCTACAAGTACCGCAAGGTGAACCCCTGGATCCCGTACGAGGTGCACGCCAGCCCGCACGACGTGCCGGGCTACGACGAGCCGCTGTTCCCCGTGGCCGACACCGAGATCGGCCGCATCGGCTGCGCGATCTGCTACGACTGGATCTTCCCCGAGGCGATGCGCCAGCTGGCGATGGACGGGGCCGAGGTGCTGCTGCGGGTCTCGGCCTACATGGACCCGTGGGGCGCCACCGAGCCGATGGACTGGTGGACGGTCGTCAACCGTGCCCGCGCGCTCGAGAACCTGGCGTACGTGGTCGCGGCCAACCAGGGAGCGCAGCTGCGGCGTTATCCGCCGTACTCGTGGCCGGGCGGCAGCATGATCGTCGACTTCGACGGTCGGGTGCTGGCGCAGGCCTCGCCGGGGCCCGGCGAGCGGATCGTGACGGGGCCCGTCGACGTCGGCGCCCTGCGCCACGAGCGCGCCTCCCGCCGCGGGCACCACATGCTGGCGCACCTGCGCACCGAGGCGTACCCGGCCTACCGACGGCACGTGTACCCACCCGAGGGCGCCTCCGGCCCGCTCTCGTACGAGGAGAACAACGCGCGCATCGACACGGCGAAGAAGATGCTCGCGTGATAGGATCGCCGACCGGTCGGTCTCCATGCACGCTCCCGCCCGCAGCTCCTTCGCCCTCCTGCTCGCCGCATCGCTCGCGCTGCCGCCGGGGACGCCGGCCCAGGAGCCGGCCGCCGCGCCGGAGTCCCCCGGCCTCGCCGGCAGCTGGGACGGCTCGGCCAGGCTGACGAACGACTGGCCGGGGCTCACCTGCCGCTACGAGGCGGGACCGGACGCGACCAGCGTCCGCCTCGAGCTGACGAGCGACGGCGGCGCTCTGCACGGCTCGGTGGCGATCGACCTGCCGGCGGAGCCGGGCAGCGGCTGCCCGCCGCTGCGCAAGCGCTACGCGATCGCCGACGTCGCCTCGGGAGCGGGCACCGCCTCGTTCACCGACTCCGGCGGCAACGAGTGGACGCTGGCCGTGCGCGACTCGGGCGGCGTGTTGCAGGGGATGCTCACCTGGCAGCAGGGCGGGCCGGAGCAGCCGCTGGCCGAGGGCTTCACGCGGCCCGACGGCCTGCGGCCGCTGGCGAGGCTGAGCGGGGAGGTGCGCTTGCGGCGCTCCGGCGCCGGCGAGCCGGGAGCCGCCACCGCCGCCGCCGGCGGGGCGAGCACCGCGGCTCCGCGGAAGACCTCTCTCGGCCAGCACGCGCGCAACCTCGGGATCGTGCTCGGCGCCAACGTGGTCGGGCTGGGCCTGCTGTACGGGGCGAACCGACTCGGCAAGGGCAGCAGCTCGGGCGGCACGCTCACCTGCTCCCCGCGCTCGTGCATCGTCGGCGCGCCGAACGCCCCGTGCTTCTGCGAGGGCAGCAGCAACGTCGTCTCCGGTGCGTCGTGCGGCTCGACCACGGCCGGCCAGCCGCTCAACGCGCCGTGCGACGGCAAGAACCAGCCCTGCCAGACCGGTCTCTCCTGCAACAGCAACGTCTGCGAGGACCGCTTCGGGCGCTGCCCGTACTGACGTTACGGTATAGTCGGGTCGGAGGGCGGAGCCTCCCTCGCGCGCATGAGATCCCTTCGCGCCACGCCCGGGTGGCTGACCGTCATCGCCCTCGCTGCCGTGGCGGCCGTCAACCTCGCCGGCCTGTGGGGGATCCGTGTGGCCCGCCAGGGTGCCCTGGAAGAGGCGCGCCGCGCGTTCGGCCTCGACGTCGGCTCGCGAGCGACGGCGCTGGAGGGCCGCCTGTCGGGGGTCCGCTCCGACCTGGCCTTCCTCGGCGGCTCGCCCCCGATCGCACGGCTCGACGAGGCCAGCCACGATCCCGCGGCGGAGTCGCTGCTCCGGCAGGCGGCCGAGAGCGCCCTCCTGCTCTTCCTGCGCAGCCACTCGGAGGTCGTGCGCATCGTGGTGCGCGCGCCCGACGGCCGGCCGCTCGTGCACGTGGGCCGCCGCGGCGGCGTGCCGGTGCTGTGGGTCTCGGCGGCGCCGACCGGCCGCGAGGGTGCGGCGATCGACCCGAGGCGCCCGCGCCTGACGGCGCGCCTGCCGTACGGCGAGGCCGCGCAGCCTTTGGCCGGCGGCATCCAGATCGAGACCGAGGTCGATCCCGCGTCGCTCCTGGCGCTCGCCGGCTCCGAGAGCGGCCGCCGCTGCCAGCTGCGCACTCCCGGCGGCGTGCTGCTCGGCCGCCTGCCGGCCGGGCCGCGCGGCCCCGTGAATCCAGGCGAGCCCGAGGTCAGTGCCGCGGCGCCGGTGCGCGCCGAGGGCTGGTCGCTGCCGGGGCCCTTCGCGCTTTCCTGCTCCCAGCCGGAGGCGACCGCGCTCGGGCTCGCCGAGCCGGTGTGGGCGCGCTACCGCACCACCTACGCCCTGAACCTGGCGGTGATGGCGCTGGGGCTGCTGCTGGGCGGCTTCGCCCTGCAGCAGGCACGGCGGCGCGCCCGGCTCGAGGCGAGCGCGGCGGAGGAGGCGCGCGTCCGCGAGCTCGAGCGGCAGCTGTTCCACGCCGAGCGCCTGACCACGGTCGGCCGGCTCGCCGCCGGCATCGCGCACGAGATCAACAACCCGCTCGAGGGGATGAAGAACTACCTCACGCTCGCGCACGACGCGCTTTCGCGCGGAGACGGCGAGGCCGCCGCACGCCACGTCGGCTCGGTCAAGCAGGGGTTGGACCGGGCGGCGGGGATCGTGCGCCAGGTCCTCGCGCACGCAGACCCGGCCAAGGCCCCGCGCACTCCGGTCGACCTCAACCAGGTACTGCGGGAGACCGAGGGCTTCGTGCGCTCGCGCAAGGAGTTCTCCCACGTGCGCTTCGAGCTGGACCTGGCCGGCGCGCCGCTGCTGGTCCACGGCAACCCCGTGATGCTCGGCCAGGTCGCGATGAACCTGATCGTCAACGCCTGCGAGGTGCAGCGGGGCAAAGGCGAGGTGCGGGTGAGCTCGAGCGAGCGGGATGGGACGGTCGTCGCCGAGTTCGCCGACCGCGGCCCCGGCATTCCGGAGGCCGACCGCCAGCGCATCTTCGAGCCCTTCTTCTCGACCAAGGATTCGACCGGCCTGGGGCTGTCGATCTGTCATACCATCGTGCGTCAGCACGACGGCGAGCTGGACGTGCGGCCGCGGGCCGGCGGTGGCTCGGTCTTTCGCATGCGCCTGCCGGCCCTGGCCGGGGCGGACGCGGAGGCCGCGGCGGCCGTCCGCGCAGGGGAGGCGTGAGCTCGATGAACGAACGCACGGGAGGCCGCGGCCGGGTGCTGGTGGTCGAGGACGAGGCCTACGTCCGCGACTCGCTGGTCGAGGTCCTGCGTGCCCGCCGCTTCGAGGCGGCCGCAGCGGGGTCGGTGGCCGACGCCCTCGCGCACCTCGGCCGCGCCCCGGTCGACGTCGTGCTCTCCGACCTGCGCATGCCCGGGGCCGACGGGCTGGACCTGGTGCGACGCATGCAGACGGCCGCTCCCGAGGTGCCGGTGGTGATCCTCACCGGCCACGGCAACGTGGCCTCGGCCGTCGAGTGCCTGAAGGCCGGGGCGAGCGACTACATCCTGAAGCCGGCGGAGCCCGACGCGCTCGAGGTGGCGCTCGAGCGCGCGCTCGAGGCGCGCGCCCTGCGGCGCGAGGTGCGCTACCTGCGCAGCACGGTGGCCGCCCAGGCCGAGCTGGCCGTCGGCGAGAGCGCGGCCTGGCGCCGCGTGCTGGCGATGGTGGAGGCGGCGGCGCCCACGAGCTCGGTGGTGCTCGTGACCGGCGAGTCCGGCACCGGCAAGGAGCTGCTGGCGCGGCGCCTGCACGCCCTCTCCCCGCGCGGCTCGGGCCCGTTCGTGAAGGTCAACTGCGCGGCGGTGCCGCTCGAGATGTGGGAGAGCGAGTTCTTCGGGCACCGCAGGGGCTCCTTCGCCGGCGCGGCGAGCGACCGCGAGGGCCGCTTCCAGCTGGCCGACCGCGGCACGCTGCTGCTCGACGAGGTCAGCGCGATGCCGGCGGCCGGCCAGGCCAAGCTGCTGCGCGCGATCCAGGACGGCGAGTTCGAGCGCCTGGGGGACGAGCAGCCGACGCGGGTCGACGTGCGCGTGGTGGCCTCGACCAACAGCGA
The DNA here is from genome assembly GCA_963831755.1 of uncultured Acidobacteriota bacterium. Lineage (GTDB taxonomy): Bacteria > Acidobacteriota > Vicinamibacteria > Fen-336 > Fen-336 > DATBSL01. Next base: position 253,620 of record CAWHRC010000016.1, read on the forward strand.
CCTCGAGGCCGAGGTCCAGGCCGGCCGCTTCCGGGCGGACCTGTTCTACCTGCTGAACGTCGTGCGCATCGACGTGCCGCCGCTGCGCGAGCGGCGCGACGACATCCCGCTGCTGGCCCGCCACGTCGCCGACGAGATCGCGCACCGCCTCGGCCGGCCCGCTCCCGAGTTCCTGCCGCAGACGTTGGCCCGGCTCGCGGCCTACCACTGGCCTGGCAACGTGCGCGAGCTGCGCAACGTGATCGAGCGCGCGATGATCCTCGACCCGGCGCGCGGGCTCGAGTCGCTCGACCTCGCCCCGGGCGGCGAGTCGGCGTCCTCGGAGAACGCGCCGCTCGCCGAGCGCGAGCTGAACCTGCGCGACGCGCTCAACAGGCTGGAGCGCGAGCTGCTGCTGGAGGCGCACCGGCGGGCCGGCGGCGTACGCAAGGAGGCCGCGCGCCTGCTCGGCATCGACCCGCGCAACCTGAGCTACTACATGCGCAAGCACGACCTCGACGCGGACGCCGTCGACGAGTGAGGCGCTCGCAGGCTTGACGGGAGGGTTGGCGTGACGATCGGCCTGCGGACCATCCTGCTGGCGCAGCTGCTGGGCCAGGCGGCGCTGGCGCTGGGCCTGGCCGTGGGCTTCGAGGCCTTCCACCGGACCTTCCGCCGCGGCTACCTGCGCGACTGGGCGCTCAGCTGGCTGGCCCTGGTCGTCTACATCGGCGGGGCCATCCCGGCGCTGGGGCTGGCCGACGCTTCGTGGCTCTCGCGGACCGCCGCCTCCCTCCTCACCTTCGAGGCGTCCTATCTTCAGGTGGCCTGGCTGCTGCTGGGGACGCTGGGGCTGGCGCGGCCCCAGCCACCTGGCCGCCGGCTGAGGGCCCTGGTCCTGGGTGCGGCCGTCGTCGCCGGCGCCGCCTCGGTGCCTTTCGCCCTGGCCGGGCCGGGGAACTTCGTGCTCGGCGGCATTCGCTGCCTGGTGGCCGGCCTCAGCTACCTCGGCGCCGCCACCCTCGTCCTCGGGCGAGCGCCGGCCCCGCGATCCGTTGGTCGCACGCTCGCGAGGCTCGCCCTCGGCCTGTACGCGCTCGACCAGTTCGTCTACGCCGGCCTGGCCCTGCTGGCGCTCTCGGCGCTCGAGGCCTCGCTCGCCCTGCTCACGGTCATCGACTTCGCCGCCACGGCCCTGATCGGGGTCGCGCTGGTGGTGTGGCTGCTGGAAGGCGAGCGCGAGCGCCTGCTGCGCGCGGCGGAGCTGGCCGGCCAGCGCGGTCGCGCCCAGGAGTGCGTCTATCGCATCTCGGAGGCGGCGCGCACCGTGCGCGGCCTGCCGGAGCTGTTCAAGTCGATCCACGAGAGCCTGCGCGAGGTGCTGCCCGCGCGGAACTTCTACATCGCGCTCATGGACCGCGCGAGCGGCCTGCTCAGCTTTCCCTACTTCGCCGACGAACGCGACCCGACTCCGGCCACCAAGCCGCTCGGCCGGGGCCTGACGGAGTACGTGCTGCGCTCCGGCGCGCCGCTGCTCGCGACGCCGGAGCTGTTCGAGGCGCTGCGCGCACGCGGCGAGGTCGAGCCGATCGCGAGCGACTGCGTCGACTGGCTGGGCGCACCGCTCGTGGTCCACGGCGAGGCGATCGGGGTCGCGGCGATCCAGACCTACGACCCCGCGGTGCGCCTGGGCCCGGAGCAGAGGGACCTGTTCGTGTTCGTCTCCGAGCAGATCGCCTCGGCGATCGAGGCCAGGCGCACGGCGGACGCGCTGCGCCAGGAAGAAGCGCGCCTGCGGCTGATGGTCGAGCAGATCCCCGCCGTGCTCTGGACCACCGACGAGCAGCTGCGCTTCACGACCTCCGTCGGCTCGGGCCTGGCCGCGCTCGGCCTGCTGCCGAACCAGGTGGTCGGGCTGCCGATAGCCGAGTACCTCGGCGGCGACGGCCTCGCCTTCGCCCACCACCGCACGGCGCTGGGGGGCGCCTCCGTCAGCTTCGAGTACGAGCACCAGGGTCGCTACTACGTCGTGCACATCGAGCCGCTGCGCGACGCGTCCGGAGCGATCTGCGGCACGGTGGCGATCGCCGTGGACCTGACCCAGCAGCGGCTGACCGACCGCGCGCTGCGCGAGTCGGAGGCGCGCCTGCGGCAGGTGATCGACCTGGTGCCGCACTTCATCTTCGCCAAGGACCCGGAGGGCCGCTTCCTGCTCGCCAACCGCGCGGTGGCCGACGCCTATGGCACCACGGTCGAAGCGCTGATGGGCCGCACCGACGCGGACTTCGCGCGCTCGGAAGCGGAGGCCCGCCACTTCCGTGAGGACGACCTGGAGGTGATGCGCAGCGGCGAGCGCAGGGTCGTCGACGAGCCGATCACCGACTCGCAGGGCAACCTGCGCTACCTGCAGACGACCAAGATCCCCTTCACCTTCTCCGGCACGGGGCGGCCGGCGGTGCTGGGTGTCTCGATCGACGTCAGCGAGCGCAAGGCCGCCGAGGAGGCGCTGCGGCGCGCCGCCAAGGAGGAGAGCCTGACGGTGCTGGCCGGGGGCGTCGCTCACGACTTCAACAACCTGCTGGCGGCGATCCTGGGCCACGCCTCGCTGGCGCTCAAGAACATGGCGCCCGGCAGCGCCGCCCGCCGTCACGTGGAGAAGGCGGCGAGCGCCGTGGAGCGTGCCGCCGACCTGACCCGGCAGATGCTCGCCTACTCGGGGCGTGGCCACTTCGTGGTGCGCTCGACGGACTTCAACGCGCTCGTCCGCGAGAACCTGCCCCTGCTCGAGGTGGCGCTGCCCAAGAGCGTGAGGCTCGACGCGCGGCTGGCCCTGGGGCTGCCGCCCGTCGACGCGGACGTGGGCCAGATCCAGCAGGTGCTGATGAACCTGGTAATCAACGCCTCCGAGGCGATCGGCCCGCGCGGCGGCACCGTGACCGTGGCGACCGGCGTGCGCCAGGTCGGGCCGGAGGACTCGGCGCTGTGGCGGGCGAGCGGGCGGGCGCTCGAGCCCGGGCGCTACGTGTGCCTCGAGGTGCGCGACGACGGCCCCGGGATCGGCGAGGAGACCGTCGACCGGATCTTCGAGCCGTTCTTCACCACCAAGTTCACCGGCCGCGGGCTGGGGCTGGCGGCCGTCCTGGGCGTGGTGCGCGGCCACAAGGGCGCGCTCAGCGTGGACAGCGCGCCGGGACGCGGCACCGTGTTCCGGCTGCTCTTCCCGCCGGGCAGCGAGGCCTCGGGCGAGCACGGTGCGAGCGCCGCCGAGGCCGGGCGCAGCGGTCCCCGCCTCACGCTGCTGCTGGTGGACGACGAGGAGATCGTGCGCGAGATGGTCAAGGAGGTGCTGCAGGCCGAGGGGCACCTCGTGCTGTGCGCCGCCGACGGTGCGACCGCGATCGACGTGTTCGGAGACCACGCGCGGGACATCGACGTCGTGCTGCTCGACCTGTCGATGCCCGGGCTGAGCGGCGAGGAGACCTACGCCTGCCTGCGCGAGATCGAGCCGGCCGTGCGCGTGATCCTGTCGTCGGGCTACGACAAGGACGAGGCCATCCGGCGCTTCGGGGGGGACGGCCCGCTGGGCTTCATCCAGAAGCCGTATCGCCCGCACGAGTTGCTGGCCGAGATCGAGCGCTGTCTCGGCCGTGGCCCGCAGGGCGGCGCTCCGGGCGAGGCCCGCTGAGCGGCAATGCCAGCCGCCGCCCTCAGGAGCCGAGCCGGTCGAAGGTCGGCTTCAGCGCGCCGTACAGCTCGCGATAGCGGGGGTAGAGCTCCGCGTACGCGGCGGCCCAGTCGCGGACCGGCTCGTCGCGCCCGCTGACCGCGATCGTCGCGTCGCAGGCGGCCTCGACGCCCGGCCAGGCGCCGGCGCCGACGCCCGCCAGCAGCGCCGCGCCGTAGGCAGCGCCCTCCGTGCTGTTGACGGTGACCATGGGCAGGCCGAGGACGCTCGCCACCACCTGCCGCCAGAGCGCGCCCTTCGCGCCGCCGCCGGCGATCCGCACCTCGCTCACCGCCCCGACGCCCGCGCCCTGCAGCAGGCTGAAGCAGTCCTTCATCGAGAAGGCGACGCCCTCGAGCACGGCGCGGGTCAGGTGCGCGCGCTTGTGGCGCAGGGTGAGGCCGACGAAGCTGCCGCGTGCGAGCGGGTCGGGGTAGGGCGTGCGCTCGCCCGACAGGTAGGGCAGGAACAGCAGTCCCTCGCTGCCGGCGGGCGCCTGAGCGGCCTCCGCCACGATCTCGGCGAAGCTGTCCTTCGGGGTGAGCGTGTCGTGGTACCACTGCAGGCTGCCCGCGGCCGACAGCGTCACCCCCATGAAGTGCCAGCGGCCCGGCAGCGCGTGACAGAAGGCGTGCAGCCGCCCCTCCGGCTCGACCAGCGGCGCGTCGGTCGTCGCGAACACGACGCCGGAGGTGCCGAGCGTCAGCGAGACGACGCCCGGCCGCACGGCGCCGGCGCCGACCGCGCCCGCCGCCTGGTCGCCGCCGCCGGCGACCACGGGCGTGCCGGCAGCGAGGCCCGTCTCGGCCGCGGCCTGGGCGGTCACGCGGCCGGTGGTCTGCGGCCCTTCGTAGGTCGGCGGCAGCCACTCCGCCGGGATCTCCAGCTTGTCGAGGACGCGGCGAGACCAGGTGCGCGCGCGCAGCTCGAACAGGATGGTGCCGGAGCCGTCCGCCTTGTCCATCGCGGCCTCCCCGGTCAGCCGCAGGCGAACGTAGTCCTTCGGCAGCAGCACGAGCTTCGCCTTCGCGTAGACCTCGGGCTCGTTGTTGCGGACCCAGAGGATCTTCGGCGCCGTGAAGCCCGTGAGCGCGACGTTGCCGGTCTCCCGGATCAGCTCCTGCCTGCCGACCCTGCGCTGGATCTCCTCGCACTCCTTGCCCGTGCGCTGGTCGTTCCACAGGATGGCGGGGCGCAGCACGTTGTGGCCCGCGTCGAGCAGCACCAGGCCGTGCATCTGGCCGGTGAGGCCGACCGCCGCCACCTGCTCGGCCTTCGCCCCCGAGTCTGCGAGCGCCTTTCTGACGCTCGCGGCCGTTCCCTGCCACCACTCGTGAGGGTCCTGCTCGGACCACAGGGGCCGCGGGGTCTGCAGGCTGAGCGCGGTGGTCGCGGTGGCGACCACCGCGCCTTGCTCGTCGATCAGGAGCGCCTTGGCGCCGGTGGTCGAGACGTCGATGCCGAGGAAGAGCTTGCGGGTCATGACGGGCCTCAGGTCAGAAGCGATGGCAGACACCGGCCCCGACGAAGAAGTCGGGAGCGGCCGGCGAGAGTGCGATGCCGAGCGAGACGTCGAGCTGCGTGTGCGGGTTCGGAGTCCAGGTGTAACCGTGGTCGAGGCGGTGCACGGGCCGCGCGCGGCGGCCGAGGGTCGCGCCGTACTCGACGAAGCTGGCCACCCGCGCGCCCAGGCTGCGGCCGAGAGACAGCGAGGGGGACGTGAACGCCTGTCCCCCCAGGCGCAGCCAGCGCTCGCCGAGCGTTGCCGCGAGCGACCACGGCCCGCAGAGCGAGTGGCTCCAGGCCAGCGCCAGCTCCGGGTCGAGGCGCTCGGAGGAGAAGCCGGAGCTGCCGCTCGGCAGGTACGCGGTCGCGCGCAGGGACAGGTCGTGGCCCCGCATCGCCAGGTGGCCCTTCACGCCGACCGAGGTGTCCGCCCAGCCGGTCGCCCGCCGGCCCGCGCTGCGCACCATGGACCAGTCGGGGGCGACGACGCGCAGCTCGAGCGGTCCCGCCACGCCGATGCGCAGCAGCAGCTGTGGGGCGTCCGCCGCTGTCGTGTCGCCGACGAGCCGCGTCCAGGTGGCCCCGCTCTCGATCTGCAGGTGGCCCGTGCCGACCGCGCTCGCGCTCTCGCCGAAGCCGGGCCGGTCGGCGACCAGTGGCGGCTCGTCGCAGCGAGCCGGGCTCGCCGCGACGAGCGTCAGACAGCCGAGGAGGGCGGCCCGAGGCAGCGGCAAACGGGGCTCCCGTCTACCTCACGCCCAGCAGCACCTCGATCGTCAGCTGGTCGAGCTTCTCGTAGCCGAGGCCGCGGGCGCCGAGGGCCTTGCGGTCGAAGCTCGCGCCCTTGAGGGCGGCGGCGGTCGCCTTGCTGTAGACGCCCACCTGCGGCAGGCCGTCCGTCGGCACGTTCGAGAGCTCCTTCAGCAGGCCCTGGATCTCCTGGTCCTGGTTCCAGCGCTTCGCCTTCTCCTTGTAGATGAGGTAGCTGCGCATCGAGCCGCGCGCGAAGTCCTTGACCCCCGCCACGTCCTCGGTGCGGTAGGCGTGCGAGTCGAAGTGGCGCATGCCGGGGTAGCCCACGTCCTCGAGGAACTTCACCAGGAAGAAGCAGCTCTTGATCGAGTGCGAGCCGAAGCGCAGGTCCTGGTCGTAGCGGCCGAACGCCTGGTCGTTGAGGTCGATGTGGAAGAGCTTCCCCGCGTCCCACGCCTGCGCGACCGCGTGCATGAAGTTGAGGCCGGACATGTGCTCGTGCGCGACCTCGGGGTTGACCCCGACCATCTCCGGGTGGTCGAGCGTCTGGATGAAGCCGAGGAACGAGCCGGTGGTCGGCAGGTAGATGTCGTGCCGCGGCTCGTTGGGCTTGGCCTCGAGCGCGAACAACAGCTCGTACTTCTGGTCCTTGACGTAGTGCGTCAGGAAGTTGAGCGCGTCGCGGAAGCGCTTGCCCGCCTCGAGCGCGCTCTTGGTCGCGTCGCTCTCGACGCCCTCGCGGCCACCCCAGAACACGTAGACCCTGGCGCCGAGCTCCACGCCGAGGTCGATCGCGTTCATCGTCTTCTGCAGCGCGTAGGCCCTCACGCGCGGGTCGTTGGAGGTGAAGGCGCCGTCCTTGAAGGCCGGGTCGCTGAACAGGTTCGTGGTCGCCATCGGGACCTTGATCCCGGTGTCGGCCAGCGCCTTCTTGAAGTCCTTGACGATCTGGTCGCGCTGCGCCGGCGTGGCGTCGATCGGCACCAGGTCGTTGTCGTGGAAGTTGACGCCGTAGGCGCCGACCTCGGCGAGCAGGTGGACGAGCTGCACGGGCGTCTGGACCGGGCGCACCGGCTCGCCGAACGGGTCGCGTCCGGGGTTGCCCACCGTCCACAGGCCGAACGTGAACTTGTGCTCGGGCTTCGGTGTGAGGGCGTCGTTCATGCGATGGCTCCTTGGGCGATGGGTGCGATCCTGACCGGCCTCTGCCGTCGGTGCGCGGCTCGCACCGGCCACATTTTGTCACATCTCGGGGCAAACCCGATTCACCGCTCGTGCCGTGCGGGGACCCTGTCTGGCGACGTCCAGGCGGTCCTCGAGCGCGGCGGGCAGCGGCGGGTCGGCATTGTACCGTCTGGAAGACCGCCTTGGAGAGGCCCTCGGGGCTGCTGCCGACCTCGGCGCGCTCGCTCGCTGTCCGAGCCGACACCATGGCCTACAATCTGGAGAGTCACCCCTCGACAGAAGGAGACGCACGATGCACACGGGCCGTCCCGCCGACACGGAGTTCGCGTCGATCTATGCCCGCTACGTGGCGCTCGTCCCGGAGGACGACGTCGTGGCCGCCCTCGACGCGCAGGTCGAGGAGTTCCGGAGGCTTCGCTCGCGTGTCGCGCCCGGCCGGGAGAGCTTCCGCTACGCGCCGGACAAGTGGAGCGTGCGCCAGGTCGTCGGCCACGTCACGGACGGCGAGCGCGTGTTCGGGCACCGCCTGTTCTGCTTCAGCCGCGGCGAACAGGCGCCCCTGCCGCCGTTCGACGAGAACGCCTACGTCGCGCAGTCGGCGTACGACCGGCTTCCCCTCGCCGAGCTCGTCGACGAGCTGGTCACGGTGCGCCTCGGCAACCTCGCCGTGCTGCGCCGTCTCGACGTCGAGGCGTGGGTCCGGGCCGGCACCGCGAGCGGGAAGCCGGTCACGGTGCGCGCCCTGGCGTACGTGCTGGCCGGCCACCCGCGCCACCACCTGGCGATCCTGCGCGAGCGCTACGGGCTCGCCTGAGGCGCCGCCGCGAGGACGGCCGGGCCGGAGGACGCCGGCCCGGCCGGCGCCGATGGCTCAGTCCTGCTGCTTGATCTTGCTCGCCAGCACGCTGCCGTCGGAGCGGCTCCTGCCTTCGACCTCGACCTTGTCGCCGACCTTCAGCGCGGCGAGCGCGATCGGCGCACGCCGGCGAGCGTGATGCGTACGTCGCCGCGGCCGAGGATCTCCGTGAGGCCGTCCGTCTGCACGACGCGGCCCGCCACCTGCAGGCGCGTGCCGTCGAGCGCGTCGACGCGCCCGCGCAGCGAGGCCTCGTTGCGATGGTCGTCGGTATCCGAGAGGAACGCGCCGGCGGACGACAGGTGCACGCTGATGGTGAGCGACTGGCCCTCGGCCACGTTCTCGATCTCGAGCCGGTCGTCGATGCCTGACGCCTCGAAGCGCAGCTGCACCCGGCCCGGGGCGACGCCGCGCAGCTCGAACTGGCCGGCGTCGTCCGTCGTGGTCGCCGCCGTACCGCCGACGACGCTGACGCGGACTCCGGACATGCCCGACAGCGCGTGCACGCCCGCAGACGTGAGAGCGCTCACGCGTCTTACGAGGAGTGAGAGCCGTTTACGCAGCCCGTGGCTGGCGCCGCCCGGCGAGGGTGCTATCCTCCCGCCTTCGCGTCACGCTTGGAGGTCCGATGCTCGTCCGCGCTCGAGTCCCGCTCGCACTCTTCGCTGCCCTGGCTTCGCTTCTCGCGGGCGCGGCCGGGGTGCACGCCGAAGGGAAGGACGACGTGCGGGCCCGCTACACCAAGTACGAGTACCGGATCCCGATGCGCGACGGCGTCAGGCTGTTCACCTCGGTCTACGTGCCGAAGGACGCCTCGGCCGGGCGGCTCTACCCGATCCTGCTCAACCGCACGCCCTACGGCGTCGCACCCTACGGATCGGACGCTTACCGCGACGACGTCGGCCCGTCGCCGGCGGCCGGCCGCGAGGGCTTCATCGTCGCCTACCAGGACGTGCGCGGGCGCTTCATGTCCGAGGGGCAGTTCGTCGACGTCCGACCCTACAACCCGGCGAAGGGCCCGAAGGACACGGACGAGTCGAGCGACGCCTGGGACACGATCGACTGGCTGGTCAAGCACGTGCGCTGGAACAACGGCCGCGTGGGCGTGTGGGGCATTTCCTATCCCGGCTTCTACGCGGCCATGGCCGCGATCGACGCGCACCCCGCCCTTCAGGCGGTCTCGCCGCAGGCGCCGATCGCGGACTGGTTCGTGGGCGACGACTTCCACCACAACGGAGCGTTCTTCCTCCCGCACGCCTTCAATTTCTACGCGAGCTTCGGCAGGCCGCGCCCGGAGCCGACCAGCAAGTGGGGCCCGTCCTTCGACCACGGCACCGCCGACGGCTACCGCTTCTTCCTGGAGGCCGGGGCGATGCCCAACCTCGACCGCCGCTTCCTGAAGGGCCAGGTCGCCTTCTGGAAAGAGGTGATGGGCCACGAGACCTACGACGCCTTCTGGCAGGCGCGCAACACCCGGCCGTACCTGAAGGCGATCAAGCCGGCCGTGCTGACCGTCGGCGGCTGGTTCGACGCGGAGGACCTGTTCGGCGCGCTGGAGACGTACCGGTCGATCGAGCGGCAGAGCCCCGGCGCCTCGAACCGACTCGTGATGGGCCCGTGGTCACACGGCGCCTGGTCGCGCACGCCGGGCGACACGCTCGGCAAGCTGCGCTTCGGCCAGCCGACCTCGGCCTTCTTCCAGGAGCAGATCGAGCTGCCCTTCTTCCACCACCTGCTGAAGGACGGCGACGACCCGAAGCTGCCCGAGGCGTACGTGTTCGAGACCGGCCGCAACGAGTGGCAGGCGTTGGACGCCTGGCCGCCCAGGCAGGCGAGGCCGGTTAGCTTCTACTTCGCGGCCGGAGGCCGGCTCGAGCGGGAGGCGCCCGCCGCCGCCGGCGAGGAGTACGACGAGTACGTCTCCGACCCCGCGAAGCCGGTGCCGTTCATCGAGGACGTGAACATCGGCATGGAGCGCGAGTACATGGTCGCGGACCAGCGTTTCGCCTCGCGCCGGCCCGACGTGCTCGTCTACCAGACCGAGCCCCTCGAGCAGGACCTCACGCTGGCCGGTCCGATCACCGCCAGCCTGAGCGTCTCGACCAGCGGGACCGACTCCGACTGGGTGGTGAAGCTGGTCGACGTGTACCCGGACGACTACCCGCTGCAGCCCGAGGAGAAGTCCCAGTCGGGAGGCCGGGACGCCGCCGTGCACTCGACCATGGGCGGCTACCAGCAGCTCGTGCGTGGCGAGCCGTTCCGCGGCAAGTTCCGAAAGAGCTTCTCCCGGCCGGAGCCCTTCGTGCCCGGGCAGGTCGAGAAGCTGGAGTTCGCGATGCCCGACGTGTTCCACACCTTCCGCCGCGGGCATCGACTCATGGTGCAGGTGCAGAGCAGCTGGTTCCCGCTGGTGAACCGCAACCCGCAGACCTTCGTCGACGTCAACCAGGCGAGCGAGGCGGACTACAGGAAGGCGACCGAGCGCGTCTTTCGCACGGCGGACAGACCGTCCTTCGTGCGCGTGGACGCGCTGCCGTGACGATCGCCGGCCGCGTCGAAGACGGCCGGATCCCGTCGCACGAGGTCGTGCACGGCGACGCCACGTCGAGGACCCGAAGGCGGTCGCCCACTTCAGCGAGCAGGCGGTCTCAGCCGGCGCTCCGGTCGTCCGGCTCTCGCTCGCGATCGGCTCCGGCCTCGTGCCGTTCGCCGAGGTCGACGCCGCAGCCGACGTAGCCGGCAAAGCCTCCCGGGCCGACGCGGGGCGCGCCGCTGTCGAGGACCCAGCGGTACTGGCCGTCGTGGCGCCGCAGCCGGTACTCCGTCCGAAAGGCCTCGCGGCGGTCGAAGGCGGCGGCGCAGGTCTGCTGGCGGCGAAGGCGGTCGCCCGCGTGCACACCCTCGGTCCAGCCGTCGCCGAGCTCCTGCTCGAGGCGTCGGCCCGTGAACGCGAGCCAGGTCCGGTTGAACCAGTCGCGCTGCCCGTCCGTGCCCGCCATCCACACCATGGCCGGGGAGCCGTCGGCCGCGATGCGAAGACGCTCGTCCTCCTGGCGCCGCCCGCTGCGCCCGGGAGCTGCGTCCCGCGCGACGTGGTTGCCACCGGGGCGCTGGAGGTCCGTCACGTCCTGGGCCGTGCCGATCATGCGCAGCGCCTTGCCGCCCTCGTCCAGCAGCGGGCGGCCGTGGACCCGCAGCACGCGCAGCTCACCGTCGGGCCGCCCGACGCGGTGCTCGAGAGAGAAGGGGCGACGCTCGGCAAGGCACCGGCGCACCTCCTCGGCCACCCGTTCCCGGTCGTCCGCGTGCACGCGCTCGAGAAAGCCCTGGAGGCTCGCGCCCGGCGCGGGAGTCGGCTCGAGCCCGTACAGCCGGTACATCTGCCGGGACCACAGCAGTTCGTTCGTCACCGTGTCCCACTGCCAGCTGCCGACCTGGGTCACGGCTTGCGACTCGGAGAGCAGCAGCGTGAGCTGCTGCAGCCGCTCGTGCGTCCGCAGCGCCGCGGTGTGGTCCTGGGTCACCTCCGCGAAGCCGCGCAGGCCGCCCGCGTCGCGCACTGCCGTGAGCGTGACGTCGGCCCAGAACAGCGAGCCGTCCTGGCGTGCGCGCCAGCCCTGGCTGCGGACGCTGCCTTTCCACTCGGCTCGCACGAGAGCCTCGCCCATGCGCTCCCTGGGCGTGCCGGCGGGGTAGAGGCGGGAGACGTGGGATCCCACGACCTCGTCGGCCGTGTATCCGTGCAGGCGCTCGGCGCCCCGGTTCCAGGTGAGGACCCTGCCGTCCGGGTCGAGCATCAGGATGCCGTACTCGTCGACCGACTCGACGAGCAGCCGGAACGTCTCGAGGGCGGTCGCGGGCCGGTGGACGCCGCCGCCGTCCTCGTCCCGATCGCCCATCGGCGCCCACGCTAGCACAGGTGGCGTCCGACGCGCGACGCTGGAGCGTCCGGCTCTTGCGGCCGCCGCCTGCGCGGTGTAAACGTCCCCTCCGGCGAAGGCCCGCGAGCCGGGGACTGGAGGGGCGCATGGCGCGGATCGGCGTGGCCGTGATCGGAGCCGGCTTCATGGGCGGGGTGCACACGGAGGCGCTCCGGCGCGCGGGCTGCGACGTGGTGGGCGTGCTCGGAGTCGACGACGCCGAGTCGACGAAGTTCGCGGCGGCGGCCGGCGTGCCGAGGGCCTACGCGTCGCTGCAGGAGCTGCTGTCCGACCCGGCGGCGCAGGCGGTCCACATCGCCACGCCGAACAAGCTTCACTTCGCGATGGCCAAGGCGGCGCTGGCGGCCGGCAGGCACGTGCTGTGCGAGAAGCCGCTCGCGATGACCTCGGCCGAGTCCGCCGAGCTGGTGGCGCTCGCGCTCGCCCGCCCGAAGCAGGCGGCGGCGGTCAACTACAACATCCGCTTCTACCCGCTCAACATCGAGGCGCGTGAGCGGGTGCGCGGCGGCGGGCTCGGCAGGGTCCACCACGTGACGGGCAGCTACGTCCAGGACTGGCTGCTGCTCGACACCGACTACAACTGGCGCGTGCTCGCGGAGGAGGGCGGCCAGCTGCGCGCGGTCGCCGACATCGGCACGCACTGGCTGGACCTCGTGCACGCGATCACCGGTCTCGAGGTCGAGGCGGTGTGCGCGGACCTGCTCACCGTGCACCCGGTTCGCCGGCGCCCGAGGGGCGAGGTCGAGACGTTCAGCGGCAAGTTGGCCAAGGAGAGCGAGCTCGAGCCCGTCGACGTCTCGACCGAGGACTACGGCTCGATCCTGCTGCGCTTCGCGGGCGGCGCGCGCGGGTCGCTCACGGTCTCGCAGGTCACCGCGGGCCGCAAGAACTGCCTGCGCTACGAGATCGCGGGCCAGAAGGGCGCGCTCTACTGGAACAGCGAGAACCCGGAGGAGCTGTGGCTGGGCCGGCGCGCGGGGCCGAACGAGATCCTGCTGCGTGACCCGTCCCTGCTCTCCGGCCCCGCCCGCGCCGCGGTCGGCGTCCCGGGCGGCCACGCCGAGGGCTACGCCGACACGTTCAAGCAGCACTTTCGCGCGTTCTACGGCTACATCGCGAAGGGCGACTTCTCGGCGCCGGCGCCGTTTGCCACGTTCCAGGACGGCCACCGCGAGGTGGTGCTGTGCGAGGCCGTGCTCGAGAGCCACCGCAAGCGCGCCTGGGTCGAGCTGAAGGGGATCTGACGATGAAGCTCGGGTTCGTCTCCGCCATCCTGCCTGAGCTGTCGCTGGAGGAGGTGCTGGCGTTCGCGGGCGGCGAGGGTTTCTCGTGCGTCGAGCTCATGTGCTGGCCGCAGGGCCGCGCGGTGCGCCGCTACGCCGGAGTGACGCACGTCGACGTCACGGACTTCGACGAGCGTACTGCGGACCGGGTCCGCCTGCTGCTGGAGACGCACGGTGTCGCCATCAGCGGGCTCGGCTACTACCCGAACCCGCTCGCCCCCGATCCCGCCGAGGCGCAGGTCTACGTCGCCCACCTCAGGTGCGTGATCCGTGCCGCGAGCCTGCTCGGGGTGGCGCTGGTCAACACCTTCGTCGGCCGCGACTGGACGCGCGGTCTGGACGAACAGTGGCCGCGCTTCCTCGAGACCTGGCGTCCGCTGGTCGAGTTCGCCGAGCGGCACGGGGTGCGGATCGGGATCGAGAACTGCCCGATGCTCTTCACCTCGGACGAGTGGCCTGGCGGCAAGAACCTCGCCACCAGCCCCGCGATCTGGCGGCGCATGTTCGCGGACATCCCGAGCGCGAGCTTCGGCCTCAACTTCGACCCGTCGCACTTCGTGTGGCAGCAGATGGACTACCTGAAGCCGCTGCGCGAGTTCCGCGAGCGCATCTTCCACGTGCACGCCAAGGACGCGCGCGTCGACCGCGACCGCCTGGACGACGTGGGCGTGCTCGCGACGCCGCTCGAGTTCCACGTGCCGAAGCTGCCGGGGCTGGGCGACGTGCAGTGGGGCCGCTTCCTGTCGGTGCTCTCCGACACCGGCTACACCGGGCCGGTCTGCGTGGAGGTCGAGGACCGCGCCTACGAGGGCTCGCTCGACTCGCGCAAGCAGGCGCTGCGCCAGTCGCTGCGCTTCCTGAAGAGCTTCGCCTAGCCCCTCACGCCTCGCCGAGCACGCGGATCTCGGCGTCGGCCTGGCGAAGGCGGATCGCGAGCGAGCGGGCGAGCGCCTCGAAGAACTGCGACCCGAGCCGGGGGTGCTGCTCGACCAGGGCGTCGAAGCGCTCCCGCGAGAGCACGAACAGCAGGGCGCCGGTCGCCGCCGTCGCGTCCGCCGAGCGCGCGCCGCGGTCGAGGAACGCGATCTCGCCGAAGGCGTCGCCGCGCCCGAAGGTGGCCAGGTGGAGCTCCCGGTCGTCGGCCAGGCGCAGGGCGACGCGCACGCGCCCGCGGCGCACGAGGAAGATCTCGCTGCCGGTGTCGCCCTGGCGGAAGATCGGCTCGCCCGCCGCGTAGCCGCGCTCGACCACGCACGCCTCGAGCTGGTGCAGGGTGTCCTCGCTGCGTCCCTTCAGGAAGTCGATCTCGCGCAAGGCCAGGGCCGTCTCCTCGGCCGCGGCTTTGCGGCCCTCCTCCTCGAGCAGCCGGTCCTCGGCCCACTCCAGCGCGTCCGAGAGCTGGTCGAAGGTGCGGACCGGGCTCTGCGGGGCCACGAGGCCGGTCTCGTCGAAGTAGGCGCGCAGGTTCTCCCCGCTCGGCAACGCCCTGGGCACGCTGCTGAAGAGCAGCGTGCCGCCGCGCTCCCGCAGCTGCGCCTCGCACAGCTCGAGCATGTGCACGGCCGTCAGGTCCACCGAGCGCACCCGGCGCAGGTCGAGGATCACGAAGCGGCACGCCTTCAGGTCGGCCTCGAGCTGGGTGAACAGCTGGTCCGTGGTCCCGAAGAACAGGCTGCCCGCCAGCTCGCAGGCGAGCGTCTCCCGCCCGCGCCGCTTGAGCACCGTGATCTCCTCCGGGAGCCGCCGCTGGCGGGAGAAGACCTGGTCGCCGTACGTCCGCCGGTGGATCACGCTGCCGCGCACCTGCTCGCGGATGAAGAGCAGGATCGAGAGCGCGATCCCGGTGCCCGAGGCCTCGACCAGGCCGACGAAGACCGCGACCGCGATGACGCTCGCCACCACCCCGAAGTCGAGCACCGTCGAGCGCTGGCGCAGCATGTGGAAGCAGCCCCAGTCGAACATGCGGTAGGCGACCACGACGAGGATGGCGGCCAGCGCGGCGATCGGCGCCCAGGCCACGAGCCCGCCGCAGGCCATGTACGCCAGCAGCACGAGCACGCCCTCGATCGCGCCGGAACGTCGTGTCTCGGCTCCGCTCGCGATGTTGACGAGCGTCGCGCCGGAGGTCCCGGAGCCGGGCACGCCGCCGATCGCGGCCGAGGCGAGGTTGGCCAGGCCCTGGCCCACGAGCTCGCGGTTCGAGGCGTGCCGCGTACGCGTGAGCGCGTCGACTACGACGCAGGTCTTGAGCGTGTCGATCGACAGCAGGACGGACAGCGTGAGCGCCGGCATCAGCAGCAGCCGCACGTCCGAGAGCCCCAGCTCGCGCAGCGCGCCGAAGCGTGCGGCGACCACGGCCAGCGGCGAGCCGCCGCCGCCGGGCAGCGGCCCGATCAGCAGGTGATTCTCGACCACCGTCAGCAGCCGCCTGTCGAAGAGAAGACCCAGCGCGAAGTAGCAGGCGACGCCCGCCGCGAGGCCGAGGATCGCCGCCGGGACCTTCCTCGTCAGCCGCGGCGCGACGAGCATCACGGCGATCGTGACGAGGCCCACCGCGAGGCCGGGCCCGCTCCAGGTCGACGGGCGGGCGAGCCCCTGCGCGTTCGAGAGCTCCTGCGGGAAGCCGAACAGGCCGTGGAGCTGCTTCAGGAAGATCACCACGCCGACGCCGCTGAGGTAGCCCGTGACCACCGGATAGGGGATGTACTTGATCAGCGTGCCGCCGCCCAGCACGCCGTAGAGCACCTGCAGGCCGGCCGAGAGCAGCGCCGCGAGCGTCAGCAGCAGGATCACCCGCTCGGGCGACACAGCTTCGCCGCCGTGGGGGGAGCTGAGCTGCAGGGCGAGAGCGCCCATGACCGCCGCCGCCGGGGCGCAGGGGCCGGAGACGAGCCGCTCAGTGCCGCCGAGGAGCGGCGCGGCGACGCCGATCGCCGTCGCGCCCAGGATGCCGGCGAGGGCCCCCTGTCCGGCGTGGTCCGGGCCCAGCGGAGCGTAGATCGCGACGCCGAAGGCGAGCGAGGCGGGCAGCATCACCAGCATCGTGGCGAGGCCGCCCCAGAGGTCTCCGGCCAGGCCACCGGCTCGCGTGGTCACGGGAGAGCGATCATCTCACGCGTCGCCACCCGGCGCCTCGTCGAGCACGGGCACGTCGATACCGCGGTGTCCGTGGGCCGGCGCCGCACGGGATTGACCCCCTCTCCGGCGGCACGTAGCATCCCCGCGAGCGCGAGCGGATCGCCGTTCGACCATCGGCGCGGCGGACCTCCGCCAGCGCAGGGAGGCCACGATGCCCGGCAGGGACCCCGTCAACCGCAGGCAGTTCCTCGAGAAATCCGGCCTGGCCGCGGTCGCGGCCGCCGCCGCGACGAGCGCCCGCGTGGCGGGCGCGCAGCTGAACAACAGCGTGGGCCTCTCACCGCGGCCCGTGCGCCTGGGCTTCATCGGCGTGGGAATCCGCGGGACGCTGCTGATGGAGGCGGCGGCCGGGATCTCCGGCGTCGAGATCGTGACCGCGGCCGACTGCTACAAGGGGCACCTCGAGCGGGCGAAGGAGCTGGTCTCGCCTCCGCCCGCGACGAGCGGGGACTATCGCGAGGTGCTGGCGCGGCCGGAAGTCGACGCCGTGGTGATCGCCACGCCCGACCACTGGCACCTGAAGATGACCCGCGAGGCCCTCGCCGCGGGCAAGCACGTGTACGTCGAGAAGCCGATGACGCACTCCTGGGAAGAGGGCGAGGAGTTCATCGCGGCCGTCGAAAAGAGCGGCAAGCTGCTGCAGGTCGGCAGCCAGTACATGAGCATGGGCTGCGCGCAGAAGGCGGCCGAGCTCGTCCGCAGCGGGCGACTGGGACAGGTCACCCTCGTCGAGGGCAAGATCCACCGCAACAGCTCCGCCGGCGCCTGGTACTACCCGATCCCGCCCGACGCCTCCCCGGCGACCGTCGACTTCAAGGGCTTCCTGGGGGCAGCGCCGGCGCACGAGTTCGACCTGCGCCGCTTCTTCCAGTGGCGGCTGTTCTGGGACTACTCCGGGGGGCTGCCGACCGACCTGTTCGTGCACCTGATCACCGCCACGCACCAGCTGATGGGCGTGCAGGAGCCGGAGAGCGTGGTCAGCTTCGGCGACGTCTACCACTGGAAGGGCTACCGCGAGGTGCCCGACCAGATGACCTCGATGGTCCGCTACGGCGAGGGCTTCGTGCTCCGGCTCACCAGCACCGCGGAGAACGGCCACCCCGGGCCGATCCTCACCTTCTACGGCAGCGAGGGGACGATGGAGTACCACGGCGGCTCGCTCAAGCTGTTCAGCGAGCCGCGCGCGGAGAGCTTCGAATACTCGACCCACTCGTGGCCGAAGGCCACGACGGAGCAGTTCCGGAGGCTGATGAACCTGAACGAGCGCCTGACCCCGCTCGACGGCCCGGCGAGCGCCGAGCCGGTCGAGTGGAAGTCGGCCGACGAGGACTCGACGCGAGCGCACCTGCGCAACTGGATCGAGGCCATCCGCAGCGGCGGCAAGCCGATCGAGGACGTGCGCTTCGGGCACCACGCGGCGCTGGTCGGCCACATGTGCAACGTCTCGCACCGGGCCGGCGGCCGGACGGTGCGCTGGAACAAGAAGACCCGCAAGGTCGAGGTGTGAGGCGCTCGCCCGGCCGCGCCGACGGCGGTAGGGTGCGGCTGTCACCGTGGAACCGCCCGGGCGACGGCATTGGCGGCAGGAAAGGACGCGGCTAGAGAGGGCTCGGATGTCCACGCTGCTCGTTCGCAACGGCCGCGTCGTGACCGCCGCCGAGAGCTACGAGGCGGACCTGTACGTCGACGGCGAGCGGATCGCCCTGATCGGACAGGGCCTGAGCCTGCCGGCGGACACGGTGCTCGACGCCTCGGGCTGCCTGCGTGCTTCCCGGCGGGATCGACGTGCACACGCACCTCGACATGCCGGCCGGAGAGCTGCGCTCGGCCGACGACTTCGAGAGCGGCACGCGCGCGGCGGCCTTCGGCGGCACCACCACGGTCGTCGACTTCGCGACCCCGGAGCCGGGGCAGTCGCTGCTCGCCGCCTTCGACGCCTGGCGGCAGAAGGCGGAGGGTCGCGCCGTCGTCGACTACGGCTTCCACATGGCCCTCCGGGGGCTCGGGCGAGACGACGCTCGCGGAGATGGCGCGGCTGACGCGCGACGAGGGCGTCCGCGTCCTTCAAGCTCTACCTCGCCTACCCCGGCGTGCTGCAGGTGGACGACGGCGCCTTCTTCCGCGCGCTGCAGGCAGCCCGGGAGTGCGGTGCGCTGGTGCTGGTCCACGCCGAGAACGGCAGCGTGATCGAGGTGCTCGTGAGGCAGGCCCTGGCGCGCGGAGAGACGGCGCCGCGCCAGCACGCCCTGACCCGGCCGCCCGGCACGGAGGCCGAGGCCACGGCCCGGGCGATCGCCCTGGCCGCGCTGGCCGGGGCGCCGCTCTACGTCGTCCACCTCTCCTGCCGGGCCGCGCTCGACGAGGTCGCGGTGGCGCGCGCGCGAGGCCAGACCGTGTTCGCCGAGACCTGCCCGCAGTACCTGTTCCTCTCGCTGGCGGACTACGAGCGGCCGGACTTCGAGGGTGCGCGCTACGTGATGTCGCCGCCCCTGCGCGAGGCGGCGGACCAGGAAGCGCTCTGGCGCGGGCTCGCCGGCGGCGAGCTGCAGGTCGTGGCCGAGCGACCACTGCCCGTTCACGCTGGCCGAGAAGGCGCTCGGGAAGGGCGACTTCTCCAGGATCCCGAACGGCGCCCCCGGCATCGAGACGCGGATGACGCTGCTGTGGGATGGCGGCGTGCGCGCGAAGAGGATCGACGCGCAGCGCTTCGTGGAGCTGACGGCCGCGGGGCCGGCGCGGCTGTTCGGGCTGTGGCCGCGCAAGGGCACGATCGCCGTCGGCTCCGACGCTGACCTGGTGCTGTGGGACCCGCAGCGCGAGACGCGCCTCTCCGCCGACTCGCTCCACATGCGCGTCGACTACAGCCCGTACGAGGGGCGCCTCGTGCACGGCGGGCCGGCCGCCGTGGTCTCGCGGGGCGAGGTCGTCATCGAGCGGGGCGAGTGGAAGGGCCGGCCCGGCCGCGGGCGGTTCCTGAGGCGCCGGCCCGCGCCCGCCGACTGAGCGGCATCGCATAGACTGTTGTGGGCCGTCCGTGGAAGGACGGCCCGGGGGCGTGAACGCTGGGAGGACCGAGATGAGCTTCAGGAAGTCCGCGGGCGTGGCTGGCGTCGTCGGAATGCTGTGCGCGGTCGTCGCCGTACCCGCCTTCGCCCAGGCCGCGCGGGGCAAGGCCGAGCTCGAAGGCCGGAGCAGGAGCCATCACCGTCGACTACGGGCGTCCGTCGCTCAAGGGCCGGGACATGCTGTCCCAGCTGCTGGAGGGCTCGTTCTGGCGCATGGGCATGAACCAGGCCACGGTGCTCACGACGCCGGTCGACCTCGTGTTCGGCACCACCAAGGTCGCCAAGGGCGCCTACAGCCTGTGGCTCAAGAAGGAAGGCCCGAAGTACATGCTGGTCTTCAACTCGCAGACCGGCCAGTGGGGGACGCAGCACGACCCCGCGAAGGACGTCACCAGCGTCGCGCTGAAGTCGGAGCCCTGGCCAGCCCGGTCGAGACCTTCACGATCGACCTGAAGGAAGCGCCCAAGGGCGGCGAGTTCGGCTTGAGCTGGGGCGCGATGAAGCTGTCCTCGGCTTTCGAGCTGGGCAAGTAGCTCGCCCCGGCCCGAGCCGGGGCAGGACGGCTCAGTGCCAGTCGCCGCGCGCGCCGCGGATGCGACCGACGCTCATCGCCCGCGCCGCGGGCGAGTCCTTCATCGGCAGCGTCGTGCGCCGGACGCCGTCGAAGGCGAACAGCGCGCCCGCCACCGCCGCGGCCGTCGGCACGAGGCCGATCTCGCCGACGCCCTTGGCGCCGAACGGGCCCTCGGGCTCGGGCTCCTCGATCAGGATCACCTCGGTCCTCGGCATGTCGCGGGCCCGCAGCACGCCCAGCTCGCGCAGCTTGAAGGTGACCGGCACTGCCCGTCCTCGCAGGGCAGCTCCTCGGTGAGCGCGTAGCCGAGGCCCATGTGGATCGAGCCCTCGATCTGGCCCCGGCAGAGCGCCGGGTTCACGACCCGCCCCACGTCGTGGGCGGCGACGACCGCTCGACGCGTCCGTCGGCGTCCAGGATCACGACCTGCGTCGCGAAGCCGTAGGAGGTGTGCGTCTTGATCTTCGGCACCTCCGCGCCCAGCGCGGTCGTGTCGTCGACCAGCTCGTCGCGCGGCGTAGACGCGGCCCGACGAGGTCGGCCAGGCGCCGGCCCGCGTCGAGGTCGGCGCGCAGCTTGCGCGCCGCGCTCGTGACGGCGCGCCCGCCGAAGAGCGTCGCGCGTGAGCCCGTCGTCTGGCCGCAGCCGAGGGCGAAGGTCGAGTCCACCTTCGGCCGGAAGACGCCGGCCGGCAGCCCGGTCGATCTCGACGGCGAACTGCACGAGGACGGTCAGCAGCCCCTGGCCCATCTCGGTGTAGCCGTTGTAGAGCGAGACGCTGCCGTCCGCGCTCGACCACGAGCCGGCACTTGCCCCACTCGGCGACGCCGTTGCCGATGCCGCTGTTCTTGAGCCCGCAGGCGATGCCGACGGCCTTGCCGGCGCGCGCGCGCGTCGTAGTAGGCGTCCTTCACGGCGTCGAGCGTCCTGCGCAGGCCCACCGACTTCTCGAGCACCTGGCCGGTGGTGACCGCGTCGCCGACGCCGACGGCGTTGCGGCTGCGCATCTCCCAGCCGTCGAGCCCGACCTTCTCCGCGAGCAGGTCGAGGCAGCCCTCGATGGCGAAGGCCGCCTGGGGCACGCCGAAGCCGCGCATCGCGCCGCAGGGCGGGTTGTTGGTGTAGGCGGCGAGCGCCTCGACGTCCACGGCGCCGGCACCCGGTAGGGGCCGCAGGCGTGGCCGGCCGCCCGCTCGAGCACCTTGCCGCCCACCGAGGCGTAGGCGCCCGAGTCGCCGAGGAGGCGCGCCACGACGGCGGTCAGCCGGCCCGCGGCGTCGCAGCCGACCGTGTAGTCGATCCGGATCGGGTGGCGCTTCGGGTGCAGGCGGATGGACTCCTCGCGGTCGAGCACGAGCTTCACCGGCCGGCCCGTGACGAACGCCAGCAGCGCCGTCTGCGCCTGGACCGAC
The DNA here is from genome assembly GCA_963831755.1 of uncultured Acidobacteriota bacterium. Classification (GTDB taxonomy): domain Bacteria; phylum Acidobacteriota; class Vicinamibacteria; order Fen-336; family Fen-336; genus DATBSL01. The sequence continues at coordinate 275,036 of CAWHRC010000016.1, forward strand.
ATGTCCTCCTTGCCGCCGAAGGCGCCGCCGCTCGGCGCCAGCTCGACGTGGACGCGCTCCTCGGGCAGGCCGAGGAAGCGCGCGACCTGCCGCCGGTCGTCGAAGACGCCCTGGCCCTGCGTGTAGAGCGCCAGGCGGCCGCCGGCGAGCGGCTCCGCCAGAGCCGCCTCCGGCTCGAGGAAGAGGTGCTCGATCCGCTGCGTGCGCCAGGTCCCGCTCACGACGTGGGCGCTCGCCGCGAGCGCCGCGGCGACGTCGCCCCGGCGGATGACCGAGCGCGACAGCAGGTTCGGGTGCGTCGGGTTGACCTGCGGCGCGCCGGCGGCGAGCGCCGCCTCGGGATCGAGGACCGGCGGGCAGCACCTCGTACTCGACCGCGACCAGCGCCGCCGCCGCGCGCGCCGTGCGCGCGTCGTCGGCCGCCACGGCGGCGAGCACGTCGCCGACGCAGCGCACCTCCTCGCCCTCGGCGACGAAGCCGGGCCAGTCGTCGTAGAGCAGGCCGTACCAGCGGTCGCCCGGCACGTCGGCCGCCGTGACGCACGGCGTGCACGCCGGGCAGCGCCTTCGCCCGCGCGGTGTCGATGCGCAGGACCCGCGCCCGCGCGTGCGCCGAGAGCACGAGCGCGCCGTGCAGCAGGCCCTGGCGCGCCGCATGTCCGCGACGTACGGCCGCTCGCCGAGCGCCTGCTCGGCCGCCCCGTAGCGCGCGAGCGGCTGGCCGACGCGGCCGTCGTCGCCGTGGCCGCCGGCAGCTCGCCGCCGCGCCAGGCCTGCGCCATCAGCTCGACGGCCTCGACGATCTGGGCGTAGCCGGTGCAGCGGCACAGGTGGCACGTCGATCGCGCGGGCGATCTCCTCGCGGCTCGGGCTCGGCTGGCGGTCGAGCAGGTGCTTCGCGCGCAGCGCGATCCCGGGGATGCAGAAGCCGCACTGCACGCCGCCGGCCGCCGCGAAAGCGCGGGCCGCGACCTCCCGCTCGCGCGCGGACAGGCCCTCGAGCGTCAGGACCTCGCGGCCTTCGGCGCGCCCGGCCTCGTAAGGCGCAGGTCACCAGCGGGCGGCCGTCGATCAGCGCCAGGCAGCAGCCGCACTGCCCCTGAGGCTGGCAGCCGTCCTTGACGCGACGTGGTCCCGCAGCGCTCGCGCAGCGCATCGAGCAGCGACTCGCCCGGCGCCGGCTCGATCGCGACCGGGCCGGCCGTTGAGCGTGAAGCGGACAGTGCAGTCGTCGTCACCCGCGGCGCTCATCGGCCGATGATACGCCCGCAGCCTTGAATCCGAAGGGCCGCGGGTGGTCATGCTCTAGCCCGTGATCTACGGACCCACCTTCGCCGAGATGCAGGACCCCGGCCTCGTCGACCCGGCGTTGCGCGCGCGGGCGGCCGAGGCCCGCGAGCGCCCGCTCGATCCGCTCAACCTCTGGAACCTGTCGTGGAAGGCGGACGGGGACGATCCCGTTCACCGTCCTGCCGGAGGCGCTGACCGGCGTGCGCGCGCCGATCGTCGTGCTCTCGGGCCGCCGCTTCCCGACCGGCTCGCACAAGGTCGGCCCGGCCTACTCGATCCTGGTCGAGAAGCAGCTCGACGGCGCCTGCGCGCCGGGCGAGCAGACGCTCGTCTTCCCGTCGACCGGCAACTTCGGCATCGGCGGCGCCTGGGTCGGCCCGCGCATGGGCTACCGCTCGCGGGTGGTGCTGCCCGCAGCAGATGAGCGCCGAGCGCTTCGAGAAGATCCGCGGCTACGGCGCGGACGTGATCGCGACACCCGGCAGCGAGTCGAACGTCAAGGAGATCTACGACAAGGTCCGCGAGCTGCGCGTGGACCCGGCGAACCGGATCCTGAACCAGTTCGAGGAGCTCGGGAACTACCGCTTCCACTACCACTGCACGGCGGCCGCGGCCGCAGGAAGCGGCCGAGCTCGCTGCGGCTGCGAGGCCGGCGGCGTTCGTCTCGGCCATGGGCTCGGCGGGCACGATCGCGGCCGGCGAGGGCCTGCGCCGTGCAGCATCCCGGCCTGCGCGTCGTCGCCGTCGAGCCGATGCAGTGCCCGACGCTGTACGACGTCGGCTTCGGCGCCCACCGCATCGAGGGCATCGGCGACAAGCACGTGACCTGGATCCACAACGTGTGGGCCACGGACCTGCTCGTCTGCGTGGACGACCTCGAGTGCCTGGAGGGCCTGCAGCTGCTGCAGGAGGGCACGGCCCAGCTCGAGGCCGAAGGCGTCGACGCGGAGCGGGCTCGCGCCTGGGTCGGCTTCTTCGGCATCAGCGGCGTCTGCAACGTGCTCGGCGGCGATCCGCGCGGCCGCCCACTACGGCTTCGGCCCGCGGCAGGCGGTGGTGACCGTGGCCACCGACGGCTTCGACCGCTACCCCTCGGTTCTGAGGCGGCTCGACGCCGAGCAGGGGAGGATGGACGCTGGAGAAGGCGCGCGACGGCTCGAGATCTTCCGCTCGCGGCGCACGGGCTGGCTCGCTCGAGGGCACGCCCGAGGCGCGCCGCCGCTGGCACAACCAGAAGTACTTCACCTGGGTCGAGCAGCAGGGCAAGAGCGTCGCCGAGCTGCGGGCGCAGGAGGACCCGGCCTGGTGGGTGGCCGAGCAGGAGCGAGCGCACGAGATCGACCGCCGCATCCGAGAGCGGCGCGCTTGAGCTTCCCCGGCTGCGTCAGCGGCCTCGCGCTGCGTGCGCTGCGGGCGGTGCTACGCGCGCGGCCTCGACGGCCACTGCCCGGCCTGCGGCCCGGAGGGCGTGCTCGAGATCGAGTTCGACCTCGCGCGGGCGCGGCGCACGCTGACGCCGCGCGCGCTCGCGCTCGCGGCCGCGCAGCGCCTGGCGCTACGAGGAGCTGCTGCCGGTGCCGCCCGGCGGCGCGACGTCCGCCGCTCGAGCCCGGCTGGACGCCGATCCATCGAGACGCCGCGGCTCGCGGCAGTGGGCCGGCGTGCGGCGGCTGCTCGTCAAGGACGAGGGCCGCAACCCGACGGCCTCGTTCAAGGACCGGGCGAGCGCCGTCGGCGTGGCGCGCGCCTCTCGCGCCGGGCGCGGGTCGTGGCCTGCGCGTCGACCGGCAACGCGGCCACGCTCGCTGGCCGGGGCCGCGGCCAGCGTCGGCCTGTCCTGCGTGATCTTCGTCCCGGAGTCCGCGCCGGAGCCGAAGCTGGCGCAGCTGCTCGTCTTCGGCGCGCGCGTGCTGCGCGTGCGTGGCAGCTACGACGCCACCTGGGAGCTCTGCCAGCGGGCCTGCGACCGCTACGGCTGGTACAACCGCAACGCCGCCGTGAACCCGTCGCTCGTCGAGGGGAAGAAGACGGCGGGCCTCGAGATCGCGGAGCAGTGCGGGCCGAGGCGATCCCCGACTGGGTGGTCGTCTCCGTCGGCGACGGCTGCACGATCGCCGGGATCGGGAAGGGTCTCGCCGAGATGAAGGCGCTGGGCTTCATCCGGCGCGCGCCGCGCCTGCTCGGCGTGCAGGCGGCGGGTGCGCGCCCGCTGGTCGACGCCTTCGCGACGGGCGGCGACCTCGTGCCCGGCCCCGCGCAGACGTTCGCCGACAGCATCTGCGTGGGCCACCCGCGCAACTGGAGGAAGGCGCTCGCCGTCGTGCGCGCGTCGGGCGGGAGCTTCGTGGCCGTGCCGGACGAGGCGATCGTCGAGGCCCAGCGCGAGATCGGGCGCCGTTCGGGCCTCTTCGGCGAGCCGGCCGCGGCCGCGGCCGTGGCCGGGCTGCGCCAGGCGGTCGGCTGACGGGATCGTGGGCCGCCGGCAGTCCGCCCTGGCCGTGCTCACGGGCAGCGGCCTCAAGGACGTGCGCGCCGCCCTGCGGGCCGCCGGCGCGCCTTTCGACCTGCCGCTGGACGACGCGGCGCTCGCGGACCACCTCCGCGAGCACCCCGTCGGCTGAGGGTCGGGCGCTCACGTGAAGGCGATGCTGCTCAAGGACGCGACCGTCGCGACCCTCGATCCTCCCAGGGTCGGACAGGGCGGACCTGCGGGTCGCCGGCGACCGGATCACCGAGAGCGCGGCCGCCCTGTCCCGGCGGCCGGACGAGGAGCTCATCGACCTGGCGGGTGCGCTCGTTGCTGCCCGGCTTCGTCAACGCCCACACGCACCTCTACAGCGCGCTCGCTCGCGGCATGCCGGGTCCGGCCGAGCCCCCGAGCCGCTTCGTCGAGATCCTGGAGCGCGTGTGGTGGCGGCTCGACCGCGCGCTCGACGAGCAGACGATCCACCTCTCGGGCATGGTCGGGGCGATCGAGGCGGCGCGCTCGGGAACGACGCTGCTGTTCGACCACCACGCCTCGCCGTCGTTCGTCCAGGGATCGCTCGCGACCCTGCGGCGCGCGGTCGAGGAGGTGGGCCTGCGCTCGGTGCTCTGCTACGAGACGACGGACCGCAACGGCCTGCCAGGCCGCGACGCCGGCATCGCGGAGAATCGCGGCTTCGCCGCGGGAGGCAGCGACCTCCCTCACCCGGGGCATGGTCGGCGCCCACGCGAGCTTCACGCTGTCGGACGAGAGCCTCGGCCTGCTGCGCGCGGCCGTGGCCGAGACGGCCTCGGGCCTGCACGTGCACGCGGCGGAGGACCGCGCGGACGTCGAGGACTGCCACCGGCGCTGCGGCGCCGGGGTCGTCGAGCGCCTGCGGAGACGGGGACTGCTCGCAGCGCGGACGCTGCTCGTGCACGGCGTGCACCTGTCCGCGGCCGAGCTGGAGGAGGCTCAGGCCGCAGGCGCGTGGCTCGTCCACTGCCCGCGCTCGAACATGAACAACGGCGTCGGCCACGCGGCGACGGAGGCCTTCCGACGCGCGGCGCTCGGCACCGACGGCCTGGACGGCGACATGCTCGCCGAGGCGCGGGCGGCCTTCCTGAAGATGAGGGACGCGGGGCGGCAGGACGCGCTGCGGGCCGCGCTGGAGATGCTGGCCGGCGGGCACCGTCTCGCCGACGCGTTCCTCGGCCTTCCCCTGGGGAAACTGGACCCCGGAGGCGGGCCGGCCGACCTGGTGGTCCTCGACTACCGCCCGCCGGTGCCCCTCGGCTCGGAGAACCTCGCCGGCCACCTGCTGTTCGGCATCGATCGCAGTCACGTCCGCTCGACGATGGTGGCCGGCCGCTTCGTGCTGCGCGACCGCGTGCTCACGACCGTGGACGAGGCCGCCGTCTTCGCGCGTGCCCGCGCCGCCGCCGAGGCGCTGTGGGAGAGGATGCGTCAGCTCCCGGCGTAGTAGCCCTTCCGTGCGCGGGCGCTGGCGTCGGGGCGGTCGACGTCGACACGGATCGTCCGCCACTCGCGCTTGCCGCCGGGCGGCTCGTAGCCGAGCAGGTAGCGGTGGCGGAGGATCGTGGCGATGGATTCGACGGCGGCCTTGAGCCGCTCGCTGCCGGGAGGCTCGTCGCTACCTGGCGTGTAGTGCTGCAGGCCCTTCACGATCTCTGCCCGTGCGCCCGTGTCGTCCGCGAGGTCGGCGAGCGGCCGGGAGTCGAAGCTGGCCGGACGCATTCCGGCCGCTCGACCCCAGCCGGGCCCGCCGCCATCTCCACCTCCGCCCGGCCAGCCGCCCCGTCCGCCTCCGCCCGGCCAGCCCCCGCGCCCGCCGCGCCGTCGTCCGCCACGCGGCGAGAAGGCTCGCTGCGGGCGCTCGGCGTCGAGGCCGATCGAGAAGACGGGCACCTCGGAGCGCCGGGCCAGCTCGCGCAGGTCGTGGAACGAGGTGGAGCTCGCGGTGTCGACGCCGTCCGTGACGAGCACGACCGCCTTGCTCTCCGCGGGGCCGGCCGCGACCCTCTGGATGGCCGTGAAGGCGGCGTCGTAGAGGGCCGTGCCTCCGCTCGGCTCCAGCTCGTCGAGCACGCGGCCGAGCAGCGCCCGGTCCGAGGTGAAGTCCTGGACGACGTGCACGTGGTCGTCGAACGTGATCACCAGGATCTCGTCCGCCGGCTCCAGCAGGTCGATGAAGTGGGTGAGCGCCTCCTCGACCTGCCGGATCTTGTTGTTCATGCTCCGGCTGACGTCGAGGGCCAGCGCGATGCGCAGCGGCCGGCGCTCGCCACTGAAGAGGGTGATCGTCTGCCGCTTGCCGTCGTCCGAGATGCGGAAGTCCTCGCTGTGGAGGCCCATCACCGGCTGGCCGACCTTGTCGAGGACGGAGACGGGCACCCGGACCGTGCGCGTGCCCGCGGAGAAGGTGGGTTCGCGCGCGAGAGGCCCCGCGTGGGGCGTGCCGGCGACGGCGGCGCAGGGGCGGGCTCGGCCGGCGGCGCGGGGGCGACGCGCCGCACCGCCACGACCAGCGTCTCGCTGGCGCCCGCGGCGCGCAACGCCGCCTCGCGCGGCCCGTCGAGCGGCTCTGCGAAGCCCCGCTCGCGCAGCTCGCCGAGGATCGTGTGCTCGCTGATCCCGGCCTGCAGGAAGCGGACGACGTCCGCGGTGGTGAGTGCCGTTGCGCCGCCTGCCGCGCCCGCCACCGCCAGCCACAGCAGAACGAGGACGGCGCCCGCGGCGAGCGCAGCCCGGGAGCCAGCGCCACGCTGGCCCTGTGACGTGAAGCCCACTTTCTCCGGCCGGGAGCGGAACACCGATCCGAGGATGGAGTCCACCGGGGCGCGGCGTCAAGAGCGCTGGCGTTTCTTTGCGATCGCTTTACGAATCGAACGCCACGCCTGGCGCGCCGGCCGGTCGCAGCGTCGGGTCAGACAGTCTGCAGCGATCCTTCCTCGATCCAGTGGGCCACGACGCGGCGCACGCGATAGGAATCGACGGCCATGGCGAGCTCACATTCCTGCACGCTTCTCTGGGTCGACACCTGCTCCCAGAGAGCCGCCGCAAAGGCGGGATCCTCGTCGGCCACGATGGTGTGCGGCCTTCCGCCCGGCTCGAGGCGCACGTGGTCGGGCGCGACCGCGGCCGCGCGGTTGAACTCGTCGTAGCGGCGCACGCCTTCCAGGATCAGGGGCAGCACGTCCTGCTCGGGGCCGAGGTGCCACTGCGCGCCCACGTCGGAACGTGCGACGAAGGCGAACGTCCCCGGGAAGGGCCGCTCGAGGAGCTGATAGACGGCCTCCGTCCCCTTGACCGCCCCACACTGGCCGCCTCGGTACACGCCCTTCTCGACCAGGAGCGTGGCCGAGGGCCGCTTCTGGCTGTCCATGATGGTCAGGACGCCCGAGAACTGGGACTGTCCGAGGGTCTGCAGCAGGTTGGGGAGCCCGAACAGCTCGAGGTCGCCGGAGAGGCCCGGAGCCGGGGCGGGAGGCTTGCCGACGCTGTCGAGCGCCCTCAGGGCCTTGGCGGCCGCTTCGCCCGGCTTGCGGCGGGCGTGTTTGTCCACGACCTCCTGCAGCAATGCGCGCACGGCCGGCAGCGGCGTGCCCGCGAGGGCCTGGACCAGGGAGGCGGCCTTGTCCTCGTTGCCCTTGGCCACGATGCCCAGCATCCCGGCTCGCGGCAGCTCGGCGCGGATGGCGGAGCAAATCCGCTCCACCAGCTCGGGGCTGCTCGAGAGATCGACGTGCCCGGCCTCCGCCAGGCGAGCGAACGGGCTGCCGAGGCGCGTGTCGGTCTTGAGCCCGTGGTCGACCAACGCCCGCCAGGCGCGCGGGCTCCCGTAGCGGGCCAGGGCGGCGCAGGTTCGGTCGAGCAGGGTCATCAGCTCGTCGGCTGGATAGGCGGCAGACTCCGGCTGCAGGAGCATGGCCTCGAACACGTTCAGGTACGTGGTCAGCGCCCGCTCCGCCTTGTCGTGCTTCGCCTGAGCCAGGTAGGCGATCACCTGCTTGACGAGCGGTGGGGGACTGGTCCGCCCCGAGGTCTGCATCAGGACGTTCACCTCGTCCTCGACCGAAGCGCCGTCGGGGCGCGGGATGATGCGCAGCAGGTAGGCCAGGTTCATCTGGAAGAAGGGATCGGACCCGGCATCCTGCACGGAGGCACGGAGCAGCTCCCAGGCCGCCGAACGGGCCGCCTGCTCGTGCACCTCGAGCAGCGCCAGCAGCTGGCGGCGGCGCTCGCGGCGCGGCTCACCGTTGAGTGACTGCAGCAGTCCCTGGGGCCGCAGGGCGGTGAAGAAGCCGAGGACCACGCGGAGCTGTGGGCGCAGGTCCGTCCGCTCGGTGAGCTGGCGCAGCCGCTCCGGATCGAGGTACTCGTGGCCCTGCACGCGCAGCGCATCCACGAACGGCTGCTGGACCTTCTGCTCGACGGCGAGGCGCTCCGCCAGCTCCACCATCGTCGCCGCCCGGCCCAGCTGGCCCTCGTTCAGCTGCTCGATGGCAGCGTGGACCATCTCCCGGAAGCGACGCGCGGCCTCGGCGGGGTCCTCCGCGAGCGACACGACCTTGCGCATGGCCTCGAGCTGCTCGCTCGAGACCGACGGTGCCGCCTGCCCTTCACGGAGCGGGAGCGCCCAGCCGGCCAGGCTCCGGGCAATGGTGCGGAAGAACTGATCGGGCGTGGTTCCGATTCCGAGCTGGCGCAGCGGAGCGAGGCGGTCCTCCAGCTCCCGGGTGCTCGACGACTGCATCGCAGCCGAGGTCATGTAGCTCGAGGTCAGCACCTGGCGCTGCTCGGGGGGAGCGGACGCGAGCGGGCGAAGGTGCTCGAGCAGCAGCGACAGCCGGCGCACCTCGTGGCTCAGCACCGGCACCGGCTCCGTCGCCGCCGGCACGGGCTCCTGACGGTGGAGCATGCCCGCCGCGGCTACGCCGACCGCAGCGGGGGCCTGGCCGAGCAGCAGCAGGTTCTCCGCCAGGCGCTCGCGATCCGGCTCCGGACAGCGCTGGACCAGCCCGTCGCAGAGACCGCGCAGGAACTCGGTCAGCCCCTTCGCGGGCAGCAGCTCGAAATCTCCGAGCTGGAAGATCTTCTTCGCACCGTGGTAGAGGTAGTCGGACAGGGGCGCCGTCTGCCGCTGTCCCGCCACCCACGCCAGGATCTGCGCGACGAGGAACTCAGGCGGGTACTGCAGGAGCAGACCGACCGAGTCCGCCACCATGAGAGGCGGCTTCTGGTCGGACAGGTATTGGTGCAGATCGTAGACGGCTTCCTGTACCTCCCCCTCGTCGGCTCGCACGTGACGTGATCCTAGCGGACCGCCGGGACCCGATCAATGACGGGAGTCCCTCACACCGGGAGCTCCCAGCCTGCGCGGTAGGGCTCCTTCAGGTACTGGTCCGCCTGCGGTGCATTCGTGGCCCTCATGCCCGGGCCGTCCCACTTGAGCTGCTTGCGCGAGCGCAGCGCCACGTTTCCCAGCAGGACGAACTCCACGAGCCGCGCGGCGTAGCCGAAGTTGCTGCAGGCGGGCGTACCGCCCTTGCACGCCTGGAGCCAGTCGGCGTGGTGCCCCTCGACGCGCGGGAGGGTCTTCGGCGGGCGCTTGTACTCGCGGTGCAGCTCGAGCGGCAGCAGGCGGGGCATGCCAGACCATCCGGCGCAGGTGATGATGCCCTTCTCCCCGACGAAGTAGATGCCGTCGTTCCCCTCGCCCAGGCGCTGCCTGGGGTCGTCCGGGTCGACGCCTGGAGGCGTCGGCGGGCGAAGGCCGCCATCGTACCAGTACACCGTCACCGGGCCCATCTTGCCCCGCGGGCCGAAGCGGTAGGTGGCGAGCACGCCCTGCGGGCAGACCTCCGCGTCGAGGCCCGCGCCGCTGGCCTCCACGGTCTGGGGCGTGTCCAGCTCCAAGGCGTCGAACGCGGGGTCGAGGTGGTGGGGTCCCACGTCGGGCAGGCCGCCGCCGCCGAACGCCCACCAGCCGCGCCAGTTGAAGGGCGCGTAGGCGGGGTGGTAGGGGCGGAACTCGCGCGGCCCGAGCCAGAGGTCCCAGTTGAGGCCCGGGGGCACCGGCGGCGTGTCTTTGGGACGTCCCGTCCCGTGCGCGAAACCGCCCGCGCCGCCCCAGGCGTGCACCTCGTGGATCGCCCCTATGGCGCCGTCCCAGATCCACTCGACCGTCTGGCGGTGCCCCTCGCTCGAGCGGCCCTGGTTTCCCATCTGCGTGGCCACCCCCGTCTCCCTGGCCACGCTCGCCACGGTCCGGGCTTCCCACACGTCGTGGGTCAGGGGCTTCTCGCAGTAGACGTGCTTGCCGGCCTTCATGGCGAGGATCGTGACGTAGGCGTGGAGGTGGTCCGGCGTGGCGACCAGCACCGCGTCGATCGCCTTCTCCTTCTCCAGCATCACGCGGAAGTCCTCGTACGCGGTGCACTTGAAGTTCGGCGTCCGCTCGCCGTAGGTCTTCTCGATCTCCGACTGGACCGGGCTACGGCCGGCCTTGCCTCCGTAGTAGTAGGGGCTGAGGTCCCACTCCTCGCAGGGGTCGGCGATCGCGATCACCTGGCAGTCGGGCTCGTGGAACAGGGCGCGCACGTTGCCGCGGCCCTGGCCGCCGACGCCGATCACGGCCACGTTCACCTTGTCGCTGGGGGCCACGAAGCGCGGGCCGCCCAGGACGTGACGGGGAAGAATCGTCGTCGCCGCGACGGCCGTGGCGGCGGTGCTCACGAAGCGGCGACGGCTGATCTCGTTGCTCTGTCTTCGGCTCATCGCATGGGTGTACCAGACCGCCTCGCCCCAGGCAAACGGGCGGAGCCCCGTCAGCTGGTCGCAGCGAACACGCTCGGGAAGCGCGCCAGCACCGCGATCGCGTGTTGCAGCTCGCGCAGGTCCACGCACTCGCCGACGCGGTGGGTGTTCTGCTCGATGCCGGCGCCGACGCCGAACATCGCCGGGTGCTTGACGTCGCCCGACACCACCCAGCGCTTGGCCGGGGGCACCGAGATCGAGTCGTCCTCGACCGGGATCGGGAAGCCGACACCGTCGGTCGAGAAGATCCAGCGGTCGACGCGCGGCTCGCGGCGCAGCGCCCCCCCGCGCGCCCCCCGGCGGCTCGACGACGTGCGGGCGTCACGACTCCGCGGTAGGCGTCGACCGCGGCGCGGATCGCCGGGTGTTCCTCGGGCGTCAGCCAGCCCCGGTAGATCTGCGGGTTGTCCGCCAGGTAGCCGCGCCAGGTCTTCTCGCGATAGCGCGGGACCGTCACCTCGACTCGCAGCCCGGCCCCGCGCGCCACGCGCACGGCGTCGAGCGCGTCGACGTCGCGCAGGGCCTGATCCGGCGTCTCGCCGACCGTGAGCCGGCGGTCGAAGCGGAAGCTGAGCCGTTCGGGCACGGCGCAGTCGCTCGGCGTGTCGAGCCTGCGCCCACGAGGCCGTGCGCGTGCCGTGGCCGAGGAACGGGTGATCGAGGAAACCCTCGCGCGCGTCGTAGCGTCGCGCCGCCTCGGCCACGATCGCCCCGCCGTGCTCGAAGGGATTGAGGCCTTCCCACGGCATCGAGCCGTGGCAGGAGCGGCCGGTGACGACGACCTCGATCTGCATGCGCCCGCGCTGGCCGCGGTAGAGGCCGAGCGCGCCCTTCTTCGGAGTCGCCGGTGCCCTCGGTCAGGATCACGACGTCGGGGACGAGCTCGGGCGGGGCGCCCGGCAGCACCTGGCCCATCAGGTAGAGCGGCCCGCCGCCGTCGTTGTCCTCCTCGGCGGCCGTGGCGTACGAGCGGACGATGGCGCCGCGCAGCGCGCCCTCGGGGGCCAGCTCGAGCAGGATCTTGGTGGCCACGATCTGCGCCACGACGCCCGCGAGCTGGTCGGCCGAGCCGCGGCCGAACAGGAGGTGCTCCCACTCGTCGTCCGGCGGCAGGTAGCCGAGCAGGCCGCGCAGCGCCGCGCCGGTCGACGCGGGCGAGATCGAGGAGGCCGTCGTAGGGGTCGATGCCGCCGTTCGTCTTCTCCCGCCACTGCGGGCGCAGCGCCCTCACGGTGTCGACGTGCCCGTCCATGTAGACGACGCGCTTGTCGCGGGCGGGGATGCCGTCCTTCTCGTCCTGTACGGTCCAGACGAGGTTGCCGTAGGCGTCGAAGGCGGCGTCCTCGGCTCGGCGCACGGCGCCCGATCTCGACGCAGCGTGCGCTTCAGGTACTCGAGCCGCGGCCCCTCGTGGTTGCTGAGGCCGCACAGGGGATCGCCGCCCTCCTCGTCCGGCTTGTCCACGTAGTCGGCCGGGATGCGGATCGCCTCTCTCAGGATGCGGGCGGCGAGCGGCCGGTAGCGCGCGGCGAGCGGCAGCGACCTTGTCGTCGAGAGGGGGCATGCGGTCTACTCCTGGGAGCCGAGGCGCTCGAGGCGCGCGGCGAGGTCGTCGACCTTCGCCGCGGCCAGCAGCGCCATGATCACGTACAGCTTCTTGTTGGCCTCGCGCGCCACGTCGACGCGGAAGCGCTCCATGACGCCCGGGCTCACCTCGGCGCCGATGTCGGCGGGGAGGCAGTGCAGGTAGAGCGCGTCCTTCGTGAGCCCCATCCGGCGCTCGTCGCAGATCCAGTCGCGGTGGCGGGCGTTGCGCTCGAGGGCGCGCTTCTCGATGTCGGCCATGGCCGCCTTGTCGCCGTTGCGGTTCGCCGCCACGCGCTCCTGCATCAGGTCCCACGGGCCCCACGACTTCGGGTACACGGCGTGGGCGCCGGCGAAGGCCTCGTCCATCGAGCCGACGGTGCGGAAGGAGCCGCCCGAGGCCTTGGCGTTCGCCGCGGCCGCGGCCATCGGCTCGTCCATCAGCCGGTAGCCCTCGGGCTGCGCGAGCGTGACGTGGGCACCGAAGCGGGTGAGCAGCGTGACGAGCCCCTGCGGCACCGAGAGCGGCTTGGCGTAGCTCGGCGAGTAGGCCCAGGAGACGGCGATCTTCTTCCCCGCGAGGTCGCCCAGCCGCTCGCGCAGCCAGAGCAGGTCCGCGAGCGTCTGCGTCGGGTGGTCCACGTCGCACTGCAGGTTGACGATCGGGACGACGCGGCCGTGGCCGGTCGCCGCGAGGTAGCCGTCGATCCCGCTCTTGACGTCGCGCATGAAGCGGTTGCCCTCGCCCAGGATCAGGTCGTGACGGATGCCGAGGGCGTGGACGTTCATGCCGAGCATGGCGCCGGTCTCGGCCGCCGTCTCGCCGTGCGACACCTGCGTCGAGGAGCCGTCCACGATCACCGGCTGCATCCCGAGGCGTGCCGCCGCACCCGCCCACGCCGACTTCGTGCGCGTGGAGTTGTCGAAGAACAGCGCGTAGGCGAGCTGGTCGAACAGCAGGGCCGTGCGCTGGCCCGACCGGTCGAGCGACTCGAGCCGTGCGGCGAGGGCCAGCAGCGTGTCGAGGTCGCGCGTCGTCCAGTCCTGCGTCAGCAGCAGCGAGCGGCCGTGGAGGGCGGCGAGGGAGGAGGCGTCCAGGTGGATCGTCATGGTTTGCGCATTATCTCGCCGCCGGTCCGGTCGCGCCCGCTGCGCGTCACGGCGGTCCGCCTTGCTAGGGCCGCTCCGGGTAGCGGAACGACTTGTCGGGATAGGCCGGGGGCTGCGGCACCGGCCGCGGCTCCTTCTCGATCTCGGCGAGCAGGAGCTGCGACGCCGGCGTCGAGCTGTGCGTCTGCGCCCTCGAACGTGGCGTGGGGCAGGTTGTCGACGACGACGTCCGGCTCCACCCCGCGCTGCTCGATCAGCCAGCGGCCCTCCGGGCCGTAGACGCCCATCATCGGAGCCCGTGCCAGGCCGCCGTCGCTCAGGCGGTTCGTGGCGCTCAGCCAGATCTCGCCGCCCCAGGTCCGCGTGCCCAGGACCTTGCCGAGGCCGAGGCGCCGGAAGCCCTCGGCGAACGCCTCGCCGTCGGAGGCCGTGTTCTCGTCCACCAGCACCACCATGTGGCCGCGGAAGGCGTACTGCATGTTCCAGCTGGGTGAGCCGACGCGCGCTCTTCCAGTACATCCAGGCCCGTCGCAGCAGCTTCTCCAGGATGAAGCTGTCGATGTTGCCGCCGCGGTTGTGGCGGACGTCGATCACGAGGCCGGCCCGGTCGAAGGCCGGGTAGAACTGCCGGTACCAGGCCGTGATGTCGGAGGGGCCCATGGCGCGCAGGTGCAGGTAGCCGATCCTGCCGGCGCTCCTCTCCTCGGCCAGCGCGCGGCGCGACACCTCCCAGTCGCTGTAGCGCAGGTTCCTCTCGTCGGTCGTCGGTGTCACCACCACGTCGCGGGCGGCCCCGCCCGCGGCCGGCTGCAGGCGCAGCAGCACCTGGCGCTTCTCCTGGTTGCGCAGCAGCGCGTTCGGGTCCGGGGCCGAGAGCGTCCGGCACGCCGTTGACCATCGTGATCACGTCGCCCTCGGCGATGCCGAGCTCGGGGTCCGCCAGCGGCGAACGCTCCTGCGGGTAGTCGGGGTCGTGGCGGTAGACGTGCTCGATGCGGTAGCCGCCCTTCGCCTCGTCGCGCGCGAGCCGCGCGCCGAGCGTCGGGACCTTCACGTCGTCGGGCCCCTGGCGCAGGTCGCCGCCGCGGACGCTCGTGTGCAGCGCCGACAGCTCGCCCACCATCCAGCCGATCAGGTCCGACAGCTCGTCGCGCGTCGTGACGCGGTCGACGAGCGGCAGGTGGCGTTGTCGAGCACCGCCTTCCAGTCGACGCCGTGCATGCGCGGGGTCGTAGAAGTAGTCGCGCTCCAGGCGCCAGGCGTCGACGAAGATCTGGCGCCAGTCCTCGCGCACGTCGAGCGGGAAGCTCCAGCCGGAGAGGTCCAGCTTGCTCTTGGCCAGCTCGGCCGGGGCCTTGGCGGCGGCCTCGAGCACGTAGAGGTCGTCCTTCTTGCGCACGAGCAGTTTCTTGCCGTCTCGCGACAGCTCGTACGAGGTCACGTCCTCGACCAGCCTCACCGGTTTCGGGTCCTTGATGACGATCTCGAGCGCCATCAGGTGCCGCTTGTCCTCCGCTCCCCGCCTCCCGCTCCAGCCAGAACAGCAGCTTCGCGCCCGCGGCGAGGGCCGAGTCGTCACCGCCGGGAACGGGCACCTCGTATAGGCGCTGGGAGAGCCCGTCGAGATCGATCGTGAGCGGCTTGACCTTCGGCGCCGCCATCGCTTCAGCGGCCGTGGCCTTGACGCCCTGTCGCCGTTTCCTGTCTTCTCGTCCTTCTTCTCGTCCGGCTCGCTCTTCTTCTCCTCCGGCTGGGCCGGGTGCAGCTCGTCGGCCGGCTTGAACGGCGGCCGCAGCCCCTTCCGCAGCGCCACCTGGTAGAGCTTCATCGGCTTCTCGAAGAAGGGCTCGGGCTGGCGCGGTCCCCAGGGCGAGCCGACGACCGACGCAGGTTGCGGTCGGAGAGGAAGTAGAGCCACTGGCCGTCGGGGCTCAAGGCCGCGCTGCGGCTGTTGACGCGGATCGCTGGTCACCGGCGTGCGGGTCTTCGCTTCGAGCGCGTAGAGCAGGATCTGGTCGAAGCTGTTCGCGGCGGACTGCGACCAGACGAGAAAGCGGCTGTCGGGCGACCAGGCGACGTCGGACGACGCCCTCGCGGTTCGGCGAAAGGAGCGTCTGCGCCTTCGTGGCCACGTTCAGCAGCCACAGGTCGTTGTTGTTGTCGGTGTACGCCACCCACTGGCCGTCGGGCGACGGCAGTGCCCTCGAAGCGCAGGACCCTGCCGTCGCTCGTGACGGGAGTCGGGTCGCCCGACGCCGTTCGCGGGCAGCGTCACGAACTCGAGCTCGCCGCTCGCGTCGGAGAGGCCGAGCAGCCGCTTGCCGTCCGGCAGGAACACCACGTCGCGGTAGCGCACGCCCGGCTCGCGCGAGACCCGCACCAGCCGCCCCTGGACGGCCGGCGCCACGAAGACCCGGCCGCGGGCGGTGAGCACCACGGCGTCGCCCCTCGGGGTGCAGGTGCGCCGAGGTCAGGTACTCCATCGGCGCCTTGACCCACTTCTCGCGCAGCTGGTCGAAGTCGGAGGCCAGGCGGATCGGCAGCCGGCGTTCCTCGCCGCTGGCCGTGTCGTAGAGCCAGAGGTCGGCGCCGACCTGGTAGACCAGCCGGCCTCGGTCGAGCGAGGGCTCGCGGACGTCCCAGCCGCCGTGGCGCGTGTGCTGGCGCAGGTCCTGGCCGCCTCTCGTCCATCGACCACAGGTTCATCGTGCCGTCGCGGTCGCTCACGAAGTAGACGCGCCCGTTCCACCAGCGCGGGGAGTGGCTCTCGCCGTCGTAGTCGCAGGTCAGGCAGCGGCCTCGGGCGCGCCCTCCGCGAACTTCCAGACCTTGCGCGCGGTGCCGCCGCGGTAGCGCTTCGTCACGTTGTTGTGGAACGCGGGCCGCACGAAGTAGAGGGTCTTGCCGGTGGCGTCGAAGCAGCCCTCGCTGGCCTGGCTCAGGGGGATCCGGCGCCGCGCCCTCGTCGCCAGGTCGAGCGCGACGAGCTGCAGGTCGGGCAGGGTGGCGAGTCGTGGCTCGTCGCGTAGACGAGCTCGCCCGGAGGGCGTGAAGGTCGTGGCGACCGCGGCGTCGCCCTCGTACGTCCGACCGCGCGGGCACCCCGCCCGCGAGCGGCATGGTGTAGACCTCGGTGGGCCCCTCGTAGCGCGCGGTGAACGCGACCGTCTGGCCGTCGGGCGAGACGACCGGGTGGTTCTCGATCCCGGGGTGGGTCGTCAGCCGCTGTGCCGTGCCGCCGCTGGTCGGGACGGTCCACAGGTCCCCCTCGGCGGAGAACACGATCGTGTCGCCGTGGAGCGCCGGCTGGCGGTAGAAGCCCTTGCCGTCCGCCTGCGCGGGCGGGGAGACCGGGGCGAGCGTCGGCGCGGCGGCCAGCGTCACGAGCGCGAGCGGGAGCAGCCTCATCGGGGAATCCTCCTGCGTGCGGAAGGCGGGATTCTACCCGCGGGCGGCCCGGGCCCGCTTCGCTCCTGCTAGCGGGGCACCACCGGCAGGACCAGCGCCGAGGGGCGCGCCGCGTCGTGGTAGACGGTCTGCCGCGCCGTGACGCCGCCCGTCGCGTCGAGGATCGGCCCGCCCGTGTTCCGGTTGCGGTCGAAGCGCGGGAAGTTGCTGCTCGAGACGTAGAGCCGCAGCCGGTGGCCGGCCTTGAAGACGTTGCTCGTGGCCCACAGGTCGATTCGGTACTTCTCGACCTGCCCGGGCACGAGCGGGACGGCAGGCCCTGCCGTCGACTTGCGGTATCGGGCGCGCACGATGCCGTCGGTGAGGAACCGGGCGTAGCCGTCGGGTGCGACGTCGGCGAGGAGCGCGGTGAAGTCCGTGTCCGTGGCGGAGCTGGCGGCGTAGAGCTCCAGGGCGACGAACCCCGTCACCTCGAGGTCCCGGGCGAAGGGCGGTGTCGAGAAGACGAGCACGTCGCGGCGCGACTCGTTGGGGCGCTGATCGGCGGGCCCAGGGGCGAGCGCGGTGCCGCAGCACAGGCGGCCGCCCAGTGTGGGCACCGGGTCGGCCGGGTCGTACGCGTACTCGCTGGGAGGGGACTTGCGGGGGGCACGCTCGAGCAGCACCCCGGAGGACCGGCTGTCGCCGGCGCCGAGGAAGTAGCGGGTCTCCTTCGCGCGGGCCGGCGGGAACTCGTCCTCGTCGCGCCAGGCGTTGTCTCCCATCACGAACAGGCGCACGCGCTCGCCCGCGAACCGGTTGGGCGCGCCCTTTATCGCGTAGTCGAACCAGTCGCGGATCGTCGCCGTCATGTCGAGCACGGCCTCACGGCCGAACACGACGTCGCCGATCTTGCCCTCGGGCGACGTCGCGGCGTGCGCCCACGGCCCGACGAGCAGCCGTTGGCCCTCGCGCGCCTCCGGCGTCGCGGCGTTGGCCCGCAGGCCGAGGTAGTTCCGGATCGAGCCCTCCAGGAAGATGTCGTGCCAGCCCGCCCCGTGGAGGGCCTTGACGGTCATCTCGCCGTAGTGGTCCTTCACCCGGACCGCCTTCCAGTAGTCGTCGTCGGTCTCGTGCGTCACCCAGTCGCGGAAGTAGGGAGCGAGCTCGCGGGCCGCGGGCGGCTCGAGCAGGCGGTAGTCGCGAAGCGCACCCTCCTTCACCCACTCCAGCGGGTGCGCGCCCGGGGAGGCCTTGCGCCGGAGCGTGTCGACCGCGAGCCCCGAGGACCAGGAGCTGGTGAACCAGTCCATGAGCGCGCCGCCCTGGTACGTCCAGCCCTCGTAGTACTCGGCGGCCGTGACGTAGGGGAAGATGGCGAGGAGGTGCGGCGGCTTCGCCGTCGCCGCCAGCAGCTGTGTGGCTCCCACGTAGGAGCCGCCGAACATGCCGACCCTGCCGTCCGACCAGGGCTGGGCGGCCGCCCACTCGACGCTGTCGTAGCCGTCGCTCGCCTCGTTCCGGAAGGGATAGAACTCGCCCTCCGACTCGTAGCGCCCGCGGGTGTCCTGCAGCACGACCGCGTAGCCGCTGGCCGCGAGGTCCACGGCCTGCGCGGTGTCGCCCTGGCGGTCGTAGGGAGTGCGCTGGAGCAGGGTCGGGAAGCAGCCTTCTGCGTCCGGCCGATAGACGTCGCCCACGAGCGACACGCCGTCCCGCATCCTCACCCGGACGCCTGTCTCCACGCGGATCGGCAGGCGGCCTGCGGCCTCGACTTCGAGCGCCGCTCCGAGCGCGACGAGGGCCAGCAGGGTCGGGTGCGGGAAGAGCCGGAATCTCATGACTCCCTCCTCGTGGGCGGTCCGGATGGTGTCCGGCGAGCGGCCGATGGTAGCACCCGGATATCATCCGCGAGGAGGTCCGCGTGGCCGAGCTCGTCCCGTCGCCGTTCCCGCTGCTGTTGCGACGGATGCTGCGCGAGGCCCGGGCGGAGGGCAAGGTCTTCGACCTGCCGGCTCGCCGCTTCTGGCGCGCGCCGGACGACCTCGACACGTCGGTGATCGTCCACGGGCGCCGCGTGGCGAACCCGGTGGGTCCCGCTGCCGGCCCCCACGGACAGATGGCGCAGAACGTCGTGCTGTCCTGGCTCGCCGGCGGGCGCTTCATCGAGCTGAAGACGGTGCAGCTGAACGACCGGCTGGCGATCCCGAGGCCGTGCATCGACATGGAGACGGTCGGCTACAACGTCGAGTGGAGCCAGGAGCTGCGCCTCGCGGAGAGCCTCCGCGAGTACGTGAAAGGCTCGATGCTGATCGACGTCGCGCGCGCCTCTGGGCTGCTCGGGCGACCCGACGATCCGTCGCGCGACGAGCCGGTCCTCGACATGAGCGTGGGCTACGACCTCGCAGGGTGTGCGCTCGGCGGCCGTGCGCGCGTGGATCGCCGCGATGAAGGACGCGCGCGCCGAGGTCGAGGCCTTGCGGCGCGAGATCCCCGACGAGCTGCGACGCTGGCGCGAGGTCGACTTCCGCAGCGCGCTCTCGGACCAGGTCACGCTGTCGACCTTCCACGGCTGCCCCGCGGGCGAGATCGAGGCGATCACCGTCTTCCTGATGGAGGAGATGGGCCTGCACGTCACGGTGAAGCTCAACCCGACGCTGCTGGGAAAGGACGCGGTCGACGGGCTGCTCCTCGACGTCCTCGGCTACCGCGACGTCGAGACGCGCTCCGAGGATTTCGAGCGTGACCTGCGGTGGGGTGCCGCGCTCGAGATGGTGGACCGGCTGGCCGAGCGCGCCCGCTCACTGGGGCGCGAGCTGCGGCTCAAGCTCTCGAACACGCTGGTCGTGCGCAACCACCGCTCCTTCTTTCCGCCGGGCGAGGCGGTGATGTACCTGTCCGGGGCGCCACTCCACGTGATCACGCTGAACCTCGTCGAGCGCGTGCGGCGCGCGCGGCCCGACGTGCCGCTCTCGTTCTCCGCCGGCGTCGACAGCCGCAACTTCGCCGACTGCGTGGCACTCGGCCTCGCGCCGGTCACCGTCTGCACGGACCTGCTGAAGCCCGGCGGCTACGGCCGCCTGCCGAGGTACCTCGCGAACCTCGCGGAGCGGATGCGCGGCCTGGGCGTGCGGACGGTGGGGGACTACGTGATCAAGGCCTGCGGCCAGGGCGAGCAGGCGATCGCCCGCGCCGTCCCGCACTCGCCGCTGCGGGAGGAGCTCCTGGCGTCGCTGCGCTCCGGGCGGGTGGATCTGCAGGCGGTGCTCGCACGCGCGGGCCAGGAGGGCCGCTACGACGAGCTGGCGCGGTCGACGGCGGTCCTCAACACGCCTTTCGTCGTGGCGCGGGCGACGGCGGACCCGCGGTACCGGAAGGATTCGCTGCGTTCGCCCCGCCGCATCGGCCGCCACCTGCGGCTGTTCGACTGCATCAACTGCGACAAGTGCCTGCCCGCCTGCCCGAACGACGCGAACTTCGTCTACGAGATCGTGCCGGTGGCGACCGAGTACGGGAGCTACCGGGTCGAGAACGGCCAGGCCGTCGCCGTCGAGGGCGGCCGCTTCGAGGTGCGCGAGCGCCACCAGATCGCGACCTTCCAGGACTTCTGCAACGACTGCGGCAACTGCGACACCTTCTGCCCCGAGGACGGCGGGCCCTACCTGGAGAAGCCGCGCTTCTTCGGCTCGCTCGCGGTCTTCCGCCGGCGCCAGGACCTGGACGGCTTCTGCGTCGAGATGGGCGAGGGGCGCGTCGTGATGTGGGGGAGGATCGGGAGGGTCGAGCACAGGCTCGAGGTGGATCGGGCTGCCGACCGTGCCGTCTTCACGGACGGCCTCGTGACGCTCGAGCTGCGCCACCGGGAGCGCACGACGGTCGGGACGTCGACCGCGCCGGGAACGCCTCCGGGCCACACGCTCGACGTCGGCGCCTACCTGAGGATGGCCGTGATCCTCGACGGCGTGCTCGACCCTCGCCGGGCGAACCCCGTCAACGCGGCGAACGGCGTCGGGCACTGAACGCCGGGGGACCACACCACCCCTGGACCCGGTAGGGCAGAAAACGCTTGACTTCGGCTCGCCCCGGACGTACTAGTTTGTACGGCAAACGAGTATGTGAGGGCACCGTGGAGCTGGCGGAGATCGAAAGGGCGCTCAGGCGACCCCAGGAGTACTTCCTCGAGGACGGGCTCTGGGAGCTGACGATGGGGCTCTGGATGGCGGTGACGGTGGCGTTGCCGTTGTTCATCGGGGGCGCGGCCGCCAACTGGTCGCCGGTGATCATACTGCTCGCCGGCCTGGCGCTACAGCCGGCGGTGCGGGCGGCCAAGCGACGCTGGGTCGACCCGCGCACGGGCTGTGTGACCTATCCGGAGCTGCCCGTGGCCAAGGGTCCCGTCTCGCTCGGGCTGAGCCCTGCCACCGCAACCGCCGGCGAGGGCGTGCCGCTGTCGCGAATCCGTGTGCTGTTGATCTGTCTGGTCGGGACGGGGGGTGCCGTGCTCATCGCACTGGCGCTGCAGTCGTCCAGGCGGTTCGGGTACGGAAGTGCCGGGGGTCACCTGGCCGTCGGCGTCGCTCTGGGCGGCTTCCTGCTCTTCGCCGCATTCCGATGGAGGCAGCGCCGCTGGATCGCGCTGGGAGGAGTGGTGGTGGTGGTGAGCGCACTGGTGGCGTTCAGCGGCCTTCCGGAGGAACGGGCACTGGCGTGGCACGTCGCCGCGCTCGCGATGGCCTTCGTGGCCAGCGGTGCCCTGGCGTTCGCGGCGTACCGACGGCGCACCGCAGCACTCCCGACCGACGTCGTGATCGATGGCCGGTGATCTGCGGGACGCCGTCAACTCGGTCGACCGCGTGCTGCACGAGCCGGCGCGGCTGCTGCTCACGGCCCTGCTCTACCCGGTAGAGGACGCCGACTTCCTCTTTCTTCTCCGGGAGAGCGGCCTCACGAAGGGCAACCTCGCCTCTCACCTGGCGAGGCTCGAGGAGGCCGGCTATCTCGTCGTGAGGAAGGGCTACCAGGGCAGGATTCCGCACACGGACTACCGCCTCAGCACGGCGGGACGTGCGGCCTTCCGCTCCTACCGGGAGCAGATGCGGCGCACGCTGGGGACGCTGCCTCGATAGCGGGCATCCCGCTTGGCCGCGGATCGACGGCGGCGCGGTGTGCCCCTTGACGTCAGTTCATATCGACGTCAGTATCAGGATATGAATGGAACTCGGCGGGTGACTGCCAACCTGCCGATCGACCTGCTGGCCGGCGCCTGCCGGGTCACCGGTCGGGGCATCACCGAGACGCTCGTGGCCGGCCTGACGCTCGTCAAGCGAACCGCGGCCGCGCGCAAGGCGGCACGGCTGCGAGGACGCCTGCACCTCGACGTCGACCTGGAGGCCTCGCGTGAGCGCGCTCGTCGTTGACACCTCGAGCTGGATCGCCTGGCTGGCGGGCGGCGGCTCGCCGCTGATTGCCGAGGCGCTCGACGAAGGGCACGTTCAGCTGCCGGTCGTCGTGGCCGCAGAGCTGCTCAGCGGCCGCCTCGAGGACTCCGAACGGGCCGAGCTCAAGGACATGCTGTCCGACCTGCCCCCGCTCGGCGTGGACCTCGACCACTGGTTCCGTGTGGGCCAGCTGCGCGCGGCGCTCCGGGCTCGCGGGCTGTCGGTCTCGACGCCGGATGCCCACGTCGCCCAATGTGCGCTCGACGTCGACGGCTTCCTGCTGACCGAGGACCGGGTGTTCACGAAGATCGCCGGAGTCGCGCCGCTGCGCCTGGCCTCGAACCAATAGGGGTCAGGTCTCGTATTCGAGCATCGATGCCGCAGGCCCGACCGGCCTGACCGGATCCCCGGCCCGATGCTATGAAACAAGACCTGACCCTGGAGCTCCCTGGAGCTTCAGCGCCCGAGTTCGCCGGGACTCGTCTCCTGCCAGAACTGGGCGAGCAGGTTCGCCGAAACGCGGCGGCGGTAGGCGGCGGTCGAGCGCAGGTCGTCGATGGGATGGATCTCGTCCATCAGCATCGCCTGAGCCTCGGCGAGCGTGCCGCCGTCTGAAAGCAGCGCCTCCGTACGCGGCAGGCGGACGACGGTCGGGGCCACGCTGCCGAGCGCGATGCGTGGCCTTGGCCCGCGCACGGCCGCCATCACCACCTTCGAGATCGCCTGCGCGGCGCGGGTGCCCACCTTGCGGAACCACTGCCGGCCCTCGACGGGCGGGACCTCGATCGCGGCGATCAGCTCGTCCGGCCGCATCACCGTCTCGCGGTAGCCGGTGTAGAAGGAGCCGAAGGGCACGCGGCGCTCGCCGTCCACGCTGCACAGGACGACAGCAGCCGCGGCCGCCGCGAGCACGGGCAGCGTGTCGCCGGCGGGAGAGGCATTGGCCACGTTGCCGCCCAGCGTGCCGCGGTTCTGGATCTGCGGGCTGCCGACCTCGCGCGCTGCGGCGATCAGCATCGGCAGGCGGCGCCGCACGAGCGGCGAGCGGATCAGCTCGGTGTACGTGGTGAGGGCGCCGATCACGAGCGCTCCGCCGTGCAGGCGGATCCCGTGCAGCGCGCGCAAGCCCGAGAGGTCGAGGAAGCGCTCGTCCCGCACGGAGCCGAAGTGGAAGCCGACGTAGAGGTCGGTGCAACCCGCGAGGGGCACGAGCGGGCGCTCGTCGCGCAGGAGGCGCAGCGCTTCCGCGAGCGAACGGGGCTGCAGCAGCGACAGCCTGGAGAAAGCGCTGGCCATGGCCCTCAGCTCCGCCGGCCGTGGCCGCGCGAGGCCGCGCGCTTCCGACGGGAAGCGGGCAGCACGCGCGGGCGCGGCGCCGCGCGCGTCCCGGCCAGCGCCCGCACGATCCCGGCGTAGCCCGTGCACCGGCAGAGGTTCCCGGCGAGCGCCTCGCGGACGCGGGCCGCCGTGGGGCGCGGGCCGAGCCTCGCCGCGGCCATCACGATGCCCGGCGTGCAGATCCCGCACTGCGTCC
Source organism: uncultured Acidobacteriota bacterium (assembly GCA_963831755.1). Classification (GTDB taxonomy): domain Bacteria; phylum Acidobacteriota; class Vicinamibacteria; order Fen-336; family Fen-336; genus DATBSL01. The sequence continues at coordinate 298,683 of CAWHRC010000016.1, forward strand.
CGCCCTCGCGCGCGAGGGCCACGGCCGCGCGACCACGCACGCCCTCGACGGTCGTGACCTCGCGTCCGCGCGCGTGCGCGAAGGGCACCAGGCAGGAGTTCACCGGCGCGCCGTCGATCAGCACCGTGCAGGCCCCGCACTCGCCCTCGCCGCAGCCCTCCTTCGTGCCGCTGAGGCCGCAGTCCTCGCGCAGGACGTCGAGCAGCCGCTTCAGGAGCGGCGCGTCGACGTCCCTGCGCCTGCCGTTGAGTGAGAAGCGCATTCCAGGACCTTCTCCGGTGTGATCGGCAGCGAGCGCACGTCCAGCCCGAGCTGGCGCACGGCGTTGGCCACGGCCGGCGCCGGGCCGCTCATGGGCATCTCGCCCACGCCCTTGGCCCCGAACGGCCCGTGCCGGTACGGGCTCTCGAGGATCGTCACGTCCACCGGCGGCACGTCGAGCGTCGTCGGGATCAGGTAGTTGGTGAGCTGGGCGTTGGCCACGTGCCCTTCGCGCATCACCACGTCCTCGAGCAGCGCGTAGCCCAGGCCCTGGGCGGTCGCCCCCTCCACCTGCCCCGCGACCAGCAGCGGGTTCACGGCACGGCCGATCTCGACGACGGCGGTCACGCGGGTCGGGCGCACCTCGTAGGTCACGGGATCGAGCTCGACCTCGGCCACGTCGCAGCCCCAGCCGTAGGTGCCGTAGGCGTCGCCGCGGTAGCTCGCGTCGTCCCAGGCTGTCCCGGGCGGGGGCTCGTACTGCTTCGTCACCGTCAGCGGCCCGTGCTGCTTCAGGTACGCCGCGGGCGAGAGGCCGGCGAGCCTCCTCTTCATCTCCACGGCGCAGGCGTGCAGCAGGCCGCCCACGACCATGCAGGTGCGCGAGGCGACGGTGGGGCCGCTGTCGGGGACGCGCGCGGTGTCGGGATCGGCCACCTCGACGCGCCCGAGCGCCAGGCCGAGCGTCTCGGCCACGATCTGCGCCAGCGTGGTGCGCGTGCCCTGGCCCATTTCCGTGCTGCCGACGAGGATGCGCGCGCCGTGCGCCGTGAGCTCGAGCGAGGCCCGTGAGGCGAGCGTCACCTCGCCGGAGCCGGTGAAGCCGGCGCCGTGGAAGAAGAGCGAGAGGCCGATCCCCCGGTTCGTGCCGCGCCAGTCTTCGCGCTTGCGCTGGTAGTCGGAGCGCGCGACGGCCTCGCGCAGCACTGCGAGGGCGCTCGCGTCCTCGCCCAGGACCTGGCCGGTGGCCATCGTGTCGCCCGGGCGCAGGGCGTTCGTCTCGCGCAGCCGCACGGGATCGAGAGAGAGCGCCTCCGCGACGCGCTCCATCTGCACCTCGGCCGCGAACACGGTCTGCGGCGCGCCGAAGCCGCGGAAGGCCCCGCTCGGCGGCGTGTTCGTCGCCACCACGCGGCCGTGGACGCGGACGTTCTCGCAGCGGTAGGGACCCGTCGCGTGCAGGCAGCCCCGGGACAGCACGACCGGGCTGAGCGTGCAGTAGGCGCCGCCGTCCAGCAGGACCTCGATCTCCATGGCCGTGACCCGGCCGTCGCGCTTCACTCCAGTGCGATGGCGGACGATCGACGGGTGGCGCTTGGTGGTGGCCGCCATGTCCTCGAGCCGGTCGTAGACCAGCTTGACCGGCCGCCCCGACTTCGTCGCCAGCAGCGCCGCGTGGCCGGCGATGATCGAGGGGTAGTCCTCCTTGCCGCCGAAGCCGCCGCCCGTCTCCGTCTGGACGATGCGCACCTTGTCGTGGGGCAGCGAGAGCAGCTGGACCAGCGCCTTGTGCACGTAGTGGGGGCACTGCAGGGAGCCGTAGATGGTGACGCCGCCCTCGCTCGGGATGGCGATCACGCCCTGGGGCTCGACGTACACGTGCTCCTGGCGGCCGGTGCGGTACTCGCCCTCGACGACGAGGTCGGCTTCCGCGAAGCCGCGCGCGAGGTCGCCCTTCTCGATCGTGATCTCCTTGAACACGTGGCTCGAGGCCTCGGGGTCGAGCACGGGCGTCGCCGGCTCGTAGTCGATCCGCACCGGGGCGGCACGCAGGACCTCGCGGTCCGCGTGCGCCAGCAGCAGGATGGCCTCCTCGGCGTGGCCCACCTCGCGCTCGACGAGGAAGGGCTGGTCGTCGTGGATCAGGGCGACGACGTTTCGGCCCGGGATGTCGCCCGCGTCCACGACCGTGAACCCCTGCGGGTCGAAGTCGAGGTGAACCGCCGTGACGGAGCCGCAGGGGATCGTGGCGCGGATCGTGCGGCCGTGGAGCATCCCGGGCAGGCGGAGATCGTCCACGTAGCGCGCGGCGCCGCGCGCCTTGTCGAGGCCTTCCAAACGGGGGACGCTGCGGCCCACGACGCGCACGGGCCAAGGGTACCGCAACAGGAGTCGGGCGAATCCGGAGCGCCCTACAATGCGGACCTGCGGCCGCTCCTCCCCGAGCCGGCCGTCGACTGGAGACGGTCGTGAGGAACATCGCAGCGGCGACAGTCCTGTTCCTTCTGGCACTCCTGGCGCGGGCCGTACCGCCGGCGCGCAGCGAGCCACCGTCGGCGGAGCCGGGCGCGGAAGAACGCCTCCAGCGCCGAGCAGCGCGAATTCGTGAAGTGGCGCTTCGGCATGTTCGTCCACTTCAACCTCGGCACCTTCGCCGACCTCGACTGGGCGGGCGGCTACGAGGACCCGTCGCTGTTCCGGCCCTCGAAGCTCGACTGCGGCCAGTGGGCCGACGTCGCGAAGGCGGCCGGGATGGCCTACCTGGTGCTCACGGTGAAGCACACCGAGGGCATCGCGCTCGCCGGGCCGGCCGAACCTCCACGGGCTGCCGCCGGAGGCCGCCGGTGACTACGTGGGCTTCATGAAGAAGCAGCTCGCCGAGCTGCTGACGAACTACGGGCCGATCGACCTCGTCTGGATCGACCAGTACGCGAACACGTACACCGCGGCGCAGTGGCCGGAGGTGCGGGCGTACCTGAAGACGCTGCAGCCGCGCTGCCTCGTGCTGGCCAACAACGCCCACGACCTGCGCGAGACCGACGTGCTGAGCTACGAGTACCCGTGGTCGCAGATGCTGCCGGCGCCGGACAGCACGCTGCCGGCCGAGGTCTGCGACACGATCCAGACCGGGCAACGCTGGTTCTGGCGCCAGGTGACGCAGCCCTCGGACCTGCAGCCGGCCGAGGACGTCGTGGCGCGGCTCCGGCTGTGCAACGCGCGGAACGCCAACTACCTGCTCGACGTGCCTCCCGACCCCGACGGCCTGATCTCCGGCCCCCAGCTGCAGCGCCTGCGCGAGATCGGCGCGCTGCTGAGATCCGGGACGCCGCCGGCTCGATAGCGCCCGCGCCCGACTGGGAGACGCAGATCGTCCGCGCCGGACTCCGGGCCGGCCGCGCGTGCCCGCTCGACGGGAAGCCCGGTACGCAGGAAACTGGTCCTGGCGACGGACCGAGGGGAGGGTGTCATGGCAGGCAAGAAGATCCTGATGCTGGTCGGCGACTTCGTCGAGGACTACGAGGTGATGGTGCCGTTCCAGGCCCTGCAGATGGTGGGGCACACGGTGCACGCGGTCTGCCCGGGCAAGAAGGCCGGCGAGAAGGTACGCACGGCCGTGCACGATTTCGAGGGCGACCAGACCTACAGCGAGAAGCCGGGCCACAACTTCACGCTGAACGCGACCTTCGACGCGGTGAAGGAGAAGGACTACGACGCGCTGGTCGTCCCCGGCGGCCGTGCGCCCGAGTACCTCCGCCTCAACCCGCGCGTGCTCGAGATCGTGCGCCACTTCGCGCAGGCGAAGAAGCCGATCGCCGCGATCTGCCACGGCGCGCAGGTGCTGGCGGCCGCCGGCGTGCTCGAAGGCCTGCGCTGCAGCGCCTACCCCGCCTGCGGGCCCGACGTCACGCGCGCCGGGGGAACGTACGCGGAGATCCCGGTCGACCAGGCGGTCACGGACGGCAACCTGGTGACGGCGCCGGCCTGGCCCGCGCACCCGGCGTGGCTGGCGCAGTTCCTCGAAGGTCCTCGGCACCCGCATCGAGCACGCGGCGGCCGTGACGGCCTGAAGGCAGCATGCAGAAGCTGCAGCAGTTCCTCGTCCCCGTCGACTTCTCCGAGGCCTCGCGAGCCGCCCTGGGCTACGCCGTTGCGCTCGCGGACCGGCTGGGTGCAGCGGTGAGGGCGCTCTACGTGGCGCCGCGGCACGCCTCGTACGACCAACTGCCCGCCTTCCTGGCCCAGGCGCCGATCGACCCCGCGCAACTGCAGCGTCTCGAGGAAGACCTGCGGCGCTTCGTCAGCGCTGCCGGCCGCGAGCAGCGGAGCGCCGAGGTCGTCGTGCGCGAGGGTGACCCCGCCGACGAGATCCTGGCCCAGGCCGGCGACTCCCACGTCGATCTGATCGTGCTGGGGACGCACGGTCGGCGCGGCTTCGAGCGCTGGAGCCTCGGCTCGGTGGCGGACCGCGTGGCACGCAGGGCCGACCGGTCGGTGCTGGTCGTTCCGCCGCATCTGGGCGCGCCAGCCACCGCCCGCGTGGTGTGCGCCCTCGATCTCTCGGACTCCTCGGGCCAGACGCTGGAGTACGCCGCCGCGCTCGCACAGGCGCTGGAGGCGCGGCTGACCGTGCTCTACGTCGCGGAGGGCACTCACTGGTACGAGCCGTGGCCGATCTCCGGTGTGGACACGGAGGCGGTGCGGCGGGCCGTCGCCGATGCGGCACGGACGAGCCTGTCCGGGCTGGTCGCCAGCCACGTGCCCGCAGGCGTGGCCGTCGAGGTGAGCGTGACGTTCGGCCGGGCGCAGCAGGAGATCGTGCGGGTCGCGGGCGAGGCGGCCGGTCTACTGGTCCTCGGCGTGCCCTCGGCGCACGGCGTCGACCGCTTCTTCTTCGGTTCGACGGCGCAGCACGTGCTGCGTGCCGGCACCTGCCCCGTGCTGCTGGTTCGGCACGCCCCGGCCGGCTCGCACGAGGCGGACGAACGCGCTCAGCGCGCGAGCGGCCGGCTGCCGGGCCGGGGATAGCCCTTCGCCGCGTCGTCGAGCACCAGCACCCAGTCGAGGTCCTCGCCGGGGCCGGGGGACAGGAACGCGCGCTCTCCCGCGTTCGAGAACTCGCCGATCCGCGTCGCGACTCCGTTTCGCGGGTCGAACCACCACGCCACGACCTTCGGCCCGCGGATCGTGTCCATCCGCACGCGGAAGCGCCGGCCGAGCGGGGCGTAGACCATCGCGTAGCTGAAGTCCGTGTCGCGCGTGGCGACGAAGCGGTAGCGGCCCGCGCCGGGCACCGCGGTCGACACGCGGTCCGTGACGAGGACGCTGTCGTCGGGGACGCGCGTCAGGAACGGCCGCGACTCGAGCAGCCGCCGGGCGAGCTGCATCTGCTGCGCACCGGGCTGGTCGAGGGCCTCGGTCCAGGGCAGCAGCGGGTCGTTGATCGCCTTGCGGGTCGGAGCCCACATCTGCCAGACGGAGTGGTGGCCGTAGGTGTGGCCGAAGGCCCCGCTGAAGAGGTCCCAGTAGAGCGGGCGTCGCACGTCCGCAGCCGTCGAGTGACCGAGCCTCTTCGCCTCGAACGAGATGCGGGTGGTCCTCGTAGAGGGGCTCGCCGTCCAGCACGGGCTTCGCCGGCACGCGGTCGTAGTCGGCGCGGGTCTGGTCGTAGCGGCCGGTGAACTCGGCCTGGTGGCCGTTCTGGCGCATGTTGAAGTCGAGCCAGTCCTCGTCGTGGAACGCGTGCGCCGAGCCCTCGCCGCCGGTCGGATGAAACGTGATCAGGTGCGCCCCGCCGTCGCCCCTGCGCAGGCCGCGCGCCATCGCGCGGATCAGCTCGCGCTGCGTCGTCGGTCTCCACCGGCCGGTCGCCGCCGAGGATCCAGACGAGGCCCGCGTCCCGGTAGCGCCGGCCGAGCCACTCGCCGTAGACGGCCGCGTTCTCGGGCGTGAAGATCTCGGGGCCCTGGCCCCACTTCTTGTTCCATTTGTCGCCCCAAGTCGGCAGGAAGCCGACGTAGATCCCCAGAGCGTTTGCCCTGCGGACGATCCAGTCGACGTGGTCCCAGTAGTCGTTGGCCGGCCCTTCCCGCACGTCGGGGCGCGTCGGGTCGTGATCCACGAGCGGGCGATGGCCGTAGGCGTTCGGCTCGTTGAGGCCGTCGAACTCGGCCAGCGCGACGGCCTGGATGACGGTGAAGCCCTTCGCCGCGCGGTCGGCGAGGTAGCGCTCGGCCTCCTCGCGGTTCAGGCGGTGGAACAGCTCCCACGCGGTGTCGCCGAGCCAGAAGAAGGGCTCCCCGCCGCTCGTGACGAGGAAGCGGTGGTTCGAGCTGACTTCGAGCCGTGACGTCTCAGCGGCGTGCGCCTGCGCGCCGCCCACGGCACAGGCGAGCGCGGCGGCGGCGGCCCGAGCCAGGGCGCGGCTCGTCGAGCGGGGAGGACGAGCGGGTCGGGGGACTGTCAACGGGGCCTCCTCGATGCTGCCGGTCGCCGTCCCCGGCGTTCTTCGGCCTGTCGCAAGGCGCTACTTCGAGGTCCGACCCAGGACGCTCAGCGCCTTCTCGCCGAAGTAGACGACGATCAGCCGGTTCCAGGACGGTCCGCTGCGCAGGTTCTCGAGGTATTTGTCGAGCTCCGCCCGCAGCTTCGTGTCCTGCTTGCGCACGCCCCAGCCGGCGCTCGCCGGGGCGCCGAGGCTGACCCCGGCCTCCAGCGTCGGACGGCGCGTGGCAGCGAGCGTGTAGTCCGAGAGGGTCATCACCGCGGCCTCGATCCGGCCCGAGGTCAGGGCGTCGAGCATCGGGTCGGTGTCGGCGAAGTACTCGACCTGCGGCTCGGGCACGCCTGCGGCGGCCGTCTCCCGAGCCCAGGTGGTGCCCTTGATCGTGCCCACCTTCTTCGTGCGGAAGCTCTCGATGCTGGAGACGACCGGGTGCGGCTTCGACGAGACGACGACGTGCCGCACCGGCAGCAATGCCGTCGTGAAGTCGATCTGCCTTCGGCGCTCGGGCGTGTCCACCAGGCCGATGACGACGTCGCCCTCGCCGCGCAGCAGGGCGGGGATCCGGTCGGCGAAGGTCTTCACCATCACCACCTCGAGCTTCACGCGCTTCAGGCCCGCGAATCCCTCCACCATCTCGCGCTCGAGGCCGGGCTTGGCCGGGTCGCCCTCGAAGTCGAACATCTCCGGCTGCTCGCCCTCGGCAGCGATCACGCGCAGGGCCCCCCGGGCCTGGATCTCCGGCAGGTCCGCGACAGAGGCGGTCGGGCAGCCGAGCAGCACGGCCACGAGCACAGCCACGGCCACCTGCGCGGCGGGACGCATGGAGCCCTCCCTTCGGTCCTTCGGCTCACATCCTACGCCCCTGCCGGCGTGTTGCGAACGCCATTTCCGCCGCGCTATGGGAGTGCGGGCTGCTGACGCGAGGCAAGGCGCAGACGCAGTCGACCGCGGCGGGCAGCGGCCGCTGCCGCACGCCGTCCGGTCGTGTCGAGGAGGGCCTGGGGCCCGCCTCAGGGCTGCGGGCGGGGCGCCGTGCGGGGCGATGGCCTCGGCGTCTCGCCAGGCGACGGTTTCGGCGCCGGAGACGGGGACGCTCCGGCGCGACCACCGAGCGCATCCAGGGCCGCCTGGAGCTTGCGGATCTCGGCCTCCAGCTCCGCCTTCTGCGCACCGGCCTCCGGCAATGCCTCGCGCAGTGAGTCGATCCTTTCGGCGAGGTCCTGGCGCAGCTCGTCGCTCGACCGGCGCAGCTCCTGCACCCGATGCTGCGTCTCGAATGCCCGCTGCTCCTGCTCGAGCTTCTCCATCTCGGCCTCGAGCGCCTGCTCCTTCTGCTCCAGCCCCTGCGCGGCGTGCTCGCGTCCTTCCTGGGTGCGCTCCAGCTCGCGCCGAAGCTGTTCCGCCTGAGCGTCCTGGCCGGACTTCTCCAGCGCAGCCACGCGCTCCTCGTCGGCGCGCTCCGTGCGTTCGAGCTCGGCCTCCAGGTTCGCGTGCTCCAGCCGCAGCTGCAGCTGGTGTTTGCGCAGCTCGAACCGTTGTGCGTTGAGCTCGCCCTGTTTCTCGACGAGGGCGAGCTCCGCCGCCCGGCCATCCGCCCGCAGGCGATCGGCCTCGGCCTTCAGCTGCGCCTGCTCGGCACGGGCCTCCAGCTCGAGGGACTTCCTCTCGATGTCGAGCTCCTGCTGGTGCAGCTGGTGGCGCTGGTCTTCCAGTGCGCGCCGCTCGGCTGCCAAGGCCGGATCCCCGGTGTCGTCCAACAACGCGACCGGGCCCGTACCCACGATCAGGGCGCGCACGCCTCCCGTCACGCCGCCGACGACACCGCCGGGCACGCCGCCGACGACACCGCCAGGGACCGCCGCCACGACGCCTGGTCCGACGAGCGCGCGGACCGCAAAGGGGGCGCGTACGGCGCGCGGCGTGGCGGCAATGGCCGGCGCTGGTGGCGCGGGCGCGGCGGCGGTCGCAGGGGCGGCCGGAGCCGCCGCGTCGGCGGTGACGCTGCGCGGCAGCGCGCTGGTCGGGAAGACCGCCAGGCCGAGCGCGGCGGCAGCCGCGAGCGCGAAGCGGAAGGGTCGACCGAGCTGGGGCAGTGGGCGAGTCATCAGGATCTCCTTCAGACGGGCTTCGAGGTCGTGGACCGGGCCGGCGCCGGAGGCCCCCACGGGGAGGGGAGCCGCTGCGCCGGAGACGAACGTGAGGCTCTTCAGGAGGCCGCTGGCGTAGGCCTGGGCCGAGGACGGCAGCACGCGCAGCACCCACTCGTCGCAGCAGCGCTCCTCGGCACGGCGCAGCGCGCGGCGCGACCACCAGGCGACGGGGTACCACCAGAACAGAGCGGTCGCCGCCACCTCGACCAGGCGCACCCAGTGGTCGCCGCGGCGGACGTGGGCGAGCTCGTGCGCCAGCAGGGCGTCCAGCTCCTGTTCGGTGAGCCGCGAGAGCAGGCCGGTCGGCAGCACGAGCCTCGGCCCCGCAGCCGACGGCCAGAGCAGCGGTGGCAGCGCCTCGGCTACGAGCCAGACTGCGGGTGTGCGCCGCAGGCCCAGCCGCCGGCCGAGATCCTCCGTTCGCCGCGCGATGGACGGGCCGGCAGGCTCACCACCGGCCAGCAGGCGCTGGAAGCGAAGGAAGCGCGTCGCGGTGAGCCCCAGGATCGCGAGCGCACCGATCGCGAGCAGCCACGCCGTCGCCCGGGGAAGGTCCACGGAAACGAGCGGCTGGCCAGGGCTGGGCGCGCCGGCCGCAGGTGACGTCACGGTCGCCTCGGGCTCCGGCACAATGGGCGGCGCCTGCCGTGGAGTTGCCGCCGCCGGCCGGTGAACGACCGCCACGGGCACGCTGGCGGGCTCCAGGTCCGCCGCCGCCGCCCGCCTCGGTTCACGACGTGCAGGAGGCGGGATCGGCACGACGACGACGGACGGCGCCGGCCACAGGCTGTTCCAGCTCGGCAGCACCCGCAGCGGCAGCACCGGGGGCGTCACGAGCTTGGCGATCGCCAGCAGCCAGAGGCCGTGCACCAGGGCCTGGCGGCGGGAGAAGCGAGAGACGCCCCAGGCCAGCAGGGCGAGCACACCGGCGGCCACGGCGTTCGTCAGCAGCAGCGACACCAGGGCGCTCACGTCTCAGCGCTCCCGCGACAGGCGATCGACCAGGCGGCGCAGCTCGCGCAGCTCGTCCGGCGACAGGCGTCCCGCGCTCACCAGGTGGGTGATCAGCGGCGTCAACGACCCGTCGCACAGCTGATCGGCCGTCTCGCGCAGCCGCCGTGCGACGAGCGCCTCGCGGGCGACGCGCGCGCTGTAGACGTTCTGCCGGCCCTCGGCCTCGTGCGCGACGTGCCCCTTGTCCTCGAGCCGCTCCAGCAGCTTCTGCACCGTGGCGTACTCGGAGGCGCCGCCGCTGGGGTAGAGCCGGTCGGCGAGCGTGCGGATGGTGGCCGGGCCCAGGTCCCAGAGCGCGCGCAGCACCTCGAGCTCGGCATCGGTGACGTCCTGGGGGCGTCGTGCCACGCTCTCCTCCTCGACTCAGACGTTCTGTCTGCGAAACTAAGACATGGCGTCTGAGTTGTCAAGGGGAAAGTGGGTCGACAGGGGAAGTGGGTCACTGCATGCGGAACGCCTGCTCCCCGGACGGCAGCGCGCGCGAGAGGCCGCGCCAGACGAACGTGCCGGTCAGGCCGGGCGGCAGCGTGACCCGGGCCTCGAGCGCCTCGCCCGTCCGGCGGTACGAGACGGCGATCGGACCGTTCGGGTGAGGCACCGTGGCGTCGAGCGTCCCCAGCGTGCCCAGGTGTGGCTCGATGCGCACCGTGCGGAAGCCGGGAGAGGCGGGCCGGACCCCGGCCACGATCGTCAGCAGGTCGTAGTTCGGGTGCGCGCTCCAGGCGTGGCAGTCGGAGCGGGTCGAGTCGAACGGCGCCTCGGCCCAGGTCGACAGGCCGAGCCGCAGCATCTCGCGCCAGGGCTCGAGCTGGGGGAGGTACTCGTCGCCGCGGCCGAGCTTGTCGAGCGCGCGGGCGAGGTAGAAGCGGAAGTAGTAGCTGGCCTTCGTCGGCTTCGCCTGGGGCTTGCCCTCCGCCGACGGCGTCTCGAGGTCGCGGGCCGAGGGCATGCCCACGGCCAGCACGCGGTCGAGGACGGCGCGCTGGCGTTCGGCCGGGATCGCGTCCGTCAGGATCGCGAGGATGTTGGTCTGCTGGCTGAAGCGGTCCTTCGACGGCCGGTCGGCGAGGAGCCCGCGGCCCTCGTCCCAGCACGAGCGAACGACCGCGTCGGCCGCGGCCCGCGCCTTCTGCCGGTAGGCCTCCGCCCGCTGCCCGTCACCGAGGGCGGCCTCCAGTTCGGCCGCGTCGCGCAGCGCGCCGACGAGCTGCAGCGTGATCGGCGCGGAGCGGCCGTCCCGCTCCTGCGGCGGCACGCCGGCGGCGAAGTCGTTCGCCCAGTCCACGAAGTTCCACCACGGTGTCCGGCCCATCAGGCCTTCCGGCAGCTGGCGCTCGAGGAACCAGTCGAGCACCGTCCGCGTCCCGGGCAGCTGGGCGCGCACGAACGCGGGGTCGTCGCGGTACATCCAGAAGTCGTGGACCATCCCGATCCACAGCAGCGAGAAGGGCGGGATGTACTGCGGCGCGCTCGCGGGGTAGCGGCTGGAGGTGATGCCGTCGGAGCGGCGCGAGCGCTCGAAAGCCGAGATCGCCTGGCGCGCGAGCCGGTCGTCGCCGGCGTTCGTGTACGAGATCAGGGCCTGGATGCGCGTGTCGCCCACGTACTGGTACTGCTCGTAGTAGGGGCAGTCGAAGTAGGTCTCGTGGGCGCACAGCCGCGCCGTGCGCCAGCCCACCTCCAGGATGCGGTCGAGCCCGAGGTCTCCGGTCTTCACGCGGCCCCTGGCCTCGAACGGGTAGCCCGTCGCGTGCGCCTTCAGCGAGTCGATCACCAGCGCCTCGTCGCCGGTCTCGGCGTCGAGCTGGAGGTAGCGCCAGGTGCGCCACCACAGCGGATGGAAGACTCGGCCCTGCCCCCCGTCGGGGATCACCTCGTCCGAGTAGCCGAGCATTCGCTTGTCCGTGATCTCGTCGCGGTTGCCCTTGCGGTAGCCGTCGCCGACCAGCGTCTCCTGGTAGGTGAGGCGCAGGCGCGAGCCGCGCCCGCCCGAGAAGGCGAGCTCCGGATAGGCGGTGACCAGCGTCCTGCGGTCGAGCAGGACCTGCGCCTTCGTGTGAGGCGCGATCGTGACCGAGGCCGCGTCCGGGAACTGGAGCGAGGTCGCGACGCCGCTCGCCCGCACCACGCTGCCGGCGGGCACCAGGCGGTATTCCATCGGCGGCAGCTCGTCCGGCACCAGCAGCCGGCCCTCGGGCGTCAGCGTGTAGCCCGGCCCCTCGCTGATGGTGCGCGGGCTCGGCCGGTCGTAGGCGACGGCGGGCTGCCAGCGGCCCCCAGGCTGGCCGGGCTGCGGCACGCGCGCCCAGTCCCAGTCGTAGAGCGCCGCGTCCAGCCGCTCGCCCGGCCCGACCACGAAGTACTGGTGCGCCTGCTCGCGCAGCGCCCGCGCGCCCTCCGGCCAGGGCTGGTGCCCGGGCTCGGGAGCGCACTGCCAGGAGGCGTCCGTGTTCGCGACCTGCTCGCTCCTGCCGTCGCCCTGCAGCACGAAGCCGGTCCGGTCGCTGACCTGCGCGCCCGGGGCCTGGGTGCCGAAGTTCCAGACCAGGGCCACCAGCAGGTTCGGCCCGGGCTTCAGGTACGGCGCGAGGTCGAAGCTCTCGAAGCGCCAGAAGTAGAGGTCGCCGCGCGCGGGACCGATGCCGACCCGCCGGCCGTTGACGAACAGCACGAACCGCTGGTCGCCGCTCGCGTGCACGACGAAGCGCGCCGGAGGATCCGGCAGCTCGAGCAGCTTGCGGAAGCGGAAGACGCCGGGGTCGCGCTCGGGCGCTCCGGCGCAGGCGAGCCACGACGCGGCCCAGCGCTCGTGCAGCGTGGCGTCGGAAATCGGCAGGCCGGAGCCGGAGGTGGCGTCCGCGGCGCGTGCCGGCGACGCGGCCGGCAGGGCGAGCGCGAGGGCAAAGGCGAGTGCGAGAGCCGGGGACGGCCGGGCGCCTGGCTTCATGAGCTTCCTCCGAGCGCCCGGATGGTATCGCGCGCGGCCGGGCTTCGCCCCGGCCGAACGGCTCAGGGCTTCTTCGGGTCGAGCAGGCCGCGGCCCTTCATCCAGAGGGCACACAGCTTCGGCCACTGCGACAGCGCCGGGTCGTCCCCCGCGAGGCCGACGCCGTGGCGGCCGTGCGCGAAGACGTGCAGCTCCGCCGGCACGCCGGCCTTGTGCAGCGCCGCGAAGAACAGCAGCGAGTTCTCGACGGGGACGCCGGGGTCGTCGGCGGTGTGGAAGAGGAACGTGGGCGGCGTCTGCGCCGTGACCTGCTTCTCGTTGCTCAGCAGCTCGACGAGCCGCGGGTCGGGATTGTCTCCCAGCAGATGCTGCCGCGAGCCGACGTGTGCCACGGGGTCGACGAGCGAGATCACGGGGTACGCCAGCACGGCGAAGTCGGGCCGCGAGGAGACGCGCTCGACGGGGTCCGGCGAGGCCGGCTGGCCCGCGTCGAAGTGCGTCGCGGCCGTCGACGCCAGGTGGCCGCCCGCGGAGAAGCCGAGGATGCCGATGCGCGACGGGTCGACGCCCCACTCGCCGGCGCGCGAGCGAACGACGCGGATGGCGCGCTGCGCGTCCAGCAGGGGCGCGGGGTGGTGGTAGCGCGGGCCGAGCCTGTACTGGAGCACGAAGGCCGACACGCCGAGCGAGTTCAGCCACTCGGCCACCTGCTTGCCTTCGTGGTCTGCGGCCAGGACGCTGTAGCCGCCGCCGGGGCAGACGACGACGGCCGCGCCGTTGGCACGTGCCGGCTCGGCGCGGTAGACGGTGATCTTCGGCTTGTCGACCGCCTCGCTCCCGAGCGCTCCCGGCGCGCCCTCCGGCCACAGCAGCAGGGACTCGCGGTCGCCGTGCGCGGTGTCGACGGCCGTCATCGGATACGAGCCCTGCGCCCAGGCCGCATTGGCGCCAGCGAGCGCTGCGACCGCGGCGAGCCCGGCAGTCATCGTCCTCAGCATAGTCGTCCTCCGCGGCCGCGCATCGCCCGCGGCGGCCGGTCGCGGCGGGATCATGGTGCAAACGCTTCACCCGCCGCAAGCGCGTCTTCCCGTGTGCGCCCCGCCGCAAGCGCGTCTTCCCGTGTGCGCGAGGCCGTGCCGCGGCGGAGTGCGAGTGCTATCCTCCGCCTTCGTGAAGACTCGCCGTCTCGGACTGATCGCGCTCGCCTTCGCCGCCAGCGCCCCTCACGGGGTGGCGCTCGCAGCAGCCGCGGCGATCGTCGCGGCCACGCCTGCCGCGAGCCTCGCGCGGGCGGACGAGCGAGAGGTGACGAAGGGCATGGAGCGGATCGACCTCACGAACGGCCGGATCGTCCTCGGGGTGCTGCCGTCGCTCGGCGGGCGCGTCGTGCTGCTCGAGACGAGCGGGGGCGAGAACGTGCTCGACTCCGACCCGAAGTACTGGCGGCCGCCCTTTCCCGCGCCGGCGCTCGACACGAAGTTCCGGCCATGGAACGGGCGGATCGTCTGGGTCGGCCCGCAGAGCGGGTTCTGGTCGCAGCAGGAGCTCAAGCCCGGGCTGAAGAAGGCGAAGGCCGTCTGGCCTCCCGACCCCTTCAACGAGACGGGCCGCTTCGAGGTCGTCGAGCGCACGCCGACGCTCTTGCGCCTGAAGGGCACGACGAGCCCGGTGACCGGCCTCGCGTTCGAGCACGAGTTCGAGATCACGGGCGAGCGCACGGTGCGCATGAAGACGATCGCCACCAACGGCCGCCGGGAGCCGGTCGCCTGGGACCTGTGGCCCAACACGCGCGTGCGGCCCGAGGCGTTCCCGTACGTCCAGCTCGACCCCCAGCAGATGCTGCGCGTCGAAGGACCGAAGGCGGGCGACCTCGATGCCGGGGCCTATCCCAGCATGGTGAGCGGCCCATGGCTGACGTTCGCCCCGGGCGCGTCGATCGAGGCCCCGCGCAAGCGGCTGTGGGCCAAGGCCTACGTGCGGCCCGCGCAGGGCCTGATCGCGTGCTTCGTGGGCCGTCAGCTGCTGCTCATTCGCGCGCCCGTCGTCCCGAAGGCGAAGCTGCACCCCGAGCAGGCCTTCATCGAGATCTACCGGGGCGCCGGCAAGGACGCGACCGTCCTCGAGCTCGAGATGCACGGCCCGTACGAGACGCTCGCGCCCGGGGCGCAGACGAGCTTCGAGCAGACCTTCGAGCTGCTCGACTACGACGGCCCCGCGACGCCGGAAGGGCACAGGAGCCGCCTCGAGCCGCTGCTTCGGTGAGTTCGTCGCCGGGGCGGGCCGTCGCGGCCCTCAGCAGTCGCCGGGCGACAGGCGCGCGAGCAGTGCGCGCGCCGCGGCGTCGAGGCCGTTCGGCCTGGCGTGCAGCAGGATCCGCCGCACGCGCTGGCCCTCCGTCACGGCCAGCGTGATCGCCTCGGCCGCGCGGCCGAGGGCGTCGCGCACCGAGGCGACGTGGAGCACCTCGACCACCGTGACGGCCGCGGAGCGGCACGGCGCGAGCGCCCACCCCACGCCGCCCAGCGCGCGCTCGAGCGCCTCGCCGAAGGCGAGAAGCCCGGGCGAGCGCGGCGAGACCTCGACGTAGCACACCGGCCGGCGCGCCCCGAAGACCCGGGCGTCGAGCGCGCGCGGGACGCCCAGCAGCACGCTCGCGAGAACGAGGGAGCCGATGCGCACGCCACCAGTGTAAAGGATGTGAAGGCCGTGGTCGTGGCGGGACGGGTGCGTGCCATACTCGGCTCGTGTGCGGCGCGCTGGAGCGCGACCGCCGAGGAGGAGAGCCCCATGCGCAAGGTCGCCTCGATCCTGGCCGGACTGCTCCTGGCTGGAGCCGCCTTCGCCCTCGCCGCGGACGCGGACGTCAGCGGCAAGTGGAAGGTGACGAGCAAGAGCCCGCGCGGCGAGCGCACGTTCGACGCCGTGCTCGCGCAGTCCGGCGAGAAGCTCACGGTCACGACCAAGGACCGCCAGGGCAACGACGTCAAGTCCGAGGGCACGGTCAAGGGCGCCGAGATCACCTGGACCACCAGGCGCCAGGGACAGATGGGCGAGATGGTGATCACGTACAAGGGCAAGATCGACGGCAAGACGATGTCCGGCACCGTCGAGTTCGGGATGGGCACGGGCGAGTGGAAGGCCGAGAAGGCGGAGTAGCGCCCCAGGCTCGGACGGCGCGCCGCGTGCCCGCTCTCGCGCGCGCTCGCTAGACTCCCGGAAGACAGAGACAGGGTGACTTGATCTGGACGTCCGCCTGCTTCCAGATCCCGTCGAACTGCTTCCCCGTTGCCGTGGCGTCCTCGGCCTTCCCCTGCAGCTGCAGCGCGCGCTGCAGGCCGTAGAGCCCCCAGCCGTTTCCCGGCAGCTTCGCAAGGTCCTCCCGGAAGACAGCCTCCGCCTCCGCGAATCGTCCCGACTGCAGGAGCGCCGCGCCCAGCGCGTGGCGCACCGGCTGGATCCAGTCCGGGGGCTCGTCGTAGCGGAGCCTGTCTTCGCGCGCGACCGCTTCGCGCAGGGCCGCGATGCCCTCGTCGGCCTTGCCCGAGAGGTAGAGGATCTCGCCCTTCATCAGCTGCTCGGCCACGTCGAGCACGTCCGAGCCCGCGTTGTTGCCGAACTGCGCTTCCTTCGGGACGCGGGCACGCGCTTCCAGGAAGGCGGCCTGCTCGATCTGCGCTGCGCTGACGTCGCCCTTCGCGGCGTGGGCGACCGCGCGCGCGTAGTGCTGGAGGGCCCGCGAGATGGGCACGAAGTCGGGGAAGGCGGGCTCGGCCAGGATCTCGTCCCAGCGCCCGAAGCGCATCAGCACCTCGAGCGGCATCGCCATGAAGCCGTCGGCGAACGCGTTCGCCTCGAAGAACTCGAGCGGGATGTCGGCGACCATCTGGCGGATGGTCTTGACCGCGAGCGCGCTCTGGCCCGTCATCATCGCCCCGTAGGTCAGCATGTGCTGGTTGTGCGCCATGTACAGGCGGTAGAAGCCCTGCTCGGGCGAGCGTGCCGGTAGCGGCGGTCCGCCTCGATCGCCTTCTCGTTGGCGGCTATGGCCTGCTGCCAGCGGCCGCGCCGGATGTCGATGTGCGACGGCATGTGCACGAGGTGACCCAGCCCCGGCTGCAGGTCGCGCAGCGCGTCCGCGGCCGGTCCGCTCGCTCGGGGTGTGGGCGAGGCCTCGACCGCGTGGATGTAGAGGTGGTTGGCGAGAGGATGCTTCGGGTTCGCCGCGAGCACGGAGTCGAGCGTCGAGAGGATCTCCTCGGTTCCCGGCTGCGGCTGGCCGTCCGGCGTCCACTGGTCCCACGGCCGCAGGTCGGCGAGCGACTCGGCGTAGAGCGCTCCGACGTCCGCGTCGCGCGGGTACTGCTTCCAGACCGAGCGCATCGCGTCCGCGTAGGCCTGCTCGAGGGGCTTGCGGTCCTCGGGTTGCGGGTTCGCGTAGCGTGTCTGCGCCGCGCGGATCAGGGCCTGCTCGACCGGGCTCGCCCCCGCGGCGAGGGCCTTCGCCGCCGTGAGCGCGTCCCAGGCCGCCGCTGCGCGGTCGGGCGGCACCACCGGGTTGTTGATGTGGGGCCCGTAGGCGATCGCGATGCCCCACTGTGCCATCGCGCACTTCGGGTCGAGCTCGGCCGCACGGCGGAACGAGCGGATCGCCTCGTCGTGGTTGAAGGCGTACAGGAAGGCGAGCCCCTGGTCGAAGTAGCGCTGCGCGTCCGCCGAGGTGGTCGTGACCTTGCGCGTGAAACCGCCCACGCCGTCGAACAGCGGCGTCGTGCTCGTCGTCGCGGCCGCCGACTCGGCCGCCGCGGCCGGCATCGAGACCGCCGCGGCCAGCAGACACGCAGCCAGGAGCCGACGGTTCTTCGCCATGGATCCCTCCCGAGGTACGAGGCCCCTCCCCAAGTCGGGGCGGGCACGGATCATTCTGGAAACGGGTTTCGAGAGTCTACACCGTCCCCGGTCCGGGCCGAGCCGTGCTCTACTGGGAATGGCTGCCGTCGCGGCCCGGAACGCAAGGAGGCGAGCCGCCCATGGACGGACGATCGGTCGTTGCCACCCTGGCCCTGGCCGTGGGCCTGTCAGCGGGCCCGGCGCAGGCCGCGCCCGCGGCAGCGGCCGCACCGCCCGTCTCGCTCAGCGACCGCGATGGCCGTCCCGTGCGCCTGGCCGACCTCTTCGGTCGCGTCCTGGTCGTGGACTTCTGGGCGAGCTGGTGCGGGCCCTGCAAGCAGTCGTTCCCGGCGCTCGACGCGCTTTACGCCGAGCTGCACCCGCGCGGCCTCGAGGTGCTCGCGGTGAGCGTCGACGAGAGCCGGAAGGACGCCGACGCGTTCCTCGCGGCGCACCCCCAGCGCATGACCGTGCTGTTCGACCCGGAGGCGAAGGCCGCCGAGGCGTTCGGCGTCGACGGCATGCCCAGCACCTTCGTGATCGACCGGCAGGGGCGCATCCGCGCGCGGCACGAGGGCTACACGCCGGGCGTGACGGCCACGATCCGCCGGCAGGTCGAGGCGCTGCTCGCGGAGAAGGGCGGCGCCGCGGCTTCCACCTCGGCCCGCTGAGCGCCCGCCGCGGCTGCGTGAAGACAGGCGCTTTTCCGCGGCTCAGCCGACGAAGCGGTAGCCCATGCGGTGGACGGTGACGATGTGCTCGGGCTTGGCGGGGTGCGGCTCGACCTTCTGCCGCAGTGACGCCACGTGCACGTCCACGGTGCGGGTCTGCAGCACGGCGGGATAGCCCCAGACGTGCTCGAGCAGGTCGCGCCGCGACAAGAGCTCGCCCCGGTGCTCGATGAAGTAGCGCAGCAGCTTGAACTCGAGGCTCGACAGCTCGACGGGCTCCCCGCCCCGGCGCACCTCGGCCCGGCGCAGGTCCACGCGCACGTCTCCGAACACGAAGCTGCCGGCCGGCGTCGCGGGCGCCGTGCGCCGCCGCCGCAGCACGGCCTCCATGCGCGCCAGCAGCTCCATCGCGTCGAACGGCTTCGGCACGTAGTCGTCCGCCCCGAGCTTGAGGCCCAGCACGCGGTCCACCACCTGGCCGCGCGCGGTCAGCATCAGCACCGGCGTGTCCACGCGCTGCTGTCGCAGGTCGCGCAGCACGTCGAAGCCGCCGCGGCCGGGCAGCGCCACGTCGAGCAGGATCAGATCGAACGCGCCCTCGAGCGCCCGCTTGTACCCGGCGTCGCCGTTGCCGGCCGACTCCACCTCGTAGCCCTCGGCGTTCAGGCGGTCGCTGAGCGTCAGCACCAGGGCGGGCTCGTCCTCGATGATCAGCACGCGAGGCTTCACGCCTGGCTCCCGGCTGCCGCCGGCGCGGACGGCAGCTCGATCACGACGGCGGTGCCGCCGCCGGCGGCGTCCTCGACGCGCACCCGCCCGTGGTGGGCGAGCACCACGCGTCGCACGAGGCTGAGGCCGAGGCCGCTGCCCGGCGTCTCGTTGCGCTGCGCGGCGGCGCCCCGGTAGAAGGGCTCGAACACCCGCTCGCGCTCCGCGGGCGGGATGCCGGGGCCGTGGTCCTCGACCCGCAGCTCGACCTCGCTCGACCCGCCGCGCGGCGCGGCCCGCACGACGACACGGCGTCCGGCCGCGGCGAACTTGACGGCGTTCGCGAGCAGGTTGGCCAGCACGCGGCGCAGGGCGGCGGCGTCGCCGATGACGTCGGGCAGGCCGGCCGCCACGTCCCGGGTCACGGCCAGGCCTCCCTGCTCGAGCACCAGCCGCATGTCCTGAACGACGTCGTCGACCACGCGTCCGAGCGCCACCGGCTCGGCCGCGTAGGCGCGGCTGCCCGACTCGATGCCGGCGAAGTCCAGCACCTGCGCCACGAGCGAGCTCAGACGGCTGCCCTCCTTCTCGATCAGGCCCCCGTAGCGCCGCACCTGCTGCGTGTCGGTCACGATCCCGTCGGCGAGGTTCTGGCCTGCCGAGCGGATCGCGGCGAGGGGCGTGTTGAGCTCGTGGGTCACGCCGGCCACGAACTCGAGCTGCTGGCGCGCCAGGTCGCGCGCGCGCTGCGCGCTCGTGGCGAGCACGAAGCCCGCGGCGCCGAGCAGCGCCAGCACGCCGAGCCCCACCGCGAGGTTGCGTCGGCGCACCGCGGCGACCGCCTGCTCGAGCGTCCCGCCGCGGCGGCTCACCAGCAGCAGCCACGGCGCCTCGTCCTCGCGGGCCAGCCGCGGCCAGTCGCGGCGTCCGTCGAAGCGGCCGGCGAAGCGCCGGCCCGGCTCGCTGCGCGCGTCGTGCGCCCCCGGCCGGCCGACGAAGGGGATGCCCAGCTGCACGTCGCCCGGCTGCGGCCCGCCCGTGCGCGCGGCGGGAGCGCTCGCGTAGACGATCGAGTGGTCCGCGCGGCGCACGACGGCCACCACGAACTCGCTCTCGGCCGTCGGGCCGAACGTGGCCTCCGCGAGCTGCGGCAGCACGTGCTCGCGCAGGTAGGCGGCGTCGAGCTCGACGACGGCGATGCCGTTCAGACGGAAGCGCCCGCGCTCGCCCGGCCCGGGCTCGTCGCCCACCTCGAACAGCGGCGTCACGAGCGCCAGCGGGTCCTCGATGATCGTCGCCGGTCGGAACGGGAAGCCCTCGCGAGCGGAGCCGCTCGCCGGCTGGGTCAGCCGCTGGCGCACGGGCGCGAGGCCCTTCGTCCACTCGGCCGGCGAGCAGCCGCTGCCGTCGGCCGCGCAGCGCTCGAGCGAGAGCTGGCCCGAAGGCTGCCGCGAGGCGAGCAGGACAGAGGAGACGAGCGGCGCCCGCTCGTCGCGGTGCCAGGCGGCCAGGCGCTCCTGCAGGGTCGCGAGCCTGCGGTCGCCGGCGATCTGCGGCTCGAGACGCAGCGCCCCCAGCACGTGGCCCAGCTCGCGGTCGAAGCCCGCCGCGAATCGGGCCGACTGTCGCTCGACCTGTGCCTGGCGCCGCTCGGACTCGGCCCGTCCGATCTCACCGGTCCAGCGGTACTGGAGCACGGCCAGCACCACGAGCAGGAGCGCCAGCACGCCCAGCGTGAGCCAGAGACCCTGGTCCCGCGCCCAACGTGCCATGCGGCGAGTTTAGCAGCGGTAGCGCAGCACTCACGTGGTCCCGGGGCCAATTAACAAGCCTTACAGCGAGCTTTCTGCGCCATGAAGATTCCGCCGCCCGCGCGGCGCAACTTGTGGAGTGAAGGCGGCCAGAAGGCCGCGCTTGCGGGGGTGCGAGGATGCGGATGAGAACGGTGACGACGATCGGCGCTGCGGCAGCGGTCTGGCTCGGCGCGTCGCTGGCCGGCGCACAGCCGGCCGCAGGGCCGGCGGGCCGTGGGCCGGGCGGGTTCATGGTCGAGAGAATGGCGCGCGTCCTGAGCCTCAGCGACGACCAGAAGGCGGCCTTCCAGAAGGCGCTCGAACAGCAGCGTCCGCAGATGCAGGGACTGCACCTGCAACTGCGCGACAACCGCCGAAAGCTGGAGGAGGCCCTGAAGGGCGACAACCCCGACCCGGCGACGGTGGGGCAGCTGGTGATCCAGGGCCGTGCGCTGATGAAGCAGGGCGAGGGGCTGCGCGAGCAGTCGAGCCAGGCCCTGCGCGGGCTGCTGACGCCCGACCAGCAGACGAAGTTCGACACGCTGCAGTCTCTCCGGCAAGGAGGTGGCTTCGGCCCGATGGGCGGGCTCGGCGGTTTCGGGCCCGGCGGACACGGTCGCTGGGGCAAGCGGCCGGGGCCGCCGCCTGCTTCGCAGGAGTAGCGGCGCTCCACGCCCGCTCGACCGCTGGGTCGGGCGGGCGCTGACGCTGAGCTCCGGGCCGCGAGCGGCCAGCGGGTACCGCATCACCATCCACCTCGACCGCGCAGGCATCGGGCCGCCCTCCGTGGGAGGCGTCGTGAAGGTGGAGGACCGGTTCCGGCTGGCGTTCGAGATCCCGGCGCGGCCCTGAGCCGGGCGCTCCTTGACGTGCTCCCGGGACCAGTGTCAGCCTCCCGTCTCCGGCCGGCTTCGAGGTCCCGATGCCCTTCCTGTCGCCCGCGCTCCCGGCGCTCGCCCTGGCTGCCGTGCTGCAGCCCGCCGTCGTTCCTCACGTGGAGAGCCCGTCGCGCAGGCTGCAGTCCCACGAGATCCGGACCGACGCCTCGGGCCTGATCCTGCCCTGGTCGGACGACGACCCGGCGCGGGCGTACGACCGTGTCGTGCGCCTGGTCTGGGGGTTCTGGCAGAGGCTGGGACGCTGCCCGAACGGCGTGCCGTACTCCCTCCAGCACCAGGTCTGGAAGCCCGAGCACGACCCGCGTGGCCTCGGCGGCGACCAGATCTCGATGGCGCTCTCGTCGTGGAACCTGTTGCACGGCTACCTCGGCGACCCTGCCGTCCTGGCCGACATGCGGCTGCTGGCGGACTACTGGATCGACCACGGCTTCACCGGGCCCGACGGGCCGTGGCCGAACCTGCCCTTCCCCTACAACACCGAGGTCCACTCGGGCCGCTACGACGGGGACATGGTGGCCGGGAAGGGCTACCTGCAGCCGGACAAGGCGGGCAGCTTCGGCGCGGAGCTGCTAGTCCTCTACGAGATCACCGGCGAGCGGCGCTACCTCGAGACGGCGATCCGGATCGCCGACACGCTGGCGCGCAACGCCCGGCCCGGTGACGCCGAGCGCTCGCCCTGGCCGTTCCGGGTCCACGCCGCCACGGGCGAGACGTTCGTCTCGAAGAACGGTCGCTTCGACTACACGACCAACTGGACGGGCGCGCTGCGGCTGTTCGACGGGCTGCTGGCGCTCCGTGAGGGCCGCGCGCCCGACTACGAGCGCACGCGCCGGCTCGTGAGCGATTGGCTGCGGCAATATCCGCTGCGGTCCCAGCGCTGGGGCCCGTTCTTCGAGGACATCAACATCTACTCCGACACCCAGATCAACGCCGGCACGCTGGCCCTCTACGTGCTCGAGAACCCGGGCTGGCTGCCGGACGGCATCGCGGCGGTCCGGCGGATCCTCGACGGCTGCGACCGCCGCTTCGGCAACCCGCTGTGGGCGAAGTACGGCGCGCGGCCGACGAACGAGCAGACGGCCTACGAGGTTCCCGGCAACAGCCACACCTCGCGCGAGGCCTCGCTCGAGCTGCTGTGGGCCGAGGCGTCGGGCGACTCGTCGCGCAAGCCGCAGGCGATCCGCAACCTCAACTGGGCGACCTACATGGTCGACACCGACGGCAAGAACCGCTACTACCACGACGACGTCTGGCTCACTGACGGCTACGGCGACTACGTGCGCCACTACCTGCGCGCGATGGCCGCCGCGCCGGAGCTCGCGCCCTCCGACCAGAACCACCTGCTGCGCACGAGCTCGGTGGTGCGCTCGATCGCATACGGGCCCGACTCGATCGCGTACGAGAAGTGGGACGCCGCCTCGCGGGAGAAGCTGAAGCTCGGCGCCTGGGAGCCCGGCGCGATCGAGGGCGGGACGATGAGCTGGGATCCGAGCCGACGCCTGCTGCTGGTCTACTCGACCGCGAGGCGTGTCGTGATCCGCAGGAGGTGACTGCCATGTGCCGATTCGCCCGCTTCGCCCTGACCGCGCTCGCCGTGACGCTCCCCGCCGCGGTGGGCTCCGAGCCCGTCCAGCAGGCGCAGCCCCTGTTTCGTCTGCCGCCCACGCAGGAGCTGCAACCGCCGGCGAAGGAGGGGCCGTCGGCGCCGGTGCCCGGTCAGGCCGGCAAGGACGTGATCTGGCTGCCGACCCCCGAGCCGCTCGTGGAGCGGATGCTGACCATGGCGCAGGTCGAGCCCCGGGACGTCGTCTACGACCTCGGCTCGGGCGACGGGCGCACCGTGATCGCGGCCGCCAAGCGGGGCGCGCAGGCCGTGGGTGTCGAGTTCAACCCCGAGCTGGTCGCCTTCTCCGAGCGCGCCGCCCGGGTCCAGGGTGTCGCGTCCAGGGCGCGCTTCGTCCACTGTGACATCTTCGAGACGGACTTCTCGCGTGCCACCGTGGTGACGCTGTACCTGCTCTCGACGCTCAACATGCGGCTGCGCCCCACGCTGCTCAAGATGCGGCCCGGCACGCGGATCGTCTCGCACGCGTTCACCATGGAGGACTGGCCGCCGGACGAGGTCTCGCAGGCGGAGTATCGCAGCGCGTACCTGTGGATCGTCCCGGCCAGCGTCGAGGGCGCATGGCGGCTGCAGCTGCAGGGCGGGCCGTCCTTCGAGCTCGACCTCACGCAGCGTTTCCAGAAGGTCGAGGGCACGGTGATGCTCGGCACCGTGAAGGCCGGCCTGCGCGAGCCCGTCCTGCGCGGCGCCGCGATCCGCTTCGGCTTCGTCGACCAGGCCGGCACCTGGCTCGAGCTCGCCGGCTCCGTCGATGGCGAGCGTATGGCCGGCACCTACCAGGCGGGTCAGAAGGCGGGCCGCTTCACCGCCGTCCGGCGCTGAGCCTCGAGGCGCCGGGAGCCTGTATCATCGCCTCACAGGAATGCACGGAAAGGAACGTGGCGGAATGAGCGACGCGCCCGGGGCCGAGCGCCTCAGCGACGTGTGGGACGACGCCCGGGCGGCGCCCTTGAGCGAGCCCGAGCGGCTGCTGTACCGCTCGCAGCTGCTCGGCTCCGACAAGCGCGTCACCAACTTCGGCGGGGGCAACACGTCGGCCAAGGTGGAGCAGAAGGACCCGCTCGGAGGGCGCGAGTCGACGGTGCTGTGGGTCAAGGGCTCGGGCGGCGACCTCGGCTCGCTGCAGCTCGACGGCTTCGCGACGCTGTACCTGGACAAGCTCGAGTCGCTGAAGGGCCTCTACCGCGGCCTCGCGCACGAGGACGAGATGGTCGGCTACCTGCCGCACTGCACGTTCGGCACCAACCCGCGCGCGGCCTCGATCGACACGCCCCTGCACGCGTTCATCCCGAAGGCCCACGTCGACCACGTGCACCCCGACGCGGTGATCGCGATCGCGGCCGCGCGCGACGGCGAGCGGCTGACGCAGGAGGCCTTCGGCGGCAGGCTCGGCTGGCTGCCCTGGCAGCGCCCGGGCTTCGACCTCGCCCTCAGGCTCGAGGCGCTCGTCCGCGGCCGGCCCGAGCTGGACGGCGTGGTGCTGGGCGGCCACGGTGTCTTCACCTGGGGCGACACGGCGAAGGAGTGCTACCGCACC
The DNA here is from genome assembly GCA_963831755.1 of uncultured Acidobacteriota bacterium. Classification (GTDB taxonomy): domain Bacteria; phylum Acidobacteriota; class Vicinamibacteria; order Fen-336; family Fen-336; genus DATBSL01. The sequence continues at coordinate 323,397 of CAWHRC010000016.1, forward strand.
ACGCTGCGGGTCATCCAGCAGGCGGCAGACTACCTGGCGCGGAACGGCCGGCCGGCGCCCTTCGGCGCCTCCGTCGCGCGCTCGCTCGACCCGGCCGACAAGCAGGCGTTCCTGGCGGAGCTGGTGCCGGCCCTGCGCGGCAGGCTGTCCGCGGGCGTGCGCAAGGTGATGCACTTCTCGGACGCGCCGGAGGTGATGGAGTTCGTGAGCGCGCAGCGCGCGCAGGAGCTGGCGGCGATCGGCACCTCGTGCCCCGACCACTTCCTGCGCACCAAGATCTGGCCGCTGTTCGTGCCCTACGATCCCGCGCACGAGAAGGCGTTCGAGGTGGTGGGCCGCATCGACTCGCTGCTCGAGGACTACCGCCGCCGCTACGAGGACTACTACGCGCGCTGCAAGCGCGAGGGCTCGCCCGCCATGCGCGACCCCTACCCGGTGATCCTGCTGGTCCCCGGCGTGGGCCTGCTGTCCTTCGCCAAGGACAAGGCGACGGCGCGCGTCGCCAGCGAGTTCTACGTGAACGCGATCAACGTCATGCGCGGCGCGGAGGCCGTGTCGGCCTACGTGCCGATCGCGGAGCAGGAGGCTTTCGACGTCGAGTACTGGCAGCTCGAGGAGGCGAAGCTGCAGCGCCTGCCGAAGCCGAAGAGCCTCGAGGGGCGGATCGCCCTCGTGACCGGCGGGGCCGGCGGCATCGGGGGCGCCACGGCCCGGCGGCTGCTCGCCGAGGGCGCCTGCGTCGTGATCACCGACGTCGATCCCGCCGCGCTCGAGGAGGCCCGCAGCACCTTGAGCCGGGAGCACGCAGCGGACCGCGTGCGCGCGTTCCGCTGCGACGTCACCTGGGAGCAGTCCGTGCGCGCCTCGTACGAGTACGCGCTGCACGAGTTCGGCGGGCTCGACATCCTGGTCTCGAACGCCGGCATCGCCTCGGCCGCCCCGGTCGAGGAAACGACGCTCGAGCTGTGGAACCGCAACCTGGGGATCCTGGCGACCGGCTACTTCCTGGTCGCGCGCGAGGCCTTCGCGCTCATGAAGAAGCAGGGCATCGGCGGCTCGATCGTCTTCATCGGCAGCAAGAACGCGCTGGTGGCCTCCGGCGGGGCCTCGGCCTACTGCTCCGCCAAGGCCGCGGCCATCCACCTCGCCCGCTGCCTCGCGCTGGAGGGGGCCGAGCTGGGGATCCGGGCCAACGTGGTGAACCCTGACGCCGTGATCCGCGGCTCGCGGATCTGGGGCGGGAGCTGGCGCCAGGAGCGCGCCGAGGCGAACCGGATCACGCAGGCCGAGATCGAGGACTTCTACCGCAGGCGCAGCCTGCTCAAGCGCAGCGTCCTTCCCGAGGACATCGCCGAGGCCGTCTACTTCTTCGCCTCCGAGCTGTCGGCGAAGTCCACCGGCAACATCCTCAACGTCGACGCGGGCAACGTGGCGTCCTTCACGCGGTGAGCCCGGCCACCGGAACGGAGGAGAGATGGCGTTTCGACTGAGCGACGAGACGATCGCCGAGCACAACGCGCCGCGGCTCGCCTGGGTCGAGGAGGACTACGCGCACCTGGCGCGGCAGCTCGCTCGCAGGGGCGTCGAGATCGAGCGCCTGACCGAGCGGGCGCTGGCCTTCCGGGTCGCGGTGCCGTCCTGGGGCGTGGGCACGGGCGGCACGCGCTTCGCGCGCTTCGCCGGCCCCGGCGAGCCGCGCGACGTGTTCGAGAAGCTCGAGGACTGCGAGGCGATCCTGAAGCTGGTGCGCGTGACCCCCGGGATCTCGCTGCACATCCCGTGGGACGAGCCGCAGAGCGCGGCCGAGCTGCTCGCGTTCGCCAGGGAGCGCGGCCTGCTGTTCGACTCGATGAACTCGAACACGTTCCAGGACCAGCCGGGCCAGGCGCTCTCGTACAAGTTCGGCAGCCTGACCCACGTCGACCCGGCCGTGCGGCGCCAGGCGATCGAGCACAACCTCCACTGCCTCGAGCTGGGCGTGAAGCTCGGCGCGCGCTCGCACACGGTCTGGATCGGGGACGGCGGCAACTTCCCCGGCCAGCTGCACTTCCGCCGCGCGCTCGAGCGCTACCTGGAGAGCCTGCGCGCGATCTACGCGGCGCTGCCCGCCGGCTTGCGCCTGTTCATCGAGCACAAGCTGTACGAGCCGGCGTTCTACTCGACGGTGCTCAACGACTGGGGGACGAGCTACTACTGCACCCGCGAGCTGGGAGAGCGGGCCTTCTCGCTCGTCGACCTCGGCCACCACGCGCCCAACACGAACATCGAGATGATCGTGGCGCGCCTCGTCCAGCTGGGAAAGCTGGCGGGCTTCCACTTCAACGACAGCAAGTACGGGGACGACGACCTCGACGCGGGCGCGATCAAGCCGTTCCAGCTGTTCCTGGTCTTCAACGAGCTGGTCGACGCCGAGCTGGAGGGGGTCCCGGGCTTCGACCCCTCGTACATGCTCGACCAGTCGCACAACGTGACCGACCCGATCGAGTCCCTGGTGACGAGCGCCGTCGAGCTGGTGCGGGCCTGCGTGCAAGCGCACCTGGTGGACCGCGGCGCCCTGCGCGAGGCGCAGCAGCGGAACGACGCGCTGGCGGCGCTGCAGGCGCTCAAGCAGGCCTTCACCACCGACGTCTCGCCGGTGCTCGCGATGGCGCGTCAGCGCGCGGGCGGAGCGATCGACCCGGTGGCGGCGTACCGGGCGAGCGGCTACAGGCGAAGGAAGGCGGAGGAGCGGCCCGCGGGGGAGCGGCGGGGGACCGGCATCGTGTAAGGGGCGACGGCGCCGCCCGCGTCGGGCGGCCGGAGGCACGACGATGGGCACGAGCACCGCTGGCGCGACGCTTTTCCACGTCGCGATCGACCTGGGCGCGGGCAGCGGTCGCGCGATGCTGGGCCGCCTGGGGCCCGAGGGGCTCGCGCTCGAGGAGGTCCACCGCTTCCACTACCCGCCGGCGCAGTCCGCCGGCCGGCTGCGCTGGAGCTTCGAGGCGATCCTGGCCGGGCTGAAGGACGGCCTCGTCCAGGCGCGACGTGCGGCGGCTGTTCGCAACGGCGCGCCGGAGACCGTGGCGGTGGACTCGTGGGGCGTCGACTACGGGCTGCTGGACGCCGGCGGCAGGCTCGTGGAAGACCCCGTCTGCTACCGCGACCACCGCACGGACGGCGCGATCGAGCGCGTGCTGCGCAAGGTCGCGCGCGAGGAGATCTTCCAGCGCACGGGGATCCAGTTCCTCCAGTTCAACACGCTGTTCCAGCTCCACGAGCACGCGCGCGAGGGGCTGCCGCGCGGTGCGCGACGGCTGCTGATGATCCCCGACCTGTGCCACCACGCGCTGTGCGGCGCGACCCGCGGCGAGTACACGAACGCCTCGACCACGCAGCTGCTCGACGTGCGCACGCGACGCTGGGCGGACGACCTGTTCTCCCGGCTGTCGCTGCCGCGGGAGCTGATGCCGGAGATCGCCCCGCCCGGGACGCCGCTCGGCGAGCTGCGGCCCTCGCTGCAGAAGGAGCTGGGCGTCGCGGCCTTGCGCGTGCTCGCGCCGGCGACCCACGACACCGGCAGCGCCGTGGCGGGCACGCCGCTCGAGCCCGGCTGGGCGTACGTCTCGTCGGGCACCTGGTCGCTGGTGGGCGTCGAGCGCACGACGCCGCTCGTCAGCCCGCAGGTCGCGCGCGCCAACTTCACCAACGAGGGCGGCGTCTTCGACACCATCCGCTTCCTCAAGAACGTGATGGGCCTGTGGATCTTCGACTCCTGCCGGCACGAGTGGGAGGGCAGGGGCCTCGCCGCCGACCTGGACGGCCTGCTCGCGGCCGCAGCGGCGATCGAGCAGCAGCCGGGCCTCGTCTACCCGGACCACCCGCGCTTCTTCAACCCGGCCAGCATGACGGCCGAGATCCAGGCCGCGCTGGCGGAGACCGGGCAGAAGGTCCCGGACGACCCGGCCCGCCTCACGCGTGTCGTGCTCGACTCGCTCGCGTTCCGGTACGCCTCCATCGTGCGCCGGATCGAGTCGCTGACCGGCGAGCCGGTCCGTGGTATCCACGTGGTCGGCGGGGGCTGCCTCAACGAGTACCTCGACCAGGCCACGGCGGACGCGGCGCGGCTGCCGGTGCTGGCCGGCCCGGCCGAGGCCAGCGCGGCCGGCAACCTGCTCATGCAGGCCCTCGCTGTCGGCCGCGTCGGCTCGCTCGCCGAGGGGCGGCAGCGGATCGCGAAGGCGGTGCGGCCTCGCCGCTTCGAGCCGCGCGAGCGGCCGGGCTGGGGCGCGGCGGCCGAGCGCTACCGCGAGGTCGAGGGGCGATACACGTAGCGTACGCAGCGGGCCCACGCTCGAGAACCAGCGAAGGGAGAGTCAGGCGCACGAGTGATGCGCGGAATGACCCCTATGAACTAGACTCCTTGTGCACGCGACGGTCACCTGCGTGGCCCGGGACGGACGGACCACGGTGCGGACGGGGGGTGAGATGGCGGCGAAGGTCGTGGTCGGCCTGCTGAGCGACAAGCAGGAGTTCCAGCTGATGCAGGCGGCAGCCGCCCGCGAGGCGGCAGCCAGCGCGGGCCTCGAGGTCGAGGTCCTGTTCGCGGACAACAACGCCGTGGTGCAGATCCACCAGCTCTTCCGTCACGTCCACGCGCCGGAGGGCGAGCGCCCGGCCGCGATCGTGGTCGAGACCGTGACGGGCGAGGGACTCGAGCGCGTGGCGCGCAACGCCGTGCGCGCCGGCATCGGCTGGGTCCTCATCAACCGCAGCGTGGGGTACCTCGAAGCGCTGCGCGAGGAGCGCAAGGACCTGCCGATCGCGAGCGTGAGCGTGGACCAGGAGGAGGCCGGGCGCATCCAGGGCCGGCAGCTGCGTGCGCTGGCGCCCAAGGGCGGTGCGGTGCTCCTGCTGCAGGGCCCGCCCGACACCTGGGCTGCGATCGGCCGCCTGAGCGGGGCCGAGACTGTGTTGCGGGACGCGGGCATCGAGCTGAAGGTGCTGAACGGCGACTGGACCGAGGAGAGCGCCGAGAAGGCCCTGTCCGCCTGGCTGCGTCTCAAGACTTCCGAGGGCTTCCGCCCCGTCGCGATCGCGGCGCAGAACGACGCGATGGCGGTCGGCGCCCGACGTGCCGTGCGGGCGCAGCGCAGGGAGTGGGCGAGCCTGCCGTTCCTCGGCTGCGACGGGCTGCCCGAGGGAGGCCAGGCGCTCGTCGCGCGCGGCGAGCTGACGGCGACCATCGTGACGCCACCGCCGTCGGGCCCCGCGGTGAGGCTCGTGGCCCGCGCGCTCGCCGGCGAGCGCCCGCCGGCGGAGCTGAGGCTCGCCCCGATTTCCCACCCGAGCGAGGAGGTGCTGGCCCGCCGCGGGCCACGGCCATGACGTCCCGGGTCGTGGTCTCGCTGATCACCGAGCAGCAGGAGTTCCAGCGGCTGCAGGCGCAGGACGCGCGCGACACGGCCGCCCGGCTCGGCCTGCAGGCGGAGGTGCTGTTCGCCGACAGCAACGCCGTGCTCCAGATCCAGCAGCTGTTCCGTTTCGTGCACCTGCCCGAGGCCGAGCGGCCGGCCGCGATCGTGGTCGAGACGGTGACGGGCGAGGGCCTCGAGCGTGTCGCGCGCAACGCCGTGGGCGTCGGCATCGGCTGGGTGCTGCTCAACCGCCAGGTGCCGTACCTCGACGCCCTGCGCCGCGAGCGGGACGACGTGGTGGTCTCGATGGTCAGCACCGACCAGGAGGAGGTCGGCCGCATCCAGGGCCGCCAGTTCCGCTCGCTGCTGCCGCGGGGCGGCTCGCTGCTCTACGTCCAGGGTCCGCCCGACACGTCGGTCGCCCAGCAGCGCCTGCGCGGGGCCGAGGACGCGACGCGCGGCGCGGGTATCGTCTTCAAGGTCGTGAGCGGGGACTGGACCGAGGCGGGTGGCGAGAAGGCCGTCGCCTCCTGGCTGAAGCTGAAGACTTCGGAGGCCTTCCAGGTCGACCTCGTCGGCAGCCAGAACGACGCCATGGCGGTCGGCGCCCGCCGTGCGGTCGCCGCATTGCGGCCCGACTGGACCGGCGTCCGCTTCACCGGCTGCGACGGCCTGCCGGAGGGCGGGCGCAGGCTCGTGGACCAGGGGCTGCTCGCGGCTACCGTGGTGACGCCGTCCAACACGGGGCCGGCGCTCGAGAGGCTCGCCGCCTGGCTGCGCAGCGGGCAGCTGCCCCCGCGCGACATCCTGCTGGAGCCGCATTCGTACCCGAGCGAGGCGCTCGTCCGGCCGTGAGACGCTCGCGCCGGGGGCAGGGCCGCCGCGCGTTCCTCGGTGGCGCAGCGGCCGCGTTGACCGCCTCGATCGCGCTTCCCGGCTCGGGGCGCGCGCAAGGCCGCAAGAGCCCACGCAAGAAGGCACGGCCGGCCACGTCCGGACCCAGGAAGACGGTGCGACGGCCGGCGACGCCGTCCGGTCGCGCCAGCAGCGCGGGCCCGCAGCCGCCGGCGGTGCCCGTCGCGCGCGGCGCGTGGCCGGTCCCCGCTCCGGGCGCGCCGATCGACCTGGCGCCCGCGCGCTGGCTCTGGCTGCCGTGCGAGCGCACGCTCGCGAACACGTTCGTGCTCTTCCGGCGCGAGCTCGAGGTCGCCGGCGAGGTCGCCTCGGCGCGGGGCTGGATCTCGGCCGACAGCCGCTACCGCCTGTTCGTGAACGGCCGTCGGGTGCAGTGGGGCCCCGCCCCGTGCGATCCGCGCTCGTACGAGGCCGACCCGGTCGACCTCGCGCGCTGGCTTTCGCCGGGGAAGAACGTGATCGGCGCCGAGGTCCTCTACTACGGCCACGGCGAGGGCACCTGGCCCGGCGGCAAGCCGGGGTTCGTCTTCGCGCTGCGCGTCGAGGAGCGCGGGGGTGAGGTCCGGGAGATCGTCTCCGACGGCGAGTGGCGCGTGCAGCTCGATCGCGCGCACCGGCCGGGCCAGTTCAAGCGCTGGTACCTGCGCGCGCTGCAGGAGGACCTCGACGCGCGGCTCTCGCCCGTGGGCTGGAGCGAGACCGGTTTCGCCGCCGACGCGTCGTGGCTCGTCCCGCAGCTGCTCGACGCGGGCTCGGACCGCCCGGCGGCCGCCGGCAGCCACTACGACTACCTGACGGACGGTGGCATCGACCCGCAGCAGGCCGTGCTGCGGGCGCGCGAAGTGCCTGTCCTGCGCGAGACCCTGCACGTCGCCGAGCGGCTCGTCGAGTCAGGCCGCGTGCGCTGGCGGCGCGACCCGCGCGACTGGTTCGAGTACCGCATCCCGGGCTCGTTCGAGCTGGTCGAGGGACCGTCGGCGGTGCCTGCCGGCGACGGCGCCTGGACGCTCGAGCCCGGCCGCGGCCAGGGGGCCATCGCGACCTTCGCGATGCCGGAGCAGGTGGTCGGGTTTCCCTTCCTCACGGTCGAGGCGCCGGCCGGCACGGTGGTCGAGATCGTCAGCCAGGAGTCCCACGCGGCGGGCGGCCCCGCCTGGCTGGACAGCCACCGCTTCACCTGGACGCGCCTCGTGTGCCGCGAGGGAGTGAACCGCTTCGAGGCCTTCGACTACGAGTCGCTGCGCTTCCTGCAGCTGCACGTGCACGCCGCGGCCGGGCCCGTGACGGTCCGCGACGTCGGCGTGCGGCGCCGCAGCTACCCCTGGCCGAAGCCGCCGCAGTTCCGCTGCGCGGAGCCCGCCCTGCAGCGCGTGTTCGAGGCGTGCTTCAACACGCTGACGAACGCCGCACAGGAGACGATCGTGGACGGCATGGGCCGCGAGCGCCAGCAGTACAGCGGCGACGGCGCGCACCTGCTGCACGCGACACGGCTCGTGTGCGGCGACCGCCAGCTCGCGCGTCGCTTCCTGCGCAGCTACCCGCTGGGCCAGACCCTGGAGGGCTACTTCCTCGACTGCTGGCCGGCCTGGGACCGGCTGAACCGCATCGCGCAGCGCGAGGTGGGGGCGACGCCCTGGGGCCCGCTGCTCGACCACGGCGTGACGCTCGTCTACGACGCGTGGCGCCATCACCTCGAGACCGGCGAGTCCGACCTGCCGCTCGAGCTGTACCCGCGCTTCGTCCGATTCTTCGACTACCTGCTCGCCCGCCGCGGCGCGGACGGGCTGCTGCCGGTCGCGGGCTGGGGCGTGCCGGCCGTGTGGATCGACAACGCCTTCGTGCGACCGCGGCACAAGCAGTGCGCGTTCAACCTGTTCACTGCCGCCGTGCTGCGCCACGCGCTCTCGCCGATCGCCGCGCTGGCCAATGACGCGGCCGGCGCCCGGCGCTTCCAGGCCGTCGCGGATGCGCTCGTCGCCGCCACGGTGCGCCGGTTCTGGAGCGCGGAGCGGGGGCTGTTCGTGTCGAACCTGCCCTGGGAGGACGAGGAGGGAGAGGCGCGCCTCGACGACCGCTCGCTCTCGACGGCGCTCCTGTTCGACCAGTGCCCGGCCGGCCGCACGGCCGCAGCCGTCGAAGCCCTGGCCACGGCCCCGCCGTCACTGGCTCTCGGCTACCCGGCCAACTCCCACTGGCGCATGCAGGCGCTCGCCCGCCACGGCCGGATCGACGCGGTCCTGCGCGAGCTGCGCCAGCGCTGGGCACGCCTGCCCTCGGTGCTGGAGAACAACACGACACCCGAGGACTGGGGCGTGCGCCCGGACACGTCGGACCAGTGGAGCCACTGCGCCGTCGGCCCGCTGTTCGTGCTGTTCATGGACGTTGCCGGCATCCGTCCGGCGGCGCCCGGCTTCGAGCGGGCGGCAGTCCGGCCGCAGCTGGGCGACCTGCCCGGGCTCGAGCTGACGTGCCACACGGTGCGCGGGCCGATCGCCTTCGCGGCCGAGAAGCGCGAGGGCGGACATCACGTGTCGATCGCGCTCCCGGCCGACGTCCCGGGCGAGCTGCTGTTGCCGGTCGGCGTCGCGCCGGGCGGAGCCGCGATCGGGACCGACAAGGCCCTCGGCCTTTCCCGCTTCGCCCTGCCGGCGGGCCAGTCGAGCGAGTTCGACCTGCCCTCCGCCTGAAAGGCCCCCGGCGCGCGGCCGGGCACCAGCGCCACGACGACCCGGCATGCGCTAGATTGCGGGCGCAGTCGGCGAGGGTGGCCCACGGGCCGGGAGGCGGGGGGATGAAGGTCGGCATCGTCGGGGCCGGATTCGTCGGATCGACGGCCGGCTATGCGCTCGTGATGAACGGCATCGGGCGCCGGATCGTGCTCGTCGATCGCAACGAGGCGCGGGCCCGCGCCGAGGCGGACGACCTGCTGCACGCGGTCCCCTTCGCCCACCCGCTCGACGTCTTCGCCGGCGGCTACGCCGACCTCGCCGGGGCGCGCGTCGTGATCCTGACGGCAGGCGTGGGCCAGCGGCACGGCGAGACGCGCCTCGAGCTCCTGGCCCGCAACGCCGCCGTGTTCCGCGAGATCGTGCCGGCCGTGCTCGACCAGGCGCCCGACGCGGTGCTGGTGGTCGCCACGAACCCGGTCGACGTGACCACCCACCTCGCCGCGCGCTTCGCGGCCGAGCGAGGCGTCCCGCCGGGCCGCGTGCTCGGCTCGGGCACGACGCTCGACACGGCGCGCTTCCGCGTCCTGCTCGGGCGCCGGCTCGGCGTCGACGCCGAGCACGTCCACGCCTACGTCGTGGGCGAGCACGGCGACTCCGAGGTGCTGACCTGGTCGCTCGCCACGGTCGGCGGCATCCCGCTCGTCGAGATGGCGCAGCGCCACGGGGTGCCCTTCGACGCCGCGCTGCGGGCCGAGATCGACGCCGGCGTCCGGCGCGCCGCCTACCAGATCATCTCGGGCAAGGGCGCCACCTACTATGGCGTCGGCAGCGCGCTCGCCCGCATCGTCGAGGCCGTCCTGGGCGACCGCCGCTCGGTGCTGACCGTGTGCACGCCTCAGGCGAGCGTCGCCGGGGTCCCGGACGTGACGGTCTCGCTGCCGCGGGTCGTGGGCGGAACGGGTGTCATCGAGACGCTGCCGCTCGCGCTGCCGCCCGACGAACAGCAGGCGCTCGCGGCGAGCGCCCGCGTCGTGCGCGCGGCCATCGCGGAGCTCGCGGCGACCGGCTAGGCGGGCGCGGCGGTGGCTGCCGGCGCCACGGCCGGCCGCGGCAGCGCCAGGGCGCGCGCGGCGAGCAGCACGAAGGCGATCCACAGCACGTCCGCCAGCAGCAGGTGCACGACCTGCATCCAGACCGGGGCGAGCAGCGCGACGTTCGCGAGCCCGGCCGACACCTGCACGACCGCGAGCACAGGCAGCGCCCACGCCGTGCGGCGGGTCGCCGGGTCGTCGGTCGCCTGCAGCACGCGCGCCGCGACGAAGGCGACGACCAGCGCCCCAGCCAGTGCCAGCACCGGGTGCGCGACCCGCAGTTTCACGAGGAAGCTCGCCGTCGGCGTGAGGTCCTGCGCCAGGCCCCCGAGCAGCGACTGGGCCGGGTAGAGCGTGTCGCCGAGCGCGGCCACGGCGCCGCTCTTGCCGACGGCGACGAGCACCAGGGCGCCGAGGCCGAAGGTCCAGCCGTCGCGCGCGAGCGCCTCGCGGCGCGGCCTGGCGTCGATGGCGCACCAGTGTGCTGCCAGGGTGAGCGCGGCCAGCAGCAGGAAGGTGTTCGCCAGGTGGCCGGCCATGAACAGCGCGCGCGCCACCGACTCGTTCCCGGCCACCAGCCGGAACAGCACGAGCCCGGCGCCCACGGCGGCCTCGGTCAGGATGAACACGAGCGCAGCGCCCGCGGCGGCCCGGGCGGGGTGGCCTTTCGGCCGGTCGCGGAAGACCCACACGACCAGCGTGAGGACGAGCAGCAGCGCGACGCCGCTGGTGGCACGGTGCGTGAACTCGATCATGGTCTCGACAGCGGGGGCCCGCGGTACGACCTCGCCGTTGCACAGCGGCCAGTGGGCGCCGCAGCCGGCGCCCGAGCCCGTGGCGCGCACGAACGCGCCCCACAGGATCACGACCAGGTTCCACAGCGAGAACGAGCCAGGCGAAGCGATGCAGTCTCGTCATGTTGCCCGAGTCTACCGCGGCACGGCGGCCCCTACCCTGCCACTCGTCGCTCGGCGGCGGGTTCGGGCTCCAACCGGTCGAGCCAGGTCTTCTTGAGCACCGCGCAGGTCACGGCCAGCACCAGGATCGACACCCAGAAGCCCTTCCAGTCGCGCAGGATCATGTAGAGCGGGATGGTGACGAGCGTCATCTGCGCGGTCATGCCGACCACGACGTTGAAGCCGTCGCGCCACGCGTCGCGGTTCGGCCGGAAGCGCAGCGATCGGCCGCAAGTGCCAGCCGCGCCGGACGGGCCCCCAGAATCCCCAGGGCCGGGTGCGCGATGTAGAAGCGAACGAGCACGTCGTCCGGCTCCGGCTCGCTCAGCAGGCTGCCGAGGACGCTGCCGACGATCGAGACGGCGAAGATCGGGGCGAAGCCCGCGAGCGAGGACATGTCCGGGAAGAGCCTCGGGACGACGAGCGCGGCCGCGATCCCGGAGACCATGCCCCAGAAGTAGCCGTAGCCGTTGAAGCGCCACCAGTGCCACTTGAGGATGTTGGGCGCGGTGTAGCCGCCGTAGAGCCCGTTGACGATCCACTGCGTGACCTGGTTGATCGACGCGGCCTGGTAGCCGAAGAAGATGCCGACGGCCAGGATCGCGAGCTGCGCCACGTAGCTGACGCGGACGTAGTGGCGCGGCGAGCTGTCCGGCTTCAGGTAGCGCTTGTAGACGTCGTTCACGAGGTAGGCGCCGCCGGCGTTGATGGTGGCCGAGAAGGTCGACATGAACGCCGCGAGCAGGCCCGCCAGCAGCACGCCGAGCAGGCCGACCGGGATCTTCTCGCGGATCACCCAGGGCAGGACCATCTCGAAGTCGGCCGCGAGGCTCGTGCGGAAGGCAGGGCCCAGGAAGTCGATCGCGAGCACGGTGATGCCGCCGATCATCAACCAGCGCGGCAGCAGCGCCGCCGACACGCTCGCGCTCATCAGCGACGCCTCGCGCGGGCTCCTCGCCGCCAGGATCCGCTGCATGTCGTAGTTCGGGGTCGGGCCCGCGATCGAGACCAGCACGCCCTTGAACAGCATCGCCATGAAGAACAGCCCGAAGATGGAGTAGCCGTCCTGCTCGACGTTCTGCACGATGCGCGGGATCGTGCGCGTCCAGTCGAGGTCCAGCCGCCAGCCGAAGAAGACGTCTGCCCCAGCCCGCGGGCACGACGGCGGCGACCTGCGCCGGCGTGACCTGGGCCATCGCGATCCCGGCGATCACGAGCGAGCAGACCGCCATGATCGCGAACTGCGCGACGTCGGTCAGCACGACGCTGATCATGCCGCCGAGCAGCACGTAGACGGCCGTGATGGCCATGATCAGCACGCCGTACGTGTTGGGCGAGAGGTCCCAGGGCAGGAAGGACGCCGTGAACTTGCCCATGCCCTGGAAGTCGTAGGCGATGAAGCCGACGACGCTCACGAGCGCGAAGACCACCACGCTGATCGCGGCTGAGCTCGGCGCCGCGGCCCTCGCCGAAGCGGGCAGTGATCCACTCGGCGCCGGTCAGCACGTTCGAGCGCCGGATCCAGCTCGCCAGGTAGACGGCCAGGAAGACCTGGTTGAACGTGGGCCACAGCCAGGGCAGCCAGATCGCCCTTCATGCCGTAGACGAACACGTTGTAGACGAGCCACATCGTGCCGGTGATGTCCCACATCGCCGAGGCGTTCGACATCCCGAGCACCCACCAGGGCAGCGCCTTGCCGGCGAGGAAGTAGCTGTCGAGGCCCTTCGACGCGCGCTTCATCACCGCGAGGCCGATGCCGATCATCGCCGCGAAGTAGACGAGCAGGACGGCGACGTCGACGGGATGCCAGATGCTGGCGATGCGCTCGTTCATCTCTCCTCCGGACCGGCCGCCGGGGTCGCCTCCCCGCCGAGGGTTGCTCCGCGGAGCGAGCCGCTCAGGCGGCGGCCGAGGCCTCGTCCGAGGTCGGGCTGGTTGCGTCGGGGTGGTGGAAGGGCGCCCAGATCGTGACCGCGAGCGAGGGCACGAAGCAGGCGAGCACGAACCAGAAGAACGCCTTGTAGCCCAGGAACTCGGCGAGAGTGCCGCTCACGTAGCCGGTCAGCATCATGTTGAGCCCCATGATGGCCGAGGCGAACGTGTAGTACGCGGTGCGGAACTGCCCCGGCGAGATCTGCTGCATCATGTAGACGATCAGGCCGACCGCGCCGATGCCCCAGAAGAGCTTGTCGATCGTGATCGAGCGTCGCCACCACGGGGTACCTCGCGTCCCGGGTCATGCTCAGGTAGACGTAGACCACGTTCGGCACGTTCATGCTCAGGCACAGCCAGACGAGCGTCTTGCGCAGTCCGAGGCGAGCCACGATCAGGCCGCCCAGGATCGAGCCCACCATGAAGGCGCCGGTGCCGAAGATGCCGTTGATCTGGCCCAGGACCTCGTTGGTGAGGCCGAGACCGCCCGTCTCGCGTGACCCGATCATGAACAGCGGCACCATCTTCTCGAGGAAGCCGTAGCCGAGGCGGAAGAGCAGGGCGAAGGCCAGCATCTTCCAGATGTCCTCCTTCTGGAAGAAGGAAGAGAAGGCGTGGCCGTAGGTCCTCATGGCGGCGCCGAAGCTCTCGGGCGCGTCCTGGGCCTTCGAACCGGTCGGCAGCAGCCTCGTGTGGTAGATCAGCAGCAGCGCCATGAGCGCGGCGGTGATGAGGAAGATCACCATCCACGACTGGGCCCAGTGGTTGCGGACGAGCGCCTGCTGCAGCGGGTCGCTGACGGCGCCGACGTTCACTTGTTCGCCTCCGCCCTGCCACGCGAACTTCAGGAGCGCTCCGAGGGAGAACGATCCGCTGTGGAACGTGCGGAAGAGCAGGCCGCTCAGCCAGACGAGTGCGCCGTTGGCCAGGATCGGCCCCGCGTTCCAGCACATGCTCTGGACGCCCGTGTAGCGGGCCTGCTCCTTGGGGCCGAGCGTCGTCACGTAGACGCCGTCGCTGGCAATGTCCTGGGTGGCGCCGAGGAGGCCGGCGAGCCCGAGCAGGAGCAGGATCGGCGTCCAGCCGACGCCCGGCACCTTGAGGGTGAGGGCGATGGCGACCACGGCGCCCACCAGCAACGTCTGCATGAGCAGCACGAAGAACCGCTTGGTCTTGTAGATTTCGAGCGCCGGCGCCCACAGCGGCTTGATGACGTACGGGAGGACGAACAGGCTGGACCAGCGCGCCGCCTCGGCGTCGGTCATGCCCATGTTCTTGAACATGATGTTGGCGACGCCCGAGACCGTGACGTAGATGAGGCCCATCGCCAGATAGCTCGAGGGGACCCAGAAGAACGGGCTGGCGTAGCTGCGCGGTGCGGGTGTGGCGTCGGTCGAGCTCATGAAGCCTCCGGGGACTGCGGCGTTCGCGGGTGCGGCGCTGGAGACGGACGGCCCGCGCCAGCTTAGCGGGGCTTCGTGCGTTGTCAATGATGCGGACGGCGCGGCTGTCTCCCGGTCCCCCGGCCGGGAGGGCGCAGCCGCCGGGCCTATTCCCTGTGCGGTGCGCGCGGAGTATGTTGGCCGCGCTTCGCACAGCAAGGAGGCTGCCCATGATCCCGGCCCTCGTCCTGCTCCTGGCCGCGAGCACGCCCTCGGTGACGGGCCTGCGCTGCGAGTACGCGCACGACCCACTGGGCATCGACGTGGCGCGACCGCGCCTCTCCTGGCGAATGGAGTCGGCGCGGCGCGGGGAGAAGCAGACGGCGTACCAGGTGCTCGTCGCGTCCAGCGTGGAAGCCCTCGCCCAAGGCCGCGGCGACCTGTGGGACTCCGGCCGCGCGGCGTCGGACCAGTCGCTGAACGTCGAGTACGCGGGCCAGCCGCTCGGCTCGCGGCAACGGGCATTCTGGAAGGTCAGAGTCTGGGACAAGGACGGCAAGATCGGCGACTGGAGCCCAGCGGCCTCCTGGGAAATGGGCCTGCTGCAGCCCGGCGACTGGCAGGCGCAGTGGATCGGCCTGCCGCCTTTGCCGGTGCCCGCCGGGACCGACGCGCCGGTGGAGCATGCCGCGGTGGCGTTCGTCCGCTTCCCGGAGCCCGAGAACACGAAGGCCGACGACCCCCTCACGCGCTGCTTCCGCACCACGTTCGAGCTGCCGGCCGGCCGCGCGCTGCGCTCGGCGGCGCTGCTGATCGCGGCTGATGGCGCGGCCAGCACCTACGTGAACGGCCGGGCGACCGGCGAGACCCACGCCGGCTGGAGCCGGTCGCGCCTGACGCAGATCGGCGTGACCGACGCGCTGCGGCCGGGCCGCAACGGCGTGGCGATCGCGGTGACGCACCTCTTCGGCCGGCGTTCCACCCTCGCGGCGGTGCTCCAGGTCCGCTTCGCGGACGGCTCGCTGCTGAACGTCGCGACGGGTCCCGGCTGGAAGGCCGGGCCCGGCGAGGCGCGCGGCTGGACGAGCGCCACCTTCGACGACTCCGCCTGGCCGGCCGCGCAGGTTGCGACGTCAAAGGCAGCGAAGGACCTCTGGCAGGTCCGGCGCTGGAAGCCTTCCGCCACGCGTCCCGCCACCTACCTGCGCCGGGAGTTCAGCGTGCCGAAGGCAGTGCGCCGCGCCCGAGTCTACGCGAGCGCGAAGGGCCTCTACACGCTGCTCGTCAACGGCCAGCCGGCCTCGGGCGACCTGCTGCGGCCGGGCTGGACCGACTACCGCGACCGCTTCCAGTACCAGGCGTACGACGTGACGGCGCTCGTGAAGGAGGGAGAGAACGCCGTCGCGGCCGTCCTTGGCGACGGCTGGTACTCCGGGTACGTGGCGGGCTGGGGCCGGGAGAACTGGGGCCGCGCGACCCGCGCGCTCGTGCAGCTCGAGCTGGAGCTCGCGGACGGGACCACCATGCGCGTCCTCAGCGACGGCGCCTGGAAGGCCGCCACGGGCCCGATCGTGGCGCAGGACCTGCTGATGGGCGAGGACTACGACGCCCGGCTGGAGGCGCCCGGCTGGTCCGAGCCGCGCTTCGACGACGGGGGCTGGAAGACGCCCGAGGTCGAGCCGCTGGGGATCGTGCCGCTCGTCGCGCAGGTCGGGCCGAGCGTGCGCAAGGTGACGGACCTGCGGCCGGTGGCGATCAAGGAGAAACCCAAAGGCTCCTTCGTCTTCGACCTGGGCCAGAACATGGTGGGCTGGGTGCGGCTCACGGTACGCGGCCCGGCGGGTGCGACGGTCCGTATCCGGCACGCCGAGATGCTGAAGCCGGACGGCACGATCTACACGACGAACCTGCGCGCCGCGAAGGCCACCGACACCTACACGCTCAAGGGCGGCGGCGCCGGAGACGTGGGAGCCGCGCTTCACCTTCCACGGCTTCCGCTACGTCGAGGTGACCGGCTACCCGGGCACGCCGGGCAAGGACGCGGTCACCGGCGTCGTCGTCAGCACCGCGACACCACCGACCGGCCTCTTCGAGTGCTCGAACCCGCTGCGTCAACCAGCTCCAGCACAACATCGTCTGGGGCCAGCGCGGCAACTTCCTCGAGGTCCCGACCGACTGCCCGCAGCGCGACGAGCGGCTCGGCTGGATGGGCGACGCCCAGGTCTTCGTCCGCACGGCCTGCTTCAACGCCGACGTCGCCGCCTTCTTCACGAAGTGGTCGCGCGACGTGCGCGATGCGCAGACCGCCGACGGGCGCATTCTCCGACGTCGCCCCCGACATCGACGAGAACCACGTGGGGGCGCCGGCCTGGGCCGACGCCGGCGTCATCGTGCCCTGGCAGATGTACCGCTGCTACGGCGACACGCGCGTCCTGGCGGACCAGTACCAGGCGGCGAGGCGCTTCATCGCCTTCGTCAAGGACGCGAACCCGAACCTCGTCTGGCGCGAGCGCTCGGGCGCGGACTACGGCGACTGGCTCAGCATCGGGGCCGACACGCCGCAGCGACGTGCTCGCCACCGCCTACTTCGCCAACTCCGCGCGCCTCGTGCCGAAGATGGCGCGCGGCGCTCGGCAAGACCGACGACGCGCGTGCGTACGAGCAGCTGTTCCAGGAGGTCCGCGGCGCGTTCCAACGCGAGCCTACGTGGCCCCGGACGGGCGCATCAAGGGCGACACCCAGACCGTCTACGTGCTGGCCCTGCACTTCGACCTGCTGCCGGAGGGCGAGCGCGCGCTGGCCGCGGACCACCTGGTGGAGGACATCGAGAAGCGCGACACGCACCTCTCGACCGGGTTCCTCGGCGCCAGCCACCTGAATCCGGTGCTCACCGAGATCGGGCGGACCGACCTCGCCTACCGGCTCCTGCAGAACGACACGTTCCCCTCCTGGGGCTACTCGATCAAGCACGGCGCGACCACCATCTGGGAGCGCTGGGACGGCTGGACGCCCGAGAAGGGCTTCCAGGACCCGGGCATGAACTCGTTCAACCACTACTCGTTCGGCTCGGTCGGCGAGTGGATGTACGCGGTCGTGGGGGGCATCGACCTCGACCCGCAGGTCCCGGGCTACGAACGCTTCGTGCTGCGGCCGCGGCCGGGCGGCGGCCTCACGCACGCGAAGGCGGAGTTGCAGTCGGCGTACGGGACGATCGGCAGCGACTGGACGATCGAGGGCGGCCGGCTGCACTGGACGATCGACGTGCCGCCGAATACGAGCGCGACGGTCTACGTGCCCACCAGCGACCCGGCGAGCGTCGTCGAGTCGGGACGGCCGGCGGCGCAGGCCGAGGGGCTGAAGCCGCTGCGCAGCGAGCCGGAGGCGGCCGTGTTCGAGGCGGGCTCCGGGCGCTACGAGATCACGGCCAGGGCGCCGGCCTCCGCCGGGCCGTGAACGGGAGACGCCACGGCGAGCGGGCGGCGGCGGCTACAGCGCCACGGTGGCCGCCGCCCAGTCCTGCGGCTGCTGGTCCGAGCGGAACAGCCGGTCGAGATCGACCAGCAAGCTGTCGCCGGCCCGCCTGAGGGCGAAGCGGTCCATGTTGCGCGTCGCGCGGCCGCTGACGAACGTCCCGTCGGGCTGGTACTTCGACTCGTGTCGCGGGCACTGGAAGCGCCCGTCCTGGGCCCGCCAGCGCAGGGCGGTGTTCTCGTGCGGGCAGGCGAGGTTGAACGCGTAGGCGTGCTGCTGGAAGCGCACGAGGATCACCTGCGTCTCGCGGTCGATCGTGACGCCGTCCGCTCCCGGCAGCGGATAGCCGTGCTCGCTGGTCCCGGTCTGCGCGCCGCTGCCCTCGACAACCGGCACCGCCACGGCGCTGCCTACAGCCAGCTCCACGCCGACCGCGACCGCGAGCGCTGCGGCCGACATCTGGCCCAGGACGCGTCGCCGGGTGAGAGACGCCGCGCAGGCTCCGCAGGCGCCCGGCCGGGCGCCGTGGCTCGCTGCGCCGCCCGGCGGCGCCCCCCGGCCCTCGTCTCGTTCCATCGTCGGCTCCCTCAGGCGGCGGCCGTCAGCCACACGCCGAAGTAGAGGATCACCAGCCACAGCACCATGCTGACGGCGGAGACGACCGTCAGGCCCGCCCAGCCGTTGCCGCGGCCGCGGCGGACGGCGCGCTCGGCCGCGAGCAGCGCGGTGCCGTTCAGCAGCAGCAGGGTCACGAGGCCCATCTTCGTCCAGTAGAGGCGCGAGCCCAGGTAGGTGGCGGTGTCCGAGGCCGTCATCAGCAGGCCGCTCAGGACCACCACCGCCATGGCCGGGACGACCACGCGGTGCGAGCTCTCGAGGACGCCGAGGCTCGTCTCGCGCAGCTCACGGCCCGCCCGCAGCGCCCGCAGCACGTGGCGGTCGGCGGCGAGCGCGCTGCCGCCGCCCACCAGCAGGCCGCCGAGGTGGAGCCAGCGGACCGCGACCGAGACCGCACGATGCGCGTCGTAGTAGGCCGCCCAGCCGCGGATGGCGTCCGTGGCGAAAGCCGGGAGCGCCATGTCAGTGAAAGAGCATCATCAGGTAGCTCACGGTGGCGACGCCCATGGAGCCGAGCGCCAGCGCGCGGTGAGTCGAGCGGCTGGTGCCGCCGCCGATCGGCTCGAAGCCGGCGGCGTCACGCTCGCGCTCGCGATGCGGCGTCAGCAGGCCCGTGGCGACGAAGCCGCCGTCGGCAGCCAGCATCAGCAGCCCGTGCAGCATCCGCTTCGTGCGGTGGTTCGGGTCCTTGCGGCCTTCGCGCAGGTTCCAGACGCCCGTGACCGTGTTGACGCCGAAGAGCAGCGCCGTGCCGCCCACGAGCGCGCCGTGCGCCGAGCGCAGACTGTCGGAGCCGTTGCCGTTGTACAGCTTCTGGCCCACCGCGAACTGGGCGACGAACAGGGGCAGCGTGGCGTAGCTCGCGTACTTGTGGATCTTCAGCCGCGTGCGGTAGCCGTCGCTGTACTCGATCGCCAGCGGTCGGGCTGCTCCCGCCCGTCGTGCCGCCACGGCCGCGGCCTCGGCCAGCGAGCCGTCGCTCGCAACGGGGGCGACCCCGGTCGCTTCGCCGGCGGGCAGGGCGCAGGGATCCTCGTTCCGCACGACCGGCGTGGCGGCCAGCTCGAGGTCGCCACCGTCCACGACGAACGAAGTGTCAGCGGTCGTGCCCGCGTCGGCGGTGCCGGCGGGGAGCGCGACCGCGAAGAGCAGTGCGGCGAGCGGCAGGTACGGCGGCACGCGATTCGGCACTGTTGCCCTCCCGTCGTTGCGAGTCACCCTGTTGCTGTCCAGTCGTGCGAAGGCCCGAGCCTGAAGGGATTCTAACCGTGGGCAGCGCACGGCGCTGTCACGAGAGCGTCCGGAGTCGTGAAACGTCGTTACACCCGCAGTCCCCGCGCAGCCGAAACGCTTCGTCGCGACCGAAACTCTCAAGGCCGTGGCAGCGAGCGGCTCAGCTCCTGATAGAGAGCTTGGGTCTTCCCCGGGGAGCTGAAGCCGACGATCACGAAGCCCTCGCGCAGGCGGACGAGGACGAACGGTCCGTTGCCGCGGTCGACGAACAGCTTGCCCTTGCCGAGGCCCTCGACGGTGAACCAGCCACGCAGCAGGCCGCCGCCCGCGAAGCCGTTCGTGCGCAGCAGCACGCGTGGCAGGCTCGCCTCGAGGGACACGGCCGTGACGTCGGAGAGCGGGTAGTCCTGGCCGTAGAACAGGCTCTCGATCGAGAGCGTGTCTCGTGTGACCGTGACCTTCGGATCGCGCGTCTGCAGGTAGAACGGCGTCACGAAGAGGACGGCGCCGGCCACGACCGCGGCAGTGACGGCCGCGGCGAACCAGGGACCGTGGCGCGGGGAAGGCTCGGCCGTGGCGCCGCTGGTGGAGGCGGAGGGCGGCGCCACCGCGGCGATCGCGCGCACGAGCGCGGCGGGCTCGTCCGTGCCGATACGCCAGACGGCGCCGTCGGTCTGCACCAGCTCGACCGCGTCGAAGCCGGAGACGTTCCAGATCCAGCCGCCGCGCAGCTTGTGGATGCCCCAGCCGTAGTACCAGGGGTTGCGCACCTCGGTGAACCGGCTCACCCGGCCGAGGGCGACACGCCGCCGCACGATGCCGCCGGTGAAGTGGACCCGGATCTCCTGTGCGTCGACCTCGACCGTGAGAGTCGCGAACAGCAGGCCGACCAGGATCACGAACGCCGCGACCGCAGACACGGCCGGCAGCTCGCGGAGGCCGGCCAGCAGGACGAGCATCAGCAACGCGCCTCCGACGATGCTGCCGAGGGTCACCCAGCCGATCTGCGTGTGGCGGTAGTGCGGGGTCAAGTGCTCCCTCCCGAGCGCAGAGCATACGTCCATGGCGGCCCACCTCGACGGCCATGCGACAATCGCCGCGCGACCCCCGATGTCCAGGATCGAAGCGGAGCACCGCAGGCCCAGTCCCGAGGAGTTCCTGAGGCGCATCGAAGCCGAAGAGCGCCTGCAGACACGGGGCCGGTTGAAGGTCTTTCTGGGCTACGCCTCGGGCGTCGGCAAGTCGGCCCGCATGCTGGACGAGGGGCGGCGGCGCAAGCAGCGCGGCCAGGACATCGTGGTGGCGGCGACCCAGGGCTCCGATTCGAATCAGCTCGAGGGTCTGCTCCGCCAGTTCGAGACGATCCCCTGCCGCGTGGTCGAGGGCAGCGAGGCGATCGACGTGCCCGCGGTGCTTCAGCGCCATCCCGAAGTCGTGCTCATCGACGGTCTCGCCTACCGGAACCCTCCGGGATCACGGAACGCGCAGCGCTGGCAGGACGTCGAAGGCGTGCTGTCGGCCGGTATCTCGGTGATCACCTCCGTCAATCTGCAGTTCGTGGCGGAGCGGCAGGCCCAAGTCGAGGCGATCATCGGCCGGTCGGTTCGGGACTCGGTCCCGGAGTCATTCCTGCGCACGGCGGACGAGATCGAGGTCGTCGACGCCCCGCCAGAGTACTGCATGGACCGCCTCAGGAGCGGCGGGCCGTCCAGCGACGTCGCTCGGCTCGAGCGCCAGCTCTCGGAGCTGCGCGAGATCGCGCTGCTGCTGGCGGCCGAGGTGGTCGACCACCAGCTCGCAGACTATCTGCGCCGCGCGGGAATCGAGCAGGTGTACGGCACGCACGAGCGGATCCTCGTCTGCATCACGCCGCGCTCGAGCGCCTCGGTGATGATCCGTCGTGGACGGCGGCAGGCCGACCGCTTCCATGGCGAGTTGTTCGTGGTGCATGCCCAGCAGCAAGGGCTGAGCCCTGCCGATAGGGCGGCGCTCGACGCGAACCTCACGCTGGCGCGCGAGACCGGGGCGACGGTCGAGCTGCTCGAGGGGCGCGACCCCGTGCGTGCGATCCTGGAGTTCGCGCGCCGGCACGGCATCACCCAGATGTTCGTGGGTCACGGCGAACCGCCCGGCTTGGGGGCGCGCCTGCGCTTGAGCCTGGTCGAGCGGCTGATCTTCGAGGCCGAAGGCATCGACGTGCGCGTGTTTCCGAGGCCATGAGCGGAGTTCCGGGCGGACAGCACCGCGGCCGGCTCAAGGTCTTTCTCGGCTACGCGGCGGGGGTCGGGAAGACGTTTCGCATGCTCGACGAGGCACAGCAGCTCCGACAGGCGGGCCAGGACGTCGTGGTCGGCTACTTCGAGCCCCACGGGCGCCAGGACACCATCGCCCGGATCGAGGGACTGGAGCTGGTGCCGCGCCGGCGCATCGAATACCGCGGGCACCTGTTCGAGGAGATGGACACGGACGCGATCCTGGCGCGTCACCCCGCCCTCTGCGCGGTCGACGAGTTCCCGCATACCAACGTCCCGGGCTCGCCCCGGGCCAAGCGCTGGGAGGACGTCACGGCCCTGCTCGACGCCGGCATCGACGTGCTCACCACGATGAACGTCCAGCACCTGGAGAGCCTGAACGACCAGCTCCAGGAGATCACGGGAGTGAAGGTCCGCGAGACGATCCCGGACTGGGTGGTCAAGGAGGCGAACGAGGTCGTCCTGATCGACCTGCCTCCGCGCGCGCTGCTCAACCGGCTCCAGCGCGGCGTCGTCTACCCGCCCGAAAAGGTGGCGCGTGCGATCGAGAGCTTCTTCAAGGAGCCGACGCTCGCCGCGCTGCGCGAGCTGGCGCTGCGCCAGACGGCGTACGAGATCGAGGCACGGCAGGAGCAAGAGGGGCCCGCCCCGGCATCGCCGCTGGCCGAGGGCGCCTCGGCGGCTCCCGGCGCAGCCGGCGAGCTGCGCGAGCGGATCCTGATCCACGTCACGGACACGCAGCTCACCACGGCCCTCATCCGTCGCGGCCGGCGCGTCGCCGACTACCTGAAAGGAGACTGTTTCGCGGTGGCCGTCGTGACTCCACGCGCCGGAAGCGGCGCAGGGAAGGACGGAGCGGCGCTCTTGCCCCACCTCGACTTCGCGCGCCGCCTCCACATCGAGACCCGCACGCTCGAGGCGGACGACCCTGCTCAGGCGCTCGTTGCCTTCGCCCGGGCGAACGCCGTGACGCAGATCTTCCTGCCACGACCTCCACGCCGGCTGCTCCCGCTGCTGAACAAGCGCCACACCACGATGCGCGTCGTCGCCCTGGCGCACGACATGCAGGTCATCATCGTGGCCGAGCGAAAGAAGAGCGGTCCGTCGTCGTCGCCGACGCAGGTCCGGCCAATGTCCGGCCCGTCCGGACCAACGGCGCGGTAGGTGCTCCGGAGACCGTGCGACCGACGATCCCGCCGAGTCAGGGCAGCCTCCAAAGGCAGTATCGCGTCAGGATCGCCGTCTTCCTCGCTCTCGTCGTCCTCACGGTCCTTGCCCTTGGGGTGGTCTACCGGGCGATCAACACGCTCCGCCGACTGGAAGTCGTCGAGGCGGAACGAGATCGCTGGCAGCGGCCGGGTGAGGTCCTGAAGGCGCTGGAGCTGCGGGCCGGAAGCACGGTCGTGGACCTCGGCTGCGGAGCCGGCTACTTCGCGCTCAAGCTCTCGAGCACAGTCGGCAATGGCGGGCGGGTCGTCGCGATCGACATCCGCAGGCTGCCCCTGACGTTCCTGCGGCTGCGCGCGCTGCTCGACGGTCGCCGGAACCTGAGCGTCGCTCGCGGACGACCGGACGATCCTGGTCTCGTCGCGGGGACAGCCGACGCCGTGCTGATCGCCAACACCTTTCATGAGCTGAGCGACCCGAGAGCCCTTCTCGGCCACGTGCTGCGATCACTCCACTCGCGAGGGCGTCTGGTCGTCGTGGATCCGCGTCCTGGGGGTGCAGATGAGCACGGCGAACATCACCTGGAGCCGGCCGCTGTCGAAGCGGAGCTGAGGCGCTCGGGCTTCGAGATCGTCGCCCGCGACGACCGTTTCATCGAGCGATCGGACGGAGCCGTGTGGTGGCTCATCGTCGCCTGCAAGCCTTAGCGCGCTCGAGCGTTTGCCTCCGACGGAATTGCACGACATTGACGCCGGCTTGACGCTCACGTCCCGGTTCTTGTCACCATCTTGATGCCGGGCCGCCTAGATTGCCTGCCTGGAGGTCACGAAGTGAGCGGCAGCGGAGCGCTTTGTCGTCTTGGGACGTCAATGGTCGCCGTGTGGCTGCTGACGGCGCTGGTTGCAGGTGCACAGGAGCCGGCACCAGCGCCCTCGCCATCACCCGAGCCACCGAGGATCGACGTGGGCGGGTTCGTCGACGTCTACTACGGCTACAACTTCAACAAGGTCGACCCGCTGCTGCGCACTTACGACGTCCAGCACAACGCGTTCTCGCTGAGCCTGGCGGAGCTGAACTTCACGAAGACCCCGACGGCCGACAGCCGCGTCGGCTTCCGCGCCGACCTCGACTTCGGCAAGGCGGCCGACCTCACTGCCGCGTACGAGCCCGAGTCGAGCGGCAAGGAGATCTACAAGCACATCGAGCAGGCCTACGTCAGCCTGCTCACCGGCAAGGTGCAGTGGGACGCCGGCAAGTTCGTGACGCCGATGGGTGCCGAGGTGATCGAGTCGCAGGACAACTGGAACTACTCGCGCTCGATCCTGTTCGGCTACGCGATCCCCTTCTACCACGTGGGCCTGCGAGCCACGTACACGGTCGACGCCAAGACGACCCTGGGCGCGCAGCTGGTGAACGGCTGGAACAACTCGAGCGAGACGAACGGCGACAAGACGGTGCACGTCAGCCTCACGCTGAAGCCGAACGCGAACCTGACCTGGGTGGCCAACTACATGGTGGGCAAGGAGGCGCCGGCCTCGGCGGCCGTGCGTGACGTGCGCAACCTGTTCGACACCACGCTCACCTATGCCGCGACACCGAAGCTCAGCCTGCAGGCGAACGTGGACTACGGCAAGGAAGGCGCCGTCAAGTGGTGGGGCGTCGACGGCTACGCGAAGTACCAGGCCATGCCGAACTGGGCGGTCGTGGGCCGCTACGAGTACGTCGACGATTCCAAGGGCGGCTTCATGACGATCGGAGGCAAGGCCCAGAGCCTCACGCTGACCAGCGACCACCTGATTGCCGGCGGGCTCAAGACCCGGCTCGAGTACCGGCTCGACCACGCGGACAGCGACTTCTTCAGCAAGTCGAACGGCAGCAAGACCAACCACCAGTCGACGCTCACCGTCGGCCTGGTCTACCTGTTCAACGGCAAGATCTGAGCGAGGAGCGACTCCGATGATGGACGTGGTGTTCGTGGTCGTCACGCTGCTGTTCTTCCTGGTCTCGTGGCTCTACGTCCGGGCCTGCGAGCGGGTCTAGCGGAGGCGCAGATGAGTGTGGAATACGTCGTCGGCATCCTGCTGTCGGTGCTGCTGCTCGCGTATCTCGCGTACGCGCTGCTCAAGCCCGAGCGGTTCTGAGGGAGGACCTGGATTGACTGCTCAGGGATGGGCCCAGATCCTCTTCTTCTTCCTCGCCATTCTCGCGGTGACGGTGCCTCTTGGGGCGTTCATGCACAGCGTTCTCGAGGGCGAGAGCCACTTCCTCAGGCGGCCGCTGGGCTGGCTGGAGCGGCTGATCTACCGGCTCGCGAACGTGCGGGGCCAGGAACAGTCGTGGACGGCCTATGCCGGCGGGCTGCTCGCCTTCAGCGCCTTCACGATGCTCGTCACCTACGCGATCCAGCGCCTGCAGCTATGGCTGCCCTGGAACCCGCAGGGGTTCGGGCCGGTCGAAGCGAGCTCGGCCTTCAATACCGCCGCCAGCTTCACGACCAACACGAACTGGCAGGGCTACTCCGGCGAGTCCACCATGAGCTACCTGAGCCAGATGGCGGGCCTCGCCTGGCACAACTTCATGTCGGCCGCGGCGGGTATCGCGGTGGCCATCGCCCTGGCGCGCGGCATCACGCGTCGCGGCGACGGCAAGACGTCGGGCACGATCGGCAACGTCTGGGTGGACCTCACGCGAGCCACGGTCTACATCCTGCTTCCGATCTGCGTCGTGTTCGCCCTCGTATTCGTGGCCCAAGGCATGACCCAGAACCTCGCAGCCTACCCACAGGCGACCACGCTCGAGGGAGCCAGGCAGACGATCGCGGTCGGGCCCGTCGCCTCGCAGGAGGCGATCAAGCAGCTCGGCACGAACGGCGGCGGCTTCTTCAACGCCAACGCCGCCCACCCCTTCGAGAACCCGAATCCCCTCACGAACTTCTTCTCGATGTTCCTGATCTTCGCGATCCCGGCGGGGCTGACCTTCACGTTCGGCCGCATGGCGAAGGATCGGCGCCAGGGGTGGGCCCTCTTCGGGGCGATGGCGTTCCTCTTCTTCGCGGGCGTGAGCGTTGCCTACTGGGCCGAGGGCGCGGGCAGCCCGATCGTAAACTCCCAGGGTGTCGCGCCCGGCCTCGGCAACATGGAAGGCAAGGAGGTGCGCTTCGGCGTCGCCAACTCCACCCTCTACGCGACCGTGACCACCGACGCCTCGTGCGGTGCCGTGAACTCGATGCACGACAGCTTCACCGCGCTCGGGGGCCTGGTGCCCCTGTTCAACATCCAACTCGGCGAGGTTGTGTTCGGGGGCGTGGGCGCCGGGCTCTACGGGATGCTGGTGATGGCGATCCTGTCCGTCTTCATCGCCGGGCTGATGGTGGGGCGGACGCCCGAGTACCTCGGCAAGAAGATCGAGACCCGCGAGGTGAAGCTCGCGATGCTGTACGTGCTGGTCTTCCCGCTGGTGATCCTGGGCTTCGCCGCCTGGTCGAGCGTCGCGCCGTACGGCCTGTCGTCCCTGAACAATGCCGGGCCTCACGGCCTCTCCGAGATACTCTACGCCTTCTCGAGCGGCGCCGGGAACAATGGCTCGGCCTTCGCCGGCCTCAACGCCAACACGCTCTGGTACAACACCGCGCTCGGCTTGACCATGCTGATCGGGCGCTTCTGGATGATCATCCCGGCGCTCGCGATCGCCGGAGTGCTCTCGGGCAAGAAGGTCACACCGGCCGGGCCCGGCACCCTGCCCACGAACGGCCCCCTGTTCTCCGCCCTGCTCGTCGGCGTGATCGTGATCGTGGGCGCGCTCACCTTCTTTCCGGCCCTCAGCCTGGGTCCGATCGTCGAGCACTTCCTCGCCCAGTCCGGAAAGGTGTTCTGAGCCATGAGCCCTCGCGACGGAAAGCCCTCTTCCCCCTCGGCGCCCCACGGCCACGTCAAGGCGGTCTCCGCCTGGGAAGGCCCGATCCTGCGGGCCGCGGCCCTGGACAGCCTGTACAAGCTCGACCCGAGGGTCATGCTGCGCAATCCCGTGATGTTCGTGGTCGAGGTCGGAAGCGTCCTGACGACACTCGTCTGGCTGCGCGACCTCGTCGCCCCGACCCAGGGGGCGATGCCGACCTGGTTCACGGGCCAGGTCTCGCTCTGGCTGTGGTTCACCGTGGTCTTCGCCAACTTCGCCGAGGCGCTCGCGGAGGGGCGGGGCAAGGCTCAGGCCGCCGCGCTTCGCGGATTGCGGCAGGAGACCGTGGCGCGCAAGCTCGTCGACGGCCGCGAGCAGCCGGTGCCGGCGTCCAGCCTGCGCAAGGGTGACGTGGTCGTGGTCGAGAAGGGCGACGTGATCCCAGGGGACGGCGAGGTCGTCGAAGGCATCGCCTCCGTCGACGAGTCGGCGGTGACCGGCGAGTCGGCGCCCGTGATCCGCGAGAGCGGCGGCGACCGCTCCGCAGTGACGGGCGGCACGCGCGTGCTGTCGGACCGGATTCTCGTCCGCATCAGTGTCGACCCGGGCGAGTCGTTCCTGGACCGCATGATCGGACTGGTCGAAGGAGCGAAGCGGCAGAGGACGCCCAACGAGATCGCGCTCCACGTTCTGCTGTGCGGCATGACGATCATCTTCCTGATCGCCTGCGTCACGCTCGTGCCCTTCGGCAGCTACTCGTCCCTGCGTTTCTCGGTCACGGTCATCGTCGCTCTGCTCGTGTGCCTGATCCCGACCACGATCGGGGGGCTGCTCTCCGCGATCGGGATCGCCGGCATGGATCGCCTGATCCGCCACAACGTGATCCCGATGAGCGGCCGTGCCGTCGAGGCGGCCGGCGACATCGACACGATCCTGCTGGACAAGACGGGGACGATCACCCTCGGCAACCGCATGGCGAGCGAGTTCCTGCCCGCTCCGAACGTGCGCGTGCAGGAGCTGGCGGACGCGGCGCAGCTCGCCAGCCTCGCCGACGAGACGCCGGAGGGTCGCTCGATCGTCGTGCTCGCCAAGGAGCGCCACGGGCTGCGCGGCCGCGAGCTGACACAGCCCGAGGCGAGGTTCGTGCCGTTCTCGGCGCAGACGCGCATGAGCGGCTGCGATCTGAACGGCCGCGTGGTGCGCAAGGGCGCAGCCGACGCCGTGACCAGGCACGTCACCGCGCTCGGCGGGCGGATGCCGGTCGAGGTCGATCAGGTCGTGGCGACCATCGCGAGGTCCGGCGGCACTCCGCTGGTCGTGTCCGACGGTCCGCGGGTGCTGGGTGTCGTGCACCTGAAGGACATCGTGAAGGGCGGCCTGAAGGAGCGCTTCGTGCGCTTTCGGGCCATGGGCCTGCGCACGGTGATGATCACCGGCGACAACCCGCTGACCGCGGCGGCGATCGCCGCCGAGGCGGGCGTCGACGACTTCCTCGCCGAAGCCACCCCCGAAATGAAGCTGAAGCTGATCCGGGACGAGCAGGCCAAGGGCAAGCTCGTCGCGATGACCGGCGACGGCACCAATGACGCGCCGGCCCTCGCCCAGGCCGACGTGGCGATCGCCATGAACACCGGCACGCAGGCCGCTCGCGAGGCCGGCAACATGGTCGACCTCGACAGCAACCCGACGAAGCTGCTCGAGGTCGTCGAGGTGGGCAAGCAGCTGCTGATGACCCGCGGCTGCCTGACCACGTTCTCGATCGCCAACGACGTGGCCAAGTACTTCGCCATCCTGCCGGCGATGTTCATCGCGGTGTTCCCCCAGATCGCCCCGCTCAACGTGATGCGGCTGGCCTCGCCGCAAAGCGCCATCCTCTCGGCGGTGGTCTTCAACGCGCTGATCATCGTGGCGCTCATCCCGCTGGCCCTGCGCGGCGTGCAGTACCGCCCGCTCGGCGCCTCGGCCCTGTTGCGACGCTCGCTGCTGATCTACGGCGTCGGCGGCATCGTCGCCCCGTTCGCCGGGATCAAGCTGATCGACATGCTGTTGGCCATGGTCGGACTCGTCTAGGGGAAGAGCGATGAAGAGCGAGATCGTGATCTCACTGCGAATGACTCTCGTGACACTCCTGTTGACTGGACTCGCCTACCCACTGCTCGTCACCGGTGTCGCTCAGCTGGTGTTTCCGCACCAGGCCAACGGAAGCCTGCTGACGAGCAACGGCCGTGTCGTCGGCTCCGAGCTGATCGCGCAGGGATTCAAGAAGGCCGGCTACTTCCAGCCCCGGCCGTCGGCCGCGGGCAGCGACGGCTACGACCCGACGGCCTCCGGCGGCTCGAACCTGGGTCCGACCTCGCAGAAGCTGCGCGATCGCGTGGCCGCGGATCTGAAGCGGCTGCGGGGCGAGAACCCGAATGCGGCCGGGTCCGTTCCCGTCGAGCTGGTCACGACTTCGGCGAGCGGGCTCGACCCGCACCTCAGCCCGGAGGCGGCGCTCTGGCAGGTGCCGCGGGTAGCGGCTGCGCGGGGCGTCGCGCTCCCCGACGTGGAGGCCCTCGTCCGCGCGCACGTCGAGGGACGCACGCTCGGTCTTCTCGGCGAGCCGCGCGTCAATGTCCTGCGGTTGAACCTGGACCTGGATCAGCACTTCGGGGGCAGCCCTCGCTGAGGCGGGCCGCACCGGCTCGCAGGCGGCCGTCTGCTCTTGACGCTTTCTTGAGGCGATCTCTGCTAGGGTCTCATCAGGGTAAGGCTCCCGGGAGGAGACGCGATGAACCGGAACGCCGACTGGCTGCTCTACCTGGGTGTGGGGCCGATCGCCGCAGTCACGCTCGGCGTCGCCCTGGTGCCACTGCGGGACCTGACCGTGGCGTCCAACCTCGCCTTCGCCTTTCTCGCCCTGACGTTCGCCGTCGGTGAGCTCGGCGGGCGCGCGGCCGCCGTGGCCACGGCGCTGGCCTCCGCCTTGAGCCTCGACTTCTTCCTGACACGGCCGTACATGAAGCTGGCGATCCACGGCAAGGACGACGTGTTCGCGTTCCTCGGCCTGAGCGCCTGCGGGCTGCTGGCCGCGGCGCTCGGCTCGCCGCGACGGGAGTGGCGCGAGGCGACCCGGCAGGCCCACGTGCTGCACGCCGTGCTCGGCCAGCTCGAGCGCGGCTCACTGCCGGAGTACCGCCTGCAGGAGCTGCTCGATGCGGCGCGCCCGGTGTTTCCGCTGACCGCGCTTGCGCTTCGCGACGGCGGCGAGCAGCTGAGGGCGGCCTCCGGCGACGGCTCGCTCGTCGGACGCAGCCCCGGCCGGGTCGCCTCGCCCCAGACGATCGCGACCAGCGGGCGACTCCTGGACTTTCGACGCGGTGTGCCTCTGCCCGAGGACGGCATGCGCGTGCCGCTCGTCGTCGGCGGCCGAGCGCTCGGCTTTCTCGACCTGTGGGGAGACGGGCAGCCCGCGAACCGCGAGGCCCGCAGGGGCCTGACCGCCCTGTCCCACGCGCTCGCGGCGCTGCTCGCGTCGCTGGAGCGTGTCGAGCACTCCGTGCCGTCCGAGCCGGCCTGGGTGATCGGCGGGCACAAACCTCGGGAATAGCGCGATGGGTGAGGCCCGTCCGGACCCGGACGCGCTGCTGCGCCGGGTACAGCACGAGTCGCGGCGCGTCCGTCCGGGCAGGCTCAAGGTGTTCTTCGGCGCTGCTCCGGGAGTGGGCAAGACGTACGCCATGCTGGACGCGGCGCGTCGGCAGCATTCCGCCGGCGCGGACGTGCTGATCGGCTGGCTGGAGACCCACGGCAGGCAGGAGACCGAGGCGCTCGCGGCCGGGCTCGAGCGGTTGCCGGGGCGGACGGTGGAGCATCGTGGCGTGACGCTGCGCGAGTTCGACATCGACGCGGCGCTCGCGCGGCGGCCAAGCCTGCTGCTGCTCGACGAGCTCGCCCACACGAACGCCCCGGGCGCGCGCCACCCGAAGCGCTGGCAGGATGCAGTGGAGCTGCTCGAGGCCGGCATCGACGTCTGGACGACGCTCAACGTCCAGCACCTCGAGAGCGTCAACGACATCGTGCAGCGGATCACGGGCGTGGTGGTGCGCGAGACACTGCCCGACCGCGTACTCGACGAGGCCGACGAGCTCGAGTTCGTGGACCTGCCGCCGGACGAGCTGCTGCGTAGGCTGGCAGAGGGCAGGGTGTATGTGCCCGACCAGGCGGCCCGCGCCGTGCAAGAGTTCTTCCGCAAGGGCAACCTCACCGCGTTGCGCGAGCTCGCCTTGCGGCGCACGGCCGAGCACGTCGACGTCGCCGTGCGAGACTACCGCCGAGACCACGCGATCGAGGCCACCTGGCCGGTGGCCGAGCGCGTGCTCGCCTGCGTCCGCCCCAACCCGGACAGCGGCCGGCTGGTGCGCGGCGCGCGGCGGCTGGCCGGTCGGCTGCGAGCGGAGTGGATCGTGGCCTGGGTCGAGAGCCCCGGGCAGCCGCCGCTGTCCGAAGCGGAGCGGCGCCATCTCGCCGCCGCGTTCACGCTCGCGAGCCAGCTCGGCGCAGAGACGGCGACCATCTCCGGCCAGAGTGTCAGCGAGGCCGTGCTGCGCTTCGCACGCGAGCGCAACGTCAGCAAGCTCGTGATCGGCAAGCCCGCGCACCCGCGCTGGCGCGATCGACTGCGCGGCTCGCTGGTGGACGACCTGGTACGCGCGAGCGGCGAGATCGACGTGTTCGTGATCTCCGGCCAGGCCGCAGATTCCGCCCGTGAGCCCGGCTCGGAGCTCTCCGTCAGCCAACGTCCGGCGTCGCGCGGCCTGCAGCGCTACGTCTACGCGGCAGGGGCGGTCGCGGCCGCGACACTGGTCTCGTGGCTGATGGTCGGCCGGCTCGACAACTTGAACCTGGTCATGCTGTACCTGCTCGCCGTCGTCTCCGTGGCGACACGCTACGGCCGCGGGCCCTCGATCCTGGCGGCGATCGCCAGCGTTGCCGTGTTCGACTTCTTCTTCGTGCCGCCCCACCTGACGTTCGCCGTCGCCGACACGCAGTACGTCGTCACCTTCGCGGTGATGCTGGTGGTGGGAGTGCTGGTCAGCACGCTGGCCGCACGCGTGCGCGACACGGCCGAGCTGGCGATCCAGCGCGAGCGGCGCACGCAGGCCCTCTATGCGCTCAGCCGCGAGCTGACCGCGCTGCGCAGTCCCAACGAGGTCGCGCGGGCGGCGGCCCGGCACCTGGCGGCTTTGTTCCACTCCGCCGCCGCGGTGTTCGTGCCCTCCAGCGAAGGCACGCTCGAGCCGGTCGGCGACCCGCTGCCCGCCTTCGCCGAGGACCCGCGTGAGCAGGCCGTGGCGCGCTGGGCCTTCGACCACGGCCGCCCGGCCGGAGCGGAGACGGACACGCTGCCGGGGGCCGGAGGGTTCTACGAGCCGCTCGTCGGCACGCGCGATCGTCTGGGCGTGCTCGCGCTCGAGATCCCGCCCGGCCAGCGACCGCTGTCGCCGGACCAGCGCGAGCTGCTGAGCGCACTGGCCAGACAGGTCGCTGCCCCCCTAGAGCGGGCCCGGCTCTCAGCGGAGGCCGAGCAGTCGCGCCTCGCGGCGGAGAGCGAGCGGCTGCGCAGCGCGCTGCTGAGCTCCGTCTCGCACGACCTGCGCACGCCCCTGGCCGCGATCACCGGCGCCGCGAGCGGGCTGCTCGAGGACCCGCCGCCTCCACCAGCGATCGCGCGCGAGCTTTCCTCGACCGTGCTCGAGGAGGCGGAGCGTCTCAACCGGCTCGTGGGCAACCTGCTCGACATGACCCGCCTCGAGTCGGGCAGCCTGAAGCCCAGGCGCGAGTGGCACTCGCTCGAGGAGATCGTCGGCTCGGCGGTCGCGCGCGTCGAGCGCTACGCGGGCGAGCGCCGCCTCGAGGTGAGCGTGGCGCCCGACCTGCCGCTGGTCCGGCTGGACGGCGTGCTGGTCGAGCAGGCGATCGTCAACCTGCTCGAGAACGCGATCCGGCATGGAGGCCGCGGGGGCGGCGTCTCGGTCGCCGCCCGGCGTGAGGCGGAGGTGGCGGTCGTCGAGGTGAGCGACGAGGGTCCGGGCTTCCCGCCGGAGGATGCCGAGCGCCTGTTCGACAAGTTCTATCGGGCAGCGGGCGGGCCGGGCGTCGGCCTGGGGCTGGCGATCGCGCGCGCGATCGTGACCGCACACGGCGGGCAGATCCATGCCGAGCGGCGCGAGCCGCGCGGTGCGCGCTTCGTGTTCACGCTGCCGCTGGACGACTCGCCGCCGGCTCCGCCGGCCGAGGACGCGGCGTGAGGGGCCGGCGATGAGCGCGCAGGCGACCGATTCCGCGGCTCGCGAGCCGCTGGTGCTGGTGGTCGAGGACGAACCGCAGGTGATGCGCTTCCTACGTGCCACGCTCCCGCCCCACGGTTACCGCATGCTGGAAGCGGTGACCGGCCGCGAGGCGCTGGTCGAGGCTGCGACGCGCTGCCCCGACCTCGTGCTGCTGGACCTCGGGCTGCCGGACATGGACGGCACCGAGGTGACCCGCCGGATCCGGGCCTGGAGCCCACTGCCGGTCATCGTGATCTCGGCCCGCGGCCAGGAGCGCGACAAGGTCGAGGCGCTCGACGCCGGTGCGGACGACTACCTGACCAAGCCCTTCGGCACGGCCGAGCTGCTCGCGCGCATGCGCGTGGCCCTGCGCCACGCCGC
The DNA here is from genome assembly GCA_963831755.1 of uncultured Acidobacteriota bacterium. Taxonomy (GTDB): domain Bacteria; phylum Acidobacteriota; class Vicinamibacteria; order Fen-336; family Fen-336; genus DATBSL01. Next base: position 357,066 of record CAWHRC010000016.1, read on the forward strand.
GCGCGTGTCCGAGGGCGGCGAGACGATCGTCGAGACCGGCGACCTGCGCATCGACCTCGGGAGCCGCCTGGTCTGCCGCCGCGGCGAGGAGGTGCGCCTCACGCGCACCCAGTACCGGATCGTCGCCGCGCTCGCTCAACAGGCCGGCAAGGTCGTGACCCACCGCCAGCTCCTGCGCGAGGTCTGGGGACCGGGCTCCGCCGACGAGACCCACTACCTGCGCGTGTACATGGCCCAGCTGCGGCACAGGCTCGAGGACGACGCGGCCCGCCCCCGCTACTTCCTGACCGAGACGGGCGTCGGCTACCGACTGAAGGTGGACTGATCCAGATGAGACACTCGGCTTTCGTCCGTCCCGGCGTGTCCGCCGCGCAGATGCAGCGCGAGTCGGCCGCGCTTCGCCGTTCCAACTGGCGCACGTGGCTGATCGGCCGCCCGCTGTCGACGGCGGACGCGCCGCAGCAGGCGATCGGCAAAGCCGTCGGCCTCGCTGTCTTCTCCTCCGACGCGCTCTCGTCCACGGCCTACGCGACGCAGGAGATCCTGATCATCCTGGCCATGGCGGGCGCCGGAGCCCTCTCCTACGTGATGCCGATCTCGATCGCGATCGTGGCGCTCCTGGCGATCGTCACGTTCTCGTACGAGCAGACGATCCACGCCTACCCGGGCGGCGGCGGAGCCTACATCGTCGCTCGCGACAACCTGGGCAACCTCGCGGCGCAGATCGCCGGCGCGGCCCTGCTGATGGACTACATCCTGACGGTCGCGGTCTCGGTCTCGTCGGGTGTGGCCCAGGTCACTTCGGCGTTCCCGGTCCTGTTCGGGCACCGCACGGCGCTCGCCGTTCTCCTGGTCGGCGTCGTGATGTTCGTCAACCTGCGCGGCGTGAAGGAGTCGGGTGCGGTGTTCGCGGTGCCCACGTACTTCTTCATCGCGATGATGTACCTGACCGTTGGCACCGCGCTGGTTCGGCTGCTGGCGGGTTCGCTCCACCCCGTTGCCGATCCGCCGGCTCTCGACATCGAGCCGACCCGCGCGCTCGGGCTGTTCCTGGTGCTGCACGCCTTCTCCAGCGGCACCACGGCGCTGACCGGTGTCGAGGCGATCTCGAACGGGATCCCCGCGTTCAAGCAGCCGCGCAGCCGCAACGCCGGCATCACGCTCGTCTGGATGGCGGGCATCCTGGGCAGCCTGTTCCTGGGGATCAGCTACCTCGCGGGGTCGATCCACGCCGTGCCGTCCGAGCGCGAGACCGTCATCTCGCAACTGGCACGGACGGCGTTCGAGGGCCGGGGGCTGCTGTACCTCGGCGCGATCGCCGCCACCACCCTGATCCTGGTGATGGCGGCCAACACCGCGTACGCGGACTTCCCGCGGCTGGCCGCGCTGCAGGCCGCCGACGGCTATCTCCCGCGCCAGCTCACCTACCGTGGCAGCCGGCTCGTCTACTCCCGCGGCATCCTGGTGCTCGCGATCGTGGCCTCGCTGCTGATCTTCGTGTTCGACGCCAGCGTGACGGCGCTGATCCCGCTCTACGCGATCGGCGTCTTCATGTCCTTCACGCTGTCCCAGGCGGGCATGGCGCACCGCTGGTGGAAGAGCGGCCGCCTCGCCTCCGGGCAGGAGCTGAAGGAGCGCGGCTCGCTGCTGGTGCACGATCCGCGCTGGCGCGGCAAGATGGTCGTGAACGGTGTCGGCAGCGTGATCACGGCGGTGGTGGCGGTGATCTTCGCGGTCACGAAGTTCGCCGGCGGCGCGTGGGTGGTGCTGATCGTGATCCCGTCTCTGGTGCTGGCCTTCTTCGCGATCCACCGCCACTACAAGCGGCTCTCGCGCCAGCTGTCGCTGGAGCACTTCGGGCCACCCGCACGCGTCGACCGCCACCGCGTGGTGCTGGCGATCAGCGGCGTCCATCGGGGCACCGTCGCCGGGCTGCACTACGCGCGGGCGCTGTCGGAGGACGTGACGGCGGTCTACGTGGCGAGCGACCCGGAGGCGGGCGCCGCGATCGAGGAGAAGTGGGGCCGCTGGGGCGCCGGGGTGCGCCTGGTGATCCTGAACTCGCCCTACCGCCTGCTGATCGAGCCGCTGGTCAGCTACGTCCGCGAGCTCGCTGCGAGGCGCCAGCCGAACGAGGTGATGACCATCGTGGTGCCGCAGTTCGTGCCGGAGAAGCGCTGGCACAACGTACTGCACGCGCAGACCGCGATGATGCTGCGCCTGGCGCTGCTGTTCCAGCCCGGCGTCGTGATCACCAGCGTGCCGTACCAGGTGGGAGACGAGCTGGAGGCGGAGGCGCCGGCGCCGCTGCTCGCGCCCGCGGCGGCGGCGCGCGCGACCTGACACGCCGCGGAGCGGCGCGCGAGCGAGGCGATTGGACGCGCCGCGGGGGATCCCGTAGGCTCCCGGCATGGTGCGTCGTGACGCGACAGGAGCATCGACTCCGCAAGCAGTAGGTGCCGCTGCCGCTGGCTGCGCCACTCCAGCGGGTGCAAGTCCCGTCCCGGTAAGCGTCGGAGCGCCGGGTAGCAGGCCCCAGGTGTCGGAGGGAGACCTCCGCGCCCGAGCGGGGCGTCAAAAGCCCGCAAGGCGGCGAGAGCCGTGCAGCGGGGAGCGAGCACGCGGGCCGCAACATGAAGTGAAGCCTGCAGCCTCGACAGAGGAACAAACCGGGGGCCGAGCCGTTCATGTCCCGGCGAAGGCAAGACCAGCGGTGCGAGATCCGAAGCGAGCCGCTGGCCCCGGCGGGGTAGAGGGCGCAGCACGCGTGCAAGGAGGGGTGCGGAACACGAGAGGCCCGTCTGCGCAGCCGATGTCAAGGCGAGGTGGCTCGTATAAGTCGAAGACGAAGTCGAGCGCCGCGCAGCGGGAGTCCGAGGGGGTCGTAGTACCGGTGATGGCCGTGAGGAACAACGCGGTCGGAGGGAAGGACCCCTGGGGTGGTCGTGCTGGCGGAGCAGGTAAGCGTGAGGGAATGGCCGGCGAGACCGGACCTAACGACCCCGGCGGCCTTGTGCCGCGCGAGAAAGTGCGACAACTGCAACGTCGGCTGTGGGCCGGGGCCAAGCGGGCACCGGGGCGCCGTTTTCACGCGCTGTACGACCAGATCTGGCGGGGTGACGTCCTGCGGGAAGCGTGGGAGCGGGTGAGGCGCAACCGCGGCGCTGCGGGAGTCGACAGCCAGTCGATCCGCGACGTCGAGCAGAGCGGGGTCGAGAGCTTCCTGGAAGGGCTCGGCAACGAGCTGCGAGCAGGCGAATACCGGCCGAGTCTGGTGAGACGCCGGTACATACCGAAGGCCGATGGGAGGAAGCGGCCGCTGGGGATCCCGACGGTGAGGGACCGGGTGGCGCAGATGGCGGCGAAGCTGGTGCTGGAGCCGGTATTCGAGGCGGACTTTCTGCCCGTCTCGTACGGCTTCCGTCCCAAGCGGAGCGCGACGATGGCGCTGGAGGTGCTGAGGAAGCTCGGTGCCAAGGGAGGCCATCACGTGCTCGACGCCGACATCCGCGACTACTTTGGAAGCATCGACCACGAGAAGCTGCTGAAGCTCGTGGCGCGACGCGTCTCGGACCGGCGGGTCTTGAAGCTGCTGCGGCAGTGGCTCGAGGCAGGAGTGATGGAAGAGGGCACCGTCAGTGCGACGGTGGCCGGCACGCCGCAGGGTGGGGTGATCTCGCCCTTGCTCTCGAACATCTACCTGCACGTGCTCGACGTTTTGTGGACGCGCCACAGCGCCCCGTTGGGGACGCTGGTGCGCTACGCGGACGACTTCGTGGTGATGTGCCGCACCGCGAAGGACTGCGAGCGGGCCGAGGAACGCATCCGGGTGATCCTGGGGCGTCTCGGGCTCGAGCTGCACCCGGACAAGACGAGGCGGGTCGAGCTCTTCGATGGCAAGCAGGGCTTCGACTTCCTCGGCTGCCACCTGCACAAGCGTCTGAGCGGCAAGCTGTGGGAGAAGGGACGGCGTCTCTACTTTCTGCAGCGCTGGCCGTCGCAGCGTTCTATGCAGCGCGTGAGGCAACGCGTGAAAGAGCTGACTCCAAGGTCGAGGTGCCACGCGGACGTGCGCGATGTCATCGCCGATCTGAACCCCGTCTTACGGGGCTGGGGGAACTACTTCCGCACCGGCAACGCCGCGCGCCGCTTCAACCAGCTCGACAGCTACGTGTGGCGCAGGCTGCGCACCCTACGTATCAAGCGCAAGGGACGACAGCTGCGCCCCGCAGAGGCCGATCGCTGGACGAGCGACTACTTCCACAACCTCGGCCTTCACCGCCTGCGCGGAAGCGTCCGCTATCCGGAGCAGCCCTTCTGGCAACAGGAGACCGCGTAATGCTCAGGCCCGAGAGACCACCGGAAAGCCGTGTGCGGGAAATCCGCACGCACGGTTTGAACGGGGGTCTTGCTCTCCAGTCTCTTGGCCGTGCGCAAGGGAAAGGATAGAAGGATCTACCAATGCCACAGACACCGCACGTCGAGCGACACTTCACCGCCGGTGAGCGCGTCCGCGACGTCGTGATCGGGATGTCGGACGGCCTCACCGTTCCCTTCGCGCTGGCGGCCGGCCTCTCCGGTGCGGTCGACAGCACCGGCATCATCGTGACCGCGGGGCTTGCCGAGATCGCGGCCGGCTCGATCGCGATGGGCCTGGGCGGCTACCTCGCGGCACGCAGCGACGCCGAGCACTACGCGAGCGAGCGCCTGCGCGAGGAACGGGAGGTCCACGAGATCCCCGGCGTCGAGGCCGGCGAGGTCGCGGAGGTTTTCCGCAGCTACGGCCTCAGCGACCAGGAGAGCGCGCTGGTGGTCGAGGCGCTGTGCCGGCGCCCGCAGGCCTGGGTCGACTTCATGATGCGCTTCGAGCTGGGGCTCGAGAAGCCGGACCCGCGGCGAGCGCTCACCAGCGCGCTGACGATCGCCGTCGCCTACGTCGCCGGCGGCTTCATCCCGCTCGCGCCGTATCTCTTCTCGGCGACCGCTGGCCGGGCGCTCGTCGCGTCGGTGGCGGTGACGCTGGCGGCGCTGCTCGTGTTCGGCTACGTCAAGGGCCGCTTCACCGGGGCGCGACCGGGACGCAGCGCGCTGCAGACGGCCCTCATCGGTGGCCTCGCGGCGGCGGCGGCCTTCGGCATCGCGCGGGCCATCAGCTGAGGAGGAGCCCCATGACCAACGGCAGAATCGCCACCGACCGCGCGTGGACGCGTCGCGGCTTCCTGGGGGTGAGCGGCGCCGGCGCGGCGCTCGCGATGACGGGGCGGTCGGGCACGGCGGCGGCTTCCGGCGCGTCCGCGGCGAGCCGGGCGACGGCGAGCGTGCCGCGTGGCGCCTTCGCCGAGCGCGTGGCCCTGACCGCGCGACGGCTCAGCGGGACCGGCACGCCCGCGTACGACGAGCCATTCATCCTCGCCGACGTGACGCTCGACGCGAAGCGCCGCTTCTTCAACTTCAGCGGCGACGTCTCCGGCCGCTACGTAGAGGCGCTCTCGGCGCTGCCGCCTCCCGGCCGCACGGCGCAGGACCTCGACGGCCTGGTGCGGACCATCCTCGCGCAGCAGCGCCCGGACGGCCGCTTCGGCCGGAAGGAGCTCGCCTTCACGGCACAGGAGACGGGCAACGAGCACATGGCGCTCTTGTGGGGCAACGGCCGCTTGCTCACCGGCCTGATGGCGCACCACCAGGCCACCGGCGACGTGGCGGCGCTCGCAGGCGCGCAGAGGCTGGCGGGTTTCCTGCTCGGCGTGCGCGAGGCCACGAAGGCGCCCGAGGTGATGAAGCGCGTCTCCGGGCAGGGCGCGTTCGGCTTCATCTGCTTCACACAGCTGGCCGAGGGGCTGGTGCTGCTGGGCCGTGCGAGCGGCGAGCGGCGCTACCTCGACGCGGCCCGCGAGATCGTCCCGCTCCTCCCGCCGCGCGGCGTCCAGCACTCGCACGGCTACCTCACCACGTTGCGTGGCGCGCTCATGCTGCACGAGGCGACCGGCGAGGCGGCGGTGCTCGCGAGCGTGGAGCGGCTGTGGGCCGACTTCGTCGGCTCGAGCGACTACGTCGTCGACGGCAGCGCGCTCGAGTACTTCGGCTGGGGCGACTCGTCGAACGTGTCGTCGCTGCGTGCCGCGAAGGAGGCGTCCGGCGAGTTCCCGCGCAACGAAGGCTGCGGCCTCGCCGACGTGGTGCGCCTGGCCCTGGCCCTGCACCGCGTCACGGGCCGGCCGGCGTACCTCGAGCAGGCGGAGCGCTGCTACCTGAACGCGTTCGCCCACAACCAGTTCGCGACCGGCGACTTCGGCTCGAAGGTCTGGTTCCGGGACGGCTTCATGCCGACGCCCTCCGTGGACCGCGCCTGGTGGTGCTGCACCATGCACGGCTACCGCGCGTACCGCGACGTGCTCGACGCGATCGTCTCCGAGCAGCAGGACGCGCTCACGATCCGGCTGTTCGACGACGTCGACTTCGAAGGGGAGCAGGCCGGAATCCGGCTGCGGCGCAGCGCGGAAGGCTTCGAGGCCACCTTCACGCGCGGGTTCGACGGAGTCCTCGCCGTGCGTGAGCCCGCGTGGGCCGAAGGCTTCGCCCTGCGCGTCAACGGCGAGGCCCAGACGGGCGCGACCGAGGCGGGCTTCCGGCGCCTGAGGCGGGCGTTCGAGGCCGGGGACCGGGTCACGGGCACGTTGGCCTACCGCGGCCGGCTCGTGCGGCCGGACGGCAGCGAGGTGGGCCTCGCGCGGCTGGGTCGGGAACCTCTGCGGGCCGCCCTCTACTGCGGGCCCTACTTGATGGGCGTGGACGAGGCGATCGACCCGCTCTTCTTCGGCGAGCCCTGGCCGGGCAACGTGATCTCGCTGCCAGCCGGCCTCGCGTGCCGGCCCGACTCTCGGGGCCGTTCGCGCCTCGCCGCCGCGTACGAGCACGAAGGCTACCGCGGCAGCGCGGAGCTGACGCTGCGCTCGATGGGCGAGAAGCCGGCGGACGACCAGCGGACGTTCGCCGTGTGGCTCAACTACCGGCGGGCGTGACGAGCCGCTGATCGGCCTCCCGCGGGCCGCCGCTAGGCGGTGCCGGCCAGGGCGCCTATCCCGGCGGCTGCCGCTGGTACAGCGCCGAAAGCGTCACAGCAGCCCGTCCCATGCCCGTGCGCGCGTCCGACACTGCCACCCGAGGAGAGACCAGATGTCCCGAGGATTGGCTGTGGCACTGGTGGTCGTGGCGGGCGTCGTGCCCGCCGGCGCAGGGGAGCGGGCGAAGGCCAGGGCGGACGGCGCCCGCGAGTTCACCCTCGGCGTCGTGCAGAAGGAGCTGCGGCAGGGAATGTCGCAGGTCGACGTCGCGGAGCGGCTGGGGTCGCCCAACATCGTCACGCGGGACGCCGGCGGCCGGGAGGCGTGGGTCTACGACAAGGTGTCGAGCGAGGTCGAGGCGTCGACGAGCGGCATCGGGCTCGGCGGCCTGGGCTCGGGCTCCGGCGACCACGTCGGCGGCGTGCTCGGGATCGCCGCGGGCAAGCGCTCGGGGCGCGTGCGCTCGTCGCAGCGGACGCTGACCGTGGTCGTGCGCTTCTCCGCCGCGGGCGCCGTGGAGACCTTCAGCTGGCACAGCAGCCGGTTCTGAGGAGGGCGCCATGAAGCGTCTGCTGGTTTCCGCCGCTCTGGCGGCTTCCCTCGCCGGCTGCGCCACGGCCAACGAGTCCGGCGCGGGGCTGCCGCAGGCGCCGCTCGAGCTGCGGCAGTCGCAGAGCCGCAGCTTCGAGACGGCCGACACGCGCCTGGTGCTGAAGGCCGTGCTGAACGTGCTGCAGGACCAGGGCTTCGTGATCCGTCACGCCGACGCCGAGCTGGGGCTCGTGACCGCCGTCGTCGAGTGGCGCTCGCGGCAGCCGAACCAGGGGCTGCGCGTCCTGAAGTGGGTGGCCGCGCTCCCGACGTACGGTGCCTCGCTGCTCGTGCCCACCGGCAAGACCGAGTACTCCGCGATCGAGGCCAACGTCAACGTGACGCGCGAGGCCGAGCGCACGCGCGTGCGCATCAGCCTGGTGTCGAAGGTGACGACCAAGGACGGCGAGGTCCAGAGCGTGCGGCCGGTGGACGACCCGCTCTCGTACCAGAAGCTGCTCGCCGGGCTCGACAAGGCGGTCTTCCTCGAGAAGGAAGGGCTCTGAGGCTCCGCTCCTGAAGTGGCGAGGGCTCGTGCCCCGAGCGGCGCGGGTTCGGGGCGGCGCCTGCCTTGACGGCCCGAGTCGCGGCGGATAGTGTCGCGCCGGCCTTGCTCGGCCCCGGCGGAGGCGCGCCCCGATGACCTGGAACCAGAACTACGACCCGCTCGGTTACTGGCCGCTGTCCACGCTCGTCTCGGCGCTGCCGGTGCTGACGCTGTTCTTCGTGCTGCTCGTGCTGCGGCGGAGAGTCTGGGTGTCGGCGTTGTGCGGGATGGTGATGGCGATCGTCCTGGCCGCCGGGGTGTTCCGCATGCCGGCGCCGCTGATCGCCGCGGCGAGCGTCAACGGTTTCGTCTTCGGCTTCTTCCGCATCGCCTGGATCATCATCGCCTCGATCTACCTCTACAACGTGGCGGTCGAGACGGGCCAGTTCCAGGTGATGAAGGAGTCGATCGCCGGCGTCTCCTCGGACAAGCGGCTGCAGGTGATCCTGATCGCCTTCTGCTTCGGGGCGTTCCTCGAGGGCACGGGCGGCGGCGGGGCGCCGGTGGCGATCGCGGGCTCGTTCCTGATCGGGCTCGGCTTCCCGCCGTTCCAGGCGGCCACGCTCTGCCTGCTCGCGAACACCGCGCCGGTCGCGTGGGGCGGCGTCGGCAACCCGATCCGCGTGCTGAACGGCGTGACCGGCCTGCCCGACGCACCAGCTCAACGCGATGGTCGGGCGGATCCTGCCGCCGTTCTCCCTGATCCTGCCGGCCTGGCTGGTCGTCACGATGGTGGGCTGGCGGAAGGCGCTCGAGGTGCTGCCCGCCCTGGTCGTCAGCGGGGTGTCGTTCGCGGCGATGCAGTTCTACTGGTCGAACTACCAGGAGACGGGGCTGGTCGACATCGTCGCGGCGATCTTCTCGCTGCTCGTGATGGTGGCCTTCCTGCGGTTCTGGAAGCCGCGCCACCGCTCGATGGAAGGGGAGCGGGGCCGAGCGCACGATCGAGCTGCGCGCACCACGGCGTGCTCGCGGTGCTGCAAGGGCTGGTCGCCGTTCATCCTCGCCTCGGTGCTGATCTTCCTGTGGGCGCTGCCCGGCGTTCAGCCGGTACCTGAAGCTCGCGGCGCTGACGTTCCCGACGCCGTGGCTGCACAACGCGGTCGTCCGCACGCCGCCGGTGACGCCCCGTGCCGACGCCGGAGGCGGCCTCGGTCGACTTCAACTTCGTCGCCCTGCCGGGCACCGCGGTGTTCCTTGGGGGCATTCCTCGTCGCGCCGTTCCTCGGCATGGCGTTCTCGCCGCTCGCTGCGGCTCCTCGGGCGGACCTTCCGCCAGCTGGTGCCCTCGATGCTGGCGATCAGCTTCATGGTCGGCCTCGCCTACGTCACGAAGTACGCCGGCCTGGACACGGTGCTCGGCCTGTCGCTGACGCGCACCGGCTGGATCTACCCGTTCTTCGGCACGCTGCTCGGCTGGCTGGGCGTCGCGCTGACGGGCACGGACGCCGGCTCGAACGCGCTGTTCGGCAACCTGCAGAAGGTGACCGCCGAGCAGCTCGGGATCTCACCGGTGCTGATGGCCTCGGCCAACAGCGCCGGCGGCGTGATGGGCAAGATGATCGACGCGCAGAGCATCGTCGTGGCCTCGACGGCCGACGCGGCTCGAGGGCCGCGAGGCCGACATCTTCAAGGCCGTGTTCTGGCACAGCCTCGCCCTGGCCTCGCTGGTCGGCGCTCGTGGTGATGCTGTACGCGTACGTCATGCCCTGGGTCATCCCGGGCCGATAGCCGCCCGGGGCGTCGCCGTTCCGGCCGGTATACTGTACGTCTCGTGAGCCCCATCCAGAGCGGCAGCGGCACGCCGGAGGCCGGGCCCGCCGCGCCGACGAGCCGCCGGCTCGCCACCGCGAGCGTGGCGCTCTTCGCCGCCGGCGCGCTCGTGGCCGCGCTCGGCTGGGCGCTCGGGCTTGCGCCAGCGGTCGGCCTGGCAGGCCGCTGGACCGCTGATCGCCGGCCTCTCGCTGCACGCCTGGCGCCGCCGCTCGCTCACGGCCTGGATCCTGGTCTCGATGGTCGTCGGCGCCGAGATCGGCCACGACTGGCCGGCGCTGGGCGTCGGCTGCGCCTGCTCAGCCTCGATCTTCATCCGCATGATCAAGACGATCATCGCGCCGCTGCTGTTCGCGACGCTGGTCGTCGGCATCGCCGGCCACCCGAACCTCAGGCACGTCGGCCGCATGGGCGTGAAGGCGCTCGTCTACTTCGAGGTGGTGACGACGCTCGCGCTGTTCATCGGCCTGGCGGCGATCAACCTGACCCGCGCCGGCGTCGGCGTGCAGCCGCCGCCCGACCTGCAAGCCGCCGGCGTCGCCGGCGTGAAGCAGACGCTGAGCGACGTGGTGCTGCAGCGCTTTCCCGGAGAACGTGGCGAAGGCCGTCGCCGAGGGCCAGGTGCTGCAGATCGTCGTCTTCAGCGTGATCTTCGCGGTCGCGCTGTCGCTGCTGCCGGAGCCGAAGCGCCGGCCGCTGCTGAGCCTCGCCGAGTCGCTGTCCGAGACGATGTTCAAGTTCACGAACATCGTGATGCTGTTCGCGCCGATCGGCGTCGGCGCGGCGATCGCCTACACGGTCGGGCCACATGGGGCTCGGCATCCTGGTGAACCTGGCCAAGCTGCTGGCCACACTCTACCTGGCGCTGCTCGCCTTCCTGCTGCTCGTGCTGCTGCCGGTGGCGCTCGTCGCGCGCGTGCCGCTGCGGCGCTTCCTGCAGGCGATCGCCGAGCCGGTCTCGATCGCGTTCGCCACCACCAGCTCGGAGGCGGCGCTGCCGCTGGCGATGGAGCGCATGGAGCAGCTGGGCGTGCCGCGGCAGACGGTCGCCTTCGTGATGCCGACCGGCTACAGCTTCAACCTCGACGGCTCGACGCTGTACCTGGCGCTGGCGTCGGTGTTCGTGGCGCAGGCGGCGGGCATCCCGCTGTCGTTCCCCCAGCAGCTGGGGATCGTGTTCACGCTGATGATCACCAGCAAGGGCGTCGCCGGCGTGCCGCGGGCGACGCTCGTGATCCTGCTGGGCACGGCGGCGTCGTTCGGCCTGCCGGAGTGGCCGATCCTGGCGATCCTCGGGATCGACGAGCTGATGGACATGGCGCGCACGTCGGTGAACGTGATCGGCAACTGCCTCGCCACCGTCGTGATCGCGCGCTGGGAGGGCGAGTTCCCGCCGGCGGCGCGCGTGAACCGGGCGCTGGCGGCGTCGCCGGCGACGGCGGCCTGGCCGGCGGATTCCCCGGGCGCGGCCGTCGAACCGCCCTCGGACTGACGGAACGGACAGGAGGTGACTCATGCGTCGCAGTATCGGCTCGCTGCTGCTCGTCCTGGGCGCCGCGGTGAGCGCATTCGCGCAGGAACCGGTGCGCCTGATCACGCTCGACCCGGGCCACTTCCACGCGGCGCTGATCCAGAGGGAGATGTACCCCGGGGTCGCCGAGACGGTGCACGTGTACGCGCCGCTGGGACCCGACCTGCTCGCACACCTCGGCCGCATCGCGTCCTTCAACCGCCGCGCGGAGGCGCCGACCCGCTGGCGGCTCGAGGTCCACGCCGGGCCTGACTCGCTCGCGCGCATGCTGCGCGAGAAGCCGGGCAACGTGGTGGTGCTCTCGGGCCGCAACCAGGGGAAGATCGACGTCGATCGTGGCGTCCGTCGAGGCCGGCCTGAACGTGCTGGCGGACAAGCCGTGGCTGATCGAGGCGGCCGACTTCCCGAAGCTCGAGCGCGCGCGTCGACCGCGCGAGCAGAAGGGCCTCGTCGCCTACGACGTGATGACCGAGCGCCACGAGATCACGACCATCCTGCAGCGGGAGCTGGCGCAGGACACGGCGCTCGTCGGGACGATCGGGCCCGGCAGCGAGACGGAGCCGGCGATCGAGCTGGAGAGCGTGCACCAGCTGATGAAGGTGGTCGCCGGCTCCGTGAACCTGCGCCCGGCCTGGTTCTTCGACACGGCGGAGCAGGGCGAGGCGCTCGGCGACGTCGGCACGCACCTCGTCGACCTCGTGCCCTGGATCCTGTTCCCGGAGCAGGCGATCGACTACCGCACGCGAGATCGAGGTCGCCTGCGGCACGCCGCTGGCCGACGGTGCTCGAGCGGGCGCAGCTGCTGCGGCTGACCGGCGAGAAGGAGCTGCCGGCCGAGCTCGACGCGCGCCTCGAGGACGGCCGCCTCGATTACTTCGCCAACGGCGAGGTGTCCTACACGCTGCGCGGCGCTGCACGCGCGCGTGAGGGCGCTGTGGAACTACGAGGCCGCCGGAGGGCGGCGGCGACACGCACCGCGCCGTCGTCCGCGGCTCGCGCGCGCGGCTCGAGATCCTGCAGGGCGCCGAGCAGAAGTGGCGGCCGGAGCTGTACGTGATCCCGGTGCGCCCGCCGACAAGACCGCGGTCCGCGCCGCGCTCGAAGCCCGCGTCGCGGCGCTCGCGAAGGAGCGCCCGGGTCTGACGGTCGAGGACGAGGGCGCGCGCCTGCGCGTCGGGATCCCCGACCGCTACCGCGTCGGCCACGAGGCCCACTTCGCCCAGGTCACGCGCAGCTTCCTCGGCTACCTGAAGGACCCGTCCTCGCTCCCCGAGTGGGAGAAGGCCAACATGCTGGCGAAGTACTACGTGACGACGCAGGCTGTCGAGCTGAGCCGGCGCTGATTCAAACGCCGTCCTCCTCTGCCCGTCGCAGCGTCTCCAGCCCGGACGCGAGCGTCGGGTGGACGAGCCGCGGCAGCAGCTCGCGGCGCATCCGCTGCGTGTCGCCCCAGTAGGAGACGCGGCCGATGCGGACGAAGTCGCGGGTGAGCGGGGAGGCGGTGCGCGCGACGAGGGCGAACGCCTCGCACAGGCCGGCGGCCAGCTCGATCGTCCACAGCGGCAGCCGGTGCGGCGGCGGGCACCCCCACACACGGCAGGCCTGGTCGAGGAAGTGCTGCAGGGTCACGGGCTGCTCGTCGCCCACGTGATAGATACCCTGTACGTCGTCGCCGACGACGGCGGCCTCGACCGCCGTCAGGCAGTCCGCCGTCGAGACCAGCTGGACCCAGGTCGGCTCGCGCCAGACGGCGAGCAGCCGGCGGGCCGCCAGCCAGCGGGCCGCGTCGATCATCAGGATGCCGCGGCCGTAGACCATGCCGAGCCTCAGCACGACCGGCGTGGTGCCGGTGCCTTGGGTGCGGCGAAACAGCGAGCGCTCCTCCTCCAGCCGCGTGCGCGCGTGCACCGAGACGGGCTCGCGGTCGAGCCTGCCGGTGGCCGGTGTATCGATCGTCGTCGGGCCTTCGACGTGGGGGAACGAGATCAGGATCACCCGCCGGACCCGGGCCTCGAGCGCGGCCGTGAGCAGGTTGTCGAACCAGCGGGTGTTCGTTTCCGGGAGGAAGCGCTGGGGGCGCGGCGCGAACAGCAGGCCGGCGAAGTGCACGACCACGTCGACGCCTGCCACGGCCGGCGCCAGCGTCTCGGGCCGGCCCAGGTCCGCCTGAACGGGCTGCACGTTTCGACCGTCGAGCAGGTCGCTCGCGAGCGGCCGGCGATGGTACATGAGGCGGAGCCTGAGGTCGCCAGGCAGCAGGTGGCGGGAGAGCAGCCCGCCGAGGTTGCCGGCGGCCCCGGTGACGAGGACGGTGGGCGGTCTCGTGCCGGCCATGCGCAACAGCCTACCGCCGACGCGCTACCGCCGACGGAACCGGGGAGCGATCGCAGGTGTCCAACCAGGCAGGAGGAGGCCCATGGACCTGTGGGGAATGGCGGGTGTCTCTCGGCAGGTGGCGGCGGTCGGCCTCGTCATCGGGATCGTCTTCGTGCTGCTCGTCGCGCGCTTCGTGCTGCGACGCCACGGCCGGCACGAGCGGGTGCGGATCGACCTCGGTGGCCACGGCTAGCGGCCGCGTCTACCCCACCCAGGCCCGCGCGTTGCGGAACAGGCGCAGCCACGGGCTGTCCTCGCCCCAGCCGTCCGGGTGCCACGACATCTGGACGGTGCGGAACATGCGCTCGGGGTGGGGCATCAGGATCGTGAAGCGGCCGTCGGGCGTCGTCACGCCCGCGATGCCCAGCGGCGAGCCGTTGACGTTGCAGGGGTAGCTCTCCGTCACCCGCCCGCGGCCGTCCACGAAGCGCAGGCAGGCGATCGCGTCCTGCGCGCGCTGCCCGCGCACGAACAGGGCTCGGCCCTCGCCGTGCGCGGTGACGATCGGGATGCGGCTGCCGGCCATCCCGCGCAGGAAGAGCGACGGGCTCTCCGGGACCTCGACCTGCGCCAGCCGCGCCTCGAACTGCTCGGAGCGGTTCTTGACGAAGCGCGGCCAGGCCTGCGTGCCGGGGATCAGCTCGCTGAGCGCCGCCATCATCTGGCAGCCGTTGCACACGCCCAGCGCGAAGCTGTCGCGGCGGCCGAAGAAGGCGGCGAACTCGTCGCGCGCGCGGGCGTTGAACAGGATCGACTTGGCCCAGCCCTCGCCGCCGCCCAGCACGTCGCCGTACGAGAAGCCGCCGCAGGCGGCGAGGCCGGCGAAGCGAGAGAGCGTCACCCGACCGGCGATCACGTCGCTCATGTGCACGTCGACCGCCTCGAAGCCCGCCCGGTCGAAGGCCGCGGCCATCTCGACCTGCCCGTTGACGCCCTGCTCGCGCAGGATGGCGACCTGGGGCCGGGCGCCGGCCGCGACGAACGGCGCCGCCACGTCCTGTGCCGGGTCGAAGCTCAGCAGGGGCGAGAGGCCGGGATCGGCGACGTCCTCGATCCGGTCGTACTCCTGCTGCGCCGAGGCGGGGTGGTCGCGCAGCGTCTGCAGCCGCCAGGTCGGCTCGGACCACAGGCGTTGCAGGGCGACCCGCCGCTCGTCGAGCAGCGTTCGACCGGCGAGCGTGACCCGCACGCGCTGGTCGCTGCGCGGGCCGCCGATCACGTGGCCGCTCAGGCCCTGAGCCCGGAGCGTCTCGATCAGGCGCGGGCGGTCCTTCGTGCGCGACTGCAGGACGACGCCCAGCTCCTCGTTGAACAGCAGCGGCAGGGCGCCGTCGCGACGGCCGTGCGCGAGCGGCGTGAGGTCCAGCGTGACGCCGGTGTGTCCGGCGAAGGCCATCTCCAGCACCGTGGTGAGCAGGCCGCCGTCCGAGCGGTCGTGGTAGGCGATCACGAGGCCGGCCGCCCGCAGGCTCGCCAGCGCCGCGTAGAGCGCAGTCGATCTGCCCGGGATCGTCGAGGTCCGGGGCCTCGTCGCCGGTCTGGCAGAAGACCTGGGCCAGGATCGAGCCGCCCAGCCGCGCCCTGCCCCCGGCCAGGTCGACGAGCACGAGCTCGCGTCTCGCCGAGGTCGCCGCGCAGCTGCGGCGTCCAGGCGCCGCGCACGTCGTCGCAGGGCGCGAAGGCCGAGACGATCAGCGACAGCGGAGAGACGACCTCGCGCTGCCGGCCGTGGTCCTCCCAGGTCGTGCGCATCGACATCGAGTCCTTGCCGACCGGAATGCCGATGCCGAGGCGCGGGCAAAGCTCGAGCGCGATGGCGCGCACGGTGTCGAAGAGCGCCGCGTCCTCGCCGGGCAAGCCGGCCGCGGCCATCCAGTTGGCCGAGAGCTTGACGCGCGACAGCGACACGACGGGCGCCGCCGCCAGGTTGGTCAGGGCCTCGGCCACGGCCATGCGCCCGGAGGCCGGAGCGTCGATCACGGCGATCGGCGGCCGCTCGCCGATGGCGAAGGCCTCTCCCGCGTAGCCCTCGAAGCCGAGCAGGGTGGTCGCGCAGTCGGCGACGGGCACCTGCCACGGGCCCACCATCGGGTCGCGCGAGCACAGGCCCCCGACAGTGCGGTCGCCGATCGTGACGAGGAACGTCTTGTCGGCGACGGCCGGGTGCTGCAGCACGCGCCGCACGGCCTCGCCGAGCTCGATGCCCTCGGCCGTGAACGGCCGCAGCGCGGGCCCGAGGCGCCGGACGTCGCGCGTCATGCGCGGCGGCTTGCCGAGCAGGGCCGGCAGCTCCATCTCCACGGGCCTCGTGCGCAGAAGCGGGTCCTGGACCTCGAGCCGCTGGTCGTCGGTGGCGGTGCCGACGACGGCGAACGGGCAACGCTCGCGCTCGCACAGCGAGCGGAACTCGGCCAGCCGCTCGGGCGCGATCGCGAGCACGTAGCGCTCCTGCGACTCGTTGCTCCAGACCTCGCGCGGCGTCATGCCGAGCTCCTCGTTCGGCGCGGCGCGCAGGTCGACGCGGGCGCCGCGGCCGGAGCCGTGCACCAGCTCGGGCAGCGCGTTCGACAGCCCGCCTGCGCCCACGTCGTGGATCGAGAGGATCGGGTTTGCCTCGCCGAGCGCCCAGCAGCGGTCGATCACCTCCTGCGCGCGCCGCTGGATCTCCGCGTTGCCCCGCTGGACGGAGTCGAAGTCGAGGTCGGCGGCGTTCGCGCCGGTGGACATCGAGGAGGCCGAGCCGCCGCCCATGCCGATCAGCATCCCCGGGCCGCCGAGCTGGATCAGCAGGGCGCCCGCCGGGACCTCGGCCTTGCGTGCGTGCAGGGCGCGCACGTTGCCGACGCCGCCGGCCAGCATGATCGGCTTGTGATAGCCGCGCACAACGCCGGCGACCTCCTGCTCGTAGCTGCGGAAGTAGCCGGCCAGGTTCGGGCGGCCGAACTCGTTGTTGAAGGCGGCGGCCCCGATCGGCCCCTCGATCATGATCGCGAGCGGCGAGGCGATGCGACCGGGGCTCGCGGCGGGACCTTCCCAGGGCCGTTCGCCGCCCGGCAGGCGCAGGTTCGACACGGAGAAGCCGCACAGGCCCGCCTTCGGCTTGGCGCCGCGGCCGGTCGCGCCCTCGTCGCGGATCTCGCCTCCCGAGCCGGTGGCGGCCCCGGGGAAGGGCGAGATGGCGGTCGGGTGGTTGTGCGTCTCCACCTTCATCAGCGTGTGCGTCAGGTCGTCGCGGTAGAGATAGCGGCCGCTCTGCGGATCGACCATGAAGCGGCGCACGCGCCGGCCTTCCATCACCGCCGCGTTGTCGGAGTAGGCGCTCACCGTCCCCGTGGGGCTCGCCCGCTCGGTCTCGCGGATCATCTGGAACAGCGACTGCGGCTGGGGCTCGCCGTCCACGATCCAGGAGGCGTTGAAGATCTTGTGCCGGCAGTGCTCGGAGTTCGCCTGCGCGAACATGGTCAGCTCGACATCCGTCGGGTTGCGGCCCCGCTCGCTGAAGTAGGCGAGCAGGTAGTCGACCTCGTCCACCGCCAGCGCGAGGCCCATCGCCGCGTTCGCCTCCTCGATCGCCGTGCGCCCGCGGCCGAGCAGGTCGATCACCGCCAGGGGCTTCGGCGCGACGTGGCGGAACAGGCCGTCGGCGTCGGCCAGCGAGGGCAGGACCGCGTCGGTCATCCGGTCGTGAAGCTGCGGCAGGGCGGCGGCGAAATCGCCGTCGCCCTCGACGTGGTAGGCCGTCCCGCGCTCGATCCGCCGCACGAGACCGGCGAGGCCGCACTGGCGGGCGATGTCGGTGGCCTTCGACGACCACGGCGAGATCGTGCCGAGCCGCGGAGTGACCAGCACCATCCGGCCGTGGGCTTCGGGCGGCACGCCGAGATCGGGACCGTAGCTGAGCAGCCTGTCGAGCGTCGCGCGCTCGGCGGCCGAGGGCTCGTGCCGCACCTCGACGAAGTGCCAGTGCCGCGTGGCGGCGACACTCAGCCGCGCCGCCGCCAGGCGCCGGTTGAGCTTCTCGAGGCGGAAGTCGGAGAGGGCCGTCCCGCCCGGGAGCTTGAGGATGGCCATAGGCGGCCATCTTAACCCTCCGCGCCTGCGTGCAGCGGCGGCTTGTCGGCCGTCACCACCCTGCTCTAACATGCTCTCGTTGCCTAGCGATTCCGCCAGCTCACCAGCCACGCCGCGGCGTGCCCGCGCTGGGCGCGTCCTCCCGAGCCTTCGGCGGCTGGCGGTCCTGGCGGCCGGCTTTCTCGCGCTCGGCTCCTGCGGCGGCTCGGGCCCGACCGACCCGGGCGGCGGGTCGACGGGGCCGAAGCCCGGCGGCACGATCAGCGGCCGCTACACTCTGCAGCTCGTGCCTGCGGCCAGCTGCAACGGGCGCGCTGTCTCGTTCACCGTTCAGGTCATGCAGACCGCCAGCTCGCCCCACCCGGGAGCGCAGCTGCTCTGGACCGGCACCGAGCCCGCGCTGCTCGAGCTCGAGCTCAAGTACACGGACAACACCCTCGAGGGAGGCATCGGCACCACCGGCGACGGCCTGCTCTGCAACGAGGGCCCGTACGTCTGGGTGAACGCGATCGCCTCCGGGAAGACGACACAGACCAGCGATGGCCGGGGCGAGGTCGTCAGCGGCACGCTGCGCGGATACCTGGAGATCGACGGCGTCATGAACGCCTGCACCTCGCCCAGCCACACCTTCACGCTGCGCGCGCTGTGAGCCAGCCCGTCCGGACCGTGCGAGGGCTGGCCGTGGTCGCCGCCTCCTGCCTGCTCGCCGTGGGCGGGGGCGGCGCGGCGAGCGGCGCCTCGCCCGAGGTAGTCGTGCGCGCGAGCGCGGCCTTTGCCCCGTGCCTGGAGCCCGCGCTCGCGGCCTTCTCGCGCGAGACGGGTGTCGTGGCCAGGCTCGAGGTGGGGGAGCCGGACCCGCCCGTCGGCGCGGACCTGGTGGTGGGCGACGACTCCGAGCTGACCCGGCTGCTCGAGGGCGGAACGGCCGATCTCGCGACGGCGAAGGACCTCGGCTACATCCCCTGGGTGCTAGTCGTGCCCGAGGGGACGCCGGCGGACGTGACGGCGGCGGCGGGGGCCGGGCAGTGGGCCGTGCTCGGCGGCCGGCTCGGCCGCGAGGCGCGGGCGGCCTTCGGTGGCCGGCTCGCTGCGCAGCGCCTGCGTGTCTCGAGCGATCGCGACGAGCTGCGCGGCGCGCGCTACGCACTCGTGCCGCGCTCGCTGGCCGGTCCGGGAGAGCGGCGGCCGGCCGGCGTGCGGCCGCTCGTCGCGGTGGCCGCCGTCGTGAGCGACGCGCCGCACGCCGCGGCCGCGCGGCAGCTGCTCGCGTTCCTGCGGGGTCCGCACGGGCGCGCTGCGCTGGCGGCGTGGCTGTCCGAGTCGGGCGAGCCGGGCGGCCGAGGACCGCTCGGGGCCGGCGCCGCGGCCTACGCGACGTCCGTCGTGGACTGGTGGCTCCCGCAGTGCACGCTCGACCACAACGGCTACAACGATCCGCAGCAGGCGCTGGGCCCGCCCGACGCCGTGAGCCTGGGCGCGAAGGACCAGTATCGCGGCTTCATGAGCCTCGGCCAGGGCGGCTACGTCACAGTCGACATGGGCGTCGCGGCCGTCGACGGGCCCGGCGTGGACGTGCGGGTCTACCAGACGGTGTCGAACGAGCCGGTGACTGTGTACGCGGCGACGGGCCCGCAGGGCCCCTTCGTGCTGGTCGGGCTGCGCGTCTCCTGCGGCGTGCGCACGCAGGGCCTCTTCTCCAACCACTGCGACTTCGACCTGCACGACGCGGGCCTGGCGGAGGCCCGCTACTTCAAGGTCGAGGACGGCGAGATCTATCCCTGCCTCGAGGCCGGGACGATCACCGAGGGCGCGGACATCGACGCCGTCGAGGTGCTGAACCAGAAGCAGTGAGCCGCAGCCGGGGCCCCCGGCCGCGGAGGGCCGGAACGCCCGTCCGGGCGTCCGTCACGGGCTGACGACGACCGAGTAGGTCCGGCACTGGTACGGGTGGTTGGGCGGGTACGTGGAGCAGAGAGGCCAGCTCGGGCAGTTGACGTCGGTGACGCAGATCGTCGGGGCGTAGGTGCCCGCCGCGTAGGTCTGTGGCAGGCGGCAGTCGGCCCCAGTGGACCCGATGTGCTCGAAGCTGCCGTTGCCGTCGAGGTCCATCTTGAAGAGCAATCGGTCGCCGTCGGGGTCCTCCGTCTGGCACATGTTGAAATTGACGGTGAAGGGCGCCTTGCCGGCGAGGCTCGTCCCGCTCGCGGCCGGATTCGTGTGGAAGTCGGCGTGCGGCGGCTGGTTCACCGATGCGGGTGTCGGCGCCGGGGTCGCCGCCGCGACCGTGACGAGGGCCGAGCAGCGGGCCGACTGCGTGGGGGTGCTGACCGTCAGCGACGCGGCGTAGGTGCCGGCCGAGGGATAGACGTGTGGGCTGTCCGGGTTGCTGCCCTGCGTGCCGTCGCCGTAGTTGATCGCCACGGTAAAGGCACCCTGCGCGCCCGCGACGTTCAACATGAAGGCGACCGTGAGGGGGGCCGCTCCGGCCGCCGGGCTCGCGCCGCAGTCGACCGCGAGGCTGGGCGTCGTCGCGGGCGTCGACTTGTCGCAGCCGTGCCCCGCCACCGCCAGGCCGATCAACGCCAGGAGCCTGCCTGCCCGCCGGATCATGGTTTCCTCCCACCATGATACGGCCGGCGGACCCGGGGTGGGTGGGGCAGCCCCTCTCTAGCGCAGCCGGCCCGCCGACCAGAGGATCGCGTTGCGCACGAGCTCGCGGTACGCGGCGCTGCGGTGCGCGCGCTCGTCGTGCCCGAGCTGCACGCAAACGACACGGGACGGCGTGTACGGGCTGACCCAGGCGACGTAGCGGTCGGCGTCGGGGTGCTCGACCTCGAGCAGCGGCGTGATCCCCGGCGACAGCCTCGCGCCCTTGTACGTCTCGTCCACGAGCTGTAGCGGACCGATCGGGTCGACGATCGGGTGCGACCCGACAGGCCTCACGAACAGCTCGACGTCGTGCCGGTAGGTCGACCTCTTCACGCCGTCCCCGTCCTCCGGGAAGTACCGCCCGCCCAGGAGCTGCTCCCAGAACGGCCAGTCGGGGTAGGCGAAGAGAGCGTGGTGCAGGGCGACGATGCCGCGGCCGGCCCCGGCGAACGTCTTCAGCCGCTCCTGTCCCGCCGGGCCGAGCGTGCGCGGCATGTCGTAGAACACGATCGCGTCGAACCGCGACACCACGTCCTGCGCGAAGGCCGCCTCGTTGGACGTGGCGTGCGTCCAACGCCATTCCGGACGCCCCTCGAAGAGCGTGTAGAAGGACGTCGGGTAGTCGTGCCCTCCCGTGACCACCAGCAGGCGCAGCGCCCCGGGATCCTCCCGCGCGGCGCCCGCGCTCACGGGAAGCGTGACCGCGCCGCTGGCGGCCCACTCCGCGCCGCGCAGCAGGGCGGCCCTGAAGCCGTCGTTCTGCATCGCCGCCACCTCGTGGCCGAGCGCGCTGAAGAAGACCCGACCCGCGCCGGGCTCGTTCACCCACAGCATCGGCTCGTCGCGCCCGGTCCCGCCCGTGGCCGGATCGCTGTAGGCCGTGGCGAGCACGCGGGCGGAGGGCAGGAGCGTCATCCGGTGGTACAGCTCGTCGGTCGCCACGAAGTGGTCGGGGAAGCCCCGCGTGACCGGGTGCTCGCGGTCCACGAGCTTCACGCCGAACGAGTGACGGGCGCCGTGGAACTGCTCCTTCGGCGGCGCCGGCCAGTAGCCGCCCACCAGCTGGCCGTGCTCCTGCCAGGCGGGCTCCAGGATGCCGGTCTTCACGTGGCGGTCGGCCAGCACCTCGAGCCCCGAGAAGCCGAAGGCGGCGCCGTGCACCACGACGAGGCCCTTGCCGCCGCGCACGAAGGCGACGAGCGCCTGCTCCGTCGCGGCGCTCCAGCGCGGGCCGCAGTAGTCGGAGACGACGAGGTCGTAGGGAGCGAGCGTCCGTGCGGTCGTCCCGTCCGGCTCCTCGACCACGCGCACGTCGAAGCGGCCGCTGTCGACGAGCAGCTGGCGCAGGAACGGGGTCGTCGTGCGCCAGTCGTGGTTGTTGCGGCCGGAGAGGAGCAGCGCGCGCAGCTTGCCGGGCTGGAAGAAGCGTGCGCGGACGTCGGGCAGGTCGGCGCGCGCCGGCGGAGGCGCCGCGCACAGACCGACCAGCAGGAGACACAGGGCGGAGCGGGCCAGGAGTCGCATCATGGTGGCGAGAGCCTACGGCCGGGCTTCGTCGAGCGTCAACCGCGGGTAGAATCGACGCCCGGGCCGGTCCAGCGTCCAGGGAGCGGCTCGCCCATTCCTGCTGGCTTTCCGGAGGCACTCCATGAACAGGTCGAGAGGGCTCCTCGCCGCGGCCCTGCTGGCGCTCGCGCTCGCGCCGAGCGCGGCCGGCGCGCAGGCGCTCGTGAATCCCGCGACGGAGAAGAAGATCGACGCGCTGGTCGCGCAGATGACGCTCGAGGAGAAGGTCGGGCAGCTCAACCAGTACAGCAGCCCGTTCGACGTGACCGGCCCGGCGCCGAGCGCAGGGCTACCAGAAGCAGGCATACGACCAGATCCGGCAGGGCCTGGTCGGCTCGATGCTGAACGTCACGGGCGCCGAGGCCACGCGCAAGGCGCAGCAACTGGTGGTCGAGGGCAGCCGGCTGAAGATCCCGATGATCTTCGGGCTACGACGTGATCCACGGCTACAGGACCATCTTCCCGATCCCGCTCGGCGAGGCGGCCAGCTGGGACCCGGTGGCGGTCGAGCGCTCGGCGCGCGTGGCGGCGACCGAGGCCGCGGCCGCGGGCCAGCACTGGACGTTCGCGCCGATGGTCGACATCGCCCGCGACGCGCGCTGGGGCCGGATCATGGAAGGCGCCGGCGAGGACCCCTACCTCGGCGCGCAGATGGCGGCGGCGCGGGTGCGCGGCTTCCAGGGCAAGGACCTCGCGGCGCTCGACACGATCGCCGCCTGCGCCAAGCACTACGCGGCCTACGGCTTCGCCGAGGCCGGGCGCGACTACAACACCGTCGACATCTCCGAGCAGACGCTGCGCAACGTCGTGCTGCCGCCGTTCAAGGCCGCGGTCGACGCCGGCGTCGCCACGTTCATGAACTCGTTCAACGAGATCGGCGGCATCCCGTCGACCGGCAACCCCCACCTGCAGCGCGACATCCTGAAGGGCGAGTGGGGCTTCCAGGGCTTCGTCGTCTCCGACTGGGGCTCGATCGGCGAGATGGTCCCGCACGGCTTCGTCGGCGGACCTCGCGCAGGCCGCGCAGCAGGCGATCACGGCCGGCAGCGACATGGACATGGAGTCGCGGGCCTACGTCGCCCACCTGGCCGGCCTGGTGAAGTCCGGCAAGGTCGACGTGAAGCTGGTGGACGACGCGGTGCGGCGCGTGCTGCGCGTGAAGTTCGCGGCTCGGCCTCTTCGACGACCCCTACCGCTACTCCGACGCGGCGCGCGAGAAGGCCGCCACGCTGACCCCGGCCAACCTGGCGGCGGCGCGCGACGTGGCGCGCGCAAGTCGATCGTGCTGCTCAAGAACGACGGCCTGCTGCCGCTCGACAAGGCGTCACGGGCTCGATCGCGGTGATCGGGCCGCTGGCCGCACGACAAGGACTCGCCGCTCGGCAACTGGCGCGGCCCAGGCGCAGCGCCAACTCGGCCGTGTCGCTGCTCGAGGGCGTCAAGGCCGCCGTCTCCCCGGCCACGCAGCGTGCGTCTACGCCGAGGGCGCGAAGCTCGTCACCGGACCGCGCAACTTCGATGGCGCCGCCCGTCTACAACACCGACCGACCGCTCGGGCTTCCCGGCGGCGGTCGAAGCGGCGCGCTGCGGCCGACGTCGTGGTGCTGGCGCTCGGCGAGGACGCGTTCCAGATCGGGCGAGGGACGCAGCCAGGCGGACATCGGCCTCAAGGGGCTGCAGGACGAGCTGCTGCGGGCGGTGCTCGAGGTCAACAAGAAGGTCGTGGTGGTGCTGATGAGCGGGCGGCCGCTGGCGATCGCGCACGTGGCGGAGGCCGTTCCCGCGCTGCTCGAGGCCTGGCTGCTCGGGTCGCAGGCGGGTCACGCCATCGCCGACGTGCTCTTCGGCGACTACAACCCGTCCGGCAAGCTGCCGGCGTCGTTCCCGCGCGCCGTCGGCCAGGAGCCCCTCTACTACGACCACAAGAACACCGGCCGGCCGGGACCGGAGCCCGGCGTCACGTGGTCGCACTACACCGACGTGCCGAACGAGCCGCTGTACCCGTTCGGCTTCGGCCTCAGCTACACGACCTTCAGCTACTCGGAGCCGCGGCTGAGCGCCGCCGAGATCGGCCGCGACGGCCAGCTGCAGGTCTCGGTGACCGTCACCAACTCCGGCAAGCGCGCGGGCGCCGAGGTCGTGCCAGCTCTACGTGCGCGACCTCGTCGGCAGCGTGACGCGGCCGGTCAAGGAGCTGAAGGGCTTCGAGAGGGTCGAGCTCCAGCCCGGGCAATCGCGCGAGGTCGACGTTCACGCTCAGGCCCGCCGACCTCGCGTTCTACACGCGCGCGGGGCCGTTGGGAGGCCGAGCCGGGGGCGTTCAAGGTCTTCGTCGGCGGCAACTCGCGCGACGTGAAGGAGGCCGCCTTCACCTGCGCTGAGGCTGGCAACGGGGTCGGGTCTCGAAATCGCGCGTTCGACGTCATGATCCAAGACCTGACCCCTTTTGGATTGACCGCGGCGGCGGCGGCGGCGTAGCTTTGGCGCGTGAAGGTGCACCTGCAGTACGGCCGTGACGGGCTGCTCGCCGACATCCCGGGCGGGAACGTCACGTTGATCGAGCCGCGCTTCGTCCCGGGCCTGCCCGACGAACGGGCGGCCTTCGTGGAGGCGGTGCGGCGGCCGATCGGCGCCCCGCCCCTGCGCGACGTCGTCCAGGCGGGCGACCGCGTCGCGATCGTGATCCCCGATCTCACGCGGCCCCTGCCCTCGGACCGGCTGCTGCCCTGGCTGCTCGAGGAGATCGCGCACGTCCCGGCCGGGCGCGTCGTGATCGTGAACGGCACGGGCTCGCATCGGGCGAACACGCCGGCCGAGCTCGCCTCGATGGTCGGCGAGGACGTGCTCTCCCGCTATCGCGTGGTCAACCACTCGGCCCACGACCCGGCCACCCTGCTGCCGGCTGGGAAGTCGGCGGACGGCGAGCCGGTGAGCCTCAACCGCGAGTACGTGGAGGCGGACCGCCGGATCGTGCTCGGCTTCGTCGAGCCGCACTTCATGGCGGGCTTCTCGGGCGGCTACAAGGGGATCTTCCCCGCGCTCGCCGACATCGCCTCGATCATGGGCTACCACGACGCGAAGACGATCGGCGACCCGCGCAGCACCTGGGGGCGGCTTGAGGGCAACCCCACGCAGGCGATCGTCCGCCACAACGGCTCGCTGCTGCCGCTCGACTTCTGCGTCAACGTCACGCTCAACCGCCGGCGCGAGATCACACGCTTCTTCTGCGGCCACCCGCTGGCCGCGCACGAGGCGGGCTGCCGTTTCTCGAAGGAGACGGCGATGGTCGCCTGCCCGCGGCCGTTCCCCGTGGTCGTCACCACGAACAGCGGCTACCCGCTCGACCAGAACCTGTACCAGGCGGTGAAGGGCATGTCGGCCGCCGCCCAGGTGGTGGCGCAGGACGGCTACATCGTCGCGGCAGCCCGCTGCGACGACGGTTTTCCCGAGCACGGCAACTTCAAGTCGCTGCTGTTCGCGCACCCCTCGCCGCGCGCGCTGCTCGACGCCATCGAGGCGCCGGGCTTCTCGCTGTACGACCAGTGGGAGGCGCAGCTGCTCGCCATCATCCGCCTCAAGGCGCGCGTCGGGCTGCACAGCCAGCTGCCCGCGGGGGAGGTGCGCCGCGCGCACCTCGAGCCGATCGCGGACGTGGCCGCGGCCGTGGGGCGTGAGCTCGACCGGCTCGGCCCCGACACCGCGGTGGCGGTGCTGCCCGAGGGCCCGCAGACCATCCCTTACCTGGTGAGCTGAGAGCATGTCCAAGAGCGACCCGAGTGCCGGCGACGCGGTGGACGGCAAGGCCGAGCCCGAGACCGGGCAGGCGCCCGCCGAGGACCACACCTTCGACGACAAGCCCCCGTCGCCGCGCGCCAAGCCGCGCGCCAAGCGCGGGCTGCGCCTGCCCCGGCGCTTCCGCAAGTCGCGACCCGGCGCCGCAGCCGGGATCGAGCCGCACGACCTGCCGGCGGACGCCGTGCTCACCGGCGCCACGCGCATCACCTGCATCGACTACAGCCCCGAGCGGCACGAGGTCCAGGAGGTCCACGACCTGGCGGGCTTCATCGCGCATCACCGCCCCGAGTGGTCGGCGGTGCGCTGGATCAACGTCGACGGCCTGACGGACCTCGGTGTGGTGCGCGCGATCGCCGAGAAGTACCGCCTGCACCCGCTCGCGATCGAGGACACGCTGCACGTCCCGCAGCGGCCGAAGGTGCACGCCTACGACGAGGCAGGCGGCTACCAGGCCCGGCTGTTCGTGATCGTGCGCATGCTGGAGCTGCGCGAGGGCCAGCTGCTCAGCGAGCAGGTCAGCATGTTCGTCGGCCACAAGACGGTGCTCACGTTCCAGGAGACGCCCGGCGACGTCTGGGACCCGATCCGCCAGCGCCTGCGGCTCCAGGGCTCGCGCCTGCGCATGACCGACGCCAGCTTCCTCGCCTACTCGCTGATCGACGCCGTGGTGGACCAGGCCTTCCCGATCCTGGAGCACTTCGGCGACCGCCTGGAGCTGCTCGAGGATGCGGTGCTGCAGCGGCCCACGCGCGAGTCGTTCCAGGAGATCCACCGGCTCAAGCGCGAGCTGCTGCTGCTGCGGCGGGCCATGTGGCCGATGCGCGAGGTCGTGCAGCACCTCGCGCGCGAGCCCCACGAGTGCTTCTCGCAGGTCACCCAGACCTACATCCGCGACGTCTACGACCACTCGGTGCAGATCATCGACATCCTCGAGACCTACCGCGAGATGGCGTCCGGCCTGACCGAGACCTACATGACGGCGATGAGCAACCGCATGAACGAGATCATGAAGCTGCTCACGGTGATCGGCACCATCTTCATCCCGCTGACCTTCCTCGCCGGCGTTTACGGGATGAACTTCCACCACTTCCCGGAGCTCGAGTGGCAGTGGGGGTACGCCGGCTTCTGGGCCATCTGCCTGGTGACGGCCGTCGGCATGATGGCCTGGTTCCGGCGCCGGGGCTGGCTGTAGGCGCGCCCTCGTCGATAGCGGGTGCGCGTTAGGGGGCCGCGGCGAACGCCGTCCAGGGCCCAGCCACGAGGTCCCGCAGCAGCGGCTTTTGCCAGGCGTACTCCGGGTGCTG
The DNA here is from genome assembly GCA_963831755.1 of uncultured Acidobacteriota bacterium. GTDB lineage: Bacteria > Acidobacteriota > Vicinamibacteria > Fen-336 > Fen-336 > DATBSL01. The sequence goes on from CAWHRC010000016.1 coordinate 384,330, forward strand.
CGCGAGGTGCTGCGCCGCGCGGAAGCCGATGCCGCAGGGGTGGCCCAGCGCCGCCTCCATGGCCATCCCGCGGATCATCGCCGCGTCGGCCGCCTTCGCCTGGACCGTGCCGTTCGGGCCGTACGGCCCCGTCCAGTCGCCCATGCCGCGCGGAGACAGGTCCACGTGGCCGCACAGCGTGCGCTCGCTTGGCGCGTCCGGCTTCTTCTCGAACGCGTCGTAGTGGTCGGCCATGAAGGCCTTCGCCAGCGCCAGGTCGATCCTGCCGGCGTTCTGCGCCATCAGCTGCTCCCAGCGCGCGCGCCGCGCGTTGGGGCTCAGGGCGGGGTCGCCCGTCTTGAAGCTGGTCTCCTCGGCGGCGAGCTTCGGGCTCACCGGGAAGTTGGCGCCGGTGAAGTAGCCGTCCTTCGTGCGCTCGAGCGTGACGTTTCGGAGCCCGAGCTCGAGGCGCGCAATCTCGCCGGTGTTGGCGTCGGCCACCAGCCAGGCATTGGCGTAGCCGCCGTTGTTCCCCTCGCGCATGATGCGGTCGAAGTCGTCGATCGAGGCCGCGTACTGCAGCGCGCGGCGGGCGCGCACGAACTCGGGCACTCCGTTGGGGTCGAATCCCTTGAAGCCCGTGATGGTGGTCTCGGTGACGGCGAGGCCGGCGGAGTTGACGCCGAAGTCGTCGCCGCTGTGGATGAGCCCCGGCATGCCGTCCATCAGGATCCGCCGGCCGGCGGTCGGGCGGATGTCGAACACCACGTTCCAGCGCGAGCCGTCGAGATAGCCGGACCAGTTGTTGTGCGCGATCACCGGACGCCCGTCGCGCGTGTAGCGGCCCGTGGCCACGAAGGCGCTGCAGCGGTCGGGTGCTTTCGACTTCGCCGCCGTGCCGGGCGTGCCGGCGGCGTCGAGCGCGGCCGTGTAGTAGCCGGCCTCGATCGTCGCGTTCAGCGCCACCACGTCCCACAGGTCGATCGCCACGCCGGCTGCCGACGCGCCCTCCGCGATCCCGCGCAGTTCGGCCTGGTACTCGGCGCCCGCGCGCGGCCAGAAGACGGTCTCGGCGGCGCCGCGGAAGAAGGCCCAGTCGCGCTTGCCGTCGTGGGTGGCCGTGAGCTTCGCGACGGCGAGCGCGTCCGCGATCTCGCTCGCGAGCAGGCGGCCGTGCTGGTAGCCGATCGTGGAGGGGGAGCCCTCGAGGCGGACCGCGATCCAGCCGTTGCGCGCCGTGCGCGTGGCGCCGCGCAGGCGCGGGTCGGCCGGGGGCTCGGCTGCGGCGGCGCGCTGCTGGCCGGATCGCGCGGGCGCCGTCGAGGCGACGAGCGCGGCAACGGCGCACAGCAACACGGCAGCGGAGCGGCGGCGTGGCTTCATTCGGGCCTCCCGGACGAGCGCGCGGATCATCTCACGGGCGGCACGCCGCTCACAGGCCCAGCAGCGCCGGCCCGCCCGCCTCGCGGAACGCCTGCTCGGCCGTGCGCCGTCGCGCCTCGGCTCGGGTGACGAGCGCGTCGAGACGCGGGCCCTGCAGCGGCGCGAGCCAGGGGTGGGTCAGCGCCTCGGGCACCGTGTAGCCGCTCTCGACCAGCTGCGCCGCCGTGTCGAGGGCCTGCTCCAGCTCTCCGACCTGCGCCTGGCACGAGCAGTACAGGTACAGGGCCTCCGGGTCCGCGTACGCGGCGACGACCTGGGCCAGGCCCGGGGGCGTCTCGCTGCGTCCCTCGAACAGCCAGCGGAAGCCGTCGATGATCAGCTGCAGGGCCGGCGGCAGCGAGCGGGCGGTCGATTCCTCGAGCAGGCGCAGCGCGTCACGGGTCTTTCCAACGGCGTGCAGGGCCATGGAGCGGATCTGGAAGTCGGCCCCGTCCGAGGACTCGGCCAGCACCGCTGCGTAGTCGGCGCGCGCCCACGAGGTGTAGATCACGCTCGTCCAGAGGTGGGGGTCCAGGCGGCGCGCCTCGAGGTGCGCCGCCTGTGAGGCATCGAGCAGGCCGCAGTAGCGGCAGGCGTGGACGATGCCCGCGAAGGTCTCGGCGTCGTTGCGGTTGCGGCGCGCGAGCCCGAGCAGGCGCACCAGCGCGTCGCGCGCACGCCCCTGCTCGGCCTCGCGGTGGGCGTAGAGCTTGTGCGCCAGCGGCAGGTCGGGATCGAGCTCGAGCGCGCGGTGGAACGCCTCGTCGGCCCGCGCCAGGTTCTCCCGTGGCTGCTCGAGGAAGTACTTCGCCACCAGCCGGTGGCAGCGGCCCAGCCGGGCCCAGGCGGGCGCGAAGACGGGGTCCTCGTCGACGCACTGGCGGTACAGGTCGCGCGCCACCGCCACCTGCGACCAGTCGCGTCCCACCTCGTTCGCGCGCAGGTAGAACTCGTAGGCGCGCGCGCTGGCCGGCGTTCTGCGCCGCCGGGGCCCCTCGTGCGTGCCGAGCGAGGGCGAGAGCGCCTCGACGATCCGCTGGGCCAGCTCGTCCTGCAGGCGGAACACGTCGCCGAGCGGCGACTGCAGGGTCTGCGAGGAGACGAGCGTCCCGGCCGGCGCCTCGACCAGCTGCGCGCTGGCGCGAATCTGGTCTCCGGCGCGCAGCAGCGTGCCCATCAGGACCAGGTCGACGTCCGCCTGCGCGGCGATCGCCTTGAGGTCGGGTGACTCGGCCGCGAAGCGCGCGGCGGCCGCGCTCGAGCGGAGCACGAGCGACGGCAGCCCGGCCAGCGAGGCGGACACCGCGTCGGCCAGGGCGAACGAGAGGAAGTCGATCTCGGCATCCGGCCGCAGCATCCGGAACGGCAGCACGACCAGGCGCCTGAGCGGCCGGGCCACCGAGGGACCGCCCGCCGCGGTGCCGTCCGCGGCCGAGCCGAGCTCACGGGCGAGGTCCGCTGCGCTGCCCGGCCGGTCCGCGGGCCGCTTGGCGAGGGCCCGCCGCAGGACCCGGTCGAGCGCGACCACCGCCGAGTCGCCGGTCAGGGGGGGTGGCTGCTCGTGGAGCGTGGCGGTCAGCACCTCGACGAGCGTCGCGCCCAGGAAGGCCGGTCGTCCGGCGACGGCCTCGTACAGGATGGCGCCCGTCGAGAACAGGTCGGTGCGCGCGTCGACCTCCTGGCCGGTCACCTGCTCGGGCGCCATGTAGCGGGGAGTGCCGACGATCAGTCCCGAGCGCGTGAGGTCGGCCACCTCCTCGAGCGACCGGGTGAGGTCGCTCGGCAGGGGACGCGCGAGGCCGAAGTCGAGCAGCTTGACGCCGTGCGGCGTCACGAAGACGTTGGACGGCTTGAGGTCACGGTGCACGACGCCGCTCGCGTGCAGCGCCCCGAGCGCGGCCAGCATCCCCTGGCCCAGGCCGACCGCCTCCGCGACCGGCATCGACCCGCGCGCGAGCCGCTCGGCGAGCGGCTCGCCCGTCAGCAGCTCCATGGCGATGAAGAGCTGCCCGCTGTCCTCACCGATCTCGTAGACCTGGCAGATGTTCGGGTGATTCACACCCGCCGCCGCGCGCGCCTCGCGACGGAAGCGCCGGCGCGCCGACTCGTCGGGTTCGCTGATCGTCTTCACGGCCACGCGGCGGCCGAGGCTCTCGTCCTCCGCCGCGAAGACGACGCCCATGCCGCCCTGGCCGAGGCGATTGAGCAGGCGATAGCGGCCCAGACGCGCGGGATCGAGCGATCCGCCGCCGGACCTCGGGGGCCCAGGCCGTCCGAACAGCCGCCGCAGCAGGCCCTGCCGCGACGCCTCCGGCGCCAGCCGCGGCGTGCGGCCGTCCTTGACCTCGTCCTGGCTCATACGGGTGACGTTGCGCAGAGTATAGCGTCAACGCAGCGGCCCAAGGCCGGGCGCCCTCAGGCGCTTTCTGCGTCCTGCGTCCCCGACAGCGCTCCCGGCGAGGCCAGCAGCTGGGCGATCGGCGCCAGCTGGCGCCACCACTGCTCTTTCGGCCGCTTGTTCTCGACGTCCATCAGCCGCGGCAGCTCGTCGAACGGCGTGAACGTCAGCTTGCCCTCGCACATGCCGACGAAGGACGCGGCGCCCAACGTGCCGGCCGTCGCCTCGCGGATCAGGAACTCGACCGACTCGCTCGCCATGCGCGTCGCCAGGATGCGGTCGAACGGGCTCGGGTCGCCGCCCTGCTGCAGGTGGCCGAGGATCGCCTGGCGCACGTCGAACAGCTCTCCGCCCTCCTGCTCGAAGAGGGCGCACATGAACGGCGTCGTGTAGAAGGGGTTCGCGTCCTCGTTGCGGATCAGCAGCCCCAGCCGCTTGCCCTTGCGGAAGCTCTCCTTCAGGGACAAGAGGTCGCGCTGCAGGTCGTCCAGCGTGACGCCGTCCTCGTGCATGTAGACCTTCTCGGCGCCGGTGGCGAGCCCGCCCAGGAGAGCCAGGTAGCCGCAGCGGCGGCCCATCACCTCGACCACGAAGCAGCGCTGGGAGGCGACGGCCGAGGTCTTGATCTTGTCGACCGCGCCGACGATGTTGTTGAGCGCGGTGTCGCTGCCGACCGACAGCTCCGAGCCCGGCAGGTTGTTGTTGATCGACGCGGGCAGGCACACCATCGGCAGGTTGAACGCCGGGAAGCGCTCGCGCTCGGCGTGCAGCTTGGCGATCGCCGCGTAGCCCGACCAGCCGCCGATCAGCAGGATGCCGTCGAGCTCGTGCTTCTCGATCTGGCGAGCGACCTGGTACAGCTCGCGGTCGGCGGGCTGGCGGCGGTTCGTGCCCAGCTCGGCGCCGCCGCGGCTGGCCCAGCCGTTGACGCTCATCCAGCCCATCTCGAAGAAGTCGCCCTCGACCAGGCCGCGGAAGCCGTTGCGCACGCCCAGCACGTGGTGCCCGCGGTCGACGGTGAGGCGCAGCGCGGCGCGGATCGCGGTGTTCATGCCGGGCGCCGGGCCGCCCGCGTGCATGAGGGCGAAGCGGAAGCGCTTCCGGCCCTCCACCGGGGGGTGCGGCAGGGCGCGCACGATCGTGCGCAGCGTGCGCAGCGCCGAGGCGAAGCCGGCGCCGCGCAGCTCCAGCGCGGCGGCGTAGTCGCCGCTGCTGACGCACTTGGCTACGCGGCCGCTGTGCTCCACGCATTCCATCAGCGGCTGGCGGGTGACGCGGTTGTCCTTCATGCCGATCAGCTGCGGCTCGCTGCCCGGCGGCGAGCACAGCAGCTGCTCGATCGCGGCGTGGCCCAGCAGCGTGCTCATGTAGCGGTCGAAGGCGCTCGGGGAGCCGCCGCGCTGCACGTGGCCGAGGATCGTGACGCGCACGTCCTCGCCCAGCCGCTCCTGGAGGGACTGGCGCACGTGCTCGACGGTGATCGCCCGGCCGTGGCGGTCGCGCGCACCTTCGGCCACGATCACGATGCTGTCGCGCCGCCCGGCCCGGCGCCCGCTGCGCAGGCGCTCGCACATCGTGTCTTCCCAGTCGTCCACGTCCGGCGGGCTCTCCGGGATCAGCACCCAGCTCGCGCCGGTGGCGATCGCCCCCATCAGCGCCAGGTAGCCGCAGTGCCGACCCATCACCTCGACCACGAACGTGCGCTGGTGGCTGGCGGCGGTCGACGCGATGGCGTCGATCGCCTCCGTGATCCGGTGCAGCGCCGTGTCGGCCCCGATCGTGATGTCGGTGCCCGACATGTCGTTGTCGATCGAGCCGACCAGGCCGACGATGCTGAAGGGCAGCGCCTGTGCGGCAGCCGCCGCGTCGATCCGGCCGCACGCCACCAGCTCGTCGACCAGCGAGCGCCACTCCTGGCGCAGCACGTCCGCGCCGCACAGGCTGCCGTCGCCGCCGATCACGACCAGGCTGTCGATGCCGGCGTTCAGGAAGTTCGAGGCGGCCAGCAGGCGTCCCTCGCGCGTGCGGAAGCGCTCGGAGCGCGCGGTGCCGATCGCGGTGCCGCCCTGGTGCAGGATGCCGCCGACCGCGGACCAGGTCATCGGGACGATGCGGTCGCCGCCGGCCACCGCGCCCTCGTAGCCCTCGCGGACCGCGTACACGCGCGCGCCCCGCGCGAGCCCGGTGCGCACGACGGCGCGCACCGCCGCGTTCATGCCGGGCGCGTCGCCGCCGCTGGTCAGGACGGCGATCGTGCGCTCGGACGGCGGGGGAATCGTGCCCATCGGCTCCTCGGACTGCCCTGGAGAGGCGGCGCACCGCGAGCGCGCGGCCTCACCGTGGAACCAGCAATCATAAGACAGATCGTTCGCGCGGGCGGCCGCCTGGCAGGCTCGCGTCCCGACCTGCAGCCGCGACCCGGCCACGGCCCGCGCGCGCCCTGGATCGCGGGCGGCGTGCTACGCCGCGGCGCCCAGCGACGGGCCGGGCGTCAGCCGGGCGAGCTCCTCCGAGTAGTTGAAGACGCCTCCGAAGCGCGCCCAGGAGACGAGCGTGTCGAACGTGCTCTCGGGGTCCTCGGTGGGCAGCCGGTTCGCGATCTCCTGCAGCAGCTCGTTCTTCGACAGCTCGCCGTCGTGCAGCTCCATGAGGTCGCGGGCGACCCGGAACAGCCGCAGCGCCAGCGCGCGCTCGGCCCAGATGCGCTTCTGCTCGTCGCGCGGCGCCGCGGCGAAGCGCTGGCCGAGCGGCGTGAGCAGGACCAGCCGGCGGGGGGTGTCGAGCAGGTCGAGCATCTCGCCGGCCTTCACCACCCGCACCATGCGGTCGATCGGCGTCTGCGTCTGCGTCGCCAGCTGGAACAGGTCGGCGCTGCCGCCGTGCGCGGCGAGGTGCTGGACGAGCGCGCGCACGTGGCTGCCCCTCGCCAGGGGCAGTGGCTCCATCGCGTCGTCGGCGACCGAGGCGGCCACCGTGCTCACGACCACGTCCGGCAGCTCGGTCGAGGTGATCACGTCGTGGATCTGGTCCACCAGGGCCAAGAGCCCCGGCGAGCGCAGGTCGCGCGGGCGGGGCAGGCGGTTCTCGATCACGGTGCGGATGCGCCCCGGGTTGGCGGACAGCACCACGATCCGGTCGGCCATGTAGGCGACCTCCTTCGGGTCGTGGCTGACCATCAGGATGCTCGAGGGGTTGCGCTCGGCGTGGTCCCAGATCTGCAGGATCTCGGCGCGCAGGCCCTCGGCCGTCAGCGCGTCCACCTGGCTGAAGGGCTCGTCCATGAACAGCAGCTCGGGGTCGACGGAGAGCGCGCGCGCCATGCCGACCCTCTGCTTCATGCCGCCCGACACCTCCCGCGGGTAGGCGCGCTCGAAGCCCTCCAGGCCCACCATGCGGATCGCCTTGCGGGCGCGGGCGCTCGCCTCCGGCTCCGACAGGCCGCGCGCGCGCAGCACCGCCTCCACGTTGCCCTGCACGGTCATCCAGGGGAACAGCGCGAACGCCTGGAACACGATGGCGACGCCGGGCGCCAGCCCCCGCAGCTTCTGCCCGTGGTAGCGGACCTCGCCCTTGCTCGGCGCGATCAGCCCCGCGCAGATGCGCAGGATGGTCGACTTGCCGCAGCCCGAGGGCCCGATCAGGCAGACGACCTCGTTGGGCCGGACCTCGAAGTCGATGTCCTCGAGCACGCGCAGCGGCTGGCCCGTCCCGCGCTCGTACCATTTCTGCACGCCGCGCAGCTCGCACAGGGCCGCATCGTTCGTCATTCGCCTCTCACCTCGTGAGCGCGTAGCGCGTCTGCGCCAGCGCGTAGGCGGGCCGCCAGACCAGCCGGTTGAAGGTGACCACGATCGTGGACATCAGCAGGACCGCCGCGGTCAGCGTGTGGAAGTCGGCCAGTCGTGCCGACTCGCTGATCAGCGCACCCAGGCCGAACGTCTCGAGGACCTCCCCGCGGTGGGTCACGTACTCGGCCACGATGGTGGCGTTCCAGGCGCCCCCGGCGGCCGTCACCCAGCCCGTCACCAGGTAGGGGAAGGTCGCGGGAATGTAGAGAGCCCACAGGCGCTGCCAGCGCCCGAGGCCGAAGCTGCGGGCGGTCTCCCGCAGGTCCGAGGGGACGGAGGAGGCCCCGGCCACCACGTTGAACAGGATGTACCACTGCGTCCCCAGCAGCATCAGCAGCACGCTGCCCCAGCCCAGGCCGACGCCGGCCCAGTGCAGGACCGCGATCACCGCCGGGAACAGCATCGGCGCCGGGAAGGACGCGACGACCTGGACGACCGGCTGCAGCAGCCGCGACAGCCGTGGCGAGAGCCCGATCGCCAGCCCGACCGGGACGGCCCACAGCGTGCCGATCGCGGTCGAGAGCAGGACGCGCCCGAGCGTCGTGAGGCCGGCGCCGAGCAGCATCGTCCACGAGCGCAGCGGGAGCTGGAGCAGGAGGTGGCCGAGACGCGCCGCGCCGTAGGCGAGCGCGAGCGTCAGAAGCAGGAGGGCGGCGGTGGCGACGACGCGCAGGGAAGCGGGCACGCTGGGGTCCGGCAGCGCCGCCGGGGCGGACGGAGCGGCAGGCTGGGCCAGGCGACGGGCCACCCGCCGCCCGCGGCGCAGCCGCCACGCCTCCCAGCGGCGGCGCAGGCGCGAGCGGCGCAGCAGGTCGAGGAACCAGCTGCGCTGCGCCTCGGCGCCCGCCGTGTCCTCGACGCGGAAGCGCTGCGCCCAGACGATCACGGGTCGCCAGAGCACCTGGTCGAGCAGGACGATCATCACGGTCATCGCCGCCACCGCGGCCAGCATCGCGCCGACGTTCCCCTGCTCGGCCGCCGCGCTCATGTACGAGCCGAGCCCGGGCAGCCGGAAGTCCTGCCCGCCCAGCACGAAGCTCTCGTTGATCATCAGGAAGAACCAGCCGCCGGCCATGCTCATCATGCTGTTCCAGGCGAGCGCGGTCGTGCCGAACGGCAGCTCGACCCAGGCGAAGCGCCGCCACCAGCCGAAGCCGTAGAGCCGCGCCGCCTCCTGGAACTCGGCGGGCACCGACTTCAGCGAGTGGTAGAGGCTGAAGGTCATGTTCCAGGCCTGGCCGGTGAAGATCATGACGACCGCGGCCAGCTCCAGGCCGACGTTGGTGCGCGGGAACACCGCCACCAGCGCGAGCACGAGGCCGGGCATGAAGCCGAGCACGGGGATGCTCTGCAGGACGTCGAGCAGCGGCACCAGCACCTTCTCGGCGCGACGGTCCTTGGCCGCCCAGAAGGCGTAGCCGAGCGTGAACGCGAGCGACAGCAGGTAGGCGATCAGCCCGCGCACGAGCGAGAAGAACGTGTACATGGGCAGCGCCCACGGCGACAGGTCGAGCTGGATGGCGGGACGGTGGACACCGCTCCACTCGCGGCTGACCTGGACGAGCCCGTAGAGAAGGGCGCCCCCGGCCGCCAGGATCAGCAGGTCCGCCCAGACCGCGCGTCGGCGGCGTGCCAGGAACAGCGCGTTGGCCTGTCCCCACATGGTGCTCCAGAGGCGTGCGACGGGACGGCCTGCGGCCGCCCGCGTGAGCCGCTCGAGCGAGGGGTCCGGCGCCGGCTGGAGTTCTGCGTTCACGAGGTCCCGGGAGAGCCCGGGCAATCTACCCCGGCGCCCGCGGGCGTCGCAAGCGCGCGCCGCGCCGATCTCGTGCGCGGAGCTCTCCCGGGCGCCCGGGTCGCCTACTCGGGGTCGTGAGGATCGTTGAAGAGAACGCCGAGCTTGATGCTGCCGTGGCCGAACTGCGGGTAGCCCGGGGCGTTCGGGTCGCCGGGATCGAGGTTCGAGGCGGTGTCGTCGGGAGGGAACAGCACGAGCGAGCCCAGGAAGCTCAACAGGGCCGCGCGCTGGTCCGCGTCGAGCGAGGCGAACGAGTCACGCGCCTGCTGCGCCTCGCCCCCGTGACGCAGGATGACCTCCGTGAGGTTGAGGCTGCGCCCGTCGTGACCGTAGGGAGCCGTGGTGCCCACGCCCCACAGCGCGGTCGTCATGAATTGCCGGCGCAGAGAACCGTCGTAGTTTCTCTCGTAGAAGCCCGGGCCCACGTCGTGGCGCTTGAAGTCGCTGAAGATGTCCCGCACCAGGAAGCTCCCGCCGAGCGGCGTGCGGACCGCGGGCAGACCGGTCCCGTCGTCCCTCGAGGAGACGAGGGGCGTGGCCGTCGCAAAGAGCCTGTTGAAGCGGCCGCGAGTCGGGTCGTAGGCCGTCTCCACGTCGGCGACCCGCCTGTCATGGTCGATGCGCTGGTTGCGCACGTGGCACTCGGTGCAGCCGATGCGCCCCAGCAGGCGCTCGCCGCGCCGCGTGGTCTCGTCCCTCTGATGGGTCGCCGGCTTGAAGTAGTTCAGCAGGTAGAACTCGTAGTAGTCGACGAGGCTCGTCGGGATCTCGTTCGGGACGCCGTCGTTGTCCGGATCGGCCAGCGGGTCCGCGGTCGGCGGCGCCTCTACCCTGTCGAGCGAGCCGTCCAGCACCATTCCCGACGGCGTGGTGATCCGCGCGCCTGCCGCGGCGGCGGCGAGGTCGGGGTCCACCGCCTGGAGCCCCATCTCGTTCTGCAGGGCCCCGACCACGAACTCGCGGATCGAGATGGTCCCGCCGTGCGAGAAGAGGGGCCGCACGCGCAGGTCGGGGTCGACGCCGCGCACGCCGGAGGTGTCCACGGAACCGTCCGGGCCGGCCGTGAGGGTTCCGTAGTGGATCGACTTGCCGACCAGGCTGCGGGTGACGGGGCGGCCCGACTGCCGCGCGTCGGCGACGGCGCCCGCGCGGATGGCCCGGAGCTCCGCCGTGATCTCGTCGGCCAGCATCTCCTTGAGGCCGAGCCCGAACAGGTGGGGCGCGTCGCGGCTGTCGGGCCGCGTCGCCACGTCGCCGCCGAAGCCGGCAGCGCCGCGCGGGCGCCCGTGACAGGCGGCACAGCTGTCGGCCAGCCCGGCGCCGATCGCCAGGTTCGTCTGGACGTCGCCGGCGCCGTCCCCCGCTCCCGGGCCCTGTCCGTCGGCGCGGCCGTACTTCCGCTGGAAGAGCTGCCGGCCCCGCCGGATGGCTCGGAACGGGTCGCGCTCTATGAGGAACGCCGACGAGTCGGGCGTGAACGCGTCGCCGCGTCCGGCGCCGACCTCGAGCGCCAGGGACTTGTGGACGCCCTCGCCGGCGGCGTTCGGGGCCTTCGTGCCGTCGACCAGCTGGCCCCGGGTCGAGGCGGCCGCCAGCAGGAGGCACCCGACCGTGGACACGCGCGACAAGACCCGACGACTCAGACCGCTCATGGCTTCTCTCCGCTCACGGGTACTGTTCACCTTGGAGATCGTGAACGGAGGTGAAAAGACGACAGCAGCTACCTGTCTGGCGCCTCGATCGTGGCGAGCTGCCGGGCCTCCAGGGTGTCCGGGTGACCCGCGCCCAGGGAGGGCAGCAGTTGCTCGAACGCGGAGGCTGCGGCGCGCTGCGCCTCCTCGACCCTGCCCTGGGAGCGCCGGACGCGTGCCAGCGCCAGGAAGGCGCGGCCCAGCCTGCTGGATGAGCTCCCCGGGTCGCGGGCCTGCTGCTCCAGCTCCAGCGCCCGCGCCGCGTCGGCGCCCGCGTCATCTGGTCGCCCGGCGGCGAGGCGGCTCGCCGAGCGGCCCAGCAGCAGGGTCGACATCACGTTCCGGCCCTGCGGGCTCGCCTCGGCGATCGCCACCGCTTTGTCCAGGGCCGCGAGAGCGGCCCGCGAGTCTCCGGACGCCTGGGCGAGCAGCCCCTGCTCCAGGGCGAGCGCCGCGAAGGCGACGTGGCCGGCCGGCAGCGTGCGCTCGAGCCTCGGCCCGACCTCGGCCAGCATCTCGGCCGCGCGGGAAAACCGGCCCTGCTCCCGGTAGATGGCGGCGCGCACCAGCAGGGACTGGTTGGCGACGATGTCGCTGCCCGCCCGCAATGCCTGCGCGTGCGCCCGCTCGGCGTAGCTCGCCGCCTCGGGGAGGCGGTGGAGCTCGAACAGAAGGCGCGCCAGGTTGTTGAGCGGCATCGGCTGCACCCCCCGCTCCGTCGCGTCCGCGCTGCTGATCCGGATCGCGCGCCGCATGGTCCGCTCGGCGTCGAGCGTGCGCCCCAGGGCGCGCAGGGCGAGCGCCCAGTTGTTGAACAGAGTGCTCGCCGTGTCGGTGTCGTCGCGTCCCAGCGCCGAAAGACGTGCGGCTGCCCGCTCGAACGCCGCGCTCGCCTCGCGGTTGCGGCCGCCCAGCTGGTAGGACGACGCGAGCTCCATGGAAACGCGCAGGTCCAGCAGCGCGGACGCCGGCGCCTCCTGCAGCAGTCGCTGTGCGGCCCTCACCCGCGCGAGGGAGGCCTCCGGATCGCCGCGGGCGCGCGCGACCTCGCTGCCGCGCAACAGGCAATTGAGCCGGTCCAGCGCGAACTGCGGCTCCTCGGGCAGCTCGCGTCTGGCCTCCTCGACGAGCGATTCGGCGCGCTGCAGCTCGCCCGAGAGTGCGATCGTGCTGGCGAGCGTGCAGGCGGCCTTGGCACGGATGGCGGGCTCGGGCAGCCGGCTGGCCAGCTCGTAGGCCCGGGTGAGCAGCCGTCGTGCCTCCGCGTGCTGGTCCTGGCTGTGGTACTGGCGGCCGATCGAGATCAGCATCTCGACGCGGTCCTCGTCGGCCCCGTCCTTCTGCCGCTCGACGACCTGCTCGGCCCGGGCCAGCAGCTCGCCGGCGGTGAACGGTCTGCCCGACGGCGCGGCGTCGGTCAGCAGGAAGGCGTCGAGGTCGTTGATCGCCTCGGCGCGCGAGAGCTGGCGCAGCGCGAAGTCGCGCTGCTCGCGCGCGGCGCGGGCCTGGCGGTCGGCCCGCCGCGCCTGGCTGAGCGTGCCCGTCAGGCCGGCCACGAGGGCGAGCGCCGCCACGGCGGCCAGGGCGACCGGCGCCCGGTTCCGGCGCACGAAGCGGGCGGCGCGGTAGGCCAGCGTGTCGGGACGCGCGCTGACGGGCTCGTGGTTCAGGTACCGCCGGAGGTCGTCGGCGAACGACGTCACCGAAGAGTAGCGTTCCTGCGGGCTCTTCTTCAGGGCCTTGGCGACCACCGTGTCGAGGTCCCCGCGCAGCGCCCGGCGCAGCCTCTCCGGCGAGGCCCCGTCGGCCGTCGCGCCGCCGGTCGCCTGCTCTGCTGCCGCGGCCCGCGAGACGGGCTCGGGCTCGGTGTCGACGATCGCCCTCAGGAGCTCCGCCGGCGAGCCCAGCGCCGCGCCGGCGGGGTGCCGTCCGGAGAGCAGGAGGTACAGCAGCACGCCCAGCGAGTACACGTCCGTGGCCGTCGTGATTCGCCCGCCGGTGAGCTGCTCGGGCGCCGCGTATTCGGGCGTCAGCGCCCGCCCGCCCTCGCGCGTCAAGGCGCTCGCCTCGCCGGCGCTGGTGTCGCCCTCGAGCAGCTTCGCGATGCCGAAGTCCAGCAGCTTCACCTCGCCGTCGCCGCGCACCAGCACGTTGGAGGGCTTGATGTCGCGGTGCACGATCAGGTTCGCGTGCGCGTGCGCGACGGCGGCCAGCACGTCCAGGAACAAGCGGACGCGCGCGCCGGTCGCGAGCGCACGCCGGTCGCAGTAGCGGTCGATCGCCTCGCCCGCGACGTGCTCCAGCACGAGGTAGGGCTGGCCCGTCGCCGACAGCCCCGCGTCCAGCAGGTGTGCGATGTGAGGGTGGTCGAGCCGCGCCAGGATGCCGCCCTCACGCCTGAAGCGCTCCTCGCCCGCCCGCCCGACCAGGGAGGCGTTCAGCAGCTTGACCGCAGCCGCCCCCTCGAACAGGCCGTCGCTGCGCCGCGCCAGCCACACGCTGCCCATGCCTCCCTGTCCGATCAGCGAGACCAGCGTGTAGCAGCCGATCGTCTGCCCGGCGAGCGACGCCTGCGCCGGCAGCGGGGGCGCCGCGCCTTCCAGGAAGCCCTCGTGGCTCAGGGCGTCCCGCTCCTCGAGCAGCGTCCGCAGGTCGCGCGCGAGCGCCGGGTCTTCGACCTGCAGGCGGGCGAGCCAGGCCGCGCGCTCGTCGTCGGACAGCTCCAGGGCGCGATCGAGGTGGGGACTGACCTGCGCCCAGCGCTCGTTCCCGAATCCCTGGATGGACTCCGGGGCGCGCCGCTCGCGCTCAGGCCAGTCCCGCATCCCGGACCGCGCGATGGAGATAGATGCGCGCCTTTTCCCAATGCCGCTGCACCGTGCGCTCCGACACGCCACGCAGGCCGCCGATCTCGGCAAAGGAGAACCCGCAGAAGAACTTGAGGTCGACCACCTGTGCGAGCGCGGGGTCGACGGCGGCGAGTGCGTCGATCGCCTCGCCGATGCGGGCCAGCCGGGCATCGTCGGCCGGGTCGGCCACTTCGGCGCCGAGCGACGTGATCTCGAACCCGCCGCCCCGCTTCTGCGCCTGGCGTCGGCGGGCGTAGTCGATGATCAGCCCGCGCATCACCCGCGCCGTGTACGCCATGAAGCGGCCCCGGTCGGGGAACAGCGCGCCCTCACGCCTGGAGATGTCGAGATACGCCTCGTGCAGCAGGGTGGTCGCACCGAGGGTCACGCCTCCCCCCCGGCGCGCCAGCTGGCGCCCCGCCAGCCGGTGCAGCTCGGAGTACAGCGAGGCGAACAGCGCGTCGGCGGCAGACCGGTCGCCGCGCTCGGCGGATGCGATCAACGACGAGATCGGCGCCTCCACGAGAGTGCCCACCTCCGGCTCGCGGGACCAGTGCCGCGAGCGTCGCCGTACGTCGATTCCGGAACGGTCGCCTCAAGATAGCACTGCGTCGCACGGAGTCGTCCCGGGCGTCGCCGTCCGCCGTGCGGAACGTGATGGCCGTCACTTCGGAGAGCCGTCAGGCGCGGAGCAGCAGCCGCCCGCGCGCCCCGAGGGTTTGATTCACGGCCGACCCGGAGGCATCATGCCGCGCTGTCCGCTGCCAGGCGCGGCTCGAGACCTCGAGCGGCGCCTTCATCCTCCGGGAGGACCTCATGCGCTTCGGCCACTTCGACGACAAAGCCCGCGAGTACGTGATCACGACCCCGCGCACGCCCTACCCCTGGATCAACTACCTCGGCACCGAGGAGTTCTTCGGGCTCGTCTCGCACACCGGCGGCGGCTACTGCTTCTATCGCGACGCACGGCTGCGCCGGCTGACGCGCTACCGCTACAACAACGTGCCGACGGACGCTGGCGGGCGCTACTACTACATCCACGACGGCGGCGACTTCTGGACGCCCGGCTGGGCGCCAGTCAAGCGCGAGCTGGACTCCTACGAGTGCCGGGTCGGCCTCTCGTACACGAAGATCACCGGCAGGCGGAAGGGCCTGCAGGCCGAGGTGCTCTACTTCGTCCCGCTCGGGACGAACGCCGAGGTGCACAAGGTCACGCTCAGGAATACCTCGCGCCGGAAGAAGAGCGTGAAGCTCTTCTCGTTCGTCGAGTTCTGCCTGTGGAACGCCTCGGACGACCAGACGAACTACCAGCGCAACCTCTCGATCGGCGAGGTCGAGGTCGAGGGCAGCACGATCTACCACAAGACCGAGTACCGCGAGCGCCGCAACCACTACGCGTTCTACACGGTGAACGCCAGGGTGAAGGGCTTCGACACGGACCGCGAGAGCTTCCTGGGCCTCTACAACGGCTTCGGCGAGCCGCAGGTCGTGGCGCAGGGGAAGTCGCGCAACTCCGTGGCCAGCGGCTGGTCGCCGATCGGCTCGCACCAGCTCGCCGTGAACCTCGCGCCCGGCCAGGAGAAGACGTTCGTGTTCGTGCTCGGCTACGTCGAGAACCCGGTCGAGGAGAAGTGGGAGAAGCCGGGGGTGATCAACAAGAAGCGCGCCGAGGAGGTGATGGCGCGCTTCCGCAACACCGAGCAGGTGGACGAGGCGCTGGCGAAGCTGCGCGACTACTGGACGGAGATGCTCTCGACGTATACCGTGAAGTCGAAGGACGCGCGGCTCGACCGCATGGTCAACATCTGGAACCCGTACCAGTGCATGGTGACCTTCAACCTGTCGCGCTCGGCGTCCTACTTCGAGACCGGCATCGGCCGCGGCATGGGCTTCCGCGACTCGAACCAGGACCTGCTCGGCTTCGTGCACCTCGTGCCCTCGCGCGCGAAGGAGCGCATCCTCGACATCGCCGCCACCCAGAAGGCCGACGGCAGCGCCTACCACCAGTACCAGCCCCTCACCAAGCGCGGCAACAACGACATCGGCTCCGGCTTCAACGACGACCCGCTGTGGCTGATCTCGGGCACGGCCGCCTACGTCAAGGAGACCGGCGACTTCGCGATCCTCGAGGAGACGGTCCCCTTCGACAACGACCCGAAGAACGCGGCTTCGCTGTTCGAGCACCTGAAGCGCTCGTTCCAGCACGTGCTCGACAACCTGGGCCCGCACGGGCTGCCGCTGATCGGCCGCGCCGACTGGAACGACTGCCTGAACCTCAACTGCTTCTCCGACACGCCGGACGAGTCGTTCCAGACCACCGGCAACCGCACCGGCCGCACCGCCGAGTCGGTGTTCATCGCCGGACTGTTCGTCCACGTCGCGCCGGACTACGCGGCGCTGGCCGAGGCGGCCGGCTTCCCGCAGGAGGCGAAGGCGGCGCGCGAGCAGGCGCAGCGGATGGCGAAGACCGTGCTCGAGCACGGCTGGGACGGGGAGTGGTTCCTGCGCGCCTACGACTTCTTCGGCAGGAAGATCGGCAGCAAGGAGTGCGAGGACGGCCAGATCCTGATCGAGTCGCAGGGCTACTGCGTGATGGCCGGGATCGGCGTCGCGAGCGGCCACGCGAAGAAAGCCCTCGACTCCGTGCGCGCGCGGCTGGAGACGAAGCACGGCATCGTGCTGAACCAGCCGGCGTACAAGGAGTACCACCTCGAGCTGGGCGAGATCAGCTCCTACCCGCCCGGCTACAAGGAGAACGCCGGCATCTTCTGCCACAACAACCCCTGGGTGATGATCGCGGAGACGGTGATCCGCCGCGGCGGCCGGGCCTTCGAGCTGTGGAAGAAGATCGCGCCGGCCTACCGGGAGGCGATCTCCGAGGTCCACCGGCTGGAGCCCTACGCGTACGCGCAGATGATCGCGGGCAGGGACGCCGTCCGCCACGGCGAGGCGAAGAACTCCTGGCTCACCGGGACCGCGGCCTGGAACTTCGTCGCGATCTCGCAGCACATCCTGGGGGTGCGGCCCGAGCTCGACGGGCTGGTGGTCGATCCCTGCATCGGCGAGGAGATCGCGACCTTCACGCTGGTGCGCCGCTGCCGCGGGGCGGAGTACCGGATCAAGGTCAGCAACCGGGCGAGCGGCAAGCCGGCCCGGCTCCTGGTCGACGGCAGGCCGATCGAGGGCACGCGCGTCCCGTACGCGAAGCCGGGCGCCGTCGTGCGCATCGACTGCCAGGTCTAGCAGAGGCCGGGCTGGCAGGCGCTACCCCGCCCGGCCCCGCAACAGCCGCGCCGCCGGCCGCCCGCGCGCGCTATGCTTCACCACCAATCCCCCAGGTGGTGGCATGGATCCGGGAACGCGCCTCGGTCCCTACGAGATCGTCGAGCCGATCGGCGCCGGCGGCATGGGTGAGGTCTACCGGGCTCGCGACACGCGGCTCGGCCGGGAGGTGGCGGTCAAGACGCTCTCCCAATCGTTCGCGCGCGACCCCGACCGGGTCGCTCGCTTCGAGCGCGAAGCGCGCCTGTTGGCAGCGCTCAATCACCCGCACGTGGGCGCGATCTACGGGGTCGAGGACGCCGGCGGCACGCCCGCTCTCGTGCTCGAGCTCGTGGAGGGCCCGACCCTCCAGGACCTCATCGAGCTCCGCGGGAGCCGTGGCGAGCGGCTGCCCCTGGGCGAGGCCGTGGCGATCGCGCGCCAGATCGCCGAAGCGCTCGACGCGGCGCACGAGAAGGGCATCGTCCACCGCGACCTCAAGCCCGCCAACGTCAAGATCACGCCCGAGGGCGTCGTCAAGGTCCTGGACTTCGGCCTGGGACGGGTGACGGCACCGGTGCCGGACGTCGAGACGTCGAGCGACCCCACCGTGACGTCGGGCGGCACCCAGTCGGGCACGGTGCTCGGCACGGCAGCCTACATGAGCCCCGAGCAGGCCCGCGGCGGCGCCGTCGACAAGCGCACGGACATCTGGGCGTTCGGCTGCGTCCTCTACGAGATGATCACCGGCGCACGGACCTTCGGCGCAGACACGCTGGCCGACGCCCTCGTGAGCGTCATCACGCGTGAGCCCGACTGGTCCCGCCTCCCCGAGCAGACGCCGCCTTCGATCCGGCGCCTGTTGCGCCGCTGCCTGCACAAGGACGCCCGGCGGCGCCTGCGCGACATCGGCGACGCCCGCCTCGAGCTGGAGGACGCGTCCGAACAGGACGGCTCGGCGCCCGCGGCCGCGTCCGGTAGCCGCAAGACCCCGGAGGTCCGTCTGTCGCGGCTGACCGACTCGATCGGCATGGCCGGCTCGCCGGCGGTCTCGCCCGACGGCAAGATGGTGGCGTTCGTCGCCGTCGCGGGCGGTCGACGTCAGATCTGGATCCGCCTGCTGGCCGGCGGAGCGCCGCTGCAGGTCACGAGGGACGATGCCGACCACCTGGAGCCGCGCTGGATGCCGGACTCGAGCGCGCTCATCTACCACACGCCGGCCGCCGGCGGCGGAGCCGGCCAGCTCTGGCAGGTCTCCGCGCTCGGCGGACCGGCGCGGCGCGTGGCCGCGGCGCTCGGCGGCTGCGACGTCAGCCACGACGGGAGGCGGCTGGCGTTCTTCCGGCGCACCGACGCGGGCATCGCGCTGGTCGTCTGTCCGCTCGACGGCTCGACGACACAGACAGCGCTCGTCGTGCCTCCGGAGTTCTGGTGCGACCACCCGCGCTGGTCGCCGGACGACCGCTGCGTGGCGTTTCATCGTGCCGGGAACTTCTTCGACACGCGGATCGAGGTGGTCGACGCCGCGGGCGGAGAGCCGCGGACGGTCGTGCGCGCGGGCTGGCTGCGGGGGCACGCGTGGCTGTCCGACGGCTCGGGTCTCGCCTACAGCAGCTCGACCGGCAGCACGATGGCCTACCCGCCGACGAACAACCTGCGGCTGGTGATGCGGGACGGCTCGGGCGATCGCCAGCTCACGTTCGGTGACGTTTCCTACTTCGAGCCCGACATCGACGCCTCGGGCCGGCTGCTGGCGAGCCGCGTGCGCAGCCGGTCGGACGTCTGGAGGTTCCCGATCGACGGCGGGCCCCGGGACAACGTCGACAACGCGGTGCGGATCACGAGGCAGACCGGGCAGATCCAGGTGCCCACGGTCAGTCCCGACGAGAGGGAAATGGTCTACATCTCCGACAGTGGCGGCCACAGCAACCTCTGGCTCGCCGCCGTGGACGGGGCGTGGGCCCAGCAGATCACCTTCGAGAGCGACCCCGCCGTCGCGCTCGGCCTGCCACTGTGGTCGCCCGTCGACGACCGCATCCTCTTCCTGCGTGCGCACGATGCCCGGATCGCTCTTTGCGTGATCAACCGCGATGGCGGTGGCTCCACCACGCTCCTGCCCGAAGCCCTCGGGCCGTGCTGGGCGTCGGACGGGCAGTCGGTCTATCTCACCCGATCGGTGGGACGGATCGACCGCCTGGACCTGGCGAGCGGCGCCATCGTGGCGGTGCGCAGCGACCGCGTGCTGGGTCCGAGTGTGTCCCGCCAGGGTGGAGCGTTGTTCTTCACGCGCCTGCCCGAGCTGCCCCTGGGCATCGTGGGTGACACTGAGGTCTGCCGCGCGAGACCGGACGACGGCCCGGCCGAGGTGCTGGCGCGCATCGCCAGCTCGCGCGTGCCTCTCGCGACGCGACTGCACGTGCACGTCACCGCTTCGCCGGACGGCCGCTGGCTGGCCGTGCCCCTGCTGGACAGCACGACGGCGAACGTCTGGCTGATCCCGAGCGACGGCGGCGCGATGCGCGCCGTCACGGATTTCGGGGATCGCTCCGTCTTCATCGCGCGCTCGCTGTCGTGGGCGCCCGACAGCCGGCACATCTATGCCGCCGTCGCCGACACCGACGCCGACATCGTCGTGCTCGAGGGCGTGCTCGGCTGAAGCCCGCCGCACTGAGGCCGTCCGGCGTCAGCCGACCGGCTACCGCGCCGCGCGCACGAGCGCGTCGAGGTTCCCGGCCGGCATGCCGGGGGAGGCGCCGCCGCCGGCCGAGAGGATGAACCCGGTCGCCCCCGCCATCTTCTCGACGCAGGCGCGCGCCTCGGCGTACACGAGCTCCGCCGTGCCGCGGGCGAGCGTGTCGAGCGGGGCGACGTTGCCGAGCAGCGCCATCTGCGGCCCCACGGCCGCCCGCACGGCGGCGACGTCCATCTCGTGGCTCCAGTTCCAGACCTCGCAGTGCAGCTGCCCGATCCTCGGCAAGAGGTGCGGGCACGGCGTGTCGTTGTGGTAGATCCGCAGCAGCCCGGGGAAGGCGTCGAACACGCGTTGCAGGCACGGCAGCGCGATCGCGTCGAAGGCGGCCGGCGAGAGCATGCCCGGGATGTCGTCGAGCACCAGCACGCCGAGCGGCTCGCGCAGGCGCGCGAGCTGGGCGCGCAGGAAGGCGACCGCGGTGTCGGCGAACAGCTCGAGGGCCGCGGCCGTGGCCTCCGGCTCGAGCGCCGTCGCCTCGAGCAGCGCCAGCATCCCGAGCACGTGGGCGGCGACGGCCATCGGCCCGCGCGCGGCGACGAAGCGGATGCGCTGGGGCTCCGGCAGCTCGCCGCCCCGCTCCAGCCGCTCGATCCGCCGCAGCACCAGCGGCATCAGGCCGTCCGTCTCGGGATCCGGTCTGGGCAGCCCGGCCCACTCCGACGGTGGCAGCTCGAGGTGGCGGATGCCCGGGGGCTGGTCGGGGTGCCACAGCACACGCGCGCCGAACGCGCTCGGCTCGTTCGCCATCCCGTACTCGACCCAGAAGCCGGGCAGGAAGACCACGTCCGGGAAGCGCTGGAGCAGCTGCAGGTAGCTGTCGAGCCAGGCCCGTGTGTCGAGGAAGAAGTCGAGCGTGTTCAGGCCGGCGAAGCCGGGCAGCCACGGGCTGTCGACGATGAGCGCCACGGGCACGCGCTCGGGCCGGCCTCCGCGCGCGGCGACCAGGAAGTCCTGCCAGTGCTGCGGGAGCGTCATCGTCACGTCCTTTCGCGCGCCGTCGCGGCCGTCAGATCCCGCTGTCCGCGCTGAACCCGCCGTCGACCGGGATCACGGCGCCGGTGACGAAGGAGGCCGCGTCGCCGCACAGCCACAGCACCGGCCCCTGCAGCTCGGCGGGGTCGCCGAAGCGGCCCATCGGCGTGCGCGCCAGGATCGCCTGCGAGCGCTCGCTGAGCGAGCCGTCCGCCTCGAGCAGCACGCTGCGGTTCTGCTTGGCGATGAAGAAGCCGGGCGCGATCGCGTTCACGCGCAGGCCCTCGCCGTAGCGGCGGGCGAGGTCGACGGCCATCCAGCGCGTGAAGCTCTCGATCGCGGCCTTGGCCACGGAGTAGCCGAGCACGCCGCTCACCGCCTGGGTGGCCGCCATCGAGGAGATGTTGACCACGCTGCCCTTCTTGCGGCGCGCCATGACCTCGCCGAAGACGAGCGTCGGGTAGACGCTGCCGTGGAGGTTCAGGCGCACGACGTCGTCGAAGGCGGGCAGCGACATCGCGAACGCGGGCGCGTGGTCGGTGCGCGCCTCCGCCACGTGGCCTCCTGCGGCGTTGACCAGGATGTCGACCCTGTCCCAGGCCGCGAGCAGGGCCGCGCGGGCCTCGCACAGGGCCGCCTCGTCGAGCACGTCGGCCACGAGCGCCATGGCCGTGGCGCCCCGGGCGCGCAGCGCCTCGACCTTCGCCTCGGCCGGCTCGCGGTGGCGGCCGAGCACCGCGACGCGCGCTCCCGCCGACGCCAGCGCTTCGGCCACGCTGCCGCCGAGGACACCGTAGCCGCCGGTCACCACCGCGACGCGCTCTGCGAGCTCGAAAGGGGCCACCTGCTCAGCTCCCCGGGACGTAGCGTTTCTGGATCGCCCGGTAGTAGGCGAGGTCGTGCTGCGGCTGCTCGCTCCCCGCCGGGAGCGGCCGGCCCGAGAAGGTCTGGAAGTAGAGGACGCAGGCGTCGCGCCACCAGCGCGCCTCCTTCTCCTGGATCGCCAGGAAGGCGCGCACCTGCTCGTAGCGCTCCGCGTCGACCCGGCTCGCGAGCGCCCTGCCAGGTGGCCTGCATGGCGCCGCACCGCCGCCACGCCGGAGTCGTAGTGGTAGCACCAGCTCCTCCCACAGCGTGCGGCCCGAACGCCATGCCGGTGGTCCCACGGCACGTGGTGGAACCAGAGCAGGAAGCTTCTCGGGCACGCGCTCGAGGCTGCCGAACGGTCTCGGCCACCGGCGGAACGTACTGGCCGACCGCGTTGCTGCCCGTGGCGGTGCGGTCGAAGCCGATGCCGTGCGCGTCGGCACGGTGGTAGTAGACGGAGTTCCAGTCGGCCCGCGGCTCGCTGTCGACCCAGGGCCCGGGCCGTAGTGGTGACCCTCGGCCATGATGTGGTGCAGCCCGAGCGGGGTCATGTAGTCGACGGCCGCTTCACGCGAGCCGAGCATCATGCGCACCACCGGCTTCACGAGCGCGGGATCGTTGCCGAAGGTCATGCGCACCCACTCCTCGGCGATCGCCGCTGAGTCAGCGTCGGATCCCAGCGCCAGACGGCCGAAGGCGTACCAGTTCGCGCTGGCGAACGCCGAGCCGCACCAGTTGCGGTCGGCGCCGATGTTGGCGACGCCGGCGATACCGGTGAGCGCGTGGCCGGCGAGCGTGCCGTCGACCACCTTGGCCACCGTCGAGCCGCTCGCCCCGCGCCTAGGTGTCGGCGTCGAAGGACCTCCTCGAACAGCGGCGCCAGGAAGACGAGGTGCGTGGCGAAGCCGAGGTACTCCTGGGTGATCTGCAGTTCGAGCATCAGCGGCGTCTTCGGCATCGCGCCGAACAGCGGGTGGAACGGTTCGCGCGGCTGGAAGTCGATCGGGCCGTTCTTGACCTGCACCAGCACGTTCGGGCGGAACGTGCCGTCGAGCGGCTTGAACTCGTCGTACGCCTGCTTGGCGCGGTCCTCGGGCACCTCGTGGCGAGTAGACGAAGGCGCGCCACATCACGACGCCGCCGTGCGGGGCGAGCGCGTCGGCGAGCATGTTGGCGCCGTCGGCGTGGGTGCGTTCGTAGTCCTGCGGTCCCGGCTGGCCTTCGGAGTTGGCCTTCACGAGAAAGCCGCCGAAGTCGGGAATCGAGGCCGTAGATCTCGTCGGCCTTGCGCTTCCACCAGGCGGCGACCGCCGGGTCGAGCGGGTCGGCGGTCTTTAGGCCCCCGATCTCGATCGGGGCGCTGAAGCGGGCGGTGAGATAGACGCGGATGCCGTACGGGCGGAAGGCGTCTGCCAGCGCCGCGGCCTTGGCGAGGTACTCGGGCGTCAGGCTCGATCGCGTTGGCGTTGACGTTGGTGAGCACCGCGCCGTTGATGCCGATCGAGGCGTTCGCCCGGGCGTAGTCCGTGTAGCGCGGCGAGAGGTAGTCGGGCAGCTTGTGCCAGTCCCACAGCGAGCAGCCGGCGTAGCCGCGCTCGACCGTGCGGTTGAGGTTGTCCCAGTGGTCGAGCAGGCGGTAGCGGATGCGCGGCCGCTCGACGATCGAGAGCGCGGACACGGGCTGGCCCGTCTGGACGAGCCGCAGCAGGCGGAAGACGCCGTAGAGGACGCCCGTGTCCGTGTTCGCCGCGACGACCGTGGCTCGCCGGTCGCCGATGCGCGTCGAGCGGATCAGAAAGCCCTCGTCGCCGGCCCGCGCGAGGTCCGCCGACAGGTCGAGCCCGGCGACGAATGGCGAGCTCTCCTTCGTCCCGACGACGAGCGCGCCGTCCCGGGACGGGTCCCTGAGCGTCGCCAGGCGCGTGTCCAGCAGACCGCCGAGACCACGCTCGAGCTCGTCCCGCGCGGCGCGCAGCGTGGGGGAGGGGGCGTCCATCAGCAGGCCGCTGAACGCGGCGCGGTAGCCCTCGCGCGCCCGCTCGTCGGCCAGCGGGTGGTAGCGCAGCCACAGCTCGTACCCGTCCTCGGCCCGAGCGGCCGTAGCGAGACCGGCGGCGAGCAGGGCAGAGGTCGCCAGCGGAGCAAGGACCCCGCGCTTCCAACGGGCGGCAGGACTCATCAGGCCGGCACCTCCGGGACGCGGCCGTCCGCCGGGTCGGCCCAGCGCTCGTTCGGCACCAGCGGCGTCCAGCCCGGCCGCAGCGGGTCCTGGTCGTACGGGTACGGCCCGAGGCGCAGGAACAGCTCGTGGTAGCGCGCGAGCTTCTCGCGGTCGAGGCGCACGCCGAGCCCGGGCCCGCTGGGCACGGCGAACGATGCCGCCCTGGTACGCCAGCTTGCCGCCCTCGATCACGTCGTCCTGCAGGTGGTGGTAGTGCGCGTCCGCCGCGAAGCTCAGGTTCGGCAGCACCGCGCCCATGTGCAGCATCGTCGCCAGCTGGATGCCGAGCTCGCCCGAGGAGTGGACCGCCACGCCGAGCTGGAACGTCTCGCAGATCGCCGGCGGCCTTGAGGCAGGGGCGGATCCCGCCCCAGAACGTGGTGTCGAGCAGGATCACGTCGACCGCCGTGTCGAGCACGTTCGCCGCGAGCTGCTCGAAGCCCACCACCACGGTGTTCGTGGCGAGCGGCATGCGCACCTTCTCGCGCACGCGGCGCATGCCGTGCAGGCCGAAGACCGGGTCCTCCAGGTAGTCGTTGCGAAGGCCCTCGATCTGCTGGCCGAACCAGATGGCCTGCTCGGTCGACCACACGCCGTTCGGGTCGAAGCGAAAGCGATCGCCGGGCAGCGCCGCGGCGAGCGCGCGGTAGCACTCGAGCTCGTACTCGGGCGGGAACACGCCGCCCTTCAGCTTGTGGCTGGTGAAGCCGTGCCGCCGCTTCAGCGTCGTGCGCGTGGGCCACCAGCTGCTCGACGCTGCGCACCTCGCCCGCGCCGCCCTCGGGCTCGGGTAGCGGAAGAAGAGGTAGGACGCGAACGGCACCCGCTCGCGCAGCCGGCCCGCCGAGGATCTCCGAGACCGGCACGCCCCACTTCTGCCCCAGCAGGTCGAGGCAGGCGAACTCGAGCGCGGCCAGGAGCTGCGTGCGGTTGTTGTAGAGCGAGGCCGTCGGGTTGGCGATCAGAAAGCGCAGCTCCTCGAGGCGCGCCGGGTCGCGGCCGAGCAGGTAGGGCTTCAGGCCCTTGAAGGCCGCCGTCGCGCTCTCGCCGCCGCCGCCCATCTCGCCCAGGCCGACCAGGCCCTCGTCGGTCTCGACCTCCACGATCGTGCGCACGAAGCGGCCCCAGTGGCAGCCGTTCGCGTGCCGCAGCGGCGCCTCGAGCGGGACCGTGACCGGAGTCGCGCGAATCTGGGCTATACGCATGGAAGGATTCGAATTGTACGGTTTGAATTGGCCGGCGCCATATTTGGCCCGAACGGGGACAAATGGACGCCGGTTTATACCGCCGTCGGGCAGGGGTGTCAATGCCACTCATTTCCTTTGGCGCGAGGCGGTCCGTATCATGACGCGGTGGTGCGTCGTGACGCGGTAGAGGCATCGAATGCGCGAGCGGTCGGTGTTTCTGCTACTTGC
>CAWHRC010000017.1:0-47915 GCA_963831755.1 uncultured Acidobacteriota bacterium
TGCACCTGCAGCATGATCTCGGCCGTCTGCAGCGCGCCTTCGACCCAGCCTTGCTCATGCGAATAGGCCTCGCCGCAGATGTACACCGGCACACCGGGGCGCGGCTGCACGATGGCCGGGATCACCTCCCAGCTCTTGGCGTGGATCTGCCAGAAATTGACGCCGCCGCCGTACGGGTCTTCGGCCCAGTCGCGGTAGGCGGCCGCGTAGGGCTTCGGCGCATAGTGCACACCGTGCATCAGCACCACCTGGCGGTGCGCCTCTTCCACCATCGCCCTGGGCGCGTGATGCGCGGCCCAGGATTGTCCGCCGGCGGTCTTGCTCGTCGGCCGAAGTGCCGGGCTCGTAATATTCGGTGCCCGCGTTCTTCTTGCGCAGGCCGGCCCAGAAGGTCACGCTCAGGTCATCGTCGTAAGACGCAAGCAGGGCCGAGTTGCCCAGCGGCTTGCCCGGCTCGCTGCCCCAGTAGTAGCACTGGCGGATCGGCATGTCGGTAACCGAGCGGCCTTCGCTCACGCCCACCGGCGCCCACCAGGGGTAGCTGTAGCAGAGGAATATCTTGAACAGCGGAATCGGCTCGACCGTTTCGATCAGCTTGCGTACCTCGGTGTGGCGCGGATCGAGCACCGCGCCGCTGGGCTCCAGCAATTCGAGCGATCGGCGCGGCATCGCCAGCACCAGGCGCCGCGCCTGCACCACATTGCCATCGGCGAACTTCAACACCACACCGCTGCTGCCATCGGCAAGCTTGCCCGAGTCGAACGAGCGCAACCAGGTGTTGAGCTTGAGCGTGCCGCCCGCGGCCACGAATTCCTTGGCTAGCAGCTGCGGCAGCTGGTCATAGCCATCGGGAAAGCGGAAGTACTTCACGCCGGCGCCGAAGTCGGCCAGGATGAACGGAATGGCGTCGGCCGCGCTCCAGTTGGCCACCAGGCAGTCGTAGCCGCAGGTGTCGCGCACGAAGGCGTAGGCGTCGGGGCTGAGGACACGCGCCATCACGTTCCAGAAGCCCAGTTCGTGCAGGGGCGTGTCGGCAAATCGCGCGGTCTGGACCTCTTCGAGCAATTGCTCGTAGGGATGCCCAGGCAGTCGGGCAGGATCTGCTGGAGCGCATACATCAGCAGCGCGTTCTTCGGATCCTCGACGATGTTCTTTTCAAGCGCGCTGAAGTGGTAGGGCATCAGCGAAGGCGTGTTCAGGTCGGCCTGGCGGCGCAGCTGCCCGCGCAGGTAGGCGATGTTGGCGGGGTTGCCCACCCCCATCTCCTCGGTGGCGAGCTTGAACTTCTTGACCAGCCAGGCCACCAGCACATGGCGCGTCATGTAGCGCATGCCGCCGATCTCGCAGCGCGTGTGGGGCATTCCGGGGGGCGTGAGGCTCAACAGCCGGCCGCCGACCCGGCCGCTGCCTTCGAAGACCGTGATCTTCTTCTTGCCCGGGCCGTCGTTCAGCAGGCGCCAGCCGCTGTACACGCCGGAGACGCCGGCGCCGACGGTGGATGGCCACGTCGAGGATTTCCTTGGCATTGCTCATGCGGGGTTCCTGCCTCTTGTGAGTCGACCGGGGATCACCGCGACGCAATCGCAGGCGGCGGCGTGAAGCCGGGGTTCTGGTAGTAGGGAGGGACCTGGCTGGCGTCGATATGTGCCACGATCACCTGCGGCCTGGCCGTCAGTCGCGAGGCCGTGATCGCGGCGCCCAGGGCCTGCGCCATGTCCTGCGGGCTGTGCACATTGAAGGCGTCGGCCCCCATGGATTGCGCGAAGAGGGCGATGTCGGGTTGGCCCAGGGCGTAATAGTCCTTCCAGACGCCGCTGGCGTCGGGGAAGAACTGGTTCATGCCCTGGCTCACCATGCCCAGGTCGTTGTCGTTGAGCACGACCCAGATCGCGCCCACCCCATGGGCTGCCGCCGTGGAGACCTCGGTGCCGTGCGTCAGGAAGGCTCCGTCGCCGGACAGGCGCCCGGCCAGGGCGCGATCGCGCTCGAGTGCCGCGACTCCGACGCGGCGCTGCGCGCCGCCGTGGCGCCGCTCGAGCACCCGGACACGGCCCGGGCAGTGACCGCGGAGCGGGCGTTCCTGGCCGCGCTCGGCGGCGGCTGCAACGTGCCGCTCGGCGCCCACGCCTTCGTGGCCGCGGGCGGCGGGCTGGAGCTGGTCGGCGTCGTGGCCTCGGCCGACGGCGCGACCCTGCTGCGCGCCGAGGCGAGGGGAACCGAGCCCGCGGCCGTCGGCGATGCGCTCGCACGGGCCCTGCTGGAGCGGGGCGCGCGGGCGCTGCTCGGGCACTGACGGTGTCGGCGCTCGCTGGCCGGCGCATCGTCGTGACGCGGCGGGCAGGGCAGGCCTCGGCCCTCGTGCGCCTGCTCGAGGAGCGCGGCGCAGAGGTGGTCGAGGTGCCCGCGATCGAGATCGTGCCGCCCGCGGACCTGGCGCCGCTCGACGAGGCCCTGCGCTCGCTCGAGCGCTACCAGTGGCTCGTGTTCACCAGCGCCAACGCCGTCAACGCGGTGCTCGGGCGGATCGCGGTGCTGGGCCTCGCCCCTCGTCTCGGCGAGCGCGGGCCCAGGCTGGCGTCGGTCGGGCCGGCGACCAGCGCGGCCCTGCGCTCGGCCTTCCCGGCAGACCGCGTGGCGCTCGAGCCGCCGGCGGACTTCCGCGCGGCCGGGCTCGCAGAGGCCTTCGGCCGCGTGCTGGGCAGCGGGACGCGTGTCCTGATCCCCTCGTCCAGCCGGGGCCGGCCGGAGCTGGCGCAGGGGCTGCGGGCGCTGGGCGCGCAGGTGGACGTCGTCAGCGCCTACGCGACCGTCGAGCCTCTCGACCTGCGGCCTCGAGTCGAGGCGTGCCTGAAGGCGGGCTTCGATCTGGTCGTCTTCGCCTCGCCGTCCGCGGTCGAAGGCTTCGTGGCGGCCGCCGGCGCACGCTCCCCGGGGCTGCCGGCCGTGGTGATCGGGCCGACGACCGCGCAGGCGGCACTGGCGGCCGGCCTCGAAGTCAAGGCGATCGCCCGGCCCTCGACGTCCGAGGGGCTGGTGGCCGCCGCGGAGGCGGCGCTGGCTGCGCCCAGCGCCGGCTCCCCGGGTGCCGGGGCCTGACGCCGCCCGCGCCGACGGCCGGTGGCGGCTCGCTGGCAAGGACGCGACTATTGACAGCATCCCACTGAGCCAACTAAGATTTAGCGTTTGGCCCAAGGCCCGTTCGTGCGACGAGGCGCCGCCTCGCCGGGGCCGCGCCCGACGATCTCGATTCCCGGAGGACTCGCCTCACTCATGCCGGACACCGACAAGACCGACAAGGTCATGAGCCCGATCACACACAAGAACGCCAGCGCCGCGCCCGCGGAAGCAGATCCCGCAGAACCCAGGGAGCCCGCCTTCGACCCCGAGGAGTACGAGCGGCTGCTCGACATGTACGACGTCAGCTTCCGCAACTTCGCCGAGGGCGAGGTGGTGCGGGGCGTCGTGCTGCGGGTCTCCGAGTCCGAGGTCATCGTCGACGTCGGCTACAAGTCCGAGGGCATGATCCCGATCGAGGAGTTCCGCGACGAGAACGGCCAGCTCGCGGTCAAGCCCGGCGACTCGGTCGACGTCCTGATCGAGAAGACCGAGGACAAGGAGGGCTACGTCGTCCTCTCCAAGGAGAAGGCCGAGAAGATGAAGGTCTGGGACGACGTGGAGCGCGCCTACCAGGAGCGCCGCGTGGTCGTGGGCCGGGTCATCGAGCGGGTCAAGGGCGGCCTCGCGGTCGACATCGGCGTGCGCGCGTTCCTGCCCGGCAGCCAGGTCGACGTGCGTCCCGTGCGCAACCTCGACGCGCTCAAGGGGCAGGAGCTCCGGATGCGCGTGATCAAGGTCAACAAGAAGCGCGGCAACATCGTGCTCTCGCGCAAGGCGGTGCTCGAGGAGGAGAACGCCGAGCGCAAGACGCAGACGCTGGAGACCCTCGAGGAGGGCAAGGTCCTCACCGGCGTGGTCAAGAACATCACCGAGTACGGCGCCTTCGTCGACCTCGGCGGCATCGACGGCCTGCTGCACATCACCGACATGTCGTGGGGGCGCATCAACCACCCCAACGAGGTGCTGAACGTCGGCGACGAGCTGCGGGTGGTCGTGCTCAAGTTCGACCGCGAGTCCGAGCGCGTCTCGCTCGGCCTCAAGCAGCTGCAGGCCGACCCCTGGACGACCGCCACCATCAAGTACCCGGTCGGCGCGCGCGTCAAGGGCAAGGTCGTGAGCCTCACCGACTACGGCGCCTTCGTCGAGCTCGAGCAGGGCGTCGAGGGCCTGATCCACGTCTCCGAGATGTCCTGGTCCAAGAAGATCAAGCACCCCTCGAAGCTCCTGACCGTGGGCCAGGAGGTCGAGTGCCAGGTGCTCGGCCTCGACCAGGAGGCGCACCGCATCAGCCTCGGCCTGAAGCAGGTCGAGGCGAACCCCTGGGAGCAGCTGGCCGAGAAGTACCCGATCGGCTCGAAGATCAAGGGCAAGGTCCGCAACCTCACCGAGTTCGGCGCCTTCGTCGAGGTCGAGGAGGGCATCGACGGCCTGATCCACATCTCCGACCTGTCGTGGACCAAGCGGGTCAAGCACCCGTCCGAGGTGCTGAAGAAGGGCGACACGGTCGAGGCGGTCGTGCTCAACATCGACGCCGAGAACCAGCGTCTGTCGCTCGGCCTCAAGCAGCTCGCCACCGACGTCTGGGACGACTACTTCTCGCACCACCAGGTCGGCGACATCGTCGAGGGCAGGATCGTCCGGCTGACGAGCTTCGGCGCGTTCGTCGAGCTGGCCGAGGGCGTCGAGGGCCTGGTGCACGTCTCCGAGCTCGACGAGAAGCGCATCGAGCGGCCGGAGGAGCACTTCAAGCCCGGCGACGTCTTCCCGATGAAGATCATCAAGGTCCAGGAGGGCGAGAAGAAGATCGGGCTGTCGATCCGCGCGGTGAAGGCAGGACGAGTTCGCCCAGGACTTCAAGACGTACCGCGAGTCGACGCGAGCAGCGACCGCTCGACGCTCGGCGACGTGTTCCGCGCCGCGCAGGCGGCCGCGGACGCGCGCGAGAAGGCGCGCGAGGAAGAAGAGGAGTAGTCGGCGATGACCAAGGCCGAGCTCGTGGACGAGGTCGGTCGCGAGGCCTCCCTCACCCGCAAGCACTCCGAGGTCATCGTCGACGCCGTCTTCTCTTCGATCGTCGAAGCCCTGCAGCGCGGTGACAAGATCGAGCTGCGGGGCTTCGGCAGCTTTCGCATCCGCCGGCGCGGCACGCCGCACCGGGCGCAACCCGAAGACCGGCGAGGGTGTCGTCGTCCCGGCCAAGACGGTGCCGTACTTCAAGCCGGGCAAGGAGCTGCGCGAGCTGATCAACCGGGGCTGACGCGCATGTCCGCCTCGCTCTACCTCAAGGACCCAGCGGCCTCGCGCTTCGTGGCCGGCGGGATCGCCGAGGTCGAGGACCTGTTCGGCTCGCCGCTGCCGGACCTGCCGGCGCCTCGAGCGCGACGACGGGCGCAACGTCTTCCTCGTGCACGTCCACTCCCGGCTGCGCTCGCTGCAGCAGCGCTTCCTCGAGGCGCAGCTCGGGCAGATCGGCGCGATCACGCTGCGCGGCGGCGACCCCGGCCGCGACTACTCCGAGTACGAGGCGGCGCTCGCGCGCGTGGTGCGCTCGGTGCGCCAGGCCGACCGCCGGCAGGGGCTGCTCAACCTGTTCTGGCTGGCGCACAGCCGCCACTCGGCCGAGCACCTGCGCACGCCTCGAGGCGCGCAGCCCGGCGCTGCGCCGTGCCAAGCAGTCGCTGTTCCCGCTGCTGCAGTCCTTCTACCGGCGCGTCGACCAGGACTGCCGTCGCGCCCGCGAGGGCGAGGCCGTGGCCAGCGGCGAGAACACGTCGCTGGTCGCGTCGATCGTCGACGACGGCTTCGCCTTCAGCGAGCTCTCGGTCGCCGAGCTCGACCTGTCGCACTTCCTCTCGGCCGAACAAGCGCTACCGCATCCCGCCGGAGGTGTTCTTCGAGATCCAGCAGGTGCTGGTGCGCGAGGCCGAGCGGCGGCTGCGCGAGGGCGACCGCGGGCTGCTCGCCCGCTGCGCGCGCCACCTGCCGGCGCTGTCGCGCGAGAGCTACCTGCGCCCCGGCAGCCTGCTGCAGCATCGTGATGAACGGGCCGGTGCTGACCTACCTGCTGGGCGACCCGTGGACGACCGGGCCGCGCCTCGCCGCCGGGCCCGGCGCTGCGGGCCGAGGCCGAGCGGCGGCGCGGGCCCGGAGGTGCTCGACGCCTACCTGGAGCTGACCGCCGTCGGTGCGGCGCTTCGAGATCGTGTCGCACCTGCGCGAGCGTGTGGTCTCGCTGGCGGATCGAGCGCGCGCAGCGAGCTCGAGGAGAAGACGCGGCGCGGGCTGCGCGTCTACGAGTTCGGCGAGTCGGCCGAGGTGCTGAACAACGCGGTCTCCGCGACGGTGCTGTTCCTCGACCTGCGCGGCTTCACGCGCACCTCCGAGGGGCACATCTCCGAGCGCGACCTGACGCGCGAGCTGTACGCGGTGTTCGACGACTTCGTCCCGATCGTCGAGCGCTTCGGCGGCACGGTCGACAAGTACCTCGGCGACGGCATGATGGTCGCCTGGGGCACCGAGCGCGCGGACCCGCTCGACCCGCTGAACGCGCTGCGCACCGCGATCCTGTGCCAGGAGTCGCTCGCACGGAAGCGGCAGGAGGGCCGCACCTGGTTCAAGATGGGCGATCGCCATCCACCACGGCCGGGTCTACCTGGCGCGCTTCATCGCGGGCGGCGGCGACGTGCACACCACGGTGATCGGCCGCAACGTGAACCTGGCCGGGCGGCTCTCCTCGGCGGCGAAGAAGCCGCTCGAGGAGGACGACTTCGGCGGCCTGGTCGAGGCGCTGCCGATCACCGGCCGCGGCGTCAGCGTCGACCCGGACGGCGCGCTGTTCAACGAGGGGATCGCGATCAGCCGCGACACGCTGGTGCAGCTCGAGAGCCACCTCGCGCTGGTGCACGACCAGGGTGCGATGGAGTACGAGGACGAGGTGATCGACCGGCGCATCCTGATCCGCTACGCCGGGAGACGCGAAGTTCAAGGGCGTGCGCTCGAGCCTGCCGGTGTACGAGGTCGGCTACGAGCCGCGAGGCTAGCGTGGAGCGGCTGTTCACGCCGTGGAGGATGGCCTACGTGACGCCAGGCGGACCAGCGTGCCCGGGCTGCGTGCTGTGCCGCGCCCGCGACGGGCGCGGACGGCGCCGAGCGGCTGGTCGTGCACCGGGGTGCCGCACAACTTCGTGGTGATGAACCTGTTCCCGTACAACGGCGGGCACGTGATGGTGGCACCGCTGCGCCACGTCGGCTCGCTCGGCCGAGGCGACCGGCGCAGGAGCTGGCGGAGATGATGGCGCTCGCGCAGCGGCTCGAAGCGGTGTTCCGCGAGGCCTACAAGCCCGACGGCATCAACCTGGGCATGAACCTCGGGCGGCCGGCGGGCGCGGGTGTCGCCGACCACATCCACCTGCACCTGGTGCCCGCGCTGGACCGGGCGACACGAACTTCATGACCGTGGTCGGCGGCACGCGCGTGATCCCCGAGGAGCCGGAGCAGGCCTGCCTGCGCCTGCGGCCGTACTTCGCAGCGATGAAGCTCGGCTGCCTCGGCGTCGCCGCTCGCGGCTGCTGCTGCGCCCTGCGGGGGCACGGGCTCCGCCTCGCAGGCGCAGGCTCGTCGCGAGCCTCGCGCTGTTCGCGGGCACGGCGAAGGCCTCTGGCGCTCGAGCGACTGGGGCCAGAGCTGGGAGCCGCGTGGCCGGCGGCACGCGCGGCGCCACCGCTCGACCGCCTCGGCGCGGCGCGGGCGATCCGTCCGCTCGGGCCGCAGGTGTGGATCGGCGGCGACGGCGGCGCCTACCTGTCCGAGGACTGGGGTGAGACCTGGACGCAGCTCTCCCCGACGCCGGGCGTGAGCGTCGTGCTGCCTTCGCGCTGGCCGCAGGCCGACGCCACGGTGTTCGTCGGCACGACGAGCGGCCTGCTGCGCTCCCGGGACGGGGGGCGAACCCTCGAGCCCACCGCGCTCGACCGCGCCGGGGTCAGCCGCTCGAGTGGCCGGGGCCCTCGCTGCTGGTGGCGTGCGACGGGGGCCTGTTCGTCAGCAACGACGAGGGCGCGCACTTCTCGGGGCCCGGCAGCGGCCTGCCGGACGGCGCCCGTGGCCGCGATGGTGCTGTCCTCCTTCTTCGGCGGTCGACCCGGTCGTGTTCGCCGCGCCGAGGTCGGGCGGCGTCTTCCGCACGTCCGACGGCGGGACGACCTGGCGCTCGGTCGGCCTCGCAGAGGACCGCGTGGTCGACCTGCGTCTGGATCGACCGCTTCCTGTACGCCGCCGGCGAGAGCGGCGCTCTATCGCTCCGAGGACGCCGGTGCGACCTGGACGAGGCTCTCGTCCAGCCCCGGACGGCCGTCGCGCCTGCTGTTTCCGCTCGAGGGGCATCGAGGGCTTCCTGGCGACCGACCGCGGCGTCTTCCACACGCCCGACGCGGGCGAGCACTGGGAGCCGGCCGGCCTCGCCGGACAGGACGTGCTCGACGATCGCGACGTTCCCGACGCCCGAGCCGACGACGGGCAAGAAGCGCCGATGAGGTTCACGAAGGCCCACGGGCTCGGCAACGACTTCGTCCTGGTCGCCGCCGCCGGACGCGCCGGCCGAGCCGTCGGCCTGGGCGCGGCGGCTCTGCGACCGCCACCGGGGCATCGGCGGCGACGGCGT
The DNA here is from genome assembly GCA_963831755.1 of uncultured Acidobacteriota bacterium. Taxonomy (GTDB): domain Bacteria; phylum Acidobacteriota; class Vicinamibacteria; order Fen-336; family Fen-336; genus DATBSL01. The sequence continues at coordinate 8,777 of CAWHRC010000017.1, forward strand.
CGTGCTGCACGCGCCCGAGCCGGACGGCGTGCGCTTCCGCCTGGTCAACGCGGACGGCCTGCCCGGCGAGATCTCGGGCAACGGCCTGCGCTGCCTGGCGGCGCTCGCGGTGCGCAGCGGCTGGGCGCCGGCGCGCCACGTCGTGCACACGGTGGTCGGGCCGAAGGCGGTCGAGGTGTCGCGCTGCGGGCGGCGGCCGCTACCGGATCGCGACCGACCTCGGCTGCCCGGCGCTCGGCAGCCGCGACGTGCCGATCGCGCTCGAGCCCGCGCGCGAGCGCGTGATCGACCTCCCGCTCGAGGCCGCGGGCCGGCGCCTGCTCGTCACCGCGACCTCGATGGGCAACCCGCACTGCGCCTGTTTCTGCGACGAGCCGGTCGACGACGCCCTCCTGGCGGCGGTCGGCGCGGCGCTCGAGCGGCACGTCCTGTTCCCGCAGCGCACGAACGTGGAGTTCGTGACGGTCGCTCTCGCGCGACGAGATCCGCGTGCGTTTCTGGGAGCGCGGCGTCGGCTACACGCAGGCCTCCGGCACCGGCTCGGCGAGCGCGGCGGTGGCCTCGATCATCACCGGCCGCACGGATCGCCGCGTGCGAGCCGTGTGCGACGGGGGCACGCTCGAGATCGAGTGGCCCGAGGGCGGCACGCTGCGCCAGACCGGCGAAGCCGAGCTGCTGTTCGACGGCGAGTGGCTGGCGTAGCCGTCGCGCGAAAGCTGGGCGGCGACCGACAGCCCGGCGGCGGCCCGCGGCGGGCTCAGTTCAGGGCCGTCGGAACGGCCAGCGAGAAGGCGGCGATCTCGGCGTCGAAGCGGGCACCGCCGGCGGCGACCATCTGGTAGCTGCCGTGCATCGAGCCGATCGGCGTGCGCAGCGGGCAGAAGCTCGTGTACTCGAACGCCTCGCCCGGCTCGAGCACCGGCTGCTCGCCGACGACGCCCGGCCCCTGCACCTGCTCGACGTTGCCGTCGCCGTCCGTGATCACCCAGTGCCGGCTGACGAGTTGCACCGTCTCCTCGCCGACGTTCGAGATGCGCACGCGGTAGGCGAAGAAGTAGCGGCCCTCCGGCGGCGCGCTGCGGTCCGGCACGTAGGTGCTGTGGACCTGCACGCGGACGCCGCGGGTGGTGGCGTCGCTCAAGGGCGCTCAGCCTGCGGCGGGCCCGCCGCCGGGCGGGCGCGGGGCGGGCAGGCGCCGGGGCGCGCCGCCGGCGAGGACCAGCGCGACACCCAGCAGCACGACGTTGCGCGTGACGAGGAACCAGCCGACGCCCCTGGTCCAGGCGGGGGGCCAGCCGGAGGCGGGCTCGCTCTTCGCGAGCGAGGTGCAGCCGCAGTTCTCGACGTCGATGCCGCGCGCCAGCACGGAGCCGGCCGCGGCCAGGAACACGACCAGCAGCAACGCGATCACGAGCGCGGCCTCGCGCCGCCAGACGCCGGCGACCAGCAGAGCGCCCGCCAGCAGCTCCACCCAGGGCAGGGTCACGGCGACCAGGTTCGACGGGACCGGGCCGGCGACCTGCCACTGGTACACGATGTGGGCGAAGGCCGCCGGGCTCGCGATCTTGTCGAAGCTCGCGTAGACGAAGAACCCGCCCAGCAGCAGGCGCAGCAGCAGCTGCAGCCGCGGCGAGGCGCAAGAGGCCGCTCACGGCTTCGCCTCGCGGTCGAGCGGCAGCTTCGCGTCCTCCCACGCCGGCAGGCCCTCGTCGAGGATGCCGGCCGCGATCCCGCGCTCGCGCAGCCGGCGCGCCACGACGTGGCTCGCCTCGCAGCCGTACCCGCTGCAGTAGACCACGATCGCCTTGGCCCGCCGGATCGTCCCCTCGAGCGAGGCGAACGCGCGCGTCGAAGTCGTCCTCGGGCAGCGAGATGGCGCCCGGGATCCGGCTCATGCGCCAGAAGTCGCGCGGCCGCGCGTCCAGGAAAAGAGCGCCGCGGTCGAGCAGCAGCTTGGCCTGCGGCGCGGGCAGCAACTCGTCGCCCTCCTGCGCGAGCACGCTGTGCCCAAGCGCCATGCCGCGCCCCGAGAGGGCGTTCCAGGCGAGCCCGGCGCAGCCGCCCAGCGCCAGTATGAGGAGAGATCGCTTCCAGTCGGGGAGCATATGGCTGAGGCCCAAGAGACGGTCCCAATGTATCAAGAAATGCCGGGGTCACTATGGTACGTTACCGGGGTTTGTGGACACGCCTGCCGCGCTGATGGCCCTCCTCACGACCGAGGCCCTGGTGCTCCGGGGCTACAAGCTGGGTGAAACGAGCAAGCTCGTGGTGCTCCTGACACGCGACCGGGGCAAGCTGCGCGCCGTCGCGCGCGGCGCGCGCGGCGCCCGCTCGCGCTATCAGTCGGCGCTCGAGCCCTTGTCCGAGGTCAGGGCGACGCTGTACGGGCGTCAGGGCGCCGAGCTGCTGCGCCTGGGCCAAGCCGAGCTGCTGCACTCGGCCTTCCGCGCCGGCACGCGCAGCCTCGAGTCAGCGCTCTTGCTGTCGGGCTGTGCCGAGCTGCGTGGACGCCTTCTGCCCGGAGGGGGAGGCCGAGGAGCGGACGTACCGGCTCGCGCTCGCGGTCGTGCGCGCGGCCGAGGCGGGCGCCTCGCCGGAGCTGCTCGGCCGCTACCTCGAGGCGTGGCTGCTGCGCCTGCACGGCCTCTACCCGCCCCAGGACCGCTGCGCCGCCTGCGGCGCGGCGCTCGGCGAGCGCCCGCTCGCCTACCATCGGCCCGCGCACGGCTTCGTGTGCGGGGCGTGCGGGCCCGCGTCGGGCCCCGAGCTCTCGCTCGCCGCGCGTGCGCTGCTGGCCGCGATCTTCCGCCAGGCGCCCGAGTCGTTTTCCGGCCCCGCCGGCCCGGAGGCGCGCGAGCTCGAGTCGTTCCACGGCGACCGCATCGCCGAGCACCTCGAGCGCGAGCTGCGCTCGCCGCGTGTCATCCGCGAGGCGAAGCGGGAGGCTGCGCGGTGACGCTGCAGGAGATCGTCTTCGCGCTGCAGGGCTTCTGGTCCGAGCGCGGCTGCCTGATCCACCAGCCCTGGGACGCCGAGGTGGGCGCCGGCACCATGCACCCCGAGACCTTCTTCCGGGTGCTGGGCCCGCGGCCCTGGAAGGTGGGCTACGTGCAGCCGTCGCGGCGGCCGGCCGACGGCCGCTACGGCGAGAACCCGAACCGGCTGTACAAGCACGAGCAGTTCCAGGTGATCCTGAAGCCGCCCCCGGCCGACATCCAGGACCTCTACCTCGACAGCCTGAAGGCGATCGGGATCGACCCCTCGGCGCACGACGTGCGCTTCGAGGAGGACAACTGGGAGTCGCCGACGCTCGGCGCCTGGGGCATCGGCTGGCAGGTGCTGCTCGACGGCCAGGAGATCACCCAGTTCACCTACTTCCAGCAGGCGGGCGGGATCGACCTGGCCCCGATCTCGGGCGAGATCACCTACGGGCTCGAGCGCATCGGCATGTACCTGCAGGACGTCGAGGACGTGTACCTGCTGCGCTGGTCGCAGCACACGCTCTACCGCGACGTGCGCCACGAGGAGGAGTTCCAGCTCTCGCGCTACTCGTTCGAGCTGGCCGACGTCGGGCTGCACCGCAAGGCTTTCGACGCCTCGCTCGCCGAGGGCTGGCGCCTGCTCGAGACCGACGGCGGCCGCACCTACCTGCCCGCCTACGACTGGTGCCTCAAGAGCTCGCACGCGTTCAACGTGCTCGACGCCCGCGGCGCGATCTCGGTGAGCGAGCGCGCCGGGATGATCCTGAAGATCCGCCGCCTCGCCTGCGCGGTCGCGAAGGCCTACGTCGACGCCGTCGCCTTTGGCGTGGCACCGCGGGGCGACGGAGGCCGTGCGTGGCTGAGCTGCTGGTCGAGATTGGCTTCGAGGAGATGCCGGCGCCCTGGCTGCCCGGCCTCGCAGAGCAGCTGCGGGCGCGCTTCGACGAGGCAGCCGGCCGCGAGCGGCTCTCTCCCGCAGACGCGGTCGTCCTGTGGACGCCGCGCCGCCTCGTGCTGCGCGCAGAGCTGCCGCCGCGGCAGCCCGATCGCGAGGAGCCGGTCTGGGGCCCGGCGCTCAAGGTCGCGAAGGACGCTGCGGGCCAGTGGACGGGCGCCGCCCGCGGCTTCGCGAAGAAGAACGGCGTCGCGCTCGAGGACCTGAAGGAAGGGGCGAGGGACCCCGCGAAGCCGGAGGAGCGCTACCTGCTGCTCGTCCGTCAGTCCGTCGGGCGACCCGCCGCCGAGGTGCTGCCGGGTCTGCTCGCGGGCGTGCTGCGGGCGCTCTCCTTTCCGAAGCGGATGAGCTGGGACGCGTGGCTGGACGACGGCCGCGGCGCGCTGCCGTTCGGCCGGCCGATCCGCTGGCTGGTGCTCCTGCTGGGCGGCGAGGTCGTGCCGTTCGCGATCCACGCGCTGGAGGGCGGCGCGAAGGGGCCGCAGATCGTCGAGAGCGGCCGCGCCACCCGGGGCCACCGCTTCCTGCCCCGGGAAAGGGGCGGGGAGCCCGTCGACGTGCGCTCCTTCGCGGAGCTGCGCGACCGGCTGCGCGAGCGCTTCGTGCTGGTCGACCCGGCCGAGCGCGTGGCGCGCATCGACGAGGGGCTGAAGTCCGCCGCGGGGAGCTTCGACGACCACGGGCTGCGCGACGAGTGGCGTGACCTCGTCGAGTACCCGACCGTGCTGCTCGGGAACGTCCCCGCGGAGTTTCGCTCGCTGCCGCCCGAGGTGCTCGAGACGGTCCTCGTGCACCACCAGAAGTACATCTCGCTCCACGACGCCGGCGGCCGCATCGCTCGCTTCGCCGCCGTGGTGAACGGCGATGGAGCGGCAGCAGGCGAGATCGTGCGCGGCATGGAGCGCGTGGTCGTCGCCCGCCTGCGCGACGCCGCGTTCTTCCTGGCGGAGGACCGCAAGCGGCCGCTGGCCGAGCGCGTGGCCGACCTCGCGGGGGTGACGTTCCAGCAGGGCCTCGGCACGTACTGCGACAAGGCGGCACGGCTCGAGGGGCTCGTGGGGGTGATGGGCCGGCAGGGGCTGCTCGACCCTTCGCAGTCGGGCGCGGCCGAACAGGCCGCCCGCCTGGCGAAGGCCGACCTCGTCACGCTGATGGTGCGCGAGTTCACGGAGCTGCAGGGCGTGATGGGGGGCATCTACCTGGCGGAGCAGGGCGCGCCGGAGGAGGTGGCGGCGGCCGTGCGCTGGCACTACCACCCGGTCGCGGTGGAGGCCGACGCCGAGCCGGCCGCCGCGTTCGCCGGGAGGGACGGCGCCGCGCGCGTGTTCGCCGCCGTGGCGCTGGCCGACAAGCTCGACACGCTCGCCGGGTACTTCCTGCTCGGCGAGAGCCCGAGCGGCAGCCGCGACCCCTACGGCCTGAGGCGCGCAGGGCAGGGAGCCGTACGCGCGGTGCTGGACTTCTGGCGGCCGCGGCAAGGCGAGCAGGCACCCGACCTCCAGGCCCTGCTGGGGGCCGCGATCGACGGCTACGGCGCCCTGAAGCAGCCGGCCGGCGCCCGCGAGGCCGCCGAGGCGTTCCTGCTCGACCGCCTCGAGTACGTGCTCTCGTCGCGCGGATTCTCGGCGGACGAGGTGCAGGCGGTCGTCGAGGCGCCGGCCGAGGGCACGGGAGAACGTGCTCAGAACGCGCGCGCGCTGCACGACCCGATCGACGCCCTGCGCCGGGTCGAGGCCCTGCAGCGCGTGCGGCGCGAGGTGCCCGAGGACTTCGTGGCGCTGGCCGAGGCGTTCAAGCGCGCGAAGAACATCCTCAGCCAGACGCGGCCGGCGGCCGCGGTGGACCCGGCCCTGTTCGAGGCCGAGGCCGAGACGGCGCTCTTCGAGGCCGCCTCGCGGCTCGAGCGGGCGGACGGCTCGTACGAGGAGCGCCTGCGGGGGCTTGCGGCCCTGCGCGCCCCGGTGGGCCGCTTCTTCGACGACGTGCTGGTGATGGCCGAGGACCCCCGCGTGCGGGGGAACCGGCTGGCACTCCTCAATCGGACGCTCTCACTCTTCTATCGCATCTCGGACATCTCGAAGCTCGGAGGTAGCTCGTGACCCAATACGTCTTCTTCTTCGGTGGCGGCAAGGCCGACGGCAACAAGGACATGAAGGACCTGCTCGGCGGCAAGGGCTCCGGCCTCGCCGAGATGACCAACGCCGGCGTGCCGGTGCCGCCGGGCTTCACCATCTCCACGCAGGCGTGCAACGCGTACTACGACAGCGGCGGCAAGCTGCCGGCCGAGGTCGACCAGCAGATGGATGCCGCGCTGGCGAAGCTCGAGGCGCTGCAGGGCAGGAGGCTCGGCGACCCGGCCGACCCGCTGCTCGTCTCCGTCCGCAGCGGCTCGAAGTTCTCGATGCCGGGCATGATGGACACGATCCTCAACCTGGGCATGAACGACAGGTCGCTGGGCGGGGTCGAGGCCAAGACGCGCAACCCCCGCTTCGCCCGGGACAGCTATCGCCGCTTCATCCAGATGTACGGCAACGTCGTGCTCGGCATCGACAAGGACAAGTTCGAGCACGAGCTGTCGGCCGTCAAGAAGAAGTACCGCGCGAAGACCGACGTCGACCTGGACGCCAAGGCGCTCGACGAGGTGATCGTGCGCTACAAGGCCGTGGTCGAGAAGGAGACGCACGCGCCCTTCCCGCAGGACCCGCGCGAGCAGCTGGTGGGTGCCCGCGACGCCGTGTTCAAGTCCTGGATGAACCCGCGCGCGATCACCTACCGCAAGCTGAACGACATCCCGCACGACCTGGGCACCGCCGTCAACGTGCAGACGATGGTGTTCGGGAACATGGGCGACACCTCGGCGACCGGCGTGGGCTTCACCCGCAACCCCTCGAACGGAGCCAAGGAGTTCTACGGCGAGTTCCTGCAGAACGCGCAGGGCGAGGACGTGGTCTCGGGCGTGCGCACGCCGCACCAGATCGCCGACCTCGCGAAGCTGATGCCGGCCGCGTACAAGCAGCTGCGCGAGATCACGACGCGGCTCGAGCGGCACTACAAGGACGTGCAGGACTTCGAGTTCACCATCCAGGAGAACACCCTGTACATGCTCCAGACCCGCAACGGCAAGCGGACGGGTCTGGCTGCCGTGCAGATCGCGGTGGACATGTGCGAGGAGGGGCTGCTCACGAAGAAGGAAGCGCTGATGAAGGTCGAGCCGCAGGCGCTCGACCAGCTGCTGCACCCGATCTTCGACCCCAAGGCGCGCAAGGGCGTCGCCGTCGCGGCCAAGGGGCTGCCCGCCTCGCCGGGCGCGGCCACCGGCGCGGTCGTGTTCACTGCCGACGAGGCGGTGACCTGGGCGCAGAAGGGCAAGAAGGTCCTGCTCGTGCGGATGGAGACGGTGCCGGACGACATCCACGGCATGTCGGTCGCGCAGGGCATCCTGACCGCCACCGGCGGCATGACGTCGCACGCCGCCGTCGTCGGACGCCAGATGGGCAAGCCCTCGGTCGTGGGCTGCGGCGCGCTCGACATCAACGCCAAGGCCAAGACGATGAAGGTGTCCGGCAAGGTGATCCAGGAAGGCGATCCCGTCTCGATCGACGGCTCGACCGGCGAGGTCATGCTCGCCGCCGTGCCCACGAGCCCGTCCGAGGTCATCCAGGTCGTCCAGGGCCAGCTGAAGCCCGAGAAGTCGGTGCTCTACCAGAAGTTCGCGAAGCTTCTGACCTGGGCCGACGAGGTCCGCCGGCTCGGCATCCGCGCGAACGCCGACATCCCGCGCGACGCCAAGATCGCCTTCGCGTTCGGCGCCCGCGGCATCGGGCTGTGCCGCACCGAGCACATGTTCTTCGCCGAGGACCGCCTGCCCTACGTGGTGAAGATGATCCTCGCGGCCTCGCGCGGCCAGCGCGGCATCGACGTCACGAAGCGCCTCAAGGCCCGGCTGGCCGAGGCGAAGGGCTCACAGGGCAAGGAGATCAGGGCGGAGCTGGCCAAGGTCCAGGCCGAGTACGGCAAGTACATCGCCGACTACACGGGCGCCCTCAAGAAGCTGCTGCCGATGCAGCGCGCCGACTTCGCGGGGCTCTTCAAGGAGATGCACGGCTCGCCGGTCACGATCCGCACGCTCGACCCGCCGCTGCACGAGTTCCTGCCCAAGCGCGAGGAGCTGATGGTCGAGGTCGCGACCCTGCGCGCCCGGAACGCGAAGAAGAACGCGCGCCAGATCGCGGCGAAGGAGAAGCTGCTACGCGCGGTCGAGGAGCTGCACGAGTTCAACCCGATGCTCGGCCACCGCGGCTGCCGGCTCGGCATCACCTACCCCGAGATCACCCGCATGCAGGCGCGGGCCATCTTCGAGGCGGCCCTCCAGGTGTCGAAGAAGGGCATCCCGGTGAAGCCGGAGGTCATGATTCCGCTGGTCGGCCACGTCGAGGAGCTGAAGCGCCAGAAGGCGATCGTGCTCGAGGAGGCGGAGGCCGTCCTCGGCAAGAGCGGCTCGGGCGTCGAGTACCTGGTCGGCACGATGATCGAGGTCCCGCGCGGCGCCGTGACGGCCGACGAGATCGCGAAGGAGGCCGACTTCTTCTCGTTCGGCACCAACGACCTGACGCAGATGGGCTTCGGCCTCTCACGCGACGACGCCGGGAAGTTCCTGCTCTACTACCAGGAGCACGGGCTCATCGAGAAGGACCCGTTCGTGACGCTCGACGCCGGCGGCGTCGGCCAGCTGGTGAGGATCGGCGTGCAGAAGGGCCGCAGCGTGAAGCCGAAGCTCAAGATCGGCGTCTGCGGCGAGCACGGCGGCGACCCCGCCTCGATCCGCTTCTTCCACGAGGTCGGGCTCGACTACGTGTCCTGCTCGCCCTACCGGGTGCCGATCGCGCGCCTCGCGGCGGCCCAGGCGCAGCTCGAGCGGCCGAACGCCGACTGAGTCGCAACGCTTCACGCGGGGGCCCGGCGTTCGGCCGGGCCCTCGCGTCCTCGCTGGGTGGGCGATCCGGCCGCTGCCGGTGCGTCACGCGAGGGTATGATGACGGCAATGAGGCGGTCGTCCGGGACCCGATCCAGACGGAAGCGGCCGCGTCCTCTCCCCGCCGGGCTCTCAGGCCTCTTCTGGGACTACGGGGCGCAGGCTCTCAGCCTCGATACCGACCGCGATCTGGTCGTGCGCCGGGTCGCCGGCGAAGGCGGGCTGAGAGAGATGCGCCTGCTGCGAGCGCGGGTCGACGACGCTGTGATCCGCGACGTGATCGAGCGGACGTCGGCGAGAGGCCTGAGCCCCCAGCGGATCCGCTTCTGGCAGCTGCTCCTCGGGCTGCCTTCTCGTCAGGCCGACGCGTGGGTCCGCGCGGCGCGGGCGTCGAGCTGGGCGACACGGTCGGCTCGTTGAAGCTCCACCTCGACGTTCTCGGACGCTCCCAGAGATCCGTCCTGCGACTCGTCGCGCCGGTCGCGCGCAGCCGGGGCTTCTACCTGGCCGGGGGTACCGGCCTGGCGCTCCAGCTCGGGCACCGGCGGTCGGTCGACTTCGACTGGTTCCGTGTGCAGCCGGTCGAAGACCCGCTGGGCCTGGCTGCCCAGATGCGGGCAGAAGGGCTCAGGCTCGGTGTCGATCGCGTAGAGAAAGGCACGCTCCATGCCAGGCTGGGCGGCGTGCGCCTGTCGTTCGTGGAGTATCGATACCCGCTGCTGAAGCCCGCGCCCGCGGCCTCGGGCCTCGCTCTCGCGGCGGTCGAGGACATCGCAGCCATGAAGCTGGCCGCGGTGACACAGCGAGGATCGAAGAAGGACTTCGTCGACGTTTACGCGCTGGGCCAGCGCTTCGGCATCGAGGAAATGCTCGACCTCTATCGGGCGAAGTACGGCGCCAGGGATGTGGGCCACGTGCTGGTGGCCCTCGCCTACTTCGACGATGCCGATCGCGAACGCATGCCGACCTTGCTCCGGCGCTGGGACTGGTCGGCGATGAAGGCCACGATACGGCGCTGGGTCAGCGAAGCCACCCGGTAGCCGACTCAAAGGACGGCAGCCTCAGCGGTCGCGTCTGTCGACCTCGACCTGGAAGTCCCTTCCTTCCCACCGCCCGGGCTCGGGCCAGAAGAACGTGAAACGAACCGCGGCCTGCTGGTCCCGCGGGACGACGACGTCCACCCAGTGGATGCCCAGCGCGGTCGACAGCGATTCCGAGTCTCTCGAAACGCGCCAGTCGTCCAGGCTCCAGCGGAGGCGGAACGGGGCCGGGGCCTGGACGCGTAGCGTGGCTCCCGCGGACACGGTCCGCGCCTGACGAGGGAATTTCCAGATTTCCAGGTCCTTGCGGCCTCTGCCCGACAGGTAGCGATCGGCGACCGCCGCGACGCGGTCGAACACGACGCCGTCGCGGGCGGACCGGAGCAGCTTGACGTACTCGGCGTGCGCCCACATCAGCGGCATCGCGGAGCCAGTGGGGCGTCCGAAGAACAGCTCCTCGTCGGGGAGGTCTCCCGCGTCCCAGATCTGCTCGGGGAGCATGCCTCCCCGCGAGGCGAAGCCCTCCATCGCTCGGAGATACGGCCCCGCGTCTCTCCCCGCGGCCAGCTCGTAGTGGCCGCGCTCGCCGGTGAGCAGGGGCCACGCCCGTCCGACCCCCCAGCCGTCGAAGGGACCGCCGTCTGCCCGCTGGCCGTAGCCGTCGTTGTTGTAGCGGCGCCAGCAGGGGCCCGCGGGGGCGTCGACCTTCAGCACGGCGTCCACCACGCGCAGGGAGTCCTCCATGAGCGGGCTGCCGGCATGGCGGATGCCGTGGCGGACCAGCTCGAGGAAGCCGGCGTCGACGACGTCCTTCGCCGGAAACTGGTACGGCTTGCCCGGCTCGGTGTTGGCCAGCGTCAGGATCCCGGCGTCGGGATCTTCGAGCGGGCACGGGTCGGCCGGGTCCACCGGAAGGATGCGGATGTAGTGCCTGGTGATCCCCGGCACGAGCGAACCCCGGGTCGTCACCGTCCAGGCTTCGACGCGAGACTCGAGGAAGTCCGCGTACTCCTCGAGGAACGTCGCCGTGGCGACGTCGTCGCGCTGCCGGGCGAACTGCGCGGCGCAGACGAGCCCGGCGATGCAGGCTGCCAGCGTCGAAGGGGAGTAGCCGGCGCACTCCTCCCATCGTTCCTGCGGCGTGACCGGGCTCTGCTCGACGAGGTAGCGGGCGGCCTTGAGGACCATCGGGTAGGGGTCGAACTCGCCCACGACGCCGTGCTCGTGCAGCCGCCAGGCGAGGATCAGCGGGAAGGCCGACTCGTCGAGCTGGACTCCGCGCCAGAAGGGCTCGCCGTCGATCCAGAAGTTCTGGTGGAAGCCGCCGCTCGGCAGCTGCGTCGCGGCGAGATAGATGAGGGCACGCGCCGGGGTCCTGGCGTCCCCCGCCGCCAGCAGCGCCGTCGCGCTGTTGTACATGTCCCGCGTCCAGACGAGGTGATACCCACCCAGCCCGTCCTCGTCGCCGCGCGCCTCGCCCCAGGGGATGCTCAGCGACGCGATCAGGGCCCCCGGGTAGCTCTTGTCCTCGTGCGCCAGGAGCAGGCTGTGGCTGGTGAGATGCAGCCGTCCGCCGTCGCCCGAGGCGCCGCGCAGGGGCGTGATCGAGGCGCAGGCGCGGTGCCACTGTTCCCGGTACCTCTCGAGCTGCTCCTCGTACGGGACGCCGAGCGACTGCAGCAAGGTGGTCGTGGCGGCGTGAAGGCCGAAGCCGAAGGCGAGCCCCAGGGTGAACGTCCTCGACACGGAGAGGTCCAGCTCGCCCATGACGGCCACGTTTCCGTCGAGGGCCCGGTCGAACTCCCACTCCATGCGCAGGTGCCGCTTCAGGTCGGTCCAGCCGTCGCTCTCGCCCACGAACCCGCAGGAGCAGCGCGAGAACGGGATCGAAGCCCCGAGCGCCAGGTGGATCTGGCCGCGCCAGGCCGCCAGCACGCGCCGGCCCGCGACGCTCGTCGCGGCCGCACTGTTGCCCCGGCCCTGGCCTTCGAGGTGCGGAGCGAGGAGCACGTAGAGGCGCAGCCTTTCGAGCAGCGCCGCGTCGCCCTCGACGCTCGTGCGAATGAGGACGCAGGGCAGGTGCGGGTCGGTGATGACCTCCTTGACGATGCGATAGCGCTTCTGCGGGTCCTCGTTGGTCAGGCGGTAGCCGAGGGCGTGATCGTCCAGGTACTCGAGCCGGGTCTCCAGATCGCGCTTCTCCTCGTGGCAGAGGCCCTGGCCGTCCGTGACGAGGTAGCCCAGGTCGCGAACCTGGGGGGAGTCGACGGTGGGGAAGTAGACCTCGTTGAGGATGCCGTGCGAGAGGGTGAACCACACGCGGCTGGCCGTGTTGTAAGCCGTGCCCACCCCCTCTTTGCTGCTGCTCGTCCAGCGCGGGAGTATCCCAGGATGCCCGAACGCGTCTCCCCTCGCCGCCTCGATCGACGGGTTCATCGGGGAGACCGGCCTGCGCTTCGGCGCGCACGATTGCCCTGCGATTCCCACAGCCGGAAGCCTCCGCGGAACGCGTTCGCGTTATCGCCCCTCCGGCAACCGGGTGGCAGCTTCCGCAGCTTGCGGGCGTTGCCGCCGCCGAGGACGACGTCGTCGGGCTCGAGGGCGGCGACCAGGCGCGTGACGACATCCTCGACGTGACGCTGCCACTTCCGCCTGCCGTGCCTTTCCAGTCCCCGGATTCCGACGTAGTCCTCGTAGGTCGCCTTGCGGTACGGAAGGTGGGCCAGTTCCATCGGCTCGAGGATGCCGTCGACGATCATGGCCGATCCCAGACCGGTTCCGAGACCGAGGAAGAGCATCTTCCCTCCCTTGTAGCTGCCCAGGGCCTGCATGGCCGCGTCGTTCACGAGCCTGACCGGGCACCCGAACGCGGCCTCGAAGTCGAAGCCCACCCATCCCGGGGCCAGGTTGTGGGGCTCGGACACGGGCCGACCGCGAAGGACCGGGCCCGGGTAGCCGATCGACACCGCTTCGTACTTCCAGCCCGCCGCGCACTCCAGTACCGAGGCGACCATCTGCCTGGCGGTCAGCCTGGGACCCGATACGAACTTGCGGTGTGCCCGGTGGCCGGTCGCCAGGATCTTGACGTGCGTCCCGCCCACGTCGACGACCAGCACGCGTTTGGGCCGCCGTCCGATCGTGCCTGTCTCCATGGAACCTTCTTTCTGCCACGAGTCTGCGAGCGGCCGGCCGCACGAACGCCGCGGCGCCGCTACGGCCGGAAGCTGCCTTCGCGAGTCTCTGCGGTCTGGGGAGTTCGGTGCGATGGATTCAATGCCGATCTCATCAGTCTCGCACACGGGGCCCCGACCTGGCGCCGGGACGCCCGACAGCTGCGGCTTCACGAGCCCCGGCCGCGGCCAAGGCCCCTCGTGCACCGTCGAGGCGGGCAGCCGGTGGCTTCGGCGATGGTTTAGACTCGCTGCGCAGGGCCGGGACGCTGGGTCCCGGCCTCGTCTGCTCGCGCAGGGGCTTCCACTGGGCAACGTCCAGCGTCTTCCCGACGACCTCGTCAACAAGATCGCGGCCGGCGAGGTCGTCGAGCGGCCCGCGTCCGTGGTGAAGGAGCTGGTCGAGAACGCGCTCGACGCGGGCGCCCGCTCGGTGCACGTCGAGATCGAGGAAGGTGGGCTGTCTCTCGTCCGGGTGCGGGACGACGGCCGCGGGATGGGCCGGGCGGACGCCGAGATGGCCCTCGAGCGACACGCCACGTCGAAGCTGCGCCAGCTCTCCGACCTGCAGGCGATCGCGACGCACGGTTTTCGGGGCGAAGCGCTGCCCTCGATCGCCGCCGTCTCCGAGCTGCTGCTGCGCACGCGTGCGGAGGGCGAGACGGCCGGCACGGAGGTGGCCGTGGGTCACGGCCGCCGCGGGCACGTGCGCGACGCCGGGCACCCACGCGGGACGACGGTCGAAGTCCGGGACCTCTTCGGCGCCGTGCCCGCCCGCCGCAAGTTCCTGCGCTCCTCGGCCACGGAGGCGGCGCACGTCGCCGAGACGGTCACGCTCTCGGCACTGGCCCAGCCGGGCACTGGCTTCTCGCTGCGCTCCGGGGGGCGGGTGGTGCTCGAGGCGCCTGCGGTCGACGGCCTCGCGGCGCGCATCTTCCAGCTGTTCGGCGCGGGCACGCTCGCGGACCTCGTGCCGGTCGAGGGCGGCAGCGAGTGGGCCGTGGCGCGTGGCTTCGTGTCGAGGCCCGACCGCCCGCGCCCGGCCCGCCCCGACCTGCGGCTGTTCGTCAACCGGCGCGCCGTGCGGGACCGGGCCCTGTCGAAGGCCGTGCTGGAGGCCTTCCGCTCGGCCGGCGCGGGCGAGCGCGGCTTCCTGGCCTTCCTGTTCGTCGAGCTGCCCGCCCACCTCGTGGACGTGAACGTCCACCCGGCGAAGACGGAGGTCCGCTTTGCCGACCCGCGCAGGGTGTTCGCGGCGGTCGAGAGCGCGGTGCGCGAGGCGCTCTCGGGTGGCGTGCGCGTGCCGCCGGCGGTGGCGAGCTCGCAGGCAGCGGCCGGGGAGCCTGCTCCGGGACCGATGGCCGGTCCGGGCACGACCGGCCACGACGTCGTGACGGGCGCCCAGCTCGCGTTCGAGCGGTTCGGCGAGCGCGCCTCGGCGGTCGCAGACGGGCGTGGGGCCTACGCGACCTCGGCGGGCGCCCTGACCCCGGGCAGCGCCGTCGATGCAGGCGACGTCGTGCGAGGGACGCCGCGCGTGCTCGGGCAGCACCGTCTCACCTACATCGTCGCCAGCGACGGCGACGAGCTGGTCCTCGTCGACCAGCACACCGCGCACGAGCGCGTCCGCTTCGAGCAGCTGCTGGAGCGCGCCGGCCGGCGGCTCGTCGAGAGCCAGGGGCTGGTGGTGCCGGCGATCGTGGAGCTGGCTCCCGAGCTGCGAGCGGTACTGGAGGCCCACGCGGAGGCGCTCGCCGAGCTGGGCTACGACGTCGAGGCATTCGGGGCGGGGGCCACCCGGCTGCGGGCGGTGCCGGCCGTGCTCGGGACGGCGGACCCCGGTCCCTCGCTCGAGCGGGTGCTGCGCGACCTGAAGGAGCGCGAAGGAGCCGAGTGGGCGGTGGCCACCTCGCGCGACCGGCTGGCGGCGACGCTCGCCTGCCACTCCGCGGTGAGGGCGGGGCAGGCGCTCGCGCCGGACGCCATGACCGCCATCCTGCGCGACCTGCAGCGCACGGCCCACCCGACCCTGTGCCCGCACGGGCGGCCGACGGTGGTGCGCGTGCCGCGCGACGAGCTCAGCCGCTGGTTCGGGCGGACGGGCTGGCGGCGACGCTGAGCGCCATGGCACCGCAGTGCAGGGGCGCGTAGGCCCGGAACGCCTGGACCAGCCTGCGCGTGATCGCGCCCGGCGCGCCGTCCCCGATCAGCGCGTCGTCCAGCTGGCGCACCGGCACCACCTCGCGCGTGGTGCTGGTCAGGAAGACCTCGTCCGCCGAGACGAGGTCGTCGAGGTGCAGCAGCTCCTCGCGGAACGGCACTCCCAGGCCCGCCAGGAGCTCCAGCACGACCTCGCGGGTGATACCGGCGAGGATGCCGGCCGCGAGCGGCGCGGTGAGCACGGCGCCGTCCCTGACCAGGAACACGTTCGTGCTCGCGCCCTCGGCGAGGAAGCCCTCGTGGTTGAGCAGCACCGGCTCCTCCGCCGCGCGCGACTGCGCCTCGCGCACGGCGAGCACGTTGTTCAGCAGGTTGCTGGACTTGATCGCGGGGTCGAGGGCGCGCGGGTGATTGCGGCGGATGGCGACCGCGGCGGCCTTGATGCCCTGCTCGTAGTGCCAGGCAGGAGGGGGGACGAAGGGCTTGCAGATCATGACCAGCGTCGGGCCCTGCACGCGGTCGAAGCGGTAGGAGCAGTCGCCCAGGCCGCGGCTGACGATGATTCGGATGTAGGATTCGTCGTTTGCCGCGCGCTCGAGCAGGGCGTCCGTGCGGCCGAGCAGCTCCTCGGCCGGGAAGGGGACGTCGAAGCCGAGGCGGGCGGCCGAGGCGTGCAGGCGGCGGAAGTGCCGGCCGGGCTCGAACGCCTGCCCGCCGTACGTCCGCAGCACCTCGTAGACGCTGTCGCCGAACGTGAACCCGTTGTCGAGGACGCAGACCCTGGCCTCCTCGGCCGGCGTGATCACCCCGTTGATGGAGGCGAGAAAGGACATATGGTCGAGACTCCTGCCGAGGCCGTCACCGTGGCGAGGCTAGCACCCGCTCTCTCGAGGCGTCAACGCCGGGAGGCCGCGTGAGCGCGGCGCGCGCGATCGTGCTCGGCGTGCTGCAGGGGCTCGGCGAGTTCCTGCCCATCAGCAGCTCGGGCCACCTGATCGTGGCGCCCTGGGTGTTCGGCTGGCCCGACAGCGGTCTGTCCTTCGACGTCGCGCTGCACCTCGGCACGCTGTTCGCGGTGGCGGCGGCCTTCTGGCGCGACTGGCTGCGCCTGCTCGCCGCGTTCTTCCGCGCGCTGCCCTCGGGCCGGGTGCTCCGGGACCCGGACGCGCGGCTGCTCGTCTACCTGGCGCTCGCCTCGGTGCCGGGTGCGATCGCCGGACTGCTGCTGGAGGAGCGGGCCGAGACGGTGTTCCGCTCGCCGGCCCTCGTGGCCGCGATGATGGCCCTGATGGGGCGTGCTGTTGTGGCTGGCCGACCGGCGTGCGCGAACCGCACGGCGGCGGGAGAGGCGGTCTCGCTGCGCGACGCGCTGCTGATCGGCTGTGCGCAGGCCCTGGCCATCGTGCCCGGCACCTCGCGCTCGGGGGCGACGATCTCCGCGGCGCTCTTCCTGGGCCACCGTCGCGAGGGCGCCGCCCGCTTCAGCTTCCTGCTGGCCCTGCCGATCACCGCGGGCGCGGCGCTCGTCAAGGTGCCGCACCTGTTCCGCGCCGGCTCCGAGGCCGGCCCCGTCCTGGCCGGCATGGCCGCGGCGGCGCTGGCCGGGTTCCTGGCGATCCGGCTGCTGCTCTCGTACGTGCGGACGCGGACCTACCTGCCGTTCGTGGTCTATCGCTTCGCCTTCGCCGCGCTCGTCCTCGCGCTCGTCCTTTGGCGCGGCGGCTTCCTGCGGTAGATTCGCCCCCGTGATTCCCGTGCTCACCGCCGAGGAGATGCGGCGGGCGGACCGCCGCACGATCGACGAGGTCGGCCTGCCCGGGGCAGTGCTGATGGAGAACGCCGGCGCGGCGGTCGCTCGGGTGGTCGCCGAGCGCTACCCGCGCTGCGGACGCGTGGTGGTGCTGTGCGGCCGCGGCAACAACGGCGGCGACGGCCTCGTCGCCGCACGCCGGCTCGGGGCGCAGGGCGCAGGCGGTGCTGCTGGGAGCGCGGGACGGCGTCCAGGGTGACGCGCTCGTGCACCTTTCGGCCTTCGAGCGCTCGGGCGGGCGGCTCGCCGTCGTCGCCGACGAGGCGGCGTGGGCCTCGGCCCTGCCGATGGTCGAGCAGGCGGACGTCGTCGTCGACGCGGTGCTCGGGACGGGCCTGCGCGCGGAGCCCGGCGGGCTGCCGGCCCTCGCCATCGGCGCCCTGCTGGCGCGCTTCGAGGCAGGCGTGCCGGTGGTGGCCGTGGACCAGCCGTCGGGCCTGCCTTCCGACAGCGGCCTGTGCGACTGGCCGAGCGCGCGCGCGACCGTCACCGTGACCTTCGCCGCGCCGAAGCGCTGTCACGTGCTGCCGCCCGCCTGCGACCAGGCGGGTGAGCTGCTGGTGGTCGACATCGGCATCCCCGCCGCAGTCGTGGCGAAGAGCGAGCCGTCGCTGTTCCTGCTGGAGGACCAGGACGCGGCGGCAGCGTTCCCGCAGCGCCGGCCGGGCGCGCACAAGGGCGAGTTCGGCCACCTGCTGATCGTGGCCGGCTCGGTCGGCAAGACGGGCGCGGCCGTGCTCGCGGCCGGCGGCGCGCTGCGCTCGGGCGTCGGCCTGGTCACCGTCGCGACGCCCGAGCCGTGCGTCGCGCTCGTCGCTGCCTGCGCGGCCCGAGGCGATGACGGAGCCGCTGGCGGCGACCGGGGCCGGCGGGCTCTCGGACGGCGCGCTCGAGCGCCTGCTCGCCCTCGCCGGCGAGCGCGACGCCGTCGTGATCGGTCCCGGCCTCGGCCAGGACCCGAAGACCCGGGTCCTGGTGCGGGAGTTCGTGCGCTGCGTGCCCGGTGCCGCTGGTCCTGGACGCCGACGCCTTGAACGCGCTCGCCCCCTCGGCGGGGCGCGACGGAGCGCTCGGCGGCGCTGCGGCGGGCCGCGCCCACCATCCTGACGCCGCACCCGGGCGAGATGGCGCGCCTCGTCGGCCGTACCACGCGCGAGGTGCAGGCGGCGCGCCCGGAGATCGCCGCGGCGCTCGCGCGCGAGACGGGCGCCGTGGTGGTGCTGAAGGGCGAGCGGACGCTCGTGGCGGAGCCGGCCGGGCGGGCGGCGGTCAGCCCCGCCGGCAACCCCGGGATGGCCACGGGCGGCACGGGCGACGTGCTGGCGGGCGTCACGGGCGCGCTCCTGGCGCGCCACGGTGTGCTCCTGTCCGCGACGGCGGCGGTGGTCGTGCACGGCCGGGCCGGGGACCTCGCGGCCCGTGAGCGCGGGCAGGAGGGCATGACGGCGGGCGACCTGGTCGAGGCGCTGCCGGCGGCGATCGAGTCCGTGCGCCGCGCCGCCGCCGGTGCCGCAGCCGCGAGCGCCGCACCCGGAGGTGCCGCATCCGCGAGCTGACGAGCCGCAGCGAGGCCGAGACGGCTGCCGTCGCGGAGGAGCTGGCCGGCTCCTTCCGGGGCGGAGAGGTGGTCCTGCTGTCGGGTGAGCTGGGCAGCGGCAAGACCGCGTTCGTGCGCGGCCTGGCGCGCGGCGTGGGCGCCGACCCAGGCGAGGTCGCGAGCCCGACCTTCGTGCTGCTGACCTCGTACCCCGGCCGGCTCACGCTCCACCACGCCGATCTCTACCGCCTGCGTGGCGACGGCGACGAGCGCGAGGTCGGCCTCGAGGAGCTGCCCGGCGCTCGCGGGGTGCTGGCGGTCGAGTGGGCCGAGAGGCTGCGGCAGCTGCCCTGGCCGCGGCCCTGGCGGGTGCGGCTCGTCCACGCCGGCGGCGACGAGCGCCGGATCGCGATCGAGGAGGCGGCGTGAGGCGCGAGCTCCTCGTCGCCGCCGTGCTGGCGCTGGCCGCGGCGCTGCTGGCCTGCCCGGGGGGCGGCGCGCGGGCGTGCAGCCCTCCGCCTCTCTCCGGGCGACCGCCGCGGGCAACCGCCTCAACGTGCTGCTGATCACGATCGACACGCTCCGGGCCGACCACCTCGGCCTGTACGGCTACCGGCGCGCGACCAGCCCGCGCCTGGACGCCTTCGCCCGCCGTGCCGCGGTGTTCGAGCAGGCCTACACCTACTGGCCGAAGACACGCGGCTCGTTCGTCGCCCTGCTGACCGGCCGGCTCGCGTCGCAGACCGGCTACGGCACGAGCCACCCGCTGCTGCTCGACTTCAACCCGACGCTGGCGAGCGTGCTGAAGGACGCCGGCTACCGCACGCTCGCGGTCGTCGACAACCCGAACGTCGCCGCCTCCCTGGGCTACGCCAAGGGCTTCGACGTCTACCGCGAGACGTGGGACCGGAAGCTGGGGCTGGCGACGGAGATGGACCGGGCCCGGGCGATCACGGCCGAGGGCGTGCGCCAGCTGCGCGAGGCCCGGCCGGAGCAGCCGTTCCTGCTCTGGCTCCACTACGTGAGCCCCCACGCGCCGTACGAGCCGCCGCCCCCCTACGACACGGCGTTCCTCGACGCGGAGTCCCGGCGCGGGCCGGTCCTGCGCGCGGTCAACGGTTACCACGGCGGCGTGGCCCGCCAGTGGGCGAAGGGAGGCCGGCCGCTCGGCTGGTACGTGGCGCAGTACGACGGCGAGATCGCGGCGACCGACGCCGAGGTGGGTCAGGTGCTCGACGCGCTCTCCGCCTCGTCCGCCGGCGAGCGCACGCTGGTCGTGGTCACCTCCGACCACGGGGAGAGCCTGGGCGAGCACGACTACTACTTCGACCACGGAGAGGACCTGTTCGACCCCTGCCTGCGCATCCCGCTGCTCGTGGCCGGGCCGGGCGTGAAGACGGGGCTGCGCACGAGCGTGCTCGCGTCGACGCTCGACGTGGTCCCGACGATCCTGGACGCGCTGAAGGTCTCCTACCCGCCCGATCTCGCCGGGGAGAGCCTGCTTCCGGCGACGCGCGGCGAGGAGCGGCCGCTGCGGGCGCGGCTCTCGGGGCAGAACGACCGCAAGCTGCTCGGGGCCTGGGGCCAGAGGTTCAAGATCGTGGCCATCCCCCGCAACGACGGAGCCCGCTACGTCCTCTACGACCGCGAGCGGGACCCGGGCGAGACACGCGAGGTCTCGCGCGCAGAGCCCGAGCGGATGCGCGAGGAGCGGCGCGAGCTGGAGCTGTTCCGCGAGCGGATCGACGGCCTGATGGCGAGGACGCGGCGGCTGCTCGAGGGCAACACGCAGGTCGAGCAGCTCGACCAGGCGGCCTGCGAGCGCCTCAAGGCGCTGGGCTACGTGGTCGCCGGCTGCGCACCGTGAGGAGCGGCGGATGAGCAGCGACGCGGGCCGCGTCGTGGACCTCTCGCGGGCGCTGCTCGCGGACGAGATCCGCCGCGCGCGCCGCGAGCGCTGGTCCGGCGTCTTCGCCCTGGCGCAGGGCCAGGTGGCCAAGCGCCTGGTGTTCGTGCGGGGCGAGATCGCGTTCGCCGGGTCGACGGTCGAGGAGGACATGCTCGGCGCGAACCTCTACCGCGCCGGGAAGATCACCGAGGCGCAGTTCCGCGCGGCGATGCGCGCCTCGGAAGGGCCGGGCCGTCACATCGGCGATGCCCTGACGCGGGCCGGGGTGCTGACCTCCCAGGAGCTGGCCCGCGCGGTCAGCGCCCAGTTCGAGCGCATCGTGCTGTCGCTGCTGCGCTGGACGAGCGGGACGCTGCGGCGGGAGCCGCTGCTCCGGCCGCCGCTGCCGGGTGGCGTGGCGGTCGACCTCGACACGCGCATGCTGCTGCTCGTCGGGATGCGCCAGTTCCCGGACGTGGCGCGCCTCGAGGCCGCCCTGGGCCCCGCGGCGCGACCGCTGCGGCGCGTCTCGCCGCCGCCGTTCGACGTCGAGCGCGTGCCGCCCTCGCCGGCCGAGCGCGCGGTGCTGGCGCTGTGCACGCGCTCGGCGCCCGTCTCCCACCTGCTGTCGCTGCCCCACGGGCGGCCCGAGGTCGTGCGGGCCATCCACGGACTGCTCGCCGGCGGGCTGCTGGAGGACGACTTCTGACCCGGCGTGGTCCCGCCGCCAGGGCGGGCCGGCTCACTTCAGGCCCTGGCAGCGCGCACAGACGTCCAGCAGCCGCCCCTCGAGCATGTCCTCGAGGCGCCGGCGCCGCGTGTGGCTGTGCCACGCCTCCTCGAGCGAGCTCGCGAAGACGTTGTCCGTCTTGGTCAGGCCCTCGTAGTCCGTGCAGCAGCTGACCACGTCGCCGTTCCACTGGACCACGAGCTGGTCGTGCGGCGCCGGGCAGTAGGTGTCCGGCACGCTCTCGGCGCCGGCGTCGTGGTGGCCGCCGATCACGTTGCCCCAGGTGTGGCAGCGCTTCCAGACCAGGTGCACGCCGTCGAGGAGAGTGTAGCGGCTGCCGTTCTCGTCCTGGTCGAGGAAGCGGGCGCTGCGGATGCGCTCCCAGTCGTGCGCCCGCGGCAGGAGACCGTAGCGCCGCTCAAGCCCGCCGCAGAAGGCGATCCAGTCCGACAGGAAGGCGAGCGCGTGCTCGTCCTCGCTGACGATGCGGTAGCCGTCGGCGTGCTTGGTGTTCATGATGTCGATCTCGAGGTTGGTGCGCGCCCCGAGCGCGACCTTGTGCTCGACCGCCAGGCGGACCTTGTCGCGGTACTCGTCGAACACGAGCCGCGGGGCCTTGCGCGTCTTGAAGGTCTGCGGGTCCGGCGTCTGGTAGGACAGGATCAGGTTGGTGAGCCCGGCGCGGTAGAGAGCCTCGACCCGCTCCGCCGTGATCAGGCCGCAGTTCGTGTTGAGCTCGATCGGGACGCCGCGGCTCTCCGCCCGGGCCACGATCTCCGGCAGGTCCGGGTGCAGCATCGGCTCGCCCATCTGGTGCAGCTTCACCGGGAACAGCGGGCCTAGCCAGGCCCGCTTCTGCGCGACCTCGTCGAGGATGCGGAACACGCGCTCCTTCTTCATGAAGCCCCGGCGGCGGCCCATGATCTCGTCGGGGCACCAGGTGCACTTGAAGTTGCAGGCGTTCGTGATCTCGACGAACAGGTAGTCGATCGGGTAGAAGCGTCCCGGCAGCTTGCGCAGGTCGGGCAGCGGGGCGAGCGCGGGGAAGGCGGCGAGGTCGGCCGGCTCGGTGAGGCTCGCCGCGACGCGCGAGACGAGCAGCTCGCGGCGGAACTCCAGCCGGAAGGACGCGCCGAGGTGCTGCGTGCGACCCGGGTCGAAGTCCGGCAGCCGGAACAGAGCGCGCCGGAAGCGGCGCAGCCCCGCGGCCTCCGGCTGCCAGCGCTGCTCGGCCGCCTTGTACAGCCCGTCCCACGGCTGCGAGCGGTCGCTCGAGGCGTACTGCAGGCGGAACTCGCCGTAGTGGGGGCCGAAGTACTCGACCTCGACGAACAGGCCGTGCGAGGCGCGCTGCCTCCACGCCTCCGGCAGCGCGAAGTAGAGGTAGTACGAGCTCCGTGTCGGCCGCAGGCAGCTGCGGCCCTGGACGCTCGTCGTCTCCCATACGCCGTCGTGCCCCGAGGGCACCTCGAGCCCGCCGACCGGGCCCTCCGGCAGGACGGTGGCCTCCAGGGTGTCGCTGCCCCGCAGCAGCCGGCCGATGCCGCTGCCGAGGCGAGTCAGGGTGGCGTTCATCGGGCAGCGCCCGAGCCGGGGGTGGCCGCCGGAGCGGGCGCGGCGCCCGCCATGGCCGATCCGAGTCGAAGCGTGGAGGCGATGTAGTCCCCCCAGCGCGCGGCACGCGGGAACACGTCCTCGCGTGCCTCGAAGCTCAGCGAGCAGGCCTGCCCGGCCTCCGCGAAGTAGTAGCGCTTGATGAACGAGACGGCCAGCGGCGTCTCGGTCTTCATGACGTCCACGTAGCCGCCGCGGAACGCCTGGTGGCTGGTCACCATGTAGTTGTCGCCGAGCTTGCGCCGCGTGGCCTCGTAGTACTCGCGCAGCCCCCCGCCCTCGGGCACGCGCTCGAGCGTGACCGACAGCGCCGCGTGGACGGTCTGCCGCTTCTCGAGCGCGAGCGGGGGGCTCGCGAACTGCACGAGCGTCGTCCCGCCGCCCGAGAACTCCCGCGTCTGCCGCCACGACGCCGGCACGCCCAGGCTGGCCTGGAACGCCGGCCAGCGGTGCAGCGGGTAGCGGTCGGGCCGCTCGATGGTCAGGCTCGACCACATCTCGTCCAGGATCGCCGCGTCCTTCTCGACGGCCACGGCGTCGCCCTGGGCGTAGAGGCCGGCGACGCGGCCGTCCAGGGCCAGCAGCAGCAGCCGGTAGCGGGTCTTCCCGTCCGCCGACGCGAATACCCACGACTTGCCGGGCACGCCCTGGCGCTCCTCGATCCGGCTCGAGCTGACGGTGTGGCCGGCGAGGTAGCTCTGCGCGTAGTCGTCCACCGTGGCCGTGGTGGCGCCCGCCAGCAGGGTCACCGAGACCGGCGCGCGGTTCTGGGGCCCCGCGGGCGGGGCCAGGAAGTAGCGGTACCAGACGCCCGCCTGCTCCGCCTGGTCGGTGCGCCAGCTGGCGGGGTGGCGCAGCGAGAGCCCGTGGTCGCCGTTGAAGTAGGTCACGTACGTCTCCCGCACCTCGCCGCGGCAGCCGGCGAGCCAGCCGAGCGCCGCCGCCAGGGCGGCGGCCCCGAGGCGGCTACTCCAGGCGATAGTTCGGCGCTTCCTTGGTGATGATGACGTCGTGGACATGGCTCTCCTTGAGCCCGGCCGGCGAGATCTTCACGAACCGGGCGCGAGTCTGCAGCTCCCGGATGCTGGCGACCCCGCAGTAGCCCATCCCAGCGCGCAGGCCGCCCACCAGCTGCTGCACCATGGCGGCGATCGGGCCCTTGTAGGGCACCATGCCCTCGATGCCCTCGGGCACCAGCTTGTCCGTGGCCGCCTCGAACTCCTGGAAGTAGCGGTCGCGCGAGCCCGCCTTCATCGCGCCCAGCGAGCCCATGCCGCGGTAGGACTTGAACGAGCGGCCCTGGCGCAGGATCAGCTCGCCCGGGCTCTCGTCGGTGCCCGCGAACAGCGAGCCGATCATCACGCACGAGGCGCCGGCGGCCATCGCCTTGCTGATGTCGCCCGAGAACTTGATGCCGCCGTCGGCGACGATCGGCGTCTCCGTCTTCGCCGCCGCGCGCGCGGCCTCCGCGATCGCGGTGATCTGCGGCATGCCGGCCCCGGAAACGACGCGCGTCGTGCAGATCGAGCCGGGGCCCATGCCGACCTTGACGGCGCTCACGCCCGCGGCGATCAGGTCGGCCGCCCCGGCGTAGGTGCCGACGTTCCCCGCGATCAGCTCCAGGCCCGGGTGGGCCGCCTTGACCCGGTCGACGATCTCCCGCACGCCCCGGCTGTGGCCGTGCGCCGTGTCGACCACCACCACGTCCACCTTGGCGTCGACCAGCGCGGCCACGCGCTCGTGCGTGTCGCCGGCCACGCCCACGGCCGCGCCCACCCGCAGCCGGCCCAGCTCGTCCTTGCAGGCGTTCGGGTACTTGATCTGCTTCTGGATGTCCTTGACCGTGATCAGGCCCTTCAGGTTGAAGTCCTGGTCCACCACCAGCAGCTTCTCCACCTTGTGCCGGTGCAGGATCTCCCGGGCCTCGTCGAGCGTCGTGCCCACGGCGACGGTGATCAGGTGGTCCTTGGTCATCAGCTCCGACACGGGCAGCGTGGTGCGGGTCTCGAAGCGCAGGTCGCGGTTGGTCAGGATGCCGACCAGCTTCGGCCCGACCGTCACCGGCACGCCGCTGATCCGGTAGCGCGACATGAGAGCCAGCGCCTCGGCCACGGGAGCGTCGGGCGCCACGGTGACCGGGTCGACGATCATCCCCGACTCCGAGCGCTTGACCTTGTCGACCTCGGCCGCCTGCGCCTCGACCGTCATGTTCTTGTGGATGAAGCCGAGCCCGCCCTCCTGCGCGAGGGCGATCGCCAGGTGGGCCTCGGTCACCGTGTCCATGGCCGCGGAGACGATCGGGATCTTCAGGCCGATCGACTTCGTGAGGCGGGTCGTGACGTCGACCTGGGAGGGCAGCACGTCCGAGCGCTGGGGCACCAGCAGCACGTCGTCGAAGGTCAATGCCTCGCTCAGCCTCTCCTCGATCATCCGGCTATCCCCCGTGGCACTTCTTGTACTTCTTCCCGGAGCCGCAGGGGCAGGGGTCGTTGCGGCCGACCTTGGGCCCCTCCCGGCGCACGGTCTGCACCTCGTCGGTGCCGCCACGGGCCTCCCGCGGCTCCGCGGTCCTGGCGAACGCCGACGAGCCCGCCGAGGGGTCGTTCAGGGTCATCTTGCGCGCGGCGGCGCTCCTGATGCCGGCGAAGGCCAGCTCGGGCTCCCTCTCCTTCGGGCGCGGCGGAGTTTTCGGGGCCAGCAGGTCCGGCTCCGCGTCCGGCTCGGACGGCGGCGCCTCGGGCATCAGGACCGGCTGGTACAGGAACGTCCAGCGCAGGATCTCCTCGTCGATCCGGTCCATCAGCGCCTGGAACATCTGGAACGATTCCTTCTTGTACTCGACCAGCGGGTCGCGCTGGCCGTAGCCGCGCAGCCCGATGCCCTCCTTGAGGTGGTCCAGCGAGTAGAGGTGGTCCTTCCACTGCGCGTCCACGATCTGCAGCATGATCATGCGCTGGTGGAAGAGCGCCTGCTCGGCCCCGATCTGGCGCTCGCGCTCCTCGTAGCGCGCCTTCGCGCGCGCGGCCAGCTCTCCCGCCATGTCCGGCCGGGGCATCGTCTTCAGCTCGTCGACGGGGACCTCGATCCCGAACGTCTCCTTGAGCGCGCCCTGCAGGCTGTCGTAGCCCCAGTTCGAGATGTTCTCCTTCTCGTCGCAGTAGCTGTCGACGTACCACTCGACGATCTCGTCCAGCAGCTTCAGCACGTGCTCGCGGGTGTTCTTGCCCTCGAGGATCATGCGCCGCATGTCGTAGACCGCGCTGCGCTGCTTGTTCATCACGTCGTCGTACTCGAGCAGGTGCTTGCGGATGGCGAAGTTCTGCGCCTCCACCTGCTTCTGCGCGCGCTCGATCGACTTGGTGACCATCCGGTGCTCGATCGGCACGCCCTCCTCCATGCCGAGGCGCAGCATCAGGCCGCTGATGCGGTCGGAGCCGAAGATCCGCATCAGGTCGTCCTCGAGCGAGAGGTAGAAGCGCGACGAGCCGGGGTCGCCCTGGCGGCCGGCGCGGCCGCGCAGCTGGTTGTCGATGCGGCGGGCCTCGTGGCGCTCGGTGCCCAGGATGTGCACGCCGCCCAGTGCTACCACGCGCTCGCGCTCGTTCGCTCCCAGCAGCTGCTCCACCGCCGCGAACCCCGGCGTGCCGGCCAGCGCGTCGAGCGTCGTGCGCAGCGGGTGGACGGAGAGGAAGTCGACGGGCTCCTCGATCTGCGGGTAGAACGCCCGGGCGATCTTCTCCTTCGCCGCCCGCGGCAGGTTGCGGCAGGTGTCGAGGTAGGCGCCGAGCGGGGAGCCCTCGGGCGCCATCGCGCCCACGGCCAGCACGGACGGGTGGTCCGGCGCGAACGAGGCCATCAGGCCCAGGTAGCGCTTGGCCAGCTGGCGCCGCTCCTCGGGCGACAGCCTGCGGTCCTGCAGCTCGCGCTGGAACTCCGCCGCCATCTCGGCGTTCACCTGCTCGGTCGCGGCGCTCCACTCCTCCGGCGTGGCCGTCTCGGGGTCCTTGCCCTTGCCCGCGATCACGGCCTTCACGCGGTGGTCCGGCACGCCGCCGAGGATGATGTCGGTGCCGCGGCCGGCCATGTTGGTCGCGATCATCACGGCGCCGAAGCGGCCGGCCTGCGCCACCATCTCGGCCTCGCGCTCGTGGTACTTCGCGTTCAGCACCACGTGCTTGATGCCCGCCTTCTTCAGCAGCGTCGAGAGGTGCTCGGACTTCTCGATCGAGATGGTGCCGACCAGCACCGGGCGCCCGGACGTGTTGAGCTCCTGGATCTCCTTCAGCACCGCCTCGAACTTCTCGCGCTCCGTCCGGTAGACGACGTCGGGGTTCTCGACGCGGATCAGCGGGCGGTTGGTCGGGATCACCAGCACGTCGAGCTTGTAGATCTTGTCGAACTCGGGCGCCTCGGTCTCGGCCGTGCCGGTCATGCCGGCCAGCTTCCCGTACATGCGGAAGTAGTTCTGGAAGGTGATCGTGGCGAGCGTCTGGTTCTCGCGCTCGATCTTGACCTTCTCCTTGGCCTCGACTGCCTGGTGCAGGCCGTCGGACCAGCGCCGGCCGGGCATCAGCCGCCCCGTGAACTCGTCGACGATCGTGACCTGGCCGTCCTTGACCACGTAGTCGACGTCGCGGTGGAAGAGGGTGTGCGCGCGCAGGCCCTGGTTCACGTGGTGGAGCACGTCCATGTTGGACGGGTCCCACAGGTTCTTGATCCCCAGCAGGCGCTCGCAGTGCGCCATGCCCATCTCCGTCAGCGTGACCGTCTTGGCCTTCTCGTCGACGATGTAGTCGCCGGTCTTCTCGAGCTCGGCGCGCTCCTCGGCCTTCTTGTCGCCGGTGATGCGGGCCCCGGGCTTGAGCTTCGGGATGATCGTGTCGATGCGGTAGTACTTGTCCGTCGATTCCTCGGCCGGGCCGCTGATGATCAGCGGCGTGCGTGCCTCGTCGATCAGGATCGAGTCGACCTCGTCCACGATCGCGAAGTTGTGGCCGCGCTGGACGTACATGCCGAGGTCGAACTTCATGTTGTCGCGCAGGTAGTCGAAGCCGAACTCGTTGTTCGTGCCGTAGGTGATGTCGGCCCCGTAGGCGAGCTGGCGTTCCCGGTCGTCCATGTGGTGCTGGATGACCCCGACGCTCAGCCCGAGGAACTTGTACAGCCGTCCCATCCACTCGGAGTCGCGCTTGGCCAGGTAGTCGTTGACCGTGACGACGTGGACTCCCTTGCCCGACAGCGCGTTCAGGTAGGCGGCGAGCGTCGCCACGAGCGTCTTGCCCTCGCCCGTCTTCATCTCCGAGATCGTGCCCCGGTGCAGGGTCAGCCCGCCGATCAGCTGGACGTCGAAGTGGCGCATGCGCAGCACGCGCCAGCCGGCCTCCCGGACCACCGCGAACGCCTCCGGGAGCAGGTCGTCGAGGCTCGCGCCGCCGGCGATGCGCTGCTTGAACTCGGGCGTCTTGGCGGCGAGCGCGTGGTCGTCCAGGGCCCGCATCGCCGGCTCGAGCGCGCCCACCTTCTGGACCATCGGCCGGATGGCCTTGAGCTCGCGCTCGTTCTTGGTGCCGATGATACTCGTGAGGATGGTGTTGATCATGCGGGGCTTTCGTCGCTCCGGTAATCCCCGTAGGATACCAACCCCCACAGGGCATTGCCACCCAGCGACCGCCGGGCCACGGCGTGTCGCGGCACTCTCAGGCGCGTGCGCCGGCCGCGGGGCGGCGACGGAGGGGCTGCGATCCGGCGCGCGGGAAGGCGGGCCGCGGGCTATCCGAAGGACCGGTACTCGTCGATGATGTACTGGATCGGGTTGCGCGCCTGGTCGTCCACCCACACCTCGTAGTGCAGGTGCGGGGCCGTGGAGCGCCCCGTGTTGCCGACGAAGCCGATCACGTCTCCGCGGCGGACGCGCTGGCCCGGGCGGACGTTGAAGCCGTCCATGTGGCCGTAGCGCGTCACGACGCCGTACCCGTGGTCGATGACCATGGCGTTGCCGTAGCCGTTCTTCTGCCCGCAGAACACCACGACGCCGTCGGCCGGGGACGTGATCCGGGTCCCGCGCGGGGTCGAGATGTCGAGGCCCGGGTGGAAGTCGGGCTGCCCCGTGAAGGGGTCGATGCGGTTCCCGAACTTCTCCGACAGGTAGCCGCGGACGGGCCAGATCGACGGCGTCGAGGCCAGGAGCTGCTTCTGGTTCTGGAAGAAGGTCTCGAGCTTCGAGGACTTGTCCGTGAGCTGGCCGACCTCCCGGTCCAGGCTCCGCAGCGACGCGGCGACGTCGACCGAGGGAGGGGTCGTCTCCACCCGCGGTACGCCGCCCACGCCCCCGATGGTGGGGTCGGGCAGGCTCTGGTCGACGCCTGCCATCACGCCGAGCTTGGTGACGATGCTCTGGAGCTGCAGCACCCGGGTCTGCAGGTGGCCGGCGTTCTCCTCGTAGGCCCTGGCCTTGGTGGCCAGCGCGAGGTTCTCGACCCGCAGCCGCCGTAGCTCGGCGACCTCGATGGCGATCCAGGAGTAGTGGGCGAGGATGCCGACGAGCAGGAGCACCAGCACGCCGCAGGCCGCCAGGAACCAGCGGGTGAGGCGGACGGAAACCTGGAACTTGCGGAAGCGGGCCTTGGCGTGCGGGACGACGATCAGCGTGTAGAACTCGTTGGCCATCTACCGCTCCGGGCGCCTGAGGGGAATGGGCCTCGACTGGAGGCCGTTCCCGTTGGGATCCTGGGCGACTCCCTTCGAGAGGAACCCGCCGATACGGTTCGCAAGCAAACCGCGGGAGGCTAGCACGCGCCTGTCTCGAGCGTCAAGGATCTTTCTCCAAAAACTTGGAATCAGCACAATCCTATCGTATCAGATATGCAACACCGGAACTGCAGGGCCTCGGCCAAGTCGGCGGGGATGACTGCCTCACGGCCGTCCAGGTCGGCGATCGTCCGTGACACTCGAAGGAGGCGATCGAGCCCCCGGGCCGTCAGGCCGGCGCGGTCCACGGCTCGTCGGAGCATCCGCTCGCCTTCCGGGTCGAGCGGCGCCACGCGGCGCAGGGTTCCGCCTGGGAGGCCGGCATTGCAGCGGCCCCCGGTGACGGCCGCGCGGCCCGCCTGCCGGTCCCTCGCCGCGAGCACCCGGCCACGGACGGCGGCCGTTCCCTCACCCGCAGGGCCGGCCATCTCGTCGAAGCTCACGGACGGCAGGCTCGCGTGCAGGTCGATGCGGTCGAGCAGGGGGCCGGAGAGCCGGCCGAGGTAGGCGCGGACCTGCGCAGCGGTGCAGCCGCAGCCGAGCGTCGACCCGCGGCGCCCGCATGGGCAGGGGTTCATGGCGCCCACGAGCTGGAAGCGGGCCGGCAGGCGGACCGAGCCCCGGTGCCGGCTCACCGTGACGTAGCCCTCCTCGAGCGGCTGGCGGAGCACCTCCAGCGCCGCGCGGCGGAACTCGGGCAGCTCGTCCAGGAACAGCACGCCGTGGTGCGCCAGGCTGATCTCGCCCGGCCGCGGCCGGCCGCCGCCACCCACGAGGGCGATCTCGCTCGTCGTGTGGTGGGGGCTGCGGAACGGCCGATGATCGATCACCTCCTCGACGGTCAGCCCCGCGGCCGAGTGTACGGCCGCGACCTCGACCGCTTCGTCGGCGGTGAGTGGCGGGAGCAGCCCCGGCAGCCGCCTCGCCAGCATCGTCTTGCCCGAACCCGGGGGGCCGGAGAACAGCAGGTTGTGGCCGCCGGCCGCGGCGATCTCGAGGGCTCGGCGGGCGAGGAGCTGACCCCGCACGTCCGCGAGATCCGGGACGTCCACCTCGGGCAGCGGTCCCCGCACGGCCGACGGCGCCGCGGGCAGGGACACCGCTCCGACCACCCGCAGCGCCTCCTGGAGCGACGAGGCGGGGTGAACGGGCAGCTCGGGGACGAGCGCCGCCTCGCGATGGTTGGCTGCCGGCACGACGGCGGCGTCGAGCCCGCGCCGCCGGGCCAGGATCAGCATCGGCAGCACGCCGGCCACGCCGCGCACGGCGCCGTCGAGCGCGAGCTCCCCGACGAGGAGCACGCGCCCGAGGTGGGGCATGGGGATCGTGCCGTCGGCGGCGAGCAGGCCGAGGGCCGTGGCCAGGTCGTAGGACGAGCCCGCCTTGCGCAGGCTCGCGGGCGCGAGGTTGACCGTGATCCGGCGGTCCCACTTGAGCTCCAGGCCGCAGTTGCGCAGCGCCGCGCGGATGCGCGCCTCGCTCTCCTTCATCGCGGAGTCGGGCAGCCCGACCATGGTGAAGCGCGGGAAGCCCGGGGCGCTGTCGGCTTCCACCCGCACCAGGTGGGCATCGACGCCGAGCACGGCGGCGGTCAGCGAAGTGGCCAGCACGGTCTCCCTCCCTCCGATCGGGCGGGAGAGCGGCCCAACGCCGGCACGGTACACCGCGGGCCGGCAGCCTCAGGTCCGTTGTGGCTCCGGGAAGGGCGCGCGGCGGGTCAGTTGCTGGCCGAGGCCGTGTAGATCGTCAGGACGCCGCCGACGGCGATCCGGGAGCCGTGCAGCCGGTTCCACGCCTGGAGCTCGTGGACCGTGGTGCCGTACTGCGCCGCGATCGAGCCGAGCGTGTCCCCGGCCTTGATCCGGTAGCGGACACGCCGGCCCTCGGGCGTGTCGGCCGGGCGCTCGTGCCGGGCGGAGCGGACCCGGGAGCGCGGCGGGATCGGGATGATCAGCTCGGTGCCCGGCCGCAGGCGCTTCTTGAGGGAGAGGCCGTTCGCCTCGGCCACGTCGCGCACGCGCACGCCGTTCGCGCGGGCGACGCTGGCCAGCGTCTGGCCGCGGCGCACCACGTGCGTCCGGAAGAAGACACGCTTCTCGGGCGGCAGGTTGACGATGCAGTCGCTGACCTGCCGCGCGCGCCCGGCCGGGACGCGCAGCGCGAAGGTGCGGCCGGCGGGCGTCGCCAGGCGCCGCAGCTCGGGGTTGAGCGCCCGGATGCCCTCCACCGGCTCGCCGGCGCACTCCGCGATCGTGCGCAGGTCGTAGGCGCCTTCGATCGGGACCCGCTCGAGGTCGGGCAGCGGGTCGGGGTCGATCTGGAAGCCGTAGCGCTCGGGCGACTTCGCCAGCACGATCGCGGCGTGGACCAGCGGCACGTAGTTCTTGGTCTCGCGGCGCAGCCCGCGGGTCTGGCGCAGCGCCCAGAAGTCCGAGACCTTGTACCGCTTGAGGCCGCGGATCACCTTCATCTCGCCAGCGTTGTAGCCGGCGAGCGCGAGGTTCCAGTCCCCGAACAGCTCGTGGAGTTCCTTCAGGTAGCGGGCCGCCGCCCGCGTCGCCTTCTCCGGGTCGCTGCGCTCGTCGATCCACCAGTCCTGCTTCAGGCCATAGCGCTTTCCGGTGGCGCCGACGAACTGCCAGACGCCGCGCGCCCGGGCCCTCGAGTAGGCGGTCGGCTTGAAGGCGCTCTCCACCAGGGCGACGTAGGCGAGGTCCTGGGGGATCCCTTCCTGCTTGAACACCTCGCGGATGTGCGGCAGGTAGCGCTGGCCCCGCGACAACGCCGCCTCGAACCAGTCGCGCAGGCGTCCCTGGTAGAGGTCGATGCAGGACAGCACCGGCTCGTTGAGCTCGATCGGGAGGTCGAGGCTCTCGGCCGCGACCGCCGCGGCGGCCTGGGCGCGCGTCTCGGGGCTCGAGGGCGTCGTGCCGACCGGCAGGCTGCCCACGTCATCGATCGACGCCGGCTCGGTCCCGGCTTCCTTGAAGCCGTCGCCGGCCGCGACCATCTCGACCTCGCGCGCCTGCACCGTGTCGAGGGTGCGGCGGTAGGCCTCCGCGAGCCGGGGATCCGCGAACGCGCCGCCCGGGTACGACAGGAAGACCGAGACCGCGCGGTCGAACTCGGCGCGGGCGCGGTCGAGGTGCCCCTCGTCCGCCGCCGCCAGCCCGGCGCGCAGCGCGGCCTCAGCGTCGGCGGTGGCGAGGGCGACCGGATCGGGAGCGGCGGGCACGGCCGGCGGGGGAGTCGGCGGGGGCTGGATCCGGGCGACCTTGGGGGAGCTCGCGCAGGACACGACCAGTGTCAGCGCGGCGGCGAGGCTGAATGTGAGTCCCCATCGTCTGCTGCCCAAGCGCCCCCCTGGGGTCGGCCCCTGCGGCCCTAGCGGTCGTCGCCGGGATGATAGCACGCCAGCCCGACGCCCGAGTGGCGCGCGGCCCGGACCGGACGGACCTGTCAAGCCATTTAAGAAGGTAACCCTGAGCCCTTTCGTCGAGACACGAAAGATGTAACCGGGGAGGTGCGGCCTGTGGAAGCGGTGGACGCGCGAAGCGCGTCCAAGCCCCTGTGGGAAACGCGCAGCGTTTTCCAAGCGGGTGTGGACGCGCACCCATGCGGGGATGACTTCGAGGGCGCGTCCATGCTCGCGTCAGGGGCGGCGGCTCCCACAGGCCGCTTCGAAGCTGTGCCCCCGCGCCGTTGGGAGAGGGGGGGAGGGGGAGAGGGTCGTGTCTGCCGCGGGCGCGTGAGCGGCCGGAGGATCTGAGCGCGGATTCGAGGCTGCGGCCCGAGAGAGCGAGGCCCCTGGCTGCCCGCAGGAGCCACGATCTCGAGCTCGGACGACCCTAGGGTCGTCCGCCTTTTGCACCGTCTGGCCGGCCCTGCTTCAGCCACAGCGTGCCGCCGACATGGCCGTGAGCTGCGGGCGGCTCGGGTGCTTGGCCAGCGAGTGAATCCGCTCGAGCTGGACATCCACCGAGCGGGACAGCGCGAAGGGATCGAGCCGCTCGCGTAGGGCCTTGAGTCTGGCCACCACCATTGGCCGAACTGCCTCGCACTCGAGCACTCGTTCGAAGGGAGTCTTGGCCGCGTTGTAGCGACGCCTCGTGCGAGAGCCCACTCGTTCCTTGCGCACCAGCTTGACGGAGGGGAGAAACAGGTTCTGCAAGAGGCGCAGATCCCCGCGGTAGAGCCGGTTCATCGCCTCGACCGCCCGCTCGGTGTCGTAGCGGACCCAGCCCATCAGCCTCCTCACGTGGGTCCAGTTCTTCTGCTCGATGTGGGCGTTGTCGTCCTTCTTGTACGGGCGGCCCCGCGTGAACTGGATCGCCTCCTGCTTGCAGTAGCGCACCAGGTGGTCGTTGATGAACTCGGAGCCGTTGTCCGAGTCGATCCCCGCCAGTTCGAAGGGCAGCTCCCGGCGAATCGTCTCGAGGCCCTCGCTCACCCGTACCTGCGCCTTGCCCAGAATCGCCACGCTCTCCGTCCACGTCGTGTGAATGTCGGTCAGGTTCAGCGTGTGAGCAAACTCCCCCGAGGCGTTGGCGCCTGAGTGGCTCACCAGATCGATCTCGCTGTAGCCCGCTCGGCTCACGTCCCAGCGATCCGTCTTGATCGGCACCTGGTGCTTCAGAAGACTCCCCGGCTTGGTCCCCCCGTACAGCCGACGCCCGGCTCGCTTCTTCTCCTCCCGTAGCCGCCGATCGATCTGGCGCGCACTGATCCGCAAGAGCTGCTCCTCCAGCTTCGCCGTCAGGCCATGGTGCTTGCGGATCCACGGAAGCCAGGTCGGCAAAAGCGCCTTCAGCCGCACCGACCAGGGGTAACCCGCCGCCTTCCACACCGCCGTCAGAACCATCACTACCTTCGGTCCGTAGCTCGGCCGACGCGGCCGCCGCTTCCGCGGCCGTTTCTCCGGTGGCGGGCCGTTTAGAACCCGCACCGCGTACTTGCGGTTGTATCCCGTCACCTTGCAGAACTCGTCCAGCATCCGACCCTTCTCCACTCGACCCGCCTGCCGGTACCGAGGATGAACCTGCCTCAGGTAATCCCATCTCGATGTCCGTCCCAAGTCGCCTCCCCCAGGGTTACATTCACAAATGTCTCGACGATCCCCCTAGGGTTACATCTTGGACGGCGCGATACGATCACTGGCGTTGTCGGGCGATCTGGTGTATGATTCGTCCATCATCGAGACTGACACCTTGACCTACAGCATGGACGAACAGCCCGAGCGACAGCCTGAACACACGGCCCTGCAGCGACAGCCTGAGCACTGAGCCTGAAACAACCCGATCCGCAGCCTAGATACCGGGGCCCCGTCGCAAAGCGAGGCCCCACTTTCTTTCCGGGCCGAGGGTGTTTTCCCGGCCGAGGGCGGCACCGCTGCCTGGTCCGTGGCAGGATCGGCGGGCGGTGTGCCGGGGCCGGGTCGGATGGACGTCGGCCGGATCGCCGACTAGCGTCCTGCCAGCCGCCGGCGCGCGTCCTCGACCAGTCGGTCTCCGACGTCGGCCCTGGCCTTGATCCCGAGGAAAGCCTTGGTCGCGCTCGCCGCCTCCGGGCTCTTCAGCCCTTCGTGCGCCCGGCCGAGGTAGTACTGCACCGGCGCGTACAGACGGTACGTCGGCACCGCGTCCAGGAACACGTCCGTCGCCTCGCCGCGGCGCTTCGCGCAGGCCTCGAGCTCGGCGTGGGCCTCGGTGAAGGCGTCGGCCTCGACGTACGCGCGGCCCAGCGCGAAGCGGGCGAGCCACGAATCGGTCGTGCGCAGGCCCTCGCGGAAGTGGCCGATGGCCTCGCGCAGGTTGTGTCGATGGCGCTCCACCTCGCCGCGCACGAGCGCCGCGTACATCTGGGCTCGGCGGCGAGCGCGCGCTCGAGCTCGGCGGCCAGCGCCTGCGCGGCGCTTCTCGTCACCGGCCGCAGCGAAGACGCTGCCGGCGCCGAAGGCGATCATCTCCTCCTGGCTCAGGCCCCGTGCGCGCTCGGCGAGCGCCGCGGCGCGAGCCGTCTGCCCCACCGCCATCTCCCCCTCGGCCAGCATCAGCAGCTTGCGGGCGGCTCTTCCGAGTCCTTGGCCGCGACGTCGGCCTCGACGGCCTTCTCGAGGATCGCACGCGCGTCCGCGAGCCGCCCGTCGTAGAGCGCGATGTCCGCGAGCCCCTCGGCCGACGCCGAGGCGTCGATCCCCTCCAGCTTCTTCCAGGTCGCCAGCGCGGCGTCCCTCTGGCCGGCTGCGAACTGCGCGAGGGCCAGGCCCTTGGCCGCCTGCACGAAGCCGGGGTTCAGCTCGAGCGAGGCCTGCTGCTCCCGGATGGCCGCGTCGAAGTCCCCCGCGTACATCGCGAACAGCCCGACGTTGCTCCGCTGCGGGACGTTCTTCGGGTAGATCTGGATCGCGCGCCTCCCGAACCGAGCGCCTTCGGAAAGTCGCGCTTGAGCTGGTAGGCGACGCCCAGGTTGGCGAGCGCCGCGTTGTCGGCCGGGAACTGCTTGACCAGCGCGCCCAGCTCCTCGATCGCCTTGTCGGCGTCGCGCGTCACGACCAGGTAGTAGGCGCCGCGCGTGCGGTACTTCTCACGCTCGCTCATGCGGCCGACGTGGGCCATCGCCTGCTGGAAGTACTGGTCGGCCTCCTGGTGGCGGCCGCGGTTGTTCTCGATCACGCCCATGCCCGCGTACGCGCGCCCGAGGTCCGGGTCCAGCTTCAGCGCCTTCTGGTACTGCGCGATCGCGTCGTCCCACTTCCCCGCGAACTGCAGGTCCATGCCGACGGCGTACTCGTGCGCGGCCTCGAGCGAGGACGCGGTGAAGGTCTCGCCCGCGGCGATCTGGACCGACTCCGGCGTCGTGTCGCCCAGCGCCTTGCGCAGGCGGGCGGAGAGCTTGGTCACGCTCGCCAGGACGTCGGCCTTGCCGGCGACGCGGTCCTGCTCCGTGGCGACGGGCTTGCCGGTGCGGGAGTCGATCGCGCGGATGGTCAGCGCGTAGCCGCTGCCCTTGGGCCGGATCTCGCCCGCGGTGATCACGTCGATCCCCTCGCGCCCGGCGACCAGCCGGGCCAGGGCCTCGTCGATGCGCGTGGCGCCGGGCTGCAGGCGCGCGGCCACGCGCTTCGCGCTCGCGCGGTTGAAGGACGTGATGAACGGCGCGCCCTCGAGGGCCACGCCCAGCGCCGATTCCAGCGTGCCGTCGAACACCGCGTCCCCGGTCAGGTTCTGGAAGTCGGAGATCAGGACCGACCGCGGCTCCGGCGGTCGGCGCGCCGGGCCGCAGCGAGCGTCCCCACCAGACACCGGCGACGACGAGGCCCGCCACCGCCACGCCGCCGAGCACGAGGGCCCGGAGGGACGGGCGGCCGTGGACGACGTGCGGGCGCGCGGGCTGCCCCTCGGCGTCGAGGTCGGCGAGGATCTCCTGGACCGACTGGTAGCGCAGCTTGAGCTCTACCGCCAGGCACTTGTCGAGGATGCGATGGAGGTACGGCGGGATGTCGGGGTTGATCTCGGCGGCCGGCGGCGGCTGCTTCTGCAGGCGCCGCATCATCACCTCGAACGCCGAGCCGCCGCTGAAGGGCAGCTTCCCCGTGGCCATCTCGTAGAGGATCACGCCGAGCGAGTAGACGTCGCAGCGGGCGTCGACCGTGTGGGCCCGGCCTGCTCGGGCGACATGTAGGGCGGCGTCCCCATTAGCAGGCCGGTTCCGGTGAAGCCCGTGTCGCCGAGCGATCGGCGAGGCCGAAGTCCGTGAGCGACACCGTGCCGGACGCGTCGATGATGATGTTCTGCGGCTTGAGGTCGCGGTGCACGACACCCTGTTCGTGCGCGGCCGCGAGGCCCTGGCAGATCTGCCGGAACAGGTCGACGATGCGTGCGAGAGGCAGGCGGCCCTCGCGCCGGATGAGGTGCGCGAGGTCTTCGCCCTCGACGAACTGCATCGTGACGAACCTGAGCCCGTCGGCCTCGCCCAGGTCGTAGACGCGCAGGACGTTCTTGTGCGTGACCTTGCTGGCGAGCATGATCTCGCGCTTGAAGCGCTCGAGCGTCGTGGGGCTGTCCGCGCTGTCGCTGGATCACCTCGACGCGACGTCGCGGTCGAGGTCGCGGTCGTGATCCGTAGACGGCGCCGATCTCACCGCGCCCGACGACCGACAGCACGCGGTAGCGATCGATCTCGAAGCCCTCGGGCAGCACGTTGAGGTCGGTGGCGGTGAACATCTGCTCCCTCGTTGCGTGTGCCCGAGGCCGGCGAAACGGCCCGACGCGGACGAGTCGCGCACGGTCCGCCGCTGCAGGTCGGTCTGCTCCAGGCCGGTCTCCCGGTAGGCCGTCGAGCGTCAGGTCTTCCGACCTGTGCGCCTGGCACGCTCTTGCGGCGCCGGCGGGCCCGCTGGCGGGGAGCTCGGCCGAGCAGTGGGAGCAGCGAGAGACACCGTCGGGGTTCGGTGTGCTGCAGTGGACGCAGATCATTTGAAGGCGAAGCCGCCCCTCCGCGCGAGCCGGTAGCGGCGCTCGAAAGCGTAACACAACGCCGCAGCTCCCCATGGCTCCGGCGACAGGGGGCGCCACGCGGCACCCCCTGGCCGTTCTGCATCTCCGAAGAGCGTGCGGCGCTACACCACGCCCTGGTCCATCATCGCGTCGGCGACCTTGAGGAAGCCGGCGATGATCGTGCCGTTGACGTAGTTGCCCGGCGTGCCGAAGCGCTTGGCGGTCTCGTAGCAGGCGTGGTGGATGTTCTCGATGATGGTGTGCAGCCGGGTGTCGACCTCCTCGCGGCTCCACGACAGGCGCATGCTGTTCTGCGACATCTCGAGGCCCAGGTCGCGACGCCGCCGGCGTTCGCGGCCTTGCCCGGGCCGTAGAGGACCTTCGCGTCCAGGAAGCGGTTCACCGCGTCGATCGTGCTGGGCATGTTCGCGCCCTCGCCCACCACGTAGACGCCGTTTCTCAGCAGGTTCTCGGCGTCCTTGCCGTTGACCTCGTTCTGCGTCGCGCTGGGGAACGCGCAGTCGGCCTTGTGGTTCCAGAGCGGGTTGTAGTCGAGCTTCGGGTCGACCGGCGTGTAGACGGCGGTCTTGAACTTGTCGGCGAACTCCTTGATCCGGCCGCGGCGGACGTTCTTCAGGTCCATCGCGAACTTCAGCTTGTCGCGGTCGATCCCCGCCTCGTCGTAGACGTAGCCGGACGAGTCCGACAGCGTGACCACCTTGCCGCCGAGCTCGAGGATCTCGACCGGGTGCATCTGCGACACGTTGCCGCTGCCCGAGACGAGGCAGGTCTTGCCTTGAAGCGACTGCTTCCGCGTCCCGAGCATCTCCTGGCAGAAGTAGACGCAGCCGTAGCCCGTGGCCTCGGGCCGGACGAAGCGCGCCCCAGTTGAGGCCCTTGCCCGTGAGCACGCCCGTGAACTCGTTGCGCAGCTTCTTGTACATGCCGAACAGGTAGCCGATCTCGTCGGCCGCCCACGCCTATGTCGCCCGCCGGCACGTCGGTGTCGGGCCCGATGTGGCGGAACAGCTCCGACATGA
>CAWHRC010000018.1:0-176527 GCA_963831755.1 uncultured Acidobacteriota bacterium
CGGCTCACGCCCGCCGACGACGCCGACTTCATACTCGAGCTTCTGAACGAGCCGTCCTTCCTGCGCTACATCGGCGACAAGGGCGTGCGCGACCGCGCCTCCGCCTGCCACTACATCGAGACGGGGCCGATGGCGAGCTACGAGCGCTTCGGCTTCGGCCTGCTGCGGGTGGAACTGCGGGAGGGCCGTCAGCCGATCGGCATCTGCGGCCTGCTGAAGCGCGAGACGCTGAAGGACGTGGACGTCGGTTTCGCGTTCCTGCCGCGGTACTGGTCGCAGGGCTACGCGTTCGAGGCGGCCTCCGCGGTGCTGGCGCAGGGCCGCGCGAAGTTCGGCCTGAGGCGGATCGTGGCGATCACCTCGCCCGACAACGAGGCGTCGATCCGGCTGCTCGGCCGGCTGGGCTTCCACCCGGAGGGCCTGGCCCGGCTGTCCGACGGCGAGCCGCCGGTGAAGCTGTTCGCGTCGGAGTCGTCGGAGGTGTGACGCCTATCTCCTGCGCCCCCGCGGGCTGCGGCGCGCTCCCTCCTCGGTGACGACCACGTCGAAGTCGCCCAGCGCCGCGAGCTTGTAGGCGCCGGAGAGGCCGAACTTGGAGCTGTCGACGGCGAGCAGGCGGCGCCGGGCGTGGTCCAGGTAGGCGCGCTTCACGGCCACCTCCTCGGGGTGCGAGTCGTAGAGCGTGCCCTCGTCCTCGAGCACGCCGAGGCAGGAGACGATCGCCCAGTCGACGCGCACGTCGGCGAGCGAGGCGAGCGCGAGCGGGCCGACCAGCGAGCCGGTCTGCAGCGGCTCGCCGCCGTGGAGGGCGACGCGCATGCCCGGGTGGCGCCGCTGCAGCTCGGTGAACAGCGGCAGCCCGCCGGCGATCACGAACGTCTCGTCGGGAGCGGGCAGCGTCTCGACCAGGAAGAACGCGGTCGAGCTGGCGTCGATCAGCAGCGTGCGCGCCGACTCGATCTGGTGCGCGACGTGGCGGGCGATGGCGCGCTTGGCGTCGGCAGTGGGCGACCAGGCGCTCCTTGAAGGCCGAGGCGCGCGGGTCGTAGAGCGTGCGGTCGGAGACCACGGCCACCGCGCCGCCGTGCACCTTGCGCACCAGGTCCTCGGCCGCGAGCTGCTCGAGGTCGCGGTGCACGGTCATGCGGCTGACGGCCAGCCGCCGGCCGGCCTCGGCGATCGTCAGCGAGCCCTTCTGCTGGATCAGCTCGAGCAGGCGGCGTCGCCTCTCCTCGCTCAGCATGGTGGCGGTGCGCAGGCTATCACAGGACGTCACACGCCCCATATCTCGCGCCAGGCCTGGTGGGAACAAGGGACAGGCCGTCGTCGGGCCCGATGCCGCCGCGCGTCCCGCCGGCGGCACGAGAGGGGGAAGGCATGGACCGGAAGCAGTTCCTGGGCAGGTCACTCCAGGTCGTGGCCGGCGTTGGGCTCGGCTGCCCTTGCCTCGCGGGCGTGGACGAGAAGCCCCAGGCGCCCGCGCCCTCGGCGGGATCGACTGCGGCGTGCCCGCCCGCCGCCCCCGGCTATCCCCACGCCAGCTCGTTCGAGAAGCGCGCGGAGTTCGGCAAGAAGTGGGTGGGCCGCTTCATGCGGGTGATCGACGAGCGGCTCGACGAGAAGACGCGGCAGGCGGTGATGGAGGCCAACGGGCGCGCCTGCGCGATGGGGGCCTACGGGCCGCCGGACCCCGCGAAGACGATCCCGCTCGACGAGTTCGTGTCGCGCGTGGCGCAGTACGTGGGGCCCGAGAACGCGCGCCGCGAGGGCGACGTCGTCTACTTCAACTACAAGCAGAACCCCGACGGCCTGCGCCTGTCCGACGGCTACTGCCTGTGCCCGCTGGTCGAGGACGGGCCCGCCGACCTCTCCGCCACGTACTGCCACTGCTCGGTCGGCTACGTGGCGTACCTGTTCGAGAAGAACGTCGGCAAGCCGGTGCGCGTCGAGCTGCTCGAGTCGGTGCGCCGCGGCGGCAAGGCCTGTCGCTTCGCCGTGCACGTGTAGCCTAGCCGCCAGGGACAGACCGCTACCGGCGTTTCTCCCGCTCCCGGAGCACACCCTCCAGAAACGCCCGGTCGATCGCGTCTTGTGGACGGGGTGTGTCCTTCAGCCGAATCAGCATGGACGGGCTGGGCACGGGAATGCGGCAAGCCGCCGATCACGAGGTAACGCGCCTCGGCTTCGTTCAGCGCGCGGCAGATCCGGATGACGTCGTCGGGCTCCGGCGCACGCGAGCTGCGGTCATCATTTGCGTCATCCACGAGTCCGCCTCTTCGAAGGAGGAGAAGCGAAAGACGCCCCGCGGCACCAGGCCCGGGTCGCCGCGCAGGTAGGCAGCGGTCCGAGCCAGGCGCCCCTGATCGGTCCAGGCGTCCTCGCGACCCGATCGGCGTCCAACGGTCACCATGGTCCAGTATGGTAGCGGATCCGGGGCCGCGACTCGTTCCAGAACGAGTTCGGCCGTTGGCGTGGGAGCGGGATGACCCTCAGGGCTCGACGATCACCTTCAGCCCCCGGCGCGAGGCGGCGAGCGCGAAGGCCTGCGTCGTGTCGGCCAGCGCGAAGCGGTGGGTGACGACCCTGCGCAGGTCCACCCGCCCGGAAGCGGCGAGCGCGATCGCGCGCGGGTAGACGTGCTTCATGCGCCGGGAGAAAGCGATCGTGAGGCCCTTGCGCCGCGCGCGTGGAAGCGCGGAGCGAGGTGCGCTCGAACGAGGGGATGCCGGCGAGCACGACGCGCGCGCCCGGGCGCGACCGACTCGAGGGCGGCGTCGACCGCCGCCTGCGTGCCCGCGCACTCGATCGCCACGTCGAGCCCGAGTCCGCCGACGGCCGCGCTGGATGGCCGAGGCCTCGCGGCCCTCCTCGGCCGGCGAAGACCGACGGCGCCGAGCGCGTGCGCGGCGTCGAGCCGGTGGGGGCGCGAGGCGAGATCGGTCGCGACGAGCCGGGCGCGCCGGCGGCGCTTCGCGACCTGCAGGCAGAAGAGGCCGATCGGGCCGCAGCCGAGGACGCCGACCGTGTCGCCCGTGCGCACGTGGCCGAGGTCGACGGCGTGGATCGCGACGCCGAGCGGCTCGAGCATGGCGCCGTCCTCGGCGCTGAAGCCCTCGGGCAGCGGGACGACGCAGTGCGGCGGGCCAGGCCATCCACTCGCGCAGCGCGCCGTCGTCCGGGCCGTGGCCGGCGAAGCGGACCGACGGGCAGAGGTTGGGGTGGCCCTCGAGGCAGAGCAGGCAGCGGCCGCAG
This sequence comes from uncultured Acidobacteriota bacterium, assembly GCA_963831755.1. GTDB lineage: Bacteria > Acidobacteriota > Vicinamibacteria > Fen-336 > Fen-336 > DATBSL01. The sequence continues at coordinate 3,253 of CAWHRC010000018.1, forward strand.
TAGACGGCCGGGTCGACGGCGACGAGCCGGCCGTCCTCGGTGCGGCCCGCGAACTCGTGGCCGGGCACGATCGGCCGCGCGATCCGCGTGCCGCCGATGCCGCCGTCCTCGAACCAGTGCAGGTCGGAGCCGCACAGCCCGACGGCCTCGACGCGCACCAGCGTCTCGCCCTGCGCCGGCGTGGGCACGGGCTCGTCGTGCAGCCGCACGTCGCGCGTGCCGTGCGAGCCGTGCCGCGCGCGACTCAGCGCCTTCCTTCTCCTGCCTGGCCGTAGTACGCGCTCCGGCCGTGCTTGCGCAGGTAGTGCTTGTCGACGAGGAAGGCCGCCGGGCGCTTCACGTCGGACGCGAGCGAGCCGGATCTGGATCTCCATGCGGCCAGGTACTCGAGGATCTGCGGCGTTCTCGACGGCCTCGGTCGCGCTGCGTGCCCCAGGTGAACGGCCCGTGGTTGACGACGAGCACCGCCGGGACCTCCTCGGGCGAGAGCGCCAGCGCGCGGAACGTCTCGACGATCACGAGCCCGGTGTTCCGTCTCGTAGTCGCCCTCGACCTCCGCCTCGGTCGAGCGGGCGCGTCACGGGCACGTCGCCGCGGAAGTGGTCGGCGTGCGTCGTGCCGAGGCAGCGCACGGGCAGGCCCGGCCTGGGCCAGCGCGGTCGCGTGCGCCGAGTGCGTGTGCACGACGCCGCCGCAGCGGGAAACGCGCGGTACAGCTCGAGGTGCGTCGGCGTGTCGGACGAGGGCGCAGCGCCGAGTCGACGATCGCGCCGCTGTCGAGCGCGACGAGCACGATGTCGCGCGGGCGTGAGCCGCTCGTACGGGACGCCGCTCGGCTTGATCGCCATCAGGCCCGGCCGCGCGGTCGACGCCGGAGACGTTGCCGAAGGTGCCCATCACGAGGCCGCTGCGGGCCAGGTCCATGTTGGCCGCGGTGGACCTCCTCGCGCAGCGCCGCGTGCTTCCGGGTCGAGCCTGCCATCGCTCAGCTCCTCCGCGCGATCTCGCGCTCGCGCATCGCGAGCAGGCGCTTCATCAGGCTCGGCAAGTCGGCCTTCGCGCCCGGCGACGCCGCCGAAGCTGTCGTGCAGCTCGCGGTACATCGCCGTACAGCTCGTCGTAGACGCGCGCGGCCGCGGGGTCGGGCGTGAAGCGCTTCTCCTTGAGCGAGCTCATCTTCTCCTGCGCGCGCTCGAAGCTCGCGTGGCCGCCCTTCGCCTCGCCCGCCGTCACGGCCGCGGCGATCGCCGAGCCGAGCGCCGGCGTCTGCGCCGAGCCGGCGATCAGCATCGGGTGGCCGATCACGTCGGCGTAGATCTGCATGAACAGCTCGTTCTTCTCGGCGATCGCCGCCGCAGCAGACGACGCGCTCGATCGGCACGCCGTAGTCGCGCAGCCGCTCGACGATCGCGCGCGCGCCGAAGGCGGTCGCCTCGATCAGCGCGCGGTAGACCTCGGCACGCGTGGTGTGCAGCGTCTGGCCGACGCAGCAGGCCGCGTCAGGCGCGGGTCGACCAGGATCGTGCGGTTGCCGTTGTTCCAGTCGAGCGCCAGCAGGCCCGACTCGCCCGGGCCGATCTTCGCGGCCTCGCTTCGACAGCGCGGCGTGCAGCGCGTCGTCGCCCTGGCAGATCTCGTCGACCCACCAGCGCAGGATGTCGCCGACCGCCGACTGGCCGGCCTCGATGCCGTAGTAGCCCGGCATGATCGAGCCGTCGACGATGCCGCAGATGCCGGGCACGTCGGCGATCATCTGGCCGGCCTTCGGGCGACGGCGCAGTCGCAGGTGGAGGTGCCGATGATCTTCACGAGCGTGCCGCTCTTGACGCCGGCGCCGACGGCGCCGTAGTGCGCGTCGAAGCTGCCCATCGCGATCGGGATGCCCTCGGGCAGGCCGAGCTTGCTTCGCCCACTCGGCGCAGAGCGTGCCGGCCGGCCGGTCGGCCGGGTAGCGCCTTCGTCGTACATGCGGTCGCGCAGCGCCGCGAGCTTCGGGTCGAGCCGCTTCGAGGAACTCCTTCGCCGGCAGGCCGCCCCAGGCCTCCGAGTACATCGCCTTGTGGCCCGGCGGGACAGACGCCGCGCAGGATCTTCTTCGGGTCGTCGACGCCGGCGAGCACGGCGGGGACGAAGTCGGCCAGCTCGACCCAGCTCGCGGCGGCGTCGAAGACCTCGGGCGCGACCTTCAGGCAGTGCCAGACCTTCGACCACAGCCACTCGGAGGAGTAGGTGCCGCCGATCGGCGCCAGGTACTGCGGCGCGTGCTCCGCCGCGGTCTCCGTGATCGCCGCGGCCTCGGCCGCGCCCGTGTGGTCCTTCCACAGCCAGGCGTGGGCCGCGAGGTTGGCCTTCCACTTCGGGTCCATCGCGAGCGGGCGGCAGCGGGCGTCGACCGGGATGGGCGTCGAGCCGGTGGTGTCGACGCCGATGCCGATCACGTCTCCGGCGCGAGACGCGCCCGCCTTCGCGGCGGCGGCGAGCGCCCCGTTCACCGACTGCTCGAGGCCGAGCACGTAGTCGGCCGGGTTCTGGCGCGCGAGGTGCGGGTCCCTCGGGTCGAGCAGGATGCCCTGGTCGCCGGACGGGTAGTCGAAGACCGCCGTGCCGAGCTCGCGGCCGTCGGCGCAGTCCACGACCAGCGCGCGGACGGAGTTGGTGCCGTAGTCGATGCCGATGGTGTAGGCGCGCTTCATGTTGCCTCCGGGTGGGAGTGGGGGTCAGGTCTTGTATCGCTGCAATGTCGCAATTCAAGACCTGACCCCAGACGCCTGCGCGCGAAGCTATCGCCCGCCCGCCGGTCCGTCAAGGCACCGCCGCCGGCGCCCGGTCCGACGCCGACGGTGGGTGGCAGGAAGCGGTCGACGTCCGGCGCGCTTCGACGACGATCGAGACGTCACCAGGGCCGACGTGTCGATCACCATCAGCGTGGCAGGCCGTGCTGGTCGTAGCCGAGGATCTCGTCCGCCGGCCGCGTGTCGCGCAGCGGGAGGGCCGCGCACTCCCTGGCGATCGCATCCAGCTCGTCCGCGAGCCGCCGCTGGCCGCGCTCCCGTCGGACTCGGGCCAGTCGATCGCGCAGGGCACGACGCACGGCCTCGGTCTTGGTTTCACCCGTCAGTCTGGAAAGAGACTCGGCGAGTGCATCAACTTCTTTGTTTCGAATGTTTAGCGGCATGTGTGTAGCCTTCACCACCCATGACTACACTGTAGCCGAATGGCTCGGCTCCATTCAGGGGCCTCCCTCCGTGGCGAGGGCCATCGGCCGCTGCCGTGAGCACACGGCCGCGGCCGCGCGCCCCGGCCTCGTGTGCTAGCCTCGCACCGCAGCGATGACGCGCATCCACGAGCGACCCGACCGCCCCTGCGCCCGCCGTCGGCCCCGGCGGGTCGCGCCGTGAGCGCCGGTCCGGCCGGCCGCCTGCACCTGGCGGCCTTCGCGGGCATGTTCCTGTTCGGCATCGCCGCGGCGCTGCTGGGCTCCGTGCTGCCGCTCGTCTCCGGGCGGCTTCAGATCGGCCTCGGCCGCGTCGGCACGCTGTTCCTGGTGATGAACGGCTGCATGCTCGCATCGAGCTTCGCCCTGGGCGCGCTGCAGGACCGCTTCGGCATGAAGCCGCCCCTGGTCGGCGGGCCGCTGGTGGTCGGCGTGGCGCTCGTCCTGGCCGCGACGGCAGGGGACTACGGCCGGCTGCTCGCGGCCGTGGGGCTGCTCGGCGTGGGCGGTGCCGCGCTCAACGGCGCGAGCAACGCGCTGGTGGCCGATCTCCACCACGATCCCGCGGCCAAGAGCGCTGCCCTCAACCGGGTCGGGGTCTTCTTCGGCGTCGGCGCGCTGTTCATGCCGTTCGCGGTCGGGCTGCTGCTGCGCGCCGCCGGCCTGCGCGGGATCCTGCTCGGCGTGGCGGCGTCGTGCCTGGGTGTCGCCGTCCTCAACGCGCTTCCCGCCTACCCGCCGCCCAAGCACGCCGCCGGCCTGTCGGCGGCGGAGGCGAAGCGCCTGCTGCGCGACCCGTTCGTGCTCCTGCTCGGCGCGCTGCTCTTCTTCCAGTCCGGCAACGAGTTCATCCTCGGCGGCTACACGACGACGCTGCTGACGGCCGAGCGGGGCATGAGCGTCCGGGCCGCGTCCTACGCGCTCGCCGGCTACTGGGCCGCGCTGATGGCCGGCCGCGCGTGGCTCGGGCGGAGGCGCTCGCGCCTGAGCGCCCCGCGGGTCGTGCTCGCGAGCGCGGCGGCCTCGGCCCTGGCGGTGGCGCTGCTCGTCGGCACGTCCCGGCCGTGGCTGTCCGTGGCCCTGGTGGTGGCGATCGGGGCGACGCTGGCCGGCGTCTTCCCGGCCGTGCTCGGCGTCGCGGGCGCCCGCTTCCCGTCCCACTCGGGCACGGTGTTCGGGATCCTGTTCACGCTGGCGCTCTCCGGCGGGATGACGCTGCCGTGGATCACCGGCCAGCTGGCCGCCGCCTGGGGCCTGCGGCCGGCGCTCGGCCTGGTCGTGGCTCAGTTCGCGGCGGTCTTCGTGCTGCAGCTGCGGCTCACAGCTGGACGCGCAGGCCCCGTGAGCGCAGGAGGCCGCTGAGCCGCACCACGATCCATGCGAAGACGAAGGAGCGCAGGAACCCGACCGTGGTCGACTCGCCCAGCCCGGCGTACAGGTCCGTGCCGGCGGTGAGCGGCGCCGCGAGCGTGAAGACGGAGACGAGCGCCGGCGCCAGCAGGTAGGCGACCAGCGGATTCTCGCCGGCGATCGCGAGCGATCGCGGCCACCGCCGCCAACCCGCGAGGTCGACCGCCAGGAAGAGGAGCAGCCACGCGGCGCAGGTGAGAGCCGAGGACAGCAGGCCCCAGGGCGCGGTCGCCTGGACCTTGCTGATCCGGAACGCCGGCCCGAGCGGGCTCAGCGTGTGGAGCAGCAGGCCCGCGGCGGCCAGCCCGGCCGCGAGCGCGAGCGCCTGCGTCAGCAGCGGGCGTGCCGGGCCGCCCTCCCTCACGTGCCCCCGCAGCAGCGTGCCGAGCAGCGTCCCCGCGAGGACGACGGCCGTGTGCGTGCCGAGAAGCGGGCCCAGGAACGGGCCGATGGCAATGCTGCCCAGGCCGCCCGTGGCGTGGGCGAGGGCGATGCAGTAGAGTAGCGCCGTGATGCCGGTCAGCGCGGCGGGACGCTTGCCGACGAGCAGGTACAGCGTCGCGGCCGCCAGGTACGCCCAGCCGATCAGGCCCAAGATGCCCCACCAGTGCGGCCGGAGCTGGATCCAGCCGCTGGCCTCGGGCGAGCGGTAGACGAGCACGGCGAAGGCCAGCAGCGCCGCCCCGACGGCGCGCAGCCAGCCCCTCGGGACCCTCCCGTAGCCCGCCTGCGGCGTGCCCCACACCAGCAGGGCGCCGGCCGTCCACAGCAGGTTCCACACGGGCCCGGACAGGATGCCGTCGACGCCCTGCTCCGCGTTCACCATCAGCACGCCCATCGCCAGGAGCGCCACGGCGCGGCCGAGCACGTGGCGCCACAGCTGCGTGCGGGTCTGCCCCCGCCGCAGGCGGGCCTCGAGCGCGAAGGGCAGCGCGATCCCGACGACGAACAGGAAGGCCGGGAAGACGAGATCGGTGATCGTCATGCCGTCCGTGCCGGGCGGGGCGTGCAGCAGGAAGGCCGGCGTGCCGCGCACGAAGCCGATCTCGTTGACGAACAGCATCAGCAGCACGTCGGCGCCGCGCAGCAGGTCGATCGACTGGACGCGCATGCCGCGTCGCGGCCCGGCTCAGACGACCCAGCGCCGCGCGCGCTGCCGCGTTTCGACGAGCGCCGCCAGCGCGATCTTCACGTCCTCGACGACCTGGAAGTCGTACATGCCCACGCACACGAAGTCCGCGCCGTTGCGGAACGCGTGACGGAAGCCGTCGTTCGGGTGGATGGCGCCGGCGGCGAGCACCTTGTACGCGATCCAGGGCTGCGGCAGCGCGCTCATGAACGCGGCCGTCTCCTCGGGGTTCACGCACCAGATGTTGTCGTTCTGCACGTCCTTGCGGGCCGACCAGTAGTCGCCGTGGTGCAGCGTCTTGACCCAGAAGTCCGGCTTCAAGCCGGCCGCGACGCAGGCCTGCACGGTCTCGAGCTGGTGTGCGCCGATCCCCGCGGGGACGCCGTTCTGGCGGGCGAGGTCGAGCGCCCTCCCGATCACGTCGGTCCTGCCGTCCCGAGCCAGGTTGTCGGCGATGCCGCCGTGGACGTAGCAGGCGTGGGCCCCCACGTCGACCGACACCTTGACGCCCTCGACCACGTCGCCCTTGTAGCCGCAGTCGGAGATGAACTGGATCCTGCCGCCCTCGCGCCGCCAGTAGGCGTCGATCACACGGGCGAGCTGCGGGTTGGTGAGGAACGTGTTGACGCCGCAGCGCTCGGCGAGCCGCAGCGTCTCGAACACCTTCTGGTCCGTGTGGTAGGTCTTGACGAGCCGGGACATGTAGAGCAGGTCGCGCGCGTGCGCCCAGCCGCCGATCAGGTTGCCGCCCATGATGAGGCGGCTGACGTCGAGCTTCCCGATCCGGGCGTGGGGAACCGGGCCCGGCAGCTGCTCGCCTTCCCGGCCGGGAACGGCCTCCGTCGCCGCGCCGCCACCGTTCCCTCCCGAGACGCGCAGGATCCTCTCCTCGCGGCTGTCGAGCCGCCGCTTCTCGAGGAAGGCGAGCACGAAAGCCCCGAGCGCGGGCAGGCTCAGCGCGGCGCGGATCAGCTCGCGGCGTGAGCCGGGAGCCGGCGGCAGGCCGGGCACGGCGGCCGTGGCGGACGGCTGAGCCGCGGGCGGCGCCGTCGCCTGCTGCCGGAGCCTGGACCAGGACCGGGCGAGCGCGCGCTCGAGGCCGAAGAAGCCCCCGATCGGGAACGCGGCGAGCACGCACAGCGCGAGCACCGCGACCAGGGTCTCGTCGACGATCAGGTGGCCGCCGCCGGCGGGGCCCTGCGACGGGAAGCCGGCGAGCGCCGGTCTCGCGGCGTAGCGCAGCAGGAGCAGCGCCGCGCCGCAGAGCGCGGCCGCGCGGGAGAACGCGCCGAGCAGCAGGGCGAGCCCGATCAGCACGAGCCCCCAGGCGTACGCGAGGTCCACGCTGCGCAGTGCTGTGGCGTGCGCCGCGATCCAGTGAAAGGCGCCCGAGAGCAGCCAGCGTGACTCGGCGAGCGAGGCAGCCGTCGTCCAGCCGGGGCTCAGCAGCCGGCCGAGGCCCTCGTAGAGGAGCTGCCAGCCGATCCCGATGCGGAGCAGGACGAGCAGGGCTTCCTGCCAGGGGCCGGGCTGCCGCGGCGTGTCGTGACTCATGCTGACCCCCTTTGCGACGGCGGCCAAGCGTCCTCCCGCTGCGCAACCGCGTCAAGGGTGGCGCCTCAACGACAGCGGGCTTCGACCGCGGCCGTGATGTCGTCGCTCGCCGGCGGGTTCTCCTGCAGTCCGAGAGTGTGGAGCAGCTCGTGAATCACGACGGCCTCGGCCTGCCGCGGGTCCGAGGCCGCGAGCATCCCCAGGTCCGGACACGCGTGCACGACGCGGGAGCCGGGGGCCGTGAAGGCGTGGACACGCGGCCGGTGGCAGGGCGCGTCGTTCGACCCGTCGTAGAAGAGGACCATGAGCGCGTAGTCCGGCGCCTCCAGGCGCAGCTCGAGCAGACGCTCGTCGAGGGTCCGGCCCGACGGGTCGCGGAACGCGGCGAGAACCGCTGCGCAGGAGGGATCGGCCAGACGGCGCGCGGCCGCGTGGACGGCGCGCCGGACCGGCTCCTCGAACCAGGTCCCCCGCAGACGCACGCCGTCGCCGTCCGCGGCGACCGCCGGCCGAAGGACGGCCAGCGTTGCCACGGCCAGCGCAGTCACCATAGACTGCCGCAAGGATCCACTCCGGTCGTTGAGGCTAAGGTCGGCGCGGCGCGGCCTCGCGTCGTGATGGAAGCCGGATGGCATCCCGTGGCTTTGCGGAGGAAGAGGCGACGGCCCGGATGACCTACCGTTTCGGCGACGTCGAGATCGACAGCGAGGTCTTCCGGGTCACCCGGGCCGGCGCGTCCATCCGCTTGGAGCCCAAGGCGCTAGAGCTGCTTCTCTTCCTCGCCGCCAACCCCGGGCGCCTCGTCACGAAGGCCCAGATCCAGGAGGCGGTCTGGAAGGGCACCTTCGTCACCGAGAGCGCCCTCACGCGGCTGGTGGCCCAGATCCGCAAGGGCCTGGAAGACGATGCGCGCGAGGCGCGCTACATCGAGACGGTCCCGACCCGGGGCTACCGGTTCATCGCCCGCCTCGAGCAGGACGGCGAGGAGACCGGCCCGCGCGACGACCGCGTCCGTCCCGGAACACCGCGCCGGGTGAACTGGTGGCGAGCCGGCGCCGCCGTCGCTCTCGCCGCGCTGGTCCTCTTCGGGCTCGCGGTCCGCTCGTGGCTGGCCCGCCCCAGGATCGTCGTGACGACGCCGCTCGCCGCCGGGCGCCCGCTGTTCGAGAAGCAGGTCAGCACGGGCGCCGACCTCAATGTGTACCCGCGCTTCTCGCCCGAAGGCGGATCGATCGCCTACTCGACGCTGCGCAAGCGCTCGCTGGAGATCGTGTTGCGGACGCTCGCACCGGGGGCGACCGAGGTGGCGGTCACGAGCGACGGGATGCAGAACATCCAGCCCGCCTTCTCCCCGGACGGCCGGCTGATCGCGTACCACTCGGTCGCCCGCGGCGGCATCTGGCTCGTTCCCGCGCTCGGCGGGCTGCCGCGCCGGCTCACCAGCTTCGGCTCGGACCCGGCCTGGTCCCCGGACGGATCGCGGCTCGTCTTCCAGGGCCAGTCCTGGGCGGGCACGGGCGTGAACCTGTGGTCTGCCAGCGAGGGGTCGACGATCTGGCTCGTGCCCTCGGCCGGGGGCGAGCCGCGACGGCTCACCTCGATCGAGAAGGTGGGGCCGGGAGGACAGGGCAGCCCGACGTGGTCGCCGGACGGCCAGCTGATCGCCTTCCTGGCGGGAACGCGCGTCTTCACGGTGCGACTCGCCGACGGCGCGCTGCGCGCGACGAGCGGGGACCTGCAGGTCCAGGGGATCGCCTGGGAGAAGGGCGGGCGGTCGCAGGTGTGGACGGGCTCGCAGTCGGGCAACTGGTGCGCCTGGCGGGTGCCGGTCGCACCCGAGACGGGCGAGCCGATCGGCGCGCCCGAGATCCTCGCGAGCGGGGGGGAAGCCGCGTCGGCCTGGTTGCAGCCCGCCCCGTCGCCGGACGGCCGCTCGATCGCCTACGTCACGTTCCGCACTCGCTACGAGATCCTGGCACAGGGCGTGACGTCGGACGGACGGGCCAGGGGGCAGCCCTCGCCGCTCGTCACGACCGTCGCGGGTCGCAAGGTGCCGCTGGGGTTCTCGCCCGACGGTCGGCGCTTCGCTTTCACCACCGCGCGGCCGGGAGTCGGGCTCTCGGCCTGGGTGGCCGACCTCGGTTCGGGCGACGCGCGGCCGGTCGCGGAAGGACCGGGGCTGCAGCTGAGCCGCGCCTGGTTTCCGAACGGACGCCGGCTGGGCTACGTCGCGCAGGGGGCGCGCGGGCGGAGCTTCTGGAGCGTCGACGTCGAGACGGGAGACACGCGAGAGCTGCGGGCGCTGAACGCTCCGCTCTGGTGGGCGCCGCGGCTGTCGCCCGACGGAAAGTCGCTGCTGTCCCACGGGACGCTGAACGGCCGGCTCAACGTCTGGCGCATGGAGATGGCGGGCGGCGCGGCGCGCTTTCTCACGAACGACCCCGAGGGGATGGGGTGGCCCGTCTGGTCACCCGACGGCGAGCAGGTCGCCGTCGAGATCATGAGGGGCGGCGACACGCGCGTCGGGCTGATGGCGGCATCCGGAGGCCCGGTGCGCGAGCTCGTCTCGACACCCGGGCAGAACTGGCCGCACTCCTTCTCGCCCGACGGCCGCCGTGTCGCGCTCGCCGGCCAAAGGCGCGGGATCTGGAACGTCTACACGGCGCCTGTTGCCGGCAGGGCAGAGCAGCCGGTCAGCGCGTACGACTCGCCCGCGATCTACGTGCGCTACCCCGACTGGTCGCCGCTCGGCGACAGGATCGCCTACGAGTTCGCCGAGAGCACGTCGACCGTGTGGGTCGCGGAGCTGCCGCCGGCGCAGAGGTAGCCCCGGCTGACCTTCGCCCGGGGATGCCATACTGAGCGGATGGAATCCCCGCTGCAGGTCCACGCCAGCACTACGCCCGCGACCCTGCCGACGCGGCCGCCCGACCCGTGCACGCTGGTGCTGTTCGGCGCGACGGGAGACCTCGCGCAGCGGAAGATCGTGCCGGCTCTCTACAACCTCGCGCTCGGCGGCGAGCTGCCGTCGCCGTTCGCGCTCGTCGGCACCAGCACCTCGGTCGGCGACGCGGAGGCGTACCGCCAGCAAGCTGCGCGACGCCGTCGCGCGCTTCTCGCGCACGCAGCCGCTCGACGAGGCCGTCTGGTCGCGCTTCGCGCCGCTCGTGGAGACGGCCGCGGCCGACGTCAACGCACGCGGGCGACTGGGCGAGGCTGCGCGAGCGGGTGCAGGCCGTCGAGCGCGAGCGCGGGACCGCCGGGAACCGCCTCTTCTACCTGGCGGTCCCGCCCGCCTCGTTCGCCCCGATCCTGAGCGGGCTGCGCGAGAGCGGGCTCGTCCGGCCCCCGGACGGCTCGCCCTGGTCGCGCGTGGTGATCGAGAAGCCGTTCGGCCGCGACCTCGACTCGGCCCGCGCGCTGCACGCGGCTGGTGGCGGGCGTCCTCGACGAGAGCCAGAGCTTCCGGATCGACCACTACCTCGGCAAGGAGACCGTCCAGAACATCCTGGTCTTCCGCTTCGGCAACTCGATCTTCGAGCCGCTGTGGAACCGCAAGTACGTCGACCACGTGCAGATCACGATGGCCGAGCAGATCGGCGTCGAGCGGCGCGGGCCGCTTCTACGACGCGAACGGCGTCGTGCGCGACGTGGTGCAGAACCACCTGCTGCAGGTGCTGGCGCTGGTCGCGATGGAGCTGCCGGCCACGTTCGGCGCCGACGACATCCGGGACGAGAAGCTCAAGCTGCTGCGCTCGGTGCGCGCGCTCGCGCCGGAGGACGCGCTGTACGGGCAGTACCGGGGCTACCGGCAGGCGGAGGGCGTCGCCGCCGACTCGCGCACGCCGACCTACGTCGCGCTCAAGCTGCTCGTCGACAACTGGCGCTGGCAGGGCGTGCCCTTCTACATCCGCGCGGGCAAGGGGCTCGCGCGCCGCACGACCGAGGTCTCGATCCACTTCCAGCAGATCCCGTACTGCCTGTTCGGCCGCGAGGACGTGTGCCAGCTGATCGAGCCGAACGTGCTGGTGCTGCGGATCCAGCCCGACGAGGGGATCGCGCTCTCGGTCGCGACGAAGGTGCCCGGGCGAGGACCTGACCGTCGGCAGCGTGCACATGGACTTCTCGTACGCGGGCGCCTTCCACCGCGAGCCGGGCGAGGCCTACGAGAAGCTGCTGCTCGACGCGATGCGCGGCGACGCCACGCTGTTCGCGCGGCGCGACGGCGACGAGCAGGCGTGGTCGCTCGTGACGCCGCTGCTGCGCGAGTGGAGAGGCGTTCGCGGACGAGCCGGCCGCTCTACGACGTGGGCTCGCCGGGCCGGCCGAGGCCGACGCCTTCGTCCGTCGCGACGGCCGCCGCTGGCGGCCGCTGCCGCCGTCGCCGCTGACGGGCGTCGCGCTCGCGAGCAGCGGCGCTGCTAGTAGCCGTTCGGGTGGGCCTGCAGCCACTCCCACGCGGAGCGGATGATGTCCTCGAGCTCGGGCCGCTCGGGGCCCAGCCGAGCAGCTCGCGTGCCTTCGTCGGCGTCGCCGACGAGTCGCGGCGGGTCGCCCTCGCGCCGCGGGCCAGCCTCGTACGCCACGTCGCGCCCGGTGACGCGCCTGGCGGACTCGATCACCTCGAGCACCGAGTAGCCGAGGCCGTTGCCCAGGTTCAGGAACTGCGAGCGCGCCGCCGCCGCGCAGGTGCGCGAGCGCGAGCAGGTGCGCCTCGCCGAGGTCCTCGACGTGGATGTAGTCGCGGATCGCCGTGCCGTCCGGCGTGTCGTAGTCCCGGCCGAACACGACGACGCTCCTGCGCCGCCCCGCGGCCACCGCCAGCACGAGCGGGACAGGTGCGTCTCGGGGTCGTGCGCCTCGCCGCAGCGCGCGCTCGCGCCTGCGGCGTTGAAGTAGCGCAGCGCCACGAAGCGCAGGCCGTACGCGCGGTCGAAGTCGGCGAGCAGCCGCTCCACGAACAGCTTCGACCAGCCGTACGGGTTGATCGGCCACTGCGGGTGGTCCTCGGGGATCGGCACCTGCCGCGGCACGCCGTAGGTCGCGCAGGTCGAGGAGAAGACGACGTGCTTCACCCCCGCGCGCGCGAGGGTCTCGAACAGGACGGCCGCCTGCGTGAAGTTGTTCTCGTAGTAGCTCGCGGGCTCGCTCACCGACTCGCCCACGTAGGCGAAGGCCGCGAAGTGCGCGCAGGCGTCGACGGCGTGCTCGCGCACGACGCGCGCCACCAGCTCCCGGTCGCCGGTGCGGCCGCGGCAGAAGGCCGGCCCGCGGGTCGACCGCCGCCGCGCTGGCCGCGCGAGAGGTCGTCGAGCACGACCACCGGCTCTCCCGCGTCCAGCAGCTGCTCGACGAACACGCTGCCGATGTAGCCGGCGCCGCCGGTCACGAGAACGGCCATCTCTCTTCGCTCCCCGGGCAGGCGGCGGCGGCCGCGTCAGGCGGCGGCGCCCGGCTTCTCGGTGCCTCGCGCCTCGTCGTGGTGCGCCAGGAACCAGGCGTAGGAGCGTCTCGATGCCCTCGCGCAGCCCGATGCGGTGGCGCCAGCCGAGCGCGTGCAGCCGGCTCACGTCGAGCAGCTTGCGCGGCGTCCCGTCGGGCTTGCTGGCGTCGAACACGAGCTTGCGCCGCGGGGTGGACGATCGTCGCGGACCGTCTCGGCCAGCTCGCGGATCGTCAGGTCCTCGCCGGTGCCGACGTTGATGTGCTCGGCCGCGTCGTAGTGCCGCATCAGGTACACGCAGGCGTCGGCGAGGTCGTCGACGTGCAGGAACTCGCGGCGTGGCGAGCCCGTGCCCCAGACCACGACCTCGCGGCGGCCGGCCTGCTTCGCGTCGTGGAACTTGCGGATGAGAGCGGGCAGCACGTGCGAGGCCGTCAGGTCGAAGTTGTCGTTCGGCCCGTAGAGGTTGGTCGGCATCGCCGAGATGAAGTCGCAGCCGTACTGCTTGCGGTAGGCCTGGCACAGCTTGATGCCGGCGATCTTCGCGATCGCGTACGGCTCGTTCGTCGGCTCGAGGTAGCCGGAGAGCAGCTCCTCCTCCTTCATCGGCTGCGCGCACTCGCGCGGGTAGATGCAGGAGCTGCCGAGGTACAGCAGCCGCTTCACGGGGAACAGGTGGGCGGCGTGCACCACCGTGGCGTGGATCATCATGTTGTCGTAGATGAACTCCGCCGGGCGCGTCGAGTTCGCCAGGATGCCGCCGACCGTGCCGGCGACGAGGAACACGTACTCGGGCCGGTTCGCGCGGAACCAGTAGTTGACCGCCGCCTGGTCGCGCAGGTCGAGCTGCTCGCGAGTCACCGTCAGCACCTGGCGGAAGCCCTCGGCCTGGAGCCGCCGCAGGATGGCGGAGCCCACGAGGCCGCGGTGGCCGGCCACGAAGACGCGGGAATCCGGCGCCAGGTCGAACATGGCCACATCTTGCAGCCCAGGGTCATCGGGCGGCGGGCCAGCGCGCCGCGGACGAGCGCGAGCGCCTCGTCGCGCTCGGCGCCCTCGAGAGGCAGGCGCGGCGGGCGCACGGCCTCGGAGCCGAGGCCCGTCTCCTGCTGGACCAGCTTGATCAGCTGGACGAACTTCGGGACCGTGTCGAGCCGCAGCAGGGGCAGGAACCAGTCGTAGAGGGCGCGGGCCTCGGTCAGGCGGCCGGCCCTCGCGAGCTCGAACAGGCGCACCGACTCCCGCGGCAGCGCGTCGGCCAGCCCGGCGATCCAGCCGACCGCGCCGGCGGCGACCCCCTCGACGATCGCGTCGTCGACGCCGACCAGCACTGCCAGCCGCTCGCCGCACAGGGAGCGGATGGCCGTGACGCGGCGGACGTCGGCGCTCGACTCCTTGACGGCCACGAGGTTCGGCAGGGCGTCGGCCAGCGCGTGCAGCTCGTCCGGCAGCACGTCGGTGCCGTACGCGATCGGGTTGTTGTAGAGCATGCAGGGCAGGGGCGTCTCCGCGATCACGGCCTCGAAGTGGGCGCGCGTCTCGCGCCAGTCTCCCTTGTAGACGTACGGCGGCAGCACCATCAGGCCGTCGCACCCGGCCTCGGCCCCGAGCTCGGCGAGACGCCGTGCTTCCGCGGTCGTCAGCGCGGCGACGCCGGCGACGAGCGCCGCGCGTCCTGCGAGGGACTCGCGGCACAGCCGCAGCACGGCCTTCTTCTCGTCGAACGAGAGCGAGCCGCCCTCGCCGAGCGAGCCGAGCGCAACTATGCCCGTGCAGCCGGCCTGCACGAGCGCGTCGATCTGCTTGACGAGCAGCTCGGCGTCGACCGAGAGGTCGTCACGGAACGGCGTCGTGATCGCGGGCATGACGCCTTGCCACTTCATCGGCCTTCCTCCTGTGACGCGAGCACGCTACCCGCCGCCGGCGCATCCCCGCCGCTCTCGGCGAGCAGGGCGAGCGGCGCCGGCAGCAGCGGTGGCCGGATGGTATCGGCGCTCCACCCGAACAGGAAGCCGAGCGCCGCGCCGCACACGCGGCCCTGGCACGGGCCCATGCCGGCCCGCGAGTGCAGCTTGACGCAGCGCGCCGCCGGTTCGATCGCAGCCGCATCCCGGATGCGGAGGAGAGGCACGTCCTCGCAGCGACAGACGACGGTGTCGGGCCGTGCCAGCGTCCGCAGCTCCTCGCGCAGGGCGAAGGCGCGCGAGAGCCGGGCGGCGAAGCGCCGTGTCGCGCCGGCGCCGGCGAAGGAGCGCTCCGGGCACGCGGACGGCCGGCCGCCGCGAGGCCCGCGATCGCGCCGCTGGCGAGGGCGTGCTCGACGCCGGCGATCCCGCCCAGCTCGCCGGCCGCGAAGACACCGGGGACGCTCGTCCGCTGTGACGCGTCGAGCACCATGGCGTCGAAGCCTGTCGCGCAGCCGAGCAGCCGCGGCAGCTCGAGGTTCGGCACGAGGCCGTAGCCGCACGCGAGCACGTCGCAGTCCCAGGCTCCACTCGCGGCGGCCGTCGCACACCACGACCCGCTCGAGGCGCTCGCGCCCGACAGCCTCGCGCACCCAGGCCCCCGTGCGGTACGGCACACCTGCGAGCGCCGTCAGATGGCCGGCAGCCTGCACGAGCCGATGCGGGCTTCGGGCGAGGCCGGCGGCGAAGGCCGCGAGCCTCGCCCAGGGCGCCTGCTCCGCGAGGCCCACCACGCGCGCGCCGGCCTTCCGGAGTGCGGCGGCCACGGCCACGAGGAGCGGCCCCGAGCCGGCGACGACCACGCGCAGGCCGGCGAAGCGGGCGCCGCTCTCGCGCAGCGCCTGCGCCGCGCCCGCGCCGATCACGCCGGGCGTCGTCCAGCCGGGAAACGGCAGCAGCAGCTCGCGTGCGCCGGTCGCGCAGCGACGAGGGCGTCGTAGCTCACGCGCAGCGGGCGGCCGCGCCGCTCGACGAGCAGGGCGCCGGGCGCCGGGGCGTCGACGACCGCGGCCTCGCCGAGGACGGCGGCCCCGGATCGCGCGAGCCGCTCGAGCCAGGGCCGCGCGTCGCGCGGAGGCCGCGCCAGTGGCGCCAGATCTGGCCGCCGGGGCGCGGCGCCGGGTCGAGCAGCAGCACGCTGTCGGCCCGCGCTCCGCCGCGTGGACGGCGGCCGCGATCCCGGCGGGGCCGGCGCCCACCACCGCCACCTCGGCCTCAGGCGCTCAGCCACGCGTGCGCACCTGCATGCCCGTCGCGCACGATCTCGGCGCACGAGCGCCGGTGCGGCACGCCGTCGATCGTGACGCGGCACTCGAAGCAGGTGCCCATCCCGCACAGCGGCCCACGCGGCTCGCCGGTCGCGGACCGGCGCAGCGTGACGAACGCCCGCGTTCCACAGGGCGGCGAGCACGCTGGTGCCGGCCTCGGCCTCGAGCGGCCGGCCGTCGACGTCGATGCGGACCCGCTCAGCCACGGTCGGGCATCGCTCGCCGGGGGTCGAAGGGCGCGGGGTCGAGAGGTGGCGTGCGTCCGAGCAGCAGGCTGCACAGCAGCTGCGCCGGTGCCGGGGGCGGTGGTGATGCCGAGGCCCTCGTGGCCGGCGGCGACCCACAGCCGCGGCTCCCACGCGCCGACGAGCGGCCGCGAGTCGGGTGTCGCCGGGCGGAAGCCGGTCCAGGTCCGCAGCACGCTCGAGGGCGTCGAGGCCGGGCAGGTACTCGAGCGCTCGCGCGCAGCATGCGAGCGAGGAGCGGCCGGTTGAGCGAGTCGTCCCAGCCGACCAGCTCGCGCGAGGAGCCGACGACCAGCTGGCCCGTCGCGCGCGGCTGGACGTTGAACGCGACCGACTCGCGCGTCAGCGTGTGCGCGCTCTTCAGGTAGCCGAGCTCGACCAGCTGGTGGCGCACCGCGCCGGGGTAGCGGTCGGTGACGACCAGGTGGCCCTTGCGCGGCACGATCGGCAGCTCGGGCAGCAGCGCGGGCGCTCTGGGCGCCGGCCGCGACCACGCACGTGGTCGGCTTCGAGCCAGCTCGCCGTCGCAGCGGGCGCGTCCCGGCGCCACCGCGTCGACGGTCGCCGCGCGCAGGCGTGCGCCGAGGCGCAGCGCGCCGTCGAGCAGGGCCCGCGCCGCCGCGGGCGGGTAGAGGACGCGGTCGTCCTCGACCAGCAGGCCGCCCGCCAGGCCGTCGCGCAGGCCCGGCTCCGCATCGCGCAGCTGCGGCCGCCTCGAGCACCTGCGTCGCCTCGCCGCGCGCCGCGTAGAACGCTGCCTTGGCGCGCACGTGCGCCATCTCCTCGTTCGTCTGCCGCGACCCACAGCGTCCCGCAGCGCTGGTGCTCGACCTCCGGTGGCAGCGCCAGGGCGCGCTCGGCCCACAACCGCTGCGAGCAGGCCGTCAGCGCGAACTGCGCCTCGGAGTCGTCCATCACCACCAGGTGGCCCATGGCGGCGCCGGTCGCACCCGATCCGACGAAGGACGCCTCGACCAGCTCGACGCCGCACCCGGCCTGCGCCAGCGCTTCCGCGCAGGCCGCGCCGACGATGCCGGCGCCAACGACGATCACGGAGGGAGCGCCGCTCACGCGCGTGCAGGCCTCAGCGCACGGCCGTGAAGCCCCCGCGGAACGGGTCGGCCGGGTCGAAGAGGAGCGTCGCCTGCCCCGTCACGAACGCGCGCCCGCGCACACGCGGGACGAGATCGTCGCCCCTCGCCTCGAGCCAGCCCTCGAACAGCGAGCCGGTGATGCCCTCCTGGCGCCAGCGCTGGCCCGGGGCCAGCCGGCCGCGCGCGGCGAGCACGGCCATCTTCGCCGAGGTGCCGGTGCCGCAGGGCGAGCGGTCGTAGACGAGGCCCGGGCAGAGCACGAAGTTGCGCGCGTCGGCGTCCTCGCGCCGTGGCGGGCCGAACAGCTCGACGTGGTCGATCGCGGCGCCGTCGCGGCCGCTGACGCCCTGCGCGCGAAGCGCGCGCAGGATGCGCGTCGCCGCCTCGGTGAGCGGGCCGACGTTGTCGAGCTCCAGCCTCAGCGCGGGCAGCTCCGCCAGGAAGAACCAGTTGCCGCCCCAGGCCACGTCGCCGGCCACGCGGCCCAGGCCGGGCACGTCCAGCGCCACGTCGCGCGCGTGGCAGTAGGCCGGGACGTTCTCGATCGTCACCGCCCCGTCCGCGTCGAGCTCGGCGCCGACCGTGCCCACGGGCGTGTCGATGCGGACCGGGCCGGGCGCGAGCCGGCCGAGCCAGTCGAGCGTGCGCACGACGCCGATCAGCCCGTGGCCGCACATGCCGAGAGCGCCCGCGTTGTTGAAGAAGACGACGCCGGCCAGAGACCCCGGCTCGACGGGCGGCGTCAGCAGCGCGCCGACCATCGCGTCGTGGCCGCGCGGCTCGCAGGCGACCGCCTGCCGCAGCGCGTCCTGCTCGCGCAGCAGGAACGCCCGGCGCTCGGCCATCGTGCGCCCCTCGGGCTGCGGCCAGCCGTCGACCACGACTCTCGTCGGCTCGCCCTCCGTGTGCGAGTCGACGACCTCCACCCGCTGCGGCCACGCGAAGGCGCCGGACCTCACCGCCGGCTCACGCGGTGTCCCGTGTCAGGCTACTGTCGACCAGCCGCCAGATCCCGCGCGGGTCGGTCAGCATGGCCGGCGAGCTAGACCTTCTCCGGCACCACGAACGGCGCGCGGTACGGGCGCGTGAGCAGCTTGTCGGCCTCGGCGTCGCCCACGAACTTCTCCGTCCTGCCGTCGAAGCGCAGCTTGCGGCCGACGCGGTAGGCGATGTTCGCGAGGTGCGGGAGAGCGGACGACAGGTGCCCGTCCTCGATGCCGCAGGTCAGCTTCTTCGCGTCGTTCGCGCGGATGGCGTCCACGAAGTTCGCGTAGTGCGGCCGCTCCTCGCTGGTGAGCACGTTCGGGTCGGAGCCGCCCTGCTCCGGCGGCGCCTCCGAGCCGGGGCCCTTCTCGTTCCGGCGGCCCAGGTAGCTCTGCCACTTGCGGCCGTCGCCGTCGATCCAGACCCAGCCCTTCGTCCCGTAGAACAGGTTGCCGATGCGCTGCGTGCCCTCGTCGTTCGTGTACTCGCCGCGGGTCGCGAACTCGAAGAGCGTCCCGTCGGCGTACTCGAAGATCGAGCTGTGAAGGTCGGGCGTCTCCTGCGACGCCGGCGGACCGAAGTAGCCGCCGATTGCCGCCACGCTCACCGGGTGCTCGTTCTTGCCGAGGCCCCAGCGCGCGATGTCGAACTGGTGCGGGCCCTGGTTGCCGGTGTCGCCGTTGCCGTAGTCCCAGTGCCAGTGCCAGTTGTAGTGGAAGTGGTTGCGGTTGAAGGGACGCGCCGGCGCGGGCCCCAGCCACAGGTCGTAGTCGACCTTCGCCAGGTAGCCGGCGTCCCACACGCCCTCGGGCACGGGACCGGACTCGACGTTCAGGTGGTAGGCCTTGCCGTCGGTGATCGGCCCGTCCGGGTACTTGCCGATCCCCGGCCGCGACTTGAAGCACAGGCCGCGAGCCATGTAGACCTTGCCGATCCCGCCGTCGTGGAGGAACTGGATGGCCTGGCGGACCGCCGGCCGGCTGCGGTTCATCGTCCCGACCTGGACGAGCTTGCCGTACCGCTGCGCTGCCTCGACCATCTTGCGCCCCTCCCACACCGTGTGGGACGCGGGCTTCTCGACGTAGACGTGCTTGCCCGCCTTCAGCGCCCAGATCGTGGCCAGGGCGTGCCAGTGGTTGGGCGTCGCGATGATCACGCCGTCGATGTCCTTGTCGTCGAAGACGCGGCGCAGGTCCTTCTGGTAGCCGGGCTTGAAGGTCGCGACGTCCTTCAGGTGCGGGATCGTTGGCGCGCGAGGCGAACAGGTTCTCGTCGACGTCGCACAGCGTCTTGATCTCGACGCCGGGCAGCTTCGCGAAGCCCCGCTTGAGCGCGTTGCCCTGCCCGCGGATGCCGATCGAGGCCAGGACCACGCGGTCGTTGGCCCCGAGCACGCGCCGCGCCTGCCCGGCCACCACTGCAGCGGCGGCGAGCGAGGTCGTGGCGGTGAAGGTGCGGCGGCTCAACTCATTGCGGTCTGCTGACATGGTCGCCTCCTGGCCGGGATCCGGGCCGGCTTGCCGCCGGCGCGCAACACCGGGATTCTGATATGGGACGCCGGCCAAGTCTAATGAGCGTGCCGCGGCTCCCGGGACGACAGACGTCAGAAGCGCAGGGTGACGCTGAGGTCCAGCTGGCGGCTCGGCAGCAGGTAGTACTGCGCGTCGCCGAGCTCGCTCTCGGCGACCGGCGGGCGCGCGTCGCCGAGGTTGCGCCCGTCCAGCCGCAGCTCGAGCCGCTTCGCTGCGCCAGCCCAGCGCCGCCGACACGGTCGTGTAGGGGTCCGCCAGCGCGCGTGTTGCGCTTGTTCAGGTAGCGGTCGCCGACGTAGCGCACGTCGAGCAGCGCGAGCGGGCCGCGTTCCGGCGCGTAGACGATCGCGCCGCTCGCGAGGCGGCGCGGCGACATCTCGAGGCGGTTGCCGCGCGAGCTGTGTCGGGCACGCCGTCGAACTCGGTGACGAAGTCGCGGAAGCGCGAGTCGTGGAACGCTGCAGGCGCCGCGCAGCGGAGAGCCCGGGGCGCAGGCGCCAGCGCGAGCGAGGCCTCGATCCCCTTGAAGCGCTGCTTGCCGGCGTTCTGCAGGCGCGGGCAGGCCGTCCACGCTGCGCGCGACCACGAGGTTCTCGAAGTCCATCAGGAAGCCCGACAGCTCGAGCGCGAGGCGCCGTCGAGCAAGCGGCCGCTCGCCCCCAGCTCGTAGCTCTGGGCGGTCTCGGGCTTCAGGATGCCCGCCCTCTCCCTCGCCTCGCCGAGGCCGAAGTCGAAGACGGCGGGCTTGAACGTGTTGCGGTAGTCGCGCGAACAGGCGCACGACGTCCTTGCCGCGCGACCAGGCCGTCCAGGACACGGCCGCGCTGCCGCTCGGCCGCACGTCGGTGCGCGACGGTTCCGGGCGCCGCCGCGTCCCGCTGCTCGCCCTCGTCGCGGGCCTCGTTCGTCGACGTTGAGGCGCAGCCCCGCTCTCGACCCGCCAGCGCGGGCCGGGGTTCCACTCGACGAAACCGTAGCCGCCGAAGAACTCGCGGCGGTCGCCGGAGCGCAGGTCCTCGGCCGTCGCCGCGGGAGCTGGCGTGCGGCGGATTCGAGCCGTCGAGCGCGAGCGAGGTAGTCGAAGACGCCGCCCTTGCTCTCGCCGTTGCCGTGCAGGAAGTCGACGCCGGCCACGACGCGCAGGCTGCGGGTCGCGCGTCCACTCCAGGTGGCGAGTCGAAGTACAGCTCGTTGATGCCGATCTGTCTGCTGGAAGCCGGTCGCGTTGGCGTCCGTCGCGTCGAGGTCCGAGTCAGGAAGCCCGCGCAGCGCGTCCGAGGCTGCGTGCGGTGTAGGAGAGCGTCGTCGACCAGCAGGCCGCCGCTCGTCGGCCGGTCGTAGCCGAGCCGGGCGACGTAGCGGCGGCGGTCGAGGAAGGCGTCCGTCCGGGTTGTGGTTGGCGTCGAGCGGCACGCGCGGCGACAGCGGTCTGCCCCTCGCGCGGGTGCGGGCTGGCCGGGCTCTGGTCGACCAGGCTGGCGTCGACGTCGAAGCGCCAGCAGGCCCTTGCCGTCCACCCTGCGGTTGCGCCAGAGCAGGTGGCCGCGCTACCAGTCGGTGCGCGTCGTCGCGGAAGCCCTGGTGGCCACCGTCCAGAGCCAGAGCGCGAGTCCAGCCGGCCCACGGGGCAGGCGCGACGTCGAGGGAGCCGCCGCCGCTGCCGTAGCTGCCGCCGCTCGCGCGCAGGCTGCCGGGCGTCGCCGCGGGGCTCCTGCGCACCACCTGGATCACGCCGCTGAACGAGGTCGCGCCGTACATCACCGGCGCCGAGCCGCGCAGCACCTCGATGCGCTCGACGTCGGTCAGGTCGAGCGTCGGCGAGGTCGGGCGCGAAGGTGCCGCCCCAGGGCACGCCGTCGACCACGAGCAGGAAGGCGTCGAGCTCCTCGCAGGCCCCAGATCTCCGGCACGGCGCCGGCCGGCCCGCCGTCGCCGCCGGGGCGACGTCGACGCCGGCGGCGAGCGACGAGCGCGCTCCGCAGATCGGTGGCGCCCCGGTCGCGCAGCTCCTGCGCCGTCACCACGTCGATCGAGGCCGGCACCTCGGCCACGTCCTCGGGGATGCGCGTGGCGGTGACGGTCACGTGCTCGCTGACGGTGGGGGGCGTCGGCGCGGGCGCCTTCGTGTCGGCGCCCGCCGGCGAGGCGCACCAGCACAGCAGGACTCCCGCGAAGAGCGCCTTCATCGTCTTGGTTCTGACCCTGCCAGAGCCTCGGGATCGTTCGCGAGCGAGTAGCCCATGACCGCGAACAGGGCGACTGCGCGCTGCAGGTCGGCGGGGCTCACCTTGTCGAGCGTGTCGGCCTGCGTGTGGTGCCAGTCGAAGTAGTGCTCGCCGACGGTGTCGATCGAGAGTCCCGGCACGCCCGCGCTCATCAGCGGAGCGATGTCGGCGCCCCCGCCGCCCCAGCGCACGACGCCGCGTCGATCGCGGCCAGCGGCTCGGCGATCCGGCGCAGCGCGAGCGAGCGCCGCCTGCGAGGCCGGGTCCGACTCGCCGGCCGGCGTGCGTGAAGCCGAAGCCGGTCGGCCGCTCGCAGCCGCCGTCCATCTCGATCGCCGCCACGTGGCGCGCGACGTCGTCGCCGAGCGCCGTCACGGTACGCCTTCCCGCCGTCGCCCGAGTTCTCCTCGGAGACCCAGAGCACCGCGCGCAGCGTCCGCCTCGGCCGCAGCCCGAGCTGCTTCAGGATCGTGAGCGCCTGCCAGGCCGCCATGCACGAGCAGCCGTCGTCGTGCGCGCCCTGCCCGACGTCCCACGAGTCGAAGTGGCCGCCCATCACGACCACCTCGTCCGGCTGCTCGCTGCCGCGGATCTCGGCGATCACGTTGGCCGAGTCGGCGTCGGCCTCGAGCCGGGCCTCCATGTGCAGCGACACGGTGACCGTCTCGCCGGCCGCGGCCATGCGCTTCAGCCACTCGGCGTCCTCGACGGTGATCGCCGCC
Organism: uncultured Acidobacteriota bacterium; assembly: GCA_963831755.1. Lineage (GTDB taxonomy): Bacteria > Acidobacteriota > Vicinamibacteria > Fen-336 > Fen-336 > DATBSL01. The sequence goes on from CAWHRC010000018.1 coordinate 26,037, forward strand.
GCCGGGATCTGCGGCGCGTCCTTCTCGTAGGAGAGCATGCCCGGTGTGGGGCGTCGCGATCGAGCGCCCGGTCGCCGAGCGCACGAGGACGCCGACGGCGCCGAGCTTCGCCGCGGCGGACGCCCCTGACGTGCGATAGCGCACGGTCTCGCTCGTAGCCCTCCCACTCCGGCGTGAAGGCGACGATCTTCCCCTTCACCTTCGTCGCGGCCGAGCGCCGAAAGCTCGTCGAAGCTGCGCGCCACGACGACGGGCGCCGTGATCGCCGTCGCCGGGCGTGCCGACGCTCAGGCCCGAGACCCAGCATCGGCAGCTCGCGCGGGACCGGGGAGACGACGCGCGCCCACTCGCGCCCGCGCACCCAGTGCGGCACCTTCACCGGCTGCAGCCGCACGTTCTCGAGCCCGTCGGCCGCTCATGCCGTCCGCTCGCCCAGCGGATCGCCTGCTCGAGCGTCGGCGAGCCGCTCAGGCGGTGGCCGATCCGCGTGGTGAGGTGCTCGAGCTTGCGCCAGGCCCCGTCGTCGACCAGCGCGCCGGCCGAGGATGCGTGGACCGGCGGCCGCGGCGGTCGCCGGCTCGGCCGGCCGCGCCGGAGCGGCGCGGCCGCGAGCAGGACGAGCGGCGGCGAGGACCGACGAGGACGTGCGGCGTTCGTCGGGTGTTCAGCTTCCGACCGGAGCTCCACGGGCAAGTTACCACGGGCCGGCGGCGAGGAGCCGGCGGCCCGTGCTAGCATCCGCAAAGTCGGCGATGACTCCACTCCGTCTGCGCGTCACACCCCCCGTCGGCGAGCCGTTCGACCACGTCTGCGAGGTCGATTCGCTCGTCGTCGGCCGCTCCTCGAAGGCCGACCTCGTGCTCTCCGACCGCTTCCTGTCCCGACAGCACGCCCGCTTCTTCCGCGAGGGCGAGACGTGGATGGTCGAGGACCTCGGCTCGCGCAACACGACGCTGCTGAACGGCCGGCCGGTCGCGGCCCCGATGAAGGTCGACGCCGGGCGACCTCGTGAAGCTGTCGGAGACGGTGATCACGATCGAGGGCCTCGGGGCCGGGGCCCGCGCCGCGCAGCGCCCAGACCGACGCGCGCAGCGCCTCCTCGGACACGATGGTGCTGCGCTCCGCCTCCGAGCTGCTGGCCGCGGCGGAGAAGGAGTCCGCGGGCCGCCTCAAGCTGCTGAACGAGGTGCACCGCGCCCTGGCCGGGTCGCTCTCGCTCGAGGAGCTGCTGGAGCTGGTGCTCGACCGGGCCTTCGCCCACCTCGGCCCCGAGGAGGCGGTCATCTTCCTCAAGCGGCCGTACGGCGGCGGGCTGGAGCGCGCCGCGAGCCGGCGCCTGCCCGGGGCGAAGGGCGAGGAGCTGCACTCGCGCAGCCTCGAGCACGAGGTGGCCGAGAAGGCGCAGTCCGCGCTCGTGCTCGACGCGCTCACCGACGAGCGCTTCGCGGCCGCGGAGAGCATCCTCAGCTCCGGCGTGCGCAGCCTGATCGCGGCACCCCTGCTCGGCCCGGCGGGCAGCGAGGGCATGATCGTGCTCAGCTCGCGCGTGCACCTGCGCCGCTTCTCGGAGGCCGGACCTCGAGCTGCTGACGGCGCTCGCCTCGGTGGCGGCCCTGCGCATCCGCAACCTCTCGCTCGCGGAGGAGGCGGCCCGCCGGCGCGAGCTCGAGAAGGAGATGACGATCGCGCGGCAGATCCAGATGACGCTGCTGCCCGAGAGCCTGCCCGAGATCCCCGGCTACTCGGTGTTCGCGGTCAACGACGCCTCGCGCTCGGTGTCCGGCGACTTCTACGAGTTCCAGGGCCGCGACGAAGGCGACGAGCAGGTGATCGTGATCGCCGACGTCTCCGGCAAGGGGATGGCGGCCTCGCTGCTCGCGGCCACGGTCGACGCGCTGCTGATGGGACCGATCGAGGTCGGCTACACGACCGACCTGATCTGCTCGCGCGTCTCGCGCCGGCTGTTCATGAAGACGCCGCCGGAGCGCTACGTCACGGCCTTCGTCTGCGCGCTCGACCCGAGCAGCGGCCGGCTCAGCTACACGAACGCCGGCCACAACGCCGGCCTGCTGGTCCGCGCGGACGGCTCGCGTGCAGCTGCTCGAGGCGAACGGGGTGCCGATCGGGCTGTTCCCGGAGGTGCACGTACGAGCGGACCGAGGTGACGCTCGGCCCCGGTGACCTGCTGCGTGCTGTACACCGACGGCATCACGGAGGCCGCGAACCCGGTGGGCGACGAGTTCGGCCTCGACCGGCTGCAGGCGGTGGTGCGCCGCTACGCGCGCGAGCCGCTGATCGCGCTGGCGGTCGCGATCGAGGCGGCGGTCGAGGTGTTCGTGGACGGCACTCCCTTCGGCGACGACCGCACGCTCGTCATGCTGCGCCGCGAGCCCGCCTCGGCCGACGCGTAGCCCGCGCGCTCAGCGCACCTCGAGCAGCGACGCCTTCAGGTCGACCGAGCTGCCGCCGCCGTCGTCCTTCAGCGAGAGCCGGCGCGCCACCGGGCGCAGCTGCGCGATCTTCTCCTCGAGCGTCATGCGCGAGAGAAGCTCGGCGACGCGCCGCTCGGGGTCGGGGGCGTCACTGCGCGCCGGCGCGGCGAGCGTCGGCGCCAGCCCGGCGCCGGCGATCAGAGCCAGGGCGAAGCGGGCGCTTCGACTCATCGTGAGCCTCCCGCGGCAGTGCCGGCCGTGATCGTGGCGTGGCCAGCGGCCAGACCGTCAGCCGTGGCGGTCACCCGGACCTCTCCCGGGGTGCCGCGCTTGCCGCGCACGATCAGCAGCGCGAGGCCGTTGAACGCCTTGCGCTGGTCGGCCTGGAACGGCTCGACGGTCGCGGCGTTGCCGTTGTCGACGGCCGCGATCGTGCCGGCGCCCTCGAGCGTGAACTTCACGAGGTTGTCGGCCTCGGGACAGAGGTTGCCGTCCTTGTCCTCGACGCGCACGGTCACGAACGACAGGTCCTCGCCGTCGGCCTGGATCGTCGTGCGGTCGGGCTGCGAGCACGACGCGCGCCGGCGCGCCGGCGGTGCGCACGACGTCGGTCGCCACCGACTTGCCGCCCGTCGTAGGCGACGGCCTTCAGCTCGCCCGGCGCGTACGGCACCTGCCACACGATCCGGTACTTGGTCTGGAACTTCACGTCGTCGCTGACGTTCTTGCCGACCGGGATCACGACCGGCTCCGCGCCCTTCTGCTTGCGCCCGAGCGACTTGCCGTTCAGGAACAGCTCGACGGCCTCGCGCGTTCGTGTAGGCCATGACGGGGATCGCCTGGCCCTCGCGCCCGGCCCAGTTCCAGTGCGGCAGCAGGTGGACCATCGGCTGCCTCGTCCACTGGCTCTGGTAGAGGTAGAAGCGGTCCTTGGGGAAGCCGGCGAGGTCGACGATCCCGAAGTACGAGCTGCGCGCCGGCCAGTCGTTCTCGTCGCGCGGCTCGTTCCCAGAAGTAGGGCGTCGGCTCGCCGAGGTAGTCGAAGCCCGTCCACACGAACTCGCCCAGGATCTGCGGCGAGGCTTCTCGAGCGCCGCGAACTCGACGTCGGGGCAGTAGGCCCAGGGCGGCGCGATCACGTCGTAGCTCGTCAGCTGGCAGCGAGGGGTGCTTCTGGTACTTCTCGATCGGCAGGTGGTAGACGCCGCGCGAGCTGACGCAGGAGGCGGTCTCGGCGCCGACCATCGTCCACTGCGGGTGCTCGGCGACGAACTGCGCGTAGTGCGCGCGCGCGGTAGTTGAAGCCGGGGATGTCGACCTGCTCGGCCAGGTGGTTCTTGATCGCCGCGTCGGCGGCGTTGAAGGCGGCCGTGGTCGGGCGCGTCGGGTCCTCCTGCCGGCAGATGTCGGTCAGGCGCTTGGCGATCTTCCAGCCGTCCTCGCGTCCCTGCTCGGGGATCTCGTTGCCGATGCTCCACATCACGACGCTCGGGTGGTTGCGGTCGCGGCGGAGCATGTCGCGCAGGTCGGTGCTCGCCCCACTCGTCGAAGAACTTGCTGAGGCCGTTCTTGACCTTGGGCATGCTGCCACATGTCGAAGGCCTCGTCCATGACGAGGAAGCCCATGCGGTCGGCGAGATCCAGCAGCTCGGGCGAGGGCGGATTGTGGCTGGTGCGGATCGCGTTCGCACCCATGCGCTTGCAGGATCTCGAGCTGGCGCTCGGTGGCGCGCCGGTTGACGGCCGCGCCGAGCGCGCCGAGGTCGTGGTGGTCGCAGACGCCCTGGAAGCGCACGCGGCGGCCGTTGAGCAGGAAGCCCTTCTGCGGCCCGAACTCGATCGTGCGGATGCCGAACGGCGTCGAGTAGCGGTCGAGCACGCTCGCCGCCGCGCTTGACGACGCTGACGCGCGGTGTAGAGGTACGGCCGTTCGAGGTCCCAGCGCTGCGGCTCGTCGATCGTCAGCAGCATCGGCAGGAACTCGCTCCCACCCCCGGGGATCGTCGGCTCGGCCTGTCCGCGCGCGACGACCTGCCCGGCTGCGTCCACGATCGTCGTCTCGAGCAGGACCGTGGCCGGCTGTGGCTCGCGGTTGTGCAGCTCGGTGCGGATCGACACGCTGGCCCGGGCGTCGTTCACGCTCGGGGTGGTGACGTACGTGCCCCAGCGCGCGACGTGCACCGGGCCGGTCGCGTCGATCCAGACGTGGCGGTAGATCCCGGCGCCCGGGTACCAGCGCGAGGACTGCTCCTCGGGCGCGAGGCGCACGGCGAGCACGTTCTCGCCGCCGAACACGCAGCTGCGGCGTGAGGTCGAAGCGAGAAGCCGATGTACCCGTAGGGGCGGCCGCCCAGCTCGTGGCCGTTCAGGTAGACCTTCGCGTTCGACATCGCGCCGTCGAACTCGACCGAGTAGTAGCGGCCCCGCGCCGAGGCCGGCACCGTGAAGTGCTTGCGGTACCAGGCGACGCCGAAAGCGGGCAGCGCGCCGGCGTGCGGGTTGATCTTCGGGTCGAACGGGCCCTCGATCGCCCAGTCGTGCGGCAGGTCGAGCGTGCGCCAGGCGCCGTCGGCGAAGCCGGGCGCCTCGGCCCCCGGCAGCTCGCCCTTCTGGAAGCGCCAGCCGTGGTCGAAGCTGGCGCGCCGCTCACCGGCAGCGGGGAGGTCGTCGGCGCGTGTGGACGACGCGCCCGCCGCGACCAGGGCGCCGAGCCAGAGAGAGACGACGGCCGCGCGGGCCGGGTGTCGCAGGCGCATGATGGCCTCCCGACCGGCGATTCTACGCTTCAGGGTGCGAGCACGAGGCCGACCGCCGACAGCCTCGGCAGCTCGAGCGTGATCGTTCCGCCGCTGCAGCTGGCCGGGTGCGCCGCGGGGCCGGTCGCGGCGGCGTAGGCGTCCGCGTCGAGGCGCAGCGCACTGACGGCCGAGCACGAACGGCCCGCCAGCGCCACGTCGGCCGCGAGCGCGTCGCCCTTGTTGACGAGCAGGACGCCGAGGCTGCCGTCGCTGCCGCGGACGGCGTGCACGGTCGCGCGCGACGTCGCCTGGTCGGTGCTCGCTCCCAGCACCTCGACGGCGGGGTCGCGGCGGCCGAGGCCGAGCGTGCGGCCGACGAGGTACATCGGCCAGTAGTTCTTCGTGCGCGAAGGAGGGCTCGTGCGGTCGGAGAGAAGCCCGTGCGGGTCGTCGGCGGTGAGATCGATCCAGAGGTTGCCGAGGTCGATGCAGCCGAACAGCTCCCCGGCGGTGTCCGCGAGCCACAGCGCCTGCTCGATCGTGTACTGGCCGCGCACGGCACCCGTGTCCCAGATCGCGGCGTTGTACTCGGTGAGCGCCACGCCGATTCCGGAGCCGCCGGCCGCCGCCAGACGCTCGCGGATCGCCTGCACGAAGCCCGGGATCTGCTGCGGTGAGGCGAGGTCGATCCCCGCCGAGTTCGTGTTGGAGATCCAGGTGCCGTAGTAGTGGAACGCGAAGTAGTCGAGCAGCGGCAGCTTGCCGCGTGCCGCGAGGCCGTCGATGAAGCCGTCGCGCCAGGAGGCCTCGGTGCCGGAGCCGACGGGCCCGAGCAGCCGAGCCGACGGGTCCTCGCGCTTCACCGCCTCGCCCAGCGTCACGAAGCGCTCGACGTAGTCGGGCGGCGAGAGCATCGGGTTCCAGGAGCCGTCGTTCTCGTTGCCGACCTCGTAGAACGCCCCGGCGTAGCCGCGGGAGACGAACAGGCGGACGAGCGCGCGGGCCTCGGCGACGGCGTCGTGCGCCTGGCCGTCGATCACGTGGTCGAAGGGGTTGAGCGAGTACATCGGCTCGCCGCCGACGCTGCCGACGAACGCCAGGAACGGCTCGGGGCCCGTGCCCCAGCTCCAGTCGTCCCACTTCGCCATGCTCTTGTCGGACGCCCTCATCGAAAGCCAGCAGAAGGTGTTCGCCAGGTTGCCGCCGGGGAAGCGCAGCAGGCGCGCGCCGCGCTCGACGACGTACTGGCCCGTCGGTTCCCCGACCTTCGACGGCGCCACCCACGCCGCCAGGTTGCCGCCCAGCACGCGGCCCGGGTCGACGGTGCGCGCCACGCGTGCGGTGTCGACGTTCACGCGGACGCGCGCGGCCGACGGCGACGAGCCCTGAGAGGACGGGCTCGTGGGGCTGCCGGAGCCGCCGCAGGCCGAGAGCACGGCCAGGGCCAGCGAGGCAACGAGGGCGTGGCGGGCGCAGCGTCGCACGGGGTGTGAGCATACGGCGGGCGCCGGCGTCGGCACATGGTTCTTTCGCACCACGCGTCGCGGGCCGTCGCTCCGCGTCAGGACCCCATCAGAACCGGAATCCCAACGACAGGAAGTACTCGCGCGGGAACGGGCCGAGCTCGCCCCAGGTATCACCTGCGCGCTCTTTCAGACGTAGGATCATGCCAGTTGACCGGGTTCCGACGAGTCAGTATAGTCAATATGACCTGTTCGGAGGGCGAGTCAGTGACGACCACGGTGTCGGCGGCGAAGGCCAAGGCGGAGTTCGCGGAGTGCATCAGGAAGGCGGAGGCAGGCGACCCAGTCGTGATCACCCGCCACGGCAGGGCGGTCGTTGCCCTGGTGCGCGCCGATCGTCTGCAGCAGCTGGAGCGGCTCGGCTCGGCAGGGCCCGCAGCGGGCCTGGCCGGTCTCGCGGGTGGCTGGCGTGGATCAGAGGAGCTGGTGAGACTCCTGGCCGGATCGCGGCGGACGAGGGCGAGGCGCGTACCTCGGCTCGGCCGCTGAGCCGATGGCCTACCTGTTCGATACGGACGCGATCTCCGAGGTGCTCAAGCCCCGTCCGGCGGCCGGTTACGTGACTTGGCTCGCGGCCGTTCCGCGAGAGGAGCAATTCACGAGCGCTGTGGTGGTGGGCGAGCTGTACAAGGGGGCGTTTCGTTCGTCTGCCGCCGCGCGTCACCTGGAGAACGTCGAGCAGCGGGTGCTGCCGGCGGTGACCGTGCTCTCGTACGACGTGGCCGCCGCGCGCGTGTACGGGCAAGTTCGAGCTCAGCTGGAGTCTGCGGGTCGGCCGCTGGCCGACGCCGATCTCCAGATCGCCGCGACCGCCCTTGTCCACGATCTGGAGCTCGTGACCGGGAACGTGAAGCACTTCAAGCGCGTGCCCGGGTTGCGGATCTCACCCGTGCTGGCGGAGGCCCGGATTCGCGCCTGAGCCAGCTCCCTCACACCACGGCCGGCCCCTCGGGCGTGCCCGACCACTTCGGCGCGAGGTTCTCGCAGCCGGTCTCGGTCGTGACCACGGTGTCCTCGTGGCGGATGCCCAGCTCGCCGGGGACGTAGACGCCGGGCTCGTCGGTGAACGTGATGCCGGCCCGCAGCTTCGTCGTGTTGCCGCGCACCATGTACGGCCACTCGTGGCCGTCGAGGCCGATCCCGTGGCCGAGGCGATGCGTGAGGTACTTGTAGCCGGGGCCGAAGCCCCCGTCCTCGATCACCCGGCGCGCGGCGGCGTCGATCGCCTGGCACTCGACGCCGGGCCGGGCCGCGTCGAAGGCCGCCCGCTGCGCGCGCCGCACGAGGTCCCACACGCGGCGCTGGCGGTCCGTCGGCGGAGCGCCGAAGACACCCGTGCGCGTGATGTCGCTCTCGTAGCCGTGGACGCGGCAGCCGCCGTCGATCAGCACGACGTCGCCCGGGCGCAGCGTCCTCGGCTTCGACGTGCCGTGCGGGAAGGCGGCGTCCGGGCCGAACAGCACCAGCGCGCCGCCGCGCACGCCGAGCCGCCGGTGGGCCGCTGCGGCCCAGGCCGAGACCTGGGCGACGGTGAGGCCCTCGCGCAGCGAGGCGAACAGCGCCCGGTACGCCGTCAGCGTGAGCAGGCAGGCGCGGCGCAGCAGCGCGAGCTCGTGAGCGTCCTTGACCATCCGGCAGCCGGCCGTGACCGGCATCGCCGGGACGAGCCGAGCCGCCGGGGCGGCCTGCGCGACGCCGTCGGAGAAGGCGAACGGCAGCGTCTCCTCGACGCCCACGCGGCCGGCGGCGGCGCCGCGCTCCTTGAGCGCAGCCGCCACGAGCACGTAGGGCGACTCGTCCTCCTGCCAGGCGCGCACGTCGGCGCCGAGCCTGATCTGCTGGCGTGCGCGATCCTCCTCGAAGGCGGGCGTGATCCAAACGGGATCGCCGGAGCGGCCGAGCACGAGGCCCAGGAAGCGCTCCGAGAGGCCCCACTCGGCGCCCGTGAAGTAGAGGAGACTCGAGCCGGGACCGACGACGATCGCGTCGAGGCCGTTCTCGGTCATCGAGCGCTGGGCCTGCACCAGCCGCGCCCGGTGCTCCTCGACGCTGACCGGTGTCACGCCGTCGACGAGCGGCCGCAGGGCGAGCACCGGCGCCGGCAGCTGATCGGCAGCTGGATGCTCCTGGCCGCGGGCCGCACCCGCGTCGATCGCCGCGAGCGCGCCCGCGCAGCCCGTCAGCCGCAGCAGCCGCCGCCTCCCTTCGCCGGATCGAGTGAGCGCCATCGTGGGAGCCTCGGAGCGCTATGTTACGCTGGGCGATCGATGCCCGCAGGCCGCGCCGGCCCTGGATTCCCGCAGCTCCGATCGATCGCGCTCGCGGCCGCACTCGGGCTCGCCGGCCCCTCCGCACACGCCGCGTCCTACCCGCCCGGCTACCACTTCCGAACCGTCTCGAACGACCGCGTCTCCGTTCACTTCCACCAGGGTTACGAGGCGATGGCGCGGGAAGCGGCCGCTCTCGCAGCCGAGCTGCTCGCACGCCACGAGCAGCGCTACCGGCAGACGGTCGGGCGCGTGCAGATCGTGCTGGTGGACGCCGACGACGAGGCGAACGGCTTCGCCTCGCCGCTGCCCTACCCGTTCGTCACGATCCGCGCCGCGGCCCCGGCCGGTGACGACGCCTTCGGCAACCACGAGGGCTGGCTGCGGCTCGCGCTGACGCACGAGCTCGCCCACGTGGTCCACCTCGAGGAGGCGCGCGGGCTGTGGCGTGCGGGGCGGCACGTGTTCGGCCGCGCCCCGTTCCTGTTCCCGAACACGCTGGCGATGTCCTGGATGATCGAGGGCCTGGCGACCTTCGAGGAGACCGAGCTCACGGCGTTCGGCCGTGGGCGCAACGCCGACTCGCGGATGGTGCTGCGCATGGCGGCGCTCGATCGCCGCTTTCCCGGAGAGGACCAGGCGATCTACGGGCTCGACGCCTGGCCGGGCGGTCAGGCTCCGTACCTGTTCGGCGAGGCCTTCCTCCGGCGTCTCTCGGGGCAGTCCGGCGACGGCACGCTGCCGCGGCTGGCACGCCAGCACGCCACCCAGCTCCTGCCGTTCCTGGACGGCCGGACGGTCAAGAAGGTGACGGGCGCCGGGCTCGACGCGCAGTGGAGGGCGTGGGCCGGCGAGGCCGCGGAGGCGTTCGCGCGCGAGACGGAGGACCGCCGTCGTGCCGGCCTCACGCAGGCGACCGGCCTGACGAAGCGCGGCATCCGCCAGTCCGGGCCGCGCTTCAGCCCCGACGGGGCGTGGATCGCCTACACCAGCGGCACGCTGACGCGCTTTCCCCAGCTGCGCCTGATGCGGCCCGACGGCAGCGAGGACCACCCGCTCGTCCTGCGCAACGGCGGCTCCGGCCTCGCCTGGACGCCCGACGGGCGCGCCCTGGTGATGGCGGAGCTGCAGGTCCACCACACCTTCGCCGTGTTCGGCGACCTGAGTCTCGTGGAGGTCCCGGGCGGCGCCGTGCGCCGCCTGACGCGCGGCGCGCGGGCCCTCGACCCCGACGTCTCGCCGGACGGCGGGACCGTCGTGTTCGTGCGCAAGCTCGGCGACCGCAGCGACCTGTTCACGGTCGGCATCGGCGGGGTCGGCCTGTCGCGGCTGACGAGCTCCGTGCCCGGCGTCGAGTGGAGCGGGCCGCGCTTCGACCCGAACGGCGGCGCGGTCGTGGCCTCGCGCCTGCTCCCCGGCGGCTGGCTCGACCTCGTGCGCGTCGACCGCACCAGCGGTGCGATCGAGCAGCTCACGCACGACCGCGCGGCCGACGTCGAGCCCACCTGGACCCCGGACGGCCGGGCGGTCATTTTCCGATCCGACCGCGACGGCATCCCCAACCTCTACGCGCTGCGGCTGTCCGACCGCTCGCTCGTGCGCGTGACGAACGTGCTCGGCGGCGCCTTCCAGCCCTCGGTGAGCCCCGACGGGCGCAGGGTCGCGTACTCGGACTACTCCTCGCGCGGGTTCGACGTCGCCACGGCGCCGCTCGAACTCGCTGCCGCGCCGCCCGCCGCGGCGTACGTCGACACGCACCCGGCGCCCCGCCCCGACCCGCTGCCCGAGTCTTCGCCGGCCAAGCCCTATCGGGCGTGGGGGATGCTGCTGCCCCACTTCTGGTCGCCGTGGTTCGAGGCGGGGGGCCAGGAAACGCGCGTGGGCGCCGCGACGGGCGGCTCGGACGCGCTCTTCCACCACGTGTGGGCCCTGCGCGGCACCTACGGCACGCAGACGCAACGGGCCAACGTCACTGGCTTCTACGTCTACGACCGCTTCCGCACGACCCTGCTGCTGACCGGCCAGGACACGAGCGAGCGCTTCAGCCGGACGCTGCACGACGGCAGCTCCATCGCACAGACGCAGCGCACGCGGCGGCTGAACCTGCAGGCCTCCCTGCCGCTGCGGCGCACCATCCGCTCGCTGCAGACGCTCTCGGTCACCTACAGGCGCGAGCGCGAAGAGGTGCCGGGCAGCACGCGGCCCGAGGACCGCTCGGACGTCGGCGGCATCGAGACGGCGTGGGCGCTCAGCTCCGCGCGATCCTACCCGTACTCGATCTCCGCCACCGACGGCGGGCTGCTGAGCCTCGCCTGGTTGCACGCCGCGCGGGCCCTCGGCAGCGACGACACCTTCGACAAGCTCACGCTGGACGTCCGCGGCTACCGGCCGCTGTTCGGCTCGCGCGACGTCGTCGCGGCGCACGTCGCGCTCGGCACGAGCACGGGCCGGCCCCGCTACCAGCCGTTCTCGGTGGGCGGCTACCCCGATTCCGCCCTGTTCGACGCCGGCGCCAACCTGACCGTCCTGCGCGGCTATCCCGACGACGCCTTCGCCGGGCGGCGTTTCGCCGGGGCGAACCTCGAGTACCGCTTCCCGCTCGTCACGCCGCAGCGCGGCTGGCGCTCGCTGCCAGTCTTCCTGCGCCACCTGCACGGCACGCTGTTCGTCGACGCGGCGAACGCCTGGTCGGGCGCCTTTCGCGCGCGGGACGTCAGGACCGCAGCGGGCGCATCGCTGGGCGTCGACACCGCGCTCGGGTACACGCTTCCCGTCACGGCCGAGCTGACGTTCGCGCGGGGCTTCGATCCCAGAGGCGACACCCGGGTCTACCTGAGGTTCGGGCTGGCGTTCTGAAGGGGCGCGCGCGCCGCAACGCCTCTGCCCGCGGGCAGCAGGGGCCGGCTCAGTGGGGCAGGCCGAACGCGAAATAGACCGCCGACACGGCGGCCAGGGCCCAGGCACCCGGGCGCAGCTCGCGCACGCGGCCCGCGGCCGTCTTGGCGAGCGGGTACAGCAGCAGGCCGGCCGTGAGGCCGTTGCCGATGTTGTAGGTGAAGACCATGATGGCGATCGTGGCGAAGGCCGGCACCAGCTCCGTGAGGTCGTCGAAGTCGATGCCGCGCGCGGAAGCCGTCATCAGCAGGCCGACGGCGATGAGCGCCGGCGCGTAGGCGCAGCGCAGGCGCTGCAGCGGCTCGACCAGCGGCACGAAGAACAGCGTGGCCAGGAACAGCGCCCCCGTGGTGAGCGCGGCGAGGCCAGTCCTGGCCCCCTCCCGAATCCCCGCAGCGGACTCGACGTAGGCGCCGCTGGTCGTCGTGCCGACGAGGCCGGCGAACACGCAGCTGAGCGCGTCCACGGTCATCGGTCGCTCGATCTGCGGAAACCGGCCCTGCTCGTCCAGCAGGCCCGCGGCGGCACCGAGCCCGACCAGCGTGCCGAGCGTGTCGAGCAGGCCCATGATCACCAGCGTGAGGAGCGCCGGCAGGAACGCCAGCCGTAGCACGCCGGCCACGTCCAGCCTGAGCCAGAGCGGTGCGAGGCTCAGCTCTCCGGCGAACGGCAGGGCGCCGAGCGCGCGCGGGGCCTCGCCGTAGCCGAACAGGACCGCGGCCAACGCGACCGCCACGATGCCGATCAGCAGCGCGCCGCGCACACGGCGCTGCAGCAGCACGGCCATCAGCGCGAAGCCGGCGACGGCCAGCAGCACGGTGGGCTCGCGCAGGTTGCCGATCCGCAGCGGTACGTCCGGCGCCCGCAGCAGGCCACCAGGGCCGCTGAGGGCGGCGGCGGGCAGCCCGGCGGCGCCGCTCGTCACGATGCCGGTCTCGTAGAGGCCGATCAGAGCGAGGAACAGGCCGATCCCGACCGCGAACGAGTGCTTCATGCTGGTCGAGACCGCGTCGGCCAGCCACGAGCGGATGCCGACGAGCGTGATCAGCAGGAACACCACGCCGCTCACGAACACGGCCCCCAGCATCTGCGGCCAGGTCGCGCCGATCGCTCCCAGGCCGAAGGCGACGAACGCGTTCTCGCCCATGTAGGGCGCCACGGCGATCGGCCGGTCGGCGTACAGCGCCATCAGCAGGCAGCCGAAGGCGGCGGTGAGGATGGTCGCGACGGTGCTGGGGCCGGACGGGATGCCGGCGAAGGAGAGGATCGCCGGGTTGACGACCACGATGTAGGCCATCGTGGCGAAGGTGGTGGCGCCGCCGAGCAGCTCGCGCCTCGCGCTGGTGCCGTGGGCCCGCAGGTGGAACAGCCGCTCCAGCATCGCGCCTACTCTATCCCTGCTGCCGGTTGACGGCGCCCGGCCCAGCCCATAGAGTCGTCGCAGCCGCGATGTCCAGCCCTCCGGCCGGGAGCGAACCCGCAGCGAGCCTCGCGGCGGAGCCCCCCGACGTGGTGGTCGTCGTGCCCTGCTACGACGAGGCGGCGCGTCTGGATCGCGCGGCGTTCCTCGGCTGTCAGCTTCCGGCCCGCAGGCTGCGCTTCTGCTTCGTCAACGACGGCAGCCGCGACCAGACGCTGGCCCTGCTGCAGGGGCTGTGCCGCGAGCGGCCCGACCTCGGCTTCGTGCTCGACCTGTCGCAGAACCGGGGCAAGGCCGAGGCCGTGCGACTGGGGCTGCTGGCCGCGCTGGAGCTCGCCCCGAAGGCGGTCGGCTTCTGGGACGCGGACCTGGCGACTCCACTCACGGAGCTGCCCCGCTTCTGCGACGTGCTGGACGGCAGCCCGGAGGTCGACCTGGTGCTCGGCTCACGTGTCAGGCTGCTGGGTCGCCGGATCGAGCGCAGCGCGCTGCGGCACTACCTGGGCCGCGTGTTCGCGACCGGCGCCTCGCTCACGCTCGGGCTTCCCGTGTACGACACGCAGTGCGGCGCCAAGCTGCTGCGAGCCGTGCCCCTGGTGCGCGAGCTGCTGGCGGAGCCCTTCCTCACGCGCTGGGTGTTCGACGTCGAGCTCCTGGCCCGCCTCGCGCGGCAGGTGAGGGGCAGCGGGGTGCCCGTCGAGCGGCGCGTCTACGAGCTCCCGCTGCTGCGCTGGACGGACGTCCCGGGCTCGAAGGTACGGCCGTGGGACTTCCTGCGCTCGGGCCTCGAGCTCGTGCGCATCTTTCGGGCCTACCGCCGCTAGATTGCGGCGCGGCGCGTGGGCCGCCGACGGCAGGTTCACTTCACGTTGCGCACGTACCAGTCGAGCGCCTCGTCGAGGCCCTGCTCGAGCGTGTGCGTGGGCTCGTAGCCGAGCAGCCGCCGCGCCTTGTCGACGTCGGCGAGCGAGTGCATCACGTCGCCGGCTCGGAAGGGCCCGTGCACGGGCCTGGCTTCCGCGAGGCGCGGGTGGCGCGCCGCCAGCCGCGAGCGCAGCGCCTCGAACAGCTCCAGCAGCGACGTCCGCCGGCCCAGCGCGACGTTGTAGGCCTGGTTGTACGCCTGCTCGCGCTCGACGGTGGCGGCGAGCAGGTTGGCCTGGACCACGTTCAGCACGTAGCAGAAGTCGCGGCTGGTCTCGCCCGTGCCGTTGATCCGCACCTCCTCGCCGCGGATCATGGCCGCGATCCAGCGCGGGATGACGGCGGCGTAGGCGCCCTCGGGGTCCTGCCGGCGGCCGAACACGTTGAAGTAGCGCAGGCCGAGCGTCTGCATGCCGTGGAGGTGGCCATAGGCGCTCGCGTACAGCTCGTTCGCCAGCTTGGTGACGGCGTAGGGCGACAGCGGCCGGCCGAGCTGGTCTTCCAGCTTCGGCAGGGTCGGGCTGTCGCCGTAGACCGAGCTGCTCGAGGCGTAGACGAAACGCTTCACCCCCGCGCGGCGCGCGGCCTCGATCAGCGCGAGGTGCCCGGTCACGTTCGCGTCGTTCGAGTCGAGCGGACGCTCGATCGAGCGGGGCACCGAGCCGAGCGCGGCCTGGTGGAGGATCGCGTCCACGGAGGCGACGGCGTCCTGGCAGACCTCGGGCGAGGCTACGTCGCCCTCGACGAACCGGAAACGGCCCCAGCGCTCCGGCGAGACGCTCGCTCGCACCTCGTCCAGGTTCGTGCGGTGGCCGGTCGCGAAGTTGTCGAGGCCCGTGACGGCCTGGTCGAGCTCGAGCAGCGCCTGCAGCAAGTTGGAGCCGATGAAGCCCGCGACCCCGGTGACCAGCCAGCGGCGTGGCTGCTGGCGCAGACGGGTTGCCACGTCGCCGAACGCTGTCATGAGCGGGCCTCCAGTCCGCGAGAGGCTACACGATCGACCGGGGCGACGCCAACCGGCTGAGGCCGTGGTCACTCGCCGCCCTCGGTGCGACAATTCGGCACCGGAGGACCGCGCTGGAATACGGTACGTTCGAGAGAGTCATTGGCCTGGTCATCCCCGCGCTGATCCTGGCGATCCCGGTCCTCGGGGGCGTCGTCCTGCTGATCGTCGGGTTCCTCAGGCGCCGGCAGGCCGCGGAGCTTGCCGAGCAGGCCCTCAGCGAGGCGTCGTTCAGGGCGTGGCAGGACGCGATCGAACGCCTGTCCGTGCCCTGCG
Organism: uncultured Acidobacteriota bacterium; assembly: GCA_963831755.1. Taxonomy (GTDB): domain Bacteria; phylum Acidobacteriota; class Vicinamibacteria; order Fen-336; family Fen-336; genus DATBSL01. Next base: position 41,515 of record CAWHRC010000018.1, read on the forward strand.
AAAGCTGCGGCCAGCCCGCACACCCGGTGCCGGCCTCTGGCGATCGCTACGTGTGCCCGGCCTGCCACCACAGCTTCCCCGGGGAGAGGCACGACGCGCCCCTGCCGCCCCCGGAGACGTAGCCGAGTTGCGGGTCGAGTGGTCCGGATCGCTCGGGCGAGGAGTCGTATGGGTCATTTGAGATCATGTTTGGGCAATTGACCGTGCAGTCGAAGGCGCGTATCGTCATTCGCCATGGTGACGAGGCTGTCGACGATGGAGAACCGATCCCGCCGTCCGGCGTGCACGAGGGCAGTCTCGCTCGGCGCGACGTTGCTGTTCGCCGTCATGGCCCCTGCCTGCATTTCCTCTTCCTCGACCCCGACCGTGACCGCGAACGTAGCGCCGATGGCGGCGTTCGTTTACAGCCCCGTGTCTCCCATCCTTGCGGCCCAGACCCCGGTCGTGTTCAACGCCTCCGAGAGCGTCGACTCCGACGGCACGATCGCCGCCTACACCTGGGACTTCGGCGATGCGAGCGCCCAGCAGACGTCCGCGGTGCCCACGATCACGCACGTCTTCCCGGTCACGACCAGCACCTGCGTCGACATCACGTACACGGTGCTGCTGACCGTGACGGACAACGCGGGCGCTCACGCCTCGTTCAGCAACACGATCGCCGTCACGCAGCCCTGTCCCCAACCCCAGTAGAGCCGTCTCGGCGTCCGACGACAGCTCCGGCTGTCCGGTGGTCGTTCCATCCTTTCGCGCCGATCGCGCGAGACTAGCGACGCCCATCCACGCGCGTTCGCCATCGGCTACGGCCTAGAGGACCCGATCCCGGCCGATACCCTGGTGGCTGGTGGCCGAGGTGAACGAGAGGGTAGACGTCGCCCCTGAACGGTGACGCGCAGTATCGGATACTCTTGATTCGCTAATCGGCTCACTATCGTTGTGACCCGGCCGATTGATGGGGCGTAAAGGCGCACAAACCGCTTGACAGTGGCCGGCGTTCGTGCGAGTCTTCGCGCACCCTCACGGTCAATCTCCCTCCATAACCGTGATGCCGTCGTGTCGAAAAGCCGGAAGCGGTTCTCTCCCGTGAGCACCGCTCGCTCGGTCTTTCGCAGGGCGGAGGTTCGGAGGGAGATCGATGCAGAGCGACACCGACCGTTGCCAGCCCGGGCCGCTTCGCTGCGCGAAGCGGATCGTCCTCGCCGTGTTGGCCCTGTCGCTGGCGGTGCCCGCCACGAGGCTCGGCGCCCAGGAGCCGCCCCCGAAGGCGGAGGCTCCGCCGACGGGCGCGTATCTCGTCGCCCCCGGCGACGTTCTCTCACTGTTCGTCTGGAAAGAGACCGACCTCACGCGCGAGGTGACCGTCGGCGTCGACGGTCGCATCTCGGTGCCGCTCGTCGGTGACGTCGAGGCCGAGGGAAAGACGACGGCAGAGCTGACCGCGGACCTCCGCGACCGCCTCTCGCGCTTCCTGTCGGCTCCCAGCGTCACGGTGGGCGTCAAGCAGTCCAACAACAGCTCCTTCTACGTGGTCGGGCGAGTCGCCAAGCCTGGCGAGTACCCCCTGCGCGGCCGCACGACGTTCCTGCAGGCGCTCGCCGTGGCGGGCGGCTTCGCGGAGTTCGCGAAGACCGACCGCGTGCTGATCGTGCGGCGGCAGGACCGCGGCGACGCCGGGGTGTTCGTCGACTACAAGAAGCTGGCGCAGGGCGAGGACCTCACGCAGAACGTGGTCCTGAGGCCGTCCGACACGATCGTGGTCCAGTGATGGTGCTTCGAGCCTCGATCGTGGCGCGGGTTCCGCTCTGGGCGTGGCTGCTCTGCCTGGGTGCGGGCATCCCCGTGGCGCCTGCCCTGGCCCAGGGGCCGCCGACCGCGTTCTGGGACTTCTCCCTGCACGTGCAGGAGTCGTGGTACTCGAACCGTGACTTCACGACCACCAGCCCCTCGGTCTCGAACACCCGGGCAGGGGCGGGCCTCGCCTACACGCGCAACGGCCCGCTCAGCCAGTTCGCGCTCTCCGCCGACGCCGCGTACTCCTTCGACAACCGGCAGCAGGGGCGAAACCGCATCAACTACTCGGGCGGGCTCGACTGGACAAAGCAGCTCGGGCCGCGGACGTCGCTCCGGTTCCGGGAGGCCGCGAGCCAGTCCTACACCCAGAGCACGCCGGTGCTCGCCGAGGTGGGGCTCGTCTATCCGTATACGCTGATCCGTACGAACAACACCTCCCTCTCCCTGTCGCAGCAGCTCTCGACCCGGACCTCCATCTCGCTGGGCGGCCGCTACGATCGAGTGGACTTTCCCGACGCCGCTCTTTCCGGTGCCTTCTTCGGTCAGGTCAGCGGCCAGCAGGTGACGGGCTCCTTCGACCTCAGCCAGGTCGTGAGCGAGCGCGACCAGCTGGGCCTTTCGTATGCGTACCGCTGGAGCGACACGCGAGGACCCGTCTTCCACGACAACAGCCTCTCGGCATCCTGGTCCAGGCGCCTCGGCCAGACGACCTCGGGCGGCGTGTCGATCGGCGCCAACTACTGGACGGCCCCGTCCCTGGGCCTGTCCCAGTACATGCTCGTCGCCTCGGTCTCCCTGCGCAAGCAGGTCGGGCGCACCACCTATGCCGTCGCCTACTCGCGCACGCCGCAGCAGGTCTTCGGCGTCGGCAGCGAACGCCTCGCCGACATCCTGTCGTTCAATCTGAGCCGGACCCTCACGCGCTCGCTCAGCCTCTCCGGGCGGGGCGTTCGCACGTGGGGCCGCGATCTCGTCGATCCCTCCTTCAAGTACGACACGCAGGCGTTGTCACTCGGACTCCAGTACCGGCCGAGGCCCCAGCTGAGCTTCGGCGGCGGCTATGGCTGGACGCGCGTGCGTCTGAACGGCGTCGTGCTGGACAGCCATTCGCTCGACCTGACGGCCTCCTACGGCTGGAGGTGGCAATGACGACCTTCGAGCCCGGCTCGAAGTCTCGCGGGGATCGTGCCCGCTGGAGGATCACGCGGTGAAGAAGACCGTTCGCATCGATGCGTTCCCCGAGGCCGCCTACCGCTGCCTCGACCGGGACGCGATCGTGGCCGTCCACGTCATCAGCGCCACCACGGCCCTCGTGAGCTCGGCCACAGCGGGTCGCGCGACCTTCGTGGTGCCGAACGTCAAGTCGGCCTACGAGCTCTCGGAGCGCCTGGGCGACGCCCTGCTCGCGGGCGAGGTCGGGGGCGTCGTGCCCGAGGGATTCGAGCTGCCCGCTTCTCCGACCGCGCTCGCCGCCGCCTCCGCCCTGCGGCCCGCGGTCGTCCTCGCGCCGCCCGGGACGCAGATCCTGGTCAACGCGGCGGCGGCGCCGGCGGTCTACGTGGCCTGCCTGCGCAACCTCTCGGCCACCGTGCGGGCGCTCGCGGCCTCTCATCCGCGGGTGGCCATCATCGGCGCGGGACAGGGCGGGGACCTCCGCTGCGAGGACCAGCTCGCGGTGGCGCGGCTCGCCCAGGGCCTGATGGACGACGGCTACGTGGCGGAGGACCCCTACACGGTCGACCTGGTGGCGCGCTGGGCCAAGGTCGGCACCGGCCTGGTGGCGCTCGGGCGCAGCGCGGAGCAACTGCGGCGCGCGGGTCGCGCCCAGGACCTGGACTTCATCCTGGGGCACGTGGACGACGTCGGGGTCGCCTGTGAGTGCGTGGACGGCGAGGTGTGCCTGGAGGGTGTCGCCGCCGAGCGCAAGGCGGCGAGGAGCACGGTCGCCGAGGCGACCACGGGCCGGGTCGTACCGTTCGCCTTTGCGACGCGGTCGGCGCTGCCCAAGGTTTCGGCCTGAGGCTCGGGCGACAGGAGGGAATGCGGATGACGAACATGGAAGCGGCTCCGGCGGGGCGTCCGATGCCCAAGCGGGACGTCCTCTACTACCTCGAAGTGCCCCTCCGCCGGCGGCTGCTGTTCTTCGTCCCGGTGGTCTGCGTCACCGTGTTCGCCGTGGTCTTCAGCTACTTCCAGCCGAAGCTCTACCGCTCCTCGACCCTGATCCTGGTCGAGAGCCAGAAGATCCCCGACACCGTCGTCCCCGAGGCGCAGGCCGCGAGCATCACGGACCAGCTGCAGACGCTCAAGCAGGAGGTCCTCAGCCGCACGCGCCTCGAGCGCATCGTGAAGGAGCTGAACCCCTACCCGGAGGACACGGGCAAGCGCTCGCTCTCGCGGATCGTCGAGGGCATGAGGGACGACATCACGATCAACGTCAAGGGGCGCGACGCCTTCTCGATCGCCTACGCGAACGAGGACCCGAAGAAGGCGCGCGACGTGACGGCCCGCCTGGCGACGCTGTTCATCGAGGAGACGACCGTCGAGCGGGGCCGTCAGGCGGAAGCCGCCTCCGATTTCATGGCATCGCAGGTCGAGGAATCCGCGCTGGCCCTGGAAGCGAAGGACAAGGCGCTCCGGCACTTCAAGGAGCGGCACATGGGCAGCCTGCCCGACCAGCTCCAGACCAACCTCTCCACGCTGCAGCGCCTCCAGCTGGAGCAGCAGACGATCACCGAGAGCCTGCGCGCGGCCCGCGACCGGCAGGTGGTGGTCGAGAAGAACCTCGCCGACCAGATGCGCGTCAGCGCCTCGTCCGGCACCGATCCCGTGAGCGAGCTGCCGCAGCTGCAGTCCGAGCTGGCCGCGCTGCGCGGGAAGTACACCGACCAGCATCCCGACGTGCAGGCGCTGCGCGCGAGGATCGAGCGCATCGAGAGCGCGCTGTCGACCACGGCGCCCGCCGCGCGGGCCGCGCTCAGCGACCCCAACCTCGTCGCGGCGCGCGACCAGGTCCAGCAGGTGCAGCTCGAAGTGTCGGCCCTGTCCGCACAGAGGGACGACCTCAGCAAGAGGATCGGCGAGCTCCAGGCCAAGGTGGACCGCGTCCCCGCCAACGAGCAGGAGCTCCAGAACCTGACCCGCGAGTACGGCCAGCTCAAGCTCAACTACGACACCCTGCTGCAGAAGAGACTCGCCGCGGGCATGGCCGAGAAGGTCGAGCAGCGCTGGCGGGGCGACCACTTCCGCATCCTGGATCCCGCGTACCTTCCCGAGCGTCCGTTCTACCCGATCAAGATGCTCTTCGGCATGGCCGGCCTGCTCGGTGGCCTCGCCATCGGCCTCGGGCTGGCCTTCGGCGCCGAGGCGCTCGACCATTCCATCAAGAGCGCGGAGGAGCTGAGCAGCCTGCTCGGGTATCCCGTCCTGATCTCGCTGCCCGACTTCGCCGCGCTGCCGAGGGAGGGAAAGGTCGGGCGCGTGTTCAGCCGCGGGTAGGCCGCGCACGAGGCGGTGATCATGGACAGGACCACGAGCACGGAGAGGCCGGCCGGAAACGTCAGCCGGATGCTGCCCGCGCACGAACGCCACGAGGAGCACCGATCCGCCGGCCAGCCCGCCGTCACCTTCGACGAGCAGGACATCGGCCCGGGGAGGCCCGTGCCCGAGGCGCGAACGCTCTTCGACGAGAGCCCGCTGGCGGGGGAGCAGATTCGAGTGCTCCGGGCCCACCTGCGCACCCAGGGCCTGCAGCGGCCCATGCGCTGCGTCGGCGTCGTGAGCGCCGCCCAGGGGGAGGGCAAGACGACCGTCGCGCTGGGCCTCGCGCGCGTGCTGGCGCTCGAGCCCGACACCCGCGTGGTGCTGATCGAAGCGGACCTGCGTCGGCCATCGGTCGACTTCAGCGTCGGTGCCGAGATCGCCCCCGAGGGCCTGCTGCAGTACCTCGAGGGCTCCGGCGGGAAGGTCGCCCTCCGCTACCTCGTCCGGGAGCGGTTCCACTTCCTCCCCGCGGGGCCGCGGGCTTCCAATCGCGCGGAGCTCCTGGCCACGCCGAGGATGACCACGCTCATCGAGGCCGCGAAGGAGGCCTTCGACTACGTGATCGTGGACTGCCCCCCGCTCACCCCGGTGGCGGACAGCCTCATGTTGCGCGACCTGCTCGACGGCTTCGTCTTCGTCGTCCGCTCGCGGCACGCCCCGAGAGAGGCCGTGCAGCGGGCGCTCGACCTGCTCACGCCCGCCCGCGTGTGTGGCGTCGTGTTCAACGCCCATCGGGAGATCCTGTCCGGCCACCCGGGCCGCGCCCTGCGGCGCAACCGAGCCACCGAGTGAAGCGAGCCCGATTCCAGGCCGGACCGGCCTTCCCCCCGTGCGCTGGTCGGCGCGCGTCGGGCAACGGGCCGCGAAGGGCCGGAGGCGCGGCATGAGGACGGTCGAGATCTCGTTCTCGTCCCTGACCCCGGTCGTCTGCGCCCTCGCGGAAGCGGCGATCCTGGTCTGCTCCTTCGTAGCCGCCGTGCTGATCCGCTTCGAGCACCTCAACTACGAGCAGCTGCTACTCAAGGGCCTGCTGAGCGCTCTCGTGGTGCAGCTGTGCTTCTACTACACGGACCTCTACGAGGAGTCTTCCTTCCGCTGGCGGATCGAGCTGTTCCTGCGGCTCGGACAGGCCTTTGCGATCGCGGCAATCCTGCTCTCCCTCGTCTTCTACGCCGCGCCGGTGCTCACGGTCGGCCGAGGGCTGCTGGCCATCTTCGCCGTCCTCGGAATGGGCAGCGTCTTCGTGTGGCGGGGGCTGTACCTGTTCATGGTCGGCCGCGAGGGCCTCGTGGACCACGTGCTGATCCTGGGAACCGGACCGTCGGCCCAGCAGATCGCCCGCGAGATGCTGCTGCGGGCGCCTCTCGGGTTCCGGGTGGTCGGGTTCCTGGGCGAGAGCGAGGCCGAGGTGGGCCGCTCGCTCGTCAACCCCTCGGTGATCGGAACCGCCGACGACCTGCTGCCGCTGGTGCAGCGCCACAGGATCAACCTGATCGTCGTGGCCCTCGAGGACCGGCGGGGCAAGATGCCCGTGGCCGACCTGCTCCGTTGCCGGATGGCCGGCATCCGCGTCGAGGAGGCCACCGGCTTTTTCGAGAGGCTGACCGGGAAGATCCTGGTGAAGAGCCTCCGCCCCAGCTGGCTCGTCTTCTCGCAGGGCTTCAACAAGCCGCGCCTCCTGCGCAACGCCAAGAACGTCGGGGAGTTCCTGGCCGCGGCCGTGCTGGCGGTGCTGCTCGCCCCCGTGATCGCGCTGATCGCCGCGCTGGTGAAGCTCACGAGCCCGGGACCGGTGCTGTACCGGCAGGAGCGGGTGGGGGAGCGGGGGCAGAGCTTCGTGCTGTTGAAGTTCCGCACGATGCGCTCGGACGCCGAGGCCGGGACCGGGCCGGTCTGGGCGTCGGAGGACTCGGACCCCCGCATCACGCCGCTCGGGCGCCTGCTGCGCAAGACGCGGCTGGACGAGCTGCCGCAGCTGCTCAACGTGCTGCGGGGCGAGATGAGCTTCGTCGGGCCGCGCCCCGAGCGGCCGCACTTCGTGGAGAGCCTGCGGCAGGTGATCCCGTACTACGACGAGCGCCACGGCGTGAAACCCGGGATCACCGGCTGGGCCCAGATCAAGTACGGTTACGGCTCGACCCTCGAGGACGCGGAGGAGAAGCTACAGTACGACCTGTACTACATCAAGCACATGTCCCTGACCTTCGACATCGGCGTGCTGTGCGACACGTTCAAGGTCATGCTGGTAGGCAAGGGGGCCCGGTGAGCGCGGTGGCCTGGCCCGCGGACGCCGTCGAGCCGCGGCGCAGCCTGCTCGACATGCTGCGGCCCTTTGCCTCCCGTGGGCTGGCGCTGCTGATCGCGACCGGCTTCGGCGCCGCGGCCGCATTCGAAGCGACGGCCATGGGGCCCGCGGCCATGGGCCTCTCCGTGCTGCTCCTCCTGGGTGCGATCCGGGCCGCCTTCGTAAAGCCCGGCGAGTACCCGCTGTTCCTCGCGGTCTACCTTCCCTTCAACTTCGCGTACCCGATGCAGTTCGCCAGCGGAGTGAACCTCACGAACGCGCTGGTCCTGCTGGGGGTGGTGGCCTGGGCCCGGAGCCGCGCGCAGCCGCGGGAGCGCACGCCCCTGGGCTTCATCGACCTGACCGTCGTCGTCTACCTCGCGGTGGGCGCGCTCGGGGCCGTCCACGCGCACGAGAACGCCGCGAACCCCCTGGGCACCGCCTTGTGGGCGCTCAAGGACTGGGCGCGGCCGTTCATCTACTACTTCCTCGTCAGGGCCGTGCTGGCCGACCGCCGGGACGTGAGGAACCTCGCGATCGTGCTCTTCTACACCGCCACGCTGGTGGGCTTCGCGACCTGGAAGGAGGGCATCGACCGGGGCGGCGGGAGCATCGACAAGTCGCGGGCGCGGGGACCCGCAGGCCAGGCGAACTCGACCGGTGCCGCCCTCGTGTACTACGGGGCCCCCATGCTCGCGCTGTTCGTGAGACCGGAGGCGCGGGGCTGGCGGCGAGGGCTCGCCCTGGCCGGCTTCCTGGTCTGCGTGCGCGCGATGCTCTACACCTACTCGCGCGGCGCCTACTTCGCGCTGCTGGCCGCCGTCGCGGGGCTGCTGCTCCTGAGGAGCCCCGTCCACCTGGCGGGGGGGGTGGCCCTCGGCTGGGGCATCAACGAGGCCGGACTCATGCCGACGAGCGTGGCCAAGCGCCTGGGCCACACCACTGGCACCACCGACGTGGAGATCTACGATACGAGCCTCGCCGCGAACCTCGACAAGAGCAGCCAGGACCGGCTCATCCTGTGGAGTGCCGCACGCTCCATGATCGAGGCCAATCCGTTCCAGGGAGTCGGCCTGGGGCACTTCGCGGAGAGCGTCGACGAGTACATCGACACACCGCTCCCGGAGAACCACCCTCGCGATGCGCACAACGCCTACCTGCTGACGGCGGCCGAGCTCGGCCTGCCGGGGCTGGCGATCATGGTCGTGAACCTGCTGTCGTTGCTGACGCTCGCCGTCTACGTGTACTTCACGCACCAGCACCCGTTCGACCGTGGCATGGCCCTGGGCTTCGTCGGCATGATGTTCGCCGTGGTGGTGAGCTGCGTCTTCGGCTCGCGTTTCTCGGACGATGCCGTGATCGGGCACTTCTGGCTGCTCGCGGCGGCGCTGGTCGTGATCAACTCGCTGCCGCGCCAGGACCCGGCCGAGGCCCAGGGGTGAGCGCCGGCCTCAAGAAGGCGGCCGCCTGGGGCCTGCTTCACTCGGGCGCGCTCGGCATCGCCCGCCGGCTCCGCGAGCGCAGGCGCGCCGCGCTGCTGATGTACCACCGGGTGAACGACGAGCGCGACCCCTTCTTCCCCGCGCTCCCGGTGGCCACCTTCGTCCAGCAGGTCGAGTATCTCGCCCGCCGCTACAGGGTGGAATCCCTGAGCGATGTGTCCGCCTGGCTCGCCGGCGGCGCGCCCGGACCCGCTCGCATCGCGATCACGATCGACGACGGGTATCCCGACACGCACGACTGCGTGCTGCCAGCACTGCGCCGCATCGGAGTACCCGCGACCCTCTTCCTCGCCACCGCCCCCCCGGAAACGGGACGCCCGCTGTGGCTCGACCGGGTTCGTCACGTCGTGAAGCAGACACGGCAGAAGCTGTTCGAGCACTCCTCTCTCGGCAGCGGCCCGCTTCCCCTGGACTCGAGGGAGGCCAAGCTCAAGGCCCTGCGCTCGCTGCTGCGGCGGATGAAGCGGCTGGGCCCGGCCCAGGTCGAGACCCTGCTGGCGCAGCTCGAGAGTCGCCTGGGGGAGGGCGAGCCCGAGCCGCGCCCCATCAGCTGGGACCAGGTGCGCGCCCTCGCGAGCGGCCCGGTCGAGATCGGCGGGCACACCCACCACCACTACCTGCTGTCCGTGCTCGACGACGAGACGCTCGGCCGGGAGGTCACGACCTCCGTCCAGCTGATCGAGCAGCGCGTGGGCGCGCGTCCTGCCACCTTCGCCTATCCCAACGGCGAGTCTGCCGACTTCGACGAGCGCGCCTTCGGGCTGCTGCGCGGCCTCGGCGTGCGCTGCGCGGTGACGACACAGAGCGGCTTCGCGCGCCCGGGCCAGAACGCCTTCGCGCTGCCCCGCGTCTACACGACCGAGCGCTACTTCCCGCTGTTCGCCGCGCGACTGGCCGGGCTCGGCCAGGAGATCGCATGAGCCTGCGCCTCGAGACTGTCGAGGAGGGCTTCGCCGGCGCCGCCGAGTGGTGGGACGGTGTCCTGGAGCGCTCGACCCGAGTCAGCCCGTTCGCATCGCACGCCTGGCTGGCCCGCTGGTGGGAGACCTACGGCCCGGGCTCCCGCCTGATGCTGCTGCGCATGGTCGACGGCGGCCAGGTCGTGGGCGGCGTGGCTTTCTACCTGCGCAGGCGGAGACTGGAGGGCCTCTTCGCCGTGCGTGAGCTGCGCCTCGTGGGCGACCGACACGTGGGGTCCGAGGGTCTCGATGCCCTGGTCGCCCGGGGCCGCGAGGCAGAGGCGGCCGCTGCGCTGGCCGGGCACCTCGGCCAGGCTCGCGACTGGGACGTCGCGCACCTGCAGGGGCTGCGTCCCGGCGCCGTCCTGCTCCGTCCCGAGGTCTTCGCGGGGCAGGGCGCCTCGGCTGTGCGTGCGGTCAACCGCTGTCCGGTGCTGACGCTGCCCACGGGCCGGCCGGTCGCTCCGCTGAAGAAGGACTTCGCGTCGCGCGTCGCACGCAAGTCCCGCGGCCTCCTGGATCGGGGCGGTCTGCGCTTCGCGCGCTGCTGCGAGGAGCGCGAGGTCACGGCACTGCTCGAGGCGCTGTTCACGGACCACCAGGCGCGTTGGGCGGGCCGCGGGGAAGCGGGCGCCTTCGCGGGGGAAGCGAAGCGCACCTTCTACAGCCGCGTGGCACGCGACCTGCTCCGATCGGGGAGACTCGAGCTGTATGGGCTGTGGGACGGCGATCGTCCGCGCGCGGTTCTGTTCGGGGCGAGCGGGGAAAAGACGCTCTACTACCTCCAGTCGGCCTTCGACTCGACCCTCGCCACCCACGGGCCCGGAAACGTCCTCCTGTACCAGATCCTCCGGCAGGCCCAGGAGCGGGGCTTCGAGCGCTTCGACTTCATGAAGGGCGACGAGGCCTACAAGTTCCAGTGGACCACCGAGGAGGAGCCGCTTCTGCTGCGGCGGGTGGTGGGACGGGGCTGGCGGGCCCGGGTGGCCGGGGCTGCCCTCGCGCTGTCGGGCCGAATGAAGGCGACGGCCGCAGTGAGCGGAGTCGGCGCGTGAAGGTCCAGGGCGGCGTCGTGAGGGCGATGACGGTGGTGGTGGGCTCGACGGCCCTCGGGTCCGCCATCGGGTTCCTCAAGAACGTGCTCGCGGCTTCCTACTTCGGCACCTCGGGGCCGATGGACGCCTACCTGGTGGCGCTCGTGCTGCCGGACCTGGTGTCCAACTTCGCCCTGACCGGAGCCTTCAACTTCATTCCGCTCTTTGCAGAGCAGGCGGCCATCTCGGAGGAAGCCGGCTGGCGAGCGGCCAACAAGATGGTCTCCTACTGGCTCGCGCTGCTTCTCCTCGTGCTCGTCGTCACCGTGGTCCTGACGCCGGGAATCATCAGCCTGATTGCCCCCGGCTTCGAGGGTCCCCAGCGGGAGCGTACGATCGGGATCAGCCGGGTGCTCTTCCTGATGACCGCCGCTGTCGGCACCTCGGAGGTCCTGGCGCTACCCCTCCTGGCCGAGCGCCGCTTCTTTGCCATCGCGGCCTCGGAGGTCGCCTTCCAGATCGGGTCCACGGCCTTCCTGGTCGTCTTCCGGAGCTGGGGCATCTCGGCCCTGGTCTGGGGAATGGTCTTCGGAGGGCTGGTCCAGCTGGTGGTGGTGGTGGTGGGCCTCGGTGAGCTGCGGAGCCGGCTCCGCCTGGACGTCGACCTGCGCGCGCCCATCGTGCGCCGGATGCTCGGGCTGACGATGCCGACCTACATCGGCAACATGAGCGCCAAGCTCAACTCCATCATCAACCGCGGGTTCGGTTCCCTGCTGCCCGAGGGGGCGGTCTCCTCGCTGCAGTACGGAATGACCCTCATCGACGCCCCGGTCAGCCTGCTGGCCAGCCCCGCGACCCGGACGCTGTTCCCGTTCCTCGCCAGCCAGTTCGCCGAGGACGAGAAGAGGGCCCGGGCCAACCTGGGCCGGGCCCTGTTCTCGTTGACCGCCCTCTTCGCTCCGATCGCCGTCGGCACCTACGTGCTGGCCACCCCCATCGTGCGGATCATGTTCCAGCGAGGCTCCTTCACGGGGCACTCCACCGACCTGACGGTCGGCGCGCTGCAGATCTACGCCCCGCTCATCCTGACGCTCGCGCTCAACGGGCTCCTGACGTCGGCGTTCAACGCGCGCAAGAACACCCAGATGCCGATGAGGGTGGGGGTCCTGCGCGTCGCCCTGAACGCGAGCCTGTGCTTCCTGTTCGTGCCCGGCCTCGGCATGAGAGGCATCGCACTGTCGAACACGCTCGCCGACATCGTGAAGGTGCTGCTCCTGGTCTTCTTCCTCTGGCGGGTCTTCCCGCGGGCCGAAGGGTGGGCGACGCTGGGCTCCGTCGCGCGGCTCGTGCCGCCCCTCGCACTGATGACGCTCGTCGTGTACCCGGCAAGCCGCGTCGCCATGGCCGCGGACTCCTGGCTGGCCACCGTGACCCTGCTCGTGGGCGTCGTCCTGCTGGGCGCGGTGGTCTACGTCGGGGCCTTCGCCCTGTTCTGCCGCGACGAGTTCTCGCACTACGCCTCCATCGCGCGTGACGAGCTGGAGCGCCTGCGCAGACGCGGCAGGGTGGCGAGCCCGGAGGGCGTGGGGCGATGAGCGCTGCTCACACGGCCAAGACGGCGCTCGCGGGGGCCCTCGGCGCGGTCGGCGTGACGACCGCCGTGCTGGCGGCCCGCCGCCGCGCGCCCGTCATCCTGCGCTACCACCGCGTCCACCCGGACGGCTGCGAGTCGCCGTACGAGCTCGGCATCTCGCGCTCGGTCTTCGAGGCGCAGCTCGACTACCTCTCGCGCGAGGGGACGGTGGTCAGCCTGGCCGACGTCTGTGCGGGCCTCTTCGACGGGCGTCCCCTGCCCGGCCGCGCCGTGGCGCTGACGTTCGACGACGGATACCGTGACAACTACACGCAGGCATTGCCGGCGCTGCGCGCGCGTGGCCTTCCGGCGACGGTGTTCGTCACGGCCGGCCATCTCGACTCCGGCCGGCGCTTCTGGTGGGACGACGTCGCGGGAGCTGCCTTCGCGGCGGCCCCTGGCGAGTACACGCTCGACCTGGGTCGGGGGCCCGAGCCCGTGTGGCTCGACGGCGGTCCTGCGCGTCGTCGCCTGGTCGACCGCGTGTGCGCGAGGGCGAAGGCCCTGCCCCATGTCGAGGCCCGTGCCTGGCTCGCGAGCCTCGGCGCCACGTTCGGCGGCGCGCCGGACGAGGAACGCTCGGTGCTCAGCTGGCAGGAGGCGCGGGAGATGGCCGCCGCGGGCATCGAGATCGGCTCCCACACCCTGGACCACCCGGTGCTCTCGCGCCTCGAACCCGGGGAAGCCGAGCGGCAGGTGGTCGCCTCCCGCCGACTGATCGAGGAGCGCCTCGGCAGGGCCGTGCGCTTCTTCGCCTACCCCAACGGCACCCGCGAGGACTTCACGCCGGAAGTGGAGCGTGCGGTGCGCCAGGCAGGCTACCAGGCCGCCCTCACCACGATCGAGGGCCGCCCGGGGCCCTCCTCCGATCCGTTCAAGCTGGAGCGCGTCGCCGTCTCGGCCGGGATGAGCACGGACGGCGACGGCCGCTTCTGCGAGGCGCTCTTCGCGTCGGAGATCTCGGGCATGATGGGCGCGCTGCTTCTCCGGGGGAGGCGCCGTGCTCACTGAGGAACGCGTCGCGGCCGCGAGCCCGCCCGACCTGCCGCACCCGGCCGGCGCCGTCCTCGCCTACGAGCTGGTGCGCGACCTCCCAGCGTGGGACAACGTGGCAGCGGCGTGGGAGGACGCCGCGCGACGTGCGGGCGCCTTCTATCTCAGCCACGCGTTCCTGCGCGCCTGGTGGGACTGCTACGGCACGGGCCGCCTGGACCTGGGCTGCGTGCGATCGGGCGAGCGGCTCGTCGCCCTCGCGCCCCTCTGCCGCCGCCGCCGCCGCCTCATGGGCCTGCCCGCGCGCAGCGTCGAGAACCTCTTCAACGCCCATCTCTGCCGGTCCGAGATCGCTCTGCTCGAACGTGACGACGAGGCGCTGCGACTCGTCCTCGACGCGCTCGGCCGGGAGCCGTGGGACGTCTTCCTGTTGAGGGAGGTGCCCGAGCGGTCGCGCCTGCTCGAGCTGCTGCCCGCGGCGTGCCGTGCCCGCGGCTGGGCGCTCCGCACCCGTCACTCCCTCGATTCGCCCTACGTCTCCATCGCGGGGGACTGGGAGTCGTTCCTCGCGACACGCTCCAAGCAGTTCCGCAAGGCGATCCGCCAGAAGCGCAGGCGGCTCGTGGAAACCGGCACGGCGTCCTTCGAATGCGCCCGCGGCCCGGCAGCCATCGACGCGGTGATGCCGGAGGTGATGCAGGTGGCGGAGCGGAGCTGGACCGGCGAGCGCGGCAGCTCGATCGCCTCGCCCAGGAACAAGGCGTTCTACGAGCGCTTCTTCCGCGAGTTCGCCCGCAGTGACAACCTGCGCATCTGGACGCTGCGCATGGGAGGGAAGCTGGCTGCGTTCGAAGCACACGTGACCTGGGGGCGCATGGCTGCGCCTCTGAAGGTGGCCTACGACCCGGAGTTCGCCGAGCTGAGCGTCGGCTCCGTGCTGGACGCCCACGCGATGGAAGCCGCATTCGGCGGCGGGGAGTTCGACCGCTACGACCTGCTCGGCAAGGACGAGCCCTACAAGATGCGCTGGACCGACCTCGTCGAGCGCCACGTCGAGGTCTTCGTGTTCAACCGCCGGCCCGCCTCGCGACTGTTCCGCCTGCTCGAGTTCGGCCTGCGCCCGCGCCTGGGCTCGGTGAAGCGAGCCGTCGTCCGGATGCTTCCGAAGAAGGAGGCTCCCGAGTGAGCGCCGGCCTCGCCTCCGCCCGGCCCGCCCCCGCAAGGCCCACGGGCGAGCGACACCACATCGGCTACGTGCTCTCACTCTTCCCGTCCTACGACGAGACTTTCATTCTCCGGGAGATCAAGGCGCTCTCCGAGCGCGGCGTGCGCCTGACGATCTTCTCGCTGCGCAACGACCGCCAGGCCGTGGTGCAGGAGGACGCCCGTCCCTTCCTCGAAGCCACCCGCCACGCCGGCTACTTCTCGCTCGACGTTCTCGTCGCGACGGTGCGCGCGCTCGTGCGCCGACCCGTGGAGGTGACGAGCCTCGTCTGGCTGGTGCTCCGTGGCGTGTGGCGGCAGCCCGGGCTCCTGCTCCGCTCGCTGGTGATGCTACCGAAGGCGTTCCGCTTCGCCGAGATGGCGGCGGAAGAAGGGATCGACCACCTGCACGCGCACTGGGCCACCTACCCCGCCACGGTGGCCCTGGTGATGTCGCGGCTCACCGGCCTCTCGTGGAGCTTCACCTGCCACGCCCACGACATCTTCCTGAACCCCTCGCTCCTCAGCGAAAAGCTCGAGCGCGCGGAGTTCGTCCTGACCTGCACCGGCGACAACAAGCGCCACCTGGAGAGCCTCAGCCCGGCCGCGCGCGACAAGGTCCAGGTGAGCTATCACGGCCTCGACCTGCGCCTCTTCCGGCCCGCGCCGCGGCCGCTCGCCGATGGCCCGCCCTCCATCCTCGCGGTCGGCAGCCTGCTCGAGTGCAAGGGCTTCAACATCCTGATCGAGGCCTGCGCCCGCCTGCTCCGACAGGGAGTGGACTTCAGCGTGACGATCGCCGGGGGTGGGCCGCTGGAAGCCTCGCTGCGCGAGGCCGTCACCCGGGCCGGGCTCGACGGGCGCGTGCACCTCACGGGCTACGTCACCCAGAAGGACCTCATCCCCCTGTACCAGCAGGCCGACATCTTCGTCCTCCCTGCCGTGCTCGAGATGCACTGGGGCATTCCCAACGTGCTGGTGGAGGCGCTCGCCTGCGGCCTGCCGGTCGTCACCACCGCCCTGCCGTCCCTGCCCGAGCTGGTGCAGGACGGGCGCGAGGGTCTCGTGGCCGCGAACCGCGACCCCGAGGACCTCGCCCGGAAGATCGGCCGGCTCATCCAGGAGCCGACGCTGCGCCGCGCCATGGGCCGCGCGGGCCGTCAGCGCGTGGAGTCGTCGTTCGACATCGAGCGTACCATCGAGTCCGTCGTCCTACCCCTGGTCGGGAGGTCGCTTGTCGCTCTCTGAGGAGACGCCCGGCCGCTTCAAGATCCCGCGCCCCGCTTCCGGCCTGCGGCGGGCGGCGAAACGGACCCTCGCCCGCCTGGCCGGGCTGGCGGCGCGCCGGGCCGGCGACCCGGCCCTGCGCATCCTGACCTACCACCGCGTCAACGCGAGCCACCCGGGCGACCGCCTCAGCGTCCCGCCCGAGACCTTTGCCCGCCAGATGGAAGCGCTCGCGCGTAGCGGCCGGCCGGTGGTCGGCCTGGAGCGAGCGGTGGCCGCCCTGCGCGGCGAGGTGGAACTTCCCCGCGGCGCCGTCGTGATCACGTTCGACGACGGCTTCCGTGACAACCACGACCATGCCCTGCCCGTCCTGAGGAGCTTCGGCCTCCCGGCCTCCTTCTTCGTGCCATCGGCCCTCGTCGAGAGCGGTCGCACGCTCGAGCGCTACGAGCGCTGCTGCGCCGAGGACGAGCTGATGACCTGGAACGAGGTGCGGGCGGTCGCCGCCGCCGGCCACGACATCGGCGGGCACGGACGTACCCACAAGGAGCTCGCCTGTCTGGACGCGGCGACGCTCCACGACGAGACTCACGGCTGTCACCGGGAAATCGCCGAGCGGCTCTCTCTCGCCCCGCGCTTCTTCTGCTACCCGCGCGGCAGCGAGTCGCCGTCGGTGCGCCGGGCCGTTGCGGAGGCCGGGTTCGAGGCGGCCCTGACGGTCGCCCCCGGTGCCAATTCGAGAGGCGTAGACCTGTTCGGCCTGAGCCGGACGGAGGTGGCCGCCGACGACACCCTCGCGGACTTCAGCCGCAAGCTCGAGGGTGGCTTCGACGGCTGGCACCGTCTGCTGCGGGCCTCGCACTCCCTCGCGGGAGCACGAGCAAACGATGGGTTCCCTCGCCATCAACACGGAAGGAGCGTCGTTCGATGAAGATCGCAGTTTTCGGCTGTGGAATGATTGCGCAGGAGCACATCAAGGCGATCCGGCGCGTGCCGGGCGCCACCATCGTGGGCATCGCTGACCCCAGCGAGCTCGCGCTCAAGATCACCGCGGAGAAGTGGGGGATCAAGGAGGCCCTCACCGACCCCGCCGCCCTGCTCGAGAAGACGAAGCCCGACGTCGTCCACGTCGCGACCCCGCCCGACACCCACGAGGCTCTCACCCGGCTGGCGCTCGAGGCGGGCTGTCACGTCTACGTCGAGAAACCCATCACCCTGCACGCGCGCGAGACCGAGGAGGTCCTGCGCCTGGCCGAGGCCAAGGGGCGCATGGTGTGCGTGGGCTACATGCACAACTACGACCGCGCGGTGCTCGAGGCGCTGGCCCTGTTCAAGCAGGGGGCGATCGGGCGCATCTGCGGCATCGAGAGCTACTACGGGTTCGACCTGGGGGAGAGCCCGGCCAGCCGCTACTTCACCCAGGCCTACACGACTTGGGCCTACAGCCTGCCAGGCGGGCTCTTCCAGAACGGCCTCGACCATCCGCTCTCGGTGATCATGCCCTTCCTCGACGAGCCCAAGTACATCCAGGCCGCGGCCATGGACGTGGGCGTCATGCCGAAGGGCGTCCCGGGCGAGCTGCGCATCCTGATGGGAGACGGCAGCCGCCTGGCGAGCGTCACCCTGAGCGAGGTGGCCAGCCCCCGATTCCACTACGTGAACCTGCTGGGCACGAAGGGCACGCTCCAGATCGACCTGCAGAACAAGCGGACGATGATGTGGGGGCACAAGCCGGGCATCCCGCACTTCGTGACGCGCTTCGGGATGAACCTGAGCCAGGGCTTCCGCATCCTGGGCGGCACCGTCGGCACCGTGTGGAACGTCCTGCGCGGGCGCTTCACCCCCTACGAGGGCATGCAACGCCTGGTGCCGGAGTTCTACAAGGCCATCGAGACCGGCGGGCCGAACCCCATGCCGCCCGAGTACGCGATCCGCATCATGCGGATCATGGACACGGTCTGGGAGCAGATCGACGCGCAGCTCGAGCCGGTGCGCATGATCAGGGCCGAGCGACGCCTGCCGCGCCTGGTCGAGCCCCCCGTCGGCGCCCGCAAGGTGCTGGTCACCGGAGGCACGGGCTTCATCGGCAGCCGGCTGGTTCGGGAGCTGATCGACGCGGGCAACGACGTGCGCATCCTGGCGCGCGACCTGCGCAAGGCGGAGCCGCTCCGCGCCCTCGGCGCCGAGGTCGTGGTCGGCAACCTCGTCTTCCCCTCGACCCTCGCCAAGGCGGTGGAGGGCGTCGAGGTGATCTACCACCTCGGGGCGACGATGGGCGGCCAGTGGTCCGACTTCGTCCAGGGCACGATCCGCGGGACCGAGGCGCTGGTCGAGGCGGCCAGCAAGGCCGGCGTCAAGAAGATCGTCTACGCCGGCACGATCGCCGTCTACGGCATCCCGCACCTGCCGCGCGGGAAGAAGGTGACAGAGGACCAGCCCTACGCGACGAGCGACCTGACGCACTACATGCGCTCGAAGATCGATGCCGAGCGTGTGCTGCTCGAGAAGGCGGCCGCGGCCGGGATCGAGGTGTCCATCCTGCGCCTGGGCCTCGTCTACGGGCCCGAGAAGGGACCCAAGGTGTCCCGCCTCGGCTACCCCGTGGGTTCGGGGCTGCTGGTCAAGGTCGGCCTCAACAACAACACGCTGCCGTCCGTCTACGTGGACCACGCCGTCCAGGCGCTGGCCCTCGCGGGGAGCTCCCCGAAGGCCGCCGGCCGCGTCTACAACGTCGTGGACGACGAGTGCTTCACGCAGCTCGGCTTCATCCGGGCGTTCGGCCGCCTGAGCGGCAAGAGGATTCGCGTTCTCTTCTTCCCTTACACGGTCGCGCGCGCCATGGGGTCGCTCGCCAAGCGCTTCGAGGCCAAGAACGGCATCGCCCGCCGCGTCTCCGGCCTGATGTCGCGCTTCCACCTGGACTCCTGCGTCCGCGAGGTGCGCTACGACAACTCGCGGCTGAAGACCGAGCTGGGCTGGACCCAGGGCGCACCGCTGGAGACCTGCCTGCGCGCCACGTTCGCTCCCAAGCCGGCCGCCGCGCCCGCCGCTCCGGTCGCGGCGAGGGTGGAGAAGTCGGCCTGACGACGATGACACGGGACCGGTCCGGAGGCGGCCTCGCGGGCCCGCGCGGCGGGCCCGCGAAGGTCCTCCTGCTCGTCGAGAGCATGGAGGTGGCGGGGGCCGAGCAGGTGGTGCTCGCCCTCGCCCGCGGCCTGGACCGGCGCCGCTTCCGGCCGATCGTCGGCTGCCTCACCATCGAGGGGCCGCTCGCGACGGAGCTGCGGGCGGCCGACGTGGAGGTCTTCGCCCTCGGCAAGCGGCCCGGCCTCGACCTCGGCATGCTGCTGCGCCTCCAGCGACGGATGCGCACGGCGGGAATCGACGTCGTCCACACCCACGTCTGGAACGCCGACGTGTGGGGGCGGCTCGCCGGGTGGCTCGCCCGCGTGCCAGTCCTGCTCACGACCGCCCACAGCGTCGACGTCTGGAAGAAGCCACGGCACCTCGCGGTCGACCGGGCACTGGCCGGCGTTTCGCGGCGCGTCGTGTGCGTGTCGGAGGCGGTGAGGGCCTTCTACCGCGATCGCGCCCGCGTCCCCGAGGGCAAGCTCACGGTCATCCTGAACGGCATCGACCTGGCGCCCTTCGACGTGCCGTTCGACCCGCTCCGGACGCGCGCTCAGCTGGGGCTCAACGGCGCCAAGGCTGTCCTGACCGTAGTCGCCCGGCTCCTGCCCGAAAAGGGACACCGGCACTTCCTCGACGCCCTGGTCCTGCTGCGGCGGGAGTTCCCGTCCGCGATCGGCCTGGTGGTGGGAAACGGGAGCCTGCGCGGGGAGCTGGAAGCCCAGGCAGGGCAGCTCGGCCTGCTCGGCAGCGGCGTCCGCTTCCTGGGAGAGCGGCGCGACGTGCCGGAGATCCTGGCGGCGAGCGACGTGTTCGTGCTCCCCTCGTCGGTGCGCGAGGGGCTCTCGATCTCGCTTCTCGAGGCGATGGCGGCGCGCCGGCCGGCGGTGGTGACCGACATCGGCGGGAATCGCGAGACCGTGGAGGACGGCGTCAGCGGCCGAGTCGTCGCGCCGGCGGACGCTCCGGCGCTGGCCGCGGCATTCGCGGAGCTGCTCCACGATCCGGCCTACGCCGGGCGCCTGGGCCGCGCGGCCCGGGAAAGGGTGGAGCGCGATTTCAGCGTGAGTCGCATGGTTCGCGAGACCTCGGACCTCTACGAGGCGACGCTCGCGGAGGCCTCTCGATGAGCAAGGCGTTTCTCGTCCGCGGGGCCGCGCTCGCTGCGGTCTTCGCAACCGGCATGGCCGCCAACCAGCTCGGTGTCGGCACGAGGCTCCAGCAGGGCTATGCCGCTGTCCGCAAGAAGGCGGTGGACGTGCGAACGCCGGCGAGCGACCGGCAGCGCCCGGCGGGTCCCAGCGTGCGGGCGTCCACGCCACAGGCGTTGTCCACCTGGGTGGTGGACGACTCCACGAAGGTCTTCCCCGGCGACGACCTGGGCCCGCCTCGCGCCAGCGGCGAGCCAGCCCCGCCGGTCCAGCTCGAGGGCGCGCCGGGCGAGACGGTCGCCTTCCAGCTCGTGCTCGCGGCAGCGGCGGGAAGCCCGCGGGTGAGCGTGGACTGGGCCGACCTGGAGGGACCGGGCGCGCGCGTCCCTCGCTCCCGCGTCGAGGTCCTGCTGGAGTCCTACATCCGCTGCCCCGAGACCGAGGACAAGGTCGTGGGGCTCGGCGCCGGCGAGTACCCCGACGCCCTCGTCCCGCTGTTCGAATCCGGCCCGGGCAGCGCGCCCCTGGCTTCGCCCTTCGCTCTCGTCCCCCGGCGCAACCAGCCGCTGTGGGTGGACGTGGTCATTCCCCGCAGGCTGCCGGCCGGGGTCTATCGCGGCGCCCTGGCGGTGTCCGCGGAGGGCGGGCCGAAGGTTCGAGTCCCGCTGGAGCTGAGCGTGCAGCCGTTCGAGATTCCCGTGCGCCGCTCGCTCGTCGCCTGGGTGCCGCTGTACGCCACGCGCCTGTGGAGCCGGGAGGGGCTCGACGGCCTGCCGGACGACGAGGCCCTGGCCGTCGTGCAGCGCTACTTCCGGATGGCCCACGACCATCGCTTCGACACCCAGGTGAAGGAAGACGAACCCGACATCGAGTGGGACCGCTCGACGGGGGCGCCGCTCGAGGTGAACTGGAGCGCGTACGACGCCCTCAACGGCTCCTCTCTCGACGGCTCCCTGTTCGAGGACAAAGAGCCGCCCAGGCTGTGGAAGGTCGGGGGCGGTCATTGGTGGGGGATGCGCCCCGGCGATCCCCCCAACTTCGGCGGCTACCACAAGACCGACTCCGACCTGAACCCCGCGCACCGCCGTGCGCTCGACGCCTACGCCAAGGAGATCGCGCGGCACTTCAAGGAGAAGGGCTGGACCCGGCCTCGCCTGTTCTTCTACCCGATCGACGAGCCGGACCTGCAGGCCCAGCCGAACTACGCGAGCCTGGTGAAGGCCTGGGGCCAGACGCTGCGCTCCTCCGGCACGGGCATCGGGCAGCTGGTCACGATGGGGCCCTACGAGAGCCCGATCCCCCTCGGCTTCGTGGACATCTGGGCGACGACCGGCGGCGGGTACTTCCCGCGGAGAATGGCGGAGCGCCAGAAGCTCGGCGAGTGGACCTGGTTCTACCAGCAGCACGAGCCGTTCGTCGGCGGCAACTCCGTCAACAACGAAGGCCTCGGGCTCCGGACCTGGGGCTGGATCGCCTGGCGCTACCACACCGACGGCGTCTTCCTCTGGGCCGGCAACTTCTGGAACGCGGATCCCTACCGCGACCCCCAGAACTGGAGCAAGAACCTGCTGGGCAACGGCATCCTCTTCTATCCCGGCCGCCTGCTCGGCGCCCTCGGCCTGCCCGCCAAGCCCGGCCCGATCGCGTCGTTCCGGATGAAGGCGCTGCGGCGCGGCCTGCTGGACTACGAGTACTTCCAGCTCCTGCGATCGCTGGGGGGAGACCCCGATCCGCTCGTGGCCCGCGTGCTCCACTCGGCCCTCAACGAGGAGGAGACGGACCGCTCGTGGCAGCACTCGCGCTGGGCCCGGCACGGGGACTGGGTGCACGATACCGCGGCGTGGGACCGGGTTCGACACGAAGTGGCTCTCGAAATCCGCCGGAAGCTGGGCAAGTGACGACCGCTCGCGCTCTGATCCTCATGTACCACCGTGTCGGCGATCGGGCCGTCGGCCGTCCCGAGGACGACGTCTATCGCGTGACGACGGCCAGCTTCGCTGCCCAGATGGCGCTGCTCGTGCGCCAGGGGCATCCGGTCGTGCCCGCCGCGGCCCTGGACTCCGCGCACGTTCCTGCCAGAGCGGTGGTCCTGACCTTCGACGATGGCTGGGACAGCGACGTCGGCGAGGCGCTGCCGATCCTCCGGCGGCACGACCTGCAAGCGAGCTTCTTCGTGAGCCCGGCACTCCTCGGCGAGGAAGGCTACCTGTCCTGGGACGGCGTCGTTCAGCTCCACGCGGAGGGCATGGAGGTCGGCAGCCACGGCCTCGACCACACGCTGCTGGGGGAGGTGTCCGCCGCGGAGGCGACGCAGCAGCTCCGGGAGTCTCGCGCCCGGCTCGAGGAGCGCCTGGGGCGGGAGATCGAATCCGTCGCGCTGCCGGGAGGCAGCGGTGGGCGCCGCGTCGCACGGCTGGCGCACGCGGCGGGCTACCGCCGAGTGATGGGCTCCCAGCCGGGCATCGCCAGCGGCGGGTCGCCGCTGCTGCCGCGTTTCGCGATCCGCCGTGGCGACGACCTCGCGGCGTTCCAGGCAGTGGTGGAACGGCGCCTGTCGCCCCGGGTGCGTCACGGTGCCCGCCACCTCGTCCTGACGTCGGCACGCCGGCTGCTCGGCCCCGCCTTCTACGAGGCCGTCAAGGGGCGGCTGCTCGACGGTGCCGGGCGCGGGCCGAGCCGCGAGCCCAACCACGGCTGATCCGTGCTCGAGCTGCTCTTCTGGGCGTCGTGTCTGCTCGTCGGCTACTCGTACTTCGGCTATCTGGCCTGGCTGCTGCTGCGGGCCCGCCTGGCCCCGGCCCCCGAGGTGGAATGCCGGCCGATCCGCCCGCCCGTCACCGTCCTGGTCGTCGCGCACAACGAAAGCGATCGGATCGCTGCGCGAATCGAGAACTGCCTCGCGCTCGACTACCCGCGCGACCGGCTCGAGGTGCTCGTCGCCTCCGACGGCTCGACCGACGGCACGGACGAGATCGTCGAGGGCTACGCGGCGCGCGGGGCGCGCCTGCTGCGACTGCCGGGGCCGCGTGGGAAGGCCAGCGCCCTCAACGCGGCGGTGCCCGGGTGCAGCGGCGAGGTCGTGGTCCTCGCCGACGCGCGCCAGCGCTTCGCGCCGGACGCCGTCCGGGAGCTGGTCGAGCCTTTCGCCGACCCGACGGTCGGGGCGGTGAGCGGCGAGCTGCACATCGAGAGCCCGGCAGGCTCGCCGGAGGGCGTCGGCTTCTACTGGAAATACGAGAAGCTGATCCGCAGCGCGGAGAGCCGCACGGGCTCGGTCGTCGGCGCCACGGGCGCGATCTACGCGATCCGCCGCGGCCTCTTCCGGCCCCTGGCGCCGGAGACCATCCTCGACGACGTGGTAATCCCCCTGCGCATCGCCAACGCCGGCTACCGCGTGCTCTTCGAACCGCGTGCCCGGGCCTTCGACCGCCTGTTCGACGAGCCCGGCCGCGAGTTCCGGCGCAAGGTCCGCACGCTGGCCGGCAACTTCCAGCTGGTGGCCCTGGATCCCACGCTCCTGGACCCCCGCCGCAACCGTCTCTTCTGGCCGCTGCTGTCCCACAAGCTGACGCGCCTCGCCGTGCCCTGGTGCCTCTTCTCGATGCTCGCCGGGAGCGGCGCCCTCGCACTGCGCGGCAGTGGCTTCTACGCGGCGGCCTTCGCGTTCCAGGCGGCCTTCTACCTGCTGGCGCTGGTCGCCTGGCCGCTCGCGAGAGCCGGCCGGCGCGTGCGCCTCTTCTCCGTCCCGTACGCCCTGGTCCTGCTGAACCTGGCCGCCGCCGTGGCCCTCTTCGGCTTCTTGCGCGGGACCCAGAGGGCCACCTGGAAGAGCGCCGCTTGAGGTCCGGCTCCGCCGCTCAGCCCGCCGCGCGTGCCTCCAGTCCGAGCCTGCGCAGCAGCGGGCCGAGCACGCGTCGTCGCAGCTGGTAGCGCGCCTGGAGCGCGCCGTGGGCCACGCTGGGCCAGGGATCCCGCCAGGAGAAGTAGGCGGTGTGCAGGCGGTGGGCCAGGCTCAGCAGGTAGGCGCCGGGCGACAGTTCGCCGCGTCGCCGGTAGGCGAGGAATGCCGAGAGGTCCTCCAGGGGCCGGATCAGGCGGACGCCTTGCCGGTAGCCGTCGCAGGGAGGCAGCGGCCGCCCGGTGAGGCGGTTGTACACCACGAGCGGGAGGTCGATGCCGCTCTTGTTGAGCAGCTCGATCCCGGCGTAAAAACGCGGGTTGCACTCCATCAGCTTCAGCCGTCCGTCGCGCGCGTCGCGCTTGAACTCCACGTTGGCGAGGCCGCGCAGGCCGATCCCCTGCAGGAAGCGCAAGCCCAGCTCGTCGGCCTCCGGGCAGCGGTCCGAGATGTGGTAGCTGGCGACCCCGAAGTGGATCGGGTACTGCCGCAGCTTGCGCTTCGTGAAGTGCAGGAGCGGCCGTCCGGCCTCGTCGAGGTAGGTGAGGTAGGTCCAGAACTGGTCGTCGCCGCCGGGGATCAGCTCCGTGGCCAGGAAGCGCAGGCGCAGGCTCGCGAGGTGGTCGAACGTTGCCAGCAGCTCGTCGCCGTCCTTGGCCACGAACAGCTTCTGGGCGGCGAAGTGGCGCTGGAACAGGTGTGAGTCCCGCGGCTTGAGCGCGCAGGGGAAGGCCATGTCCGGCAGCGCCGCCTCGAGCTGGGCGCGGGTCGTGATCTGCCAGATGCGCGGCGCGGGCACTCCCACCCGGGCGGCCAGGGCGTAGGTCGCGACCTTGTCGAGCATGGCCAACGCGATCTCGTCGTTGGCCTCGGCGAGCACGAAGCTGCCGGCGAGGCGTTCCCGGTGTCGGGCCAGGAGCTCCACGCCGTCGTCGCAGCAGGGGAGCACCAGCGCTCCCGGGTGGCGCTCCCGTCCCTCGGACAGCAGCCACTCGAGCCACACCTGCTGGACGTCCTCGCCCGGCGCCGGCGGCACCCACTGGGCGAAGCGCGAGTAGCGGACGTAGCTGCCCGCATCGTTGAGGGCGAGCACGCGCACTCCACGCGGCCCCAGGCTGCGCGCGATCGACAGGGCGTTGGTCGTGCCCCCGAGCAGCACGACCGGGGGATCAGGGCGCGTCTCTCGCAGAGCGGTCGCCACGGTGGTTCTCCCGGTCAGGCGGCCCGCTCGGCCGCGCCGACGACGTCCTCGTAGAGCTCCTCGTACCGGCGGATCATCTGCTGGAGCCCGAACTGCCTCGCGGCCCGCTCGCGCCCCGCGCGGCCGAGGCGGCTCGCGCGCGCCGGCTCGGCGAGCAGCGTCAGGCAGGCGCTCGCGAGCGCCTCTGGGTCCTCCGGCGGCACCAGCAGTGCCTGCTCGCCGTCCTGTGCCATTTCCGGGACACCGCCGACCCTCGTGGCTACGACGGGGAGGCCCATGGCCATCGCCTCCATGACCGCGTTCGGCTGGCCCTCGGACCGGGACGGCAGGACGAAGAGGTCCGCGGCCTCGAGCAGGCCGGGCACGTCCGCGTAGGAGCCCAGCAGCCGAAAGGCCGGCGCCAGCCCGGCGGAGCGGATGGCCTCCTCGATCTTCGCCTGCTCGGCGCCGCGGCCGGCCACGACGAAGCGCGCCTCGGCGACCTGGGCTCGGATCAGGGATGCCGCGCGGACCAGGAGGTCGATGCCCTTCACGCGGGTCAGATGGCTCACCGAGACGAGCAGCGGGGCCGTCTCCGGTACGTCGAGGGCGCGGCGCATCTCGCTCCGGCGCCCGCGCGCAGAGAAGCGCGCGAGGTCGATACCGTTCGGAATCACGAGCAGTCGGTCCGTCGCCAGGCCGTCCCGAGCAGCCGCGACTCGCGCGGCGTCCTCGGAGACGGCCACCACGCGGCGCGACCAGCGCGCGGTCCACGCGAGGGCGCGCCGCATCAGCCAGCCGTCGGCGAAGCCCGTGTCGCGCCGCGTCGTGACGAGGCCGCGCAGGCCGGCCGCCCGCGTCGCCAGCGCGCCGAACACGTTCGCCGCGCTCATGTAGGTGTGCACGACGTCGGGCCGCGCCCGGCGCAGCGAGGCCGCCAGCGAGACGAGGGCGGCGATCCCCCCGGGACCGTAGAGGCGCCTGACGCCGAGGATGCGCAGGGGAACGCCGGCGCTCGAGAGCCGATCGGCCGAGACACCGCCCCGCAGGAGGCACACGACCTCGGGTGCGAAGCGGCCGCCGTCGAGGCCGGCGACCAGTCCCCGCAGGTGCGTCTGCGCGCCCCCGGCGCCCATCTTGTCGATCATGTAGACGATGCGCAGCCTGCCCCGTCGCGCGGGCGGGCGGGGATCGACGAGCGTCACGGCAGGCCCATCCCCTCGGCGATCCAGGCGTCGAGCGCCCGGCGCATCGCCCGCGTGTAGAGCATGCTCAGCGGCCAGGGCCGGCTCTGGTAGCGCAGACCGCCGCTGAGCGTCCGGAACATGCTGCTCTGGAAGAAGAAGAGGAGCACGGGGTCGGAGCGCCAGCCCTGGAGGCCGTACCCGTCCATGAACGCCTCGCACAGCGGACCCACCTCGTGACCCGCGGCGGAGAGGGGGTCCTTGCGCAGGAAGCGCGTGTAGCTGAGGAAACGGCCGACGTCCTCGAAGGGGTGCCCGAGATGGAAGTTCACGAAGTCGAAGAGCGTGGGCCGGCCCTCGTGGACGAAGATGTTGACCGGGGTGAAATCCCCGTGAACGCCGGCTCGCGGGTACGGGCGCTCCACGGCGGCGAGGAAGGCACGGCGCGCGTAGCGGTACTTGGACTCGACGACCGCGCGATGCTCCGCCCGGCAGTGGTCGAGGACCCGGTTGAGCATCCGCTCGGTCTCCTCGAGCTTCTGCTCGAGGCCGGTCTCGACCATCTCGAAGGCATCGAGGTCGGCACGCAGCGGCGTTCCCGCCGCGAGCAGCCCGTGCAGCTGACGGAGGCTTCCCCCGACGAGCCGGTAGATCTGCCGCAGCTCGTCGGCCGGGAAGCTGCTGCCGAGCCCCAGGCGTCCTCGTGTCAGCAGCTCGTTGAGCGTCACGCCCGGATGCCTCTCGAGCAGGATGCCCGGCAGCGTCGGGATCAGCACCAGCGGTCGTACCACCGCGAGCGAGGGCGACGCGGGCGCCAGGGCGTGCAGCGCGGAGAGCAGCCGGAACTCCTCCTCTGCCCAGGCGAGGCAGTCCTCCTCGAAGCCCCGCCCACGCCGGCGGTGGATCTTGAGGTAGGTGTCCAGCGTCCCGCGCTCGAACCGGAGCAGGAAGCTCTGGCCCTGTGACTGGGTGCCGGGACGGGCGTCAGCGGACTCGACGGCGACCAGGGCGCCAGGACCTGCGACGCCTGCCCGTGCCGCCGCTTCGACCGTCTGCCTGAGTTGCTCTCCCATGATCCTTCCGGCCGGACGAGCCGCCCGCGCCTCGCCCCGCGGCAGCCCGCGAAGCGGAGCAGCCACGATGAGACGAACCGTGGACGGTCGTGCCGGGGCCGACGCGCGGGCCCGACCTTCTCCGCCGTGAGGGACGGCGGCCAGCACAATCCCAAATTATCCGTCGGTCCCGTGCGGCAATCAAGGATGCGTCTGTCTCGTGGTCACGAGAGGAGCATGTCCCGGCGCGGGGCGGGACCGCCGCACTTCCGGACTGTAAGATCAGCCCTCGATGCTTCGCGCCGACCCGTACCACGACGTCCAGAGCGGCCTCGACCTCGAGTGGGTCGACGACGAGGATCGCTGGCGGGAGCTCCGCGGTGTGTGGGACGACCTGGTGCTCGCGAGCGGGACGCCCAGCATCTTCAACACCTGGGACTTCCTCGAGGTGTCGTGGAGCGTGTTCGCCAGGCCGTCCGGGAACAGCCTGGCCATCCTCGTGCTGCGCGAGAACGGCACACCGATGGGCTTCCTGCCGTTCCGGCTCGCCACCGGCCGTCGCTTCGGACTGGAGACGCGCAGGCTGAAACGACTCACCTCGTGGGAGGCGGACCGCGTACCGTTCGTGTTTCCCCGGGGGCGCGAGCACGAGTGCGCGCGGGCCGTCCTGCGCTTCCTCGACAGCGGCGCAGGAGGCTGGGACTCGCTCGAGCTGCGCGAGCTGCCCGCCGACGGCGGGTTCGCGGAGGCCCTGCGCGAGCGGGCGCGCGAGCGGGGAGCCCTGGTGTCGCACGAGGACGCCGCCGGCCCCAGCCCCTACGTGCGGCTCGAGGGCTCGTGGGAGGCCTTCCTCTCCTCTCTCGGCGCACGATCCCGCAAGGAGTTCCGTCGACGGACGAGGCAGCTCGGTGAGACGGGCCCCCTCGCGGTCCGCGTCTTCCGGGACCCAGCCGGCGTCCTGGAGGGCCTCGATCGCTATCTCTCGGTCGAGAGCCGGAGCTGGAAGCCGGCTGCGGGACAGGGCATCGGCAAGAACCGCCGCAACCAGGTGTTCTACCGGGAGCTCCTCCCACGCCTCGCCGCCAGGGGGCGGGGGCAGGTCGTGCTGCTCGAGCAGTGCGGCCGCTACCTGGCCGGCCTCGTGGAGCTGCAGCTCGGGAGCACCGCGTACGCGTGCCAGACGGCATTCGACAGGGACGTCGCCGCCCACTCGCCTGGCTTCGTCCTGCAGGGCCTTCGCCTCGAGGGCGGTCTCAACGAGGGCATCCGGGACTACGAGCTGTTCGCCCGGTTCTACGAGGACAAGCTTCGTTGGACCAAGCGGCTGCGTCCCAGCGTGGACGTCGTCCTGATCCGCTGGCACGGGTTGCGCCGCCGCGTTCTCTTCGCCGGCAGTCGCCTCAAATGGCTGGTGCGGAAACCAAAGCCCGCGTGGACGCCTTCGACGGAGACGGGTCCGCCCGAGCAGAGCGCCTGAGGGTGGTCCAGGCCTCGCCGAATTGGCCGGTCGGCCAGGCCGCGCTAGAATCCGTCGCGACGTCCGAGGCGACGACCGTACCGCTGGCGGAGAGCAACACGATGAAGGCACTACGATGCGGAAAGACGGAGTGGCGCGGAGGGCGAGCGCGATGACACTCCGGGCCGAGTGGATCGCAGACGAGGGGCGCTGGCGGGAGCTGGAGCCGGCCTGGGACGACCTCGTGCTCCGGAGCGCGGCCCCCAGCATCTACGCGACCTGGGACTTCCTCGAGGCCACCTGGACGCACTTCGCGCGTCCGCTGGGCGACTCGCTGGCCGTGGTGGCCTTGTTCGACGGCCGGGACCTCCAAGCCGTGGCTCCCCTTCGCATCAGCCGCCGCAGGAAGTTCGGCCTACCCGTTCGACGGCTGGCCAAGCTCGCGGCCTGGGAGTCCGACCGGGTACCGCCCCTCGTGTGTGCCGGCGCAGAGCCCGAGTGCGCTCAGGCCCTCACCGAGTGCCTGGAGACGCATGCCCGGCGCTGGGACTGGATCGACCTCGACGAGCTCGATCCGGATGTGCCGGTGGTGCGTCACCTGTCGGAGTGGGCCGGCAACGCCTCTCGCTGCCTGCGGGCCCGTCTCGAGCCCGAGCCGCCGAGCCCCTGGGTCGATCTCTCGCTCGGCTGGGAAGCGGTCGAGCACGGTTTCGGCAGGCATCGACGAAAGGAGCTGCGAAAGTACCAGCGCAACCTGGGCGAGCCCGGCGAGTGGAGCTTCGAGATCGAGGAGGGGGCGTCGGTCCCGGACGCCCTGACGAGCTACCTCGACGTCGAGTCGCGAAGCTGGAAGAGCGGAGCGGGAAAGGGCATCGCCAGGAACGAGCGGACCCTCGCCTTCTACCGCGAACTGCTGCCCCGCCTCGCCCGCCGGGGCCGGGTCTCAGTCGGGTTCCTGCGCCAGGGCGACAGGCGGATCGCGGCCATGATCGAGTATTCCCTCTGCACCTCGGTCTGGGGAGTCCAGAAGGCGTACGACGCGAACGCGGCGCGTTTCGCCCCGGGCAACATCCTCGCGGTAATGGCGTTCGAGCGACGGGCGAAGCAGGCCGTCCGCTCCTACGAGCTCCAGGGGCTCTACCTCGACGACAAGGGTCATTGGACGGACCTCGCCCACCCACGGGCACGCCTCCGGATCCACCAGCTGCGATCCTGGAGGCACCGGCTGCTGTTCTTGCGCGAGTCGTGAGGCCGGCCCCTCGGGCCGATCGCCAGCAGCTCCGCCACGCGTCGGCCTCGTCGTCGTGCGCCCGTCGCCCTCCGCGAGACCGTCGGCAGGCCCTGCCGGGCGGCTCGTTCAGGAGCGGACGTGCCCCCGCTCGGACCACAGCCAGACGAGCTTGTGCCTGGCCGCGTCGCGAGCGGGCAGCCAGCTCTTCACCAGCGGGAGCAGACGGTCCTGGTAGAGATGGCACGCGCGACAGCGCAGCTTGGTGCGGGAGAACACGCACAGGTCCACCTGCTCGCGCACCTCGGTGGCCATCTCGTTCTTCCAGCGCGACTCGATGCCGAGGAACTCGAAGGCCTCGAGCCTCTCCTCGAAGGCGTGCCGGAGCGCCTGCTCGAAGAGCGCGGCACCGGGCGAGTGGGCGCGAAACGCCTCGTCGAAGGAGGTCTTGAGGGCATACAGCGTCCGGCGGTGGACGAGGCAGGAGACGTGGCCCACGGGCGCTTCGTTCACGTAGATCAGATGGAGGCGCGCGGCTCCGCGCTCGGCGCCCAGCAGGGCGAGCCGCCGGAGGCGGTCCCATTCCTTCGCGTCCGCCACGAGCGACGAACGTTGCGCGTGCTTCCAGCTCCGCTCCTCGATCTTCATCACGTCGGGAAGCACCGCCTCGACCTCGTCCGGGCTGGACGCCGTCACGCGGCGCACCGCCCCGGCGGCCTCCAGCTTCTTCAGCTTGCGCTTCAGCTCGCTCCGGAAATGGCGGCTGCGCGAGCAGAGGTACGCATCCCAGCTCCCGTCCAGCCGTACCACGCAAGAGGGCGGCACCGGCCGCCGGGCCACGATCAGGCCGTGGCGCAGGGCGGCGGCTTCGATCGCCGCCGGCTCCGGCGACCCGAGGTCGGCGTGTCGGAATGCAGCGGCCAGCCGTCCGCGTCTCGAGCCGAGGTGGTCGAAGGCCGCGTCGAGCACCGCAGCAGCGTCGCCCCGGTGCAGCATACCGGCCGGAAGGCCGCTCTCGGCGGGAACGATGCTGGCCTCGCCCTTGCACAGCACGGGGCCGGCGCGACGCTTGAGGAAGGGCACGAGCCCGACCAGGCGATTCCCCTCCCGCACGAACAGGAAGCGCATCGGTCGGTCGCGCCAGATCGAGTCGAGAAAGGGGATCACGTAGAGGTCGCTGGCGAACAGGTTACCGCCGGCCTGCTCCACCAGCTCCGACCACTCTGCGCGGTAGCGCTCCAGGTCGGCGCGGCTGGTCACCTCCTCGACCGTGAGCGGTGTCAACGCGACGCCTCCGGTCCGCGAGCCCCGTCGTCCCGCACGGGCGTGTCGACAGGCGCCTCGACCTTCTCCAGCCAGTCCTCCTTCCAGAAGAGGAAGCAGGAGCGGCTGCAGCCCGCGAACGGGCTCCTGCTGTCCGGGCTGGGCTCGCAGAAGGCACCGTCCAGAAGAACGACGTCCCGCAGCTTCATGAGCCGCTGGTTGCGCTCGTCGAAGAAGCGTTCGACCCGCCCGCGCACGCTGAAGGTCGCTCCGTTGAAACGGTCCATCACCTCCGGGATGTAGCCCAGGCCACGGCACGTGCCCTCGCGGTCGAGCGTCAGGCCGATCTCCTGCCGACTGCGGACACGAACCCGGTCCCCCGATCGGAGGCCCAGCGGCGCCCGCCGCTCGGGCGAGGCGCGCGACGCCCGCGGCTTCCTTCGCAGACCCAGGACGTTGGCTGTCCAGTGGAAGACGATGGTGGGCCGGGCGACAGCCTTACCTGCAGCTCGCAGGAAGCGTCCGAGTGCCCTCCGACACGCCAGAAGCATTCGGTCGAGGCGGCTCAGCGAACGGCCGGAATCCGGCAATCCCTCGATCTGGCAGTCCAAAGGTCCGTACCTCATGTCCGGCCGCCGGACGTCCCGGCAGCGGCTGGTGATGGATCAGCAAGGGGCGTGCCCGTTGGGACCGGCCCCCAATTGAACCCAATTGAAGGTGAGATCAGCGGGCGGCATCGCCGTCCCCCGGCCTGGTCCAGGGCAGCACACGGATGCCGGCGTGGAGCCAGGGCTGCGGCGGGAACCAGCGCCTGAACCTCGGCAGCACGGCGTGCAGTGCAAGCCGGGATGGCACGCCCAGTCCCCGCCACAGTCGCGCGCTGGAGCGGTTCGAGGCGATCACCAGGGCAGCGCAGCGCCCTATGCCGGCCGCCTGGAGCTGGCGCACGGCGGCAAGAGCGCCGCCGACGCCGATCCCGCGGCCACGGTGCGAGGGAGCCACGAAGAGATCGTTGAAGTAGCCCAGGTCCGGGCCCAGGTTCAACTCGCAGGTGAACGGCCAGCGGAGGGACGCTCGCCGGAAGGCCACCCACCGGTGGCCAACCGGTACGTTCCCGTCGTGGGCCAGAAACAGCCAGTGCTGCTCGGAGAGCGCGATCTCGTATTCCCGCCGCAGTTCCGGCCGGGGAGGCCGCCGAGCGATCCAGTCGCGTGTCTCTGCGGGATCAGCCAGCCGCCAGTAGCGCTCGCCCTCGCAGCGGCTGGGAAGGTCCGGCAGAGGACCGTCAAACAGCAAGATGCGACGGACGGCGAAGTTGATCTTGAGAAACTCCACTGCGGCCCTCGTCGCCCTGACCGTCGAAGCCGAGACGGCGACGGCGGGTATTCTCCTATGGGACGACCCACCGGGCGAACTGCTGCCGTTCGCCAGGTGGGCGTTCGGCCGGTTGTCCGCCCGGTGGCCCGCGCCTACAATTCCGCGGCAAAGGCCCTCAGCAAGCGGCGTCCGCAGCCGTCGCCGAGTCAGCAGATGAACCAAGTGGCCGACGTCCTATCGGGTGGAGCACGATGAAGCTGCGGGCCGAGTGGATCGCCGACGAGCGGCGCTGGAGGGAGCTGCAGCCGAGCTGGGACGACGTCGTCCGTCGCAGCTCCAACCCCAGCATCTACGCCACCTGGGCCTTCAGCGAAGCGTGCTGGACGCACTTCGCCCGCCCGCTCGGGGACGAGCTCGCCGTGGTGGCCCTGTTCGACGAAGAGAAGCTGGTCGGCCTGGCCCCGTTTCGCATCCACCACCGCCGCAAGCTCGGCTTCGTCGTCGTGCGCGAGCTGACCCGCCTGGCGGCATGGGAGAGCGACCGCGTGCCACCTCTCGTGTGCACGGGCCCCGAGGCGGCGTGCGCCCGCGCGCTCAGCGAGTGCCTGGAAGCCCAGGCACGGCGCTGGGACTCGATCCGGCTGCTCGAAGCCGATCCCGAGTGGGAGGCCGTGCGCCAGCTGCGGGAATGGGCGTCGAACGCCGGTGGCATGCGAGTGCAGCTCGAGCCCACGGTGCCGAGCCCCTACCTGGATCTCACGCCCGGCTGGGAGGCGGTCTGCCAGGCCTTCAGCAAGGTTCGCCGGGCCGAGCTGCGCCGCTCGCAACGAGCCCTGAGCGCAGTGGGCGAGTGGGCCTTCGAGGTCGCGGAGGGCGAGGGGATGGCGGAGGCCCTGACCCGCTACGTCGACGTCGAGTCGCGCAGCTGGAAGCCCGCTGCCGGCCAGGGCATCGCCAAGAACGCGCGCACGCTGGCCTTCTACCGTGACCTGCTGCCATGCCTGGCCTCCGACGGCCGGGCATCCGTCTGCTTCCTGCGCCTCGGGGACAAGCGCGTGGCGGCGATGGTCGACTTCGTGCTCGGGCACACGGTGTGGGGGGCGCAGAAGACCTACGACAAGGAGGCCGCGCGCCTGTCGCCGGGGAACTTCCTGGAGGCGCTCGTACTCGAGCGCTGGACGGGGCGGGGCGCGCGATCCTACGAGCTGCAGGCACAATACGTGAGCGACAAGGGCCGCTGGACCCGGCTGTCGCACCCGAACGCAAGGCTCACGGTCTACCAGCTCAGGTCGGCGAGGCAGTACGCGGTGCTCCCGCGCGCCTGGCTTCGCCGTCCTTCGTCCGCGCAGGGAGGAAACGGATGAGCGAGGCGAGCGGGGTGGAGGCCGACGAGGGCATCGACGCGCGGGGCCTCTACACCAGTGGCCGGGCCCGGTCGTGGCAGTCGCCGAGGCTCTCGCTGCGGGATCTCGTGCGCCCGCGGCAGCCCTCGCCTGCCGAGCCCTTCTCTTCCTGCCGGCCGTGGTACTTCGCCTACGGCGCGAATGCGCTGTTTGCAGGAGTGCGCGCGCTGGGGCTCGGCCCTGCGAGCCGGGTCCTGGCTCCTGCGTACCACTGCGGCGTGGAGGTGGGCGCGCTCGTCGACGCCGGCTGCGAGGTCGCCTTCTACCGCGTGACGCCGACGCTCGAAGCGGACCTCGAAGCGGTCGAGCAGCTCCTGAAGCAGGGAGCCGACGCGCTGCTCGTGATCCACTACTTCGGGTTCACGCAGCCCGTCGAAGAGCTCTCGCGCCTCGCACGGCGCTTCGGGGTCAAGCTCATCGAGGACTGCGCTCACGCGCTTCTGGGCGAGAGCGGAGGCCGTCCGCTGGGCACCACCGGAGACGCGGCGATCTACAGCCTGCGCAAGTTCCTGCCGATCCCGGACGGCGGCGCGCTGATCCTGAAGCCGGGCCTCGGCCCGCCCACGACCCCGCGCCGGCGGGGGGGCAGCCTGAGGGAGCTTCGCCGGATCGGCCTCTTCTATCTCAAGGGACGGGGTCTCTGGACCCGCTCCACACGCCCACGCGAGGACGGCGCAGCCCGGCTGCCGTCAGCGGAGCCCGTACCCTCCTGGACGCCTCGCACCGAGTACGACACGGCCATCTCGTCGTCCTCCCGCTGGATCTGGGAACGAACCGACTGGCAGCGCATGCGTCGACTCCGGCGCCGCAACTACGCGCTGCTTCACGAGGCGGTCACCGGAATCGACGGCGTGCGCGCGTTGACGCCGGTCGCCCCGGAGGGCACCTGTCCCTGGATCCTCCCGGTAGTGGTCGCGGACCGAGACCGTGTCGTCCAGCAGCTTCGGGCCCGTGGGGTCGGTGCGGTCCGCTTCTGGGCCCGGTCCGTGCGCGGCTTCGGTGGCGAACGGTTCCCCGAAGTCCAGCAGCTCCGTGATCAAGTGCTGGCGCTTCCGGTTCACCAGGACGTGACCGAAGAGTACGTCCGCAGGATGTCGGTCGCGCTCCGCGAGACCGTCGGCAGGCCGTGACGGGCGGCTCGTCCAGGGGGCGATCGACCGAGGACCAGGCGAGCAGCCGGTTTCTCGAGGGCTGGCCGCTGCGGGAGGCCCTTCGCATCCTGGGCTGGACCCTGTTGGCGGTCGCCTGCCTGGCCCTGTCTCGCCCTGCCGCGACTGCCCTCTTTTCCGCCGATGGGGCGTCGCTGGAGCCCGGGCTGGCCCGGGCTCTGGAAACGCTGCGCCTCGCCCTCTCGGTGGCCGGGTTCCTCGCGCATGCTCTCGCGGGACGGGTCCTGTCAGAACGACGCCTGCCCATCTCGCGCGGTGCGGCCATCCTCGGCGCGGCCGCGATCATCGGCGCGCTGGCTCTGGCCGAGGTCGCCGCTCGTGCCCGCGGCCTCGGCGAGTGGGGCAGTGCCTTTCGTACGCCCCTATCCCTTTCCAGGATGCGCGAGGCAGACGAGCAGAACCTTCGGCCCGGCACCTACGCGGGCACGGTCGTCGACGACTTCAGGCCGGGCCGGGCGCGCATCGCCTTCTACACCATCAGCCGCCTCGGCCTGCGAGGCCGAGCCCCGGTCGTGCCCAAGCCGGCGGGGCTCGTGCGCATCCTCTGTCTCGGTGGCTCCACCACGTTCGGGTACCACGTCACCGACGGCGAGGAATGGCCGGCCCGCCTGGGCGAGGCGTTGGGCAGGGATCGTCGGATCGAGGTCGTCAACGCCGGTCGCCCCGGTGCGACGACCTGGAACGACTTCCAGGCCCTGCGGGATCGGCTCGTCCAGCTCGAGCCCGACGTCGTCATCCTCTACGAGGGGTTCAACGACCTTTGGCGGGGGGTCCGGCGTCACGCGGCCGTGCAGAGCGACTACGGCGTGGTCGAGGAGGGCCTGCCTGCTCTCAAGGAGCCCCTGGACCTCGGCCCGCCCCGGCTCTGGCCGCCGCGCCCGTCGTTCCTCGCGTACCTCGTGGGCCAGCGGGTCGAGCACCTGTTCCATGAACCCAGCGCGCGGCCGGTGCCCGCGCTGGCACGGCTTTACGATCCGGCCATCGTCGAGGTCTTCGGAAGGAATCTCGGCGCCATGGTGCGACTCTGTCGGGGCCAAGGCGCGGTTCCCGTGGTCGCGGTCTTCGCCGCGTGCGACGACGCGACTGCGACTGCTGACGAGTTGCGTCGGCGCTTCGAGTACGTCGTGCAGGAGATCCCTCCCCTCGACGTTCCCACGGCCCTTCGCGGCTTTCACCTCTACCGCGAGCAGGCCCGGCTGGTGGGCCGCCAGGAGCGGTGCCCGGTCGTCGACCTGGCGCGCCTCATGCCCAAGGACACGGTCTTCTACACCGACACCGTGCATTTCACCCCGGAGGGCGAGGGGCGAATGGCGGAGCTGCTGGCCTCCGCGTTGAAGAGCGATCCGGAGGTCCGGTCGCGACTGGCCGGGGCATCCGCACCATAGGGGCGCCGACAGAGGATTGGCGTCGGCCTCTCGAACGGCGCCGACGCCGCCTCGTCCTCTGGCGCCCGGCCCCGGTCGCATGGCACGCATCCGGACAGGTCATGCATGCCGGGGGCGCTCCCGGCGCCAACTCATTGAATCGTAAGGAACACCACTTGGCCCGGCACTTGCTTGTCTCCTCCCCGGCTCACGGAAGAGCGGAGCAATCTCCGGGGAGTGTTTCGAATGCTCGAGGTTGGCGTCGTGACGTCGCCCACGGATTTCGAGTCTCTAAGAGACGATTGGGACGACTGTCTCCATCGTTGCCCGCCCGCCGCCGTCTTCGTGGCGTGGGAGTGGCTCCACACCTGGTGGCGCCACTACGGGGAACACCAGCCATTGCGGATCGCGGTGGCCCGGCGATCCGGCCGGGTCGTCGGCATTCTGCCGCTCTACATCCAGCGGCGCCCCACGCTGGGCGGCGTGCACGCCCGCGTGCTGAGACCGATTGGCCGAGGCGGAGACACGGCGCCGGACTACCTCGGCCCGATCGTGGACGAGGAGCAGGGCAGCCGCGAAGTCATCTCGTCTCTCTGCCGGGCGGTGGTGGCCGACGGCTCGTGGGACGCCATGGACCTGACCGACTTCGTCGAGACCTCGGCCTACCCCGAGATCATGGAAGCGACTTGCCGTTCGAGCGGCCTCCGGGTCCAACGCAAGCCGTTCGGGCTCATCCCCGTCACCGAGCTCCCCCCGACGTGGGACGGCTACCTCGCGACCTTGACAAAGGACCAGCGTCACAACATCCGCCGTGCCCGGCGCCGCCTGATCGAAGAGCACGGCGCCAGGCTGTTCGTCTGGGAGGACGCGTGCAGCCTCGACCGGGCCATAGACCGGCTGGGTGAGCTCCACCGCCTCCGCTGGGAGTCCCGCACCGACCACTGCTCCTTCTCCACGGACAGGTACATCGATTTTCACCGGGACGTCATGCACGCCTGTCAAAGGCGCGGTTGGCTCCGCCTGTACTGCCTCGAGCTGCGGGGCGAGCTCGTGGCGATCAACTACGCGTACGCCTTTCGTGACGAGCTGGCGCTCTTCCAGTGCGGCTTCGACCCCCAGCTCGAGAAGCTGCGGCTCGGCTACGTGCTGGTGGGCTGGTCCATCGAGCAGGCCATCGCGGAGGGCCTGCGCGTGTTCGACTTCCTGAAGGGAGAGTACGCGTACAAGAGGATCTGGGCGCCGCAGAGCCGGGCGATGGGGCTCCTGCACGCTTATCGGATGACCCCGCGCGGCCTGGCGTTCGGGTTGCGCCGCCATCTCCTGCCCCAGCTTCGCCGCTGGCTGCCCAAGGCTCGGCCGGCCGAGGCGGGTCAGCTCCAGCCAGCGCAGGGATGAGCCACACGACGAAGGCCACTCGTCGCCGCATCCTCCGCGTCGTGCTGGCGATCGCCGTGATCGGCGGAGCTGCGGTGGTCGTCGTCGCTCGATGGGCTCCGCTCAGCTTGTCGGGTATCAAGAGCAAGGTGCGCCACGCAATGGGCACGACCCGGGAGCCGGGGCACACCGCGAGACACTACGACCCCGACTACGACCCCGGCCGGGATCCGGCCCGGGACCTGCAACTCGCCATCGATCAGGCCAGGCGCGACGGCAAGCGAATCCTGATCGTCGTCGGAGGACGCTGGTGCTCCTGGTGCGGGAAGCTGGGCGAGGCGATGAAGAGCCAGGCGGGAGTGGCGGAGCTGCAGAGCCGGCACTTCGTGACCTTCAAGGTGAACTTCAGTCCCGAGAACGAGAACCCGGCGTTCCTCTCCCGCTTCCCGCCCATCGACGACTATCCTCACCTCCTGGTCCTCGACCAGGAGGGTCGACTGCTCCACTCGCAGGGTGCCGACGACCTCCTGGAGGGAAAGAGCTACTCGGGGGAGAAGCTGATGAGGTTCCTCGAGGCGTGGAAACCCTAGCGCGATCGGTGGATCCCCGCCGGATCAGAAGCGATAGGCCAGGCACGAGGCGACACGGCTGTCGATGATGCCGACGATGCGCCGGTAGCGATCGCCGCCGACGCCGCCGAACTTGGCCTGAAGCTCGTGCTCCGGCAGGTTCTCCGGCAGGTCGTCCGCGCGGGGGAAGAAGTCGTCGATCTGGAAGCCCCGGGCGAGGTGGTCCTGGATGGCCTCGGCAGAGGTCTCGTCGCGCGTGGCCACCGAGCCGAACGCCGTTCCAGCGCGATCCGCGAGCAGGTCGCCGAAGGAGAAGCCGCTGCCTCCGCGCGAGTCGAGCTCCTCCTTGAGGACGCCCGCGGCTTGGCTCACGCCCGTGTCGGCCACCGCCGAGAGAGCGGCGCTCACCAGGTAGTGCTGCACCCAGTCCCGCCTGCCACGGAGCGTCGTCTCACGGTAGGCGCGCAGCCCGGCCTTCAGGGTCGCGTCGTCGAGGGCCGTGCCCACCAGGCCCTGGACGCGCCAGTGGCCGAGCAGCGTGCCCAGCGCGACGATGGCGGCGGTGTTCTCCTCGACCTTGCCGCCCGTGGCCGACCTGTCGTGCGCGAGCGCGAAAGCCGCCTCGAGGGCCGCGCCGAAGCGGCGCTCGCCGCTCGGCAGGCTGGCGGCGATCCGGACCAGGTGCTCGGCCTGGGCTCGCACGGACGGGAGCAGGTCCTCGCTGCTCGCGGCCTCGCGGACGATCTCCCGCAGGAAGCCCCGCGGCAGCGTCGCGTGGCCGTAGCGGATCTCGAACGCACGGTCCGCGACCTGGATCGCGCTCACCGCCCCGAGCGTCGAAGCG
Source organism: uncultured Acidobacteriota bacterium (assembly GCA_963831755.1). Lineage (GTDB taxonomy): Bacteria > Acidobacteriota > Vicinamibacteria > Fen-336 > Fen-336 > DATBSL01. The sequence continues at coordinate 81,262 of CAWHRC010000018.1, forward strand.
AGCCGAGGCTCGCCGCGCACGAGAGCAGCGGCCAGGGGCGAGGCGAAGCGCAGCAGCCAGGTGGGTACGCGGATCGCGCCGATCGAGAGCTCGGCGAGGTCGAGCCGCAGCGCGCCGTCGTCGACGACGACGCGGCCCGCCGCCTGCAGGTTGAGGAAGCGCGGGCCGAAGACCCGGCCGGGCAGCGCCAGGGAGACCGCGGCCCGGACCCGGTCCGGCGAGAGCTCGACGTGCGCGCTGCGCCGCTCGCCGCTGACGGCCGACGCCATGGCCAGCAGGCGATTGACCTCGTCCTCGCTCAAGCGCAGGGACCGCGTCTCGCCCGCCGGTATCTTCTCCGGGTTCTTGCCCCGGAACAGGGACGCCAGCTGGTGGCGGTCGGCGGTCGTGACGGGCGGGACGTCGAGCGGGAGCGGGGCAGTCTCGACCGCCCGGCGCGCGAGCACCAGGGCGAGCGCTGCCGCCACGGCCGCGGCGAGCGTCAGCTTCGGAAGGATCCAGGCGCGCGCAGCCGTGCCACGTCGCCACGCACCGCCGAGCCAGAGGCCGAACAGCATCCCCGCGACGGGCAGGACGAGCGACAGCGTGCCCGGCGTGACCCACTCCCCGGTCGCCGTCAGGCCGCGGGCGAGGATCGTTGCCGCCAGCCCCAGGCACGAGGCCGGCAGCGTCACGCGCACGAGGCGTTCCGCCCACGTCGCGCGGTCGGGAAGGGAGTAGACGGCCAGGAAGCCGAGTGGCGCGAAGGCCAGGGCGTGCAGTGCCACGAGCCCGAGGGCGTGCCCTGCCGCTTCCGCGAGTCGTGCCGCCATTCGTGGCGACAGGCCAGGCAGCCGCACGGATCCCGGCTCCGGGACGATCGACGGCAGGACGACCAGCACGAGCAGCCAGACCAGGAGGCCCAGCCGTGCCGCCCATTGCGGGGCCGACGAGCGGCGGCCGTCGGGCGCGGGGTGTCGTCCGACTCCGAAGCCCACGGCGGGCAGGTTACCAACAAAGAGACGAAGGCGCAGGTCGCCCCGACGGAGGCAGTCAGTGGCGCCGCACGGCCACCCGTCGCAGCGTACCCGCCAGCAGGCCGCTCTCCCGGAAGCAGCGGCGGACCTGGCGGGGCGTCGGAAGGGCGCGCCCGCAGACGACGATCCGGTTCCAGTGGCCGCGCACGTCGAGGGAGACGATGCTGCCGCCGAGCGGCCGGCAGCGCGCGCACGATCGCCGCCGTCTCGTGGATCGTGTTCGAGACGACGATGCCGTCGGGCCGCAGCCGCCGGCCGATCAGGCGGTAGCCTTCGCCGAGCAGCCAGTCCGGCTTGCGGACGCTGCGCGAGGGCCCGACGAAGAGGTCCTCCACGATCAGGTCGAAGCGCCGCCGCTCGCGCCGCAGGTAGACGCAGCGCGTCGTCCACGTCACCAGCTCGACCCGCAGCTCGTCGAGGCCGAAGTGCCGCCGGGCGGCCCGCAGCACCTCGCGGTCGAGCTCGACGCCCACGATCTCGGCCGCGGGGGTCGAGCGCACGGAGCGCGCGTGCGACGCTGCCGGCGGCCAGCCCCAGCAGCAGCACGCGCGGCCGCCGGCGCGGCAGCAGCAGCACCGGCGCGGCCAGCGCCCACCAGACGACGCCCGTCAGCGACCGGCCGGGCCGATAGACCGAGGCGAGCGTGCCGTCGACGCGCAGCTCGAGGCCGTCCCGTACGCGCCGCACCTCGACCCTCGGGCGACGCGCGCTCGCCGGCCGCGCTTGGCCGTCGCGGCGGCCGAACGCGCCTCGTCACTGCCGGCGCAGCCGCACGACGGCCCCGCCACCGGGCGCGAGCGCCAGCCGCAGCGGCTCCCGCCGAGTCGACGGCCTGCGTCGTGCGCCGGTAGTCGGTGCCGACGCTTGTCGGCGTTCGCACCGTCCGTCCACAGCGTCGCCTCCCAGCTCCCGCCGCCGGTGAACGACGAGCGGCACGTCGAGCGTGCGGGCCGTCCAGTCGGTCATCGCGCCGATCCACCACTCGTCGCCCTTGCGCCGGGCCACGACCACCGACTCGCCGATCCGCCCGTCGACGCCGATCGGTCTCGTCCCAGGTCGTCGGCACCGCCGCCAGCAGCTCGAGCGCGGCCGGCTCCTTCTCGTACGCCGACGGCATGTCGGAGAGCATCACCAGCGGCGCGTCGTAGACGACGTACATCGCGAGCTGGTGGGCGATCGTGCCCTGGCTCGAGGGCAGGTCGCCGACCGGCCTTCCAGTTGGCCTTGCTCAGCGCGCGCATCGCGCCCGGCGTGTAGTCCATCGGGCCCGGCGAGCATGCGCGTGTAGGGCAGCGTGACGTCGTGGCCGCGGCGGCGCGCCCTGCTCGTTGAACTTGTCGTACTCGAGCCCGCGCACGGCCTCGTAGCCGAGCACGTTCGGCATCGTGCGCGAGAGCCCCCAGGGCGGCGTCGCGCCGTGGAAGAGCACCATCAGCTGCCGCTTCGCGGCCTCGTCGGCGAAGCGCCGGTACAGGGCGACCATGCGCTGGTCGTCGCGGTCGAAGAAGTCGATCTTGAGGCCCGCGACGCCCCACTCCCGTGCGCGGTCCATGGCGGGGCGAGCTGCCGCTCGAGCGTGCGCGCGAGGCACCAGACGAAGACTCCCGACGCCCTTCTCGCGCGCGTAGCGCACGATCTCGGGCACGTCGATCTCGGGGTTCGGCGAGCCAGCAGGTCGTAGCGGATCCGTCCACAGCCAGTCGACGTTGACGTAGGGGAAGCCGTGACGTGCGGCGAAGTCGACGTAGTGCTCGAAGGTCGCGGTGTTGCGGCCGGCCACGAAGTCGACGCCCTCGAGGTTCCAGTTGGCCCAGTAGTCCCAGACGACCTTGCCCGGCTTCACCCAGGAGAAGTCCGCTGCCCGGCGGCGGGCGGCGGCGCGAGCCGCGTCACCATGTCGCTCGCGACGAGGTCCGCGTCGCGGCGCGCCAGCACGAACGCCCGCCAGGGGAAAGCTGCGCGTGCCCGCCGTCTCGGCGATGTCGTCGGCGCGCTCGGTCACGACCAGGTCGAAGTCCAGGAAGCCGCCCGGCTGCTCGCCGCAGCGCGCGCCGCGGGAAGAGCGAGACGCAGCGTGCGCGGGTGGCTCGTGCGGTAGCTCAGGTACAGGGCCGGGTAGTCGTCGAGGTCGGCCTGCAGCAGCGCCAGCTTCGGCCCGCCCGGCGAGGTCGAAGACGAGCGGCAGCGACGCCGCCAGCGGCGTCCGACGCTCCAGTCCCAGAGCGCCGAGATCGGCTGGTGGCGCCACAGCCCCTCGTAGCCGTGGTGCGCACCCTCGCCGGAGAGGAAGAAGGCCTGCGGCTCCTCGGGGAACACGACCGAGAAGCCCTCGTCCCGCACGCGGATGCGCCCGGGAAGCGCCGTCTCCCAGCGCAGCGGCGAAGCCGTCGTCGAACACGCGGGCGCGCAGCGTCGCGCCGTCGGAGAGCACGCAGGGCGAGCTCGCGGTACGCGTTCTTCACCTGCGCGCGCTTGCCGATCGGCGTCGCGATCTCCTCCGCTCACCTCGCGCGCGGTCGACCCGCAGCAGCCGTCGCGCCCCGGCCGAGCACGCGGCCGTCGCGCGAGGCGTCAGCGAGACGGCCGACGGCGAGACCAGCGGGCCGGCCGTCGAGCGCGAGCGCGTAGCGCAGCTCGTCGGCTGACCGCGAGCGTGGCCTCGAGGTGGCCGTCCGGCGAGGCGAGCTCCTGGACTGGCGCCGGAGGCGCACGGCGCGGGCGCGGCAGCGGCCGCGGACGCGCGGTCAGCGTCGTCACCGCGAGACAGAGCGGCGAGCGCGGTGGGACGCAGGCGAGAGGTCATCGTGCGTCTCCTGTCCACGATTGCAGCCGTCGACTAGAGTCTCCTTGCAGGCGGCGGCGCCGGGGATGTCGCCGTACGACGCCCTTCCAGGCGCGGTCCCGGATCACCCGGATCATGCGCACGAGCTCGTCGACCTCCTGCTCGGTGTTGAAGATCCCGAAGGTCGGCCGCACGGCGCCCGGCAGGTCGACCTCCTCGCCGGCGACGCAGGCGCCGCCGCAGCTCGGTCGTGTCCTCGAGCTTCAGCAGCCGGTGCAGGTACGGGTGCGCGCAGAAGCAGCCGTTGCGCACGGCGATCGCCGCCTCGCGGTTCAGGATCGAGGCGGCCAGCTCGTGCGGCACGCCGTCGATCGTCAGCGAGAGCGCGCCGATGCGCAGCGCGGGGTCGGGGTGGCCGAGCACGCTGACGCCGTCCAGCCGTCACAGCGCGTCCATCGCCTGCTCGACGAGCGCGCGCTCGTGCGCGCGCACGCTCTCCATTCCCACTTCGTCGAGGAAGCGCAGCGCGGCCGCGAGCGCCACCGCCCCCGCGATGTTCGGCGTGCCGCCCTCGTGTCGGTCGGGCGACTTCTTGTAGAACGCCTCGTCCTCCGTCACGTAGACGACCGTGCCGCCGGCGGGGATGTAGGGCGGCGCCTCGTCCAGCAGCTCGGGCGGGCCGTAGAGGAACGCCGAGCCGAACGGCGCGTACGCCTTGTGGCCGGCGCCCGCCAGGAAGTCGAGGTGGCCGGGGTCGTCCTCCGGCAGCACGCGCACCCGCGCGTGCGCCAGCAGCTGCGCGGCGTCGACCAGGACGCGCGCCCCGTGGGCGTGCGCCAGGCGCGCGATCCGGTGGACGTCGACGAGGTAGCCCGTGACGTTCGAGGCGCCGGTCACGGCGACGAGCTTGACGCGGTTGGCTGCGCAGCTTCGCCTCGAGGTCGTCGTAGTCGAGCGTGCCGTCCGGCAGCACGCCGAAGTGCACGACCCGGCCGCGCGCGCGGTGCGGCAGGTCGTTCGAGTGGTGCTCCATCAGCGAGACGAGCGTGATGCCCGTCGCGGCCGGCCATCACGTGCGCGGCGAGGTCGAGCGCCTGGGTCGTGTTGCCGAGCAGGATCAGCGCGCGGCGGTCGGGCTCCGCGCCGACGAAGCGCAGGATGTCGTCCGACACGTGCTCGAAGCGGTCGGTCGCCATCTCGGACAGGTGGTGGCGGCCCGCGGTGCACGTTCGCGTACGAGTGCTCGAGGAAGTCCTTGTAGGTGTCGAGCACGGGCCGCGGCGGGTGCGTGCTGGCGCCGTGGTCCAGGTAGATGAGCGGCCGCGGCTCGGCTCTGGCCGAGCACGTGGAAGCGCTGCTGCGGTGATCGGGAACTGCGCGCGGATGCGCTCGATGTCGAACATGTCCGGCTCCCGCGCGAGCATAACCCAAAGCGGAGCGTGTCCCGGGCGCCCGCTCGCGCTACCATGCGGCGTGCTGCGCCGCGCGTTCGCCTCGCTCGCCCTCGCCGCCTCCTTGGCCCTGCTGGCTGCCTGTGTGGTGTGGCCTGCGGGCACCGGACCGGGCGCGGAGCCGATGCCGCTCGCCGAGGCCGTCGACCGGCGCGACCGCGGCGAGGCGGTGTTCGTGGACGTGCGCTCGCCCGGGAGCCTACGCCGCAGAGCCACATCGCCGGGGCGATCAACATCCCGATCGACGAGGTCGCGCGCGCGTCGGGGAGATCCGGAGTCTGCGCAAGCTGCCGATCCTCTACTGCGGCTGACCGGACGATGACTCGAGCGCCCGGGCGGCGCGCATCCTCCACGACGAACGGCCTCGACGCGCGCGTGCTCGCGGGCGGGTACTCGGGCTACCTGCGGGGGTCGCGGGCCGGCCAACGCTAGCGTCCCGGGGTTCGCGGCGCAGCACCTAGTACATCGGGTGGAAGGTGACGAACAGGCTGGAGAGCAGCGACAGCACGAGCGCGCTGCCGACCAGGATCGCCTCGTGCACGCGGCGCGAGGTCCGCTGCCCAGCAGCATGAACGACCGGGAAGAGGGTCGCGGCGTAGCGGCCGATTCCCTCGAGGGCGTTGCCGCGTCAGCGGGACGTAGAGGCTCACGGCGACGTAGGCGCCGAGCGCCAGCCCCAGGCGCGCGAACACGCTCGGCAGCGAGCGCGACGAACGCGAGCGCGACCAGCGCCGTGCAGGAAGTAGTACGGTGCGAGCGGGTCCGAGAAGAAGTAGCCGTACAGGCCGTGGGCCTCGATGGCCGTCGAGCAGGCGCATCAGCTCGACCCACGGCCGGTTGCCGACGGTGTAGCCCCACTGGCTCTGCGCGTGCAGCCAGCCGAGCGGATCGCCCGAGAGGCGGTAGCGAGTAGGCGCAGTAAGGCCGCGAGCCCGAGCGGCACCGCGAGAGGGCGAGCAGCCCGGCCGGCGAGCTCGGCCGGCCGTGGGCGGCCGGCGAGCGCGAGCAGGCCGAGCGGCACGGCGATCAGCACGCCGTTCGGCCGAACCAGCGCGGCGAGGCCGCCGAGCAGCCCCGCCCAGCCCCAGCGCGCGGCGACGGCCGCCGCGACCGCGGAGACGCTGACCAGCAGGAACAGCGACTCGGTGTAGACCTGAGTGAAGAAGTACGCGAACGGGAACACGGCCACGTAGAGCACCGTCCGCCGCGCGGCCTCGCGCGTCGCCGGCACGCGCTCCGGTCAGCCGGTGCAGCACGGTCAGCCCGAGCAGCAGGCAGGCGCACGACAGCGCGATGCCGGCGAGCCACAGGGCGCGGTCGCCGCCGCCGAACGGCCACGCCAGCGCCCGCATCAGCAGCGGGTAGAGGGGGAAGAAGGCGATGCTGCTCTGGCCGGCAGGCGTTGAAGTAGTAGCCGCGCTGCGCGATGTCGAAGTACCAGCCCGAGTCCCAGGCCGCGAAGGCCTCGGCGAGCTTGACGGACGTCGAACGGCATGCTGAACGGGCGCGGCCGTGCGGGCGTCAGGACCAGGTTCGCGAGGAACGCGGTGGCCCGCGACGCACGTGCACCGCGAGCACGGCGACCGCCGCGTCGAGCGCCGCACGCGCCCACGGCGTCGCGCCTCGAGCGACGCGAACGCCGCCGCGCGAGCCGCGCGCGCGCCGTCGCGAGCGCTCGCGAGAGCCACGACGAACGCGGGATCGCGACCCGCAGACCGACACGAGGACGAGCAGCACCAGGAACGGCTTCGAGAAGCCGCCGCACGCTCACGAGCCGAGGTCGAGCCGGCCCAGCGCGAGGTAGAGCGCGCCGCGGCGGCGTAGCGCGACGATCAGCGCGTCCAGGCCGCGCCGCCGCCGGCGACCTGCGCGCGCGGCGTCGGCCTCGGGCCTGGCAGCGCGCCTGACCGGCCTTCTTCGCCCATCGAGCGACCGGTCCTGCCCCGGCCGCGGACGCTACTTCAGGGCCGCGAGCGCCGCGTCGTAGTTCGGCTCCTGCGCGATCTCCGGCACCAGCTCGGAGTGCAGCACCGTGTCCTTCTCGTCGAGCACGACCACGCCGCGCGCCGCCACCCCGGCGAGCGGACCGCTCGTGATGTCGACCCCGTAGTTGCGCAGGAACTCGCGGCCGCGCATGGTCGAGAGCGTGACCACGTTGTTCAGCCCCTCGGCCGCGCAGAAGCGGCTGCTCGCGAACGGCAGGTCCGCCGAGATCACGAGCACCACCGCGTTGGCGAGGCCGCCCGCCTTCTCGTTGAACTTGCGGGTGGAGGTCGCGCAGACGGACGTGTCGAGGCTGGGGACGATGTTGAGCACCTTGCGCTGCCCGCGTAAAGTCCGCGAGCGAGACGTCCTTCAGGTCCTTGCCGACGAGCCTGAAACCGGGCGCCTTCTGACCAGGGCGCGGGAACGAGCCGGCGACGTCGATCGGGCTGCCCTTGAGCGTGACGTGGACATTCGCATTCTCCTGTGTGTGGATCGGCGACCTGCCGAGCCACAAAGATAACCGAAAGCCCCGGCGTGGCGTGCGCGCGCCTTAGAATGCCCGCCGATGACCAGGCCCGAGGCGCTCGAGCCGCAGCCGAGCGGGCGCGCTGGTCGTGCCCCCGCGCGAGCCGCGGGCGGGCGACCCGCGCCTGTCGCTCGTCGTCCCGACTCGCGAACGAGGCGGGCACGATCGAGGCGTTCGTGGCCGCGGCCGCGGCGGTGCTCGACCGGCTGCTGCCCGGCGCCTACGAGCTGATCCTCGTGGACGACGACAGCCCGGACCGCACCTGGGAGAAGGCGCTCGCGCTGCGCGGGCGCTACCCGGCGCTGCGCGTGCTGCGCCGGCTGGCTGAGACGGGCCTCGGCAGCGCCGTCGTGCGCGGCTGGCAGCTGGCCCGCGCGCCCGGTGCTCGGCGTGATGGACGCCGACCTGCAGCACCCGCCGGAGGTGTGCGCGCGGCTGTGGGCCGAGGTGGCGCGCGGCGCCGAGCTGGCGGTCGCGAGCCGCCACGTGCCGGGCGGCGGCGTCAGCGAGTGGAGCCTGCGCCGGCGGATCCTCTCGCGCGGCGCGCAGCTGCTCGGGTTGCTGGTGCTGCCGGGGCTCGTCGGGCGCGTCAGCGACCCGATGAGCGGCTACTTCTTCGTGCGCCGGTCGGCGATCGAGGGCCGCGCTGCTGAAGCCCGCCGGCTACAAGATCCTGATCGAGGTCCTCGGCCGCGGGCGGGTGCGCTGGATCGCCGAGACCGGCTACGTCTTCCGCGAGCGGGCGGTCGGCACCAGCAAGGCGACGCCGGCGGTGCTACCTCGACTACCTGCGCCACCTCGCGCGGCTGCGCCGCGACACCCTGTTCGCGAGCCGTTTCGTGCGCTTCGCGATCGTGGGCCTGAGCGGCGTGGTCGTCGACATGGGCCTGCTCTACCTGCTCGAGCGACCCCCGAGCGCTCGGCTGGGGGCTCACGCGCAGCAAGCTGATCGCGGCCGAGGCCGCGATCGTCAACAACTTCTGCTGGAACGACGCCTGGACCTTCCGCGACCTGGTGCCCGGGCGGCGGCGCGCGTCGGCCGCGCTCGAAGCGCCTGCGTCGAAGTTCAACGCTGATCTGCCTGGCGGGCCTCGCGCTCAACGTGGTCCTGCTGAACCTGCAGTTCAACCTGCTCGGCGTGAACCGCTACCTCGCCAACGCCGTCGCGATCGGGGTGGTCACCGCCTGGAACTACCTGGTGAACCGCGCGCTCGCGTGGCGCGTCACCGAGTCGTCGCCCGGGCCGGGCGGGCCCGGGCCCGTGGGCGCCTGAGCCATCCTCTTGGCCAGGCGTTTCAGCGATCAGCCGACTCGAGGATGTCCAGCAGCAGAGACCAGCGCCGAAACGCCTCCTCGATCTGTGTAGTAAGCACCAGGTAGCCTGCTTCCCAGTAGGCGTTTCCTTCGATGAGCACGGGGCCGGCCGGTGTGATCGCCACGTCCCAGCCGATCGTTCGTAGCGGCAGGAAGAGCCGTGCGGCGCGCAGCACCAGCGCGCAGGCCTCCTCGTAGCAGGGCAACACGAAACCGGGGATTGACATCCCGGTGCGAGGATGACGCTCTATGAACACCGGCCCGATCACGGAAGGATGGCATGCTACAGCCCGCTCAAGCACGCCGCTGGCGGGGTCCGCGAGTGCCATGAGGTTGCCGGTACGGCCGTGGTCAAAGTTGTCGACGATCGCGTCCGCCGAAATGATCCGCAGGAACGTCAGGTAGACACCGGCCGAACCGTCGTCGTGGACGAGTGTGACGATACGTATGGTCTGCAGTCCGGCCGAGCCGCTGAGTGCCAGGAGGGCCTCGTGATTGCGCAACCGTTCCTGCAGGACGAGCTTCGGGTAGTAGTACGGCCGCGGGGACAGCAACTCGGCGTGAAGCTCGGCAGCAGAGAACACGCGGCCGGACGACTCTCGGAAGGCACCCCCTTCCCGGGCGAATACCCGCACTCCGCGGCCGTAGAAGCCGTCAGCGGGCTTGACTAGGAACTCGTCGGGCGCATCCCTCTTGAAGAAGGGCACCCATTCGTCCGCTCCGTGCAGCGGAGTGCCGTCCGTCTTCCAGCCGGAGGGGTGCCAAAGGACGGCGAACGTAGGGGGCACCGGCAGGTCGACCCGACGGCAGTACGCGTCGAAGACGACCTTGTCCTCTGTCAGCACATCGAATCCCGACGGATTGAAGTGCTTCTGGAAGTGCACCAAGCGTCTCTTCGGCACCGCCCGCGCCCACCGCTCGCGAGACACGGCCGGATGGAGGAGACCCTCAGCGAGGGCCTCGCGCGGGCCGTAGCCCCGCCGTCGCCGCAGGCGCGTCGAGTCGAGCACGAGACGCAGAACACTGGTGTCGTATTGGTGCGCGCCTATCCGCAACTCTCGCAAGAGCGCCAAGGCGCGTCGTGTCAGGGGGACCTTGTCTGGCGTGCTGCTCAATCGCGTTCCCGGGTCGGCGGGATTATAGACGCCCACGCAGGGCGCCGCCGCGGGCGCGAGGACGCCCGCGGCGAGGCGATCGCCGGCCGGCTCAGCGGCCCGCGGACTTCTTCGCGCCGGCCTTTCGCAGCGCGATGCCGCCGTTGACCGTGCTCAGCTCGAGCTGGCGTCCGCCGCTGCCGATGGTGCCGGAGATGGAGCGGCGGGAGATGCGTCCGCTCACCGCGAGCGGGAAGTCCGTCTCGACGTCGCCGTTGACGGTCGAGGCCTTGACCTCGGCGTTCAGGCCGTCGGGCAGCGTCAGCTCGATCCCGCCGTTGACGGTGCTGAGCTTCAGCGCGCCGTCCCAGTCCGCCCGGCCGAGCCGCGCCGTGACGCCGCCGTTGACGGTGCTGCCGCGGGCGGTCCCGGCCGCGTCCAGGTTCACGCCTCCGTTCACCGTCTCGGCCTCGGCGTCTGCGGCGATGCCCGTCGCGGAGACGCTGCCGTTGACGGTCCGTCCGACGAAGCGGACGCCGGCGGGGACCTTCACCTGGAAGGCGACCTGCACGTCGTTGTCGCGCGTCTTCATGCGGCCGCCCTTGCCGGGCACGCAGCTGTTCGGCTGACTGCCCACGGACGGGTAGACGGCACAGATCGTCACGCCCCCGGCGTGCTCCACGACCTCGACCTTGACCTGGGCCGGGTCGCTCCTGCGCGCCTTCTTGACCGCGCTGACCTCGACGGCCGAGCCGCTCGTGCCGGTGGCCGTGATCCCGCCGTTGACGCCCTTGATCTCGATCGCGCTGCCCCGGGCCAGCGTCTTCTGCCAGTGGAACTCGTCCTGCGCCGCGAGCGCCGGGACCGCCATCGCCGCCGCCAGCACCGCCACCGCCGTTCCCACGCGCTGCATCTGCACTCTCCCCTCGGCTCCTGCCTGTCCGGTTTCCCGCGCCTTCGCGTCCGGGGGCGCGGCTACTGCTTCTTGCGGATGTTCACCGCGCCGGACAGCGTCTCGACGCTCACGTGTGCGCCGCCCTGCCCGCTGGTGAAGGTGAGCTCCTTCTGCGGCATGAACTCGCTCGACTTCGTGGCCGCGGGGCCCAGCTCGTTGCTGATGGGCCCGCTGAAGCTGGTGACGCTGAAATCGGCGCCGAAGCCGGCGGGGAAGTAGAGATCCACCGGCCCGCTCACGCTCTCGACCCGCAGGCTTGCCTTCGCCCCGACTGCGCCGTCGAAGCGCACGCCGCCGCTCACCGTCTCGAGGCCGACACGGTCGAACGTGCCCCCGCTCACGGTGAGCTTGCCGTTGACGGTCGACGCCTCGAGCTCCCCGGTCGCATCGCGCACCGTGACGGCGCCGTTCACCGCCTCGACGTGGACGCGGCCGGCGGGCTTGGTGGTGTCGACCGCGCCGTTGACGCTCTGCAGCCGGACCTCCTTCGAGCCGCCGCTGTGGGTGATCGAGCCGTTCACAGTCTCGGCCTTGACGCTGCCGCTGACGCCCGTGACCGCGATCGTGGCGCTGAAGCCCTCGATCGAGACCGAGCTGGCGGCGGGGACCATGACCTCGATGTCGCTCTTGCCCGCCATCGGGTTGATGTGGTGCGACTCGATCTCGACGTGAACGCGCCTTTCCGCTCCGCTCAGGGCGAGCTCGCACTCCGGGCAGACGCTGCCCTTCACCTGGACCTCGGCGCGCTCCCAGCCCGTGACCTTCGTGGAGCCCGCCGGGTTCTCGATCGTCACCATCCCGTCGGCAGCCGCCGGGCGCTTCTGGTCGACCGCCGTCTGCGCGGCCAGGGCGGCGGGGAGTGCGAGTGCTGCGACGAGGCTGAGCGCTGCGCGCTTCATGGTCTTGCTCCTCTGCATTCTCAAAGCGCCGTCGACAGGCGAACCACCCGACGGAGCACGTCCACCTTCTTGCGATGCGTCGCCACCAGCATCCGGTTGAGCTCGGGGTTGCCCGGGTCCCTGGCGAGCGCGAGCCGCACCTCGGCGAGCGCCCGGTCGATCACCCGCAGGTTGGCCTGGATCCGGGCGAGGTCCTCCGGCGGGAGCGCGGACTGGCGCTGCTGGAGGGCGCCCAGCAGCGTGTTCGCCGCCGCCTCGTACTCGCGCTCGGCCTGGGCGAGCACGGGGTCGGACACGAGAGCGCCCTGCGCCGCGGCCGCCTCGAAGGCGGGCCCCGCCGGCATCTGCACCGTGTGCACCGCGGCGGGGGGCTGTGCCTGCCACAGCAGCGCCCCGACGGCGGCCAGCACCGTGGCCGCCGCGGCGAGCGTGAGCGACGGGCCCCAGCCGAAGAGGCCGGCCCAGCCGCGCGCGCGCGCGATACGCCGCTCGACGCCGGGCCAGAGGTCACGCGACGGCGACACCGAGCGGGGCAGCGCCGCGGCGTGCGCGAGCAGGCGCCGCAGCCGGCGCTCGCTCTCGCGGCAGGACGGGCAGCCCGCGAGGTGCGCCTCGACGAGGGCCCCCTCCGCCGGCGGCAGGGCGCCGTCGAGCCAGTCGTCGAGATGGTCGTCCAGCTCCTGGCACGTCATGATTCCAGCACCTCTCGCAACAGCCTCCGGGCCCGGTGCAGCTGAGCCTTGGATGTTCCGGGGGCCAGGTCCAGGAGGTCCGCGATCTCCTCGTGGGTGCGGCCCTCCACGTCGTGCAGCACGAAGACGGCGCGCGCACCGGGCGGCAGCGTGGCGAGCGCCTTCGCGAGATCGAAGCCCGTCTCGGGCTGCGGCGCCCGCGGCGTGCGCTCGAGCTGAGCCGGGTCCTCCGTGGCGACGAAGCGGGCGTCTCGCCGCCGGCGCGAGCGCCGCTCGCTCAGCGCCACGTTCACCGTGATCGGGTAGAGCCACGAGGAGAAGGCGCTGTCGCCGCGGAAGGTCGAGAGCTTGCGCCAGGCGCGCACGAACACCTCCTGGGTCAGCTCCTCGGCCAGCGCCGCGTCGCACGACAGCCGCAGACACAAGGCGAACACCTTTCGCTCGTTGTCACGGTAGAGCCGCTCGAAAGCGAGAAGATCCCCCTTCTGGGCATCCCCCACGAGCCGCCTCTCGGCGGCCCGGCGGTCCTCGTCCTCCCGGATCGGGATGATCGTCTCTCCGAGCACCGCCCCTGCGAGCCCCTCCATGACGTCCACTTCCGAACGTTGAGATGCCGGCGGGGCCGGAGGGGTTTGAAAGCGGTGGCCGGGCCGAAACTTAGTCGATTCCTGGCATTGGCGGAAGCCGGGGTGTGCGTCGTGCCGGGGGGTGGCGCTCAGCCGACCGTGATCTGCCGGCCGACCCGTGCCACCTCGTCGAGCAGCGAGCGCAGGTCGTCCTCGGTCGTGCGGAAGTTGACGATCGCGACGCGCATAGCGGTGCAACCCTTGAGCAGCGTCGGCGCAAGGAAGAAGCCGCCGCTGCCGACGAGCCGGTTGACGATCCGGCGATTGAGGCGCGCCAGCGCATCCTCGTCGCCGAGGCCGGCGGGCCTGTAGCGAAAGCCGACGATCGAAAGCACGGGCTCGGTCATCAGCTCGAAGTCCGCTCGGGCCAGGAGCTCGTCGCCCAGGAAGCGCGCCATCGCCACGTCGTGCTCGACGGCCGCGGCGTACCCCCGGCGGCCGTGGCGCTTCATCCCCATCCAGACCTTGAGGGCCTTGAACCCGCGCGACAGCTCCGGGCCCCGCTCGTTGAACGAGACGGGCCCGACCACCGGGCTGTCGGGGTCGTGCACGATGTAGGGCGCGGGCCGGCGAAAGGCGTCGGCCATGCGGCCCGGATCCCGTACCAGCACGGCGCCGGCCTCGTACGGCACGTAGAGCCACTTGTGCGGGTCGGCCGCCACGGAGTCTGCACGCTCGAGCCCCCGGACGAGCGGCCGCAGCTTCGGCGAGACCGAGGCGAGCGCCCCGTAGGCGCCGTCCACGTGGAACCACAGGCCTTCGGCGGCGCACAGGTCGGCCAGGTCCTCGAGCGGGTCGACAGCGCCGGTGTTCACGGTGCCCGCGGTGCCCACGACGATGGCGGGCCTCAAGCCGGCGGCCCGGTCCCCGGCGATCGCCTGCCTCAGCAGGTCGAGCCGGATGCGGAAGCGGTCGTCCGTCGGGATCTTCCGCAGCTGCTTCCAGCCGATGCCGAGCAGGTCGACGGCCTTGTCGACGCAGTTGTGGACCTCGTCGGAGGCGTAGACCACGATCGGCCGCGTGCCGGCGAAGCCTTCCTCGCGCACCCCCGGCGCCACGGCAGCCCGGGCGGTCGCGAGCGCGGTCAGGTTCGCCATCGAGCCGCCGCTCGTCAGGATGCCCTCGGCGGTGGCCGGCAGCCCGAGGATCTCCGCCAGCCAGGCGATCACCCGCTTCTCGACGTGGATGGACGCGTGGTCGCCGCCCCAGCAGTTGCTGTTCATGGCCGAGGCCAGGTAGTCGGCCACGGTCCCGACCGGGTCGGCCGTGGCGTTGATGAAGGCGAAAAAGCGCGGGTGCGAGTTGCCGAAGGCGTGGGGAAGGACGTGCTGCCGCACCGCCTCGAGCAGCTCCTCGAGCGGCTGGCCCTGCTCGGGCAGAGGCTCGTCGAAGAACGCGGCCGCCTCGCCGAGCTTGCCGAAGACCGGCCGCCGCAGGAGGCTCTCGCGGTGCTCGGTGACGAGGTCGGTGGCGCGCTGGCCGAGTCGCCTCAGCTCCTCCGGATCGAGATCGAACTCGCTCATGCCGGGAGCCTACCACCGGGCCCCCGGCCGCAGCGGCCGCACGGCCTTTCCGACCCCGACAACCGGGAAACCGGGGCCCTCCGGGACAGCGCCGCCGCCAGCGGTTATCGTTTGCGCTGATGGGAAGCAAGGGGCGTGGCTTCCGCGCGATCGCGTGCGAAGGCTTCGAGATCCTGGTCGGAAAGGGCGACGAGGAGAACGACCGGCTCACCTTCGGCGTCGCCGAGCCGCGGGACTTCTGGCTCCACGTCGCCGGCCCGGCCGGCAGCCACGTCGTCCTGCGCAACCCGGACGACCTCCCGCTCGAGGAGCTGCCCCGTCCGGTCGTGGAGCGCGCGGCGGAGCTCGCCGCCTGGCACTCCAAGGCCCGTGGCGCCCGTGGCAAGGTCGAGGTGCACCTGTGCCGCGTGGCGGACGTCCGCAAACCCAAGGGCCTCGCGCCGGGGCAGGTGCTGCTCAAGCGCTGGCAGGCCGTCCGGGTCTACCCCAGGGGAATCGACGAGCCCGAGCCGGACTGAACCCGCCGGGCGCCCCCGGCGTCTTGTGGTCGAGGGCCTGCGAGGTGCTCCTGAATGAAGCCGCCGAGATCAGCCTGGGCCGCCCGGTGACCCTCGACCCGGCGCTCGAGCGCGAGTTCGAGGCGCGCGTGGTGGACTCATCGACGCTGGCGTTCCGGGTGGCGCTCGGCGTCCTGGGGCGGCGCGAGGACGCCGAGGACGTGGCGCAGGAGGCCTTCCTGCGAGCCCGGCGGGGCTTCGCCGCCCTGCGCGACCGGGAGCGCTTCCGCTCGTGGCTCGTGCGGACGGCGTTCCGGCTGGCGCTGGACCACCAGCGCAGCCGGCGGCGGAGGCGGGAGGACGTGCTGGCGGTCGAGACGGCCTCACCCGCCTCCCTGGAGGACGACGCCGCGCGTCGCGAGCGGGCGGAGTGGGTCGGGCGCGCGATCGACGCGCTGCCGGAGAAGCTCCGGATCGTGACCGTGCTGGCTGCGATCCAGGGGCACGACGTGCGCGAGGTGGCGCGGCTGCTGGATGTGCCCGAGGGCACCGTGAAGTCGCGGCTGCACCTCGCGCGCAAGGTGCTGGCGGGGAGCCTGAGATGTCTCGTGAACGATTCCACACGGAGCTAGCCGACGTGGCAGCGGGGGAGCCGGCCTCCGCCACTGTCTCGGCCCACCTGGAGGCGTGCCCGTCGTGTCGGGCCGAGCTGGCAGCCCTGCGACGCGCGCTCGCACTCGCCGACGAGGCGCTGGGCGAGATCGCCAGCGCCGAGCCGTCTCCCGGGCTGCGCGCACGAATCCGCAGCGCCGCGGCCGATGTCCCCGCGCCTCGGCCCTGGCGCTGGGCCTGGATGGCCTCCGCGGGCGTCCTCGCGACCGCTGTCTTCCTCACCGCCGCGTGGCAGGCCGGGTGGCTCGAGACGCCCCGGCAGCAGCCCCTGGCCGCGATCGCGTCTCGTGCGCCGTCACCAGCGCGCCCGGAGCCGCACGAAGGTCGACCGATGACTTCGCAGACCACGACGCCGAGCCATGGGCTCGTCGCTGGCCGAGCTTCCACGAAGGTCGAGCCGCGCCGAGGAACGTCGACGGCGCGGCGTGGCCTGGCCCAGCCCGAGGTGCTCGTGCCACCGGGCCAGCAGGAAGCCCTCGTTCGCTTCGTCGCGCTGGTTCGGGCGCAGAGGCGTGCCCCGCCGGCGTTCGCCGCGGCGGGTGAGCCCTCGGCCGACCTCGCCGAGCCGGCGCCGCTCGTGATCGAGCCGCTCGAGATCGTCCCGCTCGACCCGGCGGAAGGCACAGGGACGTAGAGACAAAGGAGACACTCATGAACTCCCGAAGCCGCGCCGCTGCCACCGTCCTCGTCGGTCTCGCCCTCGTCTGCGCGCGCGCGTGGGCGGCGCAGGAGCAGGCCGAAGGCGCCAAGACCGCGCCGAAGACCGACACCAAGGCCGACGCGGCGCGGACCGAGCGCGCGGCTCCCCGTCCGGACCCCCGCTACGTCGCGTCGGCCACGCTGCGCGTCCAGCTCGTGATCTCGCGCTATCAGAACGACAAGAAGCAGGCGAGCCTGCCCTACACGTTCCTCGTGGGCGCCAGACCGAGCACCAGCTCCGGCAACAGAGTCCGCATGCGGATGGGCATCGACACGCCCGTGCCAAGCGTCACCTACGACGAGTCCGGAAAGCCGAAGAGCACGGGCATACAGTACCGGAACGTCGGCACCAACATCGACTGCTGGGCCACCGACCTCACCGACGGCCACTACCAGCTCAACCTCCAGGTCGAGAACTCCTCGGCCGTCACGCCAGGGCCGGGGACAGGCGCCCGGGATGACCTGGGGGGAGCGCCGATGTTTCGACGCTTCGAGACCTTCATCGATCCGATCCTGCGCGACGGTCAGACGGTCCAGACGGTCGCCTCGACCGACCCCGTGACAGGCGAGGTGGTGAAGATCGACGTGACGTTGAACGTCGTGAAGTGAGCCGGCGGTCGGGGGCGAGCCGGTGGGCTCGCCCGGCCTCAGGGCCGCCCGCTGAACCGGTAGATGACCGAGGCGAACACGCGGTTGGTGGTGAGCGAGTTGCGCTGCGTGGGCGGCACCGTGGCCACGCCGGAGTCGAGATCGTCGGAGGCGATCGCCGTCTCGCCGGCCACGTAGTACTTGCCGAACTCGTAAACGTAGGCGACGTCCAGCAGCACCGATCCCAGCACCAGCCCGACGCCGGCGGTGAAGCCGTCGAAGCGGGGCGTGTGGCCCACGAGGTCCTGCGTGATCTGGCGATCGTTGAAGTAGCCGGCGCGCAGGGGGACCTTGAGCCGGCCCGCGATCAGCACGTACTCCATTCCCACGCGCAGCTCCTGCTTGTCCTGCTGGGTGGAGAGGCCCGGGTTGTCGCTGGTGGGCAGCGCGTTCAGCGTCGGGTACTGCAGCAGCGGATAGACGTTCGGCGGCGGCTTCGGCGCCGGCGTCTCCCCACCGGGGGGTGTGACCTCGAGGTCGAAGTAGTTATGGATTCGTGCCTGCGACCAGCGCGTGAGCGTCAGGTCCGCGGAGAGCGTGAAGGTGTCGTGCGGGCGCCAGGAGAGGCCGAAGCCGTAGGAGGCGGGAAAGTCGAGCCTGGTCTTGCTGGTCGAGTAGGAGTTCGTCGTGATCTCCTCGATCTCGGGCCCGGTCCCCCTCAGCCAGGGGTCGAGCCGGCTCTTGGTCAGCTCGACGCCGGCACGAAACGGGGTCTTGTAGACTGCGCCCACGTTGAGCGACTCGACCGGGGACCACATGAGCCCGAGGTTGGCGTTCCAGCCGCGGGGCTGGAAGTCGAGTTCGAAATCGCGCTTGGGTCGCCGGTTGGTGGGTTGCAGGTAGTTCCGGGACAGCGTCTGGTCGTAGCCGTTCAGCCAGCGGTTGAGCGTGGCACCGGCGCGCAGCGAGCGCGTGAGCCGCAGGCCGGCGCCGAGCGCGATCACGTCGAAGCCGCCGCTGCTCCGGACGTCTTCGGTGATCGACGTCTGTCCCTGGTCGTCGTAGAACAGGATGCGCCGTCGCCCGTCGAACGAGACGGCCCGCTGGTAGCTCAGCTGGACCGCCCCGTGGGTCCCACCCACGCGCACGGGCCAGGTGAAGGCGCCGAAGTCGATCGTGCGACCGTTGAAGTGGTCGGTGTCCTGCCCTCGCGTGATGTCGAACAAGCTGGAGGCGCCCACGAGCGACACCTCGGGCAGCCGCAGGTAGCTGAGGCCCGCCGGGTTCCAGGAGGCTGCGGTGGCGTCGTCGGCGCGCGCGAGGAACGCGCCGCCCATGCCGTAGGCGCGCGCTCCCGAGCCGAGCGTCAGGTTCTGCCGGCCGGTGATGTCGATGCGATCGGTGTCGTGGAAGATCGACTGCGCCCGCAGCGTCCTCGGCGAGGCCAGGATCGCCAGCGCGAGTCCCAGGCATGCCGCCGCTCGCATCGGCCGTGGCACCTCACGCGGGTGGCGACACATTGGCGTGGCGGCAGCATAGCACGCCCCTCGCATTATCATTTGTCGTGCCCGGCCACACCCGACGCGCCGAACTGGCGCTGCTCGCCTTCGCTGTCGTCCTGTCGCTCGCCGTCGCCGAAGCCGCCGTGCGGCTGCTCGCGCCCGCGCGCGAGGGCGGCGGCTACGCCCCGGTCCGGACGGACACCCGCGAGCGGCGGCCGCTCAACACGCGGGGCTATCGCGACCTCGAGCGCAGCTTGACCAAGCCGGAGGGCGTGAAGCGCGCGGTCTGCCTGGGCGACTCGTTCACCTGGGGCGTGGGCGTTCTCTTCGACGACACCTGGCCGCAGCGCCTGGAGCGACTGCTCGCGCGCGAGCGCGGCGAGCGCTGGGAGGCGGTGAACCTGGGCGAGCCGGGGCTCAATACCGTCCAGGAGGCGAGCAAGCTGGCCGCCGAGGGCCTGGCCTACCAGCCGGACGTCGTCGTCCTCGCCTACGTGCTGAACGACAGCGAGGACGAGAACGCGGCCGAGGCGCGGCGGGCCGCAGAATGGGTCGAGGAGCGCGAGCAGAGCCAGAGGGCGCCACCCTCGCTGCTCGACCGCTCGGCGCTCGTGCGGCTGGTGAAGGGCCGGCTGCGAGCCACCATCGAGAACCGCCGGCGTGTCGCGGGCTTCCGCTCGATGTACGCCGAGGACTACCCTGGCTGGAAGGCCGGCCGCGCGGCGCTGCTCGCGACCGGCGGCCTCTGCCGCGAGGCGGGCGTGCCGCTCGTGGTTGCGGTGTTCCCCCTGTTCGGAAACCCGCTCGACGACCGCTACCCGTTCACGGAGCTGCACGCCAAGGTCGCCCTGGTGGCGAGCGAGGGCGGTGCGAAGGTGGTGGACCTCTTGCCACAGTACAGGGACCTCGACTGGCGCACGCTGGTCGTGGACGGCCCGAACGACGAGCACCCGAACGAGGTCGCGTATCGGATCGCCTCGCAGGCCATCGCGCGCGCGGTCGACGGGGTCGTGCCCCGGGCCGCCGCTCCCGTGCCGGGCCGCCCGTGAACGGCCGCGTCCAGGCGATCCTGGTTGCCCTGGCGGTCGCCCTGCAGGCGGGCCTGGCCATCGACTCGCTGCGCGGCAACTCGGCCACCTTCGACGAGGGAACGCACCTGCCCGCCGGCTGGACCCACCTGGCGCTCGGCGACCATCGTCTCAACCCCGAGCAGCCGCCGCTCGTGAAGCTGCTCGCGGCGGCCCCGCTCGCGCTCGTGCGGCCGGTCGTGCGCCAGGACGACCGCGCCTGGATCGAGGCGCGCCAGTGGGACTTCGGCCGCCGCTTCCTCTACCGCTGGAACGACGCCGACCGCCTGCTGTTCCTCGGACGCCTGCCCGTCGTCGCCCTCGCGTCGGTCCTGGTGGTGGCGGTCTTCCTCGAGGCGCGCCGCCGCTTCGGCGCGGCGGCGGGCGCCATGGCGGCGCTGGCCGCGGCGCTCTCGCCCGACGTGCTGGCCCACGGCTCGCTGGTGACCACGGACCTCGGCTTCGCGCTCTTCTACTTCCTCGCGATCGCCCTCTTCTGCCGCCTGCTGGAGGAGGCCACGCTGCCACGCCTGCTCGCCGCGGGCCTGGCCACGGGCGCCGCGTTCGCCACGAAGTTCTCGGCGCCGATCCTGGCCGTCGTGCTCGCGCTCGTCGCGCTGGCCACCGTCGCCGGCGGCGTGCCGCTGCGCTGGCGCGCCTTCGGTCGCGAGCACCGCCAGGCGGGTCGGGCGACCCGCCTGGCCCTCGCCGGGGCGTTGCTGGCCGCGGTCGCGCTCGTCGCGCTGGTCGTGCTCTGGGCTGCGTACGGCTTCCGCCACGACCTGTCGCCCGACCCCGCCGCCAGGGCGGCGGGGCTTGCGACGCTCCAGGCGCCGATCGCGAGCCCCTGGCTGCGCGGCCTGGCCGCCGCCTCGCGCGCCGGGGCGCTGCCGGAGGACTACGCGCGCGGGATGCTGTTCGTGATGACGCACTCGGAGGCGCGGCCCACCTTCCTGGCCGGGCAGCTATCGGACCACGGCTTCCCGCAGTACTTCCTGCTGACGTTCCTGCTCAAGACGCCCGTGCCGCTGCTCGTGCTGACGGCGCTCGCGCTCGGTCGCGTGACGAGGCTGCGCCGGCGGGACCTCGTGTTCGTGTGGCTGCCGGTGCTCGTGTACCTCGCGCTCAGCCTCACGCGCGGCCTGCAGATCGGCCACCGCCACCTGCTGCCGATCTACCCGTTCCTGTTCCTCGGCTGCGCCGAGGCGGCCGTCCGGCTGGCCTCGTGGCGCCGCCCCGCCGGCGCTGCGCTCGTGGCGCTGCTCGGCGCCTGGTACGCGGGCGGCGCCCTGTGGACCCACCCCCACCACCTCGCCTACTTCAACGAGCTGGCGGGCGGCCCGGCCAACGGCTGGCGGCTGCTGGTGGACTCGAACCTCGACTGGGGCCAGGACCTGAAGCGGCTCGCCGCCTGGACGCGGGCGAACCACGTGACGCGGCTGAAGCTGTCGTACTTCGGCAGCGCCGACCCCGCGTACTATGGCATCGATGCCGAGATGCTGCCGGGGTACACCTCCCCGCACGCCCCGCACGTGACGCGCGAGATCGTCCCCGGCGACGTGGTCGCCGTCAGCGTCACCAACCTGCAGGGCGTCTACCTCGATCCCGCGGACCGGCCGCTGATGGAGAGGCTGCGCGCGCTCGAGCCGATCGCGCGGGCGGGCTGGTCGATCCGCATCTACCGCGCGGACTTCCGCTGGCCCGAGCCGGGCGCCGGGGCCGCGCCTTGAGCGGACGCGCGCGGGCCGCGCTGCTGAACGCCGCGCTGTCGCTCGTCTCAGTGGCGCTGCTGCTCGCCGGGCTGGAGGCCGCGCTGCGCCTCGGCGGCTTCCGGCCGGACCGGCAGCTCGCGACGCGGCGGCTGGTCGACGCTCAGTGGACGCGGCTGCTCGACTGCTATCCCACGAACCCGCGCGGTTACTTCCCGATCGACCTGCGGCTGCCCGCGAACCGGTCGCGCTACCGCCGGATCGCCCCGCACCGCTTCGAGTCGATCGCCTCGCTGCACCCGTGGGCGGTGCTGTCCGAGTACAACCACCTGCGCTTTCGCGACCTGCCGCCCACGCCGCGGCGCGCGGGAGTGAAGCGGGTGGTGGTCTTCGGCGACTCGTTCACCGAGGGCCAGGGCGTGAAGGAGGAAGACACGCTCGCGCGCGTCCTGGAGGCGAGGTTGAACGCGGCGGAGCCGGGCCGCTACGAGGTGCGCAACTGCGGCCGCCGCGGCCTGGACTTCCCGCAGCTCTACGAGCCCTTCGAGACCAGCCTGCAGTACGAGCCCGACCTGCTGGTCTACGCCCTGGTGCTGAACGACGCGGCGCGGCCTCCCGAGTTCCAGGCCCGGCAGTCCTACGTCAACGACTGGATCCTCGACCGCGAGCGGTTGTCCGACGAGGACGCGCTCGCGGCGCGGAGCTACCGCTCGCGGCTCTTCGACCTCGTGAGCGACCGGGTGACCGCCTGGCGAGTCGGACGCGAGACGACTCGCTGGTACCTCGAGATGTGGAGCGACCTGAACCCCGGCTGGCCCCGCACCCAGGAGTACCTGCGGCAGATGGACGCGCAGCTCCGGCAGCGGCACGCCAGGCTGCTGGTCGCCTCGTGGCCGCTGTTCGTCGGCCTCGAGGCGGGGTACCCGTTCGAGCCCGTCCACCGGACGATCGCCCGCTTCTGCGAGCAGTCCGCGATCCCGTACCTCGACCTGCTGCCGGCCTTCCGCGGCCGGCGCAGCGCGGACCTGTGGGTGCACCCGGTCGACCGCCACCCGAACGAGGTCGCCCAGCGCATCGCGGCCGACGCCCTCGCGCCGACGGTGCGCCGCCTGCTGCAGGAGCCCTGAGATACCGCGCGCCGGGGAATCAGAGCTTCCAGGCGGCAGCGAGGGCGAGCGTCGACAGCGCCGTCAGCAGGCCGACGAGGGTCGTCTCCCCGGCGCCGTCGCGCTCGAGCCCGGAGCTGGCCGCGATCAGGACGAGCGGCATCAGCGGGATCCAGATGCGCCCGACCTCGCCGCGTGCGACCCCGGCTGCGACCAGCATCACGATCGCCGTGACCACGACCACGCCGAAGGCCGCCGCTGGCCCCGTGTGCTGGCCGGCCAGCCGTTCGCGGGCCGTGCGCCAGGTCCCGGCCACGGCGAGAGACGCCACGCCCACGCCGAGCAGCGCCCCGAAGTCGATCGGGTCGAACAGGAGCCAAAGCCGGTAGCTGCGCGGCGCGGTGTAGGCCTCGCGGTGGATGGCCAGCGCGGCGCGCAGCGCGTCGAGCGGATGGCCGCCGACCAAGGCCGGCAGGCCGAAGGCGATCGTGATCGCGACCGCCGTGGCGACGAACGCACCCGCCACTGCGGCGAGGGCGGTCGCCGTCCCGCGCTGCCCCTCCGCGCGAGCGGCGGCGAGGACGGCGAGGGCGGCCACTGCCAGGAAGGCGGCCGAGCCGTACGAGAGGAGCAGCGCCGCGCCGGCGCAGGCGCCCGCCAGCGCCGCGCGACCTGTGAACGCGACCGCGCCCGCCGCGCGGGCGGCCGAGACGAGCAGCGCCGCGAACGCGACGACCGGCAGCGCGATCGAGGCGTCGAAGCGCGGCTCGATCAGGGCGGGTCCCGGCAGCAGGGTCCACAGCAGGGAAACGCGGGCGGCCGCCAGCGGCCCGAGGCCGAGCGCCTCGGCGAGCGCCGCGAGGGGCCAGGCGGTGAGGGCCGCCAGCAGGCAGAGCGCGAGCGCTCCCAGCAGCGCGCCGGCCCGGGCCGGGCGCGTCAGAGGCCCGGCGAAGTCGCGCTCCGGCACGTCCGCGGCGTCGAGCAGCAGGTCCGTCAGCGCGGGCGAGCGCTCGCAGGCGGCGACCGCCGCCCGGAACAGCAGGACGGGTCCCACCGGGTGGGTGGCCGCGTGCTTGGCGCTGCGGGCGAGCTCGGGCAGGAGCTCGGCGTGGCGCCGGACGAAAGCCAGCGGGTCTCGGGCCTCGTCCGAGACGGCGACGGTGTGGTACGAGGTGACCGAGAAGGACGTCGTGCGCGCGAGCAGCGCGCGCAGGGCGCCCGTCGGCTCGCGCGCCAGCAGCGCGAGCGGCAGCGCGAAGCCGAGCAGCACGGAGGCGGCGACGAGGGCATGACCCGCGCCGTGCGCGCGCCGGCGCAGCGCGGGCAGGCCCGTGGCGCCGAGCAGCACGAGCACGAGCGCCACCAGCGCCAGTGCTGCCAAGGGCGCCGGCGCGAGCGGGAAGCGGTACTCCCACTGCCACTCGGGCGGGTACGGCGCCGGGCCGCGCAGCCAGGGCGCGAGGTCGAGCAGGACGGCGGGAACGAACGCGGCAGACAGGGCCGCGGCTGCGGCGAGGGCGGCGCGCGTCGCAGGCTGGGTGCGCTCGCTCACTCCGCGGCGCAGTCTAGCATGTGGTAGTCTGCTGGCCCGTGCCGGCAGCGGCCGGCGTCCCCGCGACATGATAACCAGGGAGATCCTCGCCAACGGCCTCACCCTCGTCACGGAGACCATGCCCGCGCTGCGCAGCGTCGCCATCGGCGTGTGGGTGAAGAAAGGTAGCCGCCACGAGCGGCCGGAGCAGGGCGGCATCAGCCACTTCATCGAGCACATGGTGTTCAAGGGCACGAAGACCCGCTCGGCCGAGCGGATCGCGGCCGAGGTGGACTCGATCGGCGGCTACATGGACGCCTTCACCGCGAAGGAGTACGCCTCGTTCCACCTGAAGGTGCTCGACGAGCACCTGCCGCTGGCCGTGGAGATCCTGGGCGACGTCGTGCTCAACCCGCTGTTCGATCCCGAGGAGATGGCCAAGGAGAAGAAGGTCATCTTCGAGGAGATCAACATGGTCGAGGATACGCCCGACGACCTCGTGATGGAGCTGCTGTGCGAGGCGGTGTGGCCGGACCACCCGCTCGGCCGGCCGATCCTGGGCACCAAGCGCACGGTCCGTCGCTTCGGCCGCGCGGACCTGGCCGAGCACTTCGCGCGGGTGTACCAGCCCTCGAACCTGGTGATCGCCGCGGCGGGCCACCTGGACCACCGTCGCACGGCCGAGCTCGTGCGGCGGCACTTCTCGGGGCTGCACCGGCGTCCGCTGCCTGCGAATGGCCGCGCCCCGCGCGCCGTCACCGCCACCGTGGTTCGCGCCAAGCGGGAGCTGGAGCAGGTGCACGTGTGCCTCGGCACGCGCGCGCTCTCCCAGACGCACCCCCACCGCTACGTGAGCTTCGTGCTGAACACGGTGCTGGGCGGCTCCATGTCGTCGCGCCTGTTCCAGAACGTGCGCGAGAAGCGCGGGCTCGTGTACTCGATCTCGTCCGGCGTGACGTCCTACTCGGATGCGGGCCTGCTCAGCGTCTACGCCGGCACCAGCCTCGACTCGCTGCCGCAGGTGGTGCGCCTCACGCTCGATGAGCTGCGGCGGCTGTGCGCCGAGCGCATCCCGGACGTCGAGCTGCGCCGGGCCAAGGACCACATCAAGGGCGGCCTCGTGCTCTCGCTCGAGGGCAGCGGCGCGCGCATGAGCCACCTCGCGCGCCAGGAGATCTACTTCGGCCGCCAGCTGCCGCTCGACGAGGTCCTCGAAGGGATCGAGGAGGTGAGCGCGGACGACGTGCGCCGGCTCGCGACCCGTCTGTTCCGCGGGCGGGTCAGCGCCAGCGTGCTCGGCAGGCTGGACGGCTGGCGGCCGCGCGCGAAGGATCTCGTGGTGTAATCGACGAGCGCATGCTCCGCTTCCGCGTGCTGGGCTCCGGCAGCGACGGCAACGCCACCCTGGTCGAGGGGGGCGGAGCGCGCATCCTGCTCGACGCCGGCCTCGGGCCGCGACAGCTCGCGGAGCGGCTGCTGTCGGCGGGCGTCGACCCGGCCTCGCTCGACGCCGTGCTGCTGTCCCACGAGCACGGCGACCACGCGCGCGGCGCGGCGGCCTTCAGCCGCAGGTGGGGCGTGCCGCTCGGCGGGACGGCCCGGACGTTCGAGGCCGCCGGCATCGACCCCGCGCGGCTGCCGGCGCTGCAGCCGATCGAGCCGGGCGCCGCCCGGACCATCCGCCGGCTCGTCGTGCGCGCGGTCGCGGTGCCGCACGACGCCGCCCGGCCGGTGGCCTTCGTGGTGGCCGCCGCCGGCGCGTCGTTCGGCCACGCCACCGATCTCGGCCACCTCGCGCGCGGGCTGGTCGAGGCCTTCCGCGGCTGCGACGCCCTGCTCGTGGAGTCGAACTACGACCCGCTGCTGCTGCGCGACGGCCCTTACCCGTGGTCGCTGAAGGAGCGCATCCTCGGCCCCTTTGGCCATCTGTCGAACGGCGACGTGGCGAGGCTGCTCGAGAAGGGGCTCGGCGAGGCCTGCCGCCAGGTGGTGCTGGCGCACCTCTCGCGCCAGAACAACCACCCGGAGCTGGCGCTCGTCTCGGCGGAGGAGGCGCTCGCGCGGGGCGGCCGGAGCGACGTCCGGCTGGCGCTGGCCGGCGGCCACTCGACCGAGTGGATCACGGTCCGGGCGGCGCGGCACGCGCGCGCTCGCGAGGCGCAGCTGCGCTTGTTCTGACGGCCCGCCTGCCCGCGCCCGCCGTGCTACGCTGCGAGCCATGGTGCGTCGTGACGCGACAGGAGCATCGACTCCGCAAGCAGTAGGTGCCGCTGCCGCTGGCTGCGCCACTCCAGCGGGTGCAAGTCCCGTCCCGGTAAGCGTCGGAGCGCCGGGTAGCAGGCCCCAGGTGTCGGAGGGAGACCTCCGCGCCCGAGCGGGGCGTCAAAAGCCCGCAAGGCGGCGAGAGCCGTGCAGCGGGGAGCGAGCACGCGGGCCGCAACATGAAGTGAAGCCTGCAGCCTCGACAGAGGAACAAACCGGGGGCCGAGCCGTTCATGTCCCGGCGAAGGCAAGACCAGCGGTGCGAGATCCGAAGCGAGCCGCTGGCCCCGGCGGGGTAGAGGGCGCAGCACGCGTGCAAGGAGGGGTGCGGAACACGAGAGGCCCGTCTGCGCAGCCGATGTCACGGCAAGGTGGCTCGTATAAGTCGAAGACGAAGTCGAGCGCCGCGCAGCGGGAGTCCGAGGGGGTCGTAGTACCGGTGATGGCCGTGAGGAACAACGCGGTCGGAGGGAAGGACCCCTGGGGTGGTCGTGCTGGCGGAGCAGGTAAGCGTGAGGGAATGGCCGGCGAGACCGGACCTAACGACCCCGGCGGCCTTGTGCCGCGCGAGAAAGTGCGACAACTGCAACGTCGGCTGTGGGCCGGGGCCAAGCGGGCACCGGGGCGCCGTTTTCACGCGCTGTACGACCAGATCTGGCGGGGTGACGTCCTGCGGGAAGCGTGGGAGCGGGTGAGGCGCAACCGCGGCGCTGCGGGAGTCGACAGCCAGTCGATCCGCGACGTCGAGCAGAGCGGGGTCGAGAGCTTCCTGGAAGGGCTCGGCAACGAGCTGCGAGCAGGCGAATACCGGCCGAGTCTGGTGAGACGCCGGTACATACCGAAGGCCGATGGGAGGAAACGGCCGCTGGGGATCCCGACGGTGAGGGACCGGGTGGCGCAGATGGCGGCGAAGCTGGTTCTGGAGCCGATCTTCGAGGCGGATTTCTTGCCTGTCTCGTACGGCTTCCGTCCCAAGCGGAGCGCGACGATGGCACTGGAGGTGCTGAGGAAGCTCGGCGCCAAGGGAGGCCATCACGTGCTCGACGCCGACATCCGTGACTACTTTGGAAGCATCGACCACGAGAAGCTGCTGAAGCTCGTGGCGCGACGCGTCTCGGACCGGCGGGTCTTGAAGCTGCTGCGGCAGTGGCTCGAGGCAGGAGTGATGGAAGAGGGCACCGTCAGTGCGACGGTGGCCGGCACGCCGCAGGGTGGGGTGATCTCGCCCTTGCTCTCGAACATCTACCTGCACGTGCTCGACGTTTTGTGGACGCGCCACAGCGCCCCGTTGGGGACGCTGGTGCGCTACGCGGACGACTTCGTGGTGATGTGCCGCACCGCGAAGGACTGCGAGCGGGCCGAGGAACGCATCCGGGTGATCCTGGGGCGTCTCGGGCTCGAGCTGCACCCGGACAAGACGAGGCGGGTCGAGCTCTTCGATGGCAAGCAGGGCTTCGACTTCCTCGGCTGCCACCTGCACAAGCGTCTGAGCGGCAAGCTGTGGGAGAAGGGACGGCGTCTCTACTTTCTGCAGCGCTGGCCGTCGCAGCGTTCTATGCAGCGCGTGAGGCAACGCGTGAAAGAGCTGACCCCGAGGTCGAGGTGCCACGCGGACGTGCGCGATGTCATCACCGATCTGAACCCCGTCTTACGGGGCTGGGGGAACTACTTCCGCACCGGCAACGCCGCGCGCCGCTTCAACCAGCTCGACAGCTACGTGTGGCGCAGGCTGCGCACCCTACGTATCAAGCGCAAGGGACGACAGCTGCGCCCCGCAGAGGCCGATCGCTGGACGAGCGACTACTTCCACAACCTCGGCCTTCACCGCCTGCGCGGAAGCGTCCGCTATCCGGAGCAGCCCTTCTGGCAACAGGAGACCGCGTAATGCTCAGGCCCGAGAGACCACCGGAAAGCCGTGTGCGGGAAATCCGCACGCACGGTTTGAACGGGGGTCTTGCTCTCCAGTCTCTTGGCCGTGCGCAAGGGAAAGGATAGAAGGATCTACCAATGCGGTCGCGGGCCCTGGTGTTCGCCTGCTCGGTGCTCGCCGCGGCCGGCTGCGCGCGGACGGGCAACAGGGCGGCCGGCGCAGCGGCCCACGGCGAGACGTCGGCCGCCGACCGCGTCGCACCCCTCGTCCTCCAGCCCTCCTCGATCCGCGCCGAGGGCGCGTTGCCGATCGCGGCCGTCTTCCCGACGCTCGGCCGCTACGCGGTGTCCGGCCGGCAGTCGCTGCGTGGAGCGCAGCTCGCGGTGGAGGACCTGAACCGCGAGGGCGGCGTGGGCGGCCGGCCCCTGCGGCTCGCCGAGTACCGTACCGGCAGCTACTTCGTCGACGCGCGGGAGGGCGCCGCGCTCGCCGCGCGCGCCGGGGCGCTGGCGATCATCGGCTCCAACTCGAGCGAGCTCTCGCTGGCCGTCGCCGAGGAGGCCGAGGCGGACGGGATCCTGCAGATCACGAACGTCTCGACCGCGTCCGACCTGACCTGGGACCCGAAGACCGGGCGCGTGCGGCCGTTCGTGTTCCGGATGTGCGCCTCCGACGACGTCATCGGCTCGCTGCTCGCCGTCTTCGCACGCGACCGCCTGGGGGCGCGCCGGGTCGCGATCCTCTACGAGGTCGGCCGCAGCTACAGCGCACAGCTCGCGCGCAGCTTCCGCCGCGGGTTCGAGGACACCGCCGCCGGGCGAGTCGTCTCCGAGTTCTTCTACCTCGCCCTGGAGACGGATTTTCGCGCCCAGCTGCAGCGCATCCGGGAGTTCCGACCCGACGTGGTGTTCATGCCCGGCTCCTTCCCCGACGCGACGCTGGCCGCGGTGCAGGCGCGTCAGGTGGGGCTGCGGGCCACCTTCCTTGGGGGCGACGCCTGGTCGAGCCCCTTCCTGTTCCAGAAGGGCGCGCCGCCCGGCGAGGCCTACTACGTCGAGCTGTGCTCGCCTGCGCCGGAGTTCGACCGCAAGTACGCGCAGGCGGTCGGCAGCGACCCGCCCGGCTGCCGCGCGATCCTCGCGTACGACGCGGTACGCGTGATCACGACCGCTCTACGCCGCCTGGGGCCGCTGTCGGCCGAGGACCTCGGCCCGCGGCTGGCCCAGACGCGCCGGCGCCTGCGCGACGAGGTCGCGCGCGGCCAGGTCGACGGCCTCACGGGGCGGATCCGCTTCGACGCCCGCGGCAACCGCCGCCTGGGGGTCGCGCTGTACGCGGTCGAGAGGACGCCCATGGGCCCGCGCGCGCTGGTCCGCGGCTGGCTGGGCGAGCCGTGAGCGCTCTGCTGCGCTCGCTGCGCGACCTGAGCCTGCGCGGCAAGGTGACGCTCACGCTCGCGCTGGTGTTCGCCGGCAGCGTGGCCGCGCTGCTGACCGCGCTGGCGCCGGTCCTCGGCGAGCAGCGCCAGCGCCTGCTGGACCAGGACAAGCGGCTGCTCTCGACGCTGCGCCGCAACAACGAGCGCTACTTCATCTACGACCAGCTGTTCCACAGCCGGGATTCGCTGGCCGTGCACCTGGAGGACCTCGCGGGCCAGGAGGGCATCCTGTGGGCGCGCGTGGAAGCGCCGGAGCTGGACCTCGGCGCCACGGCCGACCCGGCCACCATCCGCCGGCTGATGGGCGACGAGGCCGAGCCCTACCTGGGCCAGCCCGGCGTCGTGCTGCTGGTCGACCAGGACGGCGAGGCGGACCTGGTCGGCCCAGGCGGTCGCCAGCTGCTGGCCGGTCGCCGGGTCCGGCGCGAGGAGGTGAGGCCCTCGAGCGTGCCCGGCCCCGGCCAGGACGATTTCCGGGAGGCGACCTTCGCGGGCCAGCGGGTGCTCGCGCTCACCTCGACGCTGGCTGCCGCCGGAGAGCAGTACGGCCGGCTGCACATCGTCAAGAGCCTGGCCCCGCTCGAGCGCGGCGAGCGCATCACCCGCCGCCTGTTCTACGGCGGCGTGACCGTCTCGTTCGTGGTGGTGCTGCTGCTGCTGAACGTCCTGCTCTCGCGCATGGTGCTGGTGCCGGTGCGGCGGGTCAACGAGGCGCTGGCGCGCGCCGCGACCGGGGACCTCTCGGCGCGATTGCCCGTCCACTCGCGCGACGAGGTCGGCAGCATCGCGGAGTCGTTCAACCTGATGGTCGGCGAGCTGGAGGCGAGCCGCCGCGAGATCGAGGGTTACAGCCGCAACCTCGAGGGCATGGTGGAGGCCCGCACCGGAGAGCTGCGCGCCTCGCAGGCGACGCTCCTGGCGCTCAAGAACCACCTGTCCACCGTGATCGCGAACGTCGGCACCGGCGTCGTGTCGCTGGACGAGGACGGACGCATCGAGACCTTCAACCAGCGCGCGAGCGAGATCCTGGGGCTCGCACCCGAGCGCGCGCGGGGCTGCCGGCTCGGGGAGGTGCTCGCCGCCTGCAACAGGCTGGTGGAGGCGGTGGCCCCCGTCCGCGAGGGCCGCCAGCCGCGGCACGAGGCGCAGGTGGTGTGCGACCTGCCGCAGGGCCGGCGCACGCTCTCCGTGGTTGCCTCGGCCCTGCTCGGCGAAGGGCGGCGGCCGATCGGCACGGTCGTGGTCGTGGACGACCTCACCCAGATCCTCGCCAGCCAGCGGCTCGAGGCGTGGAAGGAGGCGGTCGAGCGGGTGATCCACGAGATCAAGAACCCGCTCACGCCCGTCGGCCTCGCCGCGGAGACGCTGAAGACCGCCTGGTCGCGCGAGCCGGCGCGCTTCGCCGACCTGTTTCCCTCGGCGATCGACATGATCCTGGGCGCGGTGCGAGACCTGAAGCAGCTGATCGGCGATTTCTCGCGCTTCTCCCGACTGCCGGCGATGCAGGCCGTGCGCCTCGACCCCAACGCGCTGGTGCTCGACGCGCTGTCGCCCTACACCCAGGCGCCGGGCGAGCGGCTGCGCGTGAAGGTGGAGCTGGCGCCCGACGTGCCCGAGGTCGAGGCCGACGCGGACCAGGTCAAGCGCGTGCTGCTGAACGTGATCAACAACGCGCTCGAGGCGATGGCCGAGCGCGGGGGCGAGCTGCGGCTGCGCACGGCCCCCGAGCAGGGCGGGGTCGTGATCCGCGTCGAGGACGACGGGCCGGGGGTCGACGACGTCGAGCGCATCTTCGAGCCGCACTACACGACCAAGGTGAAGGGCACCGGGCTGGGCCTGGCGATCGCGCGCCAGATCGTGGAGGAGCACGGCGGCCGCATCGGAGCCGAGAGCACGCCCGGGGCCGGGATGAGCGTCCGCATCTTCCTGCCCGGGGCGCCGGCGAAGGCGGAGGCCGCGCCGGCCGGAGCGCGGGGCCGGGCCTAGCTCACCTCGAGCACCGGGTAGCCCGGCTCCCACATGGCGGCCGCCACGGCCTCGGCCGGGTCGTCCGGCACGTTGCGCGCCACGCCATCGGCCGCCGCCTGGCGGATCACCGCCTGGGCCACGTGCGAGGTCACGCGCCGCAGCTGCGCGATGCGCGGGAACAGGCAGCCCGCGGCCCGGTCCTCGTCCGAGAGCTGCTCGGCCAGGGCGTCGGCCGCGGCCGCGAACATGGCGTCGGTGACCTCGCGCGCTTCCGAGACGAGGACGCCCAGGCCCACCCCCGGGAAGACGAAGACGTTGTTGCCCTGGCCGATGCGCAGCTGCCGGCCGTGGAGCTCGACCGGCTCGAACGGGCTGCCGGTCGCCATCAGCGCCCGCCCCTCGGTCCAGGCCATCACTTCCGCCGGGCGCGCCTCGGAGGAGCTCGTCGGGTTCGAGAGCGGGAACACGACCGGCCGCTCGACCTGGGCCGCCATCGCGCGCACCACCTCCTCGTTGAACAGGCCCGGAACGCCCGAGACCCCCAGCAGCACGGTCGGCTTCGTCGCGCGCACCACCTCCAGCAGCGACGACCCCGCGTGCACGCCACGCGAGGCCGCCAGCGCCGAGGTCCAGGCGATGTCACGTCGGTACTCGTCCCGCGCGTCGACCACGAGCCCCTTCGAGTCCAGCATCGCGACGGCGGAGAGCAGCGCCTCACCCGTCACGCCCTCGCGCTCGAGCGCCCGGCGGAACAGGCGCGCAATGCCCACGCCGGCCGCGCCGGTGCCGGCGATCACGAGCCGCTCCTCCGTCAGGCGGCGGCCGGCCGCGCGCACGGCCGCGAACATGCCCGCCAGGGCCACGGCCGCCGTGCCCTGGATGTCGTCGTTGAACGACGGCAGCTCCCTGCGGTAGCGCTCGAGCAGGCGGAAGGCGTTCCACTGCTTGAAGTCCTCCCACTGCAGGAGGGCCTTCGGGAAGCGCTGCTTCACGGCGCGCACGAACTCCTCCACCACCGCGTCGTAGGCCTCGCCGCGCAGGCGCGGCTGGCGCCAGCCGATGTAGAGGTCGTCGCCCAGCAGGTCCTTGTTGTCGGTGCCCACGTCGAGGCTGATCGGCAGCGTCTGCGAGGGCGGGATGCCGGCCGCGGCGCAGTACAGGGCCAGCTTGCCGACGGGGATGCCCATGCCGCCCGCGCCCTGGTCGCCGAGGCCCAGGATGCGCTCGTTGTCGGTGACCACGATCAGGCGCACGTCCTCGTAGGGCGCGTTCGCGAGCACCTCGGTCATGCGACCCCGGTGCTCGGGCGTGACCCACAGGCCGCGCGCGCGCCGGAAGATCCGGCTGTACTGCTGGCAGGCCTGGCCGACCGTCGGCGTGTAGACGATCGGCAGGAACACCTCGAGGTGATCGGCCAGGACCCGGTAGAACAGGTGCTCGTTGCGGTCCTGCAGCGCCGCCAGGCCGATGTAGCGCTCCAGCGGGTCGCTCTTGCGCACGATGTTGCCGTACGCGCGCCGCGCCTGCTGCTCCATGGTGCTGACGACGTCGGGCAGCAGGCCCTCCAGGCCGAGCTGGCGGCGCTCCTCGCGCGTGAACGCCGTGGAGCGGTTGTACATCGGGTGGTTGAGCAACTGCGGCCCGCGCAACCGCACCTCGATGCGCTCGCGACCGTCCGCGCCGTGCTTCCTGCGGAACGCCTCCATGGCGGCCGAGTGTACTACGCGCGCCCACCCGGGCCCGCCTCGCCCGGGCGGCACGCCGGGCGAGGCGGCAGGGGGCGACCGGGGGCTCAGGCGGGCACGAACCTCGGGTGCTGCGGCTCCCACATCGCGGAGCTGACCGCAGCCGGGATCTTCTCGTCCGGGATCACGCGGCCGGCGACGCCCTCCTCGCGCGCCTGCTTCACCACGGCCTCCGCGATCGCCCGCGACACCCTGCGGATCTCGGACTGCGGCGGGAACAGCATGCCCGCGTCGAGGTCCTCCTGCTTCGTCTCGCACGCCAGGCGCACCGCGGCCGCGGCGAACATCGCCTCGGTGACCTCCCTGGCCTCGGAGACGAGGATGCCGAGGCCGACGCCCGGGAACACGAACACGTTGTTGCCCTGTCCGATCTTGAGCGTGCGGCCGCCGTACGACACGGGCTCGAACGGGCTGCCGGTCGCGATCAGCGCGCGGCCGCCGGTCCAGTTCACGAGGTCGACCGGCTTCGCCTCGCACTTCGAGGTCGGGTTCGACATCGGGAAGATCACCGGCCGCTCCACGTGGGCCGCCATCTCGCGCACGATCAGCTCCGTGAACGTGCCCGGCTCGCCCGAGGTCCCGATCAGCACCGTCGGCTTGACCGCGCGCACGACCGCGGCCAGGTCGCGTGGCCGGCCCCTGCCGAGACCGTGGCTGTCGGCGAGCGCCGCCGGCCAGGCGAACGGCCGCTTGTGCTCGTCCGCGATCTCCTGGTCGTCGACGACCAGCCCGTGGCTGTCGAGGTTGGCGATCGCCCGGCTGAGGGCGTCGCCGGCCAGCCCGGCGCGCTGCAGCGCGTCGCGCAGCAGGCGCGCGATGCCGATGCCGGCGGCACCGGCGCCGAGGATCACGATGCGCTGCCCGGCGAGCGGGATGCCGGTGGCGCGGCAGCCGGCCATGATGCCGGCCACGGCCACTGCGGCGGTGCCCTGGATGTCGTCGTTGAAGCAGGTGATCTGCTTGCGGTACTTGTCCAGCAGCCGGAAGGCGTTGTTCTTCTTGAAGTCCTCCCACTGCAGCAGCGCCTTCGGGAAGCGGAACTTCAACGCGCGCACGAACTCGTCGACCAGCGTGTAGTACTCCTCGCCGCGCAGGCGCGGGTGGCGCCAGCCGAGGTACAGCTCGTCCTCCAGCAGCGCCTTGTTGTCGGTGCCGACGTCGAGGCTCACCGGCAGGGTCTGGGTCGGGTGGATCCCGGCCGCCGCGCAGTAGAGCGCCAGCTTGCCGATCGGGATGCCCATGCCGCCGGCGCCCTGGTCGCCCAGCCCCAGGATGCGCTCGTTGTCGGTGACGACGATCAGGCGGATGTCGTCGAACGGCGCGTTCGCCAGCACCTCCTCGACGCGCCCGCGGTGACCCGGCGTGATCCAGACCCCGCGCGCGCGGCGGAAGATGTGGCTGTACTCCTGGCAGGCCTTGCCGACGGTCGGCGTGTAGACGATCGGCATCAGCTCCTCGATGTTCTCCACGAGCAGCCGGTAGAACAGGACCTCGTTGCGGTCCTGGAGCGAGGCGAGCCCGATGTAGCGCTCCAGCGGGTCCTCCTTGCGGAGGATGTTGCGGTGGATGCGGGCGATCTGCTGGTCGATCGAGCTCACCGCGTCGGGCAGCAGCCCCTCGAGGCCGAAGGCCGCACGCTCCTCGCGCGTGAAGGCCGTGCCCTTGTTGTACATCGGGTGCCGCAGCAGCCGGGTCCCGCGGTACGGGACCTCGGCGTACGCGCGGCCGTTTTCGTCCTGCTTCAGGCGATATGGTTCCATTGCACGACCTCCTCGCGCTTGCGCCCGGGCATCCGCACGAATTTCGGGACGGCGGACACCGGCGAGAGGGAGTGCAATAACAGCGCCAGATGGAACCGGTGAGCAGGGGTTCTGTCTGCCCACGCACTTCGGCCTTTTTGGCTGGGTTCAGCCCTTCGACGCGCTCGGGCTCAGCCGAGCACGACGCAGTTGCGGCCCCGGCGCTTGGCCTGGTAGAGCGCCTCGTCGGCCCGGCCGAGCAGCGCGTCGAGCCCGTCGCCCTGGGGCCCCAGGCTCGCGACGCCGAAGCTCACCTCGAGCGGCAGGCGCTCATTCTCCCAGGCCACAGCGGTGGCGGCGAGGGCGGCGCGCAGCCGCGCGGCGACCTGTCCCGCGAGGTCGGGCGCCGTCTCGGGCAGCAGAACGGCGAACTCGTCGCCGCCCAGGCGGCCGATCAGGTCGCCCTC
The DNA here is from genome assembly GCA_963831755.1 of uncultured Acidobacteriota bacterium. Lineage (GTDB taxonomy): Bacteria > Acidobacteriota > Vicinamibacteria > Fen-336 > Fen-336 > DATBSL01. Next base: position 116,986 of record CAWHRC010000018.1, read on the forward strand.
CCGCAGCCCGCGCGAGCACACCTTCACCAGGGAGACGAGCGTGGCGTCGCCCGCCGCGTGCCCGTAGGTGTCGTTGATCGCCTTGAAGCGGTCGACGTCCAGCATCAGCAGCGACAGCTCCCGGTGGTAGCGCCGGGCGGCCGCGATCGAGCGCCCCGCCATCTCCAGGAAATGGCCGCGGTTGGCCACGCCTGTCAGGCCGTCGGTCGAGGCGCGCTGCCGCGCCTCGTCCCGCGCCCGCCGCAGGTCGGTCATCGCGTCGGCCAGGCCCGTCACGTCCTGGACGATCACCAGGGCGTGGAAGCCGCCGCCCTCCGCGGGCATCGCGACGGCGCTCGTGTGCTGGACGCGCAGGCGCCCGCTGCGCAGCGGGGCGGGCACGAAGTGGGGGTGCAGCTGCGAGGAGAACACGGCCGGGGCGCCGTGCTCGAACAGGTCGCGCAGCCGGCCCGCGTAGCGGGGCTGCCACAGCTGCGGCAGGCGGTCGCGCACGTCGTGGCCGAGCACCTCGTCGCGGCGCAGGCCGGTCCACTCCTCGAGGCAGGCGTTCCAGAACAGCAGCCGCAGCTCGCGGTCGAACACCATCACCCCGAGCGGGACGTGGTCGAGGGCGTCGAAGCCGGCGCCGCTCACGCCCCTGCCCCGCGGAACTTCGTCTCGATGCCGGCCAGCAGCGCGTCGAAGGAGCTCAGCTCGAACAGCAGCAGCAGGCTGCCTTCGATCTCCATGCCGCGGATGCTGAAGCCGGTGCGCACGAGCAGCAGCAGAGGCTCGCGGGCGTGGACCTGGGTGGTCACGAGCGCGAGCGCGGAGCCCTCCTCGTAGACCGGGCTCGAGTAGCGCAGCGGCTTGTCCAGCAGGTTCGCCAGCGTGCCCAGCACCGAGTTCACCAGCACGTTGCCGACCTCGGTCAGCGTCCCGGAGCGCAGCGAGTCGATGTCCTCCACGTCCCCGTCGTCGCCGGTGAGGCCGGCGACCAGCCGCGAGGCGCTCGCCTGCGGGAAGATCAGGAAGGCGCAGCCCTCGAGGCTGCCGTGGAAGGCCATCTGCACGGAGGACACGGCCGCCGGGCCCAGCGGGTCGAGGGCGCGCGCCAGCTCCTCGAAGCCCAGGAGCTCGACGCTCGGCGCCACCAGCGCCACGGGACGGTCGACGAGGTCGTTGAGCGCCGACGCGGCGCGCCCGACGCCGATGTTGATCGCCTCCTGGATCGCGTCGACCTGGGCGTCGGTCAGCTGCCTCGCGCGCGGCCGCGGCCGCCGCACGAGCGCGTCGGCGACCGAGCGGGCGAGCTCGGCGCCGCTCACGGGCTTGGGCAGGACCGCCGCCACGCCGCGGCGCAGGCACTCCTCGCGCGTCGTCTTCTGGATGTCGGCCGTGATCACGAGCACGGGCGCCTGCACGCCGCGGGCGCGCAGGGTGTCGAGGAACGCGAGGCCGTCCAGGCCCGGCATCAACAGGTCGGTCGTGATCACGTCGGGCCGGCTCTCCACCGCGGCCTGCAGGCCGGCCGCCGCGCCGGACGCCTCGACCACCTCGTGACCCGCGGCCTGGAGCGCCTGTCTCAGCACCGCGCGGGCCACGCGCGCGTCGTCGACGACCAGGACGCGAGACACGGTCACTCACCCTCTGCAGCCGCCACCGCGGCGCGGCCGGACGGGGCAACGGTAGCACACCCCGGGTCCCAGCCTGGCCCCGGGGCAGCTGCCGGACTGCGTGGTAGTCTGGACCGCTGCAGGAGAGAGGACAGGAATGATCCCTCGCTACTCGCGCCCGGAGATGGCGCGGCTGTGGTCGGACGAGAACCGCTTCGCGAGCTGGCTGGAGGTCGAGCTCGCGACCACCGAGGTGCTCGTCGAGCGCGGCGTGGTGCCGGCGCAGGCGCTGGCCGCGATCAAGGAGAAGGCCCGCTTCGACGTCAGGCGGATCGAGGAGATCGAGCGCGAGGTGCAGCACGACCTGATCGCGTTCGTCTCGTGCGTGGCCGAGAACGTGGGGCCGGAGGGCCGCTGGCTGCACTACGGGCTGACCTCGTCGGACGTGGTGGACACGGCGCTCGCGATGCTGCTGCGCGACGCGTGCGACCTGCTGCGAGCCGACCTGCTCGACCTGATGCAGGCCGTCCACGAGCGCGCGCTGCGCCACAAGCACGCCCCCATGATCGGCCGCACGCACGGTGTGCACGCCGAGCCGACGACCTTCGGCCTCAAGATGGCGCTCTGGCACGCCGAGCTGCAGCGGCAGCTGGTGCGGCTCGAGCGCGCGCGCGCCACGATCGCGGTCGGCAAGCTGTCGGGGGCGGTGGGCACCTTCTCGCACCTGCCGCCCGAGGTCGAGCAGGCGGTCTGCGCGAGGCTCGGCCTGCTGCCGGCGCCGGCCTCGTCGCAGGTGCTGCAGCGGGACCGCCACGCCGAGGTGATGACCACTCTGGCGCTGATCGCCGCCAGCCTGGAGAAGTTCGCGACCGAGATCCGGGCCCTGCAGAAGACCGAGGTGCGCGAGGTCGAAGAACCGTTCGCCGCCGGCCAGAAGGGCTCGTCGGCCATGCCGCACAAGCGCAACCCGGTGGGCAGCGAGCAGGTGAGCGGCCTGGCACGGCTCGTGCGCTCGAACGCCCTGGCCTCGCTGGAGAACGTCGCGCTGTGGCACGAGCGCGACATCTCCCACTCGTCGGTGGAGCGCGTGATCCTGCCGGACAGCTTCCTGGTGCTCGACCACATGCTCGCGCGCTTCACGCGGATCGTGAAGGGCATGAGCGTCGACGAGGCGCGCATGCGCCGCAACCTCGAGCTGGGCAAGGGGCTCGTGTTCTCGGGCCAGCTGCTGCTGGAGCTGACGGCCAAGGGCATGCGGCGCGAGGACGCGTACCGGATCGTGCAGGCGCACGCGATGGAGGCCTGGCAGAGCGAGAGCGACTTCCGCCAGCGCGTGCAGGACGATCCCGAGATCCGCGGGGTGCTGAGCGAGGCCGAGCTGGAGCAGGTGTTCCGCCTCGAGCGCTACCTGACCCACGTGGACGCGATCTTCGAGCGCGTGTTCGGGGCGCCGGCCGGCTCGCCGCGCGTGGCCGAGCCGGTCGACTAGACTAGGCCGAGGGCTGGCGCAGCCGGGAGCGCAAGGCGGGCGGGCGCGTGACGATTGCCCGCAGCCACGCCAGCGAGGCGGCGGCCAGCACGAGCACGGGCGTGGCCGGCAGGCCGGGCCGCAGCAGTGGTCCGAGCACGGCCGCCGCCAGGGCCAGCCGGACGGCCTCGAGCGGGACGGCCCAGTCCCGGCGGTCGAGCAGGCCGCCCAGGCTGAGCAGGCCGAGCAGGATCGCGCCCGCGGAGGCCGCCCTCGGCCAGGCGTCCAGCAGGCTGCCGGCGTCGAGGAACACGACCGACCCCGCGGTCACGATCGCGAACTGGACCAGCACGTAGGCGCGCAGCTCCGGGGGCGGCGCCGTGTCGTACTTCCGGCAGCCGGCGCGGTCGACCTCCCGCGGGGGCTGGTACCCGCCGAGGTCGGCCGGCCGCCAGCCCGGGCGCTTCCACAGCACGCGCAGCCGGTCGAGCGGTCGCCTCGCCTGGCGCGCGAGCCGCCACAGCTCAGACCAGTAGTGCAGGTTCGCCCAGACCGGGTTCCACGCCGCGAGCGGCCTCGTGATGCCGTACACCGGCTCGTCTCTCTCCTCGGCGAACGTGCCGAACAGCCGGTCCCAGACGATCAGCGTGCCGCCGTGGTTGCGGTCGACGTAGCGCGGGTTGCGCGCGTGGTGAACGCGGTGGTGGGAGGGTGTGTTGAGCAGCCACTCGAGCGGTCCCAGGCGGCCGATCAGCCGCGTGTGGATCCAGAACTGGTAGAGCGTGTTGAAGGACGACACCGCCAGGAACATCGCCGGCGGGAAACCCACCAGCGCCAGCGGCAGGTAGAACAGCCAGGAGAAGACCGGCTGGAACGCGCCCTGGCGCAGCGCGACCGACAGGTTGTACTCCTCGCTCTGGTGGTGCACGACGTGCGCGGCCCAGCCGGCGTTCACCTCGTGGCTCCAGCGGTGGAACCAGTAGTACGCGAAGTCGACGCCGAGAAAGCACGCCGCCCACGCCCACGGCGCCCCGGCCGGGACCTCGAACACGCGATGCGAGCTGAACAGCCAGGCGTAGCCCGCGAACAGCGCTGTCTTCAGGAACGCCTCGAGCACCTGCTGCAGGATCCCGCACGAGAGGTCGCTGACCGAATCGCTCAGCCGGTAGCTGTCCCGCTCGAGCAGCCGTGCCGCGACGAGCTCCACCCCGATCAGCAGGAAGAAGACGGGGATCGCGAGCTGGATGTAGCTCTTCTCCATCGGGCCTGGCGGGGACGCGTGATCTCCGATTCTAGCGCCGGTCGGCCGGCGGGCCGGCGCTTGAGCCGCCGCCGGGCCTGGCCAATACTCGCCGCCGACCGTCCTCGTCGGCAGTGCCCCAGGGGAGGACCTCGATGACCACGCGCCGCCGGCTCCCGCAATCGCCCTCCGCCTCGGCAGCTCTGGCGTCCGCGGTCCCGCGCGACAACGCCGTCCCCGCGGAGCGCTTCGTCGCGCCGCTGCTGAAGCAGGTGGTGAGCGAGCTGCGCCTCGAGCCGCGGGACCCGGCGAAGCTGACGGTCGTGCTGGACCCGTTCAGCATGACGGTGCTCACGGCCAGCTGAGCCCATGCTCGAGCACTGGCGAGCGCCCCGGGTCCAGGCGTGGCTACGCGAGGCGGGTGCGCTCGCGCTGGCCGCCGGGGCGATCACGGCGGTGGCGTTCCTCACGCCGCCGAGCGTCGTCGAGAGCCAGGACTGGCTGCAGATGCACCAGCCGTACCGGGCCTACGCCGCCCGCGCGCTCGCCGCGGGCCACCTGCCGCTCTGGAACCCGTACGTGGGCCTCGGCCGGCCGTTCCTGGCAGACCTCGAAACGGCGGTGTTCTATCCGCCGAACCTCCTCTTCCTCCTGCTCGACAGCTCGTCGGCGCTGGCTCTCGTGCTCGCGGCGCACGTGGCGCTCGCGCTCTTCGGGTCGCTGCGCTTCGCGCGCTCGCTCGGTGCCACCAGGGCCGCAAGCGTCACCGCGGCCCTGGCCTTCATGCTCGGCGCGCCCGTCGCCGCGTGCCTCTCGTCCGGGCAGATCGGCTACTCCGAGGGCGCGTGCTACGTGCCGCTGCTCTTCCTGCTGGGCGCGCGCCTGCAGGACCGGCCCGCGTGGCAGCGCGCGGGCGGCCTCGCCGCGCTCCTCGCGCTCCAGCTCCTCTGCGGCCATCCCCAGGTCGCGTGGATCACCTGGCTCGGTCTCGGTGCGTTCCTTCTCGGCCGGGGCGTCCTGCGACCCGCCCAGAGCTTGCTCGCCAGCCTCCTCGGCCTCGGCGTCGCCCTCGCGCTGGCGCTCGCCCTGGCCGCGCCCGCCCTGCTTCCCTTCCTGGAGCTCGCCGGCCAGGGCAACCGGTCGGAGCCCACGCTGCGCTTCGCGAGCGGGGCGTCCATGGAGTGGTGGCAGTGGGCGTCTCTCTTCGTCCCCGACGGCGGCCGGCACGCGTTCTACTGGACCTTCGACCTCTACCTTGGCGCGCTGGCGGTCGTGGCCGGGCTGGCCGGGCTCACGCACGTCCGAGAAGACGGGATCCGCGGGCTCGCGTTCGCCGGCCTGCTCGGCACGCTCGTTGCGGCGGGCCCGCGGACGCCGGCCTTCGCGCTTCTCTACCACGTCGTCCCTGGCCTGAGCAGCTTCCACATCCACTCGCGCGCCGCACTCCTGCCGTGCCTGACACTCGCGTTCGCGGGAGCGGTGTTCCTGTCCCGCCCGAGGGGCTGGCGGGCCAGCCGAACGGCCCTGATCGCCGCGACCCTGGGAGCTGGCGTCGGGTTCGCCTGGGCCACGGCCGGCCTTCCCCCGGCCCCGGACAGACCCGCGCTCGTGCAGGGCGCCCTGTTCTTGGCCGCGGCCGCGCTCACGGCGGCGGCCGTGTGCGCCCGCCCGGCTCTGTCCCGGCTCGCGACCGCAGCCCTGCCGCTGGTCGTGGCCAGCGATCTCCTCACGGCCCACTACGCCGCACGCGTCGCCTGGGCGCCTCCGGCTCCCTCCTACCTCGAGTCGGAGCGAGCGCTCTCGAGGGCCCTCGCCCGCGCGGGTCTCGTCCCCGCAGTCGCGCCCCCGCGCGTCCTCGTGCCGCCATACGTGGCCCGCGAGAACGCCGCGATGGCCTACGGCTGGTCCAGCCTCACCGGCTACGGCTCGCTCACGCTCGGCCGGACGTGGCGCTACTTCCACGACCGCCTCGCCATCCCGGTTCCGGTGGACGAGAACACGTACGTCTCGGCGGCCGTCTACGAGCGGGGACCCTTCGCCTACGCCGAGGCCGCCCTCGCCGTCGGCTGGGACCCGCGCTGGAACGCCGTGGCCATTCGGCGTGACGCCGACCCCCGCGCGTACCTCGCGACCGCGGTGCGGCGCGTGCACGACTGGACTGAGGCCGCCCGGCTCATGGCCGCCGGGCACGACGTGCACGCGGCGGCGCTGGTCGAGGAGGACGGCCTGCTGCCGCCAGGGCCGGCCGCGGCCTTGCCGGTCGCGAAGGGGCGCGCGGAGATCACCGCCTTCGCGCCGGAGCGCGTCGCCATCCGGGCCGAGCCGGACCGTCCGGCTCTCCTCGTCGTGAAGGAGGCGTGGTACCCGGGCTGGACCGCGACGGTGGACGGCCGTCCCGCGCCCTGCGTTCCCGCGAACGGCTGGATGCGCGCCGTGCCGCTCGGACCCGGCGCGCACGAGGTGGTGCTGAGGTACCGCTCACGGCGGCTCGTGGCGGGCGTGCTCCTGTTCGCGGTGACGGCGCTCGTGCTCGCGGCGGCGATCGCTCGCGAGCGCGGCCGGCGCCTTCGGGCAGGCGGTGGCGAGCAGTGACTTCAAGGCGGTCCCCGGCGGCACCGCGGGCGCGCCCATCGGAGACTGGCACGGGCCATCCACCCGCCGGATCGGCTACCATGCAGCAGTGACCCCTGTCGGCCCACCGCTGCCGTCCCCGTTCGTCAGAGAAGGCCTCGAGGACGACCGCTTCCACGACCGCTGCGGCCTGTTCGGCGTCTTCGGGCACCCGGACGCGGCGCACCTGACGTACATGGGGCTCTACGCCCTGCAGCACCGTGGCCAGGAGTCGGCGGGCATCGCGGCGGGCGACGGCAAGCTGCTGCGGCTCGAGAAGGGCATGGGGCTGGTCAACGACGTGTTCGACGAGGCGCGCCTCGGCCTGCTGCCGGGCGACCGCGCGATCGGCCACGTCCGCTACTCGACGGCCGGCGACGCCGTGGGAACCAACGCGCAGCCGTACCTGATCGAATGCCACCGGGGCCCGATCGCCGTCGCCCACAACGGTAACCTCGTGAACGCCGCGATCCTGCGCCAGGAGCTCGAGGCCGCGGGCTCGATCTTCCAGTCCACCTCGGACACCGAGGTGATCCTGCACCTCTACGCGCGCAGCCACCGCGAGCGGCTCGAGGACGCGATCGCGGCGAGCCTGTACAAGGTGATGGGCGCCTTCTCGCTGCTGTTCCTCACGCGCGAGGCGCTGGTCGCCGCACGCGACCCCTGGGGCTTTCGCCCGCTCGTGATCGGGCGGCTGAACGGGGCGACGATCGTGGCCTCGGAGACCTGCGCTCTCGACCTGATCGACGCGGAGTACCTGCGCGACGTCGAGCCCGGGGAGCTGGTGGTGATCGACGCGGGCGGCCTGCGCTCGTTCCGGCCGTTCCCGCAGGAGCCGCCGGCGCACTGCGTGTTCGAGCACGTCTACTTCGCCCGGCCCGACAGCCTGGTGTTCGGCCGGACCGTGCTGCCGTCGCGCGTCAGGCTCGGCCGGGAGCTGGCGCGCGAGGCGCCGGCGGAGGCGGACGTGGTGGTGGCCGTTCCCGACAGCGGCGTCGGCGCCGCGCTCGGCTTCGCGCAGGAGAGCGGGATCCCGTTCGAGTGGGGGCTGATCCGCAACCACTACGTGGGGCGCACCTTCATCCAGCCGCGCCAGGGGCTGCGCGCGGCCGGCGTGAAGATCAAGCTCAACCCGGTGCGCCAGGTGATCGCGGGCCGACGGGTCGTGCTGATCGACGACTCGATCGTGCGCGGGACCACCTCGCGCAAGATCGTGCGCATGGTGCGCGAGGCGGGCGCGCGCGAGGTCCACATGCGTGTCTCCAGCCCGCCGACGGTCAGCCCCTGCTACTACGGGATCGACACCCCGCTCAAGAGCGAGCTGATCGCCTCCTCCCACACCGTCGACGAGATCCGGCTCTTCGTGGAGGCCGACACGCTCGCCTACCTCTCGCACGAGGGGCTGCTGAAGGCCGTCGAGGACCCGCTCGGCCGCCGCCACTGCAGCGCCTGCTTCACGGGCCGCTACCCGGTCGCGGTCTCGCTGCCGGACCAGTCGCAGCTGCGCCTGTTCGAGAAGGCGCGGGCCTGAGGACACGCGGCCGGCATGCCGCGCCTGCTCGCCCTCGGCCACGTCACCCGCGACCGCCGTCCGGGCGGCTTCGGCCTCGGCGGCTCGGTGACCTACGGCGCGCTCGCGGCGCGGCGGCTCGGCTGGGACGTCGCGATCCTCACCTCGGCCGGCGCCGACTTCGAGCCCGAGCGCGAGCTGCCGGGCGTTCCCGTGTTCGTGCGGCGCTCGGCGGCCACCACGCGCTTCGCCAACGAGTACGACGCGCAGGGCACCCGTCGCCAGGTGGTGACCGCGCGCGCGGACGACGTCGAGCTCGGGCCGCTGCCCGACGCCTGGCGCGACCCCGACGCGCTGCTGCTGGGGCCGGTGGCCGGCGAGCTGTTCGGCGTCGGCGCGACCGCGCTCGAGGCGGGCTGCGTCGGGGCGATCGCCCAGGGCTACGTGCGCGCGATCGGCCACGACGGCGTCGTCACGCCCTGCGAGTGGCAGCGGCCCGGCCGCGACCTGCTCGGGGTGCACGTGCTGTTCCTCTCCGAGCACGACCTGCCGGACGCCGAGTCGCGCTCGCGCGAGCTGCTGTCGAGCGTGCCGATCGTCGCGCTCACGCGCGGCTGGCGCGGGCTCGAGCTGCTCACGCGCGAGGGCGTCCACCAGGTCCCGTCGCTGCCCCGCGCCGAGGTGGATCCCACGGGCGCCGGCGACGTGTTCGCGGTGGCCTTCCTGGTCCGCTACCACGAGACCGCGGACCCGCTGGAGGCCGCGGCCTTCGGCGCGTGCGCGGCCTCGTGCGTCGTGGAAGGCGTCGGCGCCACCACCCTCGGCGACCGCGACGAGGTGCTGCGCCGGGTGGCGCAGCGCGAGCGGATGCTGGAGGACGGCGAGTGGGAAGAGTGACCTCCCTGCTACCATGGCATTGACGGGGGGAGGTCCAGTCATGCGAGTCGCGCTCCTGCTGTCGCTGTCGCTCGCCCTGCCCGGCCTTGCCTGGGCACAGGCCAAGCCGTCCCCGGCCAAGCCACGAGCCGCGGCCAAGCCGGCGCCGGCGCCGCCGGTCGCCCCGGGAACGGAGGCGATCGTCGAGACGGCGAAGGGCTCGTTCACGATCCGTCTGCTGCCGGAGGTCGCTCCCAGACACGTGGCGCTGTTCGTCAAGACGGCGCAGGCCGGCGGCTACGACGGCACGACGTTCCACCGGCTCGTCGCCGGCGGCATCATCCAGGGCGGCGACCCGCTGTCGAAGGACCCGTCGAAGACGGCCGAGTACGGGAGAGGCGGGCTCGGGCTGCTGCCGGCCGAGTTCTCGGAGCGGTCCTTCGTGCGCGGGACGGTGGCAGCGGCCCGCCGCCCGTCGAGCCCCGACAGCGGCGGCAAGCAGTTCTTCGTCTGCCTGCGCGACCAGCCCTCGCTCAAGGGGCAGTACACGATCTTCGGCGAGGTGGTCTCCGGGATGGAGGTCGTCGACCAGCTCAGCCTCGCCCCCGTGGACGGCGACCGGGCCAGGGAGCGCCTGGAGATGAAGGTCGCGATCCGGGAGCCTGCGCCCGCGCCGCCGCGCTAGCGGGATGAGCGCCCCGCGCGTCTCGAGCCGCTGGCTGTGGATCGGCCTGCTCGGCGCCGTGCTCGCGGCGCTGGCGCTCGTCGGGCTGCCGGTCGTGCTGATCCACCCGTTCCACCCGCAGACGCCGTTCGGCGTCGCGCTCGCCTTCGAGCTCCGGCGCGCCGCGCCCGCGGCGACGCTGGCGACGCTCGGGCTCGCGCTGGCGCTCGTCCTGCCGCTCGCCCGCCGCCAGCGCCGACCCTGGCTGCGCGCTGCGCTCGGCCTGCTGCTGCTGCTGGGCGGCGCAGCGGCGTGGTTCGCGCGCCAGAACCACTTCGAGTGGATGTTCCACCCCCTGCGCGACCCGGCGTACGGGAAGGTCGCCGACGTCCACTGGCTGACCGACGGCGACATGGTGATCGCGGTCGAGATCGCGGGCGACGCCGTCGCCTACCCCGTCAGGGAGATGGCGTACCACCACCTCGTCAACGCCACGGTGGGGGGGCAGCCGGTCGTCAGCACCTATTGAACGCTGTGCCACACCGGTCTCGTGTGGGACCGGACGCTGGACGGACGGACGCTGAGGTTCCGCCTGTTCGGGATCAACAACCAGAACTTCATCATGCGCGACGACGAGACGGGCTCGTGGTGGCAGCAGGTGACGGGTGAGGCGATCCAGGGCCCGCTGCGCGGCCGCCGGCTGCGCCCGGTGGCGCACGACGAGGTCGCCCTGCGCGTCTTTCGGGAGGAGAACCCGAACGGCCGCGTGCTGCTTCCCGTGCCGGGGATGGAGGAGGAGTACGCCTCCTCCGGCTGGGAGAAGCGGATGAAGAAGGTGGCGACGGTGACGCAGCGCGTCGCCGGCGAGCCGCTCGAGCCGCGCACCGTGGTCGTGGGCATCGCCGCCGGCGGCCAGGCGCGGGCCTGGCCCTTCCCGCTGCTGCGACGACAGAGCCCGCTCCTCGACAGCGTCGGCGGCTTGCCGGTCGCTCTCGTCGTGGGCGACGACGGCAAGTCGATCCGTGCCTTCGATCGCCGCGTCGACGGCCGCAGCCTCGAGCTGTCGGCCGTGGCCGGAGCGGACCCCCTGCGCCTCGTGGACGTCCAGACCGGAAGCGAGTGGGACTTCGCGGGCCGCGCGCTGTCCGGCCCGCTGGCCGGCCGCCGGCTGTCCAGGCTCCGGGCCCTCAAGGAGTACTGGTTCGACTGGAGGACCTACAACCCGGCGACGACGGTCTACCTGCGCGGTGCGTCGGCGGTCGGGCTGGCGCCGCCCGCCGCGCGCTGAAGCGGTCTGGCGGCGCCCGCAAGGCGCGCCGCGCTCGCGTCCGCTCACTCGGCGCGCAGCAGCTCGAGGGGCGGCCGGTGCCAGACCTCGGTGCTGCCCGACAGGCCGACGGCGACCGTGAGCGCCAGCACCGCGGCGAGCAGCCCCAGCAGCGACGGGCCCGGCAGCGCGAAGCTTCCCTCGAACACGAAGCGGACGAGCGCCCAGCCTGCAGCCGAGGAGAGCAGGATGGCGACGCCGGCGGCGAGCGCTCCCAGCACGGCGTACTCGGCCAGCAGGATGCGCACGAGCTGCGGGCGGGTGGCGCCCAGCGTGCGCAGCAGCGCCCCCTCGCGGACGCGCTGGTACCGGCTCGACGCGACGGCGCCCGCCAGCACGAGCGCGCCCGCCGCCAGGCTGAACAGGGCCACGAAGCGGATCGCGAGCACCACCCGGTCCAGGATGCCCTCGATCGCGCTCTGCACCCGGGCCAGGTCGAGGGCCGACACGTTCGGGTGGGCCTCGACAACGCTGCGCTGCAGGCGTGCGCGCCGCTGCGCGTCGTCCACCCGCGACAGCAGCACGTAGCTCTGCGGCGCGCCAGCCAGCGGCCCCTCCGGGAAGACGACGAAGAAGTTCGGCTCGAAGCGCGCCCAGCGGACCTCGCGCAGCACCGCCACGCGCGAGGGGAGGCTCACACCCTGCACGTCCCACACGATCTCGTCGCCGAGGCCGACGCGCAGCTCGCGCGCGAGGCCGGCGTCGAGCGCGATCGGGACCGGCCCCGCCGGCGCCCGCCCGCGCCACTCGCCGGCGCGCCACCAGGCGCCGGCGACGATCCTCTCGGCGGCGGTGGGGGCGTCGCGGTAGCTGCTGCGGTACTCGCGGCGCAGCGCCCAGCGCCCGGGGCGCCGCGCTCCGTCCTCGCGCGCCAGGAGCTCGGACGCGGCGCGGCCCGCGATCGACTGGATGCGCATCGGCACGATGGGGACCGCCGGCCCGGTCAGGGGGCCGAACGCGCGCACGCGCGCCTCGACGTCGTCCTTCTGGTCGGGCTGGACGTCGAAGAGCACGACGTTCGGCCGGGAGGCGCCGCGGTCGACCCTCAGCTCCCGCAGCAGGTTGTGCTGGACCAGCAGCAGCGTGCTCAGCAGGAACGCACCGAAACCGAGGGCCAGCACGACCTGGAGCGTCTGGTTCGCGGGCCGGTACAGGTTGGCGAGGCCCTGCCGGTAGACGTAGGGCAGTCGCGCGGGCACGCTTCGCCGCAGGGCGCGCACGAGCAGCCAGGACGCGAGCCACAGCGCCCCGAGCGCCGCCGCGATGGCGGCCGCGAACCACAGGCCCACGGCGAGGCTGCCGGCCTGCAGGACGACGAGGACCACCAGGCTCGCCGCGAGCGTCGTGGCGGCGGCAGCCCGGGCCAGGTCGGGGCCCGCTGCCTTCCCGGGCTCGTAGTCCCGGCGAAGCACCGCGAGCGGCGACACCCGCCGGACCGCGAGCAGCGGGACGAGCGAGAAGGCGACGGCGACCCAGAGGCCGACGCCGAGGCCGCCCAGGATCGCGCGCGGCGACGGCGACCACGGGACGTCGACAGGCAGCACGTCGCGCAGCAACCGAGGCAGCGCCAGCTGCAGGCCCGCCCCGAGCCCGGCGCCGGCCAGGCTGCCCAGCAGCCCGGCCACGGCCGCCAGCAGCAGGTAGGCCGCCAGCAGCGTCCCCGCCGGCGCGCCGAGGCAGCGCAGCACGGCGACGGTGTCGAGCCGCCGGCGGATGAAGACGTGCACTGCGCTCGCGACGCCGAGCCCGCCGAGGAGCAGCGCGACGAGCGCCACCAGCCCGAGGAAGCTCCCGAAGCGGCCCAGCGCGTCGGAGAGCCGGCGCTGGTCCTCGGCAACGGTTCGCAGGGAGGCGCGCTCGGCGGCCAACGGGCCGCGGAAGCGGGCGGCGATCCTCTCCGCGTCGGCGCCCGCGGGCAGCCGGAGGTAGGCCTCGTAGCGCCCCCGCGAGCCGAAGGCCAGCAGCTTCGTAGAGGCGGCCCGGGCGCGCGGGATGAAGACCCGCGGCCCGATCGCGCTGCGCAGGGCGACGTCGCCGGGCATGTCCTCGACGGTGGCGCGGATCGGGAAGCGGGCTTCGCCCAGCGCGAGCTCGTCGCCGACCCTCGCGCCGAGGCTCACCAACAGCGCCGGGTCCACGACCGCGCCGCCCGTCGCCGCCAGCCGCGTCCATTCGCCCGCGGGGGCGGTGGCGACGGCTCCGTAGAGAGGGTAGCCCGGATCCACGGCCAGCACCTGAACCAGGCGCGTCGTCGTGCCGCCGGATACGAGCGCCATCGCGCCGAAGCTCACGACGCGGGCGACCTCGGCCGGCGGGCTGGTCGCGCGGCGCAGCTCGTCGAGCAGCGACTCGGCCTGCGGAGTGAACGGGCCGGCCGCGCCGACCAGCAGGTCGGCGCCGAGCAGCGCGCGCGCCTGCTGCCGCACGGACTCGCGCAGGTCGTCGGTGAACGAGTTGATCGCCACCAGCGCGCCGACACCGATCGCGATCGCCAGCACGATCAGCGTTCCCCGGCGTGCGGAGGACCGTCCCTCGCGCCAGGCCAGAGCGATCGCGAAGCGCAACGCGGTGCGGCGGGTTCCGCGCGGCACCGCGGCGCCGCTCACGGCCTCGTCTCCGCGAGCGCCGTGTCCTCGACCAGCGCGCCGTCGCGCAGGCGGATCACGCGCCGCGCGCGCGAGGCGAGCTGCGGGTCGTGGGTCACGAGCACGAGCGTCGTCCCCAGCTCGCGGTTCAGTTCGTCGAGCAGCGCGACCACGTTGGCGCCGTTCGCCGCGTCGAGATTGCCGGTGGGCTCGTCGGCGAACAGGATGCGTGGAGAGTGCGCGAAGGCCCGGGCGACGGCGACCCGCTGCTGCTCGCCGCCCGAGAGCTGTGCAGGGTAGTGGTGCCCCCGGTCGCCGAGCCCCACGCGCTGCAGCAGCTCGTCGGCACGGGCGCGGCCGTCCCGGCCGCACAGCTCGAGCGGCACCTGGACGTTCTCGCGCGCGGTGAGCGTCGGGATCAGGTGGAACGACTGGAAGACGAAGCCGACCTTCTCGGCACGCACGCGCGCGCGCTCGTCCTCGCTGAGCGCCGACAGGTCGTGGCCGTCCAGCACGACGCGCCCGCCGCTGGGGCGGTCGAGCCCGGCGAGCAGCCCCAGGAGCGTGCTCTTGCCGCTGCCGGAGGGCCCCGTGATCGCGAGAAAGCCGCCTGGCTCGAGCTCGAACGTGATATCTCTGAGGACGGTGATCTCGCGCCCACCCGAGACGTACGTCCGCGCGAGCGATTCCGACCTCAGCATGGGCATGGAGCGTCGTGCATCCCCTCCGGGCATGATATCGGCAAACGCGCCGGCGCTCGTCGCAGCGCTGGCGCTCGTCGCAGCGCTCAGCGCCTGCCGGGGCGGCACGCCGCTGCCCGAGCCCCGTGGCACGGCGTCCGCCGCCGCGAGCGCGTCGCCTGCCGCGGCGAATCGGCCCGTGCCTGGCGCGACACCCGACGATCGCCCGGTGGTCCTCTTCGTCGGCACGAGCCTCACGGCCGGCTACGGCGTCGATCCCGACGACGCCTTCCCGGCGCTCATCCAGGGGAAGATCGACGCCGCGGGCCTGCGCTACCGCGTGGTCAACGCCGGCGTCAGCGGCGAGACGTCCGCCGGCGTCCGCCGCCGCATCGGCTGGCTGCTGCGGCAGCCGGTCGCCGTCCTGGTGCTCGAGACCGGCGCCAATGACGGCCTGCGCGGCCAGGACCCCTCGGCCACCCGCGAGAACATCGAAGCCGTGCTCGCGGCCGCGCGCCAGGCGAGACCGGCCCCGAAGCTCGCGCTCGTCTCGATGGAAGCCCTGCCGAACTACGGCGAGGACTACCGGCGGCGCTTCCGGGCGATCTACCCGCAGCTCGCGCGGGAGAACGGGGCGACGCTCGTTCCCTTCCTGCTGCAAGGCGTCGCGGGCGACCCGGCGCTGAACCAGGCGGACGGCATCCACCCGACCGCCGCGGGGCAAAGGCGCGTGGCCGAGACGGTCTGGAAGGCCCTGAGGCCGATCCTCTGAGCCCCGCAGGGCGCGCCGGCGTCAGCTCTCGTGCTCCAGGAAGGCGAGCACGCGCTCGGCCGCCCAGAACCAGCCGGGGGCCCGGGTGGGCCCGACGAACCCCACGTGGCCGCCGGTCGCCGTGAGCTCCCGGCGCACGGCGGCCGAGAGCGGCCAGCGTGCCACCGCCTCGACCGGGATCATCGGGTCGTCCTGCGCCGCGAGCAGGAGGGCCGGGCGGTCGATCGACGAAAGCCAGGGACCCGCGCTCGAGCGCGCGTAGTAGTCGGCGACGCCTTGGTAGCCGCCGAAGGGCGCGGTGATCCGCTCGTCGAACTCGCGCACGCTCCGCAGGCCGCGCTCGAGCCTGGCCGGGTACAGGTCGGGCCGCGCGCGCTGGCGGCGGCGGTAGCCGTCGCCGAGCATGCGCATGAACCGGTAGAGGTAGAGGCGGTTCCGCGGCCGGTCGATGGCGTCGGCGCACGCGGACAGGTCGACGGGCGGCGACACGGCCGCGACGGCAGCGAGCTGCGGGGGCAGCGCGCCCCGGCGGCGGCCCAGCATCAGCAGCGCGAGGTTCGCGCCCAGCGAGAAGCCGGCAATCGCGACGCGCCGCACGCGGCGCGCGATCTCGTCGACGACGGCGAGCAGGTCCGTGTCGAGCCCCGCGTTGTACAACAGCGGGCACAGGGCCTCACCGCCGCCACAGCCGCGCATGTTCATGCGCACCACGTGCCAGCCGTGCGCGTAGGCATGGCGTCCCAGGGACACGGCGTAGGAGGACTCGTCCGAGCCGCCCAGCCCGTGCACGATCACCAGCGCCGGCCGCTCCGCGTGCGCGCCGGGCTGCCAGCTCACGCGCAGGAGCAGGCGCACGCCGTCGCCGGCGTCGACGGGCAGGTCGACGACCGGCAGCGACCAGCGGGTGAAACGGCGCAGCCAGTGGCCGGCGAGCGTCTGGCGGTGCCCGCCCACGAGCCAGGCCGGGGGCGCGAAGCGGTCGATCGCGGCGTCTGCGCTCAGGGACCCGGGCATGCGGAGGGCGCGTGCCGCCGCCGCTATAATCGCGGCGCGACCCGAGCCGTCGAGCGATGATACAGGCCTTCCACGTCTACAAGCAGTACGACCGCGAGTCGATGGCGCTCTCGGACGTGACGCTGGCCGTCGAGAAGGGCGAGTTCTGCTTCCTGACCGGCCCCTCGGGCGCCGGCAAGACCACGTTCCTCAAGCTGGTGTTCCGCGAGGAGCTGCCGTCGCAGGGCCAGATCCTGGTCGGGGGCCGCAACGTCACGGCGATCCCGGACGGCCAGATCCCCGAGCTGCGCCGCTCGATCGGCGTGGTGTTCCAGGACTTCAAGCTGCTCAAGCGCAAGACCATCATCGAGAACGTCGCCTTCGTGCTGCGCATCCTGGGCGTGCCTCCGCGCGAGCAGAAGCGCCGCGCCTTCGCGGCGCTCAAGGCCGTGGGCCTGCACCACAAGCTGCACGCCTACCCGCTGCAGCTCTCGGGCGGCGAGCAGCAGCGGGTCGCGATCGCGCGGGCGCTGATCAACGAGCCGATGCTGCTGCTCGCCGACGAGCCGACCGGCAACCTCGACCCCGAGATGGCGCAGGAGATCATGCGCCTGTTCCTCGACGTGAACGCCCGCGGCACGACCGTGCTGGTGGCGACGCACGACCGCGACATGATCCAGCGCATGCACAAGCGGGTGATCGCGCTCGAGAAGGGCCGCGTCGCCTCGGCCTGAACCAGCCAGCGCCAGCACCGTGGCTGATCAGCGCGGGCCGGGGTCGCCCGGAGCGAGCGACTGAGCCAGCCCCGTGCCAGGGAGCCAGCGGGGGCGCTACCCCGGTCGCCCGCAGCGGCGCGTCCTGCCTCGACAGCTGGCCCGGACTAACGCGCCAGGATGGCCCGGATCCGCGCCACCACCGCCTCGAGCGCCACCTCGTTCTGTGCGCCCTCGGGGATGATCAGGTCGGCGTAGCGCTTCGAGGGCTCGACGAACTCGAGGTGCATCGGGCGCACCGAGCCGAGGTACTGCCGCTGCACCGACTCGAAGCTGCGGCCGCGCTCGTGGATGTCGCGCTGCAGCCGGCGCAGGATGCGCACGTCGGCGTCGGTGTCGATGAACAGCTTGATGTCCATCAGCCGCCGCAGCGGCTCCTCGGCCAGCACCAGGATGCCCTCCAGCAGCACCACCGGCTTCGGCGTCAGCGCGTCGGGCAGCACCCGGCGCGCGTAGGCCGAGTGGTCGTAGCTGAGGCAGGGCACCGGCCGGCCGGCCTTCAGGTCGCGCAGGTCCTGCACCAGCAGCGAGGTGTCGAAGGCGTCCGGGTGGTCGTAGTTGATCGCGGCCTGCGCGGCCGGCGCGAGCGTGCTGCCGTCCTTGTAGTACGAGTCCTGGGCGAGCAGCAGGCAGCGGTCGGCGCCGACGCGCTCGACGATCTTCACCGCGAGCGAGGTCTTGCCCGAGCCCGTGCCCCCGGCGATCCCGACCAGCACGGCCATGGCGCGGGATTATAATCCGCGCCGCCATGGCCTTGCTGCGCGCGCTCAGCTACTTCTTCGACGAGGCGCTGACCAGCCTCTGGCGCAGCCGGCTCGTCAACGCGGTCTCGGTCGGCACCATCGCCGTCAGCCTGTTCGTGCTGGGGGCCTTCCTGACCGTCGCCAGCCGCCTGGGCGACGTGGTCTCGCGCTGGACCGAGAAGGTGCAGCTGATCGTCTACCTGGACGACCGGATCGAGCCGCGCGTGCTGGCCAGCCTCGAGGACCGGCTCCGGCAGGACGCCGCGGTGGACGCGCTCGAGCGCGTCTCGCGCGAGCAGGCGCTGGCCCGCTTCCGCGAGCTGTTCCGCGACCTGAGCTCGCTGCCGGAGGACCTCGGCGAGAACCCCTTCCCGGCCTCGCTCGAGGTCAACCTGAAGCCCGGCCACCAGTCGCCGGCCGAGGTGCAGCGGCTGGCACGCTCGCTCGACGGCGTGCCGGGCGTGCGCGAGGTCCAGTACGACCTGCTGTGGATCGAGCGGCTCGCCACCGGCGTGCGCCTGGTGCGCGGGCTGGGGGCCTTCCTGGGCGGGATCCTGGCGCTGGCCGGCGTCTTCACCATCTCGAACGTGATCCGGCTGACGATCTACGCGCGCGAGGACGAGCTCGACATCATGCGCCTGGTCGGCGCCACGCGCGCCTACGTGAAGGGGCCGTTCGTGGCCGAGGGCATGCTGCAGGGCGGGCTGGGCGGGATCGTCGCCGCGTTCCTGCTGTGGGGCGCGCTCGGCTGGCTGTCGCGCGCCCTGGCGTCGTCGGACCTGCTCGGCCGCGCCACGCTCGCGCCACCGCTGGCGATCACGCTGCTGCTGGTGGCGGGCGGCATGGCCGTCGGCGTCGCCGGCAGCCTGCTCAGCCTCAGCCGGCTGAAGGTCTAGAAGCGGTAGGTCCGGCCCTGCGTCAGGAAGGAGAGCCGCCGCCGCCTGAGCGCGCGGACCTGCTTCCGGATCCGCGCGAGGTGGCGCGGCTTGCAGCCGTACAGGTACACGGGCACGTCGCGCTTGAGCTTGCGCAGCTCGAGCTCGAGCGTCTGCGGCGTCATGTGGCCGGACACGTTCGCCAGGTCCTGCAGCTCGTTCGGGAACGAGGTCTCGGTGATCACCGCCTTGAGGTTGCGCGTCTTGTTGACGAGCTCCCAGAAGCGCTGGGTCGGGGCCGTGTCGCTCGAGTACGCCACCGCGCCCGCCTTGTCCTCGACGATGAAGCCCGTCGTCGGCACGATGTGATCGACCTCGACGGGCCGGATCGTCAGGCCGTTGACGCGGAACGGCTCCTCCGGCGGGACCTCCACCAGCTTGAGCACGGGCGTGAGGTCGTTCGGCAGGCAGGTGAAGTCGGGCCAGGTGTGGTTGTTGAACAGGTGGTTCTTCATCGACGCGATGACCTCGGGGATCGCGTAGATGCGCAGGGTGAAGCCCGGGGCCGAGAAGTTGTTGTCGATCAGGAACGGGAGCGAGCAGGTGTGGTCCAGGTGCGAGTGGGAGATGACGACGTCCTTCACCTTGACCTGCTCGCGCAGGCTCAAGGCCCCCGACACCCAGCCCGCGTCGATGCACACGGAGTCGTTGAGCAGGAACGAGGTCATGCCGTGTTCGGGCACGTTCCCGCCGTAGCAGCCCAGCACCCGGAGCTTCATATCTCCGCTCCCCCGCAAGCTCCTTATTTATCCGTCGCTTGCGGGATTTTAGCGTAACAGGCGACCCTAGCACGCACCCCCGATCGCGGTCAAGTGCGCCGGCTCACCGGCGTCTGCCTATACTTGGGCGATGGGTCGCCTTCACGCTCCTGCGCTGGCCACGCTGCTCCTGCCGCCGCTGCTGCTCGCCGCACCGCCGCCGGCCCGCGCCCAGGCCGACGAGTACGAGTCGCGCTACGGCGCGACCGTCGCGGTCAGCCTCGACGACCTGCTGCAGATGCCCGAGTCGTACCTCAACAAGGCCGTCCGCACCCGGGGCCAGCTGGACATGATGCCGTCGATGAGCAGCCAGCGCTACAGCCTGCGGGGCACGTTCGGCGGCCGCGTCTTCCTCTCGCCGATGGCCGAGGCGGCGAGCGAGTTCGAGGCCCAGGCGCCCCGCTGGCTGGGACGCGAGGTGGAGGTCACCGGCCTGTTCGGCGAAGGCACCGACCCGACCACCGGGTTGCGGGTCTCCTACATCGCGGTGTGGGGCTTCCTCGGGCCGCCCGACGAGAAGGCGGCCCGAGGCCCCGTCACCGACACGACGCTCGAGGATCTGGTGACGAAGCCCGGGAAGCTCGACGGCCGGATGGTGCGTGTAAAAGGCCAGTTCCGCGGGTCGAACCTGTTCGGCGACCTGCCGGCGTCGAGCCGCAGACGCGGCTCGGACTGGGTGATCAAGGAAGAGCTGTTCGCGGCCTGGGTCACGGGCCGCAAGCCCAAGGGCTCCGGCTGGGTCTTCGACGCAGGGCTCAAGCGCGACACGGGCAAGTGGCTGCAGGTCACCGGCCGCGTCGCGACCGAGAAGGGGGTCGTGACCCTCGATGCGGTCGATGTCTCTCTCACGAGGGAGCCCGGTCCGGCGGTACAGGCAGCGCAGCCGCCGACCCCGCCGCCGCCCAGGCCGGCCAAGCCGCCGGTCGTCGTGTTCTCGCTGCCCCTGGACGGCGAGCGCGAGGTGCCGATGAACACGGTGTTCCAGGTCCAGTTCAGCAGGGACATGGAGGAGACCAGCTTCAAGGGCCGGGTGGTGCTGCGCTATGCAGGCCGCCCGCAGCCCGGGGACCGAGACCTGGACGCCGTGAAGGTCAGCTACGACCTCGGCCTGCGCACGCTCAAGGTCGACCCGGGCGATCTGCTGCGGCCCGGGCGCGTGGTCGAGATCCTGCTGCTGCCCGGGATCGTCGACCTGGACGGCGTGCCCCTGCAGACGCGGCCCGGGCTGAGCCCGGGCGGTGCGACCGACGTGCTGCGCTTCCAGACCGCGCCGGCGGGGCTGCTCGGCGGCAACTGAAGCGTCCGGGTGGCTCAGCCCGGGCGCGGAGAGTGCAGCCGGGCGAGGGCGCGATGGCCGATGTCGCGCCGGCAGTACATGCCCTCGAACTGGATGCAGCCGATCGCCTCGTAGGCGCGCGCGATGGCCGCCTCGAGGTTCGCGCCTAGCGCCGTCACTCCGAGCACCCGGCCGCCGACCGTCTTGAGCTGGCCGTCCTCGCGCTTTGTCGCGGCGTGATACACCACGACATCCTTCCAGTCCTTGAGGGCGTCGAGGCCGGTGATCGTCTTGCCGGTCTCGGGCGTCTCCGGATAGCCCCTGCTCGCGAGCACGACGCAGACCGCGGGCTCCTTCGACCACTCGATGGGAGTGTCGCCGATCTGGCCGGCGGCACATTGGTCGAGGAGCGGCACGATGTCCGTGCGCATACGCGCCATGATGACCTGCGTCTCGGGGTCGCCGAAGCGGGCGTTGAACTCGAGGACCTTGGGGCCGGCCTCCGTCATCATCAGACCGGCGAACAACACGCCCTGGAAGCGTCGGCCCTCGGCCGCGAGGCCAGCCACGGTCGGGACCATGACCTCCTGCATGATCCGCTTGTGCCCGTCGAGCGTGAGGCTGGTGGTGGGCGAGACGGTGCCCATGCCGCCGGTGTTCGGCCCCTTGTCGCCGTCGAGCGCGCGCTTGTGGTCCTGCACCGAGGCCATCGCCCTGACGCGCGAGCCATCGGAGAACACGAGGAACGAGACCTCCTCGCCGTCGAGGAACTCCTCCATCACGACCTTCGCGCCCGCCGAGCCGAACTTGCGGGCCGACATGATCTGCTCGACGGCCTCACGTCCCTCTGCGGCGTCGTGCACGATCAGCGTGCCCTTGCCCGCCGCCAGCCCGTCCGCCTTCACGACGAAAGGGAAGCCGAAGGGGGACTTGGCGACGAAGGCGGCGGCTTCGTCCAGCGAGCCGCAGACCTCGTAGCGCGGCGAGGGGATCTTGTGTCGCGCCATGAACTCGCGGGCGAACGCCTTCGATCCCTCGATCTCGGCCGCTCCACGCGAGGGGGAGAAGATACGCAGGCCGCGCTTCACGAACTCGTCGGCGATGCCGAGCACCATCGGCAGCTCGGGGCCGACCACGGTCAGGTCGGCCTTGATCGTCTGGGCGAAGTCGGCCACCTCGACGATGTTCGAGGAGTCGATCGGGACGCAGTCGGCCACCTCGGCAATACCGGCGTTGCCCGGGGCGCAGTAGACGTCGGTGACGAGGGGGCTCTGGCGGATCTTCCACGCCAGGGCATGCTCCCGGCCCCCGTTCCCGACGATCAGGACCTTCATGAGCCGGGAAAGTTGACACCGGCCGGACCGGCTGTCAACCGGCGCGGCGCAACGCCCGAGCCGGGGGCCTTCGGCGGCCCCCAGGCCCGGGCGTGAACGGCCTACGGCAGCCGGGTCACGGCTGCAGCTCGGCCGTGAGCACGGCGCCGCCCATCTGGGGGAGCGTCGCCATGCTCTTGACCAGCCGGCGCGAGCTCGCGTCGACCCACAGTGTCAGCTGCCCGGGATCGCCCTCGGCCGAGGTGACCTCGACCTTCCACGCCTTGAAGCTGCCGGCGGGCACGGTCACGTCCTCCCGGCCGATCACCTTCAGCTGGCGGAGCGACGGCTTCTGCTTCTGTACGTCGAAGTTGCGGAAGGTCGTGGCGTAGCCCTCCGCCAGTGGCAGCTGCGCCAGCACGTCGTTCGCGCCCGCGCCGTCGGCGAACAGCTCGCCGCCCAGGTCGATCGAGACCGGCTTCGGCTCGCCGCCCATCGCCATCGTCCCCGTCGCCTTGCCTCCCTCGAAGGCGAGCTCGACGGACACAGGCCCCTGCTTCACCGAGCGCTTGAGCGGCACGAGCGTCGTCCTGTCGAGCACGGTCGTGTCCGTCACGGGACCCATCGGTGTCTGTGCGGTCTCGCTCACTACCCAGGCGCCGTTCTCTTCCTTGATCACGCGCGTGACCGGCATCGGGATCGTCTGGCCGTTGACCTCGATCCTGGCCTGGTAGCTGGCGCTGCCCGCGGCCAGGTTGCCGGCAAGCTTGGGCACGCCCACGGCCGAGGCGTCGGCCTTCTTCGTCAGCACGACGCTCTTCGGGTCGACGCTGATCTCCGCAAGCCGCTTGGCCACCTCCGGCGTCGCGCCCTCCTGGAAGCGGCCGCCGATGTGCTTCGCGAAGAACTTCTCGGCCGCGGCCCACAGGGCCATGCTGTTGACCGGGCGCTGGAAGCCATGGCCCTCGTCGGGGGCGAGCATGTACTCGACCGGGAAGCCGCGGTCGCGCAGCGCGATCACGATCTGCTCGGCCTCGGCCCTCTTGACGCGCGGGTCGTTCGCGCCCTGCGCCACGAGCAGCGGCGTCCTGATCTTCTGCGCCGAGTTGAGGGGGGACTGCCGCTCGAGCTGGGCCTTGCCCTCGGCGGTCTTCGGGTTGCCCATGCGCTCGTAGAAGATGATGCGGCCCGCCTCCCAGTACGGCGGGATCGAGTCGAGCAGCGTGATCAGGTTCGACGGCCCCACGATGTCCACCGCGGCCGCGTACACGTCTGGCGTGAAGGCGACGCCGGCGAGCGTCGCATAGCCGCCGTACGAGCCGCCCATGATCCCGACGCGCTTCGGGTCGGCGATGCCCCGGGACACGAGGTACTTGACGCCCCAGGTGAGGTCGTCCTGCATCTTCTCGCCCCACTGCTTGTTGCCGGCGTTCAGGAACTTCTTGCCGTAGCCGGTGGAGCCGCGGAAGTTGGGCATCAGCACGGCGTAGCCGCGGTTTGCCAGGAACTGGGCGAGGTTGTTGAAGCCCCAGCCGTCGCGCGCCCACGGCCCGCCATGCGGGAGGACGATCGTCGGCAGGCCCTTCGCCGCGACCCCCAGAGGCAGCGTGAGGAAGGCCGGGATCTCGAGGCCGTCGGACGAGGGGTAGCGGATCGCCTTCATCTGCGCCATCTGCTGGCGGGGGATGCGCTCGCGCACCTTGTACTGGAGCGCCAGGCCCTTGGTCTTGCGCTCGAAGATGTAGCGCTCGCCGGGGTCCGTGTCGCTCGAGGCGGTGATCAGCCACTTCGAGTCGTCCGCGGTCGACGAGCCCAGGCTGATCTCCCGGCCCGGGAACTTCGCCTTCAACAGCCGGTAGTCGGCCTCCCAGGCCTTGTCGCGGAAGTAGACGCGGGTCCTCTCGTCCTCGTACGAGGTCGCGACCAGCTCGTCGGTCGCCTCCGAGAAGATGGCGTTGCCGAAGTCGACGCGCTTCAAGGGGTCGGACTCGACCGGCTCCGTGGCGCCCGTGGCCGGGTCGAAGAGCACAAGCCGGGTCAGGTCGGCGTCGCCCTTGTTCGTCTGCAGGTAGACGCGCCGGCCGTCCCTGTGGAACCGGTCGACCCCGCAGCTCTCGAAGACGGAGCAGGAGTAGACCTTCGTGAAGCCGCTCGGGTCGACGCGCAGCACCTCGGTGTCGCCGTTGTCGGCCACGCGCTCGGCCAGGCGCAGCTGGCCGTCGAGGTCGAACACCCAGCGCGCGATCCGCTCCGTGTTCTTGCGCAGCAGCTCGCGCCGGCCGCTCGAGATCGTGACGCGGTAGAGGTCGTGCCAGGCGGCGTCGCGGTCGTTGAGGCCGACGTAGAGGGTGTCGGGGGCCTTCTTCGGCAGCGCGTAGATGAACGCGCGCGCCCCCTTGGCGTCGGTCAGGTTGCGCGAGGGCGGGACCGGCCTGCCCTCGGCATTCGCGGCCGTGGGGTCCACGGCCCAGACGTTGAAGTTCTCGTCGCCGTCGTTGTCCTTGACGTAGAGGATGCGCTTGCTGTCACGCGTCCAGAAGAAGCCGGCGATCGGGCGCTTCGCCTCGGCAGTCAGGAGGCGCGCCTTCTCGAAGGGCTCGCCGGTCCTCTTCACGTAGACGTTGCGCGTCTCCTGCCAGGGCTTCAGGAACGCCAGGAACTGGCCGTCCGGCGAGATCTGGGCGCCGGCGATCTCGGGGTTGCCGAAGAACAGCTCGCGGTCGAGGAGCGGCGGCACGGCCGCGGCCCTGGTCGTCCTGGCCGCGGCTGCCGCCGGTTTCGCAGGCCTCGGCCTCGCGGCGGGCTGTGCCCAGGCGGCGGCCGCCGTGAGCGCGGCCAGGAACGGAACGACGCTCCTTGCTAATCGATGCATGGTCGAGGCCTCCTGCGTCAGATCGGGGGGTGCCGCGCGAGCGAACCACGGCGGGCGGAACGCCACGAAGACGGGATACGAAGGCCCGCCTGGTGTTGTTCCGTCTGTTGCAGCGTGGACACCGGGTCGCGCTCCTGATAGGGTCGCGAGGATCCGGGAGGCCCGAGATGACGCGTCCGGAAGCGCCGGCCGCGCCCGGCGACGGGCGCGCGGCCCCGCCGCTCGCGATCCCGTTACGCGCGGGGCCGCTGCGTGCCGTCTTCGACCGCGGCGAGCTGCGCTGGATTCGGCTGGGCGAGCGCGAGGTGCTGCGCGGCATCTACGCGGCCGTGCGCGAGGCGGGCTGGGCCACGGTGCCGGCGCGCCTTTCGGACCTGGTCGTCGAAGCGGAGCCGGAGTCGTTCCGCATCCGCTTCGTCGCAAGTCACGAGCGGGGCGACGTCTGCCTCGACTGGGAGGCGCGGATCGAAGGCGCCTCGGACGGGCGGATCGACTACGCGATCGACGGCGTGGCCGGCTCGACGTTCCTCCTCAACCGGGTCGGCTTCTGCGTGCTGCACCCGGCCTCCTGCTGTGGCGAGGACTGCACCCTCGAGACGGTCGCCGGCCAGCGCCTGGCCGGCCGCTTCCCGCGGCTCGTCTCGCCGCACCAGCCCTTCCAGGACCTGCGTGCGATCGCGCACGAGCCCGTCCCGGGCGTCGTCGCCGAGGTTCGCCTGGAGGGCGAGACGTTCGAGACCGAGGACCAGCGCAACTGGTCGGACGCCTCGTTCAAGACGTACTGCCCGCCGCTCGCCTTGCCGTTTCCGAGCGAGCTGAAGAAGGGCACGCGCGTC
This sequence comes from uncultured Acidobacteriota bacterium, assembly GCA_963831755.1. Classification (GTDB taxonomy): domain Bacteria; phylum Acidobacteriota; class Vicinamibacteria; order Fen-336; family Fen-336; genus DATBSL01. The sequence goes on from CAWHRC010000018.1 coordinate 142,812, forward strand.
CGCCAGTCGGTCACGCTGCGGCTCCTGGGCCCGACCCGCCAGTTCGTTCGGGAGGCGGCTGCCACGGTGCCGGGCGCCCTGCCCAGGAAGAAGAACAGCACGGAGCCGGTGGTCGTGCGCGTCGAGCCCGGTGGCGCCATCCCGCGCCCCGCGCTCGGGGTCGCGGGCGCCGGGCTCGTCTCGTTTTCCGACGCCGAGGCGGGCCTCGTCCGGTCGCTGGGGCTGGGGCACCTGCGCGCCGACCTGCACCTCGAGGCCGCCGGCTGGGAAGCGAGCCTCGAGCGGGCGGTCGCGAACGGCGCGCGCGTCGGCCTGCCCCTGGAGCTGGCGCTGTTCCTTCCCGACGAGCCAAAGCCGTCCCTGCGCGCGCTCGCCTCGCGCGCCGAAGCCCTCGCACCGCGCGTCGGCCACTGGCTGCTGTTCCGCGCCGCCGACGTGACGACAGCCGACGGTGCCGCCCTCGCGGCCCGTGCCGCGCTCGGCCCGGTCGCCCCGGGCGCGCGCTTCTCCGGCGGCAGCGACCACTACTTCGCCGAGCTCAACCGCCGGCGGCCCTCACCCGCCGGCCTGGACCGCCTCGGCTTCTCGCTGAACCCGCAGGTCCACGCGTTCGACGACGCCACCCTGTTCGAGAACGTCACGGGCCTGCCGTGGCTGGCCGAGACGGCGCGCACGTTCGCCGCCGGCCTGCCGCTGGCTCTCACGCCGATCACGCTGCGCCCGCGCAGCGACCCGCGGCCGCCCGCGTCGCGAACGCCGGGCGAGCCGCCGTTCACCGACGATCCGCGCCAGGCAGGGCCCCTGGCGGCGGCATGGACGCTGGCGCTCATCGACTCGGCGGCGCGGGCCGGCTTCGCCAGCCTCACCTTCTTCGAGCTGACCGGCCCGCGCGGCCTGATGCACGACGCCCGGCCCTACCCCGTGTATCACGCGCTCGCCGAGCTGGCCGCCCTGGATGGGGGTGCGCTCGCGCCAACCCGCTCACGCCGGCCCGAGCGCGTGCAGGCGGTCGCGCTGCGGGCGGGGCAGGGCACGCGCCTCGTGCTCGCGAACGTCACCGAGGACCCTCACCCGGTCCGGATCGAGGGCGTCGCGGGCACGGCACGTCGTGCGCCACTGGGCAAGGACGACGCGTGGGAGCCGTGCGGGCTCGAGCTGGAGCTGCAGCCACACGAGATCGTCCGCCTCGACGTGCAGGCGGGCTGAGCCAGCGTGCCCCCCCCTAGTCGCCCGGCTCCGCTTCCTGCACCAGCCGGTAGACCTCGCGCGCCGGCAGGCCGAGCCGCCGCGCCGTCTCCTTGACGGCCTCCCGCCGCGTCCGGCCCTCGGTCGCGAGCGCGCGGTAGAGCGCCACGGGATCGGCCCCCGCCTCGGGCGAGGCCGCCACGGCGCCCGCGACCACCAGCACGATCTCCCCGCGGACGGCGTCGCGCGCCGCCAGCAGGGAGCGCAGGCCGGAGATCCGGCCCCGCACGTACTCCTCGTGCAGCTTGGTCGCCTCGCGGCAGAGGAAGGCCTCCCGCTCGCCGAGCATCTCGGCCATCGCCGCGAGCGTGTCGACGATCCGCAGTGGCGACTCGTAGACGACGAGCGTGGCGCGCTCGCCGGCGAGCTGCTCCAGCGCCCGCCGCCGCGCGCCCGCCCGCGGCGGCAGGAAGCCCACGAAGAGGAAGCGGTCGGTCGGCAGGCCCGAGACCGACAACGCGGTGATCGCCGCGCTCGGTCCGGGCACGGGGACGACCGGCAGGCCCTCGGCGCGTGCGTCGCGCACCAGCCGGTAGCCCGGATCCGAGATTCCGGGCGTTCCGGCGTCCGACACGAGCGCCACGTCGTGACCGTCGCGCAGCGCCTGCAGGATCCGCTCGCCCTTCCAGCGCGCGTTGTGCTCGAAGTAGGACGTCGTGGGGGTGGTGATGTCGTGCGCGCGGAGCAGGGCTCCCGTCCGGCGCGTGTCCTCGCAGGCGATCAGGAACGCCTCCCGCAGCGTCCGCAAGGCGCGCAGGGTCAGGTCTTCGAGGTTGCCGAGCGGTGTGGCCACGACGTGGAGCGTGCCGGGCTGGTCGGGCATCTAAATCCTTGAGCTTACGGCGGATTGCTTGACAGCTGCGGGCCGCTATCCTAGCATCCAGATTCCGTTCTCACGAACGAGCCCGCCCTCGGCAGGGGGCAATCCAAGGCGGTCAGGGGGTGTCAATCAGGTATGGCTGAGATCAAGCTGCAGGAGGGCGAGTCGATCGAGAACGCCCTCCGCCGCTTCAAGCGCAAGGTCCAGCAAGAGGACATCATCAAGGACATCAAGAAGCACAGCTTCTACCTGAAACCCGGCGACAAGCGCCGGGCCAAGCAGGCCCTGGCCCGCAAGCGGAGCCGCAAGAAGCTTCGCAGGGAGGGCGAGTGAGGGACGCGCCCCGGGGCGATCCTCGGGGGTCTGGGGGGTGCGCGGTGCCCCCCGGAACGGCGGCTCCGGGGCGCACCTGATTCCCTCCTGCCGCCCGTTCTGACCCGCGGCCGCCCGGCCCGTTCGACCCTGTCGCCGGCCGCCCGGTTTGGCGCATTTGCCCCCCCATTCCATTGACTTGCGTCGGAGGCGCGTGGTAGCGTGCGTACCTCGAACGCAAGGCCTAATCTGCAGGGAGACAGCCGCCATGAAGATCGTCGAGCGTCAGGTCGGTGACGTGGTGATCCTGGACCTTCACGGGAAGATCCTGATCGGCGAAGGCGACGACGCCCTCCGCGAGGCCGTCACGAAGCTCGCCGACTCCGGCAAGACCAAGATCCTGCTCAACCTGGCCGACGTCCCCTACGTCGATTCCGCCGGCCTGGGCGAGATCGTGCGCACCTACACGACGGTGAGCCGCAAGGGCGGAAAACTGAAGCTGCTCAACCTCACCAAGAAGATCCAGGACCTGCTGTCGATCACGAAGCTCCTCACGGTCTTCGAGACCTACGAGTCCGAAGACGAGGCCGTCCGCAGCTTCGCTTGAGATGATCCCTTGGCGGGCGGGCTGCTGAGGCCCGCCCGCGAGCCCGGGACGGCCCGGGCCGCGGACCCATGAGCCTCCCGCGCGCCCTCCTCGTCTCGCTCCGCCCCCACCAGTGGACCAAGAACCTGGTGGTGCTCGCCGCGCTCACCTTCTCCAAGCACCTCTTCGATCAGGACGCCGTCCTGCGGGCGCTGCTCGCGTTCGTCGCCTTCTGCGCGCTCTCGGGCGCCACGTACCTGCTCAACGACATCCAGGACCTCGAGCTCGACCGGCTGCACCCGCTGAAGCGCCTGCGGCCCCTCGCCAGCGGCCTGCTGCCCCTTCGTCTCGCCCGCGGGGCCTGCCTCGTGCTCGCGCTCGGCGGGATGGCGGCGTCGCTGGTGCTCGGCGGACGCTTCGCGCTGGCGGCCCTCGTTTACCTCGCGCTCAACGTCGGCTACTCGTTCGCGCTGAAGCACGTGGTGATCCTCGACGTGCTCTCGATCGCCATCGGCTTCGTGGTGCGCGCCGTGGCCGGCGCGCTGGCGATCGGCGTCGTGTTCAGTGACTGGCTGCTGGTGTGCACGATCCTGCTGGCCCTGTTCCTGGCGCTCTCCAAGCGGCGCCAGGAGCTGGTCGCGCTGGAGAACGCGGCCGGCCACCGACGGATCCTGGCCGAGTACAGCCCCTATCTGCTCGACCAGATGGTGTCCGTCGTGACCGCCTCGTGCCTGACGGCCTACGCCTTCTACACGCTGGCGCCCGACACGATCGAGAAGTACCGCACGGACCGGCTCTCGCTCACGATCCCCTTCGTGATCTACGGGATCTTCCGCTATCTTTACCTCGTCCATCGCAGGGAGCAGGGCGGCAACCCCAGCGACCTGCTGCTGACCGACCGGCCCCTGCTGCTCGCGGTCGCGCTGTGGGCCGCGGCGGTGGTCGCGATCGTCTACACCGCGCCCGGCCTGCCGGTGCCGCGCGGTCACTGATGTCCGAGGGCGCATGAGCTTCGAGGTGAAGGCGGAGGGTGTCGACCTCCTGCAACTCCTGGCGGACGTCCACCGCCGGATCGACGAGCGCAAGCAGGGCCTCTACAGCGACGAGGAGCTGCGCTTCATCGCCGAGCGCCCGCTCGAGGGCGTGCTCACGGGGGGCGAGCTGCGGGCCGACCTGCTGGAGGAGTTCCGCGCCCGAGACGCGCAATGGAACTTCTCGTTCGAGCCGGACGCCGTCTACCGCTCGAGCCGCGGCGCCGCGGGCCGTGCCTTGGAGGCCGCGCGCCGGCTGCTGCGGCCGGTGCAGAAGCTGTTCTGGAACCCCAACCCGATGATCGCGGCGCTCTCCAGGCAGTCGGACCTCAACCGCTTCTACGTCCACCTGCTGCACAACCTCGTGCTGGAGCTCAGCCGGCTCAAGCTCGAGGCGCAGGAGCTGCACAGCCGCAACCTCCACCTCGCGGGCCGGCTGGAGGCCCTCGAGCGGCGCGAGAAGACGCTCGAGGGCATGGTCGCCTACCGCGGCGAGGGTGTCGGCAAGGACGCCGGGCGAGGATGAAGGCGGTCCACCAGCTGCTCGCGGCGCTCTCCTACGGCGACGCGATCGGCAACGAGGCGCTGGCCATCCAGCGCCACCTGCGCGCGGCAGGCTACCGGTCGGAGATCTACGCGGAGCTCGTGCACCCGCGCGTGTCACGCCTCGCGCGACCGCTCCGGGAGTACGCGGCGGCCTCCTCGCCCGAGACCACCTGCATCTACCACTTCTCGATCGGCAGCGCGGCGGGCCGCCTGATCCACCAGGCGCCGGACCGGCTGGTCGTCATCTACCACAACATCACGCCGGCCCGCTTCTTCCTCGGCTTCCACCGGCACCTGGCCGGCCTCTGCTACCACGGCCGGCGCGAACTTCTGGCCTTCGCCTCTCGCTGCGAGCTGGGGCTTGGCGACAGCGAGCTCAACCGGCGGGAGCTGGAGGAGGTCGGCTTCGCCCGCACCGCGGTGCTGCCGATCGTGCTCGACTTCTCGCTCTACGACCGGCCGCCCGCCCCGGTGGCGCGCCGGCTGTACGAGGACGGGCGCGTGAACGTGCTCTTCGTCGGCCGCATCATCCCGAACAAGAAGATCGACGACCTGATCCGCAGCTTCGCCGTGTTCCAGCGCTGGGTGCAGCCGCGCAGCCGGCTGCTGCTGGTGGGCGACCACCGGGGCTTCGAGCGTTACTTCGACAGGCTGCAGGGGATGGTGCGCGAGCTGCGGCTGGACGAGGTCGTCTTCACCGGGCAGGTCGACGACCAGGAGCTCTACGCGTACTACCGCGTGGCCGACGTCTTCCTGTGCCTGTCCGAGCACGAGGGCTTCTGCGTGCCGCTGCAGGAGGCCATGCACTTCGGCCTGCCGGTGGTGGCCTACGAGGCCGGGGCGGTGCGCGAGACGCTGCACGGCGGCGGGCTGCTGCTGCAGGACAAGAGCCCGCTGCTGGTGGCGGAGCTGCTCGACCGCCTGACCCACGGCAGCGAGCTGCGGCGGGCGGTGCTCGCCAGCCAGGCCCGTGCGATCGCGGCCATCCGCGCGACCGACTTCGGCGCGCTGCTGCGCGAGCGGCTGCGGCCGGTGCTGGAGGGCGGTACGCCCGCGGCCGCGGCCGCTGCCTCGAGCCCGTGAGGAGCCCCGGCGAGTGAGGATCGACCAGTGGGTCCCGGCGCTGCACCGCGGCGACGCGATCGGCGACTCGGCGCGCCTGATGCGCGACGCCTTCCGCTCGTGGGGCCACGAGGCCGACGTCTGGGCCCCGCAGGTCGACCCCGACCTGGAGGGCGAGGGCCGGCCCTACGACCGCTTTGCCTCGGAGGTCAGCGGCGACCCGCGCGACGTCGTGATCCTCCACTACGCCCTGCCCTCGCGGCTCACGGCCGACCTTCTCGCCTGGAGCGGCAGGCGCGTGCTGCTGCACCACAACATCACCCCGCCCGCGTTCTTCGTCGACTGGGACCCGGAGATGGTGCGGCTGTGCGCGCTGGGCAGGGAGCAGGTCGCCTCGCTGCGCGGAGGCGTCGACCTCGCGCTGGCCGACAGCGAGTTCAGCCGGCGCGAGCTCGAGGCGCTCGGCTTCGAGCGCACCGGCGTGCTGCCGATCTTCCTCGACTTCGCGCGCTACCGCGAGGAGCCGAACCCGGTGCTGCGGCGTGAGCTCAGCGACGGGCGCACGAACCTGCTGTTCGTCGGGCGCGTGACGCCGAACAAGCGGCCCGAGGACCTCGTCCGCCTGCTCTCGTTCTGGAAGCGCTTCGTCTCGCCCGCGGTGCGGCTCGTGCTCGTCGGCCGCCATCCCCGGCGCGAGACCGGCCACGGCGTGCCGCTGCGGCGCCACTACCTGGACGCCCTCGAGGCGTTCGCCTACGAGGAAGGCCTGCGGCCGGAGGACGTGTGCTTCGCCGGCCGCCTGGAGCACGACGAGCTGCTCGCCTGCTACGCCGCCGCCGACCTGTTCGTCTCGATGAGCGAGCACGAGGGCTTCGGCGTGCCGCTGGTGGAGGCGATGCTGATGGACGTCCCGGTGCTCGCACGGCGAGCGGCGGCCGTGGGCTTCACGCTGGGCGACGCCGGCGTGACCTTCGAGGGCAACGACCTGGCCGAGATCGCCGAGCTCGGCCGCGCGCTCATGCAGGACGAGGCGCTTCGCGCGCGGGTGCTCGCGGGGCAGCGCCGCCGGCTGGAGGCCTTCGCGCCAGCCGCGGTCGAGGCCCTTCTGCGGCGCTTCGTCGAGTCGCTCTGAGCCATGGCAGCCCGTCGCCGCGGAGTGCACCAACTGCTGGGGGCGCTGCACGGCAGCGACGCGGTGGGCAACGAGGCGTTCACCATCCGACGTCACCTGCGCGCCGCGGGGTTCGAGTCGGAGATCGTCGCGGGACGCGTCGACCCGCCCCTGGCCGGCGAGGCCCGCCCGCTGCGCGATCTGGGCGAGCTGGACAGCGGGGCCGCCTGGCTGTACCACTTCTCGCCGGGCAGCCCGGCCACGGCCGCCGCGCTGTCGCTCACGGGCCCGCTCGTGCTCGCCTACCACAACGTCACGCCGGCCCGCTTCTTCGACGGCTGGTCGCACGAGCTCGCGCGGCTGGCGCTGTGCGCGCAGGGCGAGCTTCGCGCCCTGTCTTCGCGGGCGGCGCTCGCGCTGGCCAAGAGCAGCTTCAGCCGCCGGGACCTCGAGCAGGCCGGTTTCGCGCGCTGCGGCCTGCTGCCCTTCGTGCACGACCTTGGCGAGCGCCCGGCGGCGTCTCCCGTGCTGCGCCGGCTGTACGGCGATGGGCGCACGAACCTGCTGTCGGTCGGCCGGCTGGCGCCCAATAAGCGCGTCGAGGAGCTGCTCTCGGCCTTCGCCGTGCTCCAGCGCCTCTTCGTTCCGCACAGCCGGCTGCTCGTCGTCGGCAGCCGGGCGCTCGAGGGCTACGCGCTCGCCCTCGAGCGGCGGGCGCGCGAGCTGCGGCTCGACGAGGTGGTCTTCCTGGGGCCGGTCGACGAGGGCGAGCTGCGCGCCTGCTACGAGCTCGCCGCCGTCTACCTGTCGCTCTCCGAGCACGAGGGGTACGGCGTGCCGCTGGTCGAGGCGATGCTCGCCGGCGTGCCGGTCGTGGCGCGCGACGCGGGCGCCGCCGCCGAGACCCTGGCCGGCGCGGGCTTGCTGCTGCGCGAGCCCCGGCCGCGCCTGGTGGCCGCGCTGGTGGAGCGCGTGGTCCGCGACGGCGCGCTGCGCGCGTCGGTGCTGGCCGCCCAAGAGCGCGTGGCGGAGCGGATCCGGTCGACGGATTTCCAGGCCCTGCTGCTCGGGGCGCTGGCACCCGTGCTGGAGCCGGAAGCGTGAGCCGGGAGCCCGGGGCGGCCGGCAGGCCGGCAGTCGCCTTCGTGGTCCAGCGCTACGGCGAGGGCATCACCGGCGGCTCGGAGTCGCTCGCCCGCGCGGTGGCCGAGCGGCTGGCCGGCGAGTACGCGATCACCGTGTTCACCTCCTGCGCGAAGGACTACGTCACCTGGCGCAACGAGCTGCCGCCGGGCAGGGAGTGGCTGGGCGGCGTCGAGGTGCTGCGCTTCGCGGCCGAGGAGGAGCGCGACCTCGCCGCCTTCAACGCGTTCGCCGAGCCGCTCTACGTGCGCGAGCGGACGCGCGACGAGGAGCTCTCCTTCCTGCGCCGGCAGGGGCCGTACGTGCCGTCGCTGGTGGCGGCGCTCGCCGGGCAGAAGGCGCGCTTCGCCGCGGTCGTCTTCTTCACGTACCTCTACTACCCGACGCACGCCGGCCTGCGGGCCGCTCCCGAGCGCTCCGCGCTCGTCCCCACGACTCACGACGAGCCGCCGCTGCGCTTCTCCGTGTACGGGGAGGTCTTCGGCCTGCCGAAGGCGTTCGGCTTCCTGACGCCTGCGGAAGAGGCCCTGGTCCGCGCGCGCTTTCCGCTCCGGGGACGGCCCGGGTTCCTGGTGGGCATGGGCGTCGAGGCGCCGCGTCAGCCCGACGTGGCGGCCTTCCGGGCGCGACACGGCCTGGCGGGGCCGTACGCGCTCTACGCGGGCCGGATCGACGCGGGCAAGGGCTGCGGGGAGCTCCTGGCGCACCACGCCCGCTACCGGCGCGAGCGAGGCGGCGCCGCGGAGCTGGTGCTGATCGGCCGGCTCGCGATGCCGGAGCCGAGGCAGGAGGGCGTGCGCTACCTGGGCTTCCTGCCGGAGGAGGAGAAGGCGGCGGCGATGGCGGGCGCGCAGGCGGTCGTCTGTCCCAGTCCGTACGAGAGCCTGTCGATCGTGCTGCTCGAGGGCATGGCCCTGGGCACGCCGGGGCTGGTCAACGCCCGCTCGCCGGTGCTCGAGGAGCACTGCCGGCGCTCGAACGGGGGGCTGTTCTACGCCGACGGCGACGAGTACGTGGAGGCGATGGAGCTGCTCGCGCGCGGCGACCGGCTGCGCGACGCGCTGGGTGCGAACGGCCGCCGCTACGTGGAGGCCGAGTACCGCTGGGACGTCGTGCTCGACCGCTGGCGCGCGCTGATCGCGGCCGCCGGGCGCGCCGGCGAGGCGCCGGCCTAGGCCTTCAGCAGCCGCAGCACCGCCTCGGCGACCGCGCTGCCCTTCAGGATCCCGGCCGCCCGTGCGATCTGCTGGACCGCCTCGTCGATCGCCGTGGGACCGGCGCCGTGCTCGAGCTCGGCGCGGGCGCGCAGGTAGTGCTTCTGCACGACGCTCTCGCCCACCGGCCCGAGCAGCGCGACGCACTCGTCACGCACCGTGCCCAGCCGTGCCAGCAGCGCCGCGGCCGCGGTGGCCGAGGCCGCCGACGCGACGGAGGCCGGGCTGGCGGCGCGCGCGGCATGGGCGGCGGGAGAGGGCGTGGCGGCCGCCGCGTGCCGTGCCGCGCCCGCAGTGGCGCTGCCGGCGGGCTGCGCGGTCTGCGGCCTGCCCGCGGCGGCGGGTGCGGGCGTGACGCCGGCGGCGGCCGTGGCCGCGCCCGGGGCGGCTGCCGGCGCCACGGCCGGCCCGGCGTCCTTCAGCCGGATCAGGCTGGTCGCCACCAGCCCGTAGAGCAGCTTCGCGGCGTCGAACACGCTCATGCCGGCGGCGGAGGCGATCTGCTTCACCGTCCGCTGGCCGTCGATCTTCGACAGCAGCAGCCACTCCATGGTGTTCAGGTTGATCTGGCCCTCGCGGTTCTCGAGGATCACGAACTCGGGGACCAGCTCGACCGAGGGGATCTTCTTCGACAGCACGCGCCATTCGTCGAGCCGGCGGGCCGCTTCCATCAACAGGCCGGTGTTGCTCTTCTGGATCGTCTGCCGCGGCGGAGCGTTGCCGGGCTCGAAGCGGAACTCGCCGGAGCGCCAGATCGCGAGAGCGTAGACGGCCTCCTCGCCCGCGAGGTCGTCCACTTCCGCGTGGACGATGCGTCCCTCGAACAGCCAGATCTCGCCGCGGTGCGCACGGTCGGCCAGGTGGAAGACGCCGGTCTTCCCGCTCACGCTGACGAGCTGGATGATGTCCGGCAGGTGAAGCTCGGCGAGCGAGCCCTGGAAAGCCATTCTCGGCGCAGCCCTCGGCGGTAAATCCTGAGACTTCCGCCAGTTAGCGCGGAAAGCTAACAGTCCCCGCCGCCCGTGTCAAGGATCTGGCTCGCCACGGGCGGGCGCCGCGTGGCCGGTGCTCTCAGACGCCGTTGCGCGTGGCGGCGCTCTCCTCGCGCGCGCCGGGGCGGCGCTCGCGGTCGCGCGGCAGCAGGATGCTGTGGCGCTTGATCATCTCGTTGAGCGTGGTGGGCTTGAGGCCCAGCAGCCGCGCCGCGTCCTTCTGCACCCCGCCGGTCGCCTCGAGTGTCGACTCGATCAGCCGCTTCTCGAAGCTGGCGATCACCTCGCGCAGGTTGATGCCCTCGGGCGGGACGGCCACCGGCGGGATGTGGAAGCTGGGGCTGCTGCGGACGTGGTCCGGGACCAGCTCGCGGCCGATGACCTCGGTCGTGGAGAGCACGACGCCGCGCTCGATCACGTTCTCGAGCTCGCGCACGTTGCCGGGCCAGTCGTAGTCCATCAGCACCTGCAGCGTGTCGGGCGTGACTCCCTCGATCGGCTTGCTGTTCTCGCGCCCGTACTTGTCGATGAAGTGCTGGACCAGCGCCGGGATGTCCTCCTTGCGCTGGCGCAGGGGCGGCAGCTGGATCGCGATCACGTTCAGGCGGTAGAAGAGGTCCTCGCGGAAGCGGCCCTCCTCCACGGCGCGGCGCAGGTCGATGTTGGTCGCCGCCACGACACGCACGTCGACCTTCATCGTCTCGACGCCGCCCAGCCGCATGAACTCGCGCTCCTGCATCACGCGCAGCAGCTTCGCCTGGGTCTCGAGCGGGATGTTCCCGATCTCGTCGAAGAAGAGAGTGCCCTTGTCGGCCAGCTCGAACAGGCCCTTCTTGGCGTAGACGGCGCCGGTGAAGGCGCCCTTCACGTGCCCGAACAGGTTCGACTCGAGCAGCTCGTGCGGCAGCGAGCCGGAGTTCACCACCACGAACGCCTTGTCGCGCCGCGTGGAGTTGGCGTGCACGGCCTTGGCCACCAGCTCCTTGCCCGTGCCGCTCTCTCCGGCCACCAGGATGGTCGAGCGCGACGGGGCGACCTGGGCGATCAGCTGGAACACCTGGAGCATCTTGGGGCTCTTGCCCACCAGCTCCATGAAGCGGCCCTGGTCGCGCAGCGCCGTGCGCAGCTCGCGGTTCTCGTCCTCCAGCCGCCGCTTGGCGAGGCCGTTGGCGAGGATGTGCAGCAGCTGTTGGTTGTCGAACGGCTTGGGGACGAAGTAGAAGGCTCCCCTTTTGATCGCGTCGATCGCCATCTCCATCGACGCGTAGGCGGTGATCATCAGCACCACTATCTCGGGGTCGATCCGCTTGAGCTCCTCGAGCACCTCGAGGCCGCCCATCTCGGGCAGCATCACGTCGACGACCGCGCCGGCGAACGAGCCCTTGCGCGCCAGCTCCACGCCGCGCGTGCCGCTCTCCGCGAACGCCACGTCGTAGCCGGCCTTGCCGAGCACCTGCCCGAGCACGTCGCGCATCACCTCCTCGTCGTCGACGACGAGGATCGACTCCTGGCTCATCTCACCCCTGTGCGGCTTCTAGCGCGCGACTTCGTCGGCCACGAGCGCGGGGAACGTGACCTGGAAGGTCGTGCCCTGCCCGGGCGTGCTGTCGACGAAGATCGCCCCGCCGTGCTCCTGCACGATGCCGTACGACACGCTCAGGCCCAGCCCGGTGCCCTTGCCGATGCCCTTGGTGGTGAAGAACGGGTCGTAGATGCGACGGATGTGCTCCCGGCGGATGCCGTGGCCGGTGTCCTTCACCTCGACCAGGACGGTGTCGCCGTCGGCCGAGCTGGCGAGCGTGAGCCAGCCACCGCTCGGCATCGCGTCGCGCGCGTTCAGCACCAGGTTGAAGAAGACCTGCTGGATGCGGTTGGCGTTTCCGCGCACGGTGGGCAGGGCCGCTGCGAGCTCCTTGCGCACGCGGATCTTGGAGCCCTCGAGCTGGTGCTCCACCAGCGACAGCACGTCCTGCAAGACCTTGTTGACGTCCACCTGCTCGAACTCGGTGCCGCTCGAGCGCGAGAAGTTCAGCAGGCCGTTGATGATCTTGGCCGCGCGGAAACTCTGCTTCTCGATCTTGTCGAGCACCTGCTGGCGCGGGTCCTGCTCGTCGAGCTGGCCGCGCAGGAGCTGCGCGTAGGAGCTGATCCCGGCCAGCGGGGTGTTCACCTCGTGCGCGACACCCGCCGCCAGCAGGCCGACCGAGGCCATCTTCTCGGCGTGCTGCAGCTGCTCCTCGAGACGGACACGCGCCGTGACGTCGTCGAGGATCAGGATCGTGCCGCAGCGCTCGCCGGGCGCGGACTGGAAGGGCGCCACCGAGACGTTGACCATCAGGCTGCGCCCGTCCGAGGAGGGCAGGTGCAGCTTGTAGATGTGCGCGATCTCCTCGTGGTCGCCGAGCACGAGCGAGCTGCGCAGGGCGTCGAGGAACGCCTGCGGGAACACGCTGTCGAGCGGCTTGCCCAGCACCTGCAGGCGCCTGCGCCCGTCGAGCGACTCCATGGCGCGGTTCCAGCGCACCAGCCGGCCCTCGAGGTCGAGCACGACGATGCCCGAGTCGAGGCTCTCGAGGATGTTCTCGTTGTACTCCTTCAGGCCGCGCAGCTCGTCCGCCTTCTCGGAGAGGCTGCGGTACAGGCGGCCGTTGAGGATCGCCGAGGCGGCCTGGGCGGCCAGCGCCTTGAGCACGTCGACTTCCTCGCTGTTGAGGGGCTCGAGGCCCTCCTTGCGGCCGACGCCGAGCACCGCGATCATCTCGCCCTTGACCCGGCAGGGGAACAGCCAGGCCAGCCCGCTGCCGGCCAGCTCGGCGTGCTCGCCGGCGGCGTCGACGTCCAGCGGCTGGCCGGCGCCCAGCCTGTCGAGCAGGGCCTGCGAGCGCAGCCGCGGGGCGCTGTCGCCGCGCGCCAGGCCGCGCGCGCGGAACGGCGCGAACTCCGGCCCCTCGCCGGGCAGGAACACCACCATCTCGCCCACGGCCAGCGCGGCGGAGATGCCCTCGAGCAGCCGCTCGCAGGTCCGCTCGAGGTCGAGGTCGTTGTTCAGCTCTTCCGAGAGCCGGATCAGCGCCTTGCGCGAGGAGTAGCGCCCCTTGTACGAGAGCCGCTCCAGGCCCTCCTGGATCCGGGACTTGACCGGCGTGAACAGCAGCACCACGACCAGCGCGCTCAGCAGCGCGATCAGCGTCGCGTGCGGCTCCTCCCACAGCACGTCGGTCACGCCGACCGTCAGCAGCGCGAGGCCGACGATCACCGCCACCGCCAGCACGTAGCCGAGCGAGCGGCGGAAGATCAGCTCGACGTCCATCAGCCGGTGCTTGACCACCGCGTACGCCAGGGACAACGGGATGAGCGCGAGCGGCCCGTAGCCCACGAGCTGCATCGGCAGGCCGGGCTCGCGGCCGAGCGCGAACGGCAGCGCGTAGAAGGCCAGGAACGGGAAGGCGCCGGCAGCCGTGCCCCAGACCAGCCACTTGACCTGCCGGCGGGCCGTCAGGCTGCGCGTGCGCCGGTAGGAGCGAAGCAACACGCCGAACGAGAGCGCGAACAGCGCGGCGAAGTACAGCGGCTTGGCGGCGTCGGTCGCGGCCACGATCGTCCACAGCGCGCTCGGCTGCTGCCCGCGTGCGAGCAGCAGCTGGCTCATCGCCGTGGCGCCGGTGACCACCAGCGCCGGCATGTACAGGGCCGGCACCAGCCACAGCCGCTCCGCCCGCGGCCGGCGCTCGGGGAAGGTCAGGCAGAAGTGCAGGTACAGCACGGGCAGGAACAGCGTGGCCACGTGGTCGGCCCAGATGAACGACCAGTCGACGAGGTCGAGCTTCCCGGTGTACGAGATCGAGTACATCAGGAAGAACAGCAGGCAGATCGCGTAGAAGTGCAAGGACGTGCGGTCGGCCGGCCGCCGCAGCATCACCACGGTGCCGACGACCAGGCTGAAGAACCCGGCGAGCGAGAGGTAGTAGAACCCGCTGACGTTGCCCTGCGGCAGCGGCTGCAGGGTGAGCGTGAGCACCCGGCGCTCCTCCTCTCGCAGCAGGCTGTAGGACAGCCGCTCGCCGCGCGAGCGCGCAGCGAGCGCCGCCTCGAGCCGCTCGGGGCTCAGCACCTCTTCGCCGTCGACCGCGAGCAGCACGTCCCCGGGTCGCACGCCGACGCGGCCGGCGGGGCTCGCGGGAGCGACCCGCGAGGCCACGAGGCCCTGGGGCGCCGCTTTCCAGAAGACCCCGTCGTCCATCGGCGTCCAGGTGGCCTTGAGGACGATGTTGTAGATGCCCAGGGCGGCAAGGAGCACCGCCGCGAGTACGACGAGCGCGTTCTTGGCACGCCGCTGCATCACCTGTCGGCCAGGGTCAAAGAGCCACTCCCACCCCACCCGGAAAGCAATTGACGTGCCGGCAGTTGCTGGCGAAGAACCCACCTAAGTCCTGTGTCCCGTGAGCTTGGTCCGGGTTGGGCCTTCCCGGATCCGGCGGATCGAAGGCAAGAACCAACGCGTTGGATGTGCCGTCCAGACCGAAAAACGGGAGGTCGTCCGGACCCTCCTGGTGCCGCGGCCGGCGGCCGCTCTGGCCGTTGCCCGGAGCCGCCGCTAGAAGCGGACCGAGATCCCTCCCACCACCCGCGTAGGCGGATCCTGCACCGCGAGCTCGTCGAGGAACGCGCCCTCGGACGCCTCGTAGAACATGTTGCGCACGGCGAGCAGCAGCTCCCAGTCGGCCCTCGTCAGCGGCTGCAGGAACGGCAGGCCCTGCGTCAGCTGGACGTCGAAGCGCGTCGCCGTGCTGGAGCTCGCTGCCCCGCGCTCGCGCGGCCGCGCCTCCGCCAGGGAGGTGAAGCGGTAGAGGGCGGCCACGCGCGTGTCACTCCAGTCGAGGACGGTCTCGACCCGCGCCACGACGTCGTGGAAGCCGGCGTCGGCGAAGGCCGTGGCCGGCGCCGTCCCCGGCAGCGATCCCGCGCTCCGGCTGCGGCCGAACGAGTAGGTGACCGAGCCGTCGAGGACGTTGCCGAAGCGCCTCCCCAGGTGGACGCCGAAGCCCCGCGCGCGGGCACGGCCGCCGTTGCGCACGAAGGGCGCGCCGTCCGCGAAGGTCGTCAGCAGCACGTCCCGGCACACCTCGTCGAAGACGCGGGCGCCGAGCTGCAGGCCGGCGAGCGAGCGGTCGATGCCGACCTCCGAGCGCAGCGTGCGCGAGGTGCCGATCCCGTCGTCGAGCCGTGCCCAGGTGATCGCCGGCGACGCCGCCACGGTCGACAGCGTCAGCAGGTCGCCGCCGGGCACGAGCGAGCGGGTGGCGATCGACCCGCGCACGACCGTATGGGCATCGCCATGCAGCTCCAGCTCGAGCACGGCGTCGGCGTGGTGCGAGTCGGGCAGGAACCCGACGTAGGTGTAGCGCGCCCCGGCCGTGGCGCTGACCCGGTCGCCGAGGCGCCAGTGGTCCTTCGCGAACAGCGCGCCCGTCGTGCGCTCGGGCTGGGCCAGGCCGTCGGCCAGCACGATCTGCGTGTCGCCCGCGCCGTAGCCCGCCCCCGCCTCGATCTCGTGCCCACCCCCCGGCTCGATCACGAACTGGGCGCCCGTGCGCCAGGCCCGCCCCTCGTTCTCTGCCACCAGCCCGCCGAGCGTCCAGCGCACGCCGTCGGTCAGCCGGCCCGAGAGGTGCACGGCGCCGACGCCGCCCGGCAGGGCCATCGAGCCCAGGGTCAGGGCGGAGGCCGCCGAAGTGGCCACGAGCTCGAGGTTGCCCGCCATCGGCGGCAGGTCTGCGAGCGTCGGCGTCTGGTGCTGCGGGACCAGGGCCGGCGCCCCTGCTCCGGGCCACTGGTCCTGCTCGTGCGACGCCGTCTCCAGGACGGAGCGCCGCTTGTGGCGCATCAGCCAGCGCCACTCGCGCAGCGTCTCGGCCTCGGCCGCCGCCAGGGCGGCGTCGTCGCCGGACTTCTCGGCCACGGGCGAGAGGCTCAGAGTGAACAGCGAGTCGCGATTGGGCAGGACGGTGATGTGGCGGGCCGCCGAGGGCTCGTGGCCGCTCATCACCGCGCGCAGCGTGTAGGAGCCGGCCGGCAGGGAGGGCAGCACGAACTGGCCCTGGCTGTCGGACAGCGTGACCAGGTTGCCGCCGCGGATGCCCTTTCCGAAGATGGAGACGAGGGCCCCTGCCACGGGCGCACCGCGAGTGCTCTCGACCCAGCCGACGACCCCGCCATCGTCTGCGGCGGCAGGCAAGGCTGGAGCCAGCAGGATGGAGGCACCGACGGCCCACCCGATGCGGCGGCAGGAACTCAACGCGCTGTCCTCCGGATGGTTGACGAGCCCAGCTGGCAGCCTTGACCGTAACAGCGGCCCCGGGTGGCTGTCAACAGGCGGGCCCCGGAGGGCCGGTCGCGGGACTCTCCCCAGCTCCATTCGCCTCATGCGACCCCCGCAGATCGTGTGCTATAAGGGCGACGCCACAAAGGCCACGCCACCATCCCGATGCCCCGAATCCACGACGTGACCGTTCCGCTCGCCCCGGGCATGACGACGTACCCCGGAGACCCGCCGTTCGCGCTCGAAGCCGTCCAGCAGCTGGGGCGCGACCCCTACAGCCTGTCGCGGTTGACGCTCTCCACCCACACCGGCACCCACGTCGACGCGCCCGCGCACTTCCTGCCGGGCGGCGCAACCGTGGACCAGCTCCCGCTCGAGATCCTGATGGGCAAGGCGAGGGTGGTGGAGGTGCTCGCGCGCGAGCGCGTCGACCGCCTCGACCTCGAGGCCCTCGACCTGCGGGACGACCTGCGCGTGCTGCTCAAGACGCGGATGTCCGGCCAGCTGCTGCGGTCCGGCTACCAGGGCGAGCACGTCTACCTCTCGGAGGACGCGGCGCTCTACCTGGCTCAGGCGGGGATCAAGCTGGTCGGCTTCGACTACCTGTCCGTCGACCGCGGCGGCGCAGCCGGCTACGCGGCGCACCGCGCGCTGCTCGGGCGCGGCGTCATCGTGCTGGAGGGGCTCGACCTGTCGGAGGTCGAGCCGGGCGAGTACGAGATGGCCTGCCTTCCGCTGCGCATCGCCGGCGGGGACGGCGCGCCCGCCCGCGTCGTGCTCCGCGCGCGCGGCTGAGGCGGCTGCCGGGGGGCCTCCGTGAACGTGCTGCTGCTGCGGGACGTGGTGGCGGTGCTGCTCGCGGGAGGCGCCGGCGAGAGGCTCTACCCGCTGACGCGCGAGCGCGCCAAGCCGGCGGTGCCGTTCGGCGGGCCGTACCGGATCGTCGACTTCACGCTCTCGAACTGCATCAACTCCGGGCTGCGCCGGATCTTCATCGCCACCCAGTACAAGGCGCAGAGCCTGAACCGGCACATCCGGATCGGCTGGAACGTCGTCAACCGCGAGCTCGGCGAGTACATCGAGATCCTGCCGCCGCAGAAACGCATGGGCGAGCACTGGTACCTGGGGACCGCGGACGCGGTGTGGCAGAACCTCTACGCGATCGAGCGCGAGCGCCCGCGCTGGGTGATCGTGCTGGCGGGCGACCACATCTACAAGATGGACTACGGCAAGATGCTGGACGTCCACATCGCGCGCGGCGCGCGGGTCACGGTGGCCGCGCTCGAGGTGCCGCTGGCGGCGGCCCAGCGCCTGGGCGTGCTCGACGTGGACGCCGAGGGCCGCGTCACCGGCTTTCGCGAGAAGCCACGGCAGCCGACCAGCGCGCCCTGGAGCCCGGGCGCCTGCCTGGCCTCGATGGGCATCTACATCTTCGACATCGACGTGCTGGTGCGCGAGCTGCGGCGCGACTCCGAGACCGCCTCCACGCACGACTTCGGGCGCGACCTGGTGCCGCACCTGGTGTCGGCCGGCGAGCGTGTGTTCGCCTACCTGTTCTGGGACGAGAACAAGAAGGAATCGCAGTACTGGCGCGACGTGGGCACGCTCGACGCCTACTACGAGGCGTCGATGGACCTCGTGCAGGTCGACCCCGTGTTCAACCTGTACGACCCCGACTGGCCGCTGCGCACCTACCAGCCCCAGCTGCCGCCGGCGAAGTTCGTGTTCGCCGAGGAGGGCCGGCGCGGGGTCGCGACCGAGTCCGTCGTCTCGATGGGCTGCATCGTCTCGGGCAGCGAGGTGCGCCGCTCGGTGCTGTGCCCCGACGTGCGGGTGCACTCGTACTGCGAGATCGAGGACTCGATCCTGCTGCCCGGCGCGATCGTCAACCGCCACGGCCGGCTCCGCCGGGCGATCGTCGACCGGGGCGTGGAGCTGCCGAGCGGGGCGCTGGTCGGGCACGACCCGGCGGAGGACCGGCGCCGCCACACCGTCTCCGAGGGCGGTGTCGTGGTGGTCACGGAAGGCGAGGAGTGCCTGGTCGACCCACGCTTTCGCTCGTGAGCAGGGGGGTGCTGCGCCGCACCCCCCTGACCCCCCGCGCGCTCCGCGGGAGTGGATCCCGCTGCGCGCGCAGCCCGTTGCCTTCTGCTGTGGCCTCAGCCTCAGCCTGGCCTTGATAGACTCCGAACGGCATTCATGCACGAACGACGAGGAGCAGCGATGACCACGATTGACTCCGTGTTCGCCCGGGAAATCCTGGACAGCCGCGGCAACCCGACGGTGGAGGTCGAGGTGGTGCTCGAGGGCGGGGCCATGGGCCGCGCGGCGGTGCCCTCCGGGGCGTCGACCGGCGAGCGCGAGGCCGTCGAGCTGCGCGACGGCGACAAGAAGCGTTACGGCGGCAAGGGCGTGCTGAAGGCGGTCGCGGCCGTGAACGACCTGCTCTCGACCGAGGTGATCGGCGAGGACGCGCTCGACCAGGGGCTGGTCGACCAGCTGATGATCGACCTCGACGGCACGGACAACAAAAAGAAGCTCGGCGCCAACGCGATCCTGGCGGTCTCGCTGGCGGTGGCCAAGGCGGCCGCCGAGACGACGGGGCTGCCGCTGTACCGCTACGTCGGCGGCGCCAACGCGCGCACGCTGCCGGTGCCGTTCATGAACGTGCTCAACGGCGGCGCCCACGCCGACAACAAGGTCGACTTCCAGGAGTTCATGATCGTCCCGCACGGCTTCTCGAGCTTCGCGGACGCGCTGCGCGCCGGGGCGGAGGTGTTTCACGCGCTGAGGGGCGCGCTCAAGAAGAAGGGCTACTCGACCTCGGTCGGCGACGAGGGCGGCTTCGCCCCGAACGTGAAGTCGAACGAGGAAGGGATCGAGACGATCCTGGAGGCGATCACCCTGGCCGGCTACAAGACCGGCACCCAGGTCGCGATCGCCTTCGACGTCGCGGCCTCGGAGTTCCACGAGAGCAAGGGCAAGTACGTGCTCAGGAAGTCGGGCGGCGGGACCCGGACCTCGGACCAGCTGATCGCGATGTACGAGAAGTGGGCGAAGGTCTACCCGCTGGTCTCGATCGAGGACGGACTGGGCGAAAAGGACTGGCCCGGCTGGGCGGACCTGACGCAGGCGCTCGGCGGCAAGATCCAGCTGGTGGGCGACGACATCTTCGTCACCAATCCCCGGATCCTGGCCGAGGGCATCGAGAAGAAGATCGCGAACTCGATCCTGATCAAGGTGAACCAGATCGGCACGCTCAGCGAGACGCTCGACGCGATGGCGCTCGCCTCGCGCGCCGGTTATACCTCGATGGTCTCCCACCGCTCGGGCGAAACCGAGGACGCGACGATCGCGGACCTCGCCGTGGCCACCAACTGCGGGATGATCAAGACCGGCTCGGCCTCGCGCACCGACCGCATCGCGAAGTACAACCAGCTGCTGCGGATCGAGGAGGAGCTCGGGCCGATGGCCCGCTTCGCCGGCCGTGCCGCGATCAACCCGAGAGTGTGAGCGGAGCGAGCACTCGCGTGAAGAGCCACGGCTGCGGCTTGCCGCAGCCGTGCGGTCAACTCGAGGTGAGCTAGTCCTCCTCTTCGACGGTGATCTTGAGCGAGCGCAGGAACTTCTTGTCGAGCGGGGTCATCTTCATGGGGGCCGACTCGCCCTTCTCGACCCGCACCTCGAAGGTCGGCTGGGGCGCCCCCTCGCGCCGGTCGCTGCGCGTGAAGCCGATCGTCGCCTCCAGCACGACGGAGACCTCGTAGCCCTCGGCGCGGATGCGGTTGAGACAGTGGGCGATCTGGGGGGACTCGGCGAGCACGCGGCGCAGCGCGGCCCCCAGTTCCCCGGAGAGCCGGGTGACGTCTTCTCCTGCCGCCTGCTCCATCCGCGTGACCTCTTCGCGCGAAAATGATGACAACCCGTGCGAGAGCGTGTCAAGCGCGCGCTCCCGCCCCAGCACAGGCAGGCCGCCGATGAGCAAGCCGGTCGTGGACGAACGCAGGTTTCGCAGCGCCTCCGGCCTGCCGCGCGAGCGGCTCTACGGCCCCCAGCCGGCGGCCGGCCCGGCGGCGCTCGGGCAGCCCGGCGAGTACCCCTTCACCCGGGGGCTGCACGCCACGGGCTACCGCGGCCGGCTGTGGACCATGCGCCAGTACGCCGGCTTCGGCACGGCGGTCGAGTCGAACCGGCGCTACCGCTACCTGCTGGAGCAGGGCACCACGGGGCTCTCCGTCGCCTTCGACCTGCCGACCCAGATCGGCTACGACTCCGACGACCCCCACGCGGCGGGGGAGGTGGGCAGGGTCGGCGTGGCGATCGACAGCCTCGAGGACATGGAGCTGCTGCTGGACCAGATCCCGCTCGAGCGCGTCTCGACCTCGATGACCATCAACGCCACGGCCGCGATCTTGCTCGCGCTCTACGTCGCCGTGGCCCGCCGGCGCGGGATCGCCGAGCGGGCGCTCGCGGGCACGGTCCAGAACGACATCCTGAAGGAGTACGTCGCCCGCGGCACCTGGATCTACCCGCCCGCTCCGTCGCTGCGCCTGGCGACCGACCTGATCGCCTACTGCGCCGAGCGCGTGCCGAGCTTCAACCCGATCTCGGTCTCCGGCTACCACATGCGCGAGGCTGGCGCCACGGCGCCGCAGGAGCTTGGCTTTACCTTCGCGAACGCGATCGAGTACCTGCGGGCGGCGCGCTCGGCCGGCCTCGCCCCGGACCGCTTCGGCGAGCGACTCTCGTTCTTCTTCGCCTGCCACTCCGACTTCCTCGAGGAGGTGGCCAAGTTCCGTGCGGCGCGGCGGCTGTGGGCGCGCATCATGAAGGAGCGCTTCGCGGTCACGAACCCCAGGGCACAGCAGTGCCGCTTCCACGTGCAGACCGGCGGCGTGACGCTGACCGCGCAGCAGCCGGACAACAACGCGGTGCGCGTCGCCCTGCAGGCCCTGGCGGCCGTGCTCGGCGGCTGCCAGAGCCTGCACACGAACGGGCGCGACGAGGCGCTCGGCCTACCCACGCAGGACTCGGCCCGGCTGGCGCTGCGCACGCAGCAGATCGTGGCCTACGAGTCGGGCGTGGCCGACACCATCGACCCGCTGGGTGGCAGCTACGCTCTCGAGGCCGCGACCGACGCCCTGGAGCGCGAGGCCGCGCTGCTGATCGAGCGGCTGGAGGCCCGCGGCGGAGCGCTTTCGGCGATCGAGCGCGGCGAGGTACAGCGGGAGATCCAGGAGTCGGCCTACCGCCACCAGCGGCAGATCGAGGCCGGCGAGCGCGTGATCGTCGGCGTCAACCGCTTCCAGGAGCCGGGCGAGCCGGCGCCCGGGGACGTGCTGCGCATCGACCCGGAGCTCGAGCGCGCCCAGGTCGCGCGGCTTCTCGCGCTGCGCGCCCGGCGCGACCCGGGGGCCTGGCGGGCGGCGCTCGACGCGCTGGAGGCGAAGGCGCGCACCAGCGAGAACCTCGTGCCGGCGATCGTGGACGCCGTGCTGGCCTGGGCGACCGTCGGGGAGATCGCGGGCTGCCTGCGCGGGGTGTTCGGCGAGCACCGCGAGACCCTCGTCCTGTGAGCGCGCGCCCGGCGTGAAGCGGCTCCTGTTCCGGCTGCGGGTCGAGGAGGCCGCCGCCCTGGCCTTCGTGCTGCCGACCACCTGGCTCACCGTGGCGGCCTACGTCTACGCGCGCGAGGCCGGCGTCCTCGGGCCGAGGTACCCGGGCGGTCTCGTCCGGCTGGCGGCCGTGATCGTGCTGCTCTTGGCGCTGGCGCTGGCTCTGCGGCGCTGGCCGCGCTCGCCCGTCGTGCGTGGCCTGCGCGAGACCGTGCCGCTCGTCGCCTGCTTCCTGATCTACACGAACCTGCACGACACGATCGGCTTCGTGAACCCGCACGACGTGCACTACTACCTGGTCGCCCTGGACCAAGCCCTGTTCGGCGTGCAGCCCTGCGTCTGGGCCGAGCGCTTGATCACCCCGGCCCGCACGGAGCTCATGCAGTTCCTGTACCTGAACTTCTTCTGGATCGCCCCGTCGACCAGCGTCCTGCTGCTGCTGCAGCGGCGCTGGCCCGAGTTCCGCGCCGTGACTCTCGGTGTCGTGACCTGCTTCTTCATCGGCTACGCGCTGTACGTGATCTTCCCGGCCGCGCCGCCCCGGCTCGTGCTCGTCCACGAGTTCACGAAGAACCTGCGGGGATATCCAACCGGCTTCTCGGCGCTCTCGGCCGGCGCCTTCTCGCTGCTGCCGGTCGACAGCCGCGCCGCCTTTCCCTCGCTGCACACCGCGGCGTCGACGGTCGCGCTCGTTTACGCCTGGCGCTACTTGCGCCGCTGGTTCTGGGCGCTCGTGCCCTTCGTGGTCGGCCTGTGGCTGTCGACCATCTATCTACGCCATCACTACTTCGTCGACCTGCTGGCCGGCTGGCTGCTCGCGCCGGCGGCGGTCTGGGTCGCGCCGCGGGTCGACGCGTGGTGGGCGCGGCAGCAACGGGCGCTCGGCTACGAGCCGGCCCGCGGGGCGGGCCTTTGAGCTGGGGGGTGCTGCGCCGCACCCCCCAGACCCCCCGCGAGCGAAGCGGGAGTGAATCCCGCTGCGCTCGCAGCCTCCGCCTGCTTCTGCCGTGGCGGACGGCAGGACGCTGTTGAAGCGCCGGCTGCTGCTGCTCGCCCTGTTCGTGGCCGTGGCGCTGCTGACGCGGGCGCCGTTCCTGCGGGTTCCCTGTCTCGACCTCGACGAGGCGGCGCAGCTGCTGGGCGCCCAGGCCCTGCTGCGCGGGGGCACGCCGTACGTCGACGTGGCCGACAACCGGCCCCCGCTGCTCTACGCGTGGTACGCGCTGGGGCAGGCGCTGCTGGGGGCCGGCCTGCCCGGCGTGCGGCTGCTGACGGCCGCGCTCGTGCTGCCGCTGAGTGCGCTCGCCGCGAGCGCGTTCTACCGCCACGACGGCCGCGGCGTGAGCGCCGGGCTGCTCTACCTGGTGTACGGCGCGGCCTTCCTCGCGCACGACATGCACTCCGCCTCGCCCGAGGTGCTGATGACGCTGCCAGTGGCCGCGGCCGCGGTGCTGTTGCGCGAGGAGGCGGACGTGCGCGCCGCCTGGCGGCTCGCGGCGGCCGGCGCGCTCGTCGGCTTTGGCGTCCTGTTGCGCCAGCAGGCCGCCCTGGCCCTGCCGGCGCTCGCGTTCGCGGCCTGGACCGCGCCACCGGCCGACGCCGCGCCCCTGCCACGCCGGGCGGGCCTGCCGCTGCGGCTCGTCGCGCTCGGGCTGGGCTTCAGCGTGCCGCTGGCGCTCACCTGGGCGTGGTTCGCGGCTCGCGGCGCGGCCGGCGCGCTCCTGTCCTGGACGCTCGTCCACAACCTGCGCTACGCCGCGAACCCGATCCCCGCCGGTGAGGCCCTGGAGCGCGCCGCGAGCTACCTCGCCCCCTTCCTTCTGGTGACGGCGCCTTTGTGGTGGGCGGCCGCGCGCTCGCGGGGCCGCTTCGGCTCACCCCACCGCGAGCGGCTCGTGCTGGCGCTGCTGGTCTGCTGCCTGCCGTCGGCCTTCGTCGGCCTGCGCTTCTTTCCCCACTACTTCGTGCAGCTCTACCTGCCCCTGGCGCTCGCCGCCGCCCCCTGGACGGCTGCGGCGCTGGCCTCGCCCCCGTCGCGTGCGGGCCGGCTGGCCGCAGCCTGGGCGCTCGTCGCGCTCGCGGGCTTCACGGCGGCGAACACCTGGCTGTACTCGGGGCGCGCGCACGTCTACCAGGAGACCGCGCCCGTGTTCGGGCACGTCGCGGGACGGCTGCGGCAGGACCCGTGCTACGGCAGCGGCCCGCTGTTCGTCTGGGGCTTCGCACCGCAGCTGTACGTCGAGAGCGGACTTCCCCCGGCCTCGCGCTTCGTCGTGCCGCAGGCCTCGCTCACCGGCTACGTCCCCGGCAACCGCGCCAGCCGCTCGCAGGACTTCGACGCGCGCTCGCTCGTGCGCGAGGAGCACTGGGAGCTGCTGATGCAGGACCTCGCCAGGCGGCCGCCTGCCTTCGTGCTGGACACCGCACCCTCGGGCCTGCACGGGTGGAGTCGCTACCCGCTCCGCGACTTCCCGCGGCTCGCGGCGTTCGTGAAGGGCGGCTACGACGCCGTGGCGATCGTCGACGGCGTGTGGGTGTGGCGCCGGCGCGGCTGCGCTGTGGCCGCAGCACGGCCGGCGCCCTCGGGATGAGGCGCGCGAACGTCAGCCGAGCGTCAGTTCGCGGGCAGGAGCTCCACCGACCAGGCCTGCGTCCCCCACGCGAGCGTGAGGTCCTGGCCCTTGCCCATCGCCGCGAACGAGACGCTGAACAGGTCCGCCGGCTGCGCGGCCTTCGCCGCCTTCATCGGGACGCGCACGACCTCGGAGCCGGCGATCGCCTTCGAGTAGTCCCTGTAGTGGGGCCATGGCTCGTTCTTCAGGTTGTCGGGCGCCTTGTCCCACATCTTCCCGAGTGGGATGCCGAGGTCCTTGTTGAGCACCAGCGCCCAGTCGTTGTTCTCGCCGGCGTGAAC
Source organism: uncultured Acidobacteriota bacterium (assembly GCA_963831755.1). GTDB lineage: Bacteria > Acidobacteriota > Vicinamibacteria > Fen-336 > Fen-336 > DATBSL01. The sequence goes on from CAWHRC010000018.1 coordinate 167,722, forward strand.
GTAGAGGGAGTACTTGCCGGCGGGGACCTTCTTCCCGCCGATCGACAGGTCGCTCGCGGTCGTCAGGGTGGTCACCTGGTTCTCGCCGGCCCGCCAGATTCGGTCCGGCGGCAGGTCCTTCATCAGCGCGTCGAGGCTGCGGCCCTTGAGAGCGGGCCGCCCGTAGTCCACGGTCACTTGCTCGCCGCCCACCGTGGCGCTGGCGTTGCCGCGCGGGTTGCCCTGCGCGAAGGCCGGGGCGACCACGGCCAGCGTGGCTGCGACGGCCAGTGCGGCGGTTCCAGTCTTCATTCCGAGCACTCCTTCCCAATGTTCATCGAGAGCCCCCGTCGAGAGCCTTGTGCAGTAGCTCGTTCACGAGCCGCGGGTTCGCGCGCCCGCCCGTGAGGCGCATCACCTGGCCGACGAACCAGCCGAGCGCCGCGGCCTTTCCTGAGCGATAGCTGGCGGCCTCGCCCGGGCTGGCGGCGACCACCTCGGCCACGATCGCCGCGAGCGCGGCGCTGTCGCTGACCTGGGTCAGCCCTTCGCGCTCCACGATGCCGGTGGCGTCCTCGCCGGTCGCCCACATCTTCTCGAACACGTCCTTCGCGATCTTGCCGGAGATGGTGTCCGCGTCGATCAGGCGGACGAGGCCCGCCAGCGCCGCCGGGGAGACCGGGCAGTCCGCGAGCGGCCGCGCGTCCTCCTTGAGCTTGCGCAGCACCTCCGTCATCACCCAGTTCGAGGCCGCCTTCGGGTTGCCGCTGCCGGCCGCGACGGCCTCGAAGTAGTCGGCGACGGGCCGCTCCTGCGTCAGCACGCCGGCGTCGTAGGCGGGGATCCGGTACTGCGCGAGGAAGCGCTGGCGCCGGGCGGCGGGCAGCTCGGGCAGCGTGCCGCGCACCTCCGCCAGCCACGCCTCGTCGACCACGAGCGGTGGCAGATCGGGCTCCGGGAAGTAGCGATAGTCGTGCGCTTCCTCCTTCGAGCGCATCGCGGCCGTCTCGCCGCGCTCGGCGTTCCACAGGCGCGTCTCCTGCTCGACCAGGCCGCCCGACTCCAGGACGGCCGTCTGGCGCGCGATCTCGTGCTCCAGCGCGCGCGCCACGTGGCGGAACGAGTTGAGGTTCTTGATCTCCGTGCGCGTGCCCAGGGCCAGCCGCCCGCGCGGGCGCAGCGAGACGTTCGCGTCGCAGCGCAGCGAGCCCTCCTCCATGTTGCAGTCGCTGACCTCGGCGTAGAGCAGCACGGCCCGCAGGGCCGAGAGGTACTCGTGCGCCTCGTCGGAGGAGCGCAGGTCGGGCGCCGAGACGATCTCGATCAGCGGCACGCCCGCGCGGTTGAGGTCGACGCCGCTCTTCTCGCGCGACCACGGGAAGCCTTCGTGCAGCAGCTTGCCGGCGTCCTCCTCCATGTGCACGCGCTGCACCCGGATCGCGCGCCGGGAGCCGTCCGCGCCCGCGACCTCGAGCGCCCCGTCCACGGCCAGCGGCTGCTGGTACTGCGAGATCTGGTAGCCCTTCGGCAGGTCGGGGTAGAAGTAGTTCTTGCGCTCGAAGACCGAGAGCTCGTTGACGCGGCAGCCGAGGGCCAGGGCCGCGCGCAGGGCGAGCGTGACGGCGTGGCGCGAGGGCACCGGCAGCGCGCCGGGCAGGCCGAGGCAGACCGGGCAGACGAGCGTGTTGGGCGCTGCGCCGAAGCGGTTGGCGCAGCCGCAGAACAGCTTCGTGCGCGTCAGCAGCTGCGCGTGGACCTCCAGGCCGATCACCGGCTCGTAGCCGGTCCGCGCGCCGGCGAAGCCGTGCACCGCGCTGGGCATGGAAGCAGTCAGTCTAGCATCGGAGCCTCTCGGCAGCCGCGCGCGCGGCGGACTCGACGAAGGTCGGCCGAAGCGCGCGCGAGCGCGGCCCCGGCGGCGAAGGGAGCCCGGCTTGACAGGGTGGGCCGCTCGTCGCTAGACCTGAGGCATGCGACAGCGCGCCGGGGCGCCGCCCGAGCAGTTCGAGGAGTTCCAGGCCTCGGTCCTCTTCTGCGGGCGCTGCCGGCAGCCGCGGCCGGTGCGCGAGCGGCTGCTGCTGATACTGCCGGAGGGCGAGCTGCACGAGTACCTGTGCACGGCCTGCGGCGGCTCCGTGGGCTCGCGCAGGGTCGAGGCCCCGCCGCCGCCATTGCTCCTGCCTCGTTGAGGTCGCGCCCGCCCCGGGGTTGGCGCAGCACTGCTCTGCTTTGACAGGCGTGGCGCGCGTTCGCTAACGTCGCCGCACCATGCAAGCGATCGACCTGCGCTCCGACACCGTCACCCGCCCGACACCCGAGATGCGCCGCGCGATGGCGGAGGCCGAGGTCGGCGACGACGTCTACGGCGAGGACCCGACGGTCAGCCGCCTCGAGCGGCGCGTGGCCGAGCTGCTCGGCATGGAGGCCGCCCTCTTCGTGCCGTCGGGCACCATGGGCAACGCGATCGCGATCCGCGTGCTCACGCAGCGCGGCGACGAGGTGCTGGTCGAGCGGCGCAGCCACGTCGTGCGCTTCGAGCTCTCGGGCATGAGCCTGCTCTCGGGCGTGATGCCGCGCATGGTGGACGCGCCCGGTGGGCACCTCGGCGCGGAGCAGGTGCGCGCCGCGGTCGGGCCTCGTGCGTACTACAAGTCGGACGTCAGCCTGGTGGTGCTCGAGAACACCCACAACCTCGGCGGCGGCACGGTGCAGGGCGTCGCCCAGCTGCAGGCGGTCGTGGCCGCGGCGCGCGAGGCAGGGTTCCGCGTGCACCTCGATGGTGCGCGCCTGTGGAACGCCTCCGTCGCGCTGGGGGTCGCGCCGGCGGCGCTGTGCGCCGGCGTCGACACCGTGATGACCTGCCTGTCGAAGGGGCTGTGCGCGCCGGTCGGGTCGCTGATCGCGTCGACGCGCGCGAGGATCGAGGAGGCGCGCCGCGTGCGCAAGCTGCTCGGCGGCGGCATGAGGCAGGCGGGCGTGCTCGCGGCGGCCGGGCTGGTCGCGCTCGACACGCTGGTGGCGCGCCTGGCCGAGGACCACGTGCACGCGCGGCTGCTGGGCGACGCGCTGGGGCGGGGCCGCGGCGTGCGCGTGGCCCCGGTCGAGACGAACATCGTCGTGGCCTCGCTCGAGGGCCGCAGCGCGCCGGAGCTGGCCGATTCCCTGAAGCAGCAGGGCGTGCTGGCGACCGCGATGGACGCGCGGACGCTGCGGCTCGTCACGCACCGCGACGTGAGCCGCGCCGACTGCGAGCGCGCGGCGCAGGCGATCGAGCGGGCGCTGGCCTGAGCCGGTCGGGAGCCGCGGCCCGCTGGCGACGTCGGCCGCCCGGCTTAGCGAGCGCGCGCGCACGGGTGGTAGGCTGGGCGGGTCGATGCGACAGAGGAGCGAGCTGCTGTCGGTGCCCACGCGCCGCGGCCTGACCGAGATCACGCCGGCCGTGCGCGAGGCCGTGCGCGCCGCCGGCGTCCGCGAGGGGCTGTGCACGGTGTTCCTGCGGCACACCTCGGCCAGCCTCGTGATCCAGGAGAACGCCGACCCCTCGGTGCGGCGCGACCTGGAGGCGTTCCTGTCGCGGCTGGTGCCCGACGGCGACGCGATCTTCACGCACGTCGCCGAGGGCGACGACGACATGCCGGCGCACGCCAAGGCCGCGCTGCTGAAGACGTCGGAGCAGGTTCCGGTCGTCGGCGGCGAGCTCGCGCTGGGGACCTGGCAGGGCATCTACGTGTGGGAGCACCGTGACGGCTCGCACCGCCGCCAGGTCGCGCTCCACGTGCTGGGCGAGTAGGGCTTGCGGCTCCGGGAGCAGCTCGCGCTCGCCTTCTTCGTGATGGCGGTGCTGCCGCTGCTCGGAATCACGCTCTACGCCTACCTGGGCTCGCAGACCGCGATCCGCCAGGTCGTGCGCGCCGAGGCGAACGCGCTGGCGGTCGAGATGTCGGCGCGCGTCGACCTGGTGCAGGACGAGCTCGAGACGCGCCTCGCGCGCATGCGCAACCGCCCGACCGGCGCGCCCGAGAGCGCGTACGAGAAGGCGCGCCGCGAGGCCCTGGCCGCGGCCCAGGTCCAGGAGCTGAAGCTGTGGCTGCGCTCGATGCTCTCGGAGGCGGAGCGCGACGCGGGGGCGATCCCGTTCGCGCTCGACGCCCAGGGACGGCTGTACGCTCCCGAGGCGCGCGACGAGCAGGTCCTGGCTGGGCTCGGCGTCGTGCCGGGGCGGCAGGCCTCGCGCCTGCTGGCCGAGGACTGGGTGATCGCCGAGCGGCCGGTGCCCGAGAGCCGGATCCAGATCGGGGTGGCGCGCCCGATCGGCGACGCGCTGCGCGGGCTGCGTGTGACCGCCGCGCGCAACCTGGCGCTCGGCCTCGCCCTGGCGCTGCTCGCCAGCCTCGGCATCCTCCCGCTGTCGCGCCGCATGACGCGCCACCTCGCCTCGCTCGCCGAGGGCGCCCGGCGCCTGGCGGCGGGCGAGCTGGACGTGCGCGTCCCGGTCCCGCACGGGCTCGAGTTCGCACGGCTGGCCGAGACGTTCAACCTCATGGCCCGCGACCTGCGCGCCAACCAGCAGCGGCTCGTCGAGCAGGAGCGGCTGCGCAAGGAGCTCGAGATCGGCCGCCGCATCCAGGAGGAGCTGCTGCCGCGGGCGCCGCTGTCGGCGCCCTTCGCCGACGTGAGCGGCGCCTCGGTGCCGGCCCGTGAGGTCGGCGGCGACTTCTTCAATTACTTCGCGCTGCGCGAGGACGAGGTCGCGATCCTGATCGGCGACGTGTCCGGCAAGGGCGTCCCGGCCGCGCTGCTGATGGCGAGCGTGCAGGCCACGATCCGCGCCCGGCTCGCCCTCGAGCGCGACCTGGCCGGCCTGGTCGACGCGCTCGACCACGAGATGGACAGCAACGAGCCGCTGGCCCCGTACTACACGCTGTTCCTGGCCGTGCTCGAGGGCTCGAGCGGCCGGCTGCGCTACGTGAACGCCGGCCACAACACGCAGTTCGTGCTGCGCTCGGGCAGCGCGGTCGACCGGCTGGTGTCGACGGGCCGCCCGCCCGGCCTCTACCCGGGCGGAGGCTACGAGGAGCGGACGCTGGAGCTGCGCGGCGGCGACGCCCTGTTCCTGTTCACCGACGGGCTGGTCGAGGCGGAGGACGAGGCGGGCGAGCCCTTCGGCATGTCGCGGCTCGAGGCGCTCTTGCGAACGCACGAGCGGCAGGGGCTCGGGCCGCTGCTGGGAACCGTGCACGCCGCGGTGCGCTCGCACCGCGGGCCGCTCGAGGCGGCGGACGACGCGACCATGGTGGCCCTGCGCTTCTCGGGCGGCGGCGCCGGGCCGCGGGCGTGAGGAGGGACACGGCCGCGCTCGCCGCGCGCGAGCACGACCTCGTGGTGGTCGGCGGCGGCGTCTACGGCGCGGCGGCGGCGTGGGACGCCGCCCAGCGGGGCCTGGCCGTCGCGCTCGTGGAGCGCCAGGACTTCGGGGCGGGCGCGTCGTGGAACAGCCTCAAGACGATCCACGGCGGCATGCGCTACCTGCAGAAGGGGGACTTGCGCCGTCTGCGCGAGTCCGCCGGGGAGAGGCGCACGCTGCTCGCGATTGCGCCCGAGCTGGTGCGGCCGCTGCCGTTTTTCGTCCCGGCCTACGGCCACGGGCCGAGCGGACGCGAGGCGCTCGCGATCGGCCTCGCGCTCAGCGAGCTGCTGACGGCCGACCGCAACCGCGGCCTGCCCGCGGAGCAATGGATCCCGCCGGGCTTCACCGTCGGCCCGAGGGAAGCGCTGCGGCGTCTGCCCGGCCTGCGGCGGGAAGGCCTCAGCGGCGCGGCGATGTGGCACGACGCCCAGGCCGCCAGCACCGAGCGCCTGACGCTCGCGTTCGTGCACGCGGCGGCAGGCGCCGGGGCCGCCTGCGCCAACCACGCCGAGGCGGTCGGCCTGCTTCGGGCGGCGGGGCGGGTCGCCGGCGTCGCCCTCCGCGACGGCCAGTCCGGCCGCACGCTCGAGCTGCGCGCCCGGCTGGTGCTCAACTGCGCAGGTCCGTGGTGCGACGACGTGATCGCGCTCGCCGGCCTGCACCGGCGGGCCGCGCCGCTGCTGCGTGCCCGCAACCTGGTCCTGCGCCGCCCGCCGGCCGTGCCGCTCGCGGTGGGCGGTCGCAGCGGCGGACGCTTCCTGTTCGTGGTGCCCTGGCAGGGCCGCACGCTCGTCGGCACCTCTTACGAGCCTGCCGAGGCGGCACCATCGGACCCGCTCGCCTTCCTGGCCGAGGCCGCGGCGGCATTCCCCTGGGCCGGGCTCGAGCGGGGCGATCTGGCGCTCGTCCACGAGGGGCTCGTCCCGGGACGAGGCGGCGCTTCCGGCCTGTCGACCCGGCCGCGGCTGCACGACCACGAGGCCGAGGACGCGCTGCCCGGCCTCGTCAGCGTGCAGGGAGTCAAGTACACGACCGCGCGCCTGGTGGCCGAGCGGGCGATCGACCTGGCGGCCCGGCGGCTCCGGCGCGACCTGGCGGCCTGCCGGACCGCCGTCACCCCGCTGCGGCAAGCGCGGGCCCTCGAAGGCTCGCTCGAGGCGAGGACGCGCGCTGCGGTCCGCGAGGAGATGGCCCTGACACTGGCGGATGCCGTCCTGCGCCGTCTGGACCTGGGCACCGGCGGCCCGCCTGAGGCCCCCGAGCTCGACTGCGTCGGCCGAGTCATGGCCGACGAGCTGGGCTGGGACGCGGCGCGCCTCTCCGCCGAGCGCGCTGCCCTGGCGGCGGTGTATCGCTGCTGACCGCGGCCGGCGCTCTTCGGCGGTCCGACCCCGCTTTGGCCTACAATGCCGCGCAATCCGGCTGCAGGGAGCCGGGGGGGTCGCTCTTCGCATGGCGCTACCGACCGAAAGCCGCTCGTCTCGTCGTCACGGCCTCGCCGACCCGGCGGCGGGCGGGGCGTCCGCGGGCGCGCGCGAGCGGCTGCTGGCCGCCCTCGTCTCGCTGGCCGGCGACCTGACGGTCGAGCGCGAGGAGCCCGGCCTGCTGCGCTCGACGCTCGAGCACGTGGTCGGGGCGCTGGGGCTGGCCGGAGGCCTGACGCTCCTCGTCAACGAGGCCGGCGAGCTGCAGCCGGCGGCCGAGCAGCACATGCAGGTGCCGGCGGCGGCCGCGATGGAGCTGGCGCGCGAGGCCCTGGCCCGGGACGGGGCGCAGGTGCGGGAGGTGCCGGGAGCGGGCCGCCTGGCGGCCACGCTGCTGCGCGCCGGGCGACGCGCGCTCGGGGTGATGGTGCTGCACGAGGCGGACGTGCGCGAGGCGCTCCTCGAGCAGGACGGCCTCGAGGTGCTCGGAAAGCAGGTCGGGACCGGGCTCGACAACGTCCGGCTCTACGCGGAGCTGCGGGCCTCCGCGACGCGGGTCGAGGTGCTGCGGCGGATCACCGCGGCCGTCACCTCGGGCCGGGACCTCGTCAGCGTGGTGCCCACGTTCGCCGAGGAGATGGCGGCGGTGCAGCCCTTCGACCGGCTCGCCTGTGGCTTCGTCAACGAGTCGGGCGACTACATCGAGATGGTCGGCCATCCCGAGGGCAGCTCGTGGGGGCTGGGCGGCGTGCTGCCGATCGTGGGCAGCGGGCCGGGCTTCGTGGCCCTCAACGACCGGCCGGTGGTGCAGCGCGATCTCGTGGAGGACCACCGCTTCCTGGAAGACATGAAGCTGCTGGACGAGGGCCTGCGCTCGTACGCCCTGCTGCCGCTGCGCGCGCGCGCGCGCACGATCGGCGTGCTGGCCCTGGGCGCGTCGCGGGCTGCGGCCTTCGACGACGCGACGCTGGCGCGGCTGCAGCCGCTGGCGGACTCGGTGGGGCTCGCGTTCGAGAGCCTGCGCCTGCTGCAGAAGACGCGCGAGCTGTCGATCAGCGACGAGGTCACGCCGCTCTACAACTTCCGCCACTTCCACCAGGCCATGCGACCGCGAGCTCAAGCTGGTCCACCGCTACGGCGGGACGCTGTCGCTGCTGTTCATCGACCTCGACCGCTTCAAGCCGATCAACGACACCTACGGGCACCTGCGGGGAAGCCGCACGCTGCGCGAGGTCGGCTTCCTGATCCGCGCCGCGGTGCGCGACACCGACATCCCCGCGCGCTACGGCGGCGACGAGTTCGTGGTGATCCTGCCGCGCACCGAGGGGCCGGCCGCGCTGGTGCTCGCCGAGAAGCTGCGCCGGCTGATCGAGGGGCACGCGTTCCTGCAGGAGGAGGGCATCGACGCGCGGCTGGGCGTCTCGCTCGGCGTCGCCACGTTCCCGGGCGAGGCGGCAAACAAGGAGGCGCTGATCCGGCTCGCGGACGAGCGCATGTACGAGGACAAGGAGTTCCGGAGGAGCGGGCGGTGATCGAGTCGGCGGGGACGCTGCTCTACCGGCGCCGGGACGGGCGGCTCGAAGTGCTGATGGTGCACCCCTGGGGCCCCTACAACCGCCGCGCGCCGTGGAGTATTCCGAAGGGGCGCATCAACCCGGGCGAGGACCTCGAGGCCGCCGCCCGGCGCGAGACCGAGGAGGAGACGGGCGTGCGCCCCGGCCCGCTGCACTCGATCGGCAGCGTGGACCTCGCGCGCAGCCGCAAGCGGATCCACGGCTTCGCCGGGCCCGCCCCCGACGACGCGGCGCCCCGCTGCGACCAGAAGGAGGTGGACGAGGCGAAGTTCGTGGCGATCGAGCGCGCCCGCTTCCTGTTGCACCCGGCGCAGGTGACGTTCCTCGACCGCCTGCTCGCCACGATCGACCGGGTGCCGCGCTCGCCGGGCCCGCCGCTGGCCCCCCGGGAGTGACGCCTCTCTACTCCGCCCTGCGCCTGG
>CAWHRC010000019.1:0-87624 GCA_963831755.1 uncultured Acidobacteriota bacterium
GAAGGCGCGCCTCGGCTGGCCGCGCTGGCCGCGCAGGTGCGGGACACGAGCGAGGTCGCCGCGGCGATCCGCCGGGCGCTGTTGCCGTCCGGCGAGGTCGCCGACGACGCCTCGCCCCGCCTCGCCGACCTGCGGCGCACGCTGCTGCGCCTGAAGTCGCAGCTGACGAGCGTGATGGAGGGCTACCTGCGCAGCGGCGACGCCGAGCGGCTGCTCCAGGACCGGATCATCACCACGCGCAACGAGCGCTACGTGCTGGTGCTGAAGGCGGAGAACAAGGGCCAGCTGCCGGGGATCATCCACGGCAGCTCGGGCTCGGGCGCGAGCTTCTTCGTCGAGCCGCTGCCGGCGGTCGAGCTCAACAACGACATCGTCTCCCTGCAGGACGAGGAGCGCGCCGAGGTGCGGCGCATCCTGCGCGAGCTGACCGGCCGGGCCGGCGAGCGCGCCGACGACCTGGCGCGGCTGGCCTCCGCGCTCGGCGAGCTCGACGCGCTGCAGGCGATGGCGCAGCTGGCCGTGGCGATGGACGCCCACGCGCCCGAGATCGTCGAGGAGCGGGACGGCATCGAGCTGCTCGACTCGCGACACCCCCTGCTGATGCCGACCCTGGCGGCCCGGCTCGGCATCGCACGCACGAAGGAGCCGGTCGCCGTCAGCCTGCGCGTCGGCGGCGACGCGCCGGTGCTCGTCATCAGCGGCCCCAACACCGGCGGCAAGACCGTCGCGCTCAAGACCGTGGGCCTGTTCGCGCTGATGGCGCAGTGCGGCCTGCACCTGCCCGCCGGGCCGGGCAGCCGGCTGCCCGTCTTCCGCCGCATCTACGCCGACATCGGCGACGAGCAGTCGATCGCGGAGAACCTCTCCACCTTCTCGTCCCACCTCGCGGCGATCGTCGAAATGACGCGCGACCTGGCGCGGCCGGCGCTCGTGCTGCTCGACGAGGCGGGCGCCGGCACGGACCCGACCGAGGGGGGCGCCCTTGGCGTGGCGATCGTCGAGCACTTCCGCCAGCGAGGCGCGACCGTCGTCGCCACGACCCATCACGGGCTGATGAAGGCCTACGCTCAGTCGACGCCCGGCGTCGCCTGCGCCTCGTTCGGCTACGACCCCCAAACGTACGAGCCGAGCTACCGGCTCAGCCTCGGCACGCCCGGCCGCAGCCTCGCCCTCGAGATGGCGGAGCGGCTCGGGCTGCCCTCCGCGGTCGTGGCCGACGCCCGCGCGCGGCGGGACGACAAGGAGGAGCAGGCGGAGGCGCTCCTGGCGCGGCTGGAGCAGGAGCAGGCCCAGCTCGCCCGCGAGCGCGTGCTGGTCGAGGGGACGAAGGCGGAGGCGGAGGGCGCCCTGGCGCGAGCGCTGGCCCTCGAGCGCGAGGTCCAGGCGAAGAAGCGCAAGCAGGTCGAGTCCTTCGCGCTCGAGCTGAGGCGCCGGACGGAGGAGGCGGAAACCAAGGCGGCCCAGGCGATCCAGGCCGCGGTCGAGCGCGTGCTCGCCGCGCAGAAGGCCGCCACGCTGGCGCCGCGCGTGCGGAGCGAAGCCGTGCGCGCGATCCGCGAGGCGCGCGACCTTCTGCTGAAAGACCCCGAGCTGGCGATCCCCGAGCTGGAGGAGCCCGAGCAGGCGCCGGTGGGCGTAGGCGCCCGCGTGCGTGTGCGCGCGATGGGCGTCACCGGCGAGGTCATGGCCCTCCAGGGCGGCCTCGCCGAGGTGGCCGTCTCCGGCAAGCGCCTGCGGGTGCCCACGAGCGAGCTGGTCGGACTGGCGACCAGGGCCGTCGGCGTCCCCGGTGAATCCCCGAACCGGCGTGCCCCTTCGCACGTCCCGGGCCCCCTCTCCTTCCCCGCCAAGTCCGTCCCCGCCGAGCTCAACCTGATCGGCCTGACGGTGGAGCAGGCCCAGGACAAGGTCGACAAGCTGCTCGACGACGCCGCGCTGTCGGACCGGCGCGAGATCCGCCTCGTCCACGGCTTCGGCGCGGGCAGGCTGCGCCAGGCCGTCGCGCAACTGCTCGAAAGGCACCCGCTGGTCGCCTCGTACCGCCCGGGCGGCCCGAGCGAGGGCGGCGGCGGAGCGACCGTGGTGGAGCTGAAGGACTAGCGATGGCCTTCCCGGACAGCTTCGTCGAGGAGGTGCGGCGTGCGGCCGACATCGTGCGCGTCATCTCCGAGCACGTCGCGCTCAAGAAGATGGGCACGTCCTGGAAGGGCCTGTGCCCGTTCCACCAGGAGAAGACCCCCTCGTTCAACGTGCGCCAGGAGCCGGCCGTGTTCCACTGCTTCGGCTGCGGCGAGGGCGGCGACGTCTTCAAGTTCGTGATGCTGCGCGAGCGCGTGAGCTTTCCCGAGGCGATCGAGATGCTGGCACGCCGCTACGGGGTGCCGGTGCCGGAGGGCCGTGTCGAGGCGGGGCCGGAGCGCAAGGAGCGCGAGGAGCTCTTCGCGCTCATGGAGGCGGCCGCGCAGCACTTCAGCCACACGCTGTGGTCGCCCGCCGGCACGAGGGCGCGCGAGTACCTGCTCGGCCGCGGCTTCCGGAGGGAGACCCTGGAGCGTATCCGCGCGGGGGCCGCGCGCGACGCGTGGGACGATCTGCTGGGCGCGCTGCGCGCGAAGTTCCCGCCGCCGCTGTTGCTGAAGGCGGGGCTCGTGCTCGAGCGGCAGGGCAAGGACGGCCACTACGACCGCTTCCGGAACCGCGCCCTGTTCCCGATCCTGAACGAGGGCGGGAAGGTCGTGGCCTTCGGTGCGCGCAGCCTGGACGGCAGCGAGCCCAAGTACCTCAACTCCCCCGAGACGCCGGTCTACTCCAAGAGCCGCATCCTATACGGCCTGTCGTGGGCCCGCGAGACCATCTCCCACGAGCGCCGGGCGCTGCTGATGGAGGGCTACCTCGACGTGGCGCGGGCGATCGAGCAGGGCGTCACGGGCGTCATGGCGACCTGCGGCACCGCGCTCACCGCGTACCACGCACGGCTGCTACGGCGCTTCGCCGAGACGGCCGTGCTCAACTTCGACCAGGACGAGGCGGGGCAGAAGGCCGCGCGCAAGAGCCTCGAGACCTGCCTCGAGGAAGGCCTGCGCGTGCGGATCGTGGAGCTGCCCGAGGGGCACGACCCGGACACGTACCTCAAGGCCGAGGGCGCCGAGGCCTACCGCCGGCGCGTCGAGGAGGCGCCCGAGGCGGTCGAGTGGCTGATGCGCCGGGCCGAGCGCGCCCACGACCTCGGGACGCCGGCCGGCAAGGCGGCCTACTTCGCCGACGTGCTGCCCGCGCTGCTGCGCACCGAGAACGCCGTCGAGCAGCAGGCCTGGCTGACGCGGGCCGTGGAGCGCGGCGGGCTGGACGCGGGCGCGGCCCGCGAGGAGCTGCGGCGGGCACGGGCCGGGCGCGCCAGGGGCGACTCCGCGGTGGCGCAGGCCGCGACCCAGGCCGCACGCGCGCGGCCGGCGCCGCGCGCGGGGGCGCTGCTGCCGGCCGAGCGCTGGCTGCTGGCCCTGGTCGCGCAGGGGGCCGCGGGCATCGAGCTGGCGCTCGACGAGCTGGAGGAGGCGGACCTTCTGCCGCTGCGCGCCGGCGCGCTGCTGCGCGGGGCGCAGGCGGTGGCCCGGCGCGGGGCGAAGGTGACGCTCGCCTCGGTGCAGGCCGAGGTCGAGGACGAGGACGCGCGGCGCCTGCTGGCGGAGATCGCCGTTGTGGGCGTGCCGGCCGAGGGGCTGGCGGCGCAGGAGTGCGTGCGCGAGCTGCGCTGCCAGAAGCTGGAAGCGCGGATGCTGGACGTCCAGAGGAGGATCGGCGCGGCTGCAGGGGACGCGCTCGACGCGCTCCTCGACGAGAAGACTCGCCTCCGGCGGCAGATCGCGGAGCTGTAGCGGGAGGTCATCCCAAGGAGCAGGCGGAACGGCAATGGCGCTTTCGATCGAGGAAAAGTACGACGAGGTCCGGCAGCTCATCACGATGGGCAAGGAGAAGGGTTACCTCCTGTACGAGGAGGTGAACGACCTGCTGCCTTCGGAGATCAGCTCGTCGGACGAGCTGGACGACATCTTCTCGATGTTCGGCTCGATGGGCATCGAGGTCGTCGACTCCGAGCAGAAGTTCCGCGAGAAGGCGGAGGAGGAGGGCGTCGAGCTCGACCTCACCCCGGGCGCGCTCGACAAGACGAACGACCCGGTGCGCATGTACCTGCGCGAGATGGGCACCGTCCCGCTGCTCACCCGCGAGGGCGAGGTCGAGATCGCCAAGCGCATCGAGCGCGGCAAGAACGCCATGCTGCGCGCGATCTCGCGCACCAACATGGCCGCGCAGGAGGTCGCGCGGCTGGGCGAGCGGCTGGCCGCTCGCGAGATCGGCGTGCGCGACGCCGTGATCTTCAACGAGGAGGAGGTCACCGAGGAGAAGCTCGAGGCCAAGATCCGCGAGTCGCTGAAGCTGATCGGCAAGGTCGGTACCGCGCACGAGGAGTACCTCGCCTACCGCAAGCACTTCCTCAAGCTCGAGAGAAAGTCGCGCGCCTACGTCAAGGGCAAGTGGCGGCTGGGGCGGCTGCGCATCAGGATGTCGCTGTCCATCCGCCGGATCGAGTTCTCGGAGGCGTTCAAGCGGCGGCTGGTGGAGCGCATCCGCGAGGCGGTCGACCGCATTCGCGACGCCGAGGACCGCATTGCCCGGCTCGAGCAGAAGCTCAGGCGCGACGTGTCGGACGACTACAAGAAGCAGGTCCGGCAGATGATCCGCGACCAGCGCGCGACGCTCGACCAGATCGCCGAGGACTTCGACGCGCGCGTCGAGGAGATTCACCGCACGCTCGACACCGTGATCACCGGCGAGGCGCAGGCCGAGCAGGCCAAGAAGGAGCTGGTCGAGGCGAACCTGCGGCTGGTGGTCTCGATCGCCAAGAAGTACACGAACCGCGGGCTGCAGTTCCTGGACCTGATCCAGGAGGGCAACATCGGCCTGATGAAGGCGGTCGACAAGTTCGAGTACAAGCGCGGCTACAAGTTCTCGACCTACGCCACCTGGTGGATCCGCCAGGCCATCACCCGCGCGATCGCCGACCAGGCGCGCACGATCCGCATTCCCGTGCACATGATCGAGACGATCAACAAGCTGATCCGCACCTCGCGCGCCCTCGTCCAGGAGCTGGGCCGCGAGCCCACCTCGGAGGAGATCGCCAAGCGCATGGACATCCCGGTCTCCAAGGTGCGCAAGGTGCTGAAGATCGCCCAGGAGCCGATCTCCCTCGAGACGCCGATCGGGGAGGAAGAGGACTCGCATCTGGGGGACTTCATCGAGGACCGCTCGGCGGTGTCCCCGGCCGAGAACGTGATCAACCTGAACCTCAAGGAGCAGACGGACGCGCTGCTGAAGACGCTGACGCCGCGCGAGGAACGCGTGATCAAGATGCGCTTCGGCATCGGCGACGGCTCCGAGCACACGCTCGAAGAGGTGGGCCAGAGCTTCCAGGTCACGCGCGAGCGCATCCGCCAGATCGAGGCGAAGGCGCTGCGCAAGCTGCGCCACCCCAGCCGCAGCCGCAAGCTGAAGGCCTTCCTGGAGGGCAGCCGGATCTGACGCGCGCCGCCTGATCGTCGCCCTTCATCCCGAGCGCGGTCCCCGGGCCGGGGGCGAGAGATTCGCCCGCCTGCCGCCGTGCCGCGGCGGCAGGCCCCCTCGATGTCGACGAAACGCCGAGGAACTCGGCTCTACGGGTTGAGCGGGACGATGTCCATGCGCTGGGCGTTCATCTGCATGACAACGTCGCCAGACAACCGGAGTCGGCCTCGCGGTAGGCCTTCACCTCGCCGTGCGGGTGGGGCCTCCGGCCGCGAGGACCCGGAAGGTCAGAGGCACCTGGCCGAGCCAGATCTCGTCCCCGTCGCCCAGGGCGACCGGTGCCGTCAGCCTCACGCCCTTGAGGTGCGTGCCGTTCTTGCTGCCGAGGTCCTCGAGGACCGCGCTGCCCCCGGTCACGACGATCCGGGCGTGACGGCGGGACACCGTGGGGGCGTCGATCCACAGCAGCCCGTCCTCTTCCCGGCCGAGCAGGTTCTCGCCCTCGTGCAGCGCGACCTCCCGGTCGTCGAGCACGAGGCGGAGCGACACTCCCCTTCGGGGTGAGCGAGCAGCCTCGGAAGCGCCGGCGACGGTCTCCCCGAAGAACGCGTAGCCGTGGCCCCGCAGGGTGCGGATGAAGCGGGGGCGCTTCGAATCGTCCCCGAGTGCCGCCCGCACCTCGTTCACGACCGTGGCGAGAGTCGACTCGGAGACGAACGTGCCCGGCCACAGCCGGTCGCGGATCCGCTCCCGCGCGACGACCCTGGGCTTCTGGCTCAGGAGGAAGTCGAGGAAGTCGAAAGCCTTCGGCTTCAGGTGCAGCTCCTCGCCTCCCCGGAAGAGCTGACGGGTCTCACGGTCCAGGGCGAACTCGCCGAAGTGGATGCGCATCGCGTCCCGCCGGTCTCCCGGTCCTCGAGGCGAGTGAAAACCGAGGCGGCGCCGAGGATTCTCCGACGTTGCCGAGCCACCTTCAAGTCAGCTGCTTGGCCAAGCGGCTCCCGCAAAGGAGCCGCTCATGTCTCGATCGGATGGACGCCTCGGACGGACTCTCCTCCCCGCGATCCTGGCCCTCGGCGCCGTCGCCGGCGCCGCCGGTGCCGAAGGCACCGAGGCGAGTCGTCGCCAACGCCCGCCTCCGCCAGCCGCGGGACCGCGCGTTCCTGCCGAGGCGATCCGCGGCGCTGCCCGCCGGCTTGCCGACCCCCGCTGCCAGGAGCTCCTCGGAGTGCTCCAGGACCGTCGCCGCCAGCCGCTGCGCGCGGTGCTCGACGCCCAGGGCCTGAGCGCCCCGGAGTACCTGGGACGGCTCTTCTTCTTCGACGGCACGGAGAGCGGCTGCAAGGGCCGGAGGCTCGCCTACACCGAGCCCGGCAGCCACGTCGTGTTCGTCTGCGGCAGCGAGTTCAGCGGCATGTACCAGCAGAACGCCAGCCAGGCCGAGGTCGCGGTCGTCCACGAGACGCTCCACTGCCTCGGCCTCGGCGAGAACCCTCCCACGTGGCACGAGATCAACTCCTGGATGGAGGCAGCGTGCCGGAAGTAGTGCGGAGCGCCCTCGAAAGCCCTTGACGAGGTGCCCGTGCCGGGTCTAAAGCGTGGTCGGACGCCCAGCTCCGCGGAGCGGCCATGCCACTTGCGGCCGGCGTGCGGCTCGGGCCGTACGAGATCCTCGGCCTCGTCGGGTCCGGGGGGATGGGCGAGGTCTACCGCGCGCGCGACCCGCGGCTCGGCCGCGAGGTGGCGGTCAAGGTCCTGCCCGAGTCCCTGACCAGCGACCCGGACCGCCTCCGGCGCTTCGAGCGCGAGGCGCGGGCGGTCGCCGCGCTCAATCACCCCAACATCCTCACGGTTCACGACGTGGGCACGCACCGCACCGCCGATTCGTCGGCCGCCGGCACGCCCTACGTGGTCACGGAGCTTCTCGAAGGCGAGACGCTGGGCGAGCGGCTCCGCAAGGGTGCCCTGCCGGTGCGGGAAGCTGTCGAGACGGCAGTGCACGTGGCCCAAGGCCTTGCTGCCGCCCACGCGAAGACGA
The DNA here is from genome assembly GCA_963831755.1 of uncultured Acidobacteriota bacterium. Classification (GTDB taxonomy): domain Bacteria; phylum Acidobacteriota; class Vicinamibacteria; order Fen-336; family Fen-336; genus DATBSL01. The sequence continues at coordinate 7,595 of CAWHRC010000019.1, forward strand.
TCGCGCACCGGGACCTCAAGCCCGCGAACGTCTTCCTGACCACGGACGGGCGGGTCAAGATCCTGGACTTCGGCCTCGCCCGGTGGGAGGGGCTGGGACCCGAGGAGACGACGGCCTCCGTGGCCACGGACCCCGGGACGGCTCTGGGGACGGTGGGGTACATGTCCCCGGAGCAGGTGCGGGGCGGGCGGGGCGATCACCGCTCGGACATCTTCTCGTTCGGGGTTCTGCTCTACGAGATGGTGTCGGGTCGGCACCCCTTCCGGCGAACGACGGGGGTGGAGACCCAGGCCGCGATCCTGCGGGAGGAGCCGCTGGCCCTGAGCGGCCTCGGGCTCCCGGAGGCGCTCGAGCGGGTGATGCTGCGGTGCCTGGAGAAGCGGCCCGAGGACCGCTTCCACTCGGCCCACGACCTCGCCCTCGCGCTGCAGAGTATCGCGGGGGCGCCGCTCACTCCTCTACCGCCTCCCAGCCCGAGTGTTTCGGAGGCGGGCCCGTATCCGGGGCTTCGGCCGTTCACGGAGGAGCAACGGGAGAGCTTCTTCGGGCGGGAGGCGGAGGTCTCGGCGCTGTGGGAGAAGCTGCAGCGGCGGAAGATGCTGTCTCTCATCGGGCCCTCGGGGGTGGGCAAGACGTCGTTCGTGCGGGCGGGGCTCGTTCCGGCGCGTCCTTCCGGCTGGCGGTGCGTGACGGCGACGCCGGGGCGGCGGCCGTTTGCCTCGCTCGCGCGGGCGCTCGTCCCGGAGCTTTCCTCGGACACGGAGGCGCTGCAGGAGCTGGTGGGGTTCGAGGACGCCGAGGTGGCGGTGCGCCTCGTGGGGCGGTGGCGGCGACGGCACGCGGGAGCGCTCGTGGTCGTGGACCAGCTCGAGGAGCTCTTCACGCTGAATCCTCCCGAGGTGCAGGCCGCATTCGCGGAGCTGCTCCGGCGCCTGTGCGACGAGGCCGACGTCCACGTGCTGCTCTCGCTGCGGGACGACTTCTTCTTCGCCTGCCACGCCCACCCGGACCTCGCCGAGGTCTTCACCGAGGTGACCCCTCTCGGCCCCCTCGCCGGGGAGGCGCTGCGCCGGGCGCTCGTGGAGCCGGCGCAGCGGAGTGGCTTCCGTTTCGAGGACGAGGCGCTCGTCGACGAGATGTGCGGGGCGGTGGAAGGGAGAGCGGGGGGCGCTGCCTCTGCTCGCCTTCTGCGCGGCGGAGCTGTGGGAGAGGCGGGACCGGGAGAGGAAGCTCCTGACGCGGGCGGCGTGCGAGGAGATCGGGGGTGTCGCGGGGGCCCTCGCGCAGCACGCGGAGGCGACGCTCGAGCGGATCGGGGCGGAGCGGCAGGGGATCGTCCGGGAGATCTTCCGGAACCTCGTGACCGCGCAGGGGACGCGGGCGGCGTGCGAGCGGGAGGAGCTGCTGTCCGTCTTCTCCGGACCGCAAGGCGGCCGAGGAGGTGCTGGGGGCACTCGTCGATGCGCGGCTGCTCACCTCGTACGAGGACGAGGCCGCGGAGGGCACGGAGGAGAAGGAGCACCACCGGATCGAGATCGTGCACGAGTCGCTGCTCAAGGCCTGGCCGCGCCTCGTGCGGTGGCAGACCCAGGACGAGGAGGGCGCGCAGCTGCGCGACCAGCTCAAACAGGCGGCCCACCTCTGGCAGCAGAAGGGTCGGTCCGCGGACCTTCTGTGGAGCGGGACCTCGTACCAGGAGTTCGAGCTGTGGAGAACACGCTACCCCGGAGCGCTCACCTCCCTCGAAGAGAACTTCGCTAGGGCGATGGTCGCGCGCGCACGCCGACGCAGAAGGCTCGTGCGCGCCGCCGTCGCCGCAGTGGTCGTCGGCGTGAGCGCAGTGGCCGTCGTGGTGAGCTGGTCGCGCCACCAGGCGGTTCGCCAGGCCGAGCGCGCCGAGCAGCAGGCACGTCTGGCCCAGGCCAGCAAGCTGGCCGCCCTCGGCCGCAACCAGCTCGACACGTATCCCACGGCGGCTCTCGCCTTCGCCCGCAAGAGCCTCGAGACCGCCGACAACCCCGAGGCGCGCCGCCTCACCGTGGAGGCACTCTGGCGGTCGCCCACGGCTCGCATCGTCGCGATCGCGCACAACGGAAGCTGGGGAAGCGGGTCGTTCAGCCCAGACGGACGACACCTGGCTGTATACACCTTCTCCGAGTTCGTGCTCCTGTTCACCCAGGACGGGGGTGCTCCGAGGGAGCTTGGAGGCTTCAAGGCGCCCGCCTCGGTAACTTCCCTGTCCTTCACGCCCGACGGCAGAGCGCTGGTCACGTGGGCGCCCGGCGAGCCGACCCTCCGAATGGTCTCGGTGCCCGACGGACGCGAGATCCGCGTCTTCGGTCCCGCGTTGCCGGACGGGCGGCCGGGGTTCCTCAGGGACTGCGACTTCCTGGACCGGGGCGTGCTCTTCCACGTGGCCGAAAGAGCGACCGACGACGCCCTGGTCCACCTCGGTCTCTGGCCGTACGACGGGGGACCTCACACGCCCCTGGGCGCGTACCGCGGGCGCAACTCGTCGTTGGGAGCCTCGGTCGATCGGCGGGGGCTTCGGCTGGCGCTCTCGCGCGGCGTTCGGGCCGTCGTCCGACCCCTGGCGGGAGACGAGAGGACACCGGAGCGCGACATCGGGCTGTCCGCCGAAGGCGGGATCGCCGGCGAGGTCGTCGACGCTGCGGGCGACCGGCTCGCCGTTGCGGAGGGCTCCGGTCGGCTGACGGTTTGGTCCCTGGACTCTCGGAGCGTGACGAGGTTACGGGAGCTGCACTTCGCGAACGGGGACGTCGATTCTCCACCGACGTTCGCTCCATCGGGCTCCCTGCTGTCCTGGGGCTCCTCGGCCGACAAGCAGGTCGTGCTCTGGGACCTCTCGGCGCCGCCCGACGCTGCGCCGAGGCTCCTGCGGCGGGCCGACACGACCGCCGTGAAGGCCACGTCCTTCCACCCGAGCGGCGACTGGCTCGCCGTCTTCAACTACGACACGGCGACGCTGTGGGCGATCCGGCAGCCGTGGCCACGCGTGCTCCGGGGATCGACGGGCCTCGCGGGGTCGATCGCCTTCACCCGGGACTCACGTCGCCTCCTGTCCTGTGGCGAGAGTGGCCTCCACCTCTGGCCCCTCGATCCCGGGAGCGGAGCCGGCCAGCAGCGGATCTCGCCGCCGGGGATGCTCTGCTACGGGCTGGCCGTCTCGCCGGAGGAGCGGGAAGTCCTCTGGGGTGCGGTGGGGAATTACGGCACGCGACTTTCCGGCGGCGCGAGCCGCTGCTTGCTGCGCCCGAGGATTCCCGTCGACGAGGTGACGGGCAGCGTGGCCATCGACCGATCCGGTCGGAGGGCGGCGATCGCCACGGGGTACAGCCGGCCGCCCGCGCGCAAGCTACTCCGTGTCTTCGACTGGCCGTCGGGTCGGCTCCTCCGCCAGTTCCTTCTCGCGCCGCCCGGAGAGCCGGAGGAGAAGTGGGAAGGTGGCTCCGTCGCGTTCGACTCGCAGGGGCGCGTCATCGTGGCCGGGGGATACGGCATTCGGCGGTTCGATGCCGAGACCGGGGCAAGCACGTGGATCCGGAAGCTCACCACGACGGCCTGGGCCGTGATGGCCGCGAGCCAGGATGGAGGCCGCCTCTTCGTCCTGGAATCCGCTGAATGGACGTCGCTGCCGTCTCCGCCGGTCCGTCTGGCCCTTGTGAACCCGGCCACCGGTACGGAGCGACCGATCACGTCCCACGGCACGACGGTGATGGCAGTTGCGATCGACCCCACCGGCCAGATCCTTGTCAGCGGGGACGCCGAAGGCGTCGTGCGCGTGGGCCGAGCCGACGGCAGCGAACCCCACCTGCTGCTCGGCCACGGCGGGAGCGTCGGCAATGTGGCCGTGTCGCCCGACCAACAGTGGGTCGCGTCGTCGAGCGGCAGCGAGATCCGCATCTGGCCGATGCCGGACCTTTCGAAGCCGCCTCTGCACACCCTGCCGTACGAGGAGTTGATGGCGAAGCTACGATCGTTCACTAACCTGCGCGTCGTCGAGGACGCGGCTTCGACCTCGGGCTACAGGCTCGACATCGGCCCCTTCCCCGGCTGGAAGGACGTGCCGACCTGGTGAGTCAGGACCAGTTCCGCCAATCCGACAACGGGAGTCGGGGGCGGCATCGTGGCTTCGCTCGCCGTCTCGCCCGACGGCCGCTGGATTGCCTCCGCGTCGGACAGCGAGGTCCGCCTGTGGCCGATGCCCGATGTCTCGAAGCCGCCCCTGCACAGGCTGCGCACGAGGCGCTCCTCGCAAAGCTCGACTCGCTCACGAACGTGCGAGTTGTCGCCGACCCGTCGTCGCCGGGCGGCTACAAGGTCGATCTCGCCCCCTTCCCTGGCTGGAAGGACTGGTGGTAGCGCCGCGGGCTCGAGCTGCGCTTCAGAACGCCAGCAGGAAGCTCGGAAGCGGGATGAAGAGAATCCGGGCCTCCGCGTCCCATCGACTCAGCTCGCGCGTGACGACGACACCGGAGGGGCTCCCGAACTTCCGCATGAAGTAGCGGAGCCCGTCGAGGTCCGGGGCATCGATCCTCTTGCGGAACTTCACCTCGACCGGCAGGACCGTCCCGTCGACACGCTCGCCGACGAAGTCCACCTCGTGCTGCCGGGAGCGCCGGTCCTTGTGGTCCTCGTACTCCCGATAGAAGTGCACCTGGAGGTTGTGGTCGCGGATCACGCCCTGGACGAGGGTCTCGACGAGGGGGCCGAGGACCTGGGGGTCGGATTCCCAGAGCGACGGCGCGCCCCGGAAGATCGCGTTCCGCACGCCCAGGTCGCTCACCGTGATCTTCGCCGGCACCCGTGCTGAGGCCTTCTTCGCGAGCGGGTACCGCCGGAACTCGCGGATCAGGAGCGCGTCCGCGAGGTAGTGCAGGTACTTCCCTACCGTGGGCTGATTGGTGGGGATTCCAGCGACCGTCGCGTTCTCCGCGAGCTTGACCTGGGCGATCTCCTGGCCGGTCAGCCGAGCCACCGAGAGGTAGAGATGGCGGAGCAGCTGCGGGCTCTCGACCGGGAAGAGGTCGGGGATGTCCGCTCCGAGGACGTTGTCGAACACGGTCTGCACCAGATAATCCGCCCACTGGTCGTCGTCGACCTCTCCGCTGTGGAGTCGGGGGTAGCCTCCCCGGGAGTAGTAGCGCTCGAGGGCACGGCGGATCGACAGCTTCTGCTGCGGTCTCAGCGCATCGAACGCACGGGTGCAGGCGACCAGGCCTCCCTCGAAGGCGTCGGCGAAGCGAATGACGGGCGGCAGGGCGGCGGCGAGCCGGGGCTTCCAGCACTCGAGCACCTCGCGAAACGAGAACGCGGGCAACTCCGTGGTGAACACCCGGCCCGCCAGGCTCTCGCGCCCCCCGCGCGCGACGAGGACGCTCGACGAGCCCGTGAGGAGCATGCGCAGGGGGTAGGTGTCGCCGACGTGCTTGACGTCCTCGTGCCAGCGCCGGAGCTTGTGCACCTCGTCCAAGAAAACATAGGACGGGCGACCGGTCCTCAGGGGGCGCCGCCGGACCTCCCCCTCGAACCAGCTCAGGATGCTCCTGAGCGCCGAGGGCTCTTCCCGGAGAAGCTCCAGGTCGAAGCGGACGAACAGGATGTCCCGGGGCCTCGTCCCCGAGCGGATGAGGTCCTGGATGATCTGGTAGATCCCCGTCGTCTTGCCGACCTGACGGGGCCCTCTGACGACCTCGATCAGGCCCCGACGGCGCTGCAGGCGCCTCAACAGGTCGGCGACGAGGGGGCGCCTGTAGGGCGGCGGGTCCGGGCGAACCGCACCCGGTTCCCTCCACCACGGGTTCAGCTCCTTCAGGATCTGGGCGGCTTCGGCGGAAAGGGCCACGGGCCGGTCTCCTCGTGTCACACATTATACTTCGATTTATAAGATGTGACGCGAGAGTCGGTGCGGGCCGTGGACTCGGCTCGGTACCCGCCGACGACCCTTGACAACCCTCGGTGCCCAGAGCAAAAGGGTGGCGTCCGCGGAGCGGCCATGCCACTGGCGGCCGGCGTGCGGCTCGGGCCGTACGAGATCCTCGGCCTCGTCGGGTCCGGGGGGATGGGCGAGGTCTACCGCGCGCGCGACCCGCGGCTCGGCCGCGAGGTGGCGGTCAAGGTCCTGCCCGAGTCCCTGACCAGCGACCCGGACCGCCTCCGGCGCTTCGAGCGCGAGGCACGGGCGGTCGCCGCGCTCAATCACCCCAACATCCTGACGGTCTACGACGTGGGCACCGACGCCGGTCGCCCCTATGTGGTCACGGAGCTGCTGGAAGGCGAGACGCTGGGCGAGCGGCTGCGCAAGAGCGCCCTGCCTCTGCGCGAGGCTGTCGAGACGGCGGTGCACGTGGCTCACGGCCTCGCCGCCGCTCACGCAAAGACGATCGCGCACCGCGACCTCAAGCCGGCCAACGTCTTCCTCACCGCGGACGGGCGGGTCAAGATCCTGGACTTCGGCCTCGCGAGGTGGGATGGGCTTTCTCCCGAGGAGACGACGGCCTCCGGGGCCAGGGAGCCCGGGACGGCCCTGGGGACGGTGGGTTACATGTCCCCCGAGCAGGTGCGGGGCGGGCGGGGCGATCACCGCTCGGACATCTTCTCGTTCGGGGTTCTGCTCTACGAGATGGTGTCGCGCCGGCACCCCTTCCGGCGAACGACGGGGGTGGAGACCCAGGCCGCGATCCTGCGGGAGGAGCCGCTGGCCCTGAGCGGCCTCGGGCTCCCGGAGGCGCTCGAGCGGGTGATGCTGCGGTGCCTGGAGAAGCGGCCCGAGGACCGCTTCCACTCGGCCCACGACCTCTCCCTCGCGCTGCAGAGTATCGCGGGGGCGCCGCTCACTCCTCTACCGCCTCCCAGCCCGAGTGTTTCGGAGGCGGGCCCGTATCCGGGGCTTCGGCCGTTCACGGAGGAGCAGCGGGAGAGCTTCTTCGGGCGGGAGGCGGAGGTCTCGGCGCTGTGGGAGAAGCTGCAGCGGAGGAAGCTGCTGTCCCTCATCGGGCCCTCAGGAGTGGGCAAGACGTCGTTCGTGCGGGCGGGGCTCGTGCCAGCACGTCCTTCCGGCTGGCGGTGCGTGACGGCGACACCGGGGAGGCGGCCGTTTGCCTCGCTCGCCCGGGCGCTTGTCCCGGAGCTGGCGTCGGAGACGGAGGCGCTGCAGGAACTCGTGGGGTTCGACGATCCCGACGTGGCGGTGCGCCTGGTGGGGCGGTGGCGGCGGCGGCACGCAGGAGCGCTCGTGATCGTGGACCAGCTCGAGGAGCTCTTCACCCTCAATGCCCCTGAAGTCCAGGCTTCCTTCGCGGAGCTTCTTAGGCGCCTGTGCGACGAAAGCGACGTCCACGTCCTCCTCTCGCTGCGGGACGACTTCCTGTTCGCCTGTCACGCCCACTCGGACCTCGCCGAGGTCTTCACCGAGGTGACACCGCTGGGGCCCCTCGCCGGGGAGGCGCTGCGGCGGGCGCTCGTGGAGCCGGCAAACCGAGAGGGTTACCGGTTCGAGGACGAGGCTCTCGTCGACGAGATGTGCGGGGCGGTGGAGGGGGAGAGGGGGGCGCTGCCTCTGCTCGCCTTCTGCGCGGCGGAGCTGTGGGAGAGGCGGGACCGGGAGAGGAAGCTCCTGACGCGGGCGGCGTGCGAGGAGATCGTGGGTGTCGCGGGGGCTCTCGCGCAGCACGCGGAAGCAACGCTCGAGAGGATCGGGGTCGAGCGGCAGGGCATCGTGCGGGAGATCTTCCGCAACCTGGCGACCGCGCAGGGGACGCGGGCGGCGTGCGAGCGGGAGGAGCTGCTGTCGATCTTCCCGGAGCGCCGGGTGGCGGAGGAGGTGCTGGGGGCACTCGTCGATGCACGGCTGCTGACGTCGTACGAAGACGAGGCCGCGGAGGGCACGGAGGAGAAGCAGCACCATCGGATCGAGATCGTGCACGAGTCGCTGCTCAAGGCGTGGCCGCGGCTCGTGCGGTGGCAGACCCAGGACGAGGAGGGCGCGCAGCTGCGCGACCAACTCAAACAGGCGGCCCTCCTCTGGCAGCAGAAGGGTCGGTCCGCAGACCTTCTGTGGAGCGGGACCTCGTACCAGGAGTTCGAACTCTGGAGAACACGATACCCCGGAGCGCTCACAGCGCTCGAGGACCAGTTCGCGAAGGCGATGGCAGACCGGGCACTCCGGATGCGCCGGCTGCGGCGGGCTGCGGTCGTGACGGCCTTCGTAGTGCTGTCTGCGGTCGCGGCGGCGATCGCCGTCCTGCGCCACCAGGCGGAGGGCGCGCGCGGCCGCGCGGCGGAGGCCGCGCTCCGCGCGGAGGCGAGCAAGCTCGTCGCCCTCGGCAGGCTCGACCTGGAGGTCGAGCCCACGGCGACGCTCGCGTACGCGCGCAAGAGCCTCGCGGTCCACGACAGTGCCGAGGGCCGGCGGCTCGTCATGGAGGCGCTGTGGAAGGGGCCGGTCGCGCGCCGGCTGCAGGTCCCCCCCGCCCTCGCGGTGGAAGGCGGCCGCGTGACTCCCAGTCCCGACGGCCAGCTGATCGCGCGCAGCGGATGGGGCAGCGTCATCCAGGTCTTTGGCGCTGACGGTAGATTGGTCAGCACGTTGTCACGAAACCGCAACGCGGCCAGGTTGCGTTTGGTGCGCTTCTCCGACGACTCTCGCCGGCTCGCGACGTTCGCCTCCGGCGACCCCGACACTGTGGTCTGGTCCGTGGATGGCCAGGAGATCGCGCGGCTGCACCCCGGCGGCGAGCCGCGCTCGTTCGTGGGTGACGAGGTAGTTCTCCTGGTCGAGCCTCGCGCTGGCCGGAACACGTTCGAGTACGTGGCTCACAGGATCGGACACCCGGAAGGGCGCCCGCTGGCTCTCCTCGTCCGCGACCACCCCTTCGACATCGACCTGCCGAACTCGCGCGTTCTCTTCGCGAAGGGGCGCACGGTGTACTCACGTCCGCTCGGTCGAGACGGGGGAGCGGGCGCAGAGACGAGAGTCGGCGAGCACGAGGGCCCGGTGGCCGACGTCAACCTCTCCGACGCGACCGGGCGGATCGTCTCGGTCGGCGACAAGAAGGTGATTCGCGTGTGGTCCGGCCGCACGCATCAGCTCCTGAGCACGCGCCAGGGACTCGACAACGATCGGCTCTTCTGGGCTCCCGTCCTGGACGGCGGGGGAACGCGCCTGGCCTGGAGTTCGCTTCGCGAGAGCGCCGTGGTCGTCTGGGATCTGGCCGGGCCGCCCAATGCGGAGCCGCTGCTCATCCGCAGCCGGGGCCTCGTGGGCGACTCCGGCAACGCGGAGTTTCTGCCCGACGGCCGCTGGTTGGTGGGCTCGACGGGGGACGGCCTCGCGTTCTGGCCCGCGGGGCTGCGCTGGCCCCGCGTGCTGCGAGGCCGCGGCTGGGGGATCGGGAAGGTCGGCTTCAGCCCCGACTCCCGGCTCCTCGTTTCGTGCGGGGGGGACGGGGCCGGCGTGTGGCCCCTGACGCCGGAGGGGGGGCGGGCGCACCCGATTTCTTTCGAGTCCTTCTACACCTGCTACGGAATCGCCATGGACCCGGGCGATGACGAGGTGCTCGTCGCTGCGACCGCACGGGCCGCGTTCCTGGCGCCGCTCGACGGTGGAGCACCGCGCACGCTCGTCCGGGTCCCGCCTCGCGAATCGATCTGCGCCGTGGCCCTCGACGGCAGGCGCTGGTGGGCGGCGACGGCGGCCTGCTACGCGCCCCAGGTGAAGGACCGGCTGCTGCACGTCATCGACCGCCAGACGGGCGAGGTGCGGGCGTTTCCGCTGCCCGGCGCCGAAGGCGAAGACGCCCGGTCCGGGAGCGTCGAGGCACTGCGCTTCGTGTCCGGAGGGCGGCTCCTTTCCAGCGGCACCGCCGGGCTGCGGCGCTGGGACCCGGAGACGGGCCGAAACGAGGTGCTGCATCCTTCGTCCTGCGGGCCGATGGACGCGAGCGCCGACGGTCGCTGGGTCGCGGTGGCCTGCAAGCCTGTGGAGCCCGGCAAGCTCGCACAAGCGGCGGAGTTGGCACTGCCCCCGCTTCGCTTGCAGCTGCTGGATGTCGCGACAGGCGCCTCCAGAAGCATCGAAAGCCACGGCACCGATATCCGGAGCCTAGCGATCAGCCCGGCTGGCGATTTCGTCGCGACCGGCGACTCGAGCGGGGTGGTGCGCCTCGGCCGGACGGACGGCAGCGAGCCGCACTTTCTCGTCGGCCCGGGACAGGTCGAAGGTCTGGCCTTCTCGCCCGATGGACAGTGGCTCGCGTCGACGAGCGGGAACGATATCCGCGTATGGCCGATGCCCGACCTGTCGCGGCCGCCGCTGCACACGCTGCCGTACGAGCTCCTGATGGCGAAGCTGGACAGCTTGACGAACGTGCGCGTCGTCGAGGACGCGGCCTCGTCCACCGGCTACAAGCTCGACGTCGGCCCCTTCCCCGGCTGGAAGGACGTCCCCGAGTGGTAGCGCCTGTCGCGCGAGTGCCCGTGCTACACTGATCTCGTGTTTAGGGTGTTTCGGGGCCATGGCCAACCTCACCATCACGGTCGATGAGGAGCTCCTGAAGCGGGCTCGTCTCAGGGCGCTCCGCGAAGGAACCTCGGTCAACCGCCTGCTGCGAGAGCGGCTCGAGAGCTACGTGAAGGACGATCAGCGGCGCCGAAGGGCGATCCGGGACCTCCTGCGGCTCTCGCGGTCCGCCCGGAGCGGAAGCGGGGGCCGCAGGATTCGCCGCGAAGACGTGTATGGCGAGTAGGACGTTCTTCGACACGAACGTCCTCGTCTACCTCTTCGACGCCGACTCTCGCGACAAACAGGCGCGGGCGCGCGAGGCCCTTCAGCAGGCTCTCGAGCGGGGGGCGGTGGTGATCAGCACCCAGGTTCTCCAGGAGTTCTTCGTGACGACCACCCGGAAGCTCGCGCGACCGCTGCCGCCCGTCCAGGCGGAGGCCGCCTTGCGCAGGCTGATGGAGCTGCCCGTGGTCCAGGTCGATCCTGATCTGATCCTGGCCGCCGCTGTGAGTGGCCGCCGCGACCGGATCTCCTTCTGGGATGCGCTCATCCTCGCCGCGGCTTCTTCAGTCGGATGCGAAGAGGTGCTGTCCGAGGACCTCCAGCACGGCCGCAGCTTCGGTCGCCTGCGGATCGTGAATCCGTTTCGCGGCTAGAGGCGGCAGGCCCCGATTTCCTGGTCTCCGAGAACCCCCGGCTCGAAAGCCCTTGACAGTGCTCCTTGCGCGGATCAAAAGGGTGACGGGTCGGACCACCACTGCGGAGCGGCCATGCCACTGGCTGCCGGGACGCGGCTCGGGCCGTACGAGATCCTCCTCGCTTGAGATCCACCCCGCGCGCCGCAGTCAGGCCGAGAGGAAGGCAGACCTGTCGGCCCCTCATCCGTCCCCAAGCCTTCACGCGGGCTCGGGCGCTCACCTCACCCGGGGCCCCGGCGCCAGTTGGCCTTCCCGGCCACCGAGGAGCCCGTGCCGTAGCCTCAGCCCGGCCGCCCCACACTCGCCGCGAGCCGTGTCGCGCACGCCGCGAAAAGAAAGCTCCGATTCCCATCCCCTCGTTCGGCGTCGTCGTGGCAGCCCCTGCCGGCACGAGCGGCTGATTGACGGCGCCCGTCCGAGCCGCATAGGCTGCCCGCCTGATGAGCGCGCGTCACCGGGAGAGGGCTCTGCTCGCCGCGCTCCTGCTGTTCGGCCTGGTCGTTGCAGCGGCGCTCGGCGAGGGGGTCGTGCGGCTGCTCTCGCCGCGCCTCTTCAGCCTGGACAGCCTGTCGCACCGGTTCGACCCCGAGCTGGGGTGGATCCAGCAGCAGGGCGTCGCGATGCGGCGGCGCAACGAGGCGGGGACCGCCGTGGCCGTCGAGGGGAGCGAGCTGGGAATTCGCCGGCCGCCCATCGAGTACCGGCGTGACGCGCGCACCATCCTGGTCGTCGGCGACTCCTTCACCGCGGGCACCCAGGTCCCCTTCGAGAACACGTGGACGTGGCTGCTGCAGGAGCGGCTGCGCGGGCAGGGACGCGACGTCCAGCTGGTGAACGCCGGCGTCGACGGCTACGACCTGAGCCAGTCGTACCGGCTCGCCCACCGGCTCTGGGGGAGGTTCCGAACCCGGCACCTGATCGCGGCGCTCTTCGTCGGCAACGACATCGTCGACTACGAACGGCAAGCGGCCGCCCGGCCGCCCTGGGATCCGGACGATCCGCTCGATTGGCTGCGCGAGCATTCGTACCTGTACCATTTGCTCAGGGCGAGACTCGGGCGCTCTCGCCCCCCGGTTGCCTCAGCGGAAGAGCGGCTCCCGGAGGTGTGCCGTTCCGTCCGCGGCTTCGACCAGCTGGGCCCGGTGCAGCGCCAATCGGTCCAGCGCCAGTTCGCATCCGCCGAGTTGCTGCCCGTGCTCCAGGGCACCGAGGAGGGAGGCCGCAGCCTGCGTTCGACCGAGAGGCTCGTCGGCGAGCTGCGCGATCTGGCACGCCGGCAGGGGGCGGGCTTCACGCTGCTGCTGATCCCGACCAAGCAGCAGGCGATCCCCGAGCAGCGTGCGGAATGGATGGCGCTCCACGGCCTCACTCCGCAGCAGGCGCTCGCTCCTCAGCGGCAGCTGGGGCGCTGGGCCGAGCAGAACGGTGTGGCGGTCGTCGACCCGATCGACCAGATGGCCGCCGCTGCCGATCCGCAGCGTCTCTACTGGACGGCCAACATGCACATGACGCCAGAGGGGCACGAGGTGCTGGCTCTCGCCGCCTTTCCGTTGCTCGAGAGCCAGATCCGCGTCGAGATGACCGGTCCTGGCTCGAGCGTCGTCGAACGACGATAGTCCGCCGTGAGCGCAACGAAGAAGCCAGGCGCGCACGACGTCCGTCACGACGGAGGCCGAGCGCCCGCGCCGTGCCCGAGGCCTATCGTGCGGCGCTCATCGCCGCGCGACGATAGCCGGCCCAGGCTCTCGCGGTCTTCCGGCGTGAGACGATGGACCATCGTGAGACTTCGCGGGTCCGTCGTAGGCCTCTTCGTGGGAGCGGCTTTCCTCCTCCCGGAGGCCTCGTGGTCCGCGCCTGCGGGTCTCGATCCCCGATACCTCGCCCTTCTTCGCCAGTACGCCGCCGGCGAACGTCCCCAAGCCGTCGGCGCTCTCGGCCAATGGAGCCCGCACGAGCTTCGCAAACAGCTCGGCGTGGTCCAGGACGCACGGGCCGCGGCGGAGAAGTGCCCCGAGTGTCCGGACCCGCTCGCCGGCACGCCCCTGCGCGCGGCGGTGATGTTGCACCACGACCGGGACCGCGCGGACAGGCCCCGGCCCAGCGGGCGCGAGCAGCTGCCCCGGTGCCCGGGCCCCCAGGCCCGGCTCGCCCGGGACTACGCGGCGACCCTGGCGCGGATCGCCGAGACCCGTGAGTTCGCCCGCCGATTCTTCCTGGCCTCGACTCTCAGCTTTCAGCTCGAGGCCTGTTTCGAAGACGCGTTGGGCCAGGCCCACGCAGGGCTCGACCTCTTCCCCCGTGATGCCAAGCTGCTCCTCGCGGCCGCGAGCGTGCTCGAGGAGGAGGCGACCCTGCCCATCCGCGGCGAGCGGAGCTCCGCGGCCGCCCTGCGTCGGGACTGGCTCACGAGCGCGCGGCGCGACCTCGGCGAGGCGGTGGCGGCCGACCCCGATCTGGGCCTCGCCCGAGTCCGGCTGGGTCGAGTGCTCTGGGGTCTCGGCGACGCGGCGAAGGCGCGTGACGTCCTCGAAGCGGCCGTTGCCCGCGCCCGCAAGGGGAGCGACCGCTACCTGGCGCATCTCTTCCTCGGGCGGGTCCACGAGGACGCGGGGCGGCTCGACGAGGCCCTCGTCCAGTATCGGCTCGCGGGCGACCTCGACCCCGGCGCGCAGTCCGCCGCCATAGCGCTCTCCCACGTGCTGCTGCTCACGGGGGACCGGGAGGGTGCGCGCAAGGCCCTGGCGCCCGGTCTCGTCCGCCGCGAGACGGCGCGCGATGCGTACTGGGACTACCTCGTGTCGAACGCGCGGGGGGTCGAGGACATGTTCACGGCGCTCCACCGCGAGGCCCTCCAGTGAAGAGGCCGTTGCGCGTGGTGAGCATCGGGGTGGGGCTCGTCCTCGGCGTCGTCCCGGCGGGATCCGCGCAGGCCCCGCCCGCTCCTCCCGTGTTCAGCTCGCAGGTGGAAGCGGTGTACGTGGACGTCTTCGTCACGCGCGGGAGCCAGACCGTCGAGGGCCTCGAGGCCTCGGATTTCGCTCTGCGCGACAACGGGGTGGCCCAGAAGCTCGAGCTCCTCGCCGCGGAGTCGCGCCCCATCCTCGCCGTCCTGGTGTTCGACACCAGCAGCAGCATGGAGGGGGAAAGGTTGGACGCCCTGCGCGCCGCGGGCGAGGCCTTCCTGGACGGCCTGCGCCCCGCGGATCAGGCCGCGCTCGTGGCCTTTTCGGAGGAGATCGTCTGGCTGGCTCAGCCCACCGCCGACAAGCCGTCGGTACGAGGCGCGCTCGGCCGGCTTCAGGCCCGGAATACCACGTCGGTGTACGACGCGCTCTACGCCGCGATCACGATGTCGGACCAGAGCCTCCGCCCGCTGATCGTCCTCTTCACCGACGGGGAGGACAACGGGAGCTGGCTCGACGGGCGCCAGCTGCGAAACGTGGTCGAGCGGTCGAACGCGCTCGTCCACGTGGTCGGCTGGAAGCCACCGGCGGACCTTCACCCCGGCGCGGTGGCGCCGGCGCCGCCTGCCTCGGAGCCCGTGCTGCGCGAGATCGCCGAGGCCTCCGGCGGCCGCTTCTGGCGTGCCGGCTCGCCCAGCCGCCTGCAGCGGGCCTTTTCGGCGGTGGCCGACGCCATGCGCCACCGCTACGTCCTTCGTTACGAGGCGCAAGGGGTGAAGCGCGAGGGCTGGCATCGCATCGAAGTGCGGCTCGAGAAAGGGAAGGGAGACGTCCACGTCCGGCGGGGTTACTGGGTCGCGCCCTAGGCCGCTGACCACCTTGACCCACCCCAGACGAAGCGGCTTCTCCGTGCACAACCGGGTCTTCGTGCATCCCCGCGATGAGCGCGAGTTCGAGGCGCTCGTCCGCTACATGATGCGACCCCCGGTAAGCCTCTCGCGACCGGGGAGCGCATCGTGCGGCGCGAGGCATTCTCCCTCGGCGGCTGACGCAGTTCAGGGAAGCTTCCCCCTGATGGAGGCGAGAAGCGCGGCGGCGGCACGGCGCGGCGCGGGGTAGCGGGGCGGCGCCGCGAGCACGCGGCGATACGCGTCGGCAGCCCGCGCGAGATCGCCAGTCGCCTGCAGCGCCTTGCCCAGGTTCAGCCAGGCGTCGTAGAAGTCCGGCGAGGCGGCGAGCACGCTCTCGAGCAGTGGAATCGCCGCGGTGGCCCGACCCGTGCTCACCATGAGCAGCGCGAGGCCGTTGGCGGCGTCGGGCGACGTGGCATCGAGGCGCAGCGCCTCACGGTAGGCCGCCTCGGAGGCGGCGGCAGCGCCCGCGGTGAGCCGCGCGTTGCCGAGGTTCACCCAGTAGGACACGGCGCTCGGGTCGAGCGCGACCGCTCGCTCGAACGCCACGCCCGCTTCCCTGTCGAGGCCGGCGCCCGCCAGCAGCAGGCCGATGCCGTTGTGCGCGGAGGCGTCGCTGGGATCGATCGCGAGCACCGCCTGCTCGGCCTTCATCGCCTCGTCGGCCAGGCCGGCCTTGCGGGCAGCGACCGCCAGGCCGTGGAGCAGCATCGTGTCTCGCGGCCACCTGAGCAGGGCGGCACGATAGGCCGCGACGGCCTCGGCCGGGCGCCGCGCGTCGGCGAGCGCGCGGGCGTACGTGGCCTGGAAGAGAGGAGCGTCGGGCCGCTCGTGCACGAGCGCGGCCATGGTGGCGGTGGCGCGCTCGACCTCGCCGCGCTGGAGGTCGGCCAGCGCGTCCTGGAACCGGCTCCACTCGTGCACCACCGTGACCGGCGACGGCGCGGCATCGCCGGCGGGGCGGCTGGACGGCGCGCTGGCGACGTAGCCCAGGGCGCGCAGGCGCTCGGCCGCCTCTGCGGACGGCACGGCCGCGACGCTCGCGACGGCCCGGCCGGCGACCGCGGCGGCGCGCGGCCCCATCGCGTCGACGATCGCCGGGTGCCCGGCCGCGACGTCGTGCGTCTCCTGCGGGTCCCGTGCGAGGTCGTACAGCTCGGGACGCGCCGGCCCGCCGATGTACTTCCAGCGCCGATCCACGAGCGCGTGCAGCGGGCTGCAACCTGCCGCTTCCGGGTACTGCGTCTCCGCGTAGACCTCTCTCGACGCCGTCGCGCCGCCTGCCGAGAGGAGGTCGTGCCCGTCGAGCCTGCCCGGCACGCCGAGGCCGAGCAGTCCGGCCACGGTCGGGAGGACGTCGACCAGGCTCGCGGGATCTTCACGCGTGGCGGCCGGCACGCCGGCGGCCGCCAGGACCAGCGGCACTCGCAGCGCCGCCTCGTAGAGGAGCATGCCGTGCGTTGCCTCGCCGTGTTCGCCGAGGCTCTCCCCGTGGTCACCGACCACGACGACGAGCGTTCGCTTCCGCCGACCGGTTGCCCGCAGGGCGTCGAGCAGCGCGCCGAGCTGCGCGTCGGCGAAGGCCACCTCTCCGTCGTAGGCCTTGCCATCGGCTCGCGCCAGCCACTCCGCGGGAGGCGCGTACGGCGCGTGCGGGTCGTACAGGTGCATCCACAGGAAGAACGGGCGGCCATCCTCGGGCAGCGACCGGAGCCAGGCGATGGCGCGAGCGACGACGACGTCGCCGCGACGGTCGGCCTCGGGAGATCCCGTCGCCGCCTCCCCTTTGGGAATCTCGTCGTCGTAGGTGTCGAAGCCCTGGTCGAGGCCGAAGCGACTGTCGAGCACGTACGCCGCGACGAAGGCGCCCGTGCGATAGCCGGCCGAGCGCAGGAGGCCGCCCAGCGTCGGCGTGCCTTCCCGGAGCCGCTGCACGCCGTTCACGCGCACACCGTGGCCGGACGGAAGCAGGCCCGTCATGATGGAGGCGTGAGCGGGCAACGTGAGGGGCGCGGTCGAGCGGGCGTTCGTGAACCGGATCCCCTGGCGCGCCAGCGACTCGATCGCGGGGGTGAGCGCCGGGCCCACGCGGTCCGCGCGCAGGGTGTCGATCGTCACGAGCGCCACGTTCACGCGGCCGAGGACCCGTCGGCTCGGCTCCGGCCACAGGCGCCAGGCGAGCACGGCGAGCACGGCTGCGACGAGCCCGAGCACTAGGGCGCGCGGCCGGGAGCTCTGCGGCGAGGAGGACATGGCGCGGATCGGACGCGGCAGCGTATCACGCTGCCGCGCGCCGGGGCTTCACGCCGTGCCGGCGGTCAGAAGCCGGGAGGCCGCTCGCCGGCGACGGCGAAGGCGCGTTCGAGCGCGATCCCGGCTCGGCCCAGCGTTCCCTCCTCGAAGAGCCTCCCGATCTCGACCTCGGCCCTCTCAGGGGATCGGCGATGCACTCCCGGGCCGCGCTGCCGCCCACCGGCGGTAGGCGCGGCGGACGTAGGCGAGGCGATCGGCGGGAGTGGGGTATCGCCGCCTGAACCAGCGGATGAGAGAGCGCGTCTCGGCCAACTCGGCCTCGCCCACGGGCACGGCCAGCGCGGCGCGGAGCTCCTCGGCGCTGAGCGTCCGCTCCGTCAGGGCACGGACCCGGGCGAGAGATTCCTCGGCCGGAGCGGAGACGGGTTTCACCGGTCTTCTCCGCGGAGCGCCTCGAGCAGACGAATGTCCTCGAGGTCCTTGGGCCGGCCGCCGAAGCGCTTGGTCAGGATGAGGTCGTCGAGCGCGGGGACCGCGATGGCGGCCCCGGCGCCGAGCTCGAGCGCGCGACGGCGGGCCCAGACGTCTTCGAAGGCGACCCGCACGCCGTCGATCGTGGGCACCGTCCGCGCGACGAGAACGTCGACTCTCTCGTCGTTCTCGAGCACGTAGCGCCCGTGGCCGCGTGCCTCCTCCGGCGTCCGGGTGGGGAAGAGCCCCATCGGCTCGATGGCCGCATTCAGCACCGCGATGTCGTCGATGTGCAGCCAGAAGTCGTAGTCCGCCGTGAGCACGGGAATCCCCAGGGCGACGAGCGCGCGGCGGCCGATCAGCAGTGCGCGGGCGCCGCTCCTTGTGATTGCCCCGAAGAACTCCGTTTCGTCGAATTCCGATCCCTGCATTGGTAGAAATCAGGCGCGGTGCCCTTGCGGGCCCGGGTTCCTGAATCCCCCTTTCAAACCGTGCGTGCCGATTTCCGGCACACGGCTTTCCGATGGTCTTCTCATGACGCGTTCGCCAGACCCGGATAGCGGATCGTCCCGACGAGTCGGTGGAGTCCGAAGTCGTCCACGAAGCGAGGGACGCCCCACCCCCGGAGCCGGAAAGGACGACGACGCCAATCGCACACGTGGCGCAGCAGCCGGACCAGCCGCTGGTTCACGTAGCGATCCACCTGCTGGAACTTCAGCGAGGCGTTCCCGGTGCGAAAGTAGTTGCCCCACCCGATCAGGACGGGGTTCAGGACGGCGATCACATCGCGAATGTCCTTCAGCCCCGCCCAGCGGCGGCGGTCCGTCAGCTCTCGGATCCGGGATCGGATGCGGTTCATCGCCCGCGGGGACGGCCACCGGAACAAGTACTCCCGGTTCTTGAACCGTGAGAGCACGATGCGCAGGTGGCAGCCCAGGAAGACGAATCCCTGCTTGCCGAGCCCGAGTTCGACGATGCGCGTCTTATCCGGGTGCAGCTTCAGGCCGAGCCTTTCCATGATGCGGCCGAGACGAAGCAGCGCTTCCTCCGCATCGGCCCTGGTGCGGCACAGCACGACGCCATCGTCGGCATAGCGCACCAGTCGTCCCAGCTGGCGGCTCTCGCGCTCCCACAGACGGTCGAGAACGTCGAGGTAGATGTTGGCGAGCAGCGGCGAGATCACACCTCCCTGGGGACTGCCCAGTTCCGTGCCTCTCACCCGACCCTCTTCCAGCACCCCCGCTTTCAGCCACTGCCGAAGGAGCTTCAGCACCCGTCGGTCCGATATCCGCTGCTCTACGAGGAGCAGAAGCTTAGAGTGGTCGATCTCATCGAAGAACCTCTGGATGTCGATCTCGACCACGAACCGGTGGCCGCGCCCGCCCGTGAGGCGGATCGCTTCCAGCGCGTCGGTGGCGCTGCGCTTCGGACGAAAGCCGTACGAGCACTCCTTGAAGTCCGCCTCGAAAATCGGCTCGATCACGACCTTCGCCGCCGCTTGCACCACACGATCGCGCACCGTGGGGATCCCCAACGGCCGCTTGGTCCCGTCCGACTTCGGGATGTACTGCCGCCTCACCGGCTGCGGCCAGTACCTGCCCCTCTGAAGGCGTCGCTGAGTGCCCAGGAGAAACGCGTCCACGCCTTCCTGCTCGATCGCCGACAAGCTTACTCCGTCGACGCCGGCAGCCCCCTTGTTCGCCTTGACCCGCTCCCACGCCTCCGCCAGGACGTCACCCCGGCAGATCCGGTCGTAAAGCGCATGGAAGCGTCGCTTCCGGTTCCGCTTGGCAGACACGAACAGCGCACGTTGGAGTCGTCGGACTTTGCCCGCCGGGTCGTTGGAGCTCTCGCTCATGCCCTCGCCCTTACCCCCATCCGTGCGCGCGACCAAAGCAGGGCCCTCTCGCTCCAGCGGCTTTCGCCGCCTTCATCGCTACATACGAGCCCCTCGGACTCCCTCTCGACACCGCGAGACTTCGCCTTCGGTTTATACCCGCGGCCTTCGCCCGACGTGGGCCGCCGAGGAGGGTCTCCCCAGTTCCCCACCAGACTGTCCCTGCGTGCCGTCTTCCCTACCCCAGGAGCGTCCTGCGCCGCTCCGGTCGCCGAGCGCAGTCTGTTGCCTTCGCCCTGACATGACGGGCTCGGCCACTCCCCCTTTCGGGTTCCTATGTCACGGGGCTGCAAAGTTCACGCTCTCGCATTCGGCCCGCAGCTTCGCTCCCCTCGCACGAGACCCTACGGCCTCGGCAGGGCTTCCGACGCTCCGCTTGGACGGCATCCTCTCGGACGACGCCCGGAGCCTGCTACGCGGCGCTCCGGCGCTTACCGCGGCGGGACTTCCACCCGCAAGCCTGTTGGAACACCGAGACCGGCCGCTCCAGGGCCGGCTTCGTTCAGGACGCACCACGACGGCATTCTAGCCCTCAGGCGGCGTGCCACCCTTCCTCCCGGTTCGACGCTGCCGCCCTGGAACCTGACGAGTGCCGATCCCGTAGGTCTCGATATCAGCCCCGACACGCGATCCAGACGCCAGGCCAGAATGGGAAAAGGCGCCCGGCTCCGACAAGCCACGGACACCGGCTGCGGAGGAGGTCTCATGACGAAGATCACGCCGCACCTCTGGTTCGACAAGGAGGCCGGGGAAGCCGCGGGTTTCTACGTCTCCGCGTTCCCCGGCTCGCGGATCACCCGCCGCTCGACCCTGCGCGGCGTGCCGACGCCGACGGGCGACTGCGACGTCCTCTCCTTCGAGCTCGCCGGCCAGCCCTTCATGGCGATCGACGCAGGGCCGCTCTTCAAGTTCAACCCGTCGGTCTCCTTCATCGTGAACTTCGACCCGTCGCGGGAGAAGGATGCGAGGGGGAGCCTCGACACGCTGTGGCAGAAGCTTTCCACGGGCGGCCAGGCGCTCATGCCACTCGACAAGTACCCCTTCAGCGAACGCTACGGCTGGGTCCAGGACCGCTTCGGGCTCTCCTGGCAGCTGATCCTCTCGGGCCCGAGCGGTGAGGAAAGGCCGACGATCGTCCCGGCGCTGATGTTCACGGGCGCCATCGCCGGCCGGGCGGACGAGGCGATCGAGTTCTACGTCTCCGTATTCGAGGGATCCCGGCGCGGCGTGGTCGCCCGCTACGGCAAGGGGCAGGAGCCGGACGAGGAAGGCACCATCATGTTCGCCGACTTCGCGCTCGGCGGGCAGTGGTTCGCGGCCATGGACAGCGCCCACCCGCACGGCTTCGCCTTCAACGAGGCGGTCTCGCTGCTCGTCCCCTGCGACACGCAGAAGGAGATCGACTACTACTGGGAACGGCTCTCGGCCGACCCCAAGGCCGAGCAGTGCGGCTGGCTCAAGGACCGGTTCGGGCTTTCGTGGCAGGTCTGGCCCACCGCGATGGGCGAGATGCTGGAGAAGGGGACGCCCGAGCAGGTCGCGCGCGTGACGCAGGCCTTCCTCCCGATGAAGAAGTTCGACCTCGCGGCGTTGAAAGACGCATTCGAGGGCGGTCGGAGGTCGAAGCCGCCGCAGTAAGAAGTAGCCGTCCGTTCGAGTGGGTTTTGCACTGCCGGGGGCAGGAGGATGCCATGGGCGTGATGGAGATCGGTCAGAGGCTGGTGGCGCTGTGCCAGCAGGGCAAGAACCTGGAGGCGCTCGACACTCTCTACGACAGGGACGTCGTGAGCGTCGAGCCGATGGCCATGCCCGGGATGCCCGCCGAGATGAAGGGCGTGGACGCCCTGAAGAAGAAGAACGAGTGGTGGTTCGCCAACAACGAGCTCCACGGCGGCACCACGAGAGGGCCCTTCCCCAACGGCGACCGGTTCGCCGTGATCTTCACTCACGACGTGACACCGAAGAGCGGCCCCAGGGCCGGCAGCCGCGTGCAGATGGAGGAGGTCGGCCTCTACACCGTCAAGGGCGGGAAGATCGTCAGGGAGGAGTTCTACTACGGCATGGGATGAGGGCCCGACATCCGGCGCCGTCAGTTCGACCGGGACGGCCGAGTGATCGCCGTTCGTACCGCTCCGCTGCCTCGCATCGGGCGTAAGCTGTGCTCGGCTCAGCGGGGGCCTGCGTCTTCGCCGGAGGGACGCCATGCCTTACAGGATTCGGCGCGTCGAGTACTTCCATGCGACCGTCGTGGACCAGCCGGGCGAGGCCTACAGAATCCTCTCCGCCCTGGCGGGGCTCGGGGTGAACCTGCTCGCCTTCACGGCGGTGCCGGTCGGGCCCAGCTGCACCCAGCTGACGCTGTTTCCCGACGACCCCGTGAAGATGAGGAGCGAGGCGCAGAAGGCGGGGATGGCGCTCGACGGTCCGCAGCACGCGCTGTTGGTGCAGGGTGACGACGAGCTGGGCGCGCTCGCCGTGGTGCACGAGAAGCTCTACCGTGCCGGCGTGAACGTCTACGCCTCGAGCGCCGTCGCGGACGGCTGCGGCAGGTACGGGTACCTGATCTACGTGCGGTCCGAGGAGTACGAGCGCGCCGCGGGTGCCCTCGAGATCTAGACGCGAGTGACCGACGGACTCGTCTCGACCGTGCTCAGTCCTTGAGGACGAACGTCACGCGCATCGTCACGCGGTACTCGGTGATCTTGCCCTTCTCGACGACGACCTTCTGCTCCGAGATCCAGGCTCCCTGCACGTTGGCGAGGGTCTTGTCCGCGCGCTCGACGCCCTTGACGACGGCGTCCTCGAAGCTCTGCTTCGAGGACGAGATGATCTCCGTGACCTTGGCAATGGCCATTGCGTCCCCCTCCTTGCGGCGGAGCGCGGTCCGGCCGGGCGCCGGTCCGCGCGTGACCGCCACTCGCCGGATTTGGGGCCGCCGGCCGTCCCCTTGTCAAGCCCCGGACTGAGCGCCTAACCGTTCGCGCCGGCCCCTGGCGTCAGCTCGTGGCGCTCGGGCGCGGTCCAGGCGAGGAAGGAGCGCAGGCAGGACATGCACCGGTAGCGCTGCATGCCGAGGGCGCGCAGGAGCGCGCCCGGCGGACGCCGGAAGGAGGCCATCACTTCGCGGCCCCGGCAGCGCGGGCAGCGCACGCTGGAACGATCGGGCGTCGTGAGCACGGCTCTTCCTCCAACCCGCCTGCGGCCGGGCCCTGGGGTAGGGGGGCCCGGCCGCAGGCGGTCGCCCATCAGCGCTGGAACTTGACGTTCTTCGCCGTCACGGTGGCCGCGTCGAGCGAGCAGGTGTCGAGCTTCCCGCTCACGTGGACACGCGCGTTGGCGGCGATCAGCGTCGCGTCGCAGGTGCCCTTGACGCCCGCGCAGGAGAAGCTGGCGCCCGTCGCGTCGACGCTCACCAGATCGCTCGCCCGGTGCCCGTTCAGAGCCATCTCGAACTTCATGCCCGTGGCCGTGCTGATGGAGCCCTCCAGCTCGACCCCCGCGCCCACGGTGCCCCCCTCGATCAGGCAGGTCTTGGCCGTGTTCGTGCCCGTGTTGGTCTCGCTTTCGGACTCGTCAGTCCCGTTGATCGTGACTTTCACGAGGGTGACGTTCGTGGTCGAGAGCTGGACGACGATCTCGATCTCGGCCTGGTCCGGCACGCTGGTGATCGTGACGGTGCCCAGCGTCACGCCGTTGCTGCTGAAGACGAGCGTGAAGGTCCCCGCCGGGAGACCCTCCAGCTCGAAGGTGCCGTTCCCGGAGATCGTCGTCGTGATCGAGGTGTTCTGCTGGACGGTCACGGTGATCGTGGACGGGCCCGCTGCGGCGGACCGGCCGGACAGCCCCCTCACGCCGTCCGCGGCTCCGACACCCTGGTTCACGGCCACGCCACGCAGCCTCACGCCCGCGGTAGGCGCGGTCGGGCTGCCGCCGCAGGCGGAAAGGACTAGGCTCAGAGCGGCAACCACGCCCATGACGAAGAGCTGACCACGCTTCATGCGTACCTCCTGAGGGCCGGGATGACCGTCCCTTTCCATGCTTGGATCTACGTCCGGGCCCGTCCCCTATTTCGGCTGGCGCCCTGTCCCGAGGCGAGCTCAGGTGACGGGGATCACCAGACGACGGCGCCTGACCGGGTCCGCGGCGGCCCCGGTCAGGCCGCCTGTATGATGCGGATGGAGCCTTGGCAACAGGCGGTGATCGGCCGGGCCCGGTGAGGAGCCTGATCGAGTGACGCTCGCGAGACGGTGCGCTTGCGTCGGCTCTTGTCTGCTCGCTGATCCCGGCGACGGCGCTCGCCGACCCAGCCGGCGTCGCCGCCCGGCCACTCGAAGCGGCCGCCGCTGCCTCCCGGCAAGGGTGGGCACGGACGGCGGAACGGGCGGCCGGACGCGAGCTGCCCCGGCCGGCCCTCGGGGGCGGCACGGGCAGTCCGACCAGCGCCGTCGTCCTGGCCGCGTGGCTCGACGACGCCGACACGCTCGGCGCCGGCGAGGTCACGCTCGGCCTGTCCGTCGGCCGCTCGGAGTCTCCGGACGGAGGCGAGACGGACGCGCCCGTGCTCTTCGCCGCGGTCGGCGTCGCGAGCCGCGTGCAGCTCAGCGGCAGCGTGCCCTACTACCGGGCGAGCTACGACGACGGCTACACGCTCGAGCGGTCTGCGGGAACACCTATCTCGCGTGCAAGGTGAAGCTCGCTCGAGCCCGGCTCGCATCGCGTCGGGCTCGCGGTCGGCTCCCGTGCTGGAGATCCTGAGCGACGCCGCCGCTTTCGGACACGACGCTCGGCCTCTCGCGCGTCAACTGGGCGCTGCCGGTGAGCGTCCAGGCCGGGCACGGCCCGACGCGCGTGCTCGCCAGCGCGGGCTACTTCTCCCGCGGCGCGGTCTTCCTGGCGGCCGGCGTCGACCACATGGTCTCCTCGCGCGTGATGCTGAGCGGGGCGCTCTCGTACATGCACGCGACGAACGCGGCGGAGACGAGCGACCTCGCGGGCCTGAGCCGCTCGCGCCTCGACGCGACCGGCGCGGTCCTCGTGCGCCGTCAGCTCCGCGCTGTCCGTGTCGGGCGCTCTGGGGAGGACGGTCTCGAGCCTGGATCAGAACGGGGCCACGCTGCTGGCGAGCGCGAGCGTCAGCTACGCGTTCAGCCGCGCACGGCCTCGTCCTGGTCCTTGAGCCGTGGCGAATCCCCCCACCCCGGACGCGGAGGATCAGGAGGCGATCCGGGCCGTTCTCGCGGGGGATCGTGAGGCCTTTCGCCAGCTCGTCGACAGCTACTCGGCGATCCGATGTTCAACCTCGCGTACCGGATGACGGGCAACGCGGCCGACGCGGAGGACCTGACGCAGGAGAGCTTCCTGCAGGCGTACGCCCGGCTGCAGGACTTCCGGCCCGGCGCGCGCTTCCACCCGTGGATCTACACGATCGCGCTCAACCTGTGCCGCAGTCACCTGCGGCGAAGGTCGCTCGCCCGCTGGCTGTGGCCGAGGCGCCCGAGCGAGGACGCGCGATCTGCGCAGGCTGAGCCTCCCGCGCGGTCAGCGGACCCGGAGCAGGAGCTGCTCGCACGGGAGGCCGAAGCCTGTCTCCGTAGCGCGGTCCAGGCCCTGCCCGCCAAGTACCGCGAGGTGTTCGTGCTGCGTCAGGGGCAGGGCCTGTCCTACGAGGAGATTGCCGGGCTGCTGGGCCTGCCGCTCGGCACGGTGGAGGCGCGCCTCTTCCGGGCCCGCCGCCGCCTGCTCGAGAGCCTCGAGGCCGGCAGCTTCAGGCCAGTCAAGGCGAAGGCGAAATAAAGCCGGAAGTCCGCAGTATATCGACGGGAGGGTGATGTGGATCCGGTCCGGAACGGTCGCGTGCGGACACGACATCGACGAGCTGCTTGCACAAGAGGGCGGACGGCCGCCTGTCTCGACCGGAGGCAGCCGCGCTCGAGCGCCGGCTGGCCGGTTGCGCTCGCTGCCGCGAGCGCGCCGCCCTGCTCGAGTGGGCGGCGGACTCGCTGCGCCGGGATCAGAGAGCCGTGCCCGCCGGTTTGACGGACAGCGTGATGCGTCGCCTGGCCGCCTCGCGGCCGCCGACGCTCCCGCACGAGCGGCCGCAGCCGATGGCCTGGCGCTGGCTGCCGGCGGCAGCCGCCGTCCTGGCGGTGGGCGTGGGCGTGCTCGTCCTGCGACTCCCCGCCCGGCAGGCGCCGCTCGCAGACCCCGCGGGTCGAGGTCGAGCTGCAGCTCGCCGGAGAGAAGGCGCGCACGGTCGCCGTCGCCGGGGACTTCAACGGCTGGGACACGGCCACGATGAAGAAGGGCGAGGACGGCGTCTGGAGGGTCCGGCTCTCGCTTTCGCCCGGCCGCTACCAGTACGCGTTCCTCGTCGACGACGCCCGCTGGCTCGCGGACCCGCGGGCCGCCACGGTCGTCGACAGCGGCTACGGCGGGGCCGACTCCGTGCTGGACGTCTGTCGCTCTGAGAGCGACGATGAAGCGGATCGGCAAGGGAAGCCGCGCGCGCCGCCTCGGGACGCTGGCGGGCGTGCTCTGTGCTCTTGCCGTCGGCTCGGCCTGGAGCGAGCCCTCCTCCGATGCTGCGGCCCTTCGCCGGCTGCTCGCGGGCGAGGGGCTTCTCCGCCGCGCAGACGCAGGCGACGCTCGCTGCGCTCGAGGACGCGAGCAGCCGCGGGCTCCCGGCTTCCGTCCTCGAGAATCGCCTGCGCGAGGGCCTGGCCCGCCGCGCCGCGCCCGACATCATCCTGCGCGTCCTCGCCGATCGCGCGACGGGCCTGGCGCGGGCGGAGGACGTGGCGCGCCGCTGCGCAGGGCAGGGGATCACCGTGCGCGACCGCGAGAGCAGCCTGACGAGGCTGGCGGACGCCTTCTCGATGGGCGTCACCCCTGCTGACGTGGCGAGCCTCCTCCCGGCCGCGGCGCGTGCGAGCGGTGACCTCGAGGGCGTCTCCCGCGCCGCCGAGGTCATGGGCCGCCTGGCTCGCCGCGGCTTTCCCGCTTCGGACACGCGGGACGTGCTGCAGGCTGCGCTCGGGGCAGGCTGGAAGCGCAGTCAGATGGACGGCCTGGTCGACGTGTTCACGAAGGCACAAGGGCTGGGCGTTCCACGCGACAGGACGCGCCAGACGCTCGCCGAGGGAATCCGCGGAGGAAAGGACCTGAACCGCCTGGTCGAGGGCCAGGCGCCGGTCAAGGGAGCCTCCGCCTCCGGCGGCGGCGGCGTGAAGAGCGGCGGCCCGGCTCACGGCGGCAGAGCGGGCGCTCGGAGCGCCTCGCCCCGCAGCCCGGGCGGCCACGCCCCCGCGGCTCGCCCGCCCGCGCAGCACCAGCCTGCGCCACGGACGCCAGCCGCACGTCCGCCCTCACCCCACACGCCCGGGCCGCGCATGCCGCCACGCGGGCCGACGCGCATGCCCGTGCCGAGGACGCCCGGGCCCAGGATGCCGCCGCCGCACCACTGAACGAGTACGCCCGTCGACTCAGCGATACGCCGCCGCCTGGATCGCGTAGAGCGCCGGTCTCAGCCCAGGTTCGACGCGCGCTCGTCGACGGCCCGGTTGGCGAGCGCGTCGGCCTCGCGGTTCTGCTCGCGGGGCACGTGCGCGAGGCGGACGCGCTCGAAGCGCGCCATGAGCGCCTTCGCCTCGCGAAACAGCGGCAGCAGGCCCGGGTTCTTGACCCGGTAGCGGCCCTCGAGCTGGCGGACGAGCAGCTCGGAGTCGGAGAACACCTCCACCTCGCGTGCCCCGCGCTCGAGCGCGAAGCGCAGGCCGTGCAGCAGCGCCTGGTACTCGGCGACGTTGTTGGTCGCCTTCCCGAGGTAGCCGTAGAGCCCGGCCAGCGGGCGGCCGTCGCCGGCCTCGACCTGCACGCCGAAGCCGGCCTCGCCCGGGTTGCCGCGGCTCGCGCCGTCGACGTGCAGGCGCAGCGCCCGGCTCACGGCTCGACGACGACGCTGGGCGGCGGCGGCTCGTAGAACAGGATGCGGCTGCAGGAGTCGCACTGGAGCAGCGTCTCGTTCTGGCGCAGCTCGACCCACACCTGCAGGCGCAGCTTCATGTGGCAGGTCTGGCACTCGCCGTTGCGGGCCTCGGCGACGCCCGTGCCGCGCAGCTTCGCGACGCGCTGGTAGAGCGTGCGCGCGGCCTCGGGCACGGAGGTGAGCACCACGTCGCGCTCGGAACGCAGGCGCGCCGCCTCGGCCGACAGCTTCGACTCGCGCGCGTCGAGCTCGGCGCGCTCCGTGCTCGCGCCCTGCTCGACCGCCTTGAAGGCCGCTTCCTCGCGCTTGACGTCCTGCGCCAGGCCCTCGGCCTTCTCCATCTCCTCGAGCACGAGGTCCTCGCGCGCACGGATCTCCCGCTCCACGGTCTCGATTTCGTGGAGCATGGCGGTGTATTCCTTGTTGGTCTTCACTTCCATCAACTGGCCCTTGTACTTCGAGCGCTTGGTCTCGAGGTCCTGGACCGCGCGCTCGTGCTCCTTGCGCGCCCTGGCCGAGGTCTCCGCGGCGGCCCGCGCCGCGTCGAAGCGGGCCCGCTCGGCGCCGACGCGCTCGTCCAGGGCGCCGCGCAGGCGGGGCAGGTCGTGGAGATCGGCTTCGACCCGGCCCAGCTCGACCTCGAGGTGGTGGAGCCGGACGAGCTTCTCGAGGTCCGCGTTCATCGGGCCGAGCAGGAACGCACCATTGGCGCATTCTAGCATCGGCGCGCAGGCCGATCCGGGGCGGGGCCGGTCCCTCACAGGCTCCTGGCGTGGGCCACGAGCTGGTCGAGCGCCTTGCCCCAGCCCTCGCGGAAGCCCATCTCCTCGTGCCGCTGGCGGCCCGCCTCGTCCCGGTGGATCGCGGTGGCGGTGTAGCGCGTGCCCGTCCCCTGCGGCTCCAGGCTGATGACCGCGGTGAAGAACGGCGTCTGCGAGGGGCGGTACCCGGGCAGCAGGGCGTCGGTGAAGACCAGGCGCTCGATGGGAACGACCTCCAGGTAGCAGCCGACGTTCGGAAACTCCTTCCCGTCCGGCGAGCGCATGACCGTTCGGAACATGCCCCCGGGGCGCAGATCGATCTCACAGTCCGCGATGGTCCAGGGGGCGGGCGTGAACCACTTGCTGACGTGCTCGGGCTTCGTCCAGGCCGTCCAGACCAGGTTCGGCGGTACGTCGATCACCCGCTCGAGGACGAGATCGAGCCTCGGGTCGGGCTGCCACGGACGCGGCTGTGTCATGTGCGTTCCCCTTTGAGTTCGGTGAGGTAGGCGTCGAGCTGGTCCAGGCGGCGCTCCCAGTACGTGCGCTGCCGGGCCAGCCAGTCCTCGGCGAGCCTCAGGCGCCGCGGCACGAGCCGGTAGGTGCGCACGCGTCCCTTCTTCCGGGAGCGCACCAGCCCGCAGCCTTCCAGGACCCTCAGGTGCTCGACGAACGAGGGAAGTGCCATCTCGAAGGGCTCCGCCAGCGAGCTGACGGAGCCGGGGCCCCTGCCGAGGCGTTCCAACACGTGGCGGCGCGTGGGATCGGACAGGGCCCGAAAAACGCCGTCGACGGCTGCTGCAGCAACGGTCATCGAGGTCCCCCCTGCGCCTGCCCCGGTCGGGCATCCCGTGCGACCACCGCCACACCCAATATAGGGCGCGCTGATACTTAGGTCAACACCTAAGTGATTTGCGCGGGAGTGACTCGTGCGGGAGTGATTCGTGCGGGCCGAAGGCCGTCGCCGGGCGGCCGTCGCCACCGCCGCTGCTACCGGCGTGGTCCGCGCCGTGGTTCGCGGTCCTGGGCGGGATTGGTGGGCCTGGAAGGACTCGAACCTTCGACTAGCCGGTTATGAGCCGGCCGTTCTAACCATCTGAACTACAGGCCCGGCCAGAAGCGTAGCAGAAGCGGCGCGGCATGGCCCTAGCGGCTGAAGCCGACGTAGCTGATCATGCGGCCCGCGCCCTTCCCGTCCCTGCGGTACGAGTGGTAGAGCTCGGGGTGGCAGCGCGTGCACTCTTCGACGTGCAGGATCGCCGTGTCGCGGACGCCGGCGCGGCGGAGCTGGCGCACGTTCGCGGCGCGCAGGTCGAGGTGGGGCCGTCCGTTTCGCCCGGCGACGAACACCTCGTCCGCGTCTTCGCCGAACTCGGCGCGCAGCTCCTCTCCGACCTCGTAGCAGCACGGCCCGATTGCCGGCCCCAGGGCCGCCAGCAGGTCCTCGGGTCGTGAGCCGCGGGCGGCCAGGGCTTCCACGGCGCGCACGGCGACCTGGGCGAC
The DNA here is from genome assembly GCA_963831755.1 of uncultured Acidobacteriota bacterium. Lineage (GTDB taxonomy): Bacteria > Acidobacteriota > Vicinamibacteria > Fen-336 > Fen-336 > DATBSL01. The sequence continues at coordinate 37,498 of CAWHRC010000019.1, forward strand.
CGTCCCGCGCCAGCCGGCGTGCGCCGCGGCCACCGCGCGTCGCGCCGGGTCGACGAGCAGCAGCGGAAGACAGTCGGCCGTCTCGATGCCGATGAGCCAGCCCCCGCCGGCGGCGACGCCGGCGTCGGCTTCCGGCGTGCCCGGCCAGGGCGCCTCCACCACCGTCGAACCGTGCACTTGCCGCAGGAACAGCAGGCGGCCGTGCGCCGCGAGCGCTTCGGCGACGCGTGCGCGTGTGTCCTCGCGCCACTCGTGCCGGGCCGGCGACGGGCGCCGCTCGAAGCCGTGGACGAGCCCGGGGACCGCGGAGAGCGACGGCACGCTGGCCACGCGCATGACCAGCGATGGTAACAGGCGCGATCCGCGGGATTGGTACACTGCGGTTGCAGTGCCTTCGAGGGTGCCCGAGCAGGGCGCGCCGGAACCGCCGGCAGCACGACGCCGAGGGTGTCGTCGCCAGCGCCGTCGAGATCGTGGAGATCGAGGAGGCGGCCCGGCTGCTCGCGGCCGGGGCGGCGCGGGCGGTCTTCAGTGACGCGGAGCTCGCCTACGCGCGGGCCCGCTCCGACCCGGCCCGCCGGCTCGCCGCCCGGCTGGCCGCGAAGCGCGCGGCGGCCCGGCTGCTGGGGGACGGGGTGGACGAGGCGGAGGTCGAGGTGGTCCGCGGAGGGTACGGGCCGCCGGCTCTGCGCCTCTCGGCGCGCGCTTCCGCCCGGCTGAGGTCGCTCGGGGCCACGCGCGCCCTGGTCAGCCTCACGCACGAGCGCAGCCAGGCGGCCGCGCTCGTGGTCCTGGTGAGGGGCGCGTGAGCCGCGCCGGGCTGCTCGTGCGCCTGGTGGCCCTGGCCGGCGTGCTCGGCGCGGCCGCTCTCCTCTATCTCGCCTACGCCCCGGCGGGCGACGCGGCGCCGCACCCCTTCAACCACGACCGCAACGCCGTCTGGCTCGAGCACCGCTGGCTCGAGCGAGCGCACGCCGAGCCCGTGATGGAGGACCTGTTCCGGCGGATGCGGGCGCGCGGTGTGATCTACCTCTACCCGCACCTCATCCCGTTCGACGCGGCGGGCAACCTGCCGCCGCACGACCGTGAGCAGATGCGGGCCTTCATGGCCGCGGCGCGCCGGGTCTCGCCCGACTTCAGGGTGCTGCCCTGGGTGGGGGGCCTGCGCAGCGGCTACCGGCGCCAGCGCCCGGGCACGCTGCGGCTCGCCGACCTCAACCAGCGCCAGAAGATCGTGGCCGAGGTGCGCGGGCTGGTGGACGAGGGCTTCGACGGCGTGCACCTCAACATCGAGCCCGTCGACGACGGCAACGACGACTTCCTGGCGCTGCTGCGCGCATTGCGCACGGCCGTCGGCGCCGGCCACCTGCTCTCGGTGGCCGCAACGCGCCCGGCGCCGCTCGGCCTGCCGCGCGCGCCGAACTTCGCCTGGAGCCCCGAGTACTACGCGCGGGTCGCGGCCGTGGTCGACCAGCTGGTGATCATGGCCTACGACACGGCCCTGCCCACGCCCGCGCTCTACCGGCGCTACGTGCAGTGGGCGGCCTCCTCGGTGGCCGGCGCGCTCGACCAGTCGGGCTCGAAGGCACGCGTGCTGATGGGCGTGCCCACCTACGAGCCCTACGGCTTCATGCACCGGGCGGGCGTCGAGACCCCGGAGAACGCGCTGCTCGGGGTGGTGGCCGGCCTGCGCGGCCTGGGCGCGGGCGGGACGTTCGAGGGCGTCGCCATCTACGCGGAGTGGACGACCGACGAGCAGGAGTGGGCCGCCTACGAGCGCTACTGGCGCAACCACTCCGGCTGAGCCGACGGATATCCGCCGGCCGGCCGGCGCCCGGGGGCGCGCTCAGGCTTCGCGCGCGGCGGCCAGCTTCTCGTAGAGCGGCAGCGTCGCGCGGCCCCTCCACTTCTCGGGCAGCGCGTACGAGGGGTTCGGCGCCTCGACGCAGACGCCGCAGCGGATGCAGCCCTGCAGCTCGGGGCAGTGGGACGAGAGCCGCTCCTGCTCGCTGCGCTCGAGCTCCCTCCAGAAGTAGGCCTTGCTGACGCCGTTGTCGACCACGTCCCACGGCAGCGGCTCGTCGCGGCCGCGCCGGCGGAGCAGGTAGAAGCCGGGGTCCTGGCCCGTCTCGCGCAGCGCGCGCCGCAGGTCGATGCCGCGCGTCACGGACAGCTCGAGCGCGTCGGCCACCCGCCGGTCGCCCAGCGCCAGGATCGACTGCGCGGCGCCCGAGCGCGCGCTCTTGCAGATGGCGTCGACGTTCGGCATGCGGCCGAAGGCCTGGCGCAGGTACGCGAGCTTGCGCTCGGTCAGCCGCGGGTCCTCCATCGGCAGCCACTGGAAGGGCGTGCCCGGCTTGGGCACGAACGGGTTGACCGAGGGGTGGATCCGCCCCACGCGGCCCCGGCCGCGCGCCACGGCGAGCATGCGCTCGCGGATGCGCCCGGTGAGCGTGACGATCGCCTCCACGTCGCCCTGCTCCTCGAACGGCAGCCCGACCATGTAGTAGAGCTTCAGGTTCTGGATCCCGTTCTCGAAGATCCAGCCGGCCTTGTCGAGGATCTCGGCGTTCGTGAACTGCTTGTTGAGGATCCTGCGCATGCGGTCCGAGCCGCACTCGGGGGCGAGCGTCAGCCCCTGGACGCCGGTGTCGGCGAGCTTGAAGACGAACTGCGGCGTCAGGTCGTCGAGCCGCAGCGACGCCACCGAGACCTCGTAGTCCATGCCGGCCAGGTCGTCGACGATGCCGTCGATCTCGGGGTGGTCGCAGACCGCGGTCGAGACGAGACCGATGCGGCCGGTCGCCTGGCGGACCTCGCGCGCGCGGGCCACGAGCTCCGCGCGCGTGAAGCCGCGCACCGGCAGGTAGTTGTAGCCGGCCCAGCAGAAGCGGCACATGCAGGGGCAGCCGCGCGAGATCTCGACCATGTACTTCATCGACATCTCGGTGTGCGGCGTCAGCACGACCGACTGCGGGAAGCCCATCGTCCCCGGCCAGCCGCGCTGGCGAACGACGCGCCCGCCGCCGTGGCCCGCGAGCGTGCCGTCCGCGGCGTAGCGCGGCTCGTGGCGCGACGGCACGTAGAAGCCGTCCTGCGGCCGCAGCGCCGAAAGGCCCGCGCGCGGCTCGCTGGCGCCGAGGAGCGCCTCCATCATGCGCGGCACCAGCGCCTCGCCCTCGCCCACGGCGACGAGGTCGGCGAAGGGCGCGAGCGGCTCGGGGTTCAGCATCAGCGCCGCGCCGCCCAGGATCACGAGCGGGTCGCGCGGCCCGCGGTCCTGCGCGCGCAGCGGGACGCCGGCCAGCCGCAGCACCTGCAGCAGGTGCGGGTAGTCGTTCTCGAACGAGACGGAGAAGGCGAGCGCGTCGAAGTCGCGCAGCGGCGTGCCGCTCTCGAAGCTGACGAGCGGGCTGCCGGTCCGCTCGAGCTCCGCCCGGTCCTCGTCGTCCGGCAGGAACGCGCGCTCGCAGGCGACGTCGGGGAAGCGGTTCAGCAGCCGGTAGACGGCCTGGAAGCCGAGGTTCGACATGCCGACGAAGTAGAGGTTCGGCCACACGAGCGCCACGCGGAACGAGCCCCGGCGCGGCAGCGGCTCGAGCCACAGCTCCGCTTCACGGAGGGAGCGGTGGCGTTCCTGGAGGCGGCGGGACATGGAGCGGCTGGCTGGCACGGCCAGCCTGCTATTCTATACGATTCAGTACGGATTAGACGGCCGTCAGGCTGCCGGGGTCTTCCTGCCCTTCCTGCCCTTCCGGCCGCCGAGCTTCAGCTCGATCGCCAGCGGCTTCCCGACCGCCGGCCGGTTCGCGCCCTTGAGCGCGACGATCAGCCGCTCGACGTCCGCGCTGCCGGGGACGAAGGCGCCCATCCACTCGCCGCACGAGCAGCGGAGCTGCGCGAGCGTCTCGGTCTCGGAGGCGGTGACCGGCGAGGCGCCGGTCAGAAGGTACTCGCGGCCGCAGCCGGCGCAGCGGAGCGTCGCGCTTGAACGCCGCCACGCTAGTCGCTCCCGCCGTCGCCGCCCTTGCGGCGCAGGAAGGCCGGCACGTCGAGGTCGAAGCGCGCAGCCGCCCGCGGCGGCGGCCTTGGGGTTCGGCGTCTTGCGGTAGAAGTCCCTCGCCGGCGCCGCCCGCCGCTGCGGCCGCCGGCAGCGTGGCTGCCGACGGCGCGGCCATGTAGTTGGCGAGGTCGATCGGCGTCGACACGGCCTTGCGGCCGGCGCGGTTGAAGCCGGTGGCGATCACCGTCACCTTGACGGCGTTGCCCATCGACTCGTCGGTGACGATGCCGTAGATCACGTTGGCGTCGGGATCGGCCACCTTGGTGATGAGCGCGGTCGCCTCGGCGGCCTCGGACAGCGAGAGGTCGGAGCCGCCGGTGATGTTGACGATCACGCCCTTGGCGCCCTCGATCGAGGAGTCCTCGAGCAGCGGGTTCGAGATCGCGCGCTGGGCCGCCTCGACGGCGCGGTTCTCGCCCTGGCCGACGCCGGTGCCCATCACCGCCTGGCCCATGCCGCGCATCACGGCGCGCACGTCGGCGAAGTCCAGGTTGATCTGGCCGGGCACGGTGATGATGTCCGAGATGCCCTGCACCGCCTGGCGCAGCACGTCGTCGGCGACCCGGAACGCCTCGGCCACCGGCGTGTTGCGCGCCACCGAGTTGAGCAGCCGGTCGTTCGGGATGGCGATCACGGAGTCGACGCTGTCGCGCAGCTGGGTGAGCCCGTCCAGCGCCTGGCTCATGCGCCGCTTGCCCTCGAGCGAGAAGGGCAGCGTGACCACGGCGACCGTCAGCACGTTGCCGGTGTCGCCGCCGAGCTGGCTGCGCGATCGAGGCCACCACCGGCGCCGCGCCGGTGCCGGTGCCGCCGCCGAGGCCCGCGGTGATGAAGACCATGTCCGCGCCCTCGAGCGCGTCGCAGATCTTCTCCGTGTCCTCGACGGCGGCCTGGCGGCCGACGTCGGGGTTGGCGCCGGCGCCGAGGCCCTTGGTGAGCTTGCCGCCGATCTGGATCTTGACCGGCGCGCGGTTGGCGCGCAGCGCCTGCAGGTCGGTGTTGACCGCGATGAACTCGATTCCCTGCAGCCCCGAGGCGATCATGCGGCTGACCGCGTTGCCGCCGCCCCCCCCACGCCCACCACCTTGATGCGGGCGCCGTGGATCTCCTCCTCGGCGAACTGGATGCGGCCCGGACGATCGATCTCTTTGCTCATGCTCGCTAAATCCCCTCGGAACAACCGGTCATGAACCCGCAGTGGAGACAGATGCGCTTGCAGTGGTAGGCGACCACCGCGGAGCCGCACATCTCGCACGGCAGCTCGCCCGCGTCGCGGACGAGGATCGGCCCGCGCCGGGCTCGCGCGACGCGCGGGTCGACCACGGGCAGCGGCGGAAAGGCGACGCCTTCGACCTTCTCGTCCATGTCCCCCCCCGTCAGAAGAAGTCCGACAGCCAGCCCATGAGGCGCCCGGTCACCTTGCCGAAGGTGCCCGTCGCCCTGGCGCGTCGCGCCCAGCACGCGGCCCGCGCGGTTGCGGTAGCCGCACTGCACCAGCCCCACCGCCGTCGAGTAGACGGGGCTCGCGACCACGTCCACCAGCCCGCCGATGCCCGCCGGTGTGCCGCGCCGCACCGGCATGTCGAAGATCTGCTCGGCGATCTCGGGCAGCCCCTCCAGGATCGCGCCGCCGCCGGTCAGCACCACGCCGCGAGTTGAGGCTGCGCTCGAAGCCGGCCCGGCGGATCTCGGTCAGCACCAGCTGGCAGATCTCCTCGGCGCGCGCCTGCAGCACGTCGCCCAGCACCTGGCGCGCCATGATCCGGGGCTTGCGGCCGCCCACGCTCGGCACCTCGATCGAGTCCTCCTCCGGGATCATCGAGGTGAGCGCGCAGCCGTGCTTCTTCTTGATCTTCTCGGCCTCGTTGACCGGCGTGCGCAGCGCCACCGCCACGTCGTTCGTGAAGTGCTCGCCGCCCACCTGCAGCACCGCGGTGTGCCAGAGCGAGCCCTTCTCGAAGATCGCGAGGTCGGTGGTGCCGCCGCCCACGTCGACGATGGCGACGCCGAGCTCCTTCTCGTCGGGCGTCAGGCAGGCCTCGGCGGCGGCGATCTGGGTCAGCACCGTGTCGACCACCTCGAGCCCGGCGCGGTTGACGCAGGTCACCGTGTTCTGCGCGGCCGTGGTCGAGCAGGTGATCACGTGCACGTTCACCTCGAGCCGCGTGCCGGTCATGCCGCTCGGGTCGCCGATCCCGTCCTGGTCGTCGACCACGAACTCCTGCGGCAGCACGTGCAGGATCTCGCGGTCCATCGGGATCGAGACGGCCTTGGCGGCGTCGATCACCCGCCGCACGTCCTCCTTGTCGATGACCCGGTTCTTGCTGGAGACCGCGATCACGCCGCGCGAGTTGAAGCCCTTGATGTGGGTGCCGGCGATGCCGACGTAGGCGGAGCCGATCTCGACCCCGGCCATCAGCTCCGCCTCCTCGAGCACGCGCTTGATCGCGTCGACCGTGGCCTCGAGGTTGATCACGACGCCCTTGCGCAGGCCCCGCGACTCGGCCTGGCCGATGCCGATCACGTCGAGGCGGCCCTCGTCGGTGAGCTCCGCGACGATCGCGCAGATCTTGTGGGTCCCGACGTCCAGCCCGACGATGTAGCGATCCTTCTTCTTGGCCAGGACGCGCCTCCTAATCTCGTCCTGGGGGGTGCTCCGTCGCACCCCCCAGACCCCCGCACGCTGCGCGGGAGTGAATCCCGCTGCGCGTGCAGCCTGTGACTCGTTGCCGGACTGCGCCGCACCCCCCAGAGCCCCCGCGCCCTGCGGTGAAGTGACGCCCGAGCGCGCGGCACGTGATTCGTCGCCGTGCTGCGGCTGGTTCACCGCTTCGGGAACCGCCGGGCTGTCGCCGCCCGCGCTCGGCGCCACGGCCGCTCCGGGGGCGGGACGCGGCGTTTCCGTGGCGGCCGGCGGCGACGGGTGGGCCGGCAGGCCCGGCCGCTTGGCGTAGATGCGCGCCCTTGTAGCGCAGGTCGAAGTGCTCGGCGTCGGGCGCGCGCTCGGCCAGCTCCTTGCGCAGGCTCAGGAAGGTCACGCAGCCGCTCGCGGTAGGGCGGCTCGCCGAACAGCAGCACCTCGCCCGGCCCGCGCAGCACCACGCGCAGGTCACCCGTGGGCAGCACGTACACCTCGGACACCTCGCTGCCGAGCTCGGCCAGGTCGGCCAAGAGCGCGCCCGCGCGCCGGGCGCGATCGCGGCGCGACTCCTCCTCGACGCCCAGCAGCCCGCGCACGATCGGCAGGTCGAAGGCCGCCGGTTCGCGGGCCGTAGATGTCGATCAGGCCTGCCGTCGGCGTCCATCAGGTACAGGCGGTCGAGCTCGGCCAGCGCGAGCGGCACCCGCTCGCGGATCTCGACCCGCAGCGTGTCGGGCAGCGCGCGGGTGACGGTCGCGTCGGCCACCCAGGGCGAGGCCCGCAGCCGCGCCTTGAGCGCCTCGATGTCGAGCCCCAGGATGTTCTCGCCGACGGCCGGCCCGACCAGCTCGCGCACCTCGCCCTCGGAGAGGAAGTGGCTGCCGCGCACCTCCAGCCGCCCGACGCGCAGCCGCTCGCTCGCGAAGACGCGCTGCCAGGCCGTCCACGCCCCCAGCACGGCCAGCAGCCCCACGGCCGCTGCCTGGAGCGCGAGCGCGAGCCCCGCGGACAGGCCGCGCCGGCGCGGGCGCAGGCGCGTCCTGCGCCGCGGCCGCAGGAAGGGCGACTCGGCGACCTGTGGCGCGAGCGGGAGGTCGAGCAGGTCCTCCTGCGGCGGGGGCGGGCCGACCGGCAGGCCGTGGCGCGTCACGCGGCCGCCCTCCACACCTTGACCTCGAGCTCGAGGTCGACCCCGGTCTGCGAGAGGACACGCTCGTGGAGGAGCTCGAGCAGCCCCAGCACGTCCGCGGCGGTGGCGCCGCCCTCGTTGACCACGAAGTTGGCGTGGCGCGGGCTCACCACCGCGCCGCCCCGGCGCGTGCCCTTGAGGCCCAGCTCGTCGATCAGCTTTCCCGCCGGCGCCCGGCCCGGGTTCTTGAACACGCAGCCCGCGTTGCGCCCGCGCGGCTGGCTGGCGACCCGCTTCTGTGCCAGCCGCTGCGCCTCCTCGCGCAGCAGCTCCGGGTCGCCCCGCTCGAGCTGCATCGTGAGCGAGGCGACCGCCGCCCCTTCCGGGATCGAGGAGCCCCGGTAGCGGAAGCGCCAGCCCTCGGGCGGGTCCATGGCCCGGCCGCTGCCGTCCAGGACCACGATCTCGCGCACGACGTCGCTGATGGAGAAGCCGTAGGCGCCCGCGTTCATGACGGCGGCGCCGCCAATCGAGCCCGGGATGCCGACCGCGCTCTCCAGCCCACGCCAGCCGGCGCGGCCGCACACGACGGCGGTGTGGATCAGGTTCGCGCCGGCCTCGGCCGTGACGACGCCGTCCTCGCGAATCGTGACCGCCTTCAGCGAGCCGGTGTTGACGACCAGCTCGTCCAGGCCCTCGTCCGCCACGACCAGGTTCGACCCGCCGCCCAGCACCCGGTACGGGGCAGCGAGCGCCGCCCGGATCTGCAGCGTCTCGCGCAGCTGCTCAGTGCTGCGCGGGAAGGCCATCACGGCGGCCGGGCCCCCGACGCCCATGGTCGTGTGGCGCGACAGGGGCTCGCCCTCGCGGTACGGGATCGCGGCCTCCTGCAGCGCCGTCGCCACGCGCGGGTCCACGAGGCTCACGCCCTCCGCCTGTGCAGGAGCTCTTCTCCCGCGGTCCACACGCTGCCCGCGCCCAGCGTCAGCACCACGTCGCCCTCGCGCACCTCCTGCGCGAGCCTCTCGCCGGCTGCCCGCAGGTCCCCGGCAAACGAGACCTGCCGGTGCCCGTGCTCCGCGATCGCGCGGGCCAGGCCCTCGGCGCTCGTGCCCGGGATCGGCTCCTCGGAAGCGGGGTAGATGTCGGTCAGCAGCAGGACGTCGGCCTGGTGGAACGCCTTGCAGAACTCGTCCCACAGCGCCCGCGTGCGCGTGAAGCGGTGCGGCTGGAACAGCACCACGGTGCGCCGCGCGCCGGCACGTCGGCGCAGCGCCTCGAGGGTCGCGCGGATCTCGGTCGGGTGGTGCCCGTAGTCGTCGATCACCAGCACGCCGCCCGCCTCGCCCCGCACCTGGAAGCGCCGGTCGACGCCCGTGAAGGACTCGAGCCCGGCACGTATCGCGTCGAAGGCGATCCCGAGGTCGAGCCCCACCGCCACCGCGGCGAGCGAGTTGGCCACGTTGTGGGCCCCGGGCACGGCCAGCGCGACGGCTCCCAGCGGCCGGCCGTCGGCGACCGCGGTGTAGCTCGACCCGGTCGGCCCCAGCTCCAGCTCGTGCGCGCAGACCCGCGCCTGCGGCGAGAGGCCGTAGCTGACGACCCGCCGCTCGACGCGCGGCAGCACGTCCTGCACCGGGGCGTCGTCGAGGCACAGCACGCACGCGCCGTAGAAGGGCACCTTGTTGAGGAAGGCCAGGAAGGCCTCCTGGATGTCGACGAGGTCGCGGTAGGTGTCGAGGTGCTCGCGGTCGATGTTCGTCACGACCGCGATCGTGGGCGTGAGCTTGAGGAAGGAGCGGTCGGACTCGTCGGCCTCGGCCACCATGAAGTCGCCCTTGCCCAGCCGCGCCCCCGAGCCGAGGACGCCCAGCCGGCCGCCGACGACAACTGTCGGGTCGAGCCCGCCGCGGTCAAGCACCAGCGCCACCATCGAGGTGGTGGTCGTCTTGCCGTGCGAGCCCGCGACCGCGACGCCGTACTTGAGCCGCATCAGCTCGGCCAGCATCTCCGCGCGCGGGATCACGGGGATGCCGCGGCGGCGCGCCTCGAGCACCTCGGGGTTGTCGCCGCGCACGGCCGTCGAGGTGACCACCACGTGCGCGTCGCCGACCTGCTCGGCGGCGTGGCCGTAGTCGACGCGCGCCCCGCAGGCGACGAGCCTTTCCGTGACCGGCGAGCGCTTGAGGTCGGAGCCCGACACGCGGTAGCCGAGGTTCAGCAGCACCTCGGCGATGCCGCTCATGCCCGAGCCGCCGATGCCGACGAAGTGCACCTGCTGGAAACGGCTAAACACGGGCCACCCCCGCGTCGGCCGTCCCCAGCAGCAGCTCGGCCACGCGCGCCGCCGCGTCCGGGCGGCCGAGCCGGCGCGCCGCCTGCTCCATCGCGCGCAGCGCGCCCTCGTCGTCCAGCAGCCCGGCCACGGCGGCGGCCAGCGACTCGCCCGTGAGGTCCTTCTCCTCCAGCACCCGCGCGGCCCCGGCCCGCGCCAGCGCCAGCGCGTTCGTGCGCTGGTGGTCCTCGGCCGCGCCCGCGAACGGCACCAGCAGGGCCGCCTTGCCGGCCGCCGTCAGCTCGGCGCAGGTCGTGGCCCCCGAGCGCGAGAGCACCAGGTCCGCCTCGGCGAAGCGCCGCTCCATGTCGTCGAGGAAGGCCACGACCTCGGCCTCCCTGCCCGCCGAGCGGTAGGCGGCGAGGACGGCGTCGCGCGTCGCCGGCCCGGTCTGGTGCACGATCCGCAGCCGCTCGGCGGCCGGCAGCCGCGGCAGCGCCGCCACCAGGGCGTCGTTCAGCACGCGCGAGCCCTGGCTGCCGCCGAAGGCGAGCAGCGTGAGCGGCTCGCGGTGCTCCTTCGCCGGCAGCGCGGCGAAGCCGCCGCGCACCGGATTGCCCGTCAGCACGCCCTTCTTGCCGAAGTACTCGCGCGCCTCGTCGTAGGCGCAGGCGGCGGCGGCGACGAAGGGCCTGAGCACGCGGTTCGTGAAGCCCGGCTTCGCGTTCGGCTCGAGCAGCACGGCGCGCACGCCGAGCAGAGCCGCCAGCAGCGTCACCGGTCCCCCGGCGTAGCCGCCGATGCCCAGCACCGCGCCCGGTCGCAGCCGCAGCACGAGCCCGGCCGCCCGGACCAGCCCCCACGGCAGCGCGGCCAGGCCCTTCGCCAGCCGCACGCGAGAGACGCCGTTCAGCGGCAGGATCGGCAGCAGCTCGAGGCCGTAGCCCGCCTGCGGCACGAGGCGCGTCTCGAGGCCCCTCGCCGTGCCGGCGAAGACGACCCGCGCCTGCGGGTCGCGGCGCACGAGCTCGTCCGCCACCGCGATGCCGGGGAACAGGTGCCCGCCGGTGCCGCCTGCCGCGATCAGGAAGCTGCCTGCCATCTCAGTCGGCGTGCTGTGACACGTTGGCCACCAGGCCCACGGCCACGAGCGCGAAGACGAGCGAGGAGCCGCCCGCGCTGATGAAGGGAAGGGGGATGCCCTTGGTGGGCAGCAGGCCCAGCGTCACCGAGACGTTGATCAGCGCCTGCAGCACGACCGACAGCGTGAGGCCGACGGCCAGGAAGCGGCCGAAGTCGTCGGGGGCGCTCCACGCCGCGCGCAGGCCCCGCCAAAGGATGACCACGAAGGCGAGCACCACGGCGGCCGCGCCGATCAGGCCCAGCTCCTCGCCGATCACCGCGTAGATGAAGTCGCTGTAGGGGTAGGGCAGGTAGAACAGCTTCTGCCTGCCCTCGCCCAGCCCGACGCCCGTCAAGCCGCCGGTGCCGACCGCGATCAGGCTCTGGATCACCTGGTAGCCGGCGCCCTGCGGGTCGGCCCAGGGGTTGAGGAACACGAAGACGCGCCGGATGCGCCAGGGCACGGCCGCGATCGCCGCGTACAGCGCGGTGAGCGCGGGGATCGCCAGCACGGCGAAGTAGCGCACGCGCACGCCGGCCACGAACAGCATCACGGCGCCGGTCAGCACCAGGCAGAAGGCGGTGCCGAGGTCCGGCTGGATCAGCACCAGGAAGGCGAACCAGCCGACCAGCAGCAGCCCCGGGAACAGCAGCGTGAAGTCGTTCACGCGCTCCGCGCGGCGCTCGATGTGGAACGCGAGGTAGACCACGATCGAGAGCTTCGCCAGCTCCGCGGGCTGGAACGAGAGCGCGCCCGCCCGGATCCAGCGGTGCGTCTCGTTGACCGGCCGCAGGAAGAGCACGACGATCAGGAGCAGCGTCGAGGCGAGCAGCAGCGAGTAGACGACCGCCGGCCGGCGCAGCACGCGGTAGTCGATGCGCAGCGCGGCCACCAGGCAGCCGAGCCCGATCACCCCCCACAGCGCCTGCTTGACCAGGAAGTAGGTGGCGCTGCCGTGGCGGTCCTGGGCCAGGACCGAGGAGGCGCTCCAGACCATCACCATGCCGAAGCCCATCAGGGCCACGGTCACGGCGAGCAAGGTGAGGTCCGTGCTGAGCTTCTTAGCCACGGGCCCCTCCGCCGTCCCGCTCCGGCGCGCCGGCCGGACGAGCGGCGGCCAGCCGCCGCACCTCGTCCTTGAAGGCGCGGCCGCGCTCGGCGTAGTCGCGGAACATGTCGAAGGACGAGCAGGCCGGCGCCAGCAGCACCACCTCGCCGGGCCGCGCCAGCGCCTGCGCGCGAAGGACGGCCTCGCGCAGGGACGCGCACGGCTCGACCGGCGCCAGCGCGCCCAGGGCCGCCAGCACCTGTTCGCGCGCCTCGCCGATCGCCAGCACGCGCCCGCTGCGGGCGCGGAGCGCCGGCGCCAGCTCGGCGAAGTCACCGCCCTTGTAGCGGCCGCCCAGGATCACGACCAGCGGGCGGTCGAACGCCTCGAGGCTGCGGCGGGCGGCGTCGACGTTCGTGGCCTTGGAGTCGTTGAAGTACGAGACGCCGTCGATCGTCGCCACGTGCTCGAGCACGTGCTCGACCCCGCGGAAGCCGCGCACCGCGCGCGCGATCGCGTCGGGCGGGGCGCCCATGCGCCGCGCCGCCGCCGCCGCCACCAGCAGGTCGCCGGCCAGGTGCGCGCCGGGGACCGCGACGTCGGCTCGGGCGAACAGCGTCTCTTCGCGCCCGTCGAGCCGCTCGAGCGCGACACCGCCCGCGAAGCAGGCCCCCTCGCCCTCCAGCGGCTCGCCCGTCACGCGCACCAGCAGCTTGCGCGAGGCGGCCGCGCGCGCCTGCGCCAGCACGACGGGGTCGTCCGCGTTCACCACCGCCCAGTCCGACGCCGTCTGGTTCGCGAACACGCGCGCCTTCGCGGCGACGTACGTCTCGAGCGAGGGATGGCGGTCGAGGTGGTCGGGCGAGAGGTTGAGCCAGACCGCGACGTGGGGATGGAAGCGGACCGTGCCCTCGAGCTGGAAGCTCGAGACCTCGACCGCGAAGGCGGTCTGCGGCGTCGAGCCCTCGACCAGGCCGACGAGAGGCAGGCCGATGTTGCCGCCGACGCGCGCGTCGAGGCCCGCCTCGCGCAGCATCGCGCCGAGCGCGGCGGTGGTGGTGGACTTGCCCTTGGTCCCGGTCACCGCGGCGAGGCGCCCCTGCAGGTGGCGGAAGGCCAGCTCGATCTCGGCGATCACGGGCACGCCCGCCTTTCGCGCGGCCTCGAGCTCCGGCAGCTCCCAGGGCACGCCCGGCGAGACGACCACCAGCGAGGCGCCCGTGAACGTCTCGCGCCGGTGGGCGCCCAGCTCGAGCCGCACGCCCGCCGAGCGCAGCGCCAGGGCCTCGGGCCCCAGCTCGCCCTCGGCCTTGCGGTCAACCGCGACCACCGCCGCGCCGCGGCGGGCGAGGAACTCCGCTGCCGCGACCCCGGACCGCGCGAGACCCACCACCACCACCGGCCGCTCCACGCTCTGTTTCACCTCAGCTTCAGCGTCGTCAACGCCAGCAGCGCGAACATGAACGCCAGGATCCAGAAGCGGATGGTGATCTGCGGCTCCTTCCAGCCCACCAGCTCGAAGTGGTGGTGCAGCGGCGACATGCGGAAGACGCGCCTGCCCGTGAGCCGGAACGAGGCGACCTGCAGCATCACCGAGAAGGCCTCGACCATGAACAGCCCGCCCACGAAGAACAGCAGCAGCTCCTGCTTGATCAGGATCGCCACGGTGCCGAGCGCGCCGCCCAGCGCCAGGCTGCCCACGTCGCCCATGAAGACCTGGGCCGGGTAGCAGTTCCACCACAGGAAGCCCATCGAGGCCCCGACCATCGCCCCGCAGAAGACCGTCAGCTCGCCCACCCCGGGGCGGAACAGCAGGTCCAGGTAGTCCGCGAACTTCGCGTGGCCGGAGACGTAGGCCAGCGCCGTGAATGCGGCCGCCGCGATGAGCGTGGTGCCGATCGCCAGGCCGTCCAGCCCGTCCGTCAGGTTGACGGCGTTGCTGGCGAGCGTCAGCAGCAGCACCGCGAAGGCGATGTAGAGGACCCCGAGGTCGGGCACCACCTGCTTGAAGAACGGGAAGGCGACGCGCGTCGAGTACTCGCGCGGGTCGGCTCCAGGCTGCGCCAGCACGTACACGGTCGTGCCCACCGCCAGCCCGATCAGGAACTGGGCCAGCAGCTTCCGGCGGGCGCTCAGCCCGAGGCTGCGCTTCTTGACGACCTTGATGTAGTCGTCCGCGAAGCCGATCGCCCCGAAGGCGACCGTGGCGGCCGTGACGATCCAGATGTTGCGGTTCGTCAGGTCCGCCCACAGCAGCGTCGGCACGATGATGCCCGTCAGGATCAGGACACCGCCCATCGTGGGCGTGCCCGCCTTGGCCTTGTGCGCCTGCGGCCCCTCGTCGCGGATGAACTGGCCCACCTGCAGCCGGCGCAGGCGCTCGATCATCCACGGCCCGAGCACCAGCACCAGCACCAGTGCCGTGAGGCTCGCGACCGCCGTGCGGAACGTGATGTAGCGGACCACGTTGAGCGCCGACAGCTCGCGGTGCAAGGCGTAGAGCAGGTGGTAGAGCATCAGGCGCGCTCCCCGCCGAAGCGGTCCACCAGGGCGTCGACCACGGCCTCGAGCTGCACGCCGCGCGAGGCCTTCACCAGCACGACGTCGCCGGCGGCGACGATTCTCCGCGCCGCGGAGGCGGCCTCGGCGGCCGAGGCGAGATGGTGCAGGCCGCCGCCGTTGAGGCCCGCCTCGCGCGCGCCCTCGACCAGCTCCTTCGCCAGCGGCCCGACGCCGATCAGCACGTCCACCTGGCCGGCGAGTGCGCGCCCGCGCTCGCGGTGCAGCTGCGGGCCCTCGTGCCCCAGCTCGAGCATGTCGCCGAGCACGGCCACCCGGCGGCGCCCCGGCAGCATGCCCAGCGCGACGACCGCCGCCTCCAGCGCGTCCGGCGAGGAGTTGTAGCAGTCGTCGAGCAGCACCACGCCCTCGGCCAGCCGGACGACCTCGCCCCGGTGGCGCGCGGGGCGCAGCGAGGGCGCCGCCTCGGCCATCGCCTCGGGTGCGATGCCGAGCGCGTGCGCCGCGGCGGCCGCGGCCAGGAAGTCGGCGACGAAGTGCGGCCCGGCCAGCGGCAGCGCCACCTCCACCCGGCTGCCCGCGACTCGCAACTCGAAGCGCAGGCCGAAGCCCGTGCCGCGCCAGGTGCCGGCCGAGACGTCGAAGCGCTTGTCGCGCCCGAACCACAGCACGCGCCCGGCGAAGCGCTCGCCGATCCGGACGAGGCGCGGGTCGTCGCCGTTCAGCACCGCCGTGCCGCGCTCGCCCAGGCCCTCGAGGATCTCGGCCTTGGCCTCGGCGATGGCGTCGACCGAGGGGAAGAACTCGAGGTGCACCGGCGCCACCTTGGTGATCGTCGCGACGTCGGGCTCGGCCAGCGCCGAAAGCGCGCGGATCTCGCCTGGAGCCGACATCCCCAGCTCCACGACCGCGGCCGTGTGCTCGGGCCGCAGCCGCAGCAGCGTGAGCGGCAGCCCGTAGCGGTTGTTGAGGTTGCCCTCGGTCTTCAGCACCGGTCCCCTGGTCGCCAGCAGCTGCGCCGTCATGTCCTTGGTGGTGGTCTTGCCGACCGAGCCGGTGACGGCGACGACGGGGATCGCCGCCCGCCGGCGCCTTTGGCGCGCGAGATCGGCGAGCGCGCGCGTCGTGTCGGCGACGCGCACGGCGGGCAGGCCGGACGTCTCTGCCTGGCGGTCCAGCACGAGCGCCGCGGCGCCGCGCGCAGCCGCCGCTGCCGTGAAGTCGTGCCCGTCGAAGCGCGGACCGCGGATCGCCACGAAGAGAGCGCCGGGCTCGAGCGTGCGCGAGTCGATCGAGACGCTCTCCAGCGACAGCGCCTGCGGCGGGCGGCCGGGCTCGCCGACCAGGGCGCCGCCCGTGGCCTCGAGCACGTCGGCGAGCGTGAGCCGAAGCACGCCGCTCACCGCCGGCCTCCCGCGGCGAGCCGCGACAGCGCCTCGCGCGCGACCTGCCGGTCGTCGAAGGGCACGCTGCGCTCGCGCAGCACCTGGTAGGCCTCGTGCCCCTTGCCGGCGATCACGACCACGTCGCCCGGCCCGGCCGTCTCGAGCGCGCGCGCGATCGCCTCGCGCCGGTCGGGCAGCACCAGCGTGTCCTCGGCGCGGGCGGGCGGGATGCCGCGGCGGATCTCCTCGAGGATCGCCTCGGGCGGCTCGCTGCGCGGGTTGTCCGAGGTGAGCACGACCAGGTCCGACAGCCGGGCGGCCACGGCGCCCATCAGCGGCCGCTTGCTGCGGTCGCGGTCGCCGCCGCAGCCGAAGAGGGTGATCACGCGCCGCGGCTTGAGCCCGCGCACGGTCTCCAGCAGGTTGCGCAGGGCGTCGTCGGTGTGCGCGTAGTCGACCAGCACCGTGAAGGGCTGCCCGGCGTCCACCAGCTCCATGCGGCCCGGCACCCCGCGCAGGCCGGCGATCCCGCGGCGCACCGCGTCCGTGGGCAGCCCGAGCGCGAGCGCGGCGCCTGTCGCCGCCAGCAGGTTCTGCACGTTGAAGCGGCCGAGCAGCACCGTCTCGAGCTCGAGCGGGCCCACCGGGGTGCGCGCGCGCAACCGCGTGCCGTCGAGGCTGAGGCTGAGCTCTTCGGCAGAAGAGGTCGGCCGCGGGGTTCTCGAGCGAGTAGGTCCAGACCGTCCCCCGGCTCGCGCGCAGCAGCTCCTCGGCGCGCTCGTCGTCGAGGTTCACGATCGCGTGGCCGTCCTCGCGCAGCAGCGACTCGAACAGCAGCCGCTTGGCGGCGAAGTAGCGGTCCATGTCGCCGTGGAAGTCGAGGTGGTCGCGGGTCAGGTTGGTGAACACCGCCACCGAGAACTCGAGCCCGTGCACGCGCTCGAGCGCCAGCGAGTGCGAGGAGACCTCCAGCACGGCGCGCCGGCAGCCGGCGTCGACCATCTGCCGGAACAGCGCCTGCAGGTCGGAGGACTCGGGCGTCGTGCGCACGGCCTCGGCCACGCGCTCGCCGACGCGGTACTCGACCGTGCCCACGAGGCCGCACTTCTCGCCCGCGGCGCGCACGGCCGCGTCGATCAGGTAGGCGGTCGTCGTCTTGCCGTTGGTGCCGGTCACGCCGACCAGCTCGAGCGAGCGGGCCGGGTCGCCAAGCGCCGCCGCCGAGAGCAGGGCCAGGGCCGCGCGCGCGTCGCCCACGCGCACCCAGGTCCCCTCGCCGCGCGGCGCCTCCTCGGAGACGACGGCCAGCGCGCCCTTGCGGCGCGCGGCCTCCACGAACTGGTTGCCGTCGGTCACCAGCCCGCGGATCGCCACGAACAGCGCGCCCGCGGACACGCGGCGCGAGTCGTGCGTCACCTCGGACACCTCGAGCCCGGGGTCCCCGGAGAGCTCGGCGCCGGGCAGGCGCGTCAGCAGCTCGGACAGCCTCACGAGCGGTCCTCCCGGCCGAGCGTCAGCACGCAGGTGTTGCCCGGCTCGATCTCGGCGCCGGGCTGGGGGCTCTGCTCCACCACGTGGCCCGAGCCGCGCAGCTCCACCACCAGGCCGCGCCGTGCCGCCGCGATCGCGGCCTCGCGCGCGGAGTGGCCGCGCAGGTCGGGCATCAGCCCCCGCGCGTCGGGCTCGGGCGGCAGCACGCTCGGCCGCCGGGGCTGCGGGCGGTAGGCCGCCGGCACCAGCTCCTCCGGCGCCGCGGCCACCGCGTGCAGCACGCGGCTGGGGTCGTCGGGCGGCACCGCCAGCACGCGCAGCGCGCCCTCGGCCACGCGCGCGAACAGCGGGCGCCGCGACGTCGCCGCCCTCGTTCCGTGGCCCGCGCGGGGTGTCGAGCGAGGCCAGCACCACCAGCGCCGGCCGCGAGGCGGGCACGAAGCCGACGAAGGAGGCCACGTGGTCCACCATCGAGTAGCGCCCGGAGGCGTCGACCTTCTGCGCCGTGCCCGTCTTGCCGGCCACGACGTAGCCCGGCACCGCCGCGTGCCGCCCCGTGCCCTCGCGCACCACGCCGCGCAGGATGTCGGTCAGCGTGTCGACCGTCTCCGGCTCGAGCACGCGGCGCACGATCAGCGGCCGGCTCTCGCGCAGCGCGCGGCCGGCGGCGTCCTCGACGCGGCGCACCACGATCGGCTTCATCAGGTAGCCGCCGTTGGCGATCGCGGCGGCGGCCATCGTGATCTGCAGGGCGGTGACGCCGATCTCCTGGCCGAACGAGAGCGAGGGCAGGGAGAGAGCGCTCCAGCGCTGGCGCGGGCGCAGCAGCCCCGCCGACTCGCCCGGCAGCTCGACGCCGGTCGCCGCGCCGAAGCCGAAGCTGCGCACGTAGCGCTCGAAGTTCTCGCGGCCCGAGCCGCTGCGCCACGCGGATCATGCCGATGTCGCTCGACTTCTCGACCGCCTGGGTGAAGGTGAGCTGGTCGAAGATCGCGTGGTCGTTGATCACGATGCCCGCGATCTCGATCCGGCCGTGGCCGCAGTCGAGCAGCTCGGAAGGCTCGACCACCTTCTCCTGCAGGCCGGCCGCGGCGGTCACGATCTTGAAGATGCTGCCCGGCTCGAACACGTCGCTGACCGCGCGGTTCTTCCAGCGCGCAGCTCGGGTAGGCGTTGTAGCGGTTCGGGTTGAAGCCCGGCCGGCCCGCCATCGCCAGCACCTCGCCCGAGAACGGCTCGACCACGATCACCGTGCCCGAGGCGGCCTGCGTCTCGGCCATCGAGCGATCGAGCTCGCGCTCGGCGACGTGCTGGATCGGCTCGTCGAGCGCCAGCACCACGGTCGCGCCCTCGGTCGAGGGCCGCTCGGTCTGCGCGAACGGCCGCCGGCGCGCGTCGGTGTGGACCACGATCTTCGCCGCGCGGCCGCGGATCGTCCGACTCCAGCAGGTACTCGATCCCGGCCATGCCCGCGTTGTCGAGCCCCACGTAGCCCAGCACCTGCGCCGCCAGCTCGCGCTGCGGGTAGTAGCGCCGGTGCTCCGTCACGAAGCCGATGCCGTCGAGCTGCAGCTCGCGGATGTGGCGGGCCGTGGCGGGGTCCACCTTGCGCTCGATCCAGACGAAGGCGGCGCTCTTCTGCAGCTTCACCAGCAGCTCGCGCCGGCCCGCGGCATCGAGGCCGAGCGCACGGGCGAGCGCGACTGCGGTCGCCTGCGGGTCGCCCACGTCCTGCGGCACCGCGTAGACGCTCTCGGCGTCCACCGAGACCGCCAGCGGCCGGCCGTCGCGGTCGAGGATCGGCCCGCGGCGCGGGAACGAGGTTCACCGTGCGCTCGCTCTGGCGCGCGCCCTGCTGCTCGAAGAAGGCGCGGCCCAGCACCTGCAGCTGCACCAGCCGGATGCCGATCACCAGCGCCCACAGCGAGATCGTGAGCGCCAGCAGCATCAGCCGCAGCCGCGCCCGGCGCTCCCGCAGCGGCGGGACCTCGGAGGCCAGCACGCGCTGGACGAGCGGCCGGCCGGGGCTCAAGGCCTCACCTCCGGCTCCTTCTCCGAGCGCGCCTGGCGCCGCGGCGCCGCCTCGTGCGCGATCGTGGTGTCCTTCGGCAGCGGCTTCGGCAGCTCGACCACGATCGACTGCTCGGGCGCCGGCGGCCGCAGCCCCAGCTCGTGGGACGCGATCGCCTCGACCCGGGAGAGGTTCTCGAGCGCGGCCCGCTCGAGCTGCAGCTTGCGCTTCTCCTCGAGCAGGCGCTCCTTCTCGCGGTACAGCTCGACGCTGTCCTGGCCCGCGCGGCGGATCTCCAGCGCCGGCCAGGCGTACAGCCCGAGCCCGGCCGCCAGCAGCGCCACCAGCAGCATCAGCAGCCAGATCTCGCGCCGCGAGCGCGGGTCGACCTGGCGCACCACGCGCGAGTTGTCGACGGGCTTGCCGAGCAGCACCACGCCCTCGTCCCTCACGAAAGGGCCTCCTCGCGCGCGATCGCGCGCAGGCGCGCGCTGCGGGCGCGGGGGTTGCGGCGCGTCTCCTCGGCGCCCGGCCGCAGCGGCTTCCTGGTGAGCGCGCGGAAGCCGCGCTCGGCGAGCGCGCGGAAGCTCTGCTTGACCGCCCGGTCCTCGAGCGAGTGGAAGGCGATCACCGCCATGCGCCCGCGCGGGGCGAGCGTCAGCGCGGCGCCCTCGATCGCCTCGCCGAGGGAGTCGAGCTCGCGGTTCGTGCGGATGCGCAGCGCCTGGAAGGTGCGCGTGGCGGGGTGCAGGCCGCGGCGCCGGCTGCGGGGAGCCGCGCGGCGCACCAGCTCGGCCAGGCGCGTGGTGGTGCGGATCGGCTCCTGCTCGCGCGCGCGCACGATGGCCCGGGCGATGCGGCGCGAGGCGCGCTCCCCGCCGTACTCGTAGATGAGGTCGGCCAGCTCCTTCTCGCGCATGCCGTTCACGAGGTCGGCGGCCGTGGTCGGGCTGGTGCGGTCGATCCGCATGTCGAGCGGGCCCTCGGCCTGGAAGCTGAAGCCGCGCGCGGGATCGTCGAGCTGGGCGGAGGAGATCCCGAGGTCGAGCAGGATGCCGTCCGGCGCCTCGCCGGAGAGCCGCTCCGGGATCTCGCGGAAGTCGGCCTGCTCGAGGCGCACGCGGCCGGCGAACTCCGCGAGCGTCGCGCGGGCGCGCTCGAGCGTCTCGCCGTCGCGGTCGAGGCCGACGAGGCGCCCGTCGGGCGCCGTCGCGCGCAGGATCGCCGCGGCGTGGCCGCCCAGGCCCACGGTGCCGTCGACCCACAGGCCGCCCGGCCTCACCGCGAGCAGCTCCAGTGTCTCGGCGAGAAGGACGCTCGTGTGGCCCGCATCAGATCCCATGCTCCGCGAGCAGCCTCCCGTCCTCCTCGGTGAACGGCTCCTTCTTGAACAAGCGCTCCTCGAGCCGCTTGCGGTTCCACACCGCGAGGTGGTTCTGCTGCCCCAGGACGCTCACCTCGCCTGCCATCGCCGCCGTCTCGCGCAGCAGCTGAGGGAGCACGATCCGGCCCTGGCGGTCGAGTGTCGCGACCTGGCCGAAGAAGTTGACGCGGTCCACGAAGCGCAGCTTGGAGGGGTGTGTCGAGGGCACGGCCGCCAGGCGGCGCTCGATCTCGAGCCAGACCGCCATCGGGTAGACGCGCACGTACTCGCCCGTCACGCTGGTGACGAACAGCTCCTGGCCCCACTGCGACTCGATGGTCGAGCGGAAGCCGTTCGGGACCTTGAGCCGTCCCTTCTCGTCGATGCGCGCCGGATGGTTGCCCCGCAGCATCTCGACACCCATTTCGAGCGGAATGCACTCTCCGCCGCGCCACTAGGGCCGGCGGCTAGACCACTGCACTCCACAAATTTCCACGGTGAGTCTATTCGGCCCCGCGCGGGGCTGTCAAGGCGAAAGCTGAACTAGCTCTTGGGTTTGCTCGGTGGATGAACCGCTGTCGGTTGGGCTCGCCGGCGCCGAGGGCGCAACGGATGGGGCGGGGGGCCACTGGACGTCGAGGGACACGTCGTCGAGCAGCGCTCGGACTCCCGCACGAAGCGTCTCCCAGCCCCGGGCGACCACATCTCGATCCGCGGTTCAGCACGCCCACGACGACGGCGTCGCGCTCGAGGTCCGCGGCCTGGCGCAGCGCCGGGCGGCAGCAGGATGCGGCCCTGCACGTCGATCTCGCAGTCCGCCGCGCGGCTCGCCAGCAGGCGCGTCAGGCCCTTGACCGGCTTGCTGAAGGCGGGCAGGGCGGCGAGCTGCGCCTCGAGCCGCGACCACTCCGTGGCGGGTAGATCGCCAGGCACTGGTCGAGCGAGGTCGCCACGACGCGCGAGTCCGCGTCCCCCAGCTCGCGCCGGAAGGCGGCGGGTATCGGCAGGCGGCCCTTGGCGTCGATTCGGTGGTGATAAGTGCCTTTGAGCACAGCGGCCTGGGAGTATTCCACACTTTCCTCCACTTTTCCACACTGGCTGACGGATGGGGACAAGGGCGCCCGCGTGGAGCAAGGCGGGGACTGGCGGAGTGGGGTCAGGTCTTGTTCTATGACATGCTCGCAAGGCAGACCTGACGCCCCTGCGGTGGTTAGGCTCGCGGCTCGATGGCCCGTCTGCCCGCGCACCGCGTCGCCGGCCTCTATCTCGCGCAGCGCACGCGCTTCGGGATCAAGTTCGGGCTCGACACGATGCGGGCGCTCGTCGAGGAGATGGGCCACCCGGAGCGCGCCTATCCCGTCCTGCTGATCGCGGGCACGAACGGCAAGGGCTCGGTCGCGGCGTACTGCGACGCCGTGCTGCGCGCCTCGGGCCTGCGCAGCGGGACGCTACACCTCGCCGCACCTGGTGCGCGTCAACGAGCGGATCACGGTGGACGGGCGCGAGATCAGCGACCACGCCTTCGCGCGCGCGGTGCGCAGCCGTGCGCGACGCGGCCGACGCGCCTCGTGCGGCGCGGTGCGCTCGACGCCCACCCCACCTTCTTCGAGGTGCTGACGGCCGCGGCCTTCGAGCACTTCCGGCCGCGAGGCGTCGACGTGGCGGTGCTCGAGGTCGGCCTCGGCGGCCGGCTCGACGCGACGAACGTCGTCGAGCCCTGGCCTCGGCGGTCGTCAGCGTCGACTTCGACCACGAGGTCTACCTGGGCCGCACGCTCGCCGCGATCGCGCGCGAGAAGGCGGGCGTGATGCGGCGCCGGGCGGCCGACGGTGGTGATCGGCTCCGTGCGGCAGCGCGCGAGGCGCGCGCCGCGCTTGGCGCGCGCGCGCGGGCGATCGGCGCCCGGCTGGTCGAGGCCACGACGCGGGACACGGCTCGCCCGTGCGACGACGGCCGCGACGGCCGGCTCGTCGACCTCGACGACGCCGTCACGGCGCTATCGCGGGCCTGCGCGCCGCTGCCCGGGCCGCACCAGCGCGACAACCTGCTCGTCGCGGTGCGCGCTGCTCGAGAGCGTCACGGGCCGCGGGCGTGCGCGGTCGATCTCGGGACGGCTGGCGCCGGCGGTCGCGCGCACGCGCTGGCCCGGCCGGCTCGAGCGCGTGCCCGGGCGACCGCCGCTGCTGCTCGACGGCGCCCACAACCCGGCCGGCGCGCGCGCCCTCGCCGCGCACCTGCGCGGCGGGCCGCCGTTCGTGCTGCGTCTTCGGGGCGATGGCCGACAAGGACGTGCGCCGGCCTCGCGCGCGAGCTGTTTCCGCTCGCCGGCCGAGTCGTGCTGACGCGGCCGCGGGTCTCGCGCGCCGCAGACGCCCGACGAGCTCGCGCGCCGGGCCGGGCGGCTCGCGCGCGGGGCCCATGCGCGAGCCGAGCGTCGCCCGCGCGCTCGCGCGCGCGCGGCGGCTGGCGCGCGCCCGAGGGCCGGGCACGTCGTGGTCGTCGCCGGCAGCCTCTACCTGGTGGGGGCGGTCAAGGCGATCCTCGGCCGCCGCTGAGGGGCGGCGCTCAGCGGGCGGGCGAGCCCTGTGCCAGCAGGCCGCGGAAGTACGCGAGCGCCTGCGGCGTGTCCCACTCGGCCGGCCCGACCGTGTGCTGCGAGCAGCACGCCGGAGCGGTCGATCACGAACGTCTCGGGATAGCCCGTCGTGTGGTAGTCGTCCGCCGCGACGCGCCCGCCGGGATCGCGCAGCACCGGCAGCGTGAGGCCTGCTCGCGCGACGAAGCGGCGCAGCTCCGCCTCGTCCTCGTCGGTCGAGACCGCGAGCACGGCGAGCCCCTCCGGGCCCGAGCGTGCGGTGCAGCCGCTCGAGCGACGGCATCTCCGCGACGCAGGGCGGGCACCAGGTGGCCCAGAAGTTGAGCGACCACCACCTTGCCGCGCAGCGAGCCGAGCTCCGTCTCGCCGCCCGCGAGCGACGGCAGGCGGAACGCCGGCGCCGCGCTGCCCTTCTGGAGCGCGTAGCCCTTGCGTCTCGGCCAGCCGCAGGTAGCCGAAGGCCAGCGGCGACGACGACGGCGACCACGACGCGCGGCGCGGACGGCGCCTTCTCACGCGCTCTTGCCGGCGCGCCTTGGCGCGCGGCGCCCGCGGCTCGGGCGGCGCAGCTGCGGCAGCGGCCGAAGATGTGGTGGCGGTGGCCCTCGACGGTGAAGCCGATCTCGCGCCGCGATCTGCTCCTGCAGCCGCTCGATCTGCGGGCTCGCGAACTCGAGGATCTCGCCGCAGACGCGGCACACGAAGTGGTCGTGGTGCGTCGCGCTTCCAGATCGGCTCGAAGCGCGCCTCGCCGCCCAGCAGCAGCTCGCTCGCGAGCCCCGCCTCCGGGAACAGCTTCAGCGTGCGGTAGATCGTGGTGCGGCCGATCTCGGGGTGGCGGCGGTGCACGACGCGCAGCAGGTCCTCGACCGAGACGTGATGCCCGGCCTTCAGGAAGGCGTCGAGGATGACCTCGCGCTGCCCGCTGCGCTTGAGGCGGTGGCTCGTCAGGTAGGCCGCGAGGACCTCGCGCTCCTCGCGGCCGACGGTGGCTGGGCATGGACGCGACCAGCCTAGCTTCGCGGGCGAAGGCTGTCAACGACGCTGCAGCGCGCCTTTCGCGCCAGGCGGGCGAAGCGGCCCGCCGCCTGCGCGAGCGCGCGGCAGCGAGGCGCGTGTCGCCGCTCGGGGTCTCCGGCAGCACGAGCGTGCGCCAGAGGAGCTCCGGCCGGCGGCCGGCGAGCAGCAGCCAGCGCGCGCGGCCGAGGGCCGCCGGGACGGCGCGACGAAGCCGAGCGGCTCGCGAGCCGCGGGGCGAGCCAGAGGCGCAGGCCGCGCGGCAGGCGCTCGAGCGAGCCCGCCGTGAGCGCCGCCGGGAACGGCGCCCCGACGACCGCCTCGGCCGCGAGCAGCGCGGCGACGAGCGGCATCTCGGCGCGCGCCGCGGCCGCCAGCTCGCGCAGCCGCTCGAGGTCGATCGCCTCGCGCTCGAGCACGCGCCGGAAGTCGAGCCACTGCACGAGCGAGAGCACGAAGCCGTGCTGGAAGCCGCGTGCAGCGCGAGCTGCAGCAGCAGGTCCTCGGCCGAGGGGAGAACGGCTGCTGGCGGCGTCCCGGGCGGCGGCGCGACCAGAGCGCCCTCGCGTCGAGCGGAAACAGCCCCGGCGCCGAGGTCACGCTGCGGTGCAGCTCGAGGACCGCGTCCGAGCGCGGATCGCGGAACGCCCAGGCGTGGTCGGCCCGGTCCAGCTCCTCGAAGCCGGCCTCGCGCAGCGCCGCGACGGCGTCGCCCCAGCGGTCGAGGACGAGCAGGTCCGTGTCCGACATGGGTCGGTCCGACTCGACGTCGCACACCGTCTCGGCGACCGACGACGCCCTTCAGCGGCAGCGCGCGCATGCCGCGCGCGGCGAGCAGCGAAGCGCCCGCGCGGCCGAGCTCGCACTGGGCGAGCGTGCGCGCGAGGATCCGGCGTCGCTCGCCGCGAGCGCGGCGCCGGAGCGGCCTGGCCCAGGCCAGCTGCTCGCGCTCGAGGCGCCGAGAGCAGCAGCCGCTCAGAGCCCTGCTGGCGGGCGGCCTCCTCGAAGAGCGCGAGGACGAGCCAGGCCTCGGGCGCCGCGGGCGGGAGCGCCCGGTGACGAGCCCGCGCAGCAGGCTCGTCGCCTTTGACTCGACCATCGGGCGAGCGTAGGGTTGCAGCCTGCGGGGTGTCAACGGGCGCGTGTCGGCGCCCCGGCCGGCAAGGAGGGGCGCGTGCGCAGATCCCGGACGCGACGCTCTCGCGGCCGCGTCGCCGCGGTCGCGCTGCTGCCGCTCTACGGCGACCCGCAGCCCTCGGCCGTCGTCTCGCATCCCGAGTGGGCGCGCATGCTGCTGCGCGGCCTCGAGCTGCTCTCCGACACGCCGGGCGTCAACGACACCGCCGCGCAGGTCTTCGCCACGCTGTCCGGGCGCGACAGCCGCACCTTCCGCGCCGACCAGTACGTCCGCGCGACGCGCGTCGAGCTTCGCGGAAGGCGGCTCGCAGCGCCTGCGGCCGCGGGCGGGATCGGCGAGGCGGTCTACGCGGTGGGCGTCGCGCGGGCCGGCGACTACCGGCTGCGCCTGCTCGTCGCCGGGCCGGCGCCGGCCGAGGCCGAGCTCTCGAAGGCGGGCGAGAAGGCCGTGCTGCGCCGTTTCAGCGTCGCCGCCGCGCCGGCCGATCGCCTGGGTCGACGCGGGCTCGTGCACCTCGACCAGGGCGCCTACTGACGACGGTGCTCCTGCCCGAGGGCGGCACGCTCGAGTACCTCGAGCTGGCGCCGCCCTGCGTGCACCCGATCGAGCCGCAGGGCGGCTGGAAGCCCTCGGCCGTCACGACGACCGAGGACGTGGCCGTCACCGTGCTCCAGGCGCTCGACCTCGAGTCCGAGCTGCCGCCCTCGCGGCCGCCGCTCGAGTTCCGCGGCAGCGACCTGCGGCTCGACGACGGGAGAGACCAGGCGCCGGCGACGCTCCGGCGCCTTCCGCGGCGGCGCCGCGCGGCGCACGCGTCCTGCTGCTGGCCGACATCCCGCGAGACCGGCCTCTACACGCTGTCCTTCTTCGGCGTGCGCGCCGGAGGCCAGCGCTGGCTGACGGACGGCTGCCACACGTCGATCATCTGCCCCTCACCCGACCCCACGCCGCGCTGGCACGCGATCCTCTCGGCCGTGCTCCAGAAGGGCCGCACGTCTTCGAGGCGACGCTGGGGCCCGACACGATGATCGAGCGGCTGCGGCTCGAGCCGAAGAAGGACGCGCCCGCCGACTACGTCGCGACACGTCGAGCGCCTCGGCCTCGAGCTGGGCCCGGACGGCCCCGTCACGCGCGAGAAGGCCGAGGAGGCGCGCCGCTTCCTCGAGCGGCGGCGCGCACTGCGGGCAGCGGAGCTGTGCGGCGACATCCTGCGGCCCGGCACGCTCGTGGCCGAGGCTGCGGGGGCGGCCGAGCGGTGGCGCCACCGGCGGACGCCGGCGGTGGCGCGGGCGGCGGTGGTGGGGTCCCGGTGGCGGCGGCGGCGGCGGCGGCGGCGGTGGCACGGTGCCTCCGCCGATCGTCCCTCCGGTGCCGCCGACCAGCCCGACGCTGCCGACGGCCTTCGGCGGATGAGCTACCGCTCGACCGAGCAGACGAGCCCTCGGCCGACGGCGGGCTCTCGACGCCGCGCGCGTCGCGCGTCGAGACGCGCCAGCGGTAGGTGCCGAGCCAGGGGATCGCGAGGCGCAGCGGCGAGGCGCCGCGACTCGCGCGCGAGCAGCACCGTCGTCGCCCTGGAGCGCCAGCAGCTCGACGTGGAGCTCGGGCCCGTGCCCGTCCAGCGCAGCTCCACCGGCTGCCCCGGCGCACGTAGACGACGTCGGCGCCGGGCCGCAGCCCCGCGGGCGCAGCCGGGAGCGGCGCGCCGGCTTCGGCGGCCGTCCGTCCACGACGAGCGTGCCCTGGCCCTTCTTGACCTCGACGGTGCGGCCGGCCGAGCGCACCCGGAAGGCACCCTCGAGCACCGTCACGCTCGTGCGGCCCACCGAGCGGCGCAGCACGAGGCGGCCGCCGCCGCGCACCTCGCCGTCGCCCACCTGGATCTTGACGATGTCGCGCCCGGCGCCCGAGAACTCGGCTCGCCCCTGATCGAGCACCGTCGACAGCACGCGCGCTCGGCGGGATCGAGAGCATGCTGGCCGGCGCCGAGGGTCAGCTTCATCCAGGGGAGCTCGATCCGCGCCACGGCGTCCTCGGCCGTGCGCAGCGTGTCGCCGGTGCGCAGCTTGTCGCCGGCCGCGACCTTGCGCCAGCTCGTCTTGTCGGGCGGCTCGGCGCGCAGGACGTCGCCGATCGGTCCAGACGAGATCGCCGATCGCGATCCCGGAGCGCCGCTTCGGCGCCGACTGCGCCGGCGGCGCGCTGGCGGCCGCGGCGAGCGCCAGCAGGTCGAGCAGCGCGCCGTCGCACCTCGTGCCTCAGGCGCCCGCCGGCGTCGCCGGCTTGTGCCCCGCCGTGCCGGCCTTGTCCGCCGGCGCGCCGGCCGCCCCGGGTCCGCTCGCCCTGCGGGTAGTAGTAGTAGTGGTAGCTCCGCGACCGCACGTCGACCACGTTCAGGACGGCGCCGAGCAGGTTCGGCGTGACCTTGCGCAGCGCGCTGATGCTGCGCTTCACGAGCCTCTTGTCGACCTTGTTGTGCTGGACGACGAGCAGCGTGTGGTCGGCGTGGCGCGCGAGCAGCAGCGCGTCGGTCACCGAGGCGATCGGCGGCGAGTCGATCAGCACCCACTCGAAGCCGCGCGCGCAGCCCGCGAACAGCTCGCCGAGCTGCTTGCGGGCGAGCAGCGCCGGCGGGTTCGGCGGCAGCGTGCCCGCCGTCAGCACGAAGAGGTTCGGCGCGAGGTCGGCCTCACGAGCGAGGCGAGCGGCTCCTTGCGCACGAAGAAGTCGGTGAAGCCCGGCTCGCGGGCAACGCCCAGGCGCTGGTGGAGCTGCGCGCGCCGCAGGTCGCAGTCGACGACGATCGTCTTCTCTCCCGAGGCCGCCAGCAGCCGGGCCAGGTTGACGATCGTCGTCGTCTTGCCCTCCTGGGGCGCCGTGCCCGGTGACCAGCACGACCTGGCCCTCGCTCGTCGCGCCGGGCGAAGAGCAGCGCCGTGCGCAGGTTCTGGTAGGCCTCGGTCGCGAGGTCGAAGTTCGACGTCGTCGTAGCGCGGCACCGCCGCCAGCAGGTCCAGGTGCAGGTAGCGCTCGATCTCCTCGGGGTCGCGGATGGTGTTCGCGAAGTAGTCGCGCGCCAGCACCAGGCCGAGGCCGGCCAGCAGGCCGAGCAGCAGGCCGATGCGCGGCCAGCCGCCGCTTCTGCGGCCGGATCGGGGATCTGCGGCGGGCTCGCGCGGTCGACGACGCTCACGTTGTTGGTGCGGATCGAGGCGGCGATGTCGGTCTCGTTGAGCTTCTGCAGCAGCACCTCGTACAGGCTCTTGGCCGAGTCGGCCTCCTTCTTGCAGCGCCTCCAGCTCGGTCGCCTTGCGGCTCTGGTTGGCGGCCTGCGCCTTCTGGGCGTCGATCGCCGCGCGCAGCTCCGCCTCGCGCTTGCTGGAGCTGCGCGTACTCGGCCTCGAGGCCGTCGAGGATCTGCGGCGCGCGCGCCAGCTTGCGCCTTCTTGAGCTGCTCGACCTGGGCCTTCACCTTCTGGACCTCGGGGTGGCCCTCCTTGAACTTCTCGCCCAGCCGGCCGAGCTCGACCGCCAGGCCCGCGAGCTGGGTGTTGAAGCCGATCACGACCGAGTCCGAGGCCGACCTGCGGCAGCGAGTCGAGGTCCTCGCCCGGCTCTGCATCTCGGCCGCCTGCTTGAGCGCGGCCTCGATCGTGATCCGCCGCGCCTGCGCCTGCACGAAGTCCTCGTTGAGCTTGGCGATCGAGGTCGAGACGGCCGAGACGCTGCCCTCGGGCACGAACAGGTCCTGGCTCCGGTAGCTCTCGAACAGCTTCTCCTGGGCCTCGCGCATGCCCTTCTGCGTCGCGGCCAGCCGCTCCTGCAGCCAGTCGTAGGCCTTGCGGGCCGACTCGACGCGCAGCGCCAGCGTCTGCTCGATGTAGACGTCGGCCAGCGTGTTCGCCCAGAGCGCCGCCTCCTGGGGGTCGCGGTGGGTCACCGTGACGTAGACGAGCCGGCTCTCGGGCACCGGCTCGACGCCGACGTGCGCCATGAAGAGCGGGCCGGGGTCGCGTGCTCGACTTGAAGGGCTCGCGGTCGGTGAGCTTCAGGCGGGCGACCACCTTCTCGCCGAGGCCCTTCGAGCGCAGCACCTGGAACTGCGTGTTGTAGAAGTCGGCGTTCTGCCAGTAGTCGCCCCCGCCCACGAGCAGCGTCGCTCCGGACGCTCATGAAGGTGGGCGTCGGCGGCTCGATCTGCAGCAGCACGCCGGCCCGGTACTCGGGCGTCTGCACGAGCGCCACGACGAGGCCGAGCAGCAGGCCGACGAGCGCGCAGGCGGCGAGGAGGGAACGATGCCGCCAGAGGAGGCCCGCGTAGTAGCGGAGGTCGATGTCGCGCTCGGCGCGCGGCGCCGGGTCGGGCGCGGGCGAGGGCGGTGCCGTCGTCATGGCTGCGTCCTCCCATCAGAAGATCCGCCTCGAGACCGACATCACGTCGTTCGGCAGGAGCCGCAGGTCGGGCTTCTTGCCGTTGCGCACGTCCTTGAGGTCGACCTCGATCAGGCTCGACCTTGCCGCGTCTGCGCGTCCCTGCGCCGCACCTTGACCGTGTTGCTGCCGAAGCGCGTCAGCCCGCCGGCGAGCGAGATGGCGCCGGTCACGGTCAGGTCGGACTCGATCGCGTAGCGGCCCGGCCGGTTCACCTCGCCGTCCACCGTCACGAAGTACTTGGGCGACGCCGTGATGATGTCGCCGTTCCTGAGCGGCAGCTCGAGGTTGATCGCGTCCTGCAGCGTCGGCGCGGCGGAGGCCGAGAGCGGCACGACGAGCGTCTGCTGCTCGCCGTCGAAGGTGCCGTCGCTGCGCGTGATCAGCACCTCGCCCGAGGCGCGCGGCGTGAAGCCCCCGGCCTCGATGAGCACGTCGATGAGGCGCGTGCGGCCGCGCAGCGGCTTGCGGCCCGGGCGCGTTCATCTCGCCCACGACCGACACGAACTGGCTCTGGTACTCGCGGACCTTCACCTCGACCTGCGGGTTGACCAGGTAGTCCTTGGCCAGCAGGCTCGTGATCTTGCTCTGGACCTCGCGCGATCGTGAGCCCGGCCACCTGGATCTCGCCCAGCAGCGGGTAGGTGATGCGCGCCGTTCGTCTGCACCGTCGGGATGCGCGACAGCTCGTGGTTGCCGTAGACGAGTGACCTCGAGCACGTCGCCGGGGCCCACCTGGTAGTCGCCGGAAGCGCGGGGGCAGGCGCCGCGGCTGGCGCGCCGGCGGGCTGGGTTGCGGGCGGCGAGCCGGCGGCGTGGCGTGCGCGCCCGGGCCGGCGCGGGGGCCGCCTGCAGCAGGGCGACGAGCAGCAGGGCGGCGATCACGGCTGCGCCCCTCCGGAGAGCGCCGAGCCCGAGCTGGACGAGAAGCCGTTCGTCGTGACGTCGAAGCCGGGCAGGTTCGAGGTGCGCCGCTCGCGGCGGTAGTCGACGCGCAGCGAGCGCCCGCCGCCGAGGCGGCGGCCCAGCCCCGCGTCCAGCCGACGATGCGGTCGCGCCGGGGCCGCCGAGCGCTTCGGCCGCGTTCGGGTAGTCGTTCGGCAGCCAGCTCACCGAGCCGCGGCCCGTGATCTCGCAGCGGCAGGGGCAGGTTCAGGGCCAGGCCGGCGGTGTTCGTCACGTAGTAGGCGTTCTTCTCGAAGGCCGAGAGCTGGTCGAGCGGCCGAGCTGGAGCTCGATCGAGGTCGCGCGGCCCAGCTCGCGGCGCAGCGAGCCGGAGAGGACGAGGCCGTCGAAGGAGCGGCTGCCGCCCGTGGCCTGCGGGCTCGTCCGGCGCGGTAGCCGGCGCTGCAGGGAGCCCGTCATCAGCGGCCCGATCGGCCCGTTCAGCTGGCCGCTGACGGCGTGCGCGGAGGTCTCGACGAGGGCCCGCTCGGGGGACGGCGGGACGCTCTCGTACGAGTAGCTCACGACGACCCTCAGGTCGCCCCCCAGATCGTAGCCCAGGCCGGCCCGCAGCGTGCGGGAGTCGTAGTCGAAGAAGCCCGCGCTGCCCGCCTGGTCGAAGCGCGAGGTCCGCAGCGCCCCCTCGAGGATCGCGGAGAGGTGCGGCCCGAGGTCGACGTCGGCCCCGAGGCTCGCGTCGTGGAAGGTGTACGGCGAGAGGTTGTAGAAGTACTCGCGTCCCGGGTCGACCACGTTCGTCTCGAGGAGCGCGCGCGTGAAGCGGTACGCCCCGCGCAGGGTGACCCGCGACGCCGAGCGGCAGCTCGAGCTTCGCGTTCGCGATGTGGGAGGTGTCGCCCACCTGCGGGATGCTCGAGAAGAAGCGCAGGCGCGGCTCGTACGCGAGCGAGAGCTGGCCGTCGCGGACGGGCGTCAAGGCCGTCAGGCTCGGCGCCACCTGCAGGTAGCGATCGGCCACGGGCTGCGGGCTCTCGAACATGACGTCGGCGTCGACCCAGCTCACGTTGAGCGCGGGCTGCAGGAGCACTCGGCCGAGCGCGAAGCCCTCGCCGTGCTGGGCCGTCGCGTGGCGGCGGCCTCGCCCTCGGCGGGCGTCGCGCCGGGCTGCACGCCGGTCGGAAACAGCCGCCCGTACAGCTCCGGCGTCACCGGCCCGCGCAGCTCCGGCGCCGGCTGCTCGCCGAAGACGATCGTCATCATGCCCGGCTCGTGGCGCACCTCGAACGGCACCTCGGGCGCGACCCGCAGGCGGAGGATCGTGGCCTGTGCCTGCCTCTCGACGGCGATCGCCGCGAGCGGCGCCTGCAGCGCCGGCGGCGCCAGCTCGGCCGCCGCCGGCGCGGGGATGGTGACGACCACCTCCTCGCCCTCGCGCACGACCGTGGCCGGGGGCACGTCCTCGGAGGTCAGCACGCGCAGCGCGACGCGCTCGTCGACGCTCGTCAGGCGCAGCGCCCGGATCTCGGCCGTCGCGACCGTCACGGAGAGGCCGAGCACCGCGGGCAGCACCAGGCTCACGCCGCCTCGTCGCGCGCGAGTGCCCGGCGCTCGAAGAAGAGCAGGATCAGCACGACGGCGATCACCGCGAGCGCCTGCAGCAGCAGCACCACGGAGACCAGCAGGCTCGCGTGCGGCAGCGCGACCGCGCCGAGGCCGATGCCGAGCGTCAGCAGGTAGATCGTCGCCACCGCCGCCGGCCGGCTCATGCCGAGGGAGACCAGCCGGTGCGACAGGTGACGGCTGTCGCCGACGTAGATGGGCCGGTGCTCGCGCAGGCGGATGAACACGACCGTGGTCGTGTCGAGGATCGGCAGCGCGAGCACGAGCACCGGCATCAGCACCGGGAAGTAGCTGCTCGGGGCGTGCGAGACGTAGCGCTCGAGCAGAGTCAGCGACGCCATCGTGAAGCCGATGAACAGGCTGCCGCAGTCGCCGAGGAAGATCGTGGCCGGGTGCCAGTTGAAGACCAGGAAGCCGAGCAGGCTGCCCATGAAGGCCAGCAGCACCAGGCTGATGAAGAACTCGCCGAGCAGCCAGGCGTTCAGCAGCAGCACGAGCGAGGCGACCAAGGCGACACCGGCGCTGAGGCCGTCCATGTTGTCGAGCAGGTTGAAGGCGTTCGTGATGCCGATCACCCAGACGAGCGTCAGCGCCACGTTGAGCCAGTCGAAGACCAGCACGTCGGTGCGCACCCCGGCCGCGAGGAGCGCGAGCGCCGCGATCAGCTGCCCGGCGAGCTTCCGGCTCGGACCGAAGCGCCCACCCAGCACGTCGTCGAGCAGCCCGACGACGAACGCCACGGTGCCGCCGAGCATGACGGCGATCAGCTTGCCCTCGACGCGGTAGGCCTCGCGCAGGAACGTGACCGGGCCCTGGAAGTGCTGCTGCACGAAGCCCAGGCGCTCGACCAGCGGAAAGCCGAAGTAGCCGGTGAGCACGACGATCGTGAAGGCCGCCCAGACGGCGATCCCCCCCACGCGCGGCGTCGGCCGCGAGTGGATCTTGCGGGGCCCGGGGTGGTCGAGGATGTCGAAGCGCCGCGCGATCGCCGCGGCCAGCGGGACGAGCGCGGCCGAGAGGATGAAGGCGACGGCAAGGACCAGCGTCGGGACGAGGGCCGTGCTCACAGGGGGGGTCAGGCGGCCTCCCGCGCGCGTGCCGCGCGCAGCTCGCGGTTCCGCTCCCGACCGGCCTGCACGTGGCGGCGTGCAGCCTCGGACTCCCGGCAAGTGAGTGAGAGACCTTTCACCGTTCGCACGCTCCCGGAGTGTTGGCCTCGCTCATCCCATGCACCTGAACACACGACTCCCGGTCGGCGGAGGGTAGCATTCAGGTTCAGGTGCGTCAATCTAACTAGTTATGATTGAACGATATCTGCCGCTAAGGTATCCAGTCGCCGGATCGTCGGAATCCGTCTTCCCGATCCGTCCTCCCCGGAGTCACTGACTTTCGGGCTTGGTGCTGGTCGCCCGGCGGCGTAGCCTGCGCACCACCATGGCCGAACACCCCGCCGACCAGAGCTACGTACCCGGCTGGCCGGCGAGTCTGCTCGTCACGCTCGTCGTCCTTTCGCCGTGGCCCTTCGGCAGCGCACACGTGTGGACGACCCGCGCGATCGCCGTCGTCTGCTCGCTCGCTTGCCTGGCGGCGCTCGCACGCATGCGACGTGCGTTGTGGCCGAGCCCGACGGGGTTCGTCCTGATCCCCCTTCTCGGTCTGTTCGTCCTCGCTTTGCTGCAGGTGTTGCCCTTGCCGCCCGCCGTTCACTCCCTCGTCGCGCCGGGTTCGGCGGCCGTGTGGCATCCGGCCAGCGTCCGCGCCCGCGGCCGTGCTCGGGTCTGGTGCACACCCGGTGTCGCTGGACCCGGCTGCGACCCTGCGTTGGCTGGCGTTCTCGGCTGCTGTCATCGGATTCGCCCTCGTGGCCAGCCGTGGCCTGCGCACGCGATCGGTCCTCCTGCGCGCTTCCGTCTGTGTCGTCGGCGGCGCCCTGCTAGTCGCGGTCTACGGGCTCGTCGCGCGCCTGCTGTTCGGAGACAAGCTCTACGGCTTCCTCTCCGTCCCGACGATCACGCCCTTCGGCCCGTTCGTCAGCAAGAACCACTTCGCCGGCTACGTCGAGATGGCCGCCTGTCTCGCCGTCGGTCTCGCGTGCGGCCTCGCGGACGAGGCGCGCCGCGGGGCCGAGCGGCTCAGTTGGCTGGAGAGCCGGCGCGCGTCCTGGGTCGTGGCGGCGTGGGGCGCCGCGGCGGTGCTCGTCCTCGCGGTCCCCGTCTCGCTCTCGCGCGGCGGGGTCGTCAGCCTAGCCACCGGGCTCGTGGCTTTCGCTGCCATCCGCCTTGGCTTGCGGCCGGCACGCGGCGTCGGCATGCGCCGAGCCGTGCTCGCCCTGTCGGCGCTCGGCGCCGTGGCGGTCGCGCTGGCCCTGCTGCTGCCCACTGAAGCCCGCGATCGCGTCCGCACGCTGGGCGGCGTCGACTCGTCAGGGAGCTACCGGCTGGCGACCTGGCACGATTCGCTGCACCTCTTCGCCGCGAGCCCCGTGCTCGGCAGCGGCTTCGGCGCGCTGGCGGATGCGCTGCCACGGTTCAAGACAGGTGCGGGCGACGTGCGAGTGGAGCACGTGGAGAACGACTACCTCGAGCTGCTGTGCGAGGGCGGGCTCCTGGCCGGCGGCCCTCGTCGGCCTCATGCTCGGCTCGCTCGCGGGCCGGCGCCTGGCGACGCGTGCGCGACGAGCCACATCGCCTGTCGCGCGGCGTGCGCGCGGGCGCCATCGCGGGGTTGGTGACGATCATCGTCCACAGCGTTCTCGACTTCAACCTGCGCATCCCCTCGAACACGTTGCTGGCGGCCTTCCTGTTGGCGTGCGTCCTTCCCGTGCCCACCATCCTGAGCGCGAACCACCCCGAGCAGCGATGGATCGACGGAGCGGCCCTCTTGGCTCCCGTCGGCCTGGCCCTTGCTCTCGCTCTGTTCGGTCCGTGGACGTCCCGCGACGTCGACACGACCGCTCTGCGGCGGGCGGCCGTCGGCGGGAGCACCGGCCTCCGCGGCGCCTCGCTCGAGCGCGACGTCACGGCGCACCTGCAGCGGCGGCCTGCCGACGCCTATGCCTGGGCCGTCCTCGCCTGGCTGCGGTTGCCCCGGGCTCCCCAAGACGCCGACGCGCTCGCCGCCTGGGCCCAGAGCCTGGACCCTCAGCACGCCGCTCTTCTGACGGCCGCGCAGCGCGTGCGCGACGCCGCTCAGAGCCAGCCGCGAACGCCGTAGTAGGCGAGCTTCAGGTACTCGCTCAGCACGATCCCTCGCGTCCGCCGCTCGGCCCACCAGCGGGCCGGCGGCCAGGGCTCGACGTGGATCGGCCGGTTGACGATGCGGATGCCGGGCAGTGCCCGGCGCGCGGCCAGATAGGCGCGACGCTGGTGCGCGGGCGAGGTGACCAGGATCAACGTCTTCACGCCCTCGTCCCGCAGGATCGGCTCGACGTTGACCACCGATTCCCAGGTATTGCGGGAGCGGTTCTCGTGGCGGATCCGGGCCGGCGGGACCCCACGCTTTACGGCCTCGTCGCGCAGGCTCTCGGCGCTGTCTCCGAGCCAGCGCACGCCGCCCGTGACCACGAGCAGACGGGCCGTGCCGGCGCGGACGATCGCCGCCGCGCTCTTCGTGCGCTCGTAGTTGACGTCGCCGCTCATCACCAGCGCGGCGTCGGCGCGCTCGAGCGGGTCCTCGACCATGAGCAGCCGCGGCGGCAGGTCCGAGGCGACGAGCGCAGCCCCGCAGCCGACGGCTAGCACGGCCGCCAGGACCCGAGTGCGCATGCTCGTGAAGAGTGGCCTCAGACCGGTCGTCCCCAGGTCCGCTCCTGGCGCAGCCAGCTCTCGAGCGTCAGCAGAGCCCAGATCTGGGGACTGAGGTCCGCGGCCGCGCGGCCGTGCGTCGTGATCAGGTCCGCGACGGGTTGTGGTTGCAGATACTCGTAGATCGGGCTGGTCGGTTGGAGGAGCCGCTCGCGTACGAGACCGTCGAGCTCTCCTCGGAACCAGGCTCCGAGGGGAGCGCCGAATCCCATCTTCCCCCGCGCGAGGATCGAGTCCGGGAGCAGGCCCTTCAGCGCACGCCGCAGCAGGATCTTGCCTCTTCCCAGTCGCATGCGCAGCCGGTCCGGCAAAGCGGCGCCGAACTCGACGAGTGCGGTGTCGAGGAAGGGCGAGCGCGTCTCGAGAGCGTGGGCCATCGACATGCGGTCCATCTTCACATGCAGGTCGTCGAGCAGGTAGGTCTCGAAGTTCAACTGCAGGAGGCGCGAAAGGGTCGTGGCACGGCCCTCGACGGGACTCGCAGCCTCCCGCTCGAGGGGCAGGCGGTAGCTGGCGAGCAGTCGGTCGGGATCGGCGAACGGGTGCCACTCGGGCCGAAGCAGATCGAGCAGGCCCGTCGTGAAGTAGCCGTTCCAGCGCAGGTAGCGCTCGGGGAGGGGCAACACGCCCGCCTCCGCAAAGCGCTTGGCATAGCGCAGCGGATGCTTGCGGTCCCCAGGCTCGGGCAGGAGACTCAGCCCCGCGCTGGCCACACCGAACGCCCATCTCGGGACCCTTTCCGACAGGGCGCCGCCGTACATCCGAAGGTAGCCTCCGAACACCTCGTCCCCGCCGTCGCCGTTGAGCGCCACCGTCACGTGCGAGCGCGTCAGCTCGGATAGCAGGTACGTCGGAATCGCGGACGAATCCCCGAACGGGCCGTCGTGATGCCAGACCAGGCGGTCGACCAGGTCGAGCGCCTTGGGTTCGACCACGAACTCGGTGTGCTCCGTGCCGAAGCGTTCGGCGACGACGCGAGCGTGCTCCCGCTCGTCATACTGGGAAGCTCCCGCGAACCCGATCGTAAACGTCCTCGTGCGCCCGCCCGCAGCCTCGACCATCATCGCCACCACCGCCGACGAGTCGAGGCCTCCCGACAGGAAGGCACCGAGAGGGACGTCGGCCACCAGGCGGCGCGTGACAGCCTGCTTCAACAGCAGTCGAAAACGCTCTTCGGCTTCGGCTTCGCTCTGGACGTGGCCATCGCGAAAACGCACGGTCCAGTAGGGCGTCGGCCCCTCGATCCCGTTTTCGGTCGCGACCAGGTAGTGAGCGGGCGGCAGGGAGCAGATCCCGCGATAGAACGTGCCCGGCGTGGGCACGTAGCCGTACGTCAGGTACAGCGGAATCGCCGCCTCGTCGCGCTCATGCGGCACACCGCCGTGGGCCAGCAGCGCCTTGACCTCTGATGCGAAGGCGAACAAGCCAGGTCCATCGTGGTAGAAGAGCGGCTTCTTACCCGTCCGGTCGCGCGCAAGCAGGAGCCGGCCCCTGCCGCGAATCCCACAGCGAGAACGCGAACATACCGTCGAGCGCCTGGACCGCGGCGTCGCCCCGTTCTTCGTAAAGGTGCAGGATCGTCTCGGCGTCGCCCTGGCTGTGGAACCGGTGCCGCGGCTCCAGGTCCTTCCGCAGCTCGCGGAAGTTGTAGATCTCGCCGTTGAACACCAACCAGAGCGAGCCGTCCTCGTTCGTGATCGGCTCGTGCGCGGCCTCGCTCAGGTCGATGATCGACAGCCGCCGGTGCCCCAGCGCGACGGGTCCGTCGACGTGGCAGCGCTCCGCGTCGGGCCCTCGGTGCACAAGGGTGGCGGCCATTTCGGCGACCCGTCGTTCTGACGCGATGCCGTCCCGCGCCAGGTACCCGCACACGCCACACATCCCTCGGCATTCTCCGATAGAAGGATACTTGAGTGCCGGGCTGTGTTAACGTTGCTGT
Source organism: uncultured Acidobacteriota bacterium (assembly GCA_963831755.1). GTDB lineage: Bacteria > Acidobacteriota > Vicinamibacteria > Fen-336 > Fen-336 > DATBSL01. The sequence continues at coordinate 75,997 of CAWHRC010000019.1, forward strand.
CGATGGTCCTAGCTGTACTGGCCTACATTGATCCCGGCTCCGGCGCGCTCCTCTGGCAAGCCGCGCTCTCTGCGTTCTTCGGCGGAGTCTTTCTCGCCCGCAAGACCCTGTTGAGGGCAGCGACCCGGATGCGGCAGGTGCTTCGGGGGCCCCGGGAGCAGACTTCCGTCCCGGCCGAACCGCCTCCCGACCGTTCGCAGAGCGCCTAGGCAGGAGGCAGAGACCCGACAGAATGCCGAGCCGGGTCTCCTTCAGGGATCCCGCTGGGCGGGTGTTTCGCCACCAGGGTCGCATCTTTCGGCTCGTCCACCCGGCCTTCCAGGCTGAGGTGAGAGCTCTGCTCCAGGCGGACGTGGTTCACCGCCTCGTGGCGGAGCACCGACTGATCGAGTCACGAATCCTCGCCCCCGAGGAACGGATGGGAATAGAGCACGTCCGCGCCGAGGCAACCGAGTCGCTGGTACTGGAGCACCCGGTCGTGGCGTTCCCAAGCTATCCCTATGAGTGGTGTCCGCAGATGCTCCTCGCCGCCGGTCGCCTGACGCTCGAGATCTCGGAGAGGTTGCTCGCGGCGGGGTGGGGTTTGAAAGACGCCAGTCCGTACAACGTTCTATTCGAAGGGACCCGGCCGGTGTTCGTGGACATCCTGTCCATCGAGCGGCGCACGCCCGGAGACCCCACTTGGCTGCCGTACGCCCAGTTCCAGCGGAATTTCGTGCTCCCGTTGCTCGCGCGTCGGTACTACGGCGTTAGCCTCGCTCAGACCTTCTTCGCACGTCGCGACGGGCTCGAGCCGGAGACGGCTTACCGGTTACTGAAGGGTTGGCGCCGGCTTCGCCCGCCATTCCTTGGTGCTGTCTCGATCCCCACGTGGCTCGGCCGGCGCGAGCTGAAGGCGAACTCGGCATCGGCTTTGCGCGTACGTAGCCCTCAAGACCTTGAGAAGGCGCACTTCGTCCTTCGCTCGCTGTTCCGCCATCTCCGACGCCAGCTGGATGCAGCGGGCCGCAGAGCCGTGTCGGCGTCCCACTGGTCCAGCTACGGCGATTCGAACAGCTACTCGGCCGCGAGCGCGGCGGCCAAGGAATCGTTCGTCGCCCGGGCCCTCCAGCGCATGAAGCCCCGCGTGGTTCTCGACATCGGATGCAACACCGGGCGCTTCTCGTGTCTCGCGGCCAAGGAGGGTGCTCAGGTTGTCGCGATCGACTCCGACGACGCAGTGATCAACGGCCTGTGCGAGGAGGCGGACGGCAGCCGCCTGGGAGTCCTGCCCCTGGTCGCCGACCTGGCGCGCCCCAGCCCGGCTCTTGGCTGGCGCAACCTCGAGCAACACTCACTGCTCGACCGTGCGCAGGGCCGCTTCGACCTGGTTCTGGCGCTGGCGGTCCTCCATCACCTGGTGGTGACCGATGGCATTCCAGCCGATGACGTGGTCGCCTTGATTGCCTCGCTGACGAACGACGCCGCGGTCATCGAGTTCGTGGCGCCGTCCGATCCCATGTTCAGAAAGCTGGCCCGCGGCCGGGACGCCCTCTACGCGGGGCTAACCCTCGGGGCCTTCGAAGCCTGCTCGCGCGACACTTCGAGATCGCGACGCGTGAGGGCCCGCTCGGCGGGACCCGCTGGCTGTACCTCCTTCGAAGGACGAGGGTGCAGCTGTGAGCAAGGAGCGTCTGAAGGACGCTCTTGTTGCGCTGTCACTCGCGAACTTGGCGATGACGCGTGTCTGGGACTACCTGTGGGGCACCCGACTCAACTCCAATCGATACTTCCTCGAACGCCCGCTGGCCGAACGGATACACGTCGCCATCGCCGGCTGTCTGGTGTTCGCCCTCCTACTCTGGCTGCTCGCGAAAGCGACTCGCCGGCCCGGACGGATTGAAGTCGTTGGTCGCGCAGGCGTGCTCCTGTTCGCCGTGGTCGCTGTCAACGGCATTCGACAGACACAGCCCGGCCTGTCGACGGCCGCGCTGCAGTCCAGGTTCGGAACGGCCGGCTTGGTCTGGTCCTCTGCGGTCCTTCTGGGCGTGGCGCTGCTAGCGCTGCATGGCTTCGGCCTCCGGCGACTTAGCAGCGCTGCTGTCCGACTGGCACTGGCGATGTCGCCGCTGGCTCTGCTCACGCTGGGTGTCGCTGCGAGTGTGGCGCGGTCGGACGCGAGGATCGACTACAAGCACAAGCTGAGCGTCCCTCGGCTCCCCGGTTCGGCCACGACTCGCGTGCTCTTTCTGGTGTTCGATGGGCTGGACCAGGACCTGATGGTGACGCACCGACCCGGCGCCTTCCACGCCGCGGAGTTCGATCGACTCGCGCAGACCTCAACGTCTTGGGACAACGCCTACCCGCCCAGCAACACCACGCTCGTGTCGCTGCCCGCCCTGATCACCGGGCGGCTGCTCGATGGCGTGGAGCCGATCAGTCCCAACGATGCGCTGCTGAAGGAGAATGGTCACGGGCGTTCGGTACGATGGAGTGAGGCGGAGACGCTGTTCACGCGTGCGCGCAAGCTTGGCGTGAACTCTCACTGATTGGCTGGTACCACCCGTACTGTCGCGTGCTCGGCGGGCAGTTGTCGCAGTGCACTTGGTATCCCCTACCAGGTGTCTCCCGGGCCATCGCTGGCCCGACGTGCCGAGGAGCTGCTGGCGACCTTGCTCGACACGGTCCCTGGCGCATACCGGGTCGGGGTCGGGGCCTGGCTGGGTGCATCGGGCATGGACACCAACATCGATCCTGTCTGGCACCTGGAGCAGTACGCTGTGCTCCACTCGCAGGTGCTACAGGTCATCTCGAGCGGAGACTTTGGTCTTGTGTTCGTGCACTACCCGATCCCGCATCCGCCGTTCATTTACGATCGCCTGACGCGACGCCTGACGACGCACGGCGAACGCGATTACTTTGACGCCCTTGCTCTGGTTGATCGGACGATCGGCGAGCTGGCGGACGCCCTCAAGCGCAGCGGCTACGCAGCAAGGACTGCGATCGTACTGACCTCGGATCATGCGCTGAGACGCGGCGCTTGGCGGGGGCGCGGCGAATTCTTCCCAACGATCGGCAACCCGCTGCATCGGGTGCCCCTGATCATCAGGCTGCCCGGCCAGCAGGAACAGGTGCTGCGGCACGAGATCGTCCGGACTGTCCGCGCTCAGGATGTCGCGCTAGCCATTCTAGGCGGCGAAGCGACTCGTCCCGACGAGGTCGCTGCGATCCTGGCGGGCGGCGACTAACGACACCTGCATAAAGAATGGTATAATACGGCCTCGGAGGCTGCGATGCGACTCCGAGGCTCGGCGGAGCTGTTGGAGGACCGGCGGCGACGGGCGTTGGGGCTGCTAGACGAGGGCCGTTCGCTGAACGAGGTGGCACGCCAGATCGGCTGCTCGGCCAGCTCGGTGATGCGATGGCGAGAGATGAGGAGCGCCGGCGGCACGAAGGGCCTGCGGGTACGGTCCTCACCCGGCAGGCCTCCCAAGCTTGGGACTGCAAGCTGCACGGTGCTGCTGCGGATCCTTCTTGCCGGGGCGTTCGCGTCCGGGTATCCGACGCAGCTGTGGACTACGGCGCGGATCGCCGAGGTCATCCGACGCAAGTTCCACGTCCGGTACCACCGCGACCACGTCGGACGGCTGATGCATCGGCTGGGCTGGAGCCACCAGAAGCCGCGGAAGCGAGCCCTCGAGCGAGACGAGACGGCCATTCGTCGCTTCGTCCGGCAGGAATGGCCGCGGCTAAAAAAAACGCCACGCGGCTGGGTGCCCACCTCGTCTTCGCCGACGAATCGGGCTTCCTCCTGACGCCGACGATCGCGAAGACCTGGGCCCCGGTGGGCAGGACGCCGGTCGTCCGCCACCTCGATCGACGCGATCGGATCTCTGCCATCTCCGCGATCTCGCTCAGCCCCGTGCGGCGGCGTCCTAACCTCTACTTCCAGCTGCACCAAAAGAACATCCAGCAGGCGGAGGTTCGCTGCTTCCTGCGCCACCTGCTCCGCCACCTGCGAGGTCACGTGTTCCTGTTCTGGGACGGAGGTAACCCCCACAAGGGCCAGCTGGTCCGAGAGTTCTGCCGGCGGGTTCACCGGCTGCACCTCGTTCGGCTTCCGGCCTACGCACCGGAGTTCAACCCCGACGAGGGTATCTGGAAGCTCGCAAAGGAGGCTCTCGCGAATGGTTGTCCAAGCGACATCTTCGAACTCGAGGGCAACACTCACCCGCACGCTCCACTCGATCCAGCGGAATCTCGGCAACCTCAGGGGCTGCATCACACACTCAGCTCTGCCCCCCTTTTTGCCCGCGCCTTTGCATTCTTAATGCAGTGGTCGTTAGACGCTTCCTTGACTGTCACCGAACACCCAAACCCGGCCAGTGAGGAACGCCTGAAAAGCGGCCACTTCAGGTAGGGCATGTCGGGCATGCTCGTGGGTTCAGCCCACGGAGGATGCCCTGGCCAACCACCTGAAGATGACGAAGAGACAACAAGTTATCGCGCTGCTCGCCCTGGGGTGGAGCTTTCGGCGGATCGAGCGGGAGACGAAGGTGCGCCGCGAGACGGTGTCGCGGTACGCGCGGCCGGCCGATCCAAACCCGGCCAAAGTGTTCCCCGGCTCGGAGGGTCTGGCTGGGGGCGAAGTCCAGGATTCGCCTGGGGTCGAGGGGCCAAACGCGGCCAAAGTGACCGCCGGCCCCTGGGCAAATGCGGCCAAAGTGTTCCCCGGCTCTTCGCTTGCCGCCGCGCTCGGCGGCGGGGAGGTACGAGGCGACGATCCGGGAGAAGCTCGGCCAGGGGCTGACGGCGCAGCGGATCTGGCAGGACCTGGTCGAGGACTTCGGCTACGGGTACAGCTACGAGTCGGTGAAGCGTTACGTGCGGCGGCTCGAGCCCGAGCGGCGAGCGGTGGGCGTGATGACGAGCCTGCCCGGGGAGGAAGCGCAGGTGGACTTCTTCCAGGGGCCGCCGACGCTGGACGGTCGCAGCGGGCAGTGGCGTCGGCCGTGGATCTTCCGGATGACGCTGTGCCACTCGCGCCACGGGTACGAGGAGGCGGTGTGGGACCAGAAGCTCGAGAGCTTCCTGGCTCTTCACGAGCGGGCCTTCCGCGACCTTGGCGGCGTGCCCCGCGATCGTCCGTCACGACAACTTGAAGGCGGCGGTGGTGCGGGCGTGCCTGTACGACCCCGACGTGAACCCGGTGTACGAGGCCTTCGCGAAGCACTGGGGCTTCACTTCTCTGCCGACGCGCCCGAGGAACCCGGAGGAGAACGGCAAGCAGGAGAGAAGCGGCGGCTACGTCAAGGACAACGCCCTCAAGGGCCGGCGCTTCGACTCGCTCGACGAGCTCAACGCCTTCCTGCGTCGCTGGAACCGCACGGTGGCGCGGGTGCGAATCCACGGCACGACGAGGCGTCAGGTCTTCACCCACTACGAGGAGACCGACAAGAAGGCGCTGCGCCCCTGGCCTCCGAGCCTTTCGCCATCTTCCAGTGCGGGACGCGCACGGTGCACACCGACGGGCACGTCGAGGTCGCCGGCGCCTTCTACCCGGTGCCCCTGCATCTCGTGGGGAGCGGACGTGCAGGTGAGATGGGACGCTCACCTGATCCGCGTCTTCCACGAGGAGGCCGCGGTCGCCGTCCACGCCCCGGTCCGCGCCGGGGAGTTTGCACCCCGTGGAGGTGGCCCCCAGGGGCCCAGCTCCAGCCAGCGCGCCTACATCACGAAGCTGCTCGCGCAGTGCGCCCGTGTGGGGCCCGAGCTCGCCGCGTGGGCCGAGGCCGCCTACGCCGAGCGGGAGATCCGCGCCCTGCGGCTCATCCAGGGCGCCCTTGCGCTCGTGCGCAAGCACCCCAAGGAGGCCGTCCTCAGCGCGGCAAAGACCTGCCTCGCGCACCGCCTCTTCCGCTACCGCGACCTGTGCCGCTTCACCGAGATCGCGCAGAGGGCCATCCCCGAGCGCCGTCTCACCGACGTCCACGACGACATCCGCCCGATCCACCAGTACCGATTGGAGGTCCTTTGAATCCCACGCTCCTGAGCAAGCTGCGACACCTGCGTCTGTCCGGCATGGCCGAGGCACTCCCCGGACGACTCACCCAGGCGACCGGCGCCTCTTTGCCTCACCTCGAGTTTCTCGAACTCCTCGTCGAGGACGAGCTCCACCGCCGAGCCGACCGGCTCTTCACCCGCCGCCTCAGGCAGGCCGAGATCGTCCAGATCAAGGAGATCAAGGACTTCGACTGGGCCTTCAATCCCAAGATCCCCAGGACCAAGCTCGCCGAACTCGCCGCCGCCCGCTTCGTCGCCCTCCACGAGGACGTGCTCCTGATCGGGCCGCCCGGCGTCGGCAAGAGCCACATCGCCACCGCCATCGCCGTGGGGGCGATCCGCGCCGGCTACCGCGTCCTCGTCCGCAGCGCCTTCGATCTCGCCCAGGACTTCCTCGAGGCCGAAGCGCTTCAGCAGAGGAAGCAGCTCGTCACCCGACTCACCAAGATCGACCTCCTCGTCATCGAGGACTTCGGCATGAAGCGCCTCGGGCCCAACGCCGCCGAGGATCTCCTCGAGGTCTTCGTCCGCCGGCATGAGCGCGGCTCGACACTCGTCACCACCAACCGACCCACCCAGGACTGGGGCGTCTTCCTCGGCGACATCCCCGCCGCCACCGCCATCCTCGATCGCTTCCTCTCCCACGCCGAGCTCGTCCAGATGCAGGGCAAGAGCTACCGCATGCACCAGCGCTCCCTGCGACGCGGCGCCCAGCCGGACGCCGGAGCCTGAGGCTCGAGGGGGCCATGGAAGCTGCCGCGTCCACGGGAAACCGCAAACGGCCGCGGTTTCCCGCAGCCGCTTGGAAGACGCTTCGCGTCTCCCACAGCTCCCACAGCCCGCGCCCGCTCACTCACCAACGGCAGACGGCCTTGATGCCGCTCATGCCATCAGCGATACTCACCGCCCCTCACCCGAGGTGGCCGCTTTTCAACCGTTCCCGCCTGGCCGGGTTTCAACGTCCGGTGACACCTTGAGAGCCGGATGCACGGGCTCGTCTCGCGCTACGTGGGCGGCCAGCCGCGCGTCCGAACCGCGGCGCTTGAGGCCAAGATCCTGGAGAAGACCCGGAGCCAGCCCCCAAAGTTGGCTCCACGCACTGGAGTACCCGCAACCTGGGCGCCGAACTTGGCGTCAGTCACATGACGGTTGCACGGGTCTGGGCACGCGCGGGACTCCAGTCGCATCGGCTCGAACGTTAATGGCCTCCGACGATCCCAACTTCGAGCGTAGGGCTGCGGACATCATCGGCTTGTACCTCAATCCGCCGCGCTTCGCCGCCGTGTTCTGCCTGGACGAGAAGTCCCACATTCAGGCACTGGACCGGCTGGATCCGGTCCTCCCGCTGTGCCCCGGGGGGCCGAGCGCCACGGCTTCGAGTATTACCGCCACGGCACCTTCTCGCTCTACGCTGCGCTGGACACTCGCAACGGAGCAGTCCTGGGCAAGCCCGTCGCTCGGCACACCGGCCAGGACTCATCGGGTTCCTGCAGGAGGTCATCGACTCGCAGCCGAGGGGCAAGGAGATCCACGCCATCCGCGATAACCTCTCGGCCCACAAGAGCGCGGTGGTTGGTGAATTCTTGGATCACCATCCGCAGGTCCACTTCCACTTCACACCCACCTACTCGTCTTGGCTCAATCAGGTCGACATCTGGTTCGCAAAGATCGAGCGCGAAGTGATTGCCCGCGGTGTCTTCACATCCGTCAACGATCTCGCTCGGAAGCCCCTGCGCCACATCCGGCACTACAACAAGCGCGCAGAGCCGATCCGCTGGGCGTATCGCGACACGTCACGGTGGATCACCTACGATTCCCCTGCTACAGGCCACTAGCGGTCCGTGGGCTCGGACTGATGTTGGCGTTTGCCCGGTGCTGGCGCGTATCCAGGCCGACCGCCGCGAAAACCAGAAAGAAGCTCAGGAGCTGCGCACGGTGCCGGTAGGCTGTTCCGGCGTTGCCCTCGCCGAGCGCGTAGCCGAAGGTGAGGCCTCCCGTGATCAACAGGGCCATGAGGGACGTGTTGAGGTGATGGCGTACGAGGTGTCGAATGCCGCGCAGCATGTGAGGGATGAGCCAATAGAAGAATAGTGTCTCCGGAAGGGCCAGAACCTGACGGAGGCTGCCTAGCATCCATGGAAATGGAGCCAGGAGAAAGAGAGTCAGCCCCTCCGGAAGGAACAACAGTGCGCGGGTCGGCGTCGAAATGTCGACCGGCTCGAAGCCGCTCGCGGCGCCCACCGTGTTCCAGTAGCGTAGCTGCTGCACTTCCTGAAAGTCGATGAAGCGGCCCTTGCGGTTCTCGCCGGCAGCTTGATCGGCGTAGATCACCACGATGGTGGCGAGTGACCCAAGGATCAAGTTGCGGAGAAGGTTCCTGCTCCTCTGGGCGACGAACGAGACCACGACAGGTCCGGCCACGGCGAAAAGCAAGTAGGCACGAAACTGAATGAGGGCGAGGACCCCTCCCCCAGGACGAGGAATGCTCCCAAGGTTGGTCGGGCCTGGACGGCCAGAGCCGCACGACAGATCAGGACGATCAGGAGGATGATCCAAGCATCGCGAATGTTGAGAGCCGACCACAAGATGAGCGACGGAAACCACGTCGCATAGGTGGCGCCGCGAAAGGCGGCGATCCTGCTCGCACCCATCCGCAGAGCTAGATCGTAGACGGCTGGGATCGTCAGCGCGCCGACGAAGCAGTTCAGGAGCTTCGGGATCAGGTCGTACGGGCCGAAGACGTAGTAGATCGCCCCGACGATGTAGAAGTACCCCTTCGGGCCGTTGGGCAGCACCTGGCTTTGGGGCATTGGAATGTCGGCGTTCCACTGGTCGGCCAGGAAGCGGCCGATCGCGTGATACGTGAGCTGGTCCGGTGCGAAGAGGTATGCATCGGTCACGGCAAAGTGGATCGCCAGAGCCGTGGCGACGCGCACGGCGAGAGCAGTCCAAAAAAGGCTCCTGACTCGGTGCTCGTCGGTCGGCGGGTCGGCTCCGTACCGTCGGAGGTCCGTTGTCACAGCGTCACGTTACCGTACCCGCCTCAGGAGCTTCAACAGTGGAGTCGAGCCGTCCGCTTTGAGATCGGGAATGCGGCACGAGCGAGCCCATCGGAGCGACCGTCACCCGCCGGTTCCGCCGCAGCTCCCCGACGCGTTCGAGGATCGCGCGCAGGCCCGCGAACATGGCATCCGGATCGTCCGCGAGATTCGTGGGGTGGAACCAAAGGTGGAAGATCTGACCCTTCCGCACGGCCGCATCGATACCCTTGAGCGCTCGACGGACGCGCCGCTTGACGGGGATGCAGCGTCGGAGGCCGTGGTTGGGAAAATACATCATCGACGCAGGCACGTTCCACAGGCCGTTCGGGCCCGGTTCCACCGTGACGACCGGTGGCGTCGCGGCGGTTAATACACTGGCGAGCCGCACCAGACGAGCGATCGCCCGAGGCTTCTCATCTCGCTCGTACCAGCGTGGGGCGGCCCCCCGGTAGCACTCGAAGCCGAACTCGCGAAGAAGATCCAGGTGCGCCACGCCGTTTCGCGGGAAGGCAAAGACGCGCGGCTCGATGCCGATCTCGTGCGCAGCATTCACGCAGGCAGCGAGCTCGCTGGCAGCCGTGTCACGCGAGCAACCCGGGTCCGAGAATATGACGTGCGAGAAAGAGTGCGACCCGATCTCCTGCGGAACGCGGCAGGCGCGGATCTTCTCGACGAGGCTCCTACCGTAGAAGAGGGGCGCATCTGACTCGCTGCTACACGGGTCGTGGCGGAACCAGTCTCCCCGCACCCAGGCGTGCCGTGGCCGGACGATCTCCGGATGGGGTCGCCCACCCATAGCCTGGCAGCGATCCAAGAACAGGTGTCCCAGGATGCACCATGTGGCGGAGATCTCGTGCTCAGCGAGGAGGCCCAAGAGTTGGTCCACGACTTGGTCACGTTCGATTTCGCAGGCGCGACGGAACCTCTCGGGGCCGAACAGGTCCATGGTGCCCCACAGCAGCTCGAAGTCGAGACTGAGCGTGAAGACCGCCTTCTCAGGCGGCGCCACCGCCCTGCGCAGGTGCGACGCCGCGTCAGAGGACGGCATGGACCAACAGCATGCCCGAGAGGTCTCGGACGACCGGTAAGTCAGACAGCACCGCGTCGTACTGCTCCGTCAGCCGAAGGGCCGTGGGCAGTGCTCGGGGGGCAACCCTCTCGAGCCAATTGCAGAGGCCGAAGTAGACTCCGTGAACCGCGACCCCACGGAATCCTGCCCGATGGAAGAGCCGCTTCAGTCCAGCGGTGGTGTGGAAGTACTGCTTCAGCCGGACGAGGCCGAGAGAAGGAATGAGTTGGCCGACGCGATTGAGGATCGGAAAGGCGTTGAGATTGAGCAGCGGCGAGGCGGTCGCGAGACACACGCCACCAGGGCGGAGAACCCGCGCGAACTCGCGAACACAGGGTTCCGTCTGCGACAGGTAGCGAAGCACCTCGATACAGAGGAGGGCGTCGAACGCACCTTCCTCGAACGGCAGCACATCGACCTTGCCGAGTCGAAGCTCTACGCCTGGGTTGAGGTAACGAGCTTCCGCCAACATCGCTTCGGACCCATCTACACCCGCTACCTCGAAGCCCCGACCGCGGGCCCAGACAAGGTGATGCCCGGTCCCGCATCCAACATCAAGCAGCCGCGCTGGTGCGGCGGGCACGGATAGGAGACTGGTGAGCAGCGCCTGAAGCCGATGACGGCTGTAGGCAAAGCACGACCCATACGGGTCGGCGGCAAGTGCGTCGTAGCGTTCGCTGAAGAGCGAGGCCTGTGCGGAATGGACGCCAATCGCCTCGCGCTCCTGTTGTCGGTCACCCACGCTCGTCCCTTCGTCTCGATGAAATGACGCTGCGTACCACTGCCTCGAAGGCAGCGGCGCTCACGCGCGCTGAGAAGCGGCCTTCCACGGTCCGGCGGCCAGCCTCACCGAGTCGTCGCCGCAGCTCGGGTTGGTCGATGAGGGTCACGAGGCACCCGAGCCACTCTGCCGTCCCGGAGGCGAGGAGGCCGTTTCGCTCGTGTTCGATGATCTCGCGATTGGCTCCGACCGAGGATGCGACAGTGCCGACGGCCATGGCCATGTACTGCAGCGCCTTGAAGGCGCACTTGCCTCGGGCCCAGTCGTCGTCTGGCATGGGCATGATGCCTACGTCGAAGCCCGCCAGCTCCTCGGTTTCGCGCTCGACAGACCACGCCCGCCAGGTGTGGACCACACCCGGCAGGTCTGGAGGGCGATTGGAGATCACGCGAAGCTCGATCGGCCGCGCTGCGAGCAGCTCCCGGAGCATCGGGGCTACGGCCTCGAGGTACGTCTGGGAGGTCGAGCTTCCCATCCAGCCGACGACGACACGCTCGTTCGGCGAACGCGGTACTGGCCTGTAACGGTCCGTGTCGATGCTGCTCGGAACGATGGAGACGTGGGTGTTTCGTTCGCGCGCGTAGGCGGCGAGGAAGGGGTTGCAGACGACAACGTGGTCGGCGAGGCGGCAGAGCGTCGCGGTTTTCCCTGGCGCCTTCAGCCATGCAACGCGCCGGTTGGCGGCAGCGGTATGG
>CAWHRC010000020.1:0-274760 GCA_963831755.1 uncultured Acidobacteriota bacterium
GGCGAACTCGCCTTCTGCGCCGGGTCGGGCGCTCAAGGTGAGCGACGTGGCCGAGAGTCTGGATCGACGCGAAAAGGACGTCTGCGTCCGCCTGTCGCTCCTGGCCCGTGTAGAAGCCCAGGCGGGCATCGGGCCGGATCCTTCTGAACGTGTCCCGCGACTGATTCAGGATTTCCTCACGGTGAGCGACGAACAGGACGCGGCGGAACTCGGGTCGGTGCGAGTCGAAGGCGCTGAGCCATGTCTTTCCGAGGCCCGTGGCAAGGACGACGAGGCCGGCGGTGTCGCCCCGCTCTCTCGCCGCTTCGAGGGCCTGGAGAGCCTGAAGCTGGATCGCGTGGGGCGCGGGGATCGTTAAGGGCTCTCTGGCGCCTCGACTGGGCCCCGCGCTCTCCTTTCTTCGGGCGTCGGGCGACGCTGTCGGTAGGCGTCGATCCAGTCCCGTGTGAGCTCGTGGGTGGCCGGGTGCTCGAAGAGGCGGTCGAAGGCCGTGCGGATCTCCTGGAAGGCGGCAGCGTCGGCCTTCGCGACGGCCCGGTAGTTCCATTCGATGCCGGTGCTGAGGGCGGAGTCACTCAGGTTCGAGCTGCCGACGAAGGCGACGCCGGTGGCGTCCGCGCGCTCGAAGACGTAGGCCTTGGGGTGGAAGGAGAGGGGGGCGGGCGTCCCTGGGTGCTCGGGGCCGGAGGGGTGCGCGGTCTCGAAGACGCGGATCTGCCGGTCGCCTTCGAGGTCGAGGAGGCGGATGAGGGCGTCGGGCTCGGTGACGCCGAGGTAGTCGCCGGTGAGGAGGCGGAGGCGGCCGTTTCGGGCCAGGAACTCGCGGAGGTGGGGCTCGAGGCGGTCGAGGCCGCTCGGCATGACGAAGCCGACGGCGATGTCGGCTGTCGCGGCGTGAGCCAGCTCCTCGGCGCAGGTAGGGGAGGAGGGGGTCGTTCTCGCCGCCGGAGACGAGGCGGGGGCTGGGGCCGGCGGGGCGAGATGCGGCGCGGCGCTGAGATTGCGGATTCCTCGTCGCTCGGCAAGACGGAGCTCCTCGGAATGCGGGCATCGCGACGTTCGACGGCGCCATCGGCCTGGGCCAGGTAGTTGCCCTTGGCGGGGATGACGTGTCTCACGCCGCCTCTTCGGGTCGGGGACGTCGCCGGTGTAGCGCGGGATCAGGTGGACGTGCAGGTGGAAGACGGTCTGGCCCGCGGCTTCGCCGACGTTGATGCCGATGTTGAAGCCGTCGGGGCGGTGGCGGCTGGCGATCAGCTCTCGGCCTCGGTCGATGGCGGCGGTCAGGGCCGCTCGCTCTTCGGCGGTGGCGTCGAACCAGGTCGGGACGTGCCTTCGCGGGACGATGAGCAGGTGGCCTTCGCTCACGGGGAAGGCGTCCCAGAGGGCCCTCGTCAGGCGGTCTTCGAAGGCGATGCGGTCCTCGGCGGGGAAGCAGAAGGGGCACTGGGCGGGTGTCGTCATGGGGTTGCGGCCGGCCTCCTCGTCCGCCGGGTGATCTCGAGCCTTCCGTCGAGGCCTGCGGCGACGCAGGCGGCGCACCGCCAGGCCTTCACCGGCCGACGGGCCTGTCGGCTGGACTGGCAGACGGGGCACCAGTGGTCGTAGGCGATCGCCGGCGGCTTCTGGGTGTCGGCTGCTGCTTCTGGCGAGCGGCTCTGGCCGGGGCCTGTGGCAGCGCCAGTGGGCGCCCGTCGCGTTGGGGTAGCCGGCGAGGGCCATCAGCTCTCGCCATTCGGGTCCGTGGGGTGCCGGGGGGTGGGGCCGGCCTTCATGGCGAGCACGGCATGCGCGCCCTCGTGCGTCACGACCTCGCGGAGCCTCTTCTGCTCACGAGGGCCCGCGGGCCGAGTCTCGATGCGCCAGGGGCGGCCGACCAGGCGCCCGAGGGTCCGGCTGAGGCGGGGGTTCAGCCACGACGGCGATGTCGGCGAGCGCCGGAGCCTTCCACAGGGCGCCGAGCCCGCGGAGGATCCGCTGGACGCTGCGGGCCTGTGCCGGTCGAAGGGCCTTGGCCGCGGCCCCGTTCATGCTCGGCAGATGCTAACAGGCCGGCCGGGACCGGCTCGGCTTGCCCCGTCGAGTGGACCTACCCTGTCCTGGCCCGACCCTACGCTCACCCAGATGCTAGTGAGGAGCCGCACCCGGCGAGCATGGACGGCAGGAGGTACGGGGGCTAACGTGCCAGCGTCCGCGGGTGCAGTCCGGCTCGGATGCCGTGCTGGCGCGCAGGCAGAGGAGGTGACAGTGGGTGCCGTTCGCTTGAGCGCCTCTACGCTCCCTCGAACCGAGAGAGGTACCTGCGTACCGCGTTTCGGAGGTGGCCCAGTATCTCAGGATGCCAAAGGCCACGTTGCGCGCTTGGGCGCTGGGCCAGGGTGACTTCAGGCCCGTCCTCAACATCGAGACGCCAGGTGGGGTGCCTCTGTTGTCGTTCGTGAACGTCGTCGAGGCGTATGTGTTGAACGCCCTGCGGCGTGAACACGAGATTCCACTTCGCAAGGGGCGGGCCGTGCTTCGCCTCTTGGCTCGGCTCTTCCCGGGCGAGGGCCACCCGCTGGCGGACAGGGACTTGCTGACGGAGGGACGAGAGGTCTTCGTCGAGCACTTCGGAGCACTCGTGTCGGCGCCCGGGGGACAGCTGGCGATTCGGGAGATGCTGCAGGCGCACCTGAAGCGCGTGGACCGCGATCCGATGGGCCGTGCATCGCGGCTCTATCTCTTCACGCGGAAGGCCCTGGATGCTCCGTCGCTCCTGCGCGAACCGCGTCTCGTGATGATGGATCCCGAGATCCAGTTCGGACGCCCAGTCTTGGCTGGGACCGGGATTCCAACTGCAGTAATAGCGGACCGCTATAAGGCGGGCGAGTCGATCGCCGAACTCGCTCGAGACTACGATCGGCCCCCGGAAGAGATCGAAGAAGCGATCCGCTGCGAGCTCCCGCTCCCTACCGCAGCCTGAGTCGCCGACGTTCTTCGTAGACCGCGCCCTGGGCACGGTCACCGTCGCCGAAGGCCTGCGTGAAGCGGGCTGCGATGTCGAGATCCACGACCACCACTTTGCCCAAGACGCGAAGGACACCGAGTGGTTGCCGGAGGTCGGACGGCGTGGCTGGGTGGTCCTGACGAAAGACCATCACATCCGCACCCGCCAGGGCGAACTCATCGCGCTTCTCTCGGCTGGGGTCGCGGCCTTCGTGCTGACCGCGGGCGATCTCTCCGGCCCCGAGATGTCTCAGGCGTTCGTCAAGGCGGTCCCGAAGATGAAGCGCATGCTGATCGGTCAGCCACGGCCTTTCATCGCACGGGTGTCACCCGGTGGCGTTGTCACGCTGATTGTCAAGGGGATGCCGCGCTGGCTGCGACGAGAGCTTCGACGCGCCAGACCGCCCCGCAGGTCCGGCTGATCGACGATGCACCCATCGAGGTCGTGCTGGCCAGGGGTGCCACCGAGGGGCGGATTAGGCGCTGCCGGTGGGCCCACTTCTACGCGTCTTCGGTCAGGAGCCGACCATGCCCAAAGAACGACGAGTTGTCAGCGTTCATCTCCCCCGGTATCAGCGGGAGCGCGCGCAGTGGCGGAAAGACATCCTCGACCGAGTGCTGGAGAGGAAGCACGAGCGGGCGGTGCACTACGACGAGAAGGACACCTTCGAAGTCACGGTCCTTCTCTACCTCGGAACCAAGAAGAAACAGAAGCGCTTTTCCATCCATGACGTGGACAACCGGCTGAAGGACATCCTGGACGCGTTGCAGGGGCGGTTGGGTCGATCAAAGAGCAAGCAACGTCTGATCGAGAACGACAACAAAGTGCTGCGTGTCGTGATCGAAAAGCGGCTGGCGCCGAAGAACCCGAACATCAAGAGCGGCGGCTGGCCGAAGATCCGTCCATTCAGCTTCCGGCAACAGAGGTGGTCTCTGTAGGTGGGCGAATGTGCCTCCTTTCGGATCGGCTGGCGGCGTTCGATCACCTCGACCCGCTGATCCGCGCGAAACGACGAGCGGGCTTGGACGGCGGCCCTGGAGGAGCGTCTGCTCCCGCACGACCGGGCCGGCCGCGTCGCGGTGCCGGCGTCAAGGTCATCTCGGTAAGCGTGGAGAGCGGCCTCCTCTCGAGGTCCGACGCGTTGGCGTCGCGCCTCGGCGTCAGTCGAGCTGCTCTGATCGAGCGCGGCTTGAGGCTCGTCCTGGCCGAGCGACTCGGGGGCCTGAGCGCGACGCGGGCGAAGGTGCCGGTGGCGGAGGCTCAGAGGGCGGAACTGGACCGGCGATCCCGAGCGCTCGATCGGGACTTGGCTCGCGGCCACAACCCGGGCGAAACCGCCGAGAGGCGGCTTCGGTTTCGCCGTTGAGCCCGCCGATCCTCTGCCCGGCCGCCGCGCGGACGTCGAAGACGCCTCGAACTGAGACGCGCCGCGCGGGCCCGGCGCCCGTTGGGCGCCCCCTGCGCTGCTGGTTCAGTTCTTCGTGATGGTCAACGTCGAAACGAGTGCTTCCCCGGTGGTCGGCGTGAAGACGACTTCCAGACGACCGTTCGAGACCGCGACCGGCAGGCTCCGCGTCAGCACGGTGCGATAGGCACCCGCCTCGCGCATCACGTCGAGGCCGGAGACCGCCTTGATGCCGTTGACATCGACGTCGAACACCCGGCCACCGACCGCCGTCTCCTTCGATGGCTCGATGAATCCGAGCACCAGGCGGTAAGTGCCGTTGGCGAGCGGGATATCGTAACGGAACCGGCCCTCCCGGAACGTCGCATACAACTCCGCGTCGGCGGGTGCGGCGACGCCCTTGATCGGGGTCGCGTCGCCGCCCGAGCGCCTCGTCCGCTGCACCACCTTGCGGCCCGCGCCTCCCGTGAAGAAGTTGTCGGAGCCGTATCTCGTGCCGTTGGATGCCGTGAGCCCGGTGGCGAGCTGGCCGGCGGCGATGTTGACGTGATCGGCGTCGGACAACGTCCAGACCACCTCGTCGGCGCTCTTCACGTTCCCCCGCGTTCCGCGTGCGGCGATGACGTTCTTGCCCGGTCGGAGCGCGACGCGCTGGAACACGCACGTCTTGAACGGACATTGCGCCGCCGTCAGCGTGGCGACGGGTACGCCGTTCACCTCGAGTTGCACCGCTTCGGCGTTGCTGTACACCTTCACGTCCGTGGTCGAGTACGCCCGATCGGTGTACCGGCGCCCGACGATGTACGTGACCGGATCGGCGCTCCAGTTCGCCTTGTAGAAGTAGAAGGGATCCTTGCGGGTCTTCCGATCGAAGGTCACGAGGCCCTTCGTGTTGACGCCACGCAGGTCCCCCTCGTAGCGGATGCCCGACCCGAAGTCGAACATCGCCCAGACGTAGGTTCCCCAGACGAACGGCCGTGAGGCCAGCACCGCGTAGCTGCGTTCGTGCACGAAGGCGGCGTATTCCTCAGGCTGGTACGCGCGTCTGCCGGGTTCGCCAAAGGGCGTGGGCGGCCCACCGAGGGGGTTGTCCGTGTGGTCGCTGAGCGCCGCGCCGGCGCCGTACTCGCTGACGCCGAGCGGCTGCTTCGGGTACTTCGCGTGGAGGCCGTCGACGTCGAGCGCCAGGCTCTCGAGATCGCCGTAGTACCACATGTGGTAGCGGTTCAGCGCCCAGACGTCCGTGATGCCGCTGACCCGGATCTTCCCTTCGCCCTGCCCGCCCAGGCTGAGATCGGCCAGTGTCGTGACACGGCTGGGGTCCTCCGACTTCGCCACGTCGTGGAGGTGTCGCAGCACCGGCGTCACGTTGTCCGCGCCGTCACACCGCGCTTGCGTCATCGTGTTCTCGTTGCCGATGGACCACAGGCCGATGGACGGGTGGTTGAACTGCTGGTGAATCAGCTCGCGGAGTTGTTGCTCCAGGTTCTCAGAGAACTCGCTGGTCGCCTGCTCGTCGGAGCACGACAGGCGCACGCCGTTGACGAACGGCACCTCGGCCCAGACGACCAATCCCATCTCGTCGGCCCGCTGCACGGTGTGCTGCGCGTGAGGGTAGTGGGCCAGGCGAATGGTGTTCGCCCCGATCTCCTTCACGAGCGCGAGCGACGCGTCCGTGTCCTGGTCTGCGACGGCCCACCCCTTCCCGAGGTAGTCCTGGTGCATGGCCACGCCGTGTAGTGGCAGCGACTGGCCATTGAGCGAGAACCCGCGGTCGGGCTCGAACGCCATCTGGCGGATCCCGAACCCCTGAGAGACGTGGTCCACGGCGGCGCCGCGTGAGTCGAGCACGTCCACCCGCAGCGTGTAGAGATAGGGGTCGCGGACGCCCTGCCAGAGGTGCGGTGCAGCGACACTCAAGTCCTGAGTAGCTTCCGCGTGGCCGTTCGCCGCGAGCGCGACGGTCGTGCGCCCTTCGCCAGCCGTCCTCCCCGCCGTGTCCACGAGGGCTGCTCGGACTACGTAGGTCCCCGCGACCGGCCCGTCGTTGGCTATCTTCACGCGCACGTTCACCGTGGCAGGCGTGCCGATGGCAGTCGTGCGCGCGTACACACCGGGTCCGCCGAAGTCGTCGAGCGCCACGTGGACGTCGGCCTTCGTCGACACGAGCTTCACCAGTCTGTAGAGCCCACCGGACATGTTGAAGTCCCCGCTGAGCGGGGCGATCGCCGTGGTGTCCACCTCGGTCTTCGGCGCGCTGTTGTCGGTCTTCACGACGAGCACGTTGCCCGTGGGCTCGAGGACTTCAGTAGCGTCGAAACGAAACGCCGTGAAGGCCCCTTTGTGTTGCCCGAGCTTCCTGCCGTTGAGCCACACGTCCGCCACGATGCTCGCCGCCTCGAACTCGAGCCAGTGCCGGGTCCCTCCCTTGGGGGCGTCGAAGACCAGCCGGTACCAACCCCGTCCACGCCGGTAGGGGACCGTGGCGTTGGTGCTCGCGGCGTCGCTGGCATTCCAGGTATGCGGCAGGGTGACGGACTGCCAATCCTCACCTGTCGAGGCCAGCGCCGCGGCGTCGGTCAGGGCGTCGTCCTGCACGAACCGCCAGCCAGTGGCGAGGGATCGAACGGCGCGCACCTCGGCCGACGGGATCGCGGTGGCCTGGGCAGCGCCCGGCACCGCGCCGAAGAGGGCCAGCAGGGCGACGAGACAAATGACCGACGATTCGCGCATGTCGTGATTCACCGAAGTCCTCCCTTTGCCTTCCCGCGGGCACCCTCTGGGCACGAACGCCTGGAGCAGCATCTCGAGCCGCCTGCGAAGCGTGGCGAGCCCCACGTTCGATTATGAGCATGTTCGATCATGGTGGGCTGGTGAGGACTCGTCGGACCGCTGCCACCGAGGTGGTGAGGCGGCTTCGGGCTCGCCGTTGAGCCCGCCGATCCTCTGACCGGCCGCCGCGGCGCTGGAGACGGACTTCGTCACCCAGGGGGACTCAGCCGAGCACGCGCTCGCGATGCGCGCTCGAAAGGAGTGTAGACTCGCCCATGATCCTCCGAGGCCGGACCCCAGGCGAAGCTGTGCGATCCGAACCGACCGGCCCAGGCAGCCTCGTGCGGCGAGTCCTTCGCCCGCGCGCGGTCGTCCTGGCGACGGCGGCACTGGCGGCGTCGGTCGCGGTGCGCGCCGCAGAACCTGTCGATACCATCCAGGCTCTCCTCCGCTACAGCAGGGCGGCCATGAACGAGGTCGGGGCGATGGGCGGCGTGCGGTCCGTCGAGAGCGCGCAGGCGGCCTACTGGTCGGCCAAGGGCTCGTACGGCGAGCTGGCTTGTCTCCTGGAGCCGGCCAAGTGCGGGCTGAAGGGCGCGCCGGCGTTCCTCGACGCCGGGATGGCGGCGCCTTCGCGCAACGGATACCGGCGGCGCCTGGTCGTGGGCCAGGGCGTGGGCGGCGCTGGGGCGACCTTCGCCTACCTGGCCGTGCCCGAGCAGCCCGGGGTCACGGGCTTTCACGGCTTCTGCGCCGACGACACCGGCCGCATCTGCTACACCCGGGACGGGAGCGAGCCGCCGCTCTCCGGTGGACGCTGCGCCCCGTCCTGCCCGACGAACGACCCCGCCGCGCTGACCGCGAGGAAGCCCCAGCTCCCGCGAGCCGATCTTCAGGCCGCGCTCGAGGCGCTCGACAGGGCGCCGCTCGCCTCGCAGCCCGAGGCTGTCCGGGAGGGCTGGCGTGCGATGCTCCAGACCGCGCTCGCGGCGTCGCCGG
Source organism: uncultured Acidobacteriota bacterium (assembly GCA_963831755.1). GTDB lineage: Bacteria > Acidobacteriota > Vicinamibacteria > Fen-336 > Fen-336 > DATBSL01. The sequence continues at coordinate 8,163 of CAWHRC010000020.1, forward strand.
AGGCCGGGGCGGCGGCCGCCTCCCGCGGTCGTGCGCACGAGGGCGCGGTCGCGGCGCTGGCCTTCACGCCGGACGGGCGGACGCTCGTGACCGCGACGATGGAGGACTCGAAGGCGCCGATCAAGGTGTGGTCGGTGGCCGACGGGCGGCTGCTGGGCGCGCTCGCGGGCGACTGTCCGAGCGTGTGGGCGCTGCGCGTGAGCGGGGACGGACCGAGCGTTCTCGCCACGTGCATGAACAAGACCTTGCGCCAGTGGTCGCTGGCGGACCGCAAGGAAAAGCCGACCCTGGCGGAGCTGACGACCGGAATGGCCGATCTCGGCGCGACCGCCGACGGGCGCCTCGTCGCCGCGGGCGGGGGCTCTCTCGGCGTTGCCGGGACGGTCGCGTTCGTGGCGCTGCCGGGCGGACGCAGGATCGGCACGATCGCTCTCCCCAACGGAGCGAGCCGCATCGCCCTGAGCCCCGACGGCCGCACGCTGGTGTCCGCCGGCTTCGACTCGCCGCTCCAGCTCTGGTCCGTGCCCGACGGCCGACTGGCGGCGACGCTCGGCAAGTCTTCCGACGCCACGGCGCTCGCCATCTCGCCCGACAGCCGGATCCTCGCCCTGGCCTCGGGCCGGGAAATCAGCGTGTGGTCGCTCGTCGACAGGAAGCAGGTCGGCTCGATCGCGGGCCATGCCTTCGTCGTCAACGGCCTCGCCTTCTGTCCCGACGGCCGGCTGCTCTCGGCGTCGAGCGACCACTCGGTCAAGCTGTGGTCGGTGCCGGACGGGCGGCTGGCCGCGACCCTTCGCGGTCACACCGCCGAGGTGTACGGCGTGGCGGTGTCGTCCGACGGCAAGCTCGCGGCGTCCTCCGACAGCGACGGCGGCGTCGTGCTCTGGGACCTCCAGAAGAGCGAGCGCCTGCGCGCGCTGGTCGACCCGGCCACGCCGGCGCGCGTCAGCCGTTGACGCCCGACTCACCGCTCGGGAGAAGACCCGGCTCTTCCGCGCGGGGATCGAACCGGAAGCCGATGCGGCAGAACCCTCTGGCGCCGGACAAGGCTGCCGCCAGCGCATTCGTCCAGCGCTTCAACGAGGAGCTGGCCCGCGACCCGAGGCGAGTTGGACCTGCCACGCTCGACCAGCCAGCCTGATCTCGCGAACGCGGCCTGGGTTCACGGCGTGGTTGCGGTGGATTCGCACGAACCCTGCCGGACCGAGGTCCTTCATCACCTCGCCGAGCGAGCGAACGTCGCGCAGGCGGCGCGCCCCCCGCAGGCGGATGTCGGTTTCGTCACGCTGCGCCTCGAGGTAGTAGACGTCGTGGGCGTCCACGACCAGACGCCGACGGTCCTTGAGATGGACCAGGATCTTCCCGTGAGCGATCGACATGGCCGGCATACGTATCACAGCCGACGAGCGACGGGAACGAACGGTCGATCTCGGGAACAGGCGGTCGTCCTGGGGAACGATCGGTCGCCCCAGGGAACAGGCCAGCGACGGGGGTTGACGTATGCGGTCCCGGCGTCGGTCGGGAAGTACGCTCGGCTCCGCGCTGCTCCACCAAGCCCGCGCATGGCCCACCAGGCGGGCATGGGTGCGATCTGACTGGACCTTTGTCTCCGCGCGGAGCCGGACGTCCGCCGACGAGGCTCCGATCATCAGCCGGATGGATTCCTGCTCCACCACGAACGCCTTTCGGCCGGTGTCCCAGTAGGCGAGCTGCTGTGCCTTCAGCGAGATCCGCACGGTCTTCGTCTCGCCGGGCGCCAGGTGGACGTGCCTGAAGCCGGCCAGCTGCTGCGCGGGCCGGGCGACCTTCAAGCCAAGGTGCTGGACGTACAGTTGCGGCACCGCATCGCCCGCGACCGGACCTCGGATGTCCAATGAGCGACCGACACTTCAGGCCGAGAGGGTGAGATGGTCGAGATTCATCCGGCGCGGATACCAGGGCGCTGGAGTGATGGGCGAGCACTGGACCTTCACACCGTGAGCAGCACCTACCTTGGCGATGACGAGTTCGGCCACCGGCTCTACGACACGACGCGCTCGCCGATAGGCGAGCTGCTCTATCGCCTGAAGTACAAGGGCGACCGGAGCGTCGTTGCCGAGATCGCCGAGGTGGCAGCTGCATTCGTCCGGGGATGGCAGCCAACCGTTGATCTGCTGGTGCCGGTCCCTCCATCGCGGGACCGAGCCGTGCAGCCGGTGCTGATGGTCGGGGCCGAAATGGCGTCACGACTCGCCGTGCGTTTCTGCCCCGAATGCGTCCGTCGGACGCGAACGGTTCCGCAGCTCAAGGACGTCTTCGATTACGATGAGCGTTGGCGGCTGCTTGAGGGGCTTCACGAGGTTTCCGCCGAGGCTGTCCAAGGGAAGCGGGTCTTGCTCTTCGATGATCTGTTTCGCTCCGGCGCGACCATGAACAGCATCACTGCGGCGATGTACGAGAATGCGGGTGCGGACGCCGTGTACGCGCTGACACTGACGAGGACGCGGAGCGCACATTGAAGACAGTGTTCATTGGCGGCTCCCGCAAGGTCACGAGGCTTGCGGCCGAGGTGCGAACCCGGGTTGACCGCATCGTCGACCAGAAGCTGCGGATCCTGATCGGCGACGCCAACGGTGCGGACAAGGCCGTCCAGCGGCACCTCGCCGGACGGCACTACGCAGGCGTGGAAGTGTTCTGCGCCGACTCCGTCCCGCGTAACAACCTGGGGGGCTGGACGGTTCGCGTCGTGACTCCGCGTGGTCCGCGCAAGGACTTCCAGTACTACGCCGCCAAGGACCGTGCGATGGCCGCGGAAGCATCCGTCGGCCTCATGCTCTGGGACGGAGAGAGCCACGGTACGCTGATGAACGTCCTGCGTCTCGCCGCTGCCGGCAAGCCCGTCGTGATCTACATGCAGCCGCAGGGGCAATTCATCGACATTCGCACACGGAGCGCCCTCTCCTCTCTGCTCAGCGAGTTGGGTACCGGTCCGGCGGCGCGGCTCCGCGCCGACGCGGCAGCGGAAGGCCTCTCGCCCCAGCTCGGGCAGTCCTCGCTCGGATTCGGGTAGAGCCGCCAGCGCCGAGCAGCGGCTACTGCACCGCGATCTCCGCGCGCAGCCTGACGTCGGCCGACGATGTTCCGATCAACAGCCGGACAGGTTCCTGCTCCACCACGAACGTCTTTCGGCCGGTGTCCCAGTACGCGAGCTGCGAGGCCTTCAGCGGGATCCGCACGGTCTTCGTCTCGCCTGGCGCCAGGTGGATGCGGCTGAAGCCGGCCAGTTGCTGCGCGGGCCTCTCGACTTTCGAGCTTAGGTGCTGGACGTACAGTTGCGGCACCGCGTCGCCAGCGACCTTGCCGCTGTTGGTGACGTCGACGCTCACCTCGAGCTGTCCGTTCCGGGCCAGGGCCGGCTTGTCGGTACGGAGCCTGGCGAAGTCGAACGTCGTGTAGCTCAGGCCATGGCCGAACGGATAGAGCGGTGTGCCCTTGGCGTACATGTAGGTCCTGCCGTGGCGGATGTCGTAGTCCATCATCGGGGGCAGCTGCTCCAGTGACGCAGGCCAGGTGACCACGGTGTGGCCGCCGGGGTTGTAGTCTCCGAACAGCACCTGCGCGAGCGCCCAGCCCTCGTCCTGCGAGGAGTGCGCCATGTGCACGATCGCCGGCACGTGTTCCTGCGACCAGGTGATGGTGTAGGGGAAGCTCGACACCAGCACCATGACCGTGCGGGGATTCGCGGCGTACACCTTCCGGACCAGCTCTTCCTGGGACAGGGCGAGCGTCTCGCGGTCGCGGCCTTCGCGCCCTTCACCTGGATCGGCGCACGGCGTGGTGTCGCCGCCCTTCGTCCACTCCTTCCCCATGTTGGGGCCGCAGGTCGGGTGGTTGCCGACCACGACGATCGCCACGTCGGAGGCCCTGGCGGCCTTCACGGCCGCGCCGGCCTCGTCGTCGGGGGCGTAGTTCACGGTCACGCCGGGACCCACCGCCTCGCGAATGCCCTGGAGAGGTGTCGTGGCGTGGGGCGGCGTGCCGCCGTACCAGTCCCAGTAGACGCTGTCGGCCCTCGGGCCGATGACGGCGACGGACTTCAGCGCGCCCTTGCGAAGCGGCAACGCGCCGCCTTCGTTCTTCAGCAGCACGATCGACTCGAGGGCCATCGTCTTCGAGATGGCGAAGTGCTCCTCGCTGTCCCACGGCGCCGGGCCGTCCTTGGCTTTCGCGTAAGGGACGATCGCGGGCGGGTCGAGCAGTCCGAGCTTGAGCGAGACGCGGAACTTCCGCCTCAATCCCTCGTCGAGGTCCGCCTCCGTGATCAGGCCTTCCTTCAGTGCGGCGCGCAGCTCCTCGAGGGCCCGGTCCAGGTACTGGTTGATTCCCGCCTTCAACGCGGCGACCACGGCGGCCTTCTGGTCGGGGACGACCGTGTGGTCCTCCCAGAGGTTCTGCACCGCGCCGCCGTCGCTCGAGATGACCTGCACGCCCCACTGGCCGATCAGCACGTCACGAAGGACCGGGTGGATGGTCATGGGCGTGCCGTTCCAGGCGTTGTAGGAGGCCATGACAGCGTTGGCGCCGGCGTCCTGGAACGCCATGCGGAAGGGCACCGAGTAGTACTCCCAGAACAGCCGCTCGTCGAACTGGGAGTTCGACGACATGCGTCCGTTCTCGTTCGAGTTCGCGAGGAAGTGCTTGAGCAGCGGAGCCGCCTGCCAGTACTTCGGGTCGTTGCCCTGGATGCCGCGGGCGAACGCCGTCGCCATCACGCCGTTGAAGAACGGGTCCTCGCCGTAGACCTCCTCGGAGCGGCCCCAGCGCGGGTCGCGCGCGAGGTCGGCCTGCGGGCCCCAGACCATCAGCATGGGGAACCTGGACTTGCCGCTCTGCGTGATGTACCGCGCCTCGGCTCCCTCCACGCCGCCGGCCCGGCGGACGAGGTCCGGGTTCCAGGTCGACCCCATGCCGGGCGGCTGGGGAAACTGGGTCGTCGTGATGGGCGGCACGCCGCGCTCCGGCATGCCCCGCTGGACGAGGCCGTGGATGCCTTCCGAGAATCCAAAGGCGGGCACGCCGAGCCGGGGCACGCCGGAGTTGAAGCCGCCCAGCGCCTGCAGCTTCTCGTCGGGGGTCATGAGCGACAGCAGGTTCGTGATGCGCTCGTCGGCGGGAAGGTCGGGGTTCCGGAAGAGCGGCGTCTGGGGCGTCTGCGGCGTCTGCGGCGCTTGCGGCGAGGCCGCAGCGACCGCCGCGAACAGCAACGCGATTGCCGTGGCGAGGCCACGCACTGTCGAGCGAACCACGCGTTTCATGTGCTCCTCCAGTTGTGCGGCGCTGTCGGCCGGCTCGTCGAGTCGACGGGGGCGCCGGGCGCAGACTAGCGCCTTCCGGCAGGAGCGATCAACTGGAGTCGGGGGCGGCGCGGGCGCGATGATACGTCCGGACCCGGGCTGTCCAATGGCCCGTCGACACCCTGGTTCGTCACGGCGGTTTCGGCACGGCTTGAACCAGGAGGCGGTCCAATGCAACATGCCCTTCACGGGGATGGAACGGTGAGCGAGAGTTACGTCACGCACGTCGATACCGGCTACTACGTCGCAGGGACCCGCGTCTCGCTGGACTCGATCGTGTACGCGTTTCTGGCGGGGCAGACGGCCGAGGCCATGGCCCAGTCGTTTCCCGTCCTGACTCTCGAACAGGTCTACGGCGCAGTGGCGTACTACCTTGCGCACCGCCAGGAGATCGACGAGTACCTCGCGGCGCAGCGGGACGACTTCGAGGCCAAGCGTGCGGCGGCCCGCGCCGCGGACCCGATGTTCTACCAGAAGCTCCTGGCCTCCCGGCGCGGCCCACTCGCATCCTGATCCATGGTCCGCTTCCAGGCGGACGCGGACCTCAATCAGGTGATCGTCTCCGCCCTGATTCGACGGATCCCGCGAGTGGACTTCCAGACGGCAGCCGCCGCGTCGCTCGACGGACTGGACGATGCGGCCGTCCTCGGCCTCGCGGCACGCGAGCACCGCATTCTGGTCACTCACGACTCCAAGACGATGCCTCGGCACTTCGCCTCGTTCATCGAGTCGCAAGCGAGCCCGGGCGTCATCGTCGTCCCGCAGTCGCTTCCGGTGTTCAGAGCCGTCGAGGACCCTGCTGCTCATAGCCTCCGCGACGTCGCCGGAGGACTGGGCGAACCGCATCTGCTACCTGCCACTCTAGCGATCGAGGCCGGCGAGGCGTCATGGAGCGGCGCTGTCGGCCGGCTCGTCGAGTCGACGGGGAACGCCGGGCGCAGACTAGCGCCTTCCGGCAGGAGCGATCAACCTGCGGTCGGCTCCGTTCGGAGCCAGGCGGAAGGCGCTCCCGCGATCCTCTCCGAGACACTGGACTCGGGCTGTAGTATGGGCGCGACTGCGTTTGTCGCGTCGAGTCGATCATCCAAGCATCTGAACGAGGGAGTGAGCATGCGCTCGACGGATCGCAGGGAGTTGCTGGCGCAGGGAACGGCGTTCCTGGCCTGCAGCCTGTGCCGAGGCGTCGCATCCGCTTCGGACGTGCCGCGGAGCTTCGACAGGATCGCTTACTGCTGCCTCGACTGTGCGAAGTGCGACGCCTACCTGGCCACCGTGAGGAAGGACGATGCGCTGCGGGCCGAAGTGGCGGCCCGGTGGAAGATGAAGCCCGAGCAGATCGAGTGCCTCGGCTGCAAGTCGAAGAAGGCGCTCTTCGATTGCACGCTGAAGAAGTGCGCCTCGAAGCGAGGCCTCCCGACATGCGCCCACTGCCCCGACTTTCCAGGGTGCAAGGACGAGCAATGGACGCGATTCCCGAAGCTGCGCGAGACGGCCGCGGCGATGAGGGCGAGTCTCGCGTAGTCGACTTCAGACGGGAGCAACGATGAAACCGACGAGGCGTTCCTGGATGAAGGCCGCCGCCGGTGTCGCCGCCGCAGGCCTTCTCCCGCGGCGAGTGGCCGCCCAGGCGAGAACGGCCGCCGGGGCCGCGACCGCCAGTTCCCTCGTCGCTTCGGACTCCGCCGCCATCGCCGGCACGATCCACGGGAAGGTGCGCGGATTCCGGCACGGGGAGACGTTCATCTTCAGGGGCATTCCCTATGGAGCGCCCACCTCCGGCGCCCGGCGCTTCATGGCGCCCGCGAAACCGGCGCCGTGGACCGGAGTTCGCTCTGCGCTCGCCTGGGGGTTCGCCAGCCCACAGATACCGCCCGAGCATTGGGACAAGGACGAGGTCGCCTTCGTCTACGAATGGAACCCCGGCGCGCAGGGCGAAGACTGTCTGCGCCTGAACGTCTGGACTCCCGGCCTCGACAGCCGCAAGCGCGCCGTCATGGTCTGGTTGCACGGCGGCGGCTTCGCCACCGGCTCCGGCAACGAGATGAACGTCTACGACGGGGAGAACCTCGCACGTCACGATGTCGTCGTCGTCAGCCTCAACCACCGCGTCGGCGCGGTCGGCTTCCTCGACCTCTCGTCCGTCGGCGGCGAGAAGTACGCGGCCTCGGGCAACGTGGGTCTGCTCGACATCGTCGCCGCGCTCGAGTGGGTACGGGACAACATCGCGGGCTTCGGCGGCGATCCCGCGAACGTGACGATCTTCGGCCAGTCCGGCGGCGGCGGGAAGGTGACCGCCCTGATGGCCATGCCGCGGGCAAGCGGCCTCTTTCACAAGGCGATCGTCGAGAGCGGCTCCATGCGACGCCTGCTGACTCCCGACTTCTCGGCGAGGCTCGCTGACGCCGTGCTGAAGGAGACGGGCGTCGGCAAGGCCGGTCTGGACGCTCTCCAGGTCATGCCGTTCGACCGCCTCGTCACGGTGACCCAAGCCGCCGCGAAGAAGGTGTACCCGTCAGGCGACTACTCGCGGCCGATCGACTTCGGCCGCCACGGCGAGACGAACGCCTGGGCCCCGACGGTCGACGGCACCGTCCTGCCCGAGCATCCGTTCTGGACCACAGCACCCGCCGCATCGGCCGGCGTGCCGCTCATCGTCGGCTCGACCCTCACCGAGTTCGGGATCGGCTTCGGGAATCCGAGCTTCGAGAAGCTCACGATCGACGAGCTCCGCAGCCGCGTCGTGAAGGGCCACGGGCCCGAGGACGGCCAGCGCATTCTGGATGCGTTCCGGCGGGGGCACCCGGACGCGAGCCCGGCTAAGCTTTTCGCCATCTGGTTCTCGTCGGGCGCCCGCCACGCGGCCCTGCGGCAGGCCGCGCTGAAGGCCGAACAGGGCGGCGCGCCAGCCTACCTGTACTGGTTCGCGTGGGACAGCCCCGTCCTCGACGGCAGGCTGCACTCCTTTCACTGCTCTGAGATGCCCTTCGTCTTCGACAACACCGACCGCTGCGATCACATGACCGGCGGCGGCCTCGAAGCGCGCACCCTCTCGGCGCGCATCAGCAGTGCGTGGGTGCAGTTCGCGCGCACCGGCAATCCGAGCCACGCCGGCCTGCCTCGGTGGCCGGCGTTCGACACCGGCCAGCGCTCCACCATGATCTTCGACGACACCTGCGCGGTGAAGGACGATCCCGACGGCGAAGAGCTGAAGGCCCTGGCCGGCTCGATGAGGTGGACTTAGCGCGCTCCGTCGAGGCCGGCGGCGTCCCGGGCGGTCTTCCAGCGCGAATTCCTCGTGGACCTGCGCTTCTGGGTCCAGACCGACCGGCGCGTGGCGTTGCGCGCTCTGGACCTGGTCGAGGCGATCCTGCGCGACCCATTCCAGGGCATCGGCAAGCCCGAGCCGCTGAAGTACCTCGCGGCGGGTACCTGGTCACGCCGCCTCACTCAGGAACACCGGAACGTGTACCTGGTTCGGGCCGATCGCATCGACTTCCTGCAGGCTCGCTACCACTACTAGGGTTCGAGCAGGAGGCCCGTGCCCCGCGGGATGTCCAGCTCGTGGCGGCGGAGCGCGGCGAGGTCGTCGACAGCGACGACCACGGACCTTCGCAGCCCCATGTTCGACGCACAGTCTATCTCGACCCGGAGGCTGTGCCCGACACCGGGAGGACTCCCGGGGCAGTTGCAGCCATGTGAGAGCCAGGCTGTCTTGCTCTCGCTTCCTCCAACACAGACAATCTGCCGGTTCACGTCGCTGAACGCGTTCTTCGTTCGACGAGCCGGGATCGATTCCGGAGGAGGTGTCGCAGCATGCCCGTACCAGTGAGCCGGTGGTCGATCGTGACGGTGCTGACCTGGCCGGTCAGTCGGTTTCGCGACGTCGGGCGGACCTACGACGTCGTGCTGTCGGCGTCCGATGCACAGGCGGTGATTCGCGGAGCGATCGGGACGGACCCGATGTATCTGCCGGTGCTCGAGGGGATCGAGGCGAGCAGGCGGCCGGACGTGGTGGGGCGTGTCGACGATCGAGGGCGTCTAGAGATCTACATCGGCGGCAACCAAGCCACTGGGCTCGGGCTGGTCGGAACCGTGACCGCGATCGGGCAGGGATCGCGGATCGTCACGGGAGTCGGGTGGATCGGCCTGCGCCGGTGGCTCGAGCCCGCCGTCCGGATCTTCGCGCTCTGCGCCGTCGGATCAGCCGGGTACATAGCGGTCACGGCTTCGGACAGCTTCGCCGTGGCAGCGAGCGTCGTGCTGGCGGCCATGCTCGCGGGCAGCTGGCTCCTCAACCTCAGATGGCGAGCGCAGTCCGCGAGGCAGGACGAGCTGCCGCGGATCTTCGAGCGCCTCGAGCGGGCGCTGGCGCCGCACCTGCGGCAGCCGCAAACGCGCGGGTGAGGCGTGCCCGCGGTTTGAGGCGGATGGGCGCTGTTCCGATCGGGCCCGTGGCATCCGAGCCCGCGCTTCTATTCCAGCCGCGCCTCGGTGAAATCGTGCTTGAGGTCGTCGACACGGACGTCCTCGTACAAGCCCGGCAGCGTCACCTCCTTCTTGATGTTGTCCTTCGTGCCTTCGTACCACGCGACGGTGTAGGTGAAGGGGATGCTGACCCGGTACTTCCTCCACGTGGAGGTCGCGACGACCCTCGTGTGCGGTGGTACTTTGACGGGAACGGTCCAATCGACAGTCTCTTCTTTCGAGGTCGAGTACGACTGGCCGGACGTCGCCGTGAAATTGGCCTCCCAGGAGGCCTCGGCGCCCGCCTTCACCAGCCCGACGCTCGCCTGGGCGAACACCTTGGCGCCCAGCTTCAGGCCGAAGGATTGCTCGAAGGTCAGCTTCGTCGTCTTGACCACCTTGACGCTGTTCGCATACGAGCTCGTCTGTTCCACCGACGTTCGGTTCGTGAAGTCCTGACTCGCGCATCGTTCGGGGGCCGTGTCCCGTCTCGCCGCGTCCAGTGCCGCGGTGTCGTAGTCGATGCTCTTGATGAAGTACGGTGCCCCGAAATGGAAGATCATGCTGGTCAGGGCCCGGTTGTAGGACGGGTCCCTCAGCAGATTCGCCCATCCGCTGATGGTCCGCAGCGTCCCCTTGGCCGGGTCGCTCACCGCGAACGGCTTGCCGCGCAGCGTGCCGAACACCTTCGAGCTGCGACCTCCGTCGGTGAAGAACTGAAGCCGGCTCACGTAGTACCCGTGGATCTCTCCCTCCACGCGCGTGATTCCTTCGCCCTCGGGAACCGTCCACTCCGCCTCTCGTATCCCTTGAATGAGCTCCGTGAAGCCGTGGACGTCCCCGACGCCGTCCGTGCCGTAGCTGATGCGGATCCCGTAGATGTAGGTGCCGTGGTACAGAGTGATCTTGCTGATCGGCCCCTTGCTGACCACGGCCTCCGGATCCGCGAACTTTACGCAGCCCTTGTGGACCCGGCCGGTGACGGTGGGGTTGCTGGTCTTCAACCAAAGATCCTCCGGCGAGACCTTCCTGGTTGGCTTGGGGCGCGCTTCTGCGCGGGTGGGCTCGCCTGGCGAGGCAAGCATCACGATGCAGGCGAGAGCCCCCACTGCCACGGGTCCGAGTGTGCTCTTCATGGCATTCCTCCTAGTCGTTCCCGCCGCCGGGAGGGGCACCCACGAGAGGTGGGCGGCGGGCGTGCGTAAGCCCGAGGCTCGACTCGGATTCTATGGCCAGCGTCAACCGGGCAGTCTGTTCCGTGCGAAGGTGCGTCCCGGGCGGCATCTCGAGCCTCTCCCGGACCTCTCCCGTTCGGGGATCGACTCGCCTCAGGTCGGTCTCGTACTGCTGCCGCGACTGCGCGAAGTGCGACGCAAGGGCGGGCGCTGAGTCTTCCTGCCAGTGAGGCGGGGCCGGCGTGGTACAGTCGTCGCATGAGGGACTCTGCCGCGCGACGGGCTCGTGCACGCAGCCAGTGGCCGGTCCGGCTCACGAGCCTGCGGGACCAGCCGAGCGACGACCTCTCCTCCAGCACGACCCTCGAGGAGCGGATCGCGATGATGCGCCCGCTCGCCGAGGCGGCCTGGCGGGTCGCCGGGCTCCCGCTCCCGCGCTATCGCCGCAGCCGCATTCCTGTTCGCCTCCTGGTGCGTAGTGGCGGCCAAGAGACCGAGATCCCGCACCCGCGCCGCCCCTAGGTCACGGGTCGCGGGCGTTCCGCGGCAGGCTCGTCATCGCGAGCCGGAGCTGCTCCAGGATTTCGTCGACGTGCTCGCGTCGCTCAACGCGACCCGCGCGCGGTTCCTGGTTGTCGGCGCCTATGCGATGGCCGCTCACGGCGTGCCGCGGGCCACCGGCGACCTCGATGTCTGGGTCGAGCCGACCGACGAGAACGCGCCTCGCGTCTTCGAGGCGCTGGCTCGCTTCGGCGCGCCGCTGCAGGCCCTGGGCATCACGCTCCAGGACCTCCTCGCGCCCGGGGTCGTTTGCCAGATCGGGCTGCCGCCTCGTCGGATCGACGTCACCACGGCGATCGACGGGGTCAGCTTTGGCGAGGCCTGGGAGGGGCGCCTCGAGGGCTCGCTGGGGCCCGTCCGGCTGAGCTACATCGGCCGCGACGCCCTGATCCGGAACAAGGAGGCGGCTGGTCGCGCGAAGGACCTCGCCGACCTGGAGCTGCTGAGGCGGGGCCGCTCGTAGTTTCGCGAGCAGATCCTGAGCGAAGCATTTCGTGCCGCGCAGAGACCCGCTTCGACTACTTGCTCGTGGAGTCGACGGGGATCGCGGAGCCGCTGCCCGTCGCGGAGCCTCGCCTGGGCCGGCGGACGGCTCTCACCTTCCCGCTGCTTCCGCCTCCGCAGAAGAACTGATCGCCGCCATCGGACTCGAGCCCCGACACGCCCACTCCGGGCGGCATCTCGAGCCTCTCCAGGACCTCTCCCGTTCGAGGATCGACTCGCCTCAAATCGCTCTCGTCACCTTCCCAGGTGCCGTGCCAGAGCTCTCCGTCGACCCAGGTGACGCCGGTGACGAAGCGGTTGGACTCGATGGTGCGAAGAATCGCCCCTGTCTCGGGATCGATCTGATGGATCTTCCGGTCCCGATACTGCCCCACCCAGAGCGTCCCTTCGGCCCACGCGAGCCCCGAGTCGCCGCCGCCGCCGGGCGCCGGGATCGTGGCGAGCACACGGCCGGTCTTCGGATCGATCTTCTGGATGCGATCCTCGGCGATCTGAAACAGGTGCTGGCCGTCGAAGGCCGTTCCTGCATGCGCGGCGACATCGATCGAGCGCAGCGTCTTCCCGCTCGCCGGATCGAAGGCGTTCAGCTTGTCTCCGGCGGCAAACCAGACGTTGCTGACCGTCATACGTGACCCCATGCACGTGGTCGACACCCGGAAAGGGTCCATATTCACGGACGATTTCGGCGGCTGATCGATTCATGCTTCCATCCTAGTCACTCGGCAGCGGAGCGGGGAGTAACAAGGTCGTCGTGAATCCCGGCACGGGCGGGGTCATCCAGCGACGCGCTCGCCCGCGACCGAACGACTGCACCTTGCCGGCCGCCGCAAGCGAGTCGAGCGCCCGCTGCACGGTGCGCTGGCTCGCTGCCAAGCGCAAGCGCCAGGGCCGAGCTCGACCACGATTCACCGTCGGCGAGGAAGGCGAGCACCGCCGCATGCTCCTCTTCGACGGGCCGCGCCAGCACGACGACCTCGCGTGCGCGGCGCGGCGCCAGCGCAAAACCTCGCTTCGTCGCGCTCACGTCGGCCAGCGTCCGAAGCACCGCGCGAAGCCGCCCGACTTCGACTCGCAACCGCGCGCGATGCGATTCATCGGCGAGCTTCGCTCCGAATGCGCGCGCGACGAGCGTGTCCCTCGGCACGTCTCCCGGCCACGCTTCGCCCAGCGCGCGTGCGAGCGCGAACAACACCGGACGCCTTGCGAGCGAGACCACCTTGCCGTCGTCACGCACGACATGACGGCACGCGTCCACGACGAGCGCCTTCGACGCCAGCAACGCTTCGACCTCCTCGAGCAGGAGGAGTCGCTCCTCGCCACGCGCAATCAGGCGCGCCGCGGGCGTGTTCAGGACGAGGAATGCGCTTTCGACCTCCGCCGTCAGCGCAGGGATGCCGGCGTGGCGCGCGGCGCGCTCGGCCCGCGCGAGCGCAGCGCGCGCCGCCTTCGTCCGCAGGCGCCGCATCGCGATCCCCGCGACGACCAGCTCGTGGGCGGTCCTCGACGCGGGCGGGAAGGGCGCGGGGTCGAGCTCGGCGAGCGCACGCTCGGCCTCGTCGAGGCGCCCGATCAGGAGGAGGCGCCGGACCTCGAGATACCGCGCGTGCGCGGCGTTCACCCGGTCGCCGTGCGCTTCGAGCGTCGCCCGCGCCGCGTCGAGCGCCTTCGCAGGCCAGCCCAGGTCGCGCGAGACGAGCGCGATCTCGGCCTCGGCGACGACGCACCTCGCGCGGGCCACGGCCTCTTTCGGACCGAAGGCGCGCGCCGCACTTCGCAGGAGGGCCTTCGCGCGAACGAGATCGCCGAGCTGCGCCATCGCGATGCCGCGAAGCGCGAGCGCCGGCGCGTCGTCGCGCAGGGCGACCCGCTTCAGTGCGCCGAGGGGATCACCCGCCGCGAGCGCACGCGCCGCGGCCGTGATCAGCGAGTCCATCGGAATCCCGTCACACTTGTCACTCCCACCTTCGATGCCCGGCGCTAAATCTATCTCACGACTCACGACCAGAGCGCATCGAGAACGCACGACGGCAAGGCAAGGAGGAGAAGACCGATGACGAAGCACATGACCGGGACACGTAAGGAGTGGCTCGCAGCGCGGCTCGAGCTGCTCGAGGCGGAGAAGGAGCTCACGCGGCGCAGCGACGAGCTGGCGCGGCGGCGGCAGGAGCTGCCGTGGGTTCGGATCGACAAGGAGTATCGATTCGAGACCGACGAGGGGAGCGCCTCGCTGGCAGACCTCTTCCGAGGGCGCTCGCAGCTCCTCGTCTACCACTTCATGTTCGGGCCCGACTACACGGCGGGGTGTCCGTCCTGCTCGGCGATCGCGGACGGGTTCGACGGCTTCGTCGTCCACCTGGCCAACCACGACGTCACGCTCTCGGCGGTGTCGCGGGCGCCGCTCGCGAAGCTGCAGGCGTACAAGCGGCGGATGGGGTGGACGTTTCCCTGGGCGTCCTCGTTCGGCAGCGACTTCAACTTCGACTTCAACGTCTGCGTTCACCGAGGAGCAACAGCGCGAGGGGGGCATCGAATACAACTACCGGCGCGGCGGCCACGCGATGGACGCGACGCCGGTCGCCGGAGCCTGTCGCCGAGTTCGCGGCCATGACCGGAACCGACGCGGCCACGTACACGCGCGAGCGGCCGGGCATGAGCGCGTTCGCGCTCGAGGACGGCGTCGTCTACCACACCTATTCCACCTATGCGCGCGGACTGGACGGCCTCTGGGGCATGTACCAGTGGCTCGACCGCGCGCCCAAGGGGCGCAACGAGACGGGCGTCTGGTGGCGCCGCCACGACGAGTACGACAAGCGCTGAGCGAAGTCGTGGTGTCGTGGCGCAACCGCGGGACGGAGATCTCACGACGCATGGTTTCCGAGCGAGCTTCCCAGCGAGCCTTCTTCGGCGTCTCGGCGCTGCTCTTCGCCGCCAGCGCGGCGGTGACGATCGTCTGGTGCGCGTCCATGTCGGCGATGGGCGAGATGCCGATGCCCGGCGGCTGGACGATGTCGATGGCGTGGATGCGGATGCCCGGACAGACGTGGCCCGGCGCCGCGGCGTCGTTCCTCGGCATGTGGGTCGTGATGATGGTGGCGATGATGCTGCCGTCCTTGGTCCCGATGCTGTGGCGCTACCGCCAGGCCGTCGGCAGGACAGGCGAGACGCGCCTCGGTCGGCTGACCGCGCTCGTGGGCGTGGGCTACTTCTTCGTCTGGACCGTGTTCGGAATGGCCGTCTTTCCGCTGGGCGTCGCGCTGGCGGCGGTCGAGATGCAGCAGCCGGCGCTGGCGCGCGCCGTTCCGATCGCGGTCGGTGTGGTCGTCCTGATCGCCGGCGCGCTCCAGTTCACCGCGTGGAAGGCGCGTCACCTCGCCTGCTGCCGGGAGGCACCCGGGCGCGGCCGTACGCTGCCGGCCGACGCCGGCACGGCCTGGCGACACGGCCTGCGCCTCGGCCTCCACTGCAGCTACTGCTGTGCCGGCCTGATGGCGATCCTCCTCGTCATCGGGGTCATGGACCTGCGCGCGATGGCTGTCGTGACGGCAGCCATCACCGTCGAACGTCTCGCACCGGCCGGTGAGCGCGTCGCGCGAGCCATCGGGGCCGTCGTCGTCGGGGCAGGGTTGTTCCTGATCGCGCGAGCAGCCGGGCTCGGATGACGCACAACGATCTCGCGGTCGCTCCCGCTACGGCTACGGTCGTTCGTACGGGCCCGGGGCCTCGTACACGCCCGGTTCGTCGTACGGGCCCGGCTCGTCCCCGAACTCGGGTCCGCTGGCGCCGGGAACCATTTCGTGGTGCAGGTTCAGGGTGGAATCGGGCATCGCATAGACCTCGGCGCTCCAGGTCTGAAATCCGTCCAGCCGGAGCGTGATCTCGTGGCGGCCCGGTGTCAGGTTGAGGCGCTGGAAGATGCCGTCGAAGTCGTCGGCGACACCGGCGTAGTAGCCGTCGACGTAGACCTCCGCCTCCGCCGGGTCCACGAGGACGCGAATGGAGGCATGCGTCGGGTAGCTGTCGTAGTCGTAGTAGTAGCGGGGGAAGTAGTAGCCGTGCCGGTGGAAGTAGCCGTAGCGGTAGTACGCGGGATACCGAGGCCGATAGCGGAACGAAGAAGAGAAGCCACGGCGAGGCGCGCTCGGGTAGGAGCCGCGCCAGCTGCGGTCGTCGCGGCGATCGCGGCCAGAGCCGCCCCAGGCTTCACGGGAGCTCCTGCCGCGGTCCGAGCTGCGATTCCCTCGGCCCGAAACGCCGCCGCCCCAGGAGAAGCGGCGGGATGGGTCCCGCCTGTTCGAATCCTGCCGGCCAGAACGGTATTGCCGGTCCGAGCGGTTTGCCTGGCCCGACCGCCAGCCGGAAGAGCGATCCCTCGACGCTTCCGATCGCGCACGTCCGCGCCCGGAGTTCTGGTCGCTCCGCTGTCGGGCCTGTGGTCGTCCTCGATCGGAGCGGCCTTCCGCATGACGCCTGCCGCCGTCGCCCCGCTCCCGTCCTCTCTCTCGCGCCTGCGCGGCAACCGGGGCGAGGCACAACGGGAGGACCGAAGCCCAAGCCCACGACGCTCTCATCGCGACCTCCAGCGGGGTGCCCACCACCCTCGGTGTCGTCCACATGCAAGCAACGCGCCTTGCCGCTCTCCCATGCTGCTCTTGGGGTTAGCCGCCGAGGAGCCTCGAGCGGTGTCCGCTTCTCGCGACGGAGTCCGTCACCGATTCCGATCAGAACGCGCGGCGGCCCGCGGCGCTCAGGGATCGCTTGGCAGGGCGCGCGGGAAACGATGATCGCCCTGGTCGGTCCGGGGCACGAGCCTCGAGCTGCTGCAGACGGTCCTCGGATGCAGGGTCGACGTTGCCACGGAGCAAGGGCTCCGGCCGCGCGTTCGCGACCGGGTGCTCTCGGAGGCCGTGCCGCTGTGAGGCGCGACCTCGATCGGTGAGCGAGGGGATCGGCTGCCACTCTAGCGGCGCCGGTTGCGGGCCTTCGTCTCGCGCCTCGCCGCGCTCGGTGCGTGTTCGGTGGCCGGCGGGAGCTGCGCGACCAGCCGAGGGTGCGCGACGTGGCGGTACGCGCGGTCGACGAGCCAGGACACCAGGTTCCAGTCGGGTTTCGTGTCGAGGACGACGCCGACCCAGCCGCTCGCGCCGACGTAGGGCGGGCGGAAGAAGCGGCGAGGGTCCGATTCGACGAGGGCTTCCTGGACGCCATGCGGCGCAGGCAGCCAGACGGAGAGGTGTGGGGAGCCGTGGTGGTGGTCGTCGAGCATGGCGAACACCTTGCCCTTGCCCGCGAACCACGTGGGCTCGCCGTGCGAGAGCTTCTCCGCGGCTTCCGGCAGGGCCATGCAGATGGCCCGGAGACGTGCGAGCGGGTCCATGTGCCCGGGCATCCTACCCGTATCCCGGGCGCTCTCGCGGGCAATAACCGTTCGACGACGGGGCTCTCGGCAGACCTGGGCCCCGGGCCGCATCACTGCCTCGTCTGGGTGGAGACACCGTGGAGCAGCGTGGCGATCGGCAATCGGCCGGTGGGCTCGGCCTTGTCCTCGTCGTCGGTGCCGTTCTGATCCTGCGCGCTCGCGGGCTGCGGACAAGCCGCACAGCCACTCGCGGGAGCGCCCGAGCGCCTCGGTCGTCCAGCATGTTGGCCGATCCCCACGTCACGGACGCGCGTTGGGTCTCGTCCGACAACCTGCGCGTGACGATCAACCGCTTCGGGCAGCCGCGCCTCTTCCTGACGACCGGCTTCGACGACTTCAAGCCGACCTGGTCGCAGAGCGGCGGCCGCCTGGCGTTCTTCCGCACGCTCCAGTACGGCTCCGAGTTCGCGAACTGGAAGACGAAGCTGTGCACGATCCGCGTCGACGGCACGGGCTTCCGCGAGCTCTCGGTCGGGCGCTGGGCGGACTTCAATCCCACCTGGACGCGCGACGGGACGAACCAGATCATCTTCAACCGCTACGCCGTGCGGGGCTCCACCTCGAACGACACCTACCTGATCTCGCCGGACGGGGCGATCGGCGACGAGGTCCTGGTCTCGAACCCGGCGAACGGCTACGAGTGGGGCTTCTCCGGGCTTCGGGACGGCCGGATCTTCATCGACCGTGTCTCGTGGGCGAGTAGTCCTCCCCAGGCGCGCTCCTTCCTGCTGACGCCGAGGCCGGGCGGCGTCGGCGTCTACGAGGAGATCGCGCGGCCGACGCGCCAGCTCTGGCACAAGCTGAGCGTCTCGCCCAGCGAGCGGCGCGTGGCCTACATGCTCGACAACGACGACAACATGAGCACGTACAACGACGTCGTCCTGTACTACGCCGACTTCGACGCGGCGACGCTCACCGTCTCGAACCCGGTGGCGATCACGGACTACGATCCGAGCCACATCTGCGAGTACCCGCGTTGGAGTGCGGACGAGTCGCTGATCCTCTACGACTCCAACCGGTCGGGTGTCTACCAGATGTACGCCTACAGCCTGGCCGACCGCCTGACGGCCCGGCTCTCTTCCGACGCGACGACCAACTCGCAGTTCGGGAGCTTCGAGGACGTGCCGAAGTAGGGTTCGCAGCGCCCGCGACAGACCTGGGGGCAGGGAAATGAGGCACTGGGGTCGTCGAGACGTGATCCGGGTCGGCGCCGGGGCGGTGGCCGGGGTCGGGGTGAGTGGCCTGGTCGGCGCGTGCCACGGCGACGCGTGGCCTGCGACGTCGGGCTCTCCCTCGCCCGCGCCGACGCCGGCCGCGCTCGCCTGCGGAGCGGGGGACCTCGGCCCGCCTGCGCGCGTCGCCGCGGTGCGGGGACGCGACCTGGCCGCGATGACCCGCGCCGCGCTCGACGCCATCGGGGGCATCGGGTCGGTCGTGCACGAGGGCGAGACGGTCTTCGTCAAGCCCAACATGGTGACGCTGCCGTGGTCGAGCGCCTCGTACAACCCTTTTCGCCTGGGGGAGTGCACCAAGCCCGAGATCGTGATCGCCGTGGTCGAGGAGTGCCTGAGGGTGGGCGCCCGCGAGGTGATCGTCGGTGACGGCTCGCAGATGCCACGCTTCGACTGGAACGGCGCGGTGACGCTCGACGGAGGGACGAGCCTCGCGCGCGAGGCGTCTCATCTCAACGCACGCTATCCGGGCAAAGTCCGCCTCGTCTGCCTGGACGTGGACACGGCGGCATGGGTCGACGTGCCGACGGGGACGTCGTTGGGCCACGTGGCCGTCTCGAGCCTGGTGACGGGCGCCGACCGCGTGATCTCGATCCCCGTCGCCAAGACCCACAGGTGGGCCCACCTCAGCCTCTCGCTGAAGAACTTCATCGGGATCACACCCCTCGAACGCTACGGCTGGGTGAACTCCGGCAACTACGACCGCGTGCTCCTGCACCGCAACGACTCGAGCCCGCTGGGCTTTGGGCGGCTGTTCGTCGACCTCGCGCACGCGGCACAGCCGGACCTCGCGCTGATCGACTTCTCGATCGGCATGGAGGGCGACGGGCCCTCGACGAGCACCGGAGGCGTCCCGCTCGACGTGGCCACGCGCCTGGGCTCGTGGCTCGTCCTCGCGAGCACCGACGCCGTGGCCGCGGACGCCACGGCGGCGCGCATCATGGGGCAGGAGAGCCCGTACGTCGGCGACATCCTGCGCATGGCCCACCAGGCGGGCATGGGTGCGATCTGCACGGAGTCGATCGAGCTCGTCGGCGCCCGGCTCGACGACCTGCGCCTCGACTGGCGACGGGCTCAGGTGGTGGGCTGATCCGCATCACGATCGCAGCCGCAGGCCGAGGCGGCTCTGCTCAGCGGAAAAGAGCGAGCGCGCGGGCGAACGCGTCGACGAGGTAGATCGCGCCCATGCTCACGGCGACGGCTGGCTCGAGCCAGCCTCGCGGCGCGGGGCCGCGGGAGCGGCGGGCTTCCGCTTCGCGCCGCCGCGCCTCGAGGACGGACACGCAGCGCCGGCGGATCCGCTCGACCCGCTCGGGGTCGGCGTCGTGGACGCGCAGGTTCATCTCGCTCATCCCGTCTTCTCCTGGACGAGGTCCGGCTCCTCCTGCATGCCCACGGCGAGCCGCTCGCGCGCGCGCTGCAGGCGCTTGCGCAGCGTCTCCGGCGAGAGGCCGAGCACGGCGGCGGCCTCGACGGGGGAGAGCTCCTCGCCCGCGACGAGGAGCAGCACCTCGCGGTCCCGGTTCGGAAGGCGGGCCAGGGCGGCCTCGAGACGGCGCTCGGTCTCGCCGCGCGCCGCCGACTCGAACGGCGACTCGCGCGGCAGGGCGCCTGGGCCACGAAAGGGCGAAGTCGAGGATGCGGCTCTCGTCGACCGCGCGGTGGCGGCACCAGCTCGCGAACAGGTTGCGGGCCACGGTGAAGAGCCAGGGACCGAGGCGGGTGTCGTCGGTCAGCTCCGGCGCCCGCGTGACCAGGCGGAGCCAGGTCTCCTCGAGCAGGTCCTCGGCCAGGTCGCGGCGGCGGCTGAGGCGCGCGAGGAAGCTGAAGAGGCGCGGGCGAAAGGCCTCGTAGATGGCCTCGAAGGCCGCGGGGTCCCCGGCCTTGAGCCGCGCCACCAGCCGGAGCTCGATCTCGCGCTCCACGATGTCAAGAACGCGCCCGCGCGAGCGGCGTGACACGGTCACGCTGCCGCGCGGCGGGCGTTTCTCCTGGCGACGATGATGCCACGGAGGTGAACATGCCCGGTCCCGTCTTCTGGCCGTTTCCGATCGTCGGTCTCGTCACCCTGGTGGTCGCCGCCCGGTTCGCGTTCCGCCCGGCCGAGCGGACGCTCGCGATCCTCCGGCCGCTGAGCGCGGCGACGATCAGCTCGGCGCTGGCCGCGGTACTCATGGGCATCGCCAACGGGCTCGCTGGCCTCAAGTGGGCCGTCGACCGGGCCGCGGCGGCGGTGGCGGCGGGCCAGCCGGCGCCGCCCGCGTTCAGCCTCTCCTCGACGCTGGGCGGGGTCATGGAATCGCTGGGCGCGCTGGCCGCGTGCGCGGCGCTGCTGACCGTCGTCTGGGTTCTCGTGGCGGTGGGGCTGCGGCGGCAGGCCTGAGCTCCTACGCTCCTTCCCGTCGCCCGCGCCAGGGGTTCCCTGGCGGGTTGCACGGATCACGGCGTGGGCTGCGGCCGTCGACGGGCGCTCACGGTCGTCGCCGTGCGGACCTGCGACATGAAGCTCACCCACTACAACCACAACTTCTTCGTCGCCAACGACAAGAACCTCTTCCACTGGGCCCTCGTCCGTGACGAGGTCGCTGCGGACGTCGCCATCGCCCGCGACGCCCGAAAGGCGGAGTGACTCGGGCTGCGGACCTGGGCTGACCCGCCCCGCCGTCAGACTCCGTCTCCGGGAGGGTCGGATGGGGCGCCTTTCTTCTGGTGGCGAGCAAGGGAACAATCAGGGCGTGGCACGGTCGCGAGTGAGCGGCGGCGAGGTCGTCATCTACGAGCAGCGTGGCGGGCGCGTGCGGCTGGAGGTGCGTCTCGAAGGCGAGACGCTCTGGTTGTCGCTCGGGCAGATGGCGGAGTTGTTCGGGCGCGACAAGTCCGTGGTATCACGTCACCTGTCGAACGTGTTCGCGACTGGCGAACTCAAGCGAAAGGCAGTTGCTGCAGAAGATGCAGCAACTGCCGCAGACGGGAGGACCTATCGCGTCGAGTACTTCAACCTCGACGCGATCCTCTCCGTCGGCTACCGGGTCAACTCCAAGCGGGGTACCCAGTTCCGCATCTGGGCGACGCGCACGCTGCGCGAACACCTTCTCGCCGGGTACACGCTGAACGAGCGGAGGCTCCGCGAGAAGGGGCTCGGCGAGATGGAGCAGGCCGTGAGCCTGCTGGCGCGAACGGTTCCTCGGGCAGCGACCGCTCATCGTACGCGAGCGCGTACAGGCGAGGGCCGCTCACCTGCTGTACCTCTTGATCAAGGACCACCCGTTCTCGGACGGGAACAAGCGGATCGGCACGCTTCTGTTCCTCGACTACCTGCGGCGCAACGGCATGCTGCTGCGCGCCGACGGGAGCTTCCGGCTCACGGACAACACGCTGGTGGCGCTCGCGCTCCTCGTCGCCGAGAGCGAGGCGAGACAGAAGGACTTGATGATCCGGCTGATCCTGAACCTGCTCGAGGGCGACGGGTCCTGACAGCGAACCGGCTCTCGTGCGACGGGGGTGGATGACGCGATGGGGTCTGCCGTCCGGAAGGCTCCGGCGGCGTCCACGGCTACTACGAGAAGCTCGCGTGCCTGCGCGACGCCTTCGCTGGTGGGGCGGCGGCGGCCGAGTCGCTGCTAACATGCGCGGGCAAGCATGGATCGAGTGATCCGCCATCTCTCGCGTCGCTCGAGCCGGACGTCCACGTCGGACGCCTCGCGCGAGGCCCTGGCCTTCTACCAGCGGCGGGTGGCGCTGTTCGGGCTGGTGGGAGCGACACTGAGCTCGGCGTTCGTGCTCTTCAACCTGGTCGAGGGCCGGGACAGCCCGCGGCCCTACCTGCACGAGGGGGCCTTCGCCTTCCACCTCGCCGGGGCGGCGATCGCGGCTTTGATGTGGCTGCTCTGCCGCGGCGGTCCGCGCTCGCTCCGGTTCGTGAGGAGCGTCGAGACGGTGGGCTTCTGCGCCAGCTGCCTGGCGTACGAGGCGATGGCCTGGTCGATCCCCCGATGGTCCGGCCGGACCTGATCGTCGTCTTCGTGCTCTCGCTCGTGGTGTTCGCGCGCGCCGTCTACGTGCCCAGCTCACCGCAGCGCACGCTGGCGCTGGGCCTGGTCGTCGGGCTGCCGCTGCCGTTCGGCGCGTACGCGCGGTTCCTGAGCATCGAGCCGACGCAGCTCGCGGTGCTGGCTCCGGTGTTCGACGTTCGGAGCGTGGAGCAGCTCGCCTGGGGCGGTGGCGCCGGCCTGACGTTCTCGTGGCTGATGTCCGTGCTGCTGGCGACCGGCGCCTCACGGGTGATCTACGGGCTCCGCCGCGAGGCGCGCGAGGCGCGCCGGCTGGGCCAGTACACGCTGGAGGAGAAGCTGGGCGAGGGCGGCATGGGCGTCGTCTACCGGGCGCGTCACGCGATGCTGC
Source organism: uncultured Acidobacteriota bacterium (assembly GCA_963831755.1). Lineage (GTDB taxonomy): Bacteria > Acidobacteriota > Vicinamibacteria > Fen-336 > Fen-336 > DATBSL01. The sequence continues at coordinate 31,249 of CAWHRC010000020.1, forward strand.
GCCGGCCGACGGCGGTCAAGCTGCTCCCTCCCGACCGTGCCGGCGAGGCCAGCCTGGCCCGCTTCGAGCGCGAGGTGCAGCTCACCGCGGGCCTGACCCACCCCAACACGGTCACGATCTTCGACTACGGCCGCAGCTCGGACGGCGTCTTCTACTACGCGATGGAGCTGCTCGACGGCGCCTCGCTCGAGTCGGTGGTGGCCGTCGCCGGTCCGCTGCCGGCCCGATCGGGTCGTGCACATCCTCTACCGGGTCGCCAGCGCCCTCTCCGAGGCGCACCAGGTCGGGTTGATCCACCGCGACATCAAGCCCGCCAACATCATCCTGTGCCGGCAGGGGGGCGTCGACGACGTCCCCAAGGTCGTGGACTTCGGGCTGGTCAAGGACCTCGAGCGCGGCACGGACGTCTTCGCTCACCCAGGGCGACGTGATCGCCGGCACGCCGCTCTATCTCTCGCCCGAGGCGATCACCGCCCCCGAGACGATGGACGGCCGTTCCGACCTGTACTCGCTCGGGCGCGGTCGGCTACTTCGCGCTGACCGGCACCCACGTCTTCGGCGGGCAAGACCACGGTCGAGGTCTGCGCCAGCCACATCCACGAGACGCCCGAGCGGCCGTCGCGCCGGATCGGACGCGGGCTGCCCGAGGACCTCGAGTCGGTGTTGATCGACTGCCTCGCGAAGCAGCCGGCGACAGCGACCGGCGACGGCCGATGAGCTGTGCCGCCGCCTCGAAGCGTGCGCAGCTTCGGCCAGTGGACGCGCGAGAAGGCTTCGGGCTGGTGGCGGGAGCACGGCGCGGCCACGAAGGCCCGTGCGCACGGCAGGGCCAGACCAGCGGCTGACGCTGACGCGTCGCCCGACCGACGAAGACCGGCGGCCGTTCGATGTCGGCGTCGAACGTTAGCTCCGGCGGCCTCGCCGTCGCTCTGAGTCTCGCGATGACGCGTTTGCCGCGCCTGTTCGCCAGCCGGTAGCCGGAGCGGCGATAATCTCCCGGACGTCTCGAGACCACCACGCAAAGGGGCCCCTCGTGAGCGATGACGACCTCAAGGCGGAGCTGGCCAGGCTGAAGGAAGAGAACGAGCGGCTGAAGGCCCGATCGGTCCGGGGCACGAGCCTCAAGGTGAGCGAGAAGGGCGCCCTCTCGGTCTACGGCCTCGGCCGCTTCCCGGTGACGCTCTACAAGGAGCAGTGGCGGAAGCTGCTGGAGATGACGGACGAGATCCGCGCCTTTCTCGAGGAGAACGACGCGCGGCTGAAGTCGAAGTCCTGACTCCTACTTCATCCTGCGGACGCGGACCTCGATGTCCTTCTCGGGCTTGAGCAGCTCGACGAGCTTCTGGGGATCCGTGTCACCGTAGTGGTAGGGGTAGAGGATCCGCGGCCGGAACGCGCGCGCGGCGTCGGCGACCATCTCCGGCGTCATCGTGTACGGCAGGTTCATCGGCAGGAAGGCCACGTCGATGCCCTTGAGCGCCTTCATCTCGGGGGTGTTCTCCGTGTCGCCCGCGACGTAGACCTGCGTGTCGCCGAACGCGAGCACGTAGCCGTTGCCGCGGCCGGGCGCGTGGAACGGCGTGCCGTCCGGGCGCTTGTGCTCGAGGTTGTAGGCGGGCACCGCGGTGACGGGGATGCCGGCCAGGGTCTTCTGCTCGCCGTTCTGCAGGACCAGGGCGCCCTCGATCTTGCCCTCGCAGTCGGGCGCCACGACGACCTGGGTCTGGGGCGTGCGAACGGCGGCGATCGCGGCCGGGTCGAGGTGATCGCCGTGCGAGTGGGTGACCAGCACGAGGTCGGCCTTCGGCAGGCTCGCGTAGTCGGCCACGCGCGTCCAGGGATCGACGTGGATCACCTTCCCGCCCTGGGCGAAGACGAGCGTCCCGTGACCGAGGAAGGTGATCTCGAGCTTGCCGGCCGAGGTCTCGATCACGTCCTTCTCGAAGCCCTGCGCCGGCGCCGGGGACGGCGACAGCGCGATGGCGAAGGCTGCGACGAGGGCAATGCGAGCAGTCATGGCTCCTCCCGCTGCGCAACGGGTGCCGCTGTTGCGCTCCGGCCAGTCTACCTCCACGGACGCGGACCGGCGGACGTCGTCGCGGTGCACGTTGCTGATAGGATCAGCCTCCGGCCCTTGCAGTGCCAGCCCACCACTCGATCGGATACGAGGAGTCCATGAAGACATTCCTGCTGACGCTGTCCACCGTCGCCCTGGCCGCGGTCACCGCGCTCGCCGCCGACGTCTCCGGAACCTGGAAGGTGGACGGCGACGTGGTCGGCAACCCGGTGAAGTTCAGCTGTGCGCTGAAACAGCAGGACGCGACGCTGTCCGGTACGGCGACGTTCGAGGAGGGCAAGAACGTCGCCGTCACGGGCAGCGTCAAGGAGAAGGCCGTCACGTTCGAGTTCGACTTCGAGCACGAGGGCACGACGTACCACCTGGTCTTCACCGGCACGCTCGGCGAGGACGGCGGCATGAAGGGCACGATCGCGGTCGCCGGCGTCGAGGGCACCTTCACCGCGACGAGGCATTAGCGGAGGGCGGCTCATGGCCAACGACGAGATCAGCCGCCGGACGCTGATGAAGGGCGCGGTGGCCGTGCTGGGCGGCGGCCGCGCCAGGTCTCGTGCCGCGCGCGCGCGCGCAGGCAGCAGCCGGCAAAGAGCGGCGCCGTCGAGTGGGTCGTCACGACGCAGACGGCGCCGTGGCAGCAGCGCAGCGGGCTCGAGGCCGGCCCGCGCCGGGATGCCCGACGTCATGGTGCAGGCCGATCAGCCGTTGCAGGCGATCGAGGGATTCGGGGCGTGCTTCAACGAGCTGGGCTGGGCCGCGCTCTCGGCGCTGTCGGCGGCCGATCGGGCCGCCGTGATGAAGGAGCTCTTCGCGCCCGGCGTCGGCGCCTGCTTCAACCTGTGCCGCATGCCGGTCGGCGCGAACGACTTCTCGCGTGACTGGTACTCGTACGACGAGACGCCCGGCGACCTCGACCTCGAGCACTTCACGATCGCGAACGACCGCGAGACGCTCGTCCCGTTCATCAAGAGCGCGCTCGCCGAGCAGCCCGCGCTGAAGTTGTGGGCGTCGCCCTGGAGCCCGCCGAGCTGGATGAAGACGAACAAGCACTACGCGGCGGCCCTGCCGCGGCGGCCGGGCGTGAAGAACGGCCTGCGGCCAGACCAGGTGGGCCGCGAGGGCACGGACATGTTCGTCCAGGAGGAGCCGTACTTCCGCGCCTACGCCGCGTACTTCGGGCGCTTCGTCGACGAGTACCGGTCGCAGGGCATCACCGTGTCGATGGTGATGCCGCAGAACGAGTTCAACTCGGCCCAGGACTTCCCGAGCTGCACGTGGACGCCGCAGGGCCTCGCGCGTTTCATCCGCGCCCTCGGCCCCGAGATGGAGCGACGCGGCGTCGAGGTGTTCTTCGGCACCATGGAACGCCCCGACGAGAGGCTGATCGACGTGAGCCTCGGCGATCCCGCCACGCGCCGCTACATCAAGGGCGCCGGGTTCCAGTGGGCGGGCAAGGGCGCGATCGCCGGCGTCCACCGCCGTTATCCGGAGCTGCGCCTCTACCAGACCGAGCAGGAGTGCGGTGACGGGAAGAACGACTGGCGCTACTGCCGCTACGCGTGGACGCTGATGAAGCACTACTTCCACAGCGGCGCCTCCGCCTACCTGTACTGGAACATCGCGCTCAGGAAGGGCGGCGTCAGCCGCTGGGGATGGGCGCAGAACTCGCTCGTGACGGTGGACGCGGACAGCGGCCGGTACTCGTACAACCACGAGTACTACCTGCTCAAGCACGTGAGCCGCTTCGTGCAGCCGGGCGCGCGGGTGCTGCCGACGGCGAGCTGGACCGGCTACGAGAACCAGCTCGCCTTCCGCAACCCGGACGGCAGCATCGTCGTCGTGATCCAGAACGACATGAGCGAGCCGATGCCCGTTCGCCTGCTGGTCGCGGGCCGTCTTCTCGCGCCGGTGCTGCCCGCCGACTCGTTCAGCACGATCGTCGTCCGGTCGTAGTCGACGCGCTTCAGGGGACCAGGTTGCCCTCCAGCTTCACCTCGGCCGCCAACGCCTCCGTCACGTAGCTCACCGGCGCACGCGCGCGAGAGAGATCGTTGCCGATAAGGTGGATCGCGCGGCTCTGGCCGGCGACCTGGAGGAAGCGGCCGGACACGGCCCGGCAGCCCCGGAGCAGGGCTCCGTCGACGTCCTCCAGGACAACGGCGGGGAGGTCGGTGCCGGGCGCGGCAGCGCCGGTGAAGCCCGAGAGCTCGACGTCGCGAGAGTTGCGGATGACGAGCGCGCTCCGCCAGTTCGGCTGGGGCGCCGCCTCTGCCCAGCGCAGCTCGAGTTCGCGGACGCGCAGGTGGTCGACGCCTTCCACCACCAGGGCGTGGCTCGCTCGCTTGTCCGGGGTCGACTCCGGCTGCATGAAGAGCTGGATCCCGGACAGGGTCACGTCCTCGAGCGGCCGCTCCGCGTGGCCGAGGATGCGCGCGGTGCCCTGCGCGTGCGCGACGACGTCCCGGACCACGACGTTGCGCACGCGGCCGAGCCGCGATTCGGGAGTCCGCTTCTTGAGGACGAAGTGCAGCAGCTCGGCGTTGCCCCACCAGTTCCAGTGGCGGCGGCCGAGGTCCAGCGTGACGTTGGCGATCAGCACGTCCTCGACGGTCGCCCCGTCCTGGATGTTGATGCCGAAGCCGCGGTTCGAGCCGCGGACGACGGAGTTGCTGAGGACGATGTGGCGGAAGTCCGCGTACGACTCGGTGCCGATCGTGAACGCGGAAGAGGAGCTCGCGAGGACGCAGTTCGTCACGACCACGTTCTCGGTCGGGAACGCCTCGCCCTTGCCGTCCCAGCGCCACTTGCCCGTCTTGAGCACGATCGCGTCGTCGGCGGTGGTGATGCGGGAGTCGGAGATGCGCACGTTTCGCGAGCCGTCGATGTCGACGCCGTCGGAGTTGGCGGCGCGCTCGAGGTCGGATGCGATCGTGACGCCGCGCATCACGACGCCGTCGCAGCCCCAGAGGCGCACGTTCCACAGGGTCGAGCCGACGAGCGTGACGTCCTCGACCAGCACGTCGCGGCAGCGCTTGAAGACGAAGGTCATCGACTGCAGGCCGCGGCGCAGCCAGCGGCGGGTGTCGACCCCGGCCTGCGCGGCCAGGCGCTGCTCCTCGAGGATCTCGGTGTCCTGCTCCTCGGCCTGTCCCCAGTCGTAGCGCGCCAGGCCGTGGAAGCGGCCGCGGCCGCGGATCGCGACGTTGCGCGCGCCCTCGGCGAACACGTGGGCCCGCTCGCGCGGGAAGTCGGCCTTGTCCTGGCTCAGGTAGAGGACCGCGCCCGCCTCGAGCCAGAGGGTGACGTTGTCCTTCAGGACGATCGTACCGGTCGTGTACTCGCCGGGCGGGACGTACGCGGTGCCGCCGCCACGCGCGTGGCAGGCGTCGACCGCCTTCTGCACCGCCGCCGTGGCGTTCTGCGCGCGCGCGCCGCTCGCGCCGTAGTCGCGGACGTTGCAGACGCCGGCTGCTCCGGCGGCTGGGCCGCCTGGGGCGAACTCTGCAGAAACCGCAGGCGAGACGGCCAGCGCATACGCGAACACCGTGGCCACCGCGGTCTTGACTGGCATGGGACCTCCTCGGTGCAGTGCGGGCGCCGGGTCCGGACTGCGGGAGGCGAGTATAGGGGAGCTGACCCCGGGACGGGGAGCGTGCCTATGTCCAGGGCTGGTCGCCGGAAGGCCCGTAGATGGAGGGGACCGTCCCGATTGCGCGCAGGTAGACCGAGAGCTGGCCACGGTGATGGACGTGGTCGAAGAGGACGAACCAGAGAAAGTCGAGCACGGGGACGTCTCCGAGCGTCTTCGGTGCCACGAAGAACCGGACGGTGTCATCGAGTCGCGCGTCCGGCGCCTGCGCCAGGGCGTCCTCCACGTCGCGGTACGCCTGCTCGACCGCAGCCGCGATCTCGCTCATCCGAGCGGGAGCTGCCGCGGGCCGGCCCGGCGGCTGGGACCAGTCGAAGCCCGTGGTCAGCGCCTTGACCATCAACCTCTGCAGGCCCAGCGCCAGCGGCCACGCCACGTCGCGGGCCGGCCGGTTGCGCTCGCGGAGCCGGAGATCCGAGTGGTCGTCGGGAAAGGCGCGCAGCACGCGCAGCGTCCGCTCGCACTCCTGCGCGAGCGCGTCCGCGAACTGCCGCCTCGGGCTCTTGGCCATGACGCCTCCTGTGTGACGCGGGAAGGGCTCCAGACTAGCACGCGTCTCGCGCATGCCCTCCAGTGCCACCCTGCCGGGCGCGCTCGACCGACTGCGGACGCCCGCGGCTATTGTGCGGCCCGCTGTAGACTGGGCCATGGCGACAGTCACGTCGGCCGGTCCCGAGTGCGCGGCCTCGCCGTTTCGCGCCGTTCGAACGGGCGCGGCGCTCGTCCTGGTCGGCGGCTTCTTGGCGGTTTGCCTGCCCGCGCGCGGGGCCGAGCCGCCGGTCTTCGCCACGGGCGTCGACGTCGTGGCGGTCGACGTCAGCGTGGTGGACGCGGAGGGAAGGCCGGTTCTGGGGCTGGGGCCGGCCGACTTCACGCTGAAGGTCGGCGGGCGACAGCGGCGGCTCGTCTCGGTACAGTTCGTCACCGAAGGGAGCGACGCCGAGGAAGCGGGCGGGACGGAGGCGCCGCCCGAGGCGCCTTCCGCCGAGTACTCGACGAACGAGCACGCCCGCCCCGGGCGCCTGGTCCTCATCGTCGTGGACCAGGGCAACATCCCGATGGGTGGGGGGCGGGGGACCATCGCGGCGGCGGACAAGCTGCTCGCAGGCCTGACGCCCGCCGATCGCGTGGGGCTGCTCACCGTGCCGACTTCCGGACCGCGGGTCGAGTTCACGACGGACCACGCCGCGGTCCGTGAGGCCATGCGTAACCTGGTGGGCCGCGGCCGGCTGGCGGGGCGGCACGTGTCGCTGACGGAAGCCCTGGCCATCACCCACGGGGACGACCCCGACAAGGCGCGAGAAGCCATCCTGCGGGAGTGCGGGGGCGAAGTCGCGTCCAGCAGGGGTGATCCCTGCGCCGAGCAGTTGGCGACCGAGGCCCGAGCCGTGGTCCTGGACTTTCGTGAGCGCTCCACGACCGCGCTGAACGTCCTGAGGTCGCTCTTCGACACGCTCAAGGCCATCGACGCTCCCAAGACCGTGGTCCTGATCACGCAGGGGTTGGGCGACCCCGAGAGCGGCCCCCGTTCGGGCTTCGGCTTCGTGAGCGACATAAGGCCGCTCGGCGAGGCCGCCGCGGCCGCGCGGGTCTCGCTCTTCGCGGTGCGCGTGGAGCCGGGAGGGCAGGTCGACGCCGAGACCACGATGAACCAGGCCACGATGTTCGACGACCAGGTCCTTCACGAGCACGGCCTGGAGACTCTCGTCAGCGTGGCGCGCGGAGAGGTGCTCCGCGGCTTGCCGGAGCGGGCCTTCGAGCGGATCGCCCGCGAGATCTCGGGCCACTACCTGCTGGGCTTCGAGGCCGAAGGCCCCGAGCGCGACGGGAAGGCCCACGGAATCAAGGTGTCGGTGAGCCGGCCGCGGGCCACCGTTCGGGCCTGGAGCGCCGTGACGATCGCGCGGCCCTCCTCGCCGAAGCAGGAGGAGCAGGCGCTCGTGGCGAGCCTCCGCTCGCCGCAGCCGGCCACGGCGCTGCCGATCCGGGTGGCGACCTATGCGCTACCGGACCCCGCGAGCCGAAAGGTGCGGGTGCTCGTGAGCGCCGAGCTCGGCGCCGAGGGAACCGCCGGGGCCATGAGCGTCGCCTACGTCCTCGTGGACGGCAAGGACCGGGTCCTGGCGAGCGCGGCGCAGCGCGCCAAGGGCGCCGGGCCAGTTGCGGGCAGGGTGCCCTTCGTCGCCTCGGTCCTGGTCGAACCCGGCCAGTACACCCTGAAGCTCGCGGCGCGTGACATGAGGGGACGCACCGGGCGCGTGGATCACCCGGTGAGGGCGATGTTGACGAGCGCGCCGGGCGGGGAGGTCGAGACCGGAGACCTCGTCATCGGCCCGTTGCCCGCGCCGGGTGCCGGATTCCGCGCGGCCGCGGGGCCCGACATCCCCGGGTCCGAGGTCGTGGTCCGCTGGGACGTGTGCGCCCCCGAGTCGAGACCGCTCGACGTCGGAGACGCGGTGGTCGACATCGCCCCCGGTGATGGCGGGCCGGCGGTCCGAAGCGTGGTCGCCCGAGTCGCGCCGACGGACGTTCCCAACCACCGCGTGGTCCAGGCTGTCCTGCCCGTTTCGGACCTTGCTCCCGGGCGCTACGCGGTCCGGGTGAGTCTCGCGCTTCCCGGTCGTCATTCCATGAGGGCGAGCCACACGCTGCGTCTGTCCGCGCCTCCCCACGCCGCCGGTTCCTGAAGGCCTCCCACAACCACCGGGTTCGGCCGCGACATCTGGAAGTAGTACGGTTGCCAGGAGCGGGGATGAAACCACGAGGCGATTGGTCTGCGGCCGTTGACCTGGGACGGCTGAAAGAGCGTCGGCCGGAGGCCGTTCGCGCCTGGTTCGAGAGCTACTTCGCGGTCGTCCACGGGTTCGTGCGCCGGCGGGTCGCGGCGCGGCCGAGCCTCGCCGACGACGTCACCCAGGACACCTTCCTGACGGCCTTGAGGCAGCTCCACGAGTTCGATCCCGGCCGCGGAGCGATGCTGCCGTGGCTGACGTACCTCGCGCGCAACTGCGCGCGGAAGGCCCTGCGCAGCGTGCGGCCCGAGGAGGCGGTCGAGCAGGACGGGGGAGTCGAGGCGTTTCCGGATCTCGCCGCGGGCCCCCTGCCCGAGGACCTGCTGGACCGGGCCGAGACGGCGGATCGCGTCCATGCGGCACTCTCGGCCCTGGCTCCGCAGCACCAGCGGGTGCTCGAGGGCCACTATCTCCTGGAGCAGCCGCTGACGCAGATCGCCAGCGCCGAGGCGACCACCGTCGCCGCGGTGAAGAGCCTGCTGCACCGGGCCCGACTGGCGTTCAAGGCCGCGTTCGAAGCCGTGGCTGCAGCCCGCGGAGCGGGCGACGACCCGGCGAGGTCCCGCCGACCGGCGATCCGACGATGCGAGGGAGGGAGCCCATGACCGTTGACGACGCTGCGCCGCACGACGTGCTCGAGGAGAACGTCGGCCGGCTGTTCGACCGGCTCGATGGTGGAAGCCCGGTGCCGGCGACTGTCCGAACCCGCATCCTCGGGAGGCTGCTTCAGGAGACCTCGCCCCCGCGAACGCCGGGCGCCGTTCTCGCCCGCCGCTCGTTCCGCTGGGTCGGGCTGGCCGCGGCGTTGTTCGTTGCCGCCGCGCTCCTCACCGGCGACCGGGAGCCGCCTCAGAAGCCCGGCAGCCGCAGCGTGAGCTTCGCGATCCACCTGCTTGCCGCCGGTCCCGGCGTCGGCGTCGTCGAGGCGTCGAGCTGGCAAGGCGGGGAGCCCGTCCGCATCCACTCGGAGCGCCAGGTGTCGAACGTCGACGTCGAGTCGGCACGGGTCGTGCGGACCGGGTCAGGCTGTCAGGTGGACATCCGCCTGACCGGGGAGGGGACCGGGAAGCTGGCCCGGCTCACGCGCAGCCACGTCGGAGAGCGGCTGGCCCTGGTGATCGACGGCAAGGTCGTGATGACCCCGACGATTCGCTCGGAGATCGCGCAGGGCGAGCTGGCCCTGACCGGCGGGTTCAGCGACGCCCGCTGCGAGCAGATCGCCCGCGGCCTTTCCGCCCGCAACTAGAGCCGGACCGTCGCGGCTCAGCGCACTCCCGTGGCCGTCCGCCCCTGCGGCTGCTGGGAGACCCCCTTGCGACGTCTGGCCGAGCGGAAGCTCGAAGCATGGCACGAAGCCGGTGCCGTTCGGGGAGGCCCTCGGCGGGGGAGTGAGTCCGCGTCGGGGAGGTCGCATCGGCTAGACTGGAATCTCTCCCTTCCTCCGGAGGTCACGGTGAGCCGCATCCTGATCGTCGGCGGAACAGGAAACATCGGCCGCGAGGTGGTCTCTCAGCTGGCGGCGACGGGCACGCGACTGCGTGCGATGGTTCGCAATCCCCAGAGGGCGGCTCTGCCGCCCCAGGCGGAGGTCGTTCGCGGAGATCTCACCGCGCCGGACACCCTGGACGGCTGCCTCGAGAGTATTGACGCGGTCTTCCTGGTCTGGACCGCCCCTGCGGCGGCGATCGAACCGGCTGTGGAGCGGATCGCCAGGCACGCCCGCCGGGTCGTGCTGCTCTCGGCGCCGCTCAAGACGGACCATCCGCTCTTCCAGCAGCCCAACCCCAGCCGAGCGCGGGCCGAGCTGCTGGAGAGGGCGATCGGGAGGTCGGGACTCGAGCTCACCTGCCTGCGACCCGGCATGTTCGCCCTGAACGCCCGCGGCTGGTGGAGCGGGCAGACTCGCGCCGGCGACGTGGTGCGCTGGCCCTATCTCGACGTGCCGACCGCTCCCATCCACGAAGCCGACGTGGCCGCCGTTGCGGTGCGCGCGCTGACCGAGGACGGGCACGGGGGAGCGGAGTACATGCTGACTGGCGCCGAGCCGCTCACGCACCGGGAGCAGATCTCCACCATCGGGCGCGCGATCGGCCGCCCGCTTCGCGCGGAGGAAATGACACCGGACGAGGCGCGTCGGGAGCTGCCCGCGATCTTCGGCACGGCGGTCGTGGTGGACTACCTGATGGACGCCTGGTCGGCGGCAGCAGGCCGGCCGGCACACGTGTCGTCCACGTTCGGCGAGCTGATGGGCAGGCCTCCACGGACGTTCTTCGAGTGGGCGACGGAAAACGCCGGGGCGTTTCGCGACGAGGCGTGAGGCCGGCGCAGGTCCGAGCCTGTCGCAGGGCTGACGATCCAGGAGGTCGAGGACCGTGGATCCGAGGGCTGTCGGGTTCGATTTCGCCAAGTCCGTGTGGGCGCTGGTGCGGGAGGCGCCGGTGCTCGCCGTGGCGATCCTCCTGTTTCTCATCCTCTCGGGCTTCGGCCGGAGCCTCGGCCTGCCGCTGCTGTTCTGGCGGACGACGTCTGGAGGAGCGGGGGAGAAGAGCGGCGCCCGCTTCGTGGTGGGGTTGGCGGTCGGGGTGCTGCTCGCGGCGTGCTGCTTCGTCGGGTGTCTGACGGAGGTCACGCTGTGGCCGGGGTCTGCGGAAGCGTTCGGCCGGGCCTTCGGCGTCTGCTGCCTGGCGGTGGCGGCCGTCCTGGTCGTCCTGTCCACGCCGTGGGTCAGGCGGCGAGCGCACCAGGGAGTGGCCACGGCCGTGCGGGCCCTGAGCGGCGGCAGCCAGGCAGTGGAGTCGATCGCGCCGGTCGGCGGGACGGGGGGCGAGCGGAAGGTGTGGCAGCTTCCCGCAGGTGGCGTGCTCGGCATCGGGTTCCTGTGGGCCGTGGTCGCATTCTCGAGCGCTGCCCTGCCGGGATCGCTGGCGAGCCAGCGCCCGGTATTGTTGCTGCTCGCCAACATCCGCGCGCCACGAGGGCACCTTTTCGCGCTGGCGAACCTGCACGTCGTCGCGGCCCTGCTGCTCGCCGCCGGCGTCGTCGCCTACTTCGTGCTGTGGGCCGGGAATCGGCTCGCCGGCAGGGAGATCTACCCGGCCGCGGCAGTGTGCCTCGTGTTCGCGGTCGTCGTGGCCGTGCACAGCTTCCTGATACTGCGAGTCCCGGCCGGCATGGGGACCGTCCTCTTGCTGGTGCTCCTCGGCTACGCCGTGCTCGACTCGAAGTGGCAGCGCACGCGCGTGGCCGGTCTGGCCTACCCGGGCGCACGCGGGTCGCATCCGGCTGGGGAGGGAAAGCCGCTCCTCTCCGATGCGAAGGCGCTCGAGAGCTGGCGCGCCCAGCACGGCTCGAGCCGGCCGGTGCTCGTCGTGGTGACGGCCGACGGCGGCGGCATCCGGGCCGCGCTCTGGACGGCGAGCGTGCTCACGAGCCTGGAGCAGCGGAAGCCGTCGCTCCCGAAGCACGTCCGGCTGATGACGGGCGCCTCGGGCGGGATGCTCGGAGCGACCTACTGGGCGGCGACACTCACGGACGGCGGCGAGCATTTCGACGGCGGCGCGCTGGCTGGCGACGGCATCCTGGATCGGGTGCAGACCGGCGCCTTGAGCGCGGTCACGTCGGGTCTCGTGTTCCGAGACCTCTGGCCGCCGCCGTTGCGCGTCGGACGGGACCGCGGGACGGAGCTGGAGCGCACGTGGGAGAAGTGCTGCAGACGGCTGGCGGACCCGATCGGGTCACTGAGGGACGGTGAGGAGGCCGGCTGGCGACCATCGGTGGTGCTGTCCCCGATGGTGGTCGAGGACGGTCGGCGGCTCGTGATCTCGAACCTCGACCTGGGTGCGCTGCTTTCGCACGAGGCCGCCACGGTGGCGTCGCCTGCCGATCTCAGCCTCTCGGGCTGTCAGGCGCTGGAGACGTGGCCGGAGGCGGCGGAGAGCCTGCACCTGAGCACGGCGGTCCGGCTGCAGGCCAACTTCCCGTGGGTCCTGCCCTCGACCGAGGTCCCGCCGTTCCGCCAGGGGGAACCGCCCTGTCGCGTGGTGGACGCCGGCTACTACGACGAGACGGGCGTGGACCTCGCCTGCGCGTGGCTGCGACAGCACTTCGACGCGCTGAAGGACTTGACGTCGGGCGTCGTGCTGCTCCAGATCCGCGACAGCTCGAGCATCGGCCGCTACGTGCGGCCGCAGGACCGGCGCGGGGTGCTCTCGCGCGGGCTGGACGGCCTCCTGACGCCGGTGTCCGCCCTCCTGCGTGCGCGCGACGCGACCACCTGGTACCGCAACGACGCATCGGTGGCGGAGCTGTCGCAGCGGTGGGCCGCTGTGGCCGGGCCGAAGTTCTTCTCGACGGCGATCGCGCAGTTCGGCGGCGAGGCGTCGCTGAGCTGGTCGCTCACCGGCGAGGAGGCGAGCGGCATACGCGGGTACGTCGACGATCCGCAGGTGCGCAACGTGCTCGACGGGCTTGCGGCCCGGCTGACGTAGCCGCACTGGCGCCGGTCGCTCTACCCGGGCCCTGGACCCGCGGCGATAGAATCGGCCTGCCAGCCCCGGCCACCATGAAGCTGCTCACTCCGCGCGCGGCGCACGTCGTCAGAAACCCGGGCGCCTTCGTGCTCCAGGTCCTGAGGGCCTTCCAGGCCAACCAGGGGTTGCTCCTCGCCGGCGCGGTCGCCTACTACGCTCTCCTTTCGATCCTGCCGCTGCTGATCCTGATGGTGATCGCGCTGTCGCACGTGATCGATCAGGACGTGCTGCTGGCGACGCTGCGCAGGGCGCTGGAATACGTGGTGCCCGGCGAGGGCAGGGCGGTGGTGGTGGAGCTGAAGGCGTTCCTCGATCACCGCGAGGTGATCGGCTGGCTGCTGCTGATCACGATGCTGCTGGCCAGCTCGCTCGGCTTCAGGGTGCTGGAGAGCGCGATGTCGGTGATCTTCCTGCACCGCGTGGCGCAGCGCAGGCGGCGACTCGTCGTCTCCTTGCTGCTGCCATTCGGCTACATCGCCTTCATCGGCGCGGCGCTGTTCGCGAGCACGTTCGTGATCGCCGACTTGATGACGATGGGCGGCGAGAGTCTCGTCCTGCTGGGGCACAGCTGGTCGCTGAGCGGACTGTCGCGCTTCGTGATCTACGCCGCCGGCCTCGTCAGCGTGATCCTTCTCATCTCCGCGATCTACTACTTCATGCCGGTAGGCAGGCTGTCGGTGCGGCACGCGCTGATCGGCGGCGCCACGGCGGGCCTGCTGTGGGAGCTCATCCGCCACGCGCTCGGCTGGTATTTCGGCACGCTGTCGCAAGTGAGCAGGGTGTACGGCTCGCTCACCACGGCCATCATCGTGCTGATCAGCCTGGAAGTGGCCGCTACGCTGCTGCTGCTGGGCGCGCAGGTGATTGCGGAGTACGAGAGCATCGAGACGGGAGATGCGAAGAAGCCGTGGGTAAAGACGCGCACCGAAGGCGTCTGAGCTGGCCGCGCGATCTCGCGCCCGCGGCGGAGCCTGTCCCCGAGTTCAGCTGCCCGCTTCCCAGCCCCGCGGGGTGCGCCGGAAGCTGCTGCTGCGGACCGGGTCGAACGCGCCCGCCTTCTCGTCCCACTCGAAGCTGTCGACCACGAGGTGCCGGGGCGAGATCCGCAGGGCGTTGAAGGAGTTCGCCTCGCCCCGGCGGCGCGTCGAGGTCGCGGTGCCCGCGCCCACCATCAGCGCCCGGAAGCCGCCGATGTCGAAAGGAAAGCTCGACTCGCCGGCGTGGACCTTGTGCATGTGGCCCGAGATGTAGACGCTCGCGCCGCACTTCGCGAGCGCCTTGAGCGCCATCGCCGCCCGTCCGGCCACCTGGTGCCGGTCGTCCCAGTGGGGGGGCATGTCGAAGGGGTGGTGGGTCACCACGATCTTCGTGGTTTCCTCCGGCAGCGGGGAGAGCTTCGATCGCACGCGCTCCAGCTGCTCCTCGTTGATGCGCCCGCCCTTGAACGCGAGCGAGCGCGCGGTGTTGACGCCGACGACCGCGAGCTCCTCGTCGATGTGGGAGGGATCGAGGTCCGCGCAGACGTAGCGGCGGAACTTGTCGAGGGGCGCCAGGAATCGCTGGAAGACGTTGTAGAGCGGCACGTCGTGGTTTCCGGGAACGACGATCTGCGGGCTCGGAAGCGTGTCGAGGAAGCGGCGCGCTTCGCGGAACTGTCCCGGCCTGGCTCTCTGCGTGACGTCCCCCGACACCGCGAGGAGGTGCGGCGCGATTTCCAGCAGCCGCCTGCGCAGTGGCTCCAGGAGGCGCGGATCCACGGTGCCGAAGTGCAGGTCGGAGAGATGGGCCACGACTCGCATCCGGGCGCCTCAGCTCCCGGCGGCCTCAGGCGCCGGCACGACGACGCGCAGGGCGAGTGGCAGGCACCGGTACTCGAGCGGAGTCTCCATGAGGGCCACCTCGCCGTCGTTGGCGACCGGCAGGCGCCGGTGGCGGGTGCGCACCGTGATCGACTGCGCGGTCGTCGCCTCGAAGTCGCGCGCCTGGCGCAGCCGTGAGACGAGCGCGCGAAACCCGAGCCCGAGCAGGCCGAGGCGCGACTGCCGCCGCGTCACGTACACGCTCAGGTGCCCCTGGCTGCAGGCCCTCCCGCGTGCCGATGTCGAATCCTTCCATCAGGTAGGTGTTGTTGCCGATGAAGACGAACGGCGTGCGGTACGAGCGCTCTCGTCCGTCGACGACGAGCCTCACGTCGAGAAACGGTGCGCGACGCAGCGCGGTGAGCGCGGCCCAGAACGAGGGCCCAGCGCTTGCCCCGCCCGAGGCTGCGCTGTTGCCGCTCGCGGTCGCGCACGATGCCGGGGTAGAGGCCGAGGCTCGAGTTGTTCAGGAACGTCCGGCCATTGACCTCGCCCAGGTCGATCCGGGTCTGGTAGCCCGCCGCCAGCACCGCGACCGCCTGGTCGAGCTGCGTCGGGATGCGCAGGTCCCTGGCGAAGTGGTTGAGGGTGCCGAGCGGGAGGACGCCGAGCGCGGTGTCGGTTCCCACGAGGAGGGAGGCCACGGCGCTCAGCGTGCCGTCGCCGCCGCCCGCGACGATGATCCGCGGCTTCTCGCGCAGCGCGCTCCTGGTGATCGAGCGCAGCTCGTCTCCGGAGCGCGCCGGCAGGATGCGGACTGCCAGCCCGCCGTCGTGGAAGAGCTCGTGCAGGGCGGCGATTCCCTGCGCGTCGTTGCCGGGGCCGGCGTCCGCATTCACGACGACTGCGAGGGAGCGACTCACCGGGGTGTTCTCGTTCCAGGCTGAGAATCATTGCACGGGTATTCGCCTTTGATGGGACGTGCGGCCCTGGTCGCCGGGTTGGCTCAGCGATTCTTGATCCTGTACTCCGGGCTGTCGCGAAGGGCTTTCTCGATGTCCGCCTGGGTCCATCTGTCCCGCACCACGCGCGCTCCGTAGTCGCGCAGACCGTTCGCGTCCGGCTCGCGATGCAGAACGGCGAGATAGGCGTTGCGCACGATCTGTGTGGCGTAGTCCTGACCGCGGGCCGGCTGGCCTCCGCGCAGCCCCTGGCGCCCCTGGCCGCGCCGCAGCTCCTGACGGACATCCTGCTCGTCCCAGCCGTTCTCGAGGATGGCCCGCCGGTAGGTGTCCCGGCCGCCGGGGTCCGGTTCCCGGTTCAGGACGTCCCTGTAGGCGCGCCTGATGATGGTGTCGGCGGAAGTGGTGCGGCGCGAGGTGGATCTGTACTCGGGGCTCTGACGCAGCGACTGGCGGACGTCCTGCTCGGACCATCCCTCCTGGATGATGTGCCTGCGGTACGACTGCATGCCGGACGGATCAGGCTTGCGCCCGAGGATGTCCTCGTACGCACGGGTGATGATCGCGTTCGCGTCGAGCGGTGAACCGGCGGAGTAGCGTCGATAGTCGCTGCGCTCCGCCAGGTCCCTGCGAACGTCCTGCTCGGTCCACCCGTAGTCGTTCATCAAGAGGGCGTAGCGGCGCAGCTCGTACGGATGGGGATCCCGACTGAGGACCGACCGGAAGGAGCGAACCACCGCCGCCTGGTCGCCGCGAGACTGAAGCGCCAGCGCTGGCGGCGGTCCCGCCAGGAAGAGCCCGGTACCGCCGAGCGCGCCCACCACCATTCCGGAAAGGAGTACGGTGCGGAGTCTCATGGCTGCCTCCCACGGCGTCGCCTCGACAGCAGGCGACCCCAAGGGACTTCCAGCAAGAAGCGTGCCGGGGCCGCCCCCGATTTGCCGGCTCTGCTCTGGCCGCCAAGGCCTCGGCAGGCGCGCACGGGCTGAAGCAGCGCGTCGACGGAGGCGACGCGCTTCATCGTGCGCGGTACACGTCGGTGCTCAGGTACTTGAGGCCGGAGTCGACCATCAGCGTGACCACCTTTGCGCCCGGGCCCAGCCGCTGCGCCACCTGGAGGGCGGCGACGACGTTGGCCCCGGACGACGTCCCCGCGAAGATGGCCTCCTCGCGCGCCAGTCGCCTCGCCATCTCCTCCGCGTCGGCGGTGCTGACGGCGAGGACCTCGTCCACCAGGGTCGGCTCCCACAGCGGGGGAGTGGAGCCGATCCCGATCCCTTCGATCCTGTGGCGCCCGGGCGAGCCTCCCTGCAGCACCGCGGACTCCGCGGGCTCGACGGCGACGATCCTGACGCGCGGCTGGTGTCGCTTCAGCACGGTGCTGACCCCGCGCAGGGAAGCAGCCGTGCCCACGGCCTGGACGAAGGCGGCAACCTCGCCCTTCGTCTGGGTCCAGATCTCCTCGCCCAGCGGGTGGTAGCCCGCGATGCTGTCCTGGTTGTTGAGCTGGTCGATCCAGCAGGTGTGAGGCTCCTGGCTCAGCTTGCGGGCGGTCTCGATCATGTCAAGGAACAGCTTCCTGGTGCTGAGGCCTCCCTCGCTCGGGACGAGCGTCAGCTCGGCGCCTAGCGCCTGCATGTGATCCCGCTTCTCCTGGCTGAAGGCGTCGGAGCTGACGAGCCGGATGCGGTAGCCCCTGGCGGCGCAGACGAATGCCAGGGACGTCCCCGTACTGCCGCCCGTGTACTCGACGACCGTGCCCCCGGCCTTCAGGCGACCGTCCTCCTCCGCCCGCGAGATCACGGCCCGCGCCATGCGGTCCTTCATGCTGCCGGTGGGGTTCTCCCCCTCCAGCTTCACGAAGACCTCGGCGCAGTCGGCCGGCACGAGCTTGCGAAGACGCACCAGCGACGTGTTTCCGATGGCGTCGAGGATGTCCATCGATCGCGCCCTCCCTTCTGCCGGCAGCATTCCTGGACGTGTGCCGGAACTCTATGCGCTTTTCGCACGGCCGAGGATCCAGAGCTCGTCGGAGCCCCAGGGCATCGGCTGGTGCGTGTGGCCAAGCAGAAAGCCAGGAAGACGTTGCACTGCGCCATGATGACGTCGTGGAAACGCCGACTCGGTTGAGTCGCGACGAGGTCACTGACTCGATCGGAACAGCCGCAGCGACCCGGAGTTTGTGCTTCCCACCAGCGTGCTAGACTCAGCCGCATGACCGTACTGGACTGGCTGCTCGATTCGGACCCCGCCATCCGCTGGCAGGTGTTGCGCGATCTCGTCCATGCGCCGGCCGAGGTCGTCGCGGCGGAGCGCGCGCGGGTGGCCACCGAGGGCTGGGGCGCCAGACTGCTGGCGTTGCAGGGCGAAGACGGCCAGTGGGCGGGAGGCGCGTGCTTCCCGGCGCGAAGCTTCAACTGGCGCGAGGAGAACCAGGGCCAGCCCTGGACCTCCACGCTGCCAACACTCCAGCTGCTGCGTGATTTCGGGGTCGACCCGTGCTCTGACCGGGTGCGCCGGGCGGTGGCGCTGGTCAGAGACCACTGCCGTTGGGAGCACGCCGGGCAGCCGTTCTTCAGCGGCGAGGTCGAGCCGTGCATCAACGGCAGGACCGTCACATTGGGCACCTACTTCGATCAGGATGTGGATGGCGTGGTCGCCCGCCTGCTTGGTGAGCAGCTCGAGGACGGCGGGTGGAACTGCGAGGCGGAGAACGGTTCCGTCCGCTCGTCGTTCGCGACCACGATCAACGTCCTGGAAGGACTGTTGGCGCACGAGCGCGCAACCGGTGGCTCTGCGGAATCCATCGCGGCTCGGCGCCGGGGTGAGGAGTACCTCCTCGAACGAAAGCTGTTCCGACGCAAGAGCACCGGCGAAGTCGTCGACCCCGCCTGGCTGCAATTCTCGTTTCCGACCCGCTGGCACTACGACGTGCTGCGTGCCCTCGACTACTTCCGCTCGGTCGGGGATGTGCCGGACTCGCGGATGGACGAAGCGATCGATCTGCTCCGATCCAAGCAGCAGCCCGATGGCACCTGGCTGCTGGAGAACACGCATCCCGGCAAGGTCCACTTTGCGCTCGAGGACGGCGACGGTCGGCCCAGCCGGTGGAACACGCTGCGGGCGCTGCGTGTCCTCAGCTGGTACGAGCAGTCCGCTACCTGAGCCGCGGTCCCGCTTCGCGCGCGCCAGGCCGTTCTTGCAGGAGTAGACCCATGGACCAGTGGCCCCTGACCGAGCGTTTCAAAGAGGCCCTCGCGCTCGCGACGGACGTCCACACGGGGCAGTCGCGGAAGGGGACATCCGTGCCGTACGTCTCTCACGTGCTCGGCGTGTGCTCGCTGGTTCTCGAGGACGGCGGAAGCGAGGACGAGGCGATCGGGGCCCTGCTGCACGACGCGGTCGAGGACGGCGGTGGACGACCGATGCTCGACGAGATCCGGCGGCGGTTCGGGGAGCGCGTGGCCGAGATCGTGTGGGCCTGCAGCGACACGGACGAGACGCCCAAGCCGCCCTGGAAGGAGCGCAAGACGCGCTACATCGAGCACGTGCGGCAGGCGGGGCCGGACGCCCGGCGCGTGTCGTGCGCGGACAAGCTCTACAACGCCCGCTCCATCCTGCGGGACTACCGGGCGCTCGGGGAACGGCTGTGGGACCGCTTCACGGCGAGCGGGGACGAGACGCTCTGGTACTACAGGGAGCTGGTCGCGGCCTTTCGACAGTCGGATCGCGGCCCGCTGGTCGCGGAGCTCGAGCGCGTGGTGTCCGAGCTTGCGGCCGAGAGGGCGGCACGTTTCGGGGGGTGACGAGCAGCTGGGAAAGGCGGAAGGCGGGCGCCGAGGACTCTCTCATCGCAGGTCGGTCGAGCGGATGGAGACGGAGCGCGTGGGCAGGCCCGTCTCGAAGAGCAGGACCTCCGCGCCGACGAAGTCCCGCTTGCCGTCGCGGTCTTCCCGCAGGACCCAGCCGCCAGTGTTGCAGAAGCGTAGCTCGCGGCCGTCGACGTCGTCGACGAGCTCGTCGGAGCCCCAGGGGATCGGCTGGTGGGTGTGGCCGAAGACGACGTGGCCGGGCGGCGCAAGATCGAGGCCGTGGACCTCGCGGAGCCTCTGGATCTCGGCCAGGCAGGCGCGGTAGTAGCGGCGGACGCGCTGCCGCACCGCGGGGCGTGACAGGAACGCGCGGCTGAAGCGCGTCTGCTCGGTGGCGGCGAACGCGGCCACGAGCCGGCCCCGGGCGCGGGCCGCCAGCCAGGATCGGATGGGACGGAAGGGGATGCCCACGAACACGCGGTCCACCACGGCCGCCTGGAGACGGCGGAGGTAGCTGTCGAAGAGCGTCGGCCGGCCTGCGTAGAGCTCGAGCTGGAGCGTGCGGGCGAGGCGCGAGAGCGGGTAGGCCTGGCCCACGCCGGACGAAGCCAGCTGGTTCAGGGGGAAGTTGACGCCAACGAGCTCGCGCACGCTCAGCTCGTCGGAGTGTTCGAGCGGCAGGTCGCCGCCGGCCAGCTGAAGCGCCCACTCCCCGAGAAGCGCCCAGTAAGCCTCGAAGTAGTGGCCGTGAGTCAGCAGGACGGTCTCGCCGTCGGGCGTGACGAGGTACAGGTTCGGGTAGGCGAAGTCGAAGAGCGAGCGCTCGCCGCAGCCCTTGCGGCGGCCCTCGGTCGAGGGCTCGAGGGTGATGTGGTCGAGGAAGAGGCCGCCGTAGTCGCTTCGGCGCTCGTGCCACTCCGGGTGGGCGGCCACGTCCGGGAGGCGCAGGCGCGGTCTCTTCGCCCGCAGGTCGAGGACGCCGGGCACGGCGCGATGGAAGGGCCGCGGGAGCTCTCCCTCCTTCAGCCGGTTGATGACGTTGACCTGGTGCTCCACCACCGTCCAGATGTCGAAGTCGTGGTTGCCGGGGACGTAGAGGATCTCGCGGGCGAGGCGGTCCCGCTGGACCTGGAGGAAGAAGGCCTTCGCGTCCCGGTAGGCACGGTCGTAGGAGGCGACGGAAAAGTCGATGATGTCCCCGAGCAGGACCAGGTAGTCCGCCTGGCCCACGGCGTCGCGCAGGGCGGCGTAGCCGGGGCCGGGCACGGGCGAGCCGTCGCCCTCGCCGGGGGCGACGAGGACGCACAGGTCGTCGCCGAGGTGGGTGTCGGACAGGATCGCGACGCGCATGACCCGGACACGAGTCTAGCGGCGATCGTGTGGCAGCGGCGTGACGGCGAGCCACCACCGCGGGTTCTCGGACTGCAGGAGACGCATCAGGAAGCAGGCAGCGCTCGAGGAAGGGCGTCAGCGGCGGATACGCGACGAAGCCCCAGTCGAGGTGGCGCGCGTCGTCCCTCGCGCCGGGGCCGAGCCGGAGAAAGCGGACCCATGCTGCCACCCGTTGCGGTAGACTCGGGCGTCGTCAGTCGGGCCGCGAACCTCCTCTCCCGCCGTCGGCCCGCAAACCAGAAAAAGACCGTCGGCGCGTCCCTGCCTCTCTCCCGGCCGAGCGCCGCGTGCCGTGAGAGAGGAGAGTCCCATGAGCGTACGCATCGGGGAGCTGGCGCTGGCCGCCGGCGCCGTCACCCCGGATCAACTCGGCCAGGCGAGCGCTCACCAGAAGGAGAACGGAGGCCGGCTGGGGTCGGCGCTCGTGGCCCTGCGCCTGCTGAGCGAGCGGCAGGTGGCCGAGATCGTGGCGAAGCCGTACGGCCTTTCGACGATCGACGACCTCGACGACGTCGAGGTGCCGAAGGACGTGCTCGCGCTGGTGCCGCGCTCCCACTGCGCCTCGCACCACGTGCTGCCGCTGTCGCGCCGCGGGACGGAGCTGCGGGTCGCCGTGGCGGACCCGACGGACGTCGTCGCCGTCGACCCGATCCAGTTCCGAACAGGGCTCAGGGTCCGGGTCGTGGTCGCCGCCGAGAGCGCCATCGCCCGCGCCATCCGGCGGCTCTACGGGGAAGACGCCAGCCTCGCGCGGGCCGACGAGAGAGGCGCGGCGGGGAAGAGCGCCCCGCTCGAGCTGCATCGCGCCGACATCGCCGTCGAGGGGGTCGAGATCGACCCCGACGGCCTCGGCGAGGGTCCCGACGTCCAGCCGCTGCGCGTGGGGGCGGAGGAGATCGACCTCGCCTCGCTCACCCGCCGCGGCAACGACAGGCCGGTGGTCGGCCTGGTCAACCGGATCCTGGTCGAGGCGTATCGCCGGGGCGCCTCCGACGTCCACGTCGAGCCGCAGGAAAGCGGGGTGGGCGTGCGCTTCCGAGTCGACGGCGTGCTGGCCGACTTCGGCCACTTCCCGCCGCGGGTGCGCGAGCCCCTGACCACGCGCCTCAAGGTCATGGCCAGCCTCGACATCGCCGAGCGGCGTGTGCCGCAGAGCGGGCGCATGCGGATCCGCATCCGGCAGGACGAGCGGGCCCGCGACCTCGACTTCCGGGTGTCCGTCATGCCGACGCTGTACGGCGAGAAGACCGTGCTGCGCCTGCTCGACAGGGGGGCGCTGGTGCTCGACCTGGCCCGGCTGGGATTCGAGGCGGGGTCGCTGCAGCGCTTCCAGGCGGCGATCGCCCGCCCGCACGGGATCGTCCTCGTGACCGGCCCCACCGGCTCAGGCAAGACGAGCACGCTCTACTCGGCGCTCTCGAGCCTCAATCGGCGCGACGTCAACATCATGACCGCCGAGGATCCCGTCGAGTTCAACCTGCCGGGCCTCAACCAGGTGCAGATCCGGGAGAGCGTCGGCCTCACCTTCGCCGCGGTGCTCCGCGAGTTCCTGCGCCAGGACCCGAACATCATCCTCGTCGGCGAGATCCGGGACTACGAGACGGCCGAGATCGCCTTCAAGGCCGCGCTCACCGGGCACCTCGTTCTGTCGACGCTGCACACGAACGACGCGGCCTCCACGGTGTCGCGCCTGGTGAACATGGGGATCGAGCCGTTCCTCGTCGGCACGGCGATCAACCTCGTCCAGGCGCAGCGGCTGGTGCGCCGGGTGTGCGCCGAGTGCAGCGCGGACGTCAGCGGGGAGATCCCCCCGCAGACGCTCGTCCAGGCAGGCTTCGAGCCGGACGAGGCAGCCGGGTTGCGCCTGTGGCGCGGGCGCGGCTGCCCGGCGTGCGGCGGCACCGGCTACAAGGGACGAGTCGGGCTGTACGAGGTGTTGGAGGTGACGGACGCGATCCGGGAGCGGGTGATGACCGGGGCCACGGCCATCGAGATCAGGCGCCAGGCGCTCGCCGAGGGCATGGTCACGCTGCGCGCGAGCGGCCTCGAGAAGGTCCGCCAGGGAATCACGAGCCTCGAGGAGGTGCTGCGCGAGACGGTGCGCTGACGGGCCGGCCAACGCCTTCGCCGGTGAGCGGGCGGCAGGTCGAGCCCTTCGACCGGGCGGATGACACGCCGGACCTCGTAGCTGCGGGAAGACAGGATCGATGACAATAGGATCGATGACGAGAAGGTTCATGGTCGTGATGCTGGCGCTCTCCCTGCCGCCGTTCGCGGGAGCGGCGCACGGAGCGGACTACGCGGTCGGCGCCGACCTGTCGTTCCTGAAGCACGTGGAGGATGGGGGCGCCGTCTTCCGGGACGGAGGACAGGTGAAGCCCGGGCTGCAGATCTTCAAGGATCACGGGTACAACTGGGTCCGGCTGCGGCTGTTTCACACGCCGACGGCGCTGCCGAACAACCTCGGCTACACGATCGCGTCGGCCAAGCAGGCGAAGCAGTTCGGTTTCAAGCTGCTCCTCGACCTGCACTACTCCGACACCTGGGCGGATCCCGCCAAGCAGCTGGTTCCGGTCGCCTGGAACGCGAAGTCCCACGTGGCGCTCGCACAGGCCGTCTTCGAGTACACGCGCGACACGATCGCCGCCTTCCGGGACGCCGGCGTCCTGCCCGACATGGTGCAGGTCGGCAACGAGGTGAGCATGGGCATGCTCTGGCCCGACGGCAAGCTTCCGGAGAGCTGGGACAAGTTCGTCGACCTCGTCCGGGCCGGCACGAGCGGCATCGACGCCGGCCGGGGCAACGGCGTGCGGCCCCGGATCATGATCCACCTCGACCGGGGCGGGGACCGGACGGGCACCAAGGCGTTCTTCGACCGGCTGCTCTCGTACGGTGTCGACTTCGACGTGATCGGCCAGTCCTACTACCCCTGGTGGCACGGAACGCTGCTGGACCTGCGCGACAACCTGGACTTCATGGCGCGCGAGTACCGCAAGGACATCGTCCTGGCCGAGGTGGCCTACTGCTGGCGGCCCACCGAGTACAAGACGAGGAGCGCTCCGTTTCCCGAGACCCCCGAGGGGCAGAGGGCGTTCCTCGACGAGGTGAACCGCCTCGTCCTCGCGACGCCGGATCACCGTGGTGTCGGCGTCTTCTGGTGGGAGCCCGCAGCCGAGGGCCGGCTTCGCGATCGCGGCTTCTTCGACGACGACGGGAACGCGCTGCCGGTGCTGACGGTGTTCGACCGTTTCACGAGGCGCTGAGCGCGGGCTGACGGTCGGATCGTGCAGGATCGTCAGCGATGCTTCGCTACCGCCTTCTCGAGCAGGCGACGCACGGCCGGGTTCGGCTGGCGGATCTCCGCCGCGCCGCCGACGGTGATCGTCGGTATGGCGCCGAGCGACTCGTGGACGCGCAGGCGCAGCGCCTGCTTCTCGTCGCGCCCCGCGAGGCCGGAGTAGCCGAACGTCCGGCACAGCCGGCCGAACAGGTGCTCGCCGAGCGCGCAGCCGCCCGTCCGCTCGAGGCCCTCGGCGTTCTCCTGCCAGCTGCGAAAGAGGTGGGCCTGGGCGAACGAGAGCGCCTGGGCCGTGACCTCGTTCCGCCCCTCGCCGCCCACGACGAGGCCCTTGCCGAGCGCCCCCACGTGATCGACGAGCCTCAGCATCCCCTCGCTCGAGGTCAGGCCCTCGACGAAGCAGTTGTGGAGGTTCTGGGTGACGAGCGTGACGTCGAGGAACACGGCGTCGAGGTCGAGCGTCGCGGCCGCGGTCTGCACGGCGGCGCCCAGGATCGAGCGCCACAGGCCGAGGCCCGGGTGGATCTTGACCATCACCTTCTTGTCGCGGTTCGACAGGCGCGCGGTATTCGACTCCGGTACGCCGATCGACCGCCGCTCGTGCCACGCCCAGCCCTGGACGCGCTTCGTCTCCACGTCGCGGTACTCGAAGTCCCGGACGCGCGCGTAGACGGGGTGCGAGGGGTCCATGTCCACCGAGTTGAAGTGGGGCATGACGTGGAAGCCCAGCGCGCGGGCCCTGGCCACGAACGCCTTCGCCGCTTCGCTCGGCTCGAACGTGGGGTAGCCCTCGTCGTACGGCAGGGTGCGCCAGTCCGGGCAGTGAAGGAGGACCCGCCGCGGAGGGAGCCACGCGGCGAGCGCGTCGAGGATGTCCGGCTGGCCGGGGCACCACGAAACGGCGAAGCCGACCTCGTGCATCCAGTCGCGCCGCTCGCGCTCGCGCGCGCCGAGGTCGTATGCAGCCCAGAGCCAGTCGCGGTAGCGCGTCGCGGGAACGGTCCAGTCGCCGTCGAAAACGTTCACGCGCCAGGCGAGGCCGCCCGCGGAGCGGTTGTCGTCGATCGGGCCCCAGGCCTCCGTGTCGAAGCCTAGCGCCCGCGAGCCCTCGCTTGAGCCGACGTGCAGCGCCTTGTAGCGGTAACCGTCGTCTCGCGCGTGGACCCAGAAGCCCGATTCGCGACCCGCCAGAATGGCGAGCCCCGCTTCCCAGTGCATCGGCCACGGCCAGTGGCTGTCGCGCAGGAGAGCGTCGTCGAGCGGCAGGCGCGCGCCCTGGAAGAAGGGTGCGACGAGATCGAGGCCGGCGCGGATCCCTGCAATCGTGAAGCGGCACGCGCGGACGCCGGCCCGCGAGGAGAACGCTCCGGGCTCGACGACGAGGTCTCCCGTCTCCGGGTCGCCTGTGACGAGGATCGTCCCTTCGGCGTCCCAGCCCGAGAGCACGACCTCGGCCCGTGTGGCCGAGAGGGCGTGGGCCGACGCCTGTCCGAAACGTCCGGCCTCGACGGGAACGCACTCGCCGCCGCGGTACACGAGCGCGAGCGCCGGGACGTCGCCGCCGCCTCCGCCGAGGAGCTCTTCGCCGCTGCGTCGGTTCCGCAGCGAAACGAGGCGGCCCGCGTCCAGGAGGGCCGCCAGTGTCGCCGTCTCGACGAGGATCCGCTGGCCCTCCACGCGCAGCGAGACAGGGCCACGGGCGGCGGCCGACGCGGCCGGCGTGAGCTGCGCCGCGGCCGGCGCACCCTGCGTCACGCCGGCAGCCGTCGCCGTGGCGGCGGCCAGGAAGCCGCGACGGCTTATGCCTGCAGGAGATCGCTTCGCAGCCATGGTGCCTCCTCGGGATCACGCCCGCCCAGCCGCGATCCTACCTGGGACCTCCGGCCGGTAGCGGTCATAATCCGCGCCATGAAACTCGAACGCCTGTTGACCGCCACCGCACTTGTTGCCCTGCTGGCCAGCCCCGCCGCTGCCGCCGACCAACCCGACATCACCGGCACCTGGGTGTTGGACCCCGCCAAGAGCGACTTCGGACCGATGCCCGCCCCGAGCGACCTGATCTTCAAGATCACCGCTCAGGGCGAGGACTTCACCGTCGACCAGAGCGGCGGCGGCCAGCCCGACATGAGCCTGCGCTTCAACACCTCCGGCAAGGAGGTGACGAACACCGTGCCGGGTGGCCGCATGACCAGCACGCATCGCTGGGAAGGCCAGGCCCTCGTCGGGGACGTCAAGCTGGTCACCGACGACGGCGCCACGATCACCTTCAAGGACCACATCAGCTACTCGCCGGACGGCAAGGTGATGACGCTGAAGCGCGCGGCCAGCGGCCCGATGGGCGACAGCCAGATGACGATGGTCATGAACCGCAAGTAGGCTCTACCGCGGCTGCACCGACGGCAGGAGCTGGCTCTCGCCCACGGCGGGCGGCGACCAGGGCTGGAGCCGACCGCCGGCGTGCAGCCGCGTCCACAACAAGGAGGGGTCTTCCAGCGGGACCGGGAACGTGAAGTCGGCCTCGGCCGGCCGCCCGTCCGCGGTGACCTCGCGGACTCGCACGCGCATGTCGGAGAGAAGGACCTCGTCGCCCACGTGGAACGGCCGCGAGAGCCCCCGCGCCATGCGCAGGGTCTCGTTGTCCAGGAAGCCCTTCTCCGGTCGCAGGCGCAGCGTGGTCGCGTCCACGCGCGACACGCGGATCCGGGCGAAGCAGGTGGCCAGCAGGCGCATCCGGCGGGGACGCGGGACGTCGAGCACCTGACGCTGCAACCACGGCGGAAAGGTGGTGAGCTCCGCGGAGGAGCTGAGGATGACCAGCGTCTTGCCCCGGATGGTCTCGTCCGTCGGGATCGAGGCCTCGAGCTGGTTGCCCATCCCGCTGAGGAGGCCGACGAACAGCACCCGCAGCGGGAGGAAGAGCGGCGCCAGCACGAGATGCGAGAGGGCCAGTAGCACGACCGCGGTGGTGGCCAGGGCACGCCGTGCGCGCGGGAGAAGCGCGAGCGCGCCCCGCTCCAGCCAGTCGGCGAAGACGAGGGCGATCGTGGCCATCGCGCCCACGCTCGCGAACACCAGCAAACGATCCATCGGAAACGTGGCGCACACGGGTGGCAGGGAGAGCACGGTTCCCAGCGCCCAGAAGCGGCACGCCGGCAGGCGGCGCCACAGCGGCGCGAGGAGAGCCGCGAACGCGGCCAGCGCTAGGAGGGCCAGGACGTAGGCCACGAGCATGGCGTGCGGCGGCAGGACGACCCAGGCGTCCGACAGGCTGACGCCGATCTGGGCTGCGAGCAGGACGGGCAGGCGCTCGACCAGCGCGCGCAGGTAGGGCAAGGGCTCGTCCAGCGGGTTGAGGTACATG
Organism: uncultured Acidobacteriota bacterium; assembly: GCA_963831755.1. Lineage (GTDB taxonomy): Bacteria > Acidobacteriota > Vicinamibacteria > Fen-336 > Fen-336 > DATBSL01. The sequence goes on from CAWHRC010000020.1 coordinate 58,917, forward strand.
CCGCCGCCGGTCGTGCCGTAGCCGAGCGCCTTGTAGGCCGCCAGCCACGCCACGGAAAGCACAGCGTAGGGCCAGAGCCGCGCCAGGCGCCGCGCGAGCGGGCCCCGAGTCGATGAAGAGCGCGTAGGCGAAGAGATAGCCCGTCAGCGCGAGGGCCGCCTCGCCGCCCAGCAGCGCCGCCGCGAAGAGCGCCGGTGCCAGCCAGCTGACCCGGGCGCCAGCCGTCGCGTCGGGCGCGGTCGTGGACGAGGAGGGCGGCGAAGGCGAGTGTCGCCGCCACGAGCGCGTTGCGGTTCGCCGTCCAGCCCACCACCCATCCGCGTGCATCGTCGACGGCGTAGAGCAGCAGCGCGAGGTGCGCGATCCAGGGCGGGTGGAACCGGCGGTAGAGCCGGTCGAGCACCGCCAGCAGCGCGGCGAACCAGAGCAGCGAGTGGACGTGGGCCAGGACCGGCGAGCGTGGCCACAGCAGGTGGTCGAGGACGTGGGTCAGCGACGAGAGCGGGCGCCAGAACGACAGGCGGAAGTCGGGAGCCAGCCACCAGCCGAAGACACCCTCCTCCAGGAGCAGGGCGCGCTGCGCGGGGTCGCCGGGCACGAAGTCGAAGAGGTCGAGCGGGGCATACGGGAAGCCGGGCACGCGCAGCTGCGGGTCGACGCGCGCCATGTGCATGTAGTCGTCGCCCATGCGTCCGACGCCGAGGGCGGGCGAGACCAGGAGGAGCGCGAGCGCGATGGTGGCCGGTGGCAGCCACCAGGACGCGAGGAACCGGGGAGCGCGGCCGACCAGCCGGCGCATGGTGTCATCGCCCGGGCGGTGCGAGCCGGTCCAGCTCCTCGAACCAGTTCAGGATGACGCTCAGCTCGACGCCCATGTCGTCGCTCCGGCCGCCGACCATGACGAAGCGCGTGCGGTCGGGGTGGGCGTCGTAGTCGGGATGGCTCATGCGGCCGCTGGCGGCGCCGTACACGTCCGGGAAGAGCGGCGCCGGCCGGCCGACGCGCGGCGGACCCGCCGGGTCCGGCGAGAAGCGCACGCTCACGACCTGCAGATCGGCACTGCGGTAGACGACCTCGCGTCCGCCCGGGGTCCACAGCGGGCAATCGCCGCCCCCGACCGAGACCTGCAGCTTGCGGTCCGCCTGGGGCAGGCGGAGGACGTAGACCTCGAAGCGGCCCGATTCGTTGGACGAGTACGCGAGCCAGCGCCCGTCGGGAGAGAAGCGGGGGTTCCACTCGTCGAAGGGCCCGCTGAGGAGCGGCCGCGCCTCGCCCCCGGCGACGGGGACCAGCCACACGTCCCTTGCCGTGGTCTCGGCATCCTGGGTCACGAGGAGTTGCGTGCCGTCGGGAGACCAGTCGTGGAGGTGGGCGTGCGCGCGCGTGGCCCAGACGACCTGGTCCTGGCCGCTGCCGTCCGCGCGGTGGCGGACGATCTGACGCGGCCGGCCGGAGCGCTGCTCGACCCAGGCGACCCAGGCCCCGTCCGGCGACCACACGGGCGTCTCGTCCTCTCCCGGGTCGAAGCTCAGCCGCGTCAGCGCGCCCCGCGCCAGGTCGAGGATCCAGACGTCGTTGTCGGCGTCGGCCGCCTGCACGGCGACGCGGGAGCCGTCCGGCGAAAGGCGCGGGTCGACGTAGGTGTGCGGCGGGGTCGGGATGCGCGTGGCCGAGCCGTGCCGGTCGACCCAGACCAGCGGCCGCTCGGCGCTGTGCGCACGCAGGAAGACCAGCGTTCCGTCACGCGCGAGCGCCAGGCGGCCCGCCTGCACGGTGTCGCGGCGTCACGTGCTCCACGACGGGAGAGGCGACGCCTCGCGGCGTGAGCGTTCGCAGGTCGAAGGGCACGCCGAACAGCGAGGCGCCGCGCCCGAAGACCAGATGGCCCGTGGCGCGTAGACCGCCTGCGTGCCGCCCTGCACCAGCACGCGCCGCTCGCCCGTGTCCAGGCGCTGCACGGCGACCGTGGCGTCGTCGAGAGGGCGTCCGGGGCTGGCGAGCGTGAGCAGGACGGCCTGCGCGCCGGGCAGGACGAACGGCCAGCGCAGGTGCTGCCGGGCCGCGGCGCGGCTTCGTGGGCAGCGTTCGCGGCGGCCCGCCGCGGGCCGGGACCTGCAGCAGCTCGCCCGGCCGCGGCGAGAACGGCTCCGTGCACAGGATCGTGTCGTCCGGCGCCCAGGCGCACTCGCCGACGCGGTGCGGCGGGTCGGTGAGCCTCACCAGCGGACCGCCCGAGGTCTCCGACCTTTCTGAGGAGATCGTCGGCGCCGACGAAGCCGATCCAGGCACCGTCGGGCGAGAAGAACGGACGGCTTCCGCGGGCGTCGGCGAGGGCCCGAGTGTCGTCGCTCTCCAGGCTCCTGACGTGGATCTGCCCGTCGGCGACGAAGGCGACCTGTGCGCCATCGGGTGACAGCGCGAAGCCGGCGACGGTGGAAGGTCGGGGCGCGAGCCTCAGCGCGAGCCGCGAGACCCGCGGCGCTCCCGACGGCCCGCGGCGCACCACGGCCAGGGTCGCCGCCGCGAGGAGCGCCACGAGCGCGACGCCCCACGGCAGCGCCCTTCGCCAGCGGCTCCGTGTGTCCGCCCGGGCGTCGGCACCCGCGTCCCGCCCTTCCAGCTCCCGCAGCGCCTGCGCCATCTCGATCCGGACGTCCGCGAAGTCGTGCAGGCGCTCGCGGGGCTCGCGCTCCAGACACCTGCGGAGGAGTCGGCAGGCCGCCGGCGGGGTCGACGCGGGCAGGCGATTCCACTCGATCTCGGTCCTCAGCACCGCCGCCAGCACGTCGGAGGTCGTTTCACCCCGGAAGGGGCGGCTCCCGGTCAGCATCTCGAAGAGGATGACGCCGAAGGCCCAGACGTCGCTGCGGCGGTCGGCCGCGTGCCCGCGTGCCTGCTCGGGCGACATGTAGGACGCCGTTCCCAGGATCACGCCCGCCTGCGTGCCCGGGCGCGTCAGTGTCGGCGAGCTGAGGAGATCCGCAGCCGTGCCGGACTCTGCGGCGAGCGGCTTGCCCAGGCCGAAGTCGAGCACCTTCACCTGGCCCTCGGAATCGACGATCACGTTGGCGGGCTTGAGGTCTCGATGAAGGATGCCGTGCTCGTGGGCGTGCTCGAGTGCCCCGGCGATCTGACTCGCGAGCGCCAGCGCTTCCGCGGGCGGGATGGGCCCCGCCGCCACGCGCTCGGCGAGCGTCGTGCCTTCCAGCAGCTCCATCACCAGGGCGCGCCGGCCGGCGCACTCCTCCTGACCATAGAGGACAGCGATGTGCGGGTGCTGGAGGGACGCGAGCAGCTTCGCCTCGCGCTCGAACCGCGCCAGTCGCTCGGGGTCGCCCGTGAAGGCCTCGCCGACCAGCTTCAGGGCGACGTCGCGCCCGAGGCGAACGTCGCGGGCGCGCCAGACCTCACCCATCCCGCCCGAACCGAGCGGGGCCACGATCTCGAACGGCCCGAAGAGGGTTCCGGGTGCGAGACTCATGGCAGGCTCCGGGTGCCGCCGCCTCGGCTGCGCCCGCCTCCATGAAAGCGCCGGCCTGCGGCGCCGTCAATGAGCCGAGTGAGCCGTCCGTGCTAGACCAGGCTGCGGCATGCCCGGGGAGCGGTCCGGGAGGTCTCGATCGGCATCCGGATCTCGGCGCGCACGTTGCGTCTCGAGTGCCCGGCGTCCAACCTGAGCGCGGTGAACGTCGTCAGCGCGAGCACGACGGCGAGCGCGCCCACGGCCATGGCCAGGCCGGCCAGCCGTCGTCCGGCGGGATCGTTCTCGAGGCACGCGGCGCGGCCATGTGCGCGCAGGGCCACGCCGACCGCAGCCGTGGCGGCGATCGACGCCAGGGCCGCGAGGCCGTTCTGTTGCGGGTGGCCGAGCGCTCCCGCGTCGAGGACGGATACGGCCGCCGTGAGCGCGAGCACGGCGAGGATCAGGGCGACGGCCGCGGACTCTCTCGCACGCTGCCGCGGTGGCACCGCGGAGCCGCCGCCTGCGAGCGGCGAGCGTGGGCCCCCGAAGAGGCTGCGCCGCACGCCCGCGGCGAGGAACACGAACGCCGCGATCACGGTGAGGACGCCCCATCCGAAGCCGTCCGGAGGCATGAGGAACGCGAGGCGGCGCAAGGCGCGAGCGAGAGCGTCCGCGAGGTGCGGCGCCGACGCGCCGAGCGAGCCCGCGAGACCGCTGCCCAGGGCCAGCAGGGCCAGCCACCGCGCGCGGTCGCGCCAGGCGAGGTATCCCCACGCGGCCGCCACGCCGACGAGCGCCAGGTGCAGCGGCGAGACGACGACGCCCTGCCAGCCGGGCGCGTGGATGCCGAGCGTCGAGGCCTGGCCGAGCGAGACGAGGACGGCGAGGCCGGGCAGCGCCACCTGTCGCGCGAGCTGCTCGTGTCCCGCCGTCAGGGCGAGGCCGAGCAGGATCGGGGCGAGGAAGGCCGGACGAAAGTCGATCGTGTGGATGTAGCCGACTGCCCACAGGTGGAGGAGCGTCATGGCCGCGGGCACCCAGGTCCACACGGCTCGCGACGCCGACGCCTCGCCGGCGCGGGTCTCCCTGCGCAGGGCTCGTTGCGCCGCCGGCAGCGCGAGGGTCGCCCACCAGATGCCGTAGAGCGCGACCGGGCCGAAGACGCGCGCCCACGCGAGATGGGCCGCTGCCACCGGCAGGGCGAGCACGAAGACCGCCTGCGCGCCGAGGAGCAACGCCGCCCGCTTCGTCAGGAGCTCGGGCGTCGTCCTGCGGACCCAGGCCAGCTTCGCCGCGGCGAGTGCTGCGAGAGCGAAGGCGACGCCCGTGCCGACCCGTGCGTTCGCGGTGACGCACTCCGCGGCGAGCAGGGGCGCGTCCATCAGGAAGATCGACTCGAGCACGAGCACCGTGACACCGTCCCGTGGCGCCCGGCCCGTGCGCACGAGGAACGAGCCGAGGCCGACGAGCAGTCCCTCGTAGAGCTGCAGCACGGACATCAGGACGAGCAGACCGCCGAGCTGGCCCGCCTGCAGGTGGAGCGCCTCGCTCAGCAGCCAGCAGCCGAGAAGCATCGCGGACGCACTGAGGGCGTAGAACGGGTTCGACTTCATTTCTGTTGCCTCGCGGGTTCGTCGCGAACGGGCGACGCGCTTGCTCGAAGCAAGGGATGTGCCGCAGATCACAACCGCGCTCGTGCGAGCGGGGAACCCGTAAGTGACGGCCGTTCATGGAGGGGCTCTCTGCGACCGCCCATGGACGCGACAAAACCTGTCCAGCAGCGACAGAAAGAGTCGCGCGATCAGGACGCGGGAGCCTGAACGGCGGGGACAGGGTCTCGAGCCAGCCAGCGGACGAACGTCTCCCAGCGCGCCTCCCACGCAGCGAGCGCCCGTCGCTTCTCGCCGTCGTCCATCGCCGAGTAGACGAGCGAGCCGCGGGCGAGCTGCTTCAGGTCGCGCAGGTCCAGGTCCCACGCCAGGAACGCCTCGTAGTAGTCGTACGAGAGGGAGTGGCGCATGACGCCCGGGTCGTCGGACGAGAGCACGATCGGGATCCCGGCGTTGATGTAGGTCACCGCGGGGTGGGATCGCAGGTCGGGCACGTAGCCGAGGACCTGGTTGCTGACGGGGCACACCTCGATCGCGACGCCGCGCTCCCGGACCAGCTCCATGAGCAGGGGGTGTCGCACGAGCGCGAGGCCGTGGCCGATGCGCGGCGCGCCGAGCAGGACCGCGTCGTAGAGGTTCTCGCTCGCCGCCCGGCTCGTTTCGCCCGAGTGGAGGTAAAAGGGCAGGCTGAAGCCGCGCCGCTCCGCCTCGCGCCGCGCGGCCAGCAGCTGCTCCAGGAAGTAGAGGTTGCCGTGCGTTCGGTCCTCCTCCTCCACGAGGTCGAAGCCCTTCACCCGGGCCGGGTCGCGCTGGCGCTCGGCCAGGGCGCGGTCCAGCAGGCCCTTGATCCTGTCGCGGTCGCCGGAGCGCCCGCCGGCGGGGATGAAGACGAACGTGAAGTCCGGGTCGCGACGACGAGCTTCGCGGAGGATCGCCTCGTCCGTGGGCCAGCTGCGGGACTCGACGTGCTGGACGTTCTCGGCGATCAGGCTCTCGAGCATCCGGCGCCAGTGCCCGGCGTAGAGCTCGCGGTCGTCGAGCAGGCCGTCGAAGCGACGGAAGCAGTTGACGAACTCGCGCCAGATGTCGGGAAGCGCGAGGTCCTCCTCGCCGAGCGTGATGGATCGGAAGATCTCCTCGTCGAACGCCGCCGGGTCGGCGGCCTGCTTGCGCAGCTCGACGATCGGCCGCCAGTCGCCGGCGGGCGGCGTCGCGAAGATGCGCAGCGCGCCCCGCACCACGGGCCCCTGCTCGCCGGCGAACACGTAGCAGTCGGGACGTCGAACGGCCTCGGAGACGAGCCAGTGGAAGTCGCCGCCCGCGGAGCCGTGAACGTGCAGGACGGCGCCCTTGGGGAGCCGCCTCATCACCTCGAGCAGCGGCGAAGGCTCGATCGCCCGCTTCGTGCGCTCGAGGAGATAGCTGTGGGCGGGAGGGAAGTAGTCCCGCGTGCGCTCCTCCTCCGCCTTGCGCAGCGCCTCCAGCCGGCGGCCGGCGGCCTCCTCCTGCGGCGTGAGGACGATCGAAGCCCCGAGCCGGCGGGAGCGTTCCTCCCGGATCAGCCGCTCGCGTGCCGCGCGGTAGGCGGCCGTGTCGGGATAGCGGTTCGGCACGAGGGGAGGCGCGCCTGCGGCGCAGGCGAGCCACGCGCTGCTCGCCAGCACGAGCAGGATGCGCAGCACGCCTCGAAGGCCCATGGCGCCGCCTTTCGCGAAGAGGTGACGACATTCTAAGGGCACTTCGCGCCACGGGTCCGTCCCCGGGGTCAGCCTTCGACGACCTGGCCGCCGCGCTACTGCGCCACCAGGTGCCAGGTGCCGTTGCGGCCGTTGGTGTAAGCGGGGCTGCAGGAGTACCAGGCACTCGCCAGGGGCTGGTCCCCGAGGCGGGATCTCGCGCTCGAGAACGCGGCCCGCACCTCGGCCAGGGGCTGTCCCCTCGGGCAGCCGAAGCCCGGGATCTCCCGCGGGTACCACCACTCCATCTCCGCGCTGCCGTACTCGTCGAACGTCTTGTCCCCATAGGGCACGGGCGGCTTGCCGTCGAAGGCGGGCGTCGGCGCGTCGATCGAGACCTCGACCTTGTCGTCGGAGAGGGTGATCTCGGCGATGCGGGCGCCCTTGGGCAGTGCCCGCTCGATCAGCGCGAACGCGGCGTCCGCCTCCGCGACCCAGTGATGTCGCGGCAGCGGCTGCAGGCGAGGCGGGGCGGAGCCCGCGGGCTGGAAGGCAGGCGAGGAAACGAGGAGCGGGAAGGGGGGCGCATCCGCAGGCTCCGAGCGGGCCACGGCCCCGCCCTCGGCGGCGTGCCAGCGGCGCGTGAAGAGCGCGCCCGAGAGCGGATGCGCGACGAACTCGACGGCCAGGTCCCCCGGGGCGAGCGTGTACGAGGCGAGCGCGGCGAGGTCGACGTGCGGAACGCCGTTCTCGTCGCTCACCTCGTGAGACGAGCCCGGCGGCGCCTCCGCCGGGGGTGGTGGCGCCTCGGCGGGCGCCTCCGGCCGCAGGAGGACCGCCACGCGCGGGCCGCGGGAGACGCCGCGAGCATCGCACCGCACCTGTCGCAGCGAGCTGCGATCGGTTCCCTCGAGGAAGTAGGCGTCGAGACCCTGGCGCGTCCAGGCCAGGGCCGCGGGCTCGTGGTAGAGGCTCAGCTCCTGGCGCCAGTCGTCCCGGCAGAGCGCGAGCACCGGGCCCAGCTCGTCGCGCGCGAGCAGCGACTCACGCGTGGCCTCCCGCGCCCGCCGCGCGGCCTCCTGCGCCTGCCACTCGCGCATGGCGTCGGCGTGCTCGCGGTAGATCAGGAAGCCGACCGCGGCGACGGCCACTGCCGGCAGCGCCAGCGCACCGAGCGCCCGCAGCAGCGAACGTGCCGCGCCCCGACCCATGGCCGCGCATTGTAGGCGCGCTCGTGCCGGAGCGCTGCGGAGCCGAGCTCACTCGCGCTCGCGGGCGCGGGGCCGGGGAGCAGGAGCGGGCTCCTGGGACTGGATCGGGGCGGTGTCGGCCGAGGGCGGGCTGGCGGCGGGCTCGCTCTCGACGAGCGACAGGCGGCCCGGGTCTGCCTCGGCCAGTGACAGCGCGCCGGCCTCGCCGGCGGCGATCGAGAGCTGGCCCGCGCCGGCGCCGGGCAGGCGCGACTGGATCTCCGCGATCGCCTGCCGGCAGGCGCTGCGGCGGCCGCCGCCGGAGGCCTCCAGCAGCGGCGTCACCGCCGCGACCGTGCCGATCCGGCCGAGTGTGCGCGCGGCCGCTTCGACGACGGCGTCGTCCTGGTAGCGAAGGGCCTCGACGACCAGGGCCTCCGCCTGCGGGCGGCCGTGCGTGCGGAGGTGCTCCAGGCAGGCGAGCGCCGTCTCGCGGCGCACGCCGGCGGCGAGCGATCGGCGCAGCGTGGCCTCGGCCAGCTCCGCCGGCAGGTGCGCGCCGAGGGCGCCGACCGCGCGTGCGACGCAGGAGTCGTCGGCGGCACGCGTGAGGATCTCGACGAGCGTGTCACGCCCCTCGTCGCCGAGGGCCGTGGCGGCGCGCAGTCGCACTTCGTCGCTGCGGTCGTGCAGCGCGGCCTGCAGTCGGTCGCGCGCGGCGGCGTGGGCCGGGAACTCGCGTGCCAGCGTCGCCAGGGCCCTGAGCCGCACGCCGTCCGCCGGCTCGCGCTCCAGGTTCGCGGCGATCCGGGCCGGGACGTCGCTGCCGACGACGAGGGTCCGCGCGACCCCGAGCACGTGCTCGAGGATCGCCGGCAGCCGCTCGCGGTTCGCGTTCGAGAAGCCACTCTCCCGGATGCGGACCTCCAGGTGGTCGTCGGCGAGCGAGGCGGAGACGCTGACGGGCTCTCCCGTGCCGATCGCGAGCTGGCCGCCCAGGAGTCGGGCGACGGGAGTGCGCACCTCGGGACCCAGGACGGCGAACGCCATCGGGGCCTGGCCCTGCACGAAGAGCTGCTGGTCGAACGACGCGTCGCCGATCTCGATCTCGCGCTGGCCGACGAAGCTCTTCTCGAAGGCCGTCGCCAGTCCCTCGCGCCGCAGCGACAGCCCACCCGTGCCGTGGCCCAGGCCCGAGACGAGGATGCGGGTCCCGTGCTCGTGCTTGCCGCGCCGGTAGGACTCCAGCCGCACGTGGAGGCCCCCGGCGGCGTCGCCCTCGAGCGAGCCGCCGTCGAACAGCCCGCCCTCGCTGGCCAGGACGTCGGCGAGCCCGGCGCGCTCGGCCGCCCGCTCCCACGCCTGCATCTGCCGCTGGCGGCGGAAGGAGCTGACGAGGTAGGCGACCGACGCGGCGAGGGCCACCATCAGGATCGGGAAGACGGCTTCCATGCCTCAGTCCTTCCCGCGTGCGAGGCTCAGCCGTCCGCCCTCGTCCGTCGCCAGCGCGAGCCGGCCGGCCTCGCCACCGGCGAGCGAGAGCTGCCCCGGCGCGGCGCCGGGCAGCCGCGAACGGATGCCGGCGATGGCCTGGCGCGCCGCCGCACGCAGCGGGGGATCCTCGGCCTCGGCCTGCTTGAGGCGTGCGATGGCGGCGACGGTGCCGGCGCGGCCGAGCGCCTGCGCGGCCGCGATCCGGACCCTCGGGCTCGGGTTGTCGAGCGCGGTAAGGAGAGGCCCTTCCGCCGAAGCCTGCTGCGCCTCGCCCAGGGCGGCCGCCGCCGCGGCGGCCAGCTCGGGTTTTTCGACCGCCAGCACCTTCGCGAGCATCGCGGCGGCGCCTCCGGCTCCGCCGCGCGGGCCGAGCAGGCGGATGCAGGCGCGGGCGGTCGCGGTCCGGCGCGTGCGCAGCGCCCCGCGCAGGATGGACACGGCCTGCGAGACCGGGAGGCGCTCGCCGAGGGCCATGACGGCCTTCTCGGTCGTCGCGTCGTCCGCTCCCTCGCCGTCGGCGAGGTGAATCAGGACGTCCGTGCCTTCCGGGCCGAGCGCGATCCCCGCGCGGAGCCGGACCTGCGCGTCCGGGTCCTCGCGCGCGGCGAGCAGGGCCTCGCGAGCCAGGGGCGAGTCGGCGAACTCACGCGTCAGCGTCGTGACGAGCTGCAGCCGAACGCCTCCGTCGGGCTCGGTCTTCAGGTTATCGGCGAGGCGCTGCGGGATGTCCGGCGGAGCGGCCAGACGGCGCGCCAGGGCGAGGACGCGTTGCAGCGCCTCGGGCAGGCGATCGCGCCCGGCCACGGCGTGGCTCCCCGTCTCCCTGTAAACGCCCTCGTCCTCGACGCGGAACCACGTTCGGCGCTCGTTGGTGGCACCCGGTGTCACCTCGGGCACGTCGACGCGAAGGACGCCCTTCTCGAGCCGTCCGAAGGCCCAGAACGTCGAGCGACCGGGCTGCTCCAGCCGACCCGTGAGCAGCGCCCCGAGCGCTCGTCGCGCCTCGGCGTCGAGAACGGCGCGCGCGAGCGCGGGTGGGCCCTCCACCCACGCCGCGCGGTCGAAGGCCGCGTCGCCGATCTCGCTCTCGTGCGCTCCCCGGACGGTGGCCCCCAGCGACTGGGGACGGATCGTGAGCTCCTTCGGCAGGCCGCCGGCGATCGTCAGGCGCGTCCCGCGCGCGCTCGCGTCCTCGTAGCGCGAGAAGCGCACCTGGAGCTCGTCCGCCCAGCCGGTCAGTGCGGCCGCCGTCTCCTCGATCCTCGAGAGGCGGGCGGCCCCGGCCGCAGCGCGCCAGAGCTTCAAGCGGTGTCCCGCCCCCAGGTCGATGAGCCCCGTGGAGAGCAGGGCGTAGAAGGCAAGGATCCCACCGTAGGCCGTCAGCAGGACCAGGACGAAGGGGTCCGGCACGGGTGCCTCACACCAGCCGCACGACCGGCTCCTCGCGCATCAGCTCTTTGCGCGTGAGCAGGTCGAGCACGGTGGCGACGAGCCAGCGCTCGGCGTTGACGCCGAAGGCGATCTCGCAGCCGCGGGCCGGCGGTCCCGGGGGTCGTGCGGCGGGTCGAGGTAGCCGAGCGTGGGGCTCGTCGCGTTCAGCGGCACGACGAGCTCGTCCTGTGCCGGCCGCGCCGCCCACCTTGTGCAGGTCGCCCGCGGCGTCGTAGACGAAGCGCCGCTCGCTGCCGTCGCCGCGCGCGACCTCGCAGATCACCAGGCGGAAGATCGACTCGGGCTCGCCGAGCGAGCAGGTGGGCACGAGCTGCCGCTTCCAGAAATCGGGCGGCGTGGGGAAGCGCGTGCCGTGCGGCACGACCACGGTGTGCTGCTCGACGCCGGTCTGCGCGTCGTGCGTGACGAAGGCGTAGTCGTGGACGATGAAGTCGAGCGTGGCGACGCGGTCGGCGGCGAAGCAGGCCCCGCCGTAGACGACCGCCTCGAAGGGCTGCCAGGCGCGCATCCGGCGCCGCTCGAAGCGCTGCTCGAGCCGGGCGAAGACGCCGGGCAGCAGCGTCGAGCCGCCGACCAGCAGCACGTCGTCGACGTCGTCGACGCGCGCGCGGCCGTCCTCGAACATCGCGGTCGAGGCAGGCCTCGAGCCCGCGGTAGAAGCCGTTGCGCTCGAGTAGCTCCGCGAGCTGGGCACGGGTGAAGGTCAGGAGCGCGGAGCCGCCGTCCGTCTGCTGGTGCGCGTGCCGAAGCCGGGCGGGGTCACGCGGAAGACCGCCGTCTCGTCGAAGTGGACGGCCTCCTTCACGCGGCAGGCCTCGGCCAGCATCAGCCGCGCCAGAAGCGCGTCTGCTCGTCGCCGTCCGGCTCGAGCGGCGGCAGGCCGGCCTGGCTGCAGGCCTCCTCCAGCACCCAGCCGTCGACCGCGTTGCCGCCGAGAGGGCGGCCCTGCTTCGCGATCACGCGGGCCTCGCCGCTCAGCGACCCGCCGGGCGAGAGCGCGACCAGCACCACGTGCATCGTGCCGCCGCCGATGTCGACCACCAGCACCGTGCGCTCCTGCGACAGGCTGAGGCCGTAGCCGAGGGCCGCGGCGACCGGCTCGTCGACGAAGCGCACGCGCCGCACGCCGAGCCGCTGCAGGATCCGCTGCAGCTCGGCCCGGTAGGTCTCGAACGCCGAGACCGGCGAGGTGACCACGAGGTCGCGGATCCGCTGGCCCGTGGCCTGCTTCGTGGAGACGAGCAGCTCGCGCAGGAAGGCCTGCGCCACCTCGCGCGCGCTGGCCTTGTGCCGGCCCAGGCGGGCGAGCGGCCGCGTGGCCTCGTCGCGAGAGGGCGGCCTTGAACGTCGGCACGAAGGCCGGCTGCACCGTCTCGCGGTTGCGCTCGAGCGCCGGCCGGCCGATCAGCGCACGGCGGCCCAGGAACACGTGGCGCGACAGCGGCTGCCAGCCGCCGATCCTGTCCAGCAGGCCCGGGTCCTCGAGCAGGTGCACCGCCGAGGGCACCATTCGCGGGGCCTCCAGCGGGTCGTCCCGCTCGAGCGAGCGACAGACGTCGAGCAGCTCGACGAGCTGGGGCTGGCCGGCGGCCTCGTCCCAGCGGGCGATCGCGGAGTTGGTCGTGCCGAGGTCGAGCGCCCAGCCGCCCATCGGCTGGACATTCTACGGGCTTGCGGGCGCGGCCGGGCAGTCGTGAGCTCGTTCCGGAACGAGTTGGATGCCACGTAGAATCGCGGAAGAGGCGACTGCCGTAACCACCTGAAGCGGGTGAAGCCATGAAGCGAACGCTGCTTTTCGGCCTGCTTGTCCCCTTTCTCTTCGCTGGCTCGATCGGCCTCGCCCAGGAGGGTCCGCTGGGGCTGTTCGAGGAGCACGGGGACGTCGGTATCGTCGGTCACAAGGGGCTGGTGCTCTACGACCACGCGGTCGGCACCTACAGGGTGACAGGGGGCGGCGAGAACATGTGGTTCTCGAGCGACGCCTTCCACTTCGTCTGGAAGAAGGCCGCGGGCGACGTGGCGCTGGCCGCCGACGTCCGCTTCGCCGGCGAGCGCGGCAACCCCCACCGCAAGGCGGCGCTCCTGATCCGGCAGGGGCTCGAGCCCGACGCCGCCTACGCGGACGCCGTCCTCCACGGTGACGGCCTCGCCTCGCTGCAGTACCGGGAGACGCGCGGGGGGCCGACGCGCGAGATCCAGTCGAACGTGAAGGGGCCGCTGCGCTTGCGCATCGAGAAGGAAGGGGATTACGTGTCTCTCTCCGTCGCGGCCGAGGGCGAGCCGCTGCGGCCGGCCGGAGGGTCGTTCAAGATCCGCTTCAGCGAGCCCTTCCTGATCGGGCTCGGCGTCTGCGCCCACGACAACGCCGTGAGCGAGATGGCGGCCTTCTCGAACGTGGAGATCACGCCGGGACACACGGCGGCCAGGGGAGAGCCCATGCTGGAGAGCACGCTGGAGACGGTCGCGATCGACTCGAAGGACCGGCGCGTGGTGCGCACGGCGGCCGAGCACTTCGAGGCGCCGAACTGGTCGCGCGACGGGAAGGAGCTCGTCTACAACAGCGGCGGGCTGCTGTACGCGGTCCCCGTGGGGGGTGGCACGCCGCGCAGGATCGACACCGGCTTCGCGACCAGGTGCAACAACGACCACGGGCTGTCGCCGGACGGGACCGAGCTCGCGATCTCCGACCAGTCGCAGAAGGACGGGAAGTCGCTCGTCTACGTTCTGCCGTCAGCGGGCGGCACGCCGCGGCTCGTGACGCCGGTCGGGCCGTCGTACTGGCACGGCTGGTCTCCCGACGGGAAGACGCTCGCGTACTGCGCGGAGCGGGGCGGCGAGTTCGACGTCTACACGATCCCGGTCGCGGGCGGGGAGGAGAAGAGGCTCACCACGGCTCCCGGCCTGGACGACGGTCCCGACTACTCGCCCGACGGGGAGTGGATCTACTTCAACTCCGAGCGCAGCGGGACCATGCAGATCTGGCGCATGCGGAGCGACGGCAGCGAGCAGCGGCAGCTCACGTCGGACGGCCACGCGGACTGGTTCCCGCACCCCTCGCCCGACGGGAAGTGGGTGGCGTTCCTCTCCTACGACAAGGACGTGAAGGGCCACCCTCCGAACAAGGACGTGACGCTGCGGCTGATGCCCGCCGGCGGCGGCGAGATCCAGGTGCTGGCCAGGCTGTTCGGCGGGCAGGGGACGGTCAACGTGCCGTCCTGGTCGCCTGACAGCAAGCAGCTCGCTTTCGTGAGCTACCGGCTGGTGCTCTGAAGGCGTCGCCGGGACCAGACCGCACTGCGCGGGGCCCGACGAAGCGTGTCGTATGATTCGGCTGCGACGAGCCAGCGCTCGTCCAGCGATCAAGGAGCCACAGCCATGCGACTCTCGAGGATCCTCGCCGCCGTTGCCGCGCTCGCTCTCGTCGGCTCGCTGCCGGCCCTCGCGGGTGACGTGAGCGGGAAGTGGACGGCCCAGTTCGACACGCAGGTGGGCGTCCAGAAGTACACGTTCGACCTCAAGGCGGCCGGTGACAAGCTGACGGGCAGCGCCGCCTTCGAGCGGATGGGTGAGAAGGGGACGGCGGAGCTCAAGGAGGGCAAGCTCGAGGGCGACAAGCTGTCCTTCGTCGAGATGCTGGAGATGCAGGGCAACCAGCTGCGGATCGAGTACACGGGTGTCGTGGCGGGCGACGAGATCAAGTTCACGCGCAAGGTGGGAGACTTCGCCACCGAGGAGTTCGTCGCGAAGCGCATGAAGGAGTGAGGCGCCGCGCGGGCGTGCGACCTCGTGCGCGTGCACTACCCGCAGGGCCCGGCCCTGCTGCGGATCGCCGACGAGATCGGGCTGCTGGTGATGGAGGAGGTCCCGCTCAACTGGTGGCGCGCTCCGTGGCACCCGCGCGTCCCGCCGGAGTTCGAGAACGACCGCATCGTCGACCTGGCTGAGCGTGCGCTCGAGCAGATGGTGAAACGCGACGGCAGCCACCCGTCGCTCGCCGTCTGGAGCATGTCGAACGAGTGCCAGACGGCCGACGAGCTGGGCATCCGGGCGATGGAGCGGCTGCTGCGGCGCGCGAAGCGGCTCGAGGCGATCACGGGGCTGTTCCCCGACAAGCCGGTGCTGCTGTCCGAGTTCGGCGCGCTCGGCGTTCCCGGCATGGGAGGGCCGCTGCGCTCGAGCGAGGAGTTCCAGGCGGCGTACCTCGCGGCCGTGTGGCGTGCCGTCGTGGACGTGCCCGAGGTGGCGGGCGGGGTGGTCTGGAGCTGGGCGGACTACCGCCATCGGCACGGGTTCACGAACGACTTCCCGACCGAGTTCGGCCTGTTCGGCCTGGTCACGCTCGACAGGCGGCCGAAGAAGGCGCTGGCCGAGATGCAGCGGCTGTGGCGTTCGGAGGGCGCTCGCTGAGGGCGCTCAGCCGGAAGATCCGTGCGCGGGACCGGCGCCGAGAGCCGGCGCCCGCTCGTCGCGAGCGCGCGCGGGCAGCGCCGGGAGGTAGACGCAGAAGGTCGAGCCCCGCCCCTCCTCGCTCATCACGGTGATCGTCCCGCCGTGGCCGTGGACGATCCCGTGCACCACGGCGAGGCCCATGCCCGTCCCGTCGCGGGAGGCCCGGGTGCTGAAGAACGGCTCGAAGATGCGGGTGATGGTCTCGGGGCTCATGCCGCAGCCGCGGTCGCCGACGACGAGCCGCAGGCAGGCGCCGGCCCGCAGCGGCCGGTGACCCTCGGCGAACGCCTCGTCCACGCGGGCGTCCTCGAGCACGATGTCGACCGCCCCGCCCTTCTCGCGCATCGCCAGGCCGGCGTTGGTGCCGAGGTTGACCACGATCTGCTGCAGCTGCGTGGCGTCCGCCGCCACGAGCGCCGTGGACTCGAGCCGCTCGCGAGCCTCCACGCCCGGCGGCAGCAGCACGCGCAGCATGCGTACGGCCTCGCCCACCACCTCCTTGGGGTCGATCTCCTGCATCAGCGCGGGCGACTGCCGGCTGAAGGTGAGGATCTGGCGGGTCAGGCCGCCGGCGCGCAGGGCGGCCTCGCGGATGCCGGCGAGGTAGCCGGCGATGCGCTCGGCCGAGCGGCCCGGCTGGAGCGCGAGGTCGGCCAGGTTGAGCACGATCGCGAGCACGTTGTTGAAGTCGTGGGCGATCCCGGCCGCCAGCCGGCCGAGGGCCTCCATCTTCTGCGTCTGCGCGACCTGGCCCTCGAGCTGCACCTGGCGGGTGACGTCGCGTTTGACGGCCACGTAGCCGATCAGGGGGCCCTGCTTCCGGTCGCGGACGGGAGAGATGCTCGCGTCCTCGAGGAAGAGCGAGCCGTCCTTGCGGCGGTTGGTGAAGCGCCCCTCCCAGGTGTGCCCGGCGCGCAGGGCGGCCCACAGCGCCTCGTAGAAGGCCCGGTCGTGCGCGCCGCTCTTCCAGACGGCCGGCCTGCGGCCCAGCACCTCCGCCGAGCTGTAGCCCGTGCTGCGCTCGAAGGCGGGGTTGACGTAGAGGATGACGCCGTCCGGGTCGGTCAGCACCACGGTGTCGACCGACTGCTCGATGGCGGTGGCGAGCCGTGCCAGCTCCTGCTGGGCGCGGCGCCGGGCGGTCACGTCGCGCGCGGCCGCGAGGAAGCCCGTGCGCACGCCCTGGGCGTCACGAAGCACGCTCGTCCTCACGTGCATCCAGCGGGACGTGCCGTCCTTGTGCAGGATCTCCAGCTCGAGGTCCGCGGTTCCGGGCACGTCGCCGTCGCGCGCGACCGCGGAGCGCAGCAGCTCCCACGACCGCGGAGTGACGATGCGCTCGAGCGGCAGGGCCAGCACCTCCTCGGCCGTGTAGCCGAGGTCGCGGACGACCGACGGGCTCACGTAGGTCAGGCGCAGCGCCTCGTCGGTCGTGAGGATCACGTCCGAGGCGTTGTCCGCGAGCAGCCGGTAGCGCTGCTCGGCCGCTCGCAGCTCGCCCGTGCGCGCCCTCACCTGCCGACGCAAGGTCACGATCCACGCCTGCGCCACGAGTGCCGCCGCCGCCAGCGCGCCAGCCGTCCCCGCGGCGCGCCGACTCGTGAGCCACGGCGGCCGTGCGATCACGCGGACGTCGTCGGGGCCGCGCAGCAGCACGCGCGACTGCGGGCCGCCACCGGTGCGCTCGTCCTCGAAGAGCAGGAGGCCGGTCACCTCGAGCCGGGCCCCGGCGGGTGGCACGGGCTGGAGATCGCCGTCCCCGAAGGCCTCGATGAGCTGGTCTGCGCCCTGCAGGATCAGGCTGGTTCCCGCCTCGTGCCGGGCGACGTCCACCAGCGTGGCCTGGAAACGCGTGAGCTCGGCGTCGAGGCCGGGGCCCAGCAACTGCACACCGCTCACCGCCACCGGCTCGGGCGGCGGCCCGTGGCCGACCCGACGGAAGAAGGCGTCCTCGAGGCGGGGCGTGGCCGGCGCGGGGGCCGGGAAGCCGACCACGTCGACCTCGTCGCCGGGCCGGAGAGGCTGGGCGCTGTCGGTCTCGGCGATCACGGTGCCGGAGCTCCCACGCAGGTAGAGCGGCTGGCCCGCGCGGTGGTGCAGCACCACCGCCCGCGTACGGACCAGACGCTCCCAGCGCCCGTCGACCCCGGAACGCAGCAGGTCGCTCACGGGCACGAGGGGCAGCGCGAAAGGCGGCCCCGGCCGCTCCTCGATGGTGACGTCGCCGGCGTCCGCCACGAACAGCTCGACCCGGTCGAACAGGCTGCGCTGGTTGAAGTGGGTGCCGCACACGCCGTGCACGCGCACGCGGGCATCCACCGGGATGAGATCGGTTCCCTTCGGAGAGGGCGGCAGGCGGACGGGAACACGCTGCCCCTCGATGCCCAGTAGCAGCTGGCTCCCTTCGTCGTCGTGGCGCACCCGGCGCACGATGCCCGAGACCTCGACTCTCCGGCAGTCGTCGTATCCGGCGGAGAGCCGTGCGCCCGAGACCGGCCTCGCCTCGGGCTGGCGGCCCGCACCCAGGCGGCGGATGGAAGGACTGGTCACCATCGGAGCCAGGCCGCCGGGAGCCGTGAATCCCTCGACCCGGACGCGGTCGCCGGAAGCCAGTCCGGTGTCCTGCGCGCCGATGTGGATGTACAGGCCCCCGGTCTCGTCCTGCACGAAGAGATGCCCGCTCGCCGGCGAGACGTACGTGGCCACGGCCTCGAGGCGTACGGGGTAACCGCGCTCGGCCTCGCTGCGCGAGAGCCCCCGGACCTGCGATATCCCCGTCAGCGTGGGGAGCCCGGCCTCGTGGCGCGAGAGCTCGAAGGACTGCGTGCCGATCGAGCGCCGGCGGGCGTTGGCGATCAGGGGCTCGTCACGCCGCATCGTGGCGAAGCCACGGATCTCGAGCGTGCTGCCGTCGCGGACGACGTCGGGGCGGTCCAACTCCACGCTGATCGTGTCCCGGCCCTCGGCGACCCGGAACGATCGCGGCGAGAGGCTCGCGATCGCGCGCGCGACGATGCGCACCTCGTCCTCGGAGCCGGAGCGGGCGAGCGTGCGAGCCTCGGGGATGGTGACCCGTCGGACGCCCTCCCAGGGGGGGCTCTGGGCCGTGACGACGACCTCGCTCCAGTCCGCGACCCAGAGCCGGGGTCGCGACCAGGCGTCGGCTGCCGCCTCGAGCACGCCCAGCAGGCGGACGCGCGCGCCCGCGCGCGGGCCGGAAGGCTGCAGCGGCGCGGGCACGTGCACGTCGACGAGCGTGCCGTGCGTCGCCACGCGCAGCAGGCCACGCGTCCCCTTGTTCGTCGACGGCCCCGCGCACCGTGCCTTCCAGCGCGACCCACCGAAGGCCGCTGCCACTCGCCGGCAGCGCCGCGAGCGGCGTGGCGCCGGGGAGGGCGGCCGGTCCCAGCTCGCGCACGACGGAGCCGGCGATCTCGACGCGACGGCGGGGGCCGGGAAACTGCGCGAGCCCTTCCACAGGGACGTCCCTGACGCCGTGCCCGTCGTGCAGGAAGAGCCGTCCCCAGTCGACGTCTGAATAGACGACGATCCCGGCGGCTCTTTCGACCTCGGCGGCGGCCGCCGGACGACACGTCGCGCCCAGCGACAGGATCAGGGACAGGGCAATCGCGAGGCGTGCGACCATGGACCTCCAAACGCGTCGACTCAGGCAGTCTACACGAGGTGCCCGTGTACTAAGCTCGGACCGGGGGGTGGCGATGGCTGGGAAGAAGCCGATGGCCGGGAAGAAGAAGAGTGCCAGGAAGGCGGGAGGGAGGGTGCGGGCGCGGGCGGCCACGGCGGTGCGGCGCAGGCCGGCCCGGCGCCGGCTGGTGGCGCGGACGAAGCCGGAGACGCTCCGGCTCAAGTCGGCGAGCCCGAGCTTCACCGTGAAGGACATCTACGAGAGCCTGGGCTTCTACCGCGACGTGCTGGGCTTCACGCGGAAGGAGCGCTGGGAGCAGGGCGGCGTGCTGCAGGGTGTCGAGATGGTGGCAGGGCGCGTGAGCCTCTGGCTAGCCCAGGACGACTGGAAGAAGGGCCGCGACCGCGTCAAGGGCCAGGGCTTCCGGATCCACTTCGAGACGTCGCAGGACGTCGATGCGCTGGCGGAGCGGATCCGCTCACGCGGCGGGACGCTCAGCGAAGGGCCGAAGGACGAGCCGTGGGGCGCCCGCGCCTTCACTGTCGTCGACCCGGACGGCTTCACGATCATGATCGCGAGCGCGACGTAGCCGCTTCCGGCGACAGTCCAGGCCGAGGGAACCGGAGCTGGAGCCGGGCGTAGAGTACCGGTGTGAGCACGACTCCCGACCTCCCTGCGCGCGACGGCGCGTCGCACCCTGCGGCTGAGCTCGCGCCGCCGGGCGCCGGCGGCTGGCTCGGCCTGCCGTGGCCCGTCTTTGCCCTGGCCGGCGCGGTCGTTCTCGTGGAGCTGCTGGTCGGGCCCCGCTACGGCCTCTTCCGCGACGAGTACTACTACCTGGCCTGCGCCGACCACCTCGACTGGGGCTACGTCGACCAGCCCCCCTCTCGATCGCCGTGCTGGCGGCCGTGCGCGCTCTCCTCGGCGACGCGCTGTGGGCGGTGCGGCTCGTCCCGGCGCTGCTCGGCGCGCTGCTGGTCCTGCTCGGGGGCGCGCTCGCGCGGGCGATGGGCGGTGGCCGCTACGCCCGCGTCCTGGGCGCGGCAGCGATCGCGGTCGCGCCGCAGTACCTGGGCCAGGCCGGCTACTTCTCGATGAACGTGTTCGACCTCGTCTTCTGGGCCCTGGCCGCCCTGTTGGTCGCGCGCCTGACGCCCGAGGAGCGGGGCCTGCGCCGCTTCGTGCTGCTCGGGCTCGTCCTGGGTCTCGGGCTGCTGAACAAGGTCTCGGTGCTGTTCTTCGGAGCCGGACTGGCGGTGGCGCTGGTCGCGACACCCCTCCGGCGTCTGCTCCTGCGCCCCGGCCCCTGGCTCGCCGCCGGCATCGCGGGGCTCGTCTTCCTGCCGCACGTGCTGTGGCAGGTCCGGAGCGGCTTCCCGACCCGCGAGTTCATCGAGAACGCGACGCGCTTCAAGAACGTGGCCCTGAGCCCGTTGCAGTTTCTCGCCGGCCAGATCCCGGAGATCCATCCCCTGAACGCGCCACTCTGGATCGCGGGGCTCGCCTGGCTGCTCCTCTCGCGCCGCGGCCGCCCGTACCGCGCGCTCGGCATCGTCTACCTGGTGTCCTTCGCCATCCTCGCCCTGCAGCACAGCAAGCCGTACTACCTGGGGCCGGCCTATCCGCCGCTGCTCGCGGCCGGCGCCGTCGTGGTCGAAGGCCTGCGCTGGACCTGGCTGCGCCCGGTGATCGTGTCCGTGCTGCTGCTCGGCGGCGCGGCGCTGGCGCCGTTCGCGATCCCCGTGCTCCCGGTGGAGACGTTCATCGCCTACCAGGCCGCCCTCGGTGCGACGCCGAAGCCGTCGGAGCGCAGCGCCCTCGGCCCGCTGCCGCAGTTCTTCGCCGACCGCTTCGGCTGGCAGGAGCTGACCGAGGCCGTGGCGGCGGTCTACCGCTCGCTGCCACCGGGGGAGCAGGCGCGGGTGTTGATCGTCACCTCGAACTACGGCGAAGCCGGGGCCCTGCGCTACCTGGGCCGCCGGCTCGGCCTGCCGCCGGCCGTGAGCCAGCACAACAGCTTCTACTTCTGGGGACCGGGCCGCGAGCAGGTGGACGTCGCGATCGTCGTGGGGATGAACCCGGACGACCTGCGGAGCGCCTGGACCTCCGTCGAGGCGGCCGGCAACTGGCGCTCGCCCTACGCGATGCCGTACGAGCAGCGTTGGCCGATCCTCGTGTGCCGCGGCTTGAAGCTGCCACTGCAGGAGGCCTGGCGCCGCGGACGCCGGTTCATCTGACCGTTCCGGCCGGTGCGCGCCCTCCATCGTTGCGTCGTATGATCCGTGCCGCCACGGGCGATGGGAGCCCGTGGGGAGCAGGAGCAGCATCGAGAGGAGGCGACCTGAAGCGATGAGCGCGCTCTATCCGGCCGCGCGTACTTTCGCCGCGCGGCTGCAGGAGCACTTCGCGCGGCACAGCGCGGGCGGCGGCCCGCTGCCGGACGCCCGGGCGATCGAGGCGCTGGTCGACGCCGGCTTCTGGGCCAGCCTGCAGCGCGAAGAAGGGTACGCGCCGGAGATCTCGCTCGCCTTCCTGCCTCCCGAGCGGGCGGTCCGCCCGCTGCTGTTCGCGACGCCGCTGCCGCTGGGCTCGCGCGCCCTGGCGCGGCTGGCGCCGGCCGTCGAGCGGCCCGGCATCCACCTCGGCGTGTGGCGGGAGAAGGACGGCTTCTCGGTGTGGGGGACGACGCGGGTCGTCCCGAGCTTCTGCTTCGTGCTCGAGGTGCGCGCGCCGGGGCTCCTGGTCGTCAAGCACCGGCTGCAGGGCGACTCCGCCAAGTTCCGCAACGTGGCGGTGTTCGAGGGAGAGGGCGTCAAGATGCTGAGCCGGGAGGCCGCCGAGTACCCGGACCACCCGGCGGCGATCGGCGCGCTGATCGCGCCGGAGGCCGGCGCGGTCGAGGGCCAGCAGGACGTGCTGCTCAGGCTGGCCGTGTCGATGCGGGCCCACGGGCGCGGGGGCACGCTGCTCGTGGTGCCGTCGGACAGCGAGACCTGGCGCGAGTCGATCCTGCGCCCGATCGCGTACGCGGTGGCGCCGCCGTTCACGGAGCTGGCAGAGCTCGCGCGCGAGGCGTCGGGCGAGGCTGCGCCCGCCGCACACGCCACCCTCGCCAGGGTGGTGGACGAGATCGCAGGGCTGACGGCGGTCGACGGCGCGACGGTGATCAGCGACCGCTACGAGCTGCTCGCGTTCGGCGTCAAGATCGGACGCCCGGACGGCCGCAGCCGGGTGGAGCGGATCGTGCTCTGCGAGCCGATCGAGGGGGCGCAGCCGGTCGAGCTGGCCCCGGTCCAGCTTGCGGGCACGCGCCACAGCTCGGCGGCGCAGTTCGCCCACGACCAGCACGACGCAGTCGCCCTCGTGGCCTCGCAGGACGGCCACTTCACCGCGTTCGCGTGGTCGCTCCGCCAGCGGATGGTGCACGCCCACCGGCTGGAGACGCTCCTGCTGTGAGCCGCTGTCGTGCAGGACGCTCAGCCCGGACGGGCCGTTCGCGGAGACCGGCGAGCGGCTAGGCGGCCACTACCGGGGTGGGAAATCGGCGAGCCGCCGGCGGGGACCGGCCGGTGGGGGAGCCGTCGTGAACGCCGCGTGCCCGCGCTCGTAGGTAAGAGAGGCGTACCACGCCGACCGCGAGGACGCGGACGGCCTGGAATCTCGAGAAAGGACACCCATGCGAATGCTCCGATTGAGCCCCGTCGTGCTCGCGTTGTGCACCGCCGTCGCAGCGAGCGCTGCGCCCCCAGCACCGCCGGCGAAGGCTGCCAAGCCGGCGCCACCCGCCGCCCAACCCGCACCCGCAGCGCCCGCCGCGCCTGCTCCCGCGCCGGCCGTGGCCCCCGAGCTGAAGGTGATCACCACCGAGCCCGCCCACGTCGTGGTGCTGCCGATGAAGGGCTCCTACCAGCAGCATCCCGCGGCGTTCGAGCAGCTCGGCGGCTTCCTGGCCTCCAAGGGGTTGACGCCGGTCGGGCCGCCCTTCGCCACCTACTTCAGCGATCCCACGTCGACACCGGAGTCGGACCTGGCCTGGGAGGTCGGATTCCCGGTCGCCGCCGCCGCCAAGGTCGATCCGCCGTACGAGGCCAGGGAGCTGTCCGCCACGCTCACCGCGGTGCGGGAGTTCGACGGGCCCATGGAGGAGCTGGGGAACGCCTGGCCCGGCTTCATCGCGGCGGTCTTCTCGGGCGGGTATCAGATCGCCGGCCCGGCGGCCCAGGTGTTCAAGGGCGACACGGCGAACACGCGGGTGGAGATGCGGATTCCCGTGCAGAAGTGACGGCGGCCGGGGCGATCTTCGGCGATCGTGCCTGGGCGGAGTCGAGGATCCGCTCGAGGAGCGGGCGCGCGTACCCGACGAAGCCGCTGCGGATGACGAGGTCCCAGAGAAGCTCGAACTTCTTCCAGCCGCCTGAATAGGCTGCGTGCCGCAGGCCTTTCGCGAACGAGCCCTTTGTCGCGGCGGCCCGCAGGATCGATCCCCAGCGGTAGAAGTTGCGGTACGCGCGCCAGTAGCCGGCCTCGAGCTGGGCAGCCGTCATGCCGACGGGCTCGAAGACCGCGTGGCGGGTGTCGTAGAGGTCCCAGTCGCGGTGGAGCAGCCGGCCCTCGTGGTCCAGCGCTCGGAACAGACCCGTGCCGGGGTAGGGCGTGAGGACGTGGAAGGTGGCCGTCTCGACACCCTGCGCGAGGGCCCAGTCGACGGTGCGCTCGAAGACGCTCGCGTCGTCGCCGTCCATCCCGAACACGAAGCTCGCGTTGACCATCACGCCGAGGTCGTGCAGCCGCCGCACGGCGGCGCCGTAGTCGCGGTCGAGGTTCGTGTGCTTGCGCTGGGCGCGCAGGGCCTCGGGGCGCAGCGTTTCGAAGCCGACGAGCAGGCTGCGCAGGCCGGCCGCCCTCGCCTTCTCGAGCAGCTGCGGTCTCAGCACCGAGGCGACGGTGCCCGCGGCCTGCCAGAGGCGGCCCATGCCGCGCAGGCCGTCGAAGAGAGCCGCCGCGAAGCGGTGGTTGCCGAACAGGTGGTCGTCGAGGAAGTAGAGGTGGCGGCCGGGCAGGCGCTCGATCTCGGCGAGCGCCCGGTCGACGCTCTGGGTGTAGAAGCCGCGGCCGCCCGCGAAGAAGGACTCCTTGTAGCAGAACGTGCACGAGTGCGGGCAGCCGCGCGAGACGACGATGGAGTTGGGTACGAGGTAGAGCTGGCGCTTGATCAGGTCCCGGCGCAGCGGCGGCAGCCCCTCGAGGCTGCGCCTGCGCGAGCGGTAGAAGGGCCGCGGCCGGCCCGCACGCAGGTCGGCCAGGAACTCGGGCCAGGTGTCCTCGCCGGGGCCGACGAAGACCGTGTCCGCATGGGCTGCGGCCTCCTCGGGCAGCGAGGTGGCGTGCAGGCCGCCGATCACGACGCGGATGCCCCGGCTTCGGTACTGGTCGGCGATGCGATACGCGCGCCTGGCCGACGTGACGTAGGCCTGGAGCACCACCAGGTCGGGCTCGTCGTCGAGCGAGAGCTCCTCGACGTGCTCGTCGCTGAGGGTGACGTCGTCGTCCTCGTCCAGGTAGCCGGCCAGGGTGGCCAGGCCCAGCGGCGGGAAGAGCGCGTACTTCACGGGCCGGAAGAACGGGCTCTTGGCCTCGGTCAGGGCCGGCAGGATCATCCTCACCCTCAACGCCGCTCTCCCTCCGCGCCGACGCCGCAGATCACGATCGAGAGCGTGCGCGCGCGCGGCCCGTCGAGCTCGGCGAGGAAGAGGCTCTGCCAGCGGCCGAGGTCCAGCTCGCCGTCGACGACGTTCAGGCTCACCGAGGTCGGCAGCAGCAGCGCCTGGACGTGCGCGTGGCCGTTCGCCCGCTCGTCGAACGGGACGGGGCCGCGGCGGGCGGCGAGGTCGTCGTGCCGGTAGAGAGGCCCCGGCGGCACGAGGCGGCGCAGGAACGCCTCGACGTCCTGCAACAGCAGGGGCTCGTCCTCGTTGACGAAGAGGGCGGCCGTCGTGTGCCGGCTCTGCACCGATGCCGTGCCGAGCGACACGCCGGAGCGGCGCACGCGCTCGGCGACGACCGCCGTCACGTCGACGAGCTGGAAGCACGACTCCGTGCGCAGGTCCACCTGCGCGTGGGCCGCTCGCAGCCAGGGAGACTCGGTCTCGTGCAGCAACAGGCTCTGGGCCATCTCGCCTCCTCGGGGCGCAGCGCGCCCGCTCGACGCAGGCCGGTCAGCGCGCCCGGCTCGTTCAGAAGCTGGCCGCAGCGACCGCCGCCCGCCTGAGCGAACGGTGAGGGCGGGGTGAGATTCGAGCGAGGGAAGCGGCTACTCGGCCTGGGGCCGGCGCGTGAGGCCGAAGACCGTGCCGGCGGCGAACAGCAGCCCCTCCCAGGCGCTGATCGCCATGCGCGTGAAGGGTCCCTCCGCGTCCTCGCCCAGGAGGCGCGCCAGCGGGGCGAGGCCCACCTGCGAGCCGGGGAAGCTGCGCGCCATCAGGTCGAGGCTGAGGGCGCCGAGGTGGCGGCCGCTCGCCGCGAGAGCGACGCCCGCCGTTGCGGCCAACAGGCCCGCGAGCGCAGCCGCGCGGGCTCGCGCGAAGCCGCGGGGAGCGGCGAGGCCTTCGCCGTCGCCGTGCGTGGCGAGGGCGTAGCCGAGGCCGGTCGCCGCGCCGAGGACACTGCCTTCCAGGCTGCCGACGATCGGCGCGAGGTCACGGCCGAACAGGCCGTGGATCGTCCACTGCGCGACGAGGTGCGCTCCACCCCCGATCAGGCCACCGCCAAGCCCGCCGAACACCACCAGCGCTGCACGGCGGTAGGCGCGCGCGAGCACCTCGGCCGCGGAAAGGCCGGCCGCCACGCCCGCGGCGCCCAGGGCGCCGAGGACGCCGCCGAGCAGCGCGAGCACGATCGGTACGTAGCCGGCGGCGGTCGAGCCGGGGCCGAGCAGGAGAGCGAGGCCTCCCGCAGCGCCGGCGACGAGGCCAGCCGTGGCGGCCCCGATCACCGCTCCCGTCCAGCGGCCTTCCGCCACGCGCACCGCGCGCCTCAGGCGCAGCCAGGCGAGGCAGCCGGCCGTGCGCAGCGGCTGGGGCCCGCCGAGGATGGGCACGGGCCCGGCGCCCGCGACGTCCCAGCGCGTCTCGCGCAGGAGCGCTCGCGCGACCGCATGGCCGGGACGCGCGTCGAGCTTCCGGAGCGCGCGGGCGGTGCCGAGGACGTGGAGCCGCTCCGCGGCCTCGCGTCGCTCGTCGCTGTCGATCGGGCCGCCGGACAGCAGGCGGGCCAGCGCCTCGTCGAGGTCGGCTTCCGCACCGCTGGGCGCAGGACCGGCCGGCGGGCGCTGCTCCGCTGGCAGCGGGCCCACGTCCTCCTCCTCGCGCACGTCCTGGTGGACGAACTGGTAGCCGTGGCGTGCGACGGTGCGGATGAAGGCGGCCTCGCGGGGGTCGTCCTCGAGGGCCCGGCGGAGCGCGCGTACGGCCTGCGTGACCGCGCCTTCGGATACGACCACGTCGCTCCAGACGGTGTCCAGGATCTCCCGCCGGTGCACGGCCTCGTGGCGCTTCGCGACCAGCAGCAGGAGCAGGTCGAGGTAGCGGGGGATGATCGGCACCACGCGCCCGTCGCGCAGGAGCGCGCGCTGGCCCGGCGAGAGCGTGAAGCCCGCGAAGTGGTAGCGGGTGCGGCGTTGGGTAGTGGACAAGGCGTTGCGGGCCCAGGCCGCGGGCCCGGGGAGACGGTCTCGGGGAGTACTGTACCGCAAGGCGCCGCGGCAGCCGGACGCGAGTGTCCGTCCCGAGACGGCCGCTGGAGGTGGTCGTGAGGTCGGTCTTCCGGACGCGACGGTCGCGAGTCCTGGCGCGCGTGCTGCTCTACGGCGGGCTCGTCTTCGTCGGGCTGCCCTTCGCGTTCTCGCAGGTCATGATCGGCATTCATCGTGGGGCCATCAGCGCGCGGCCGGCACCGGGCTACGAGCAGGTGCCGCTGGTCTCGGACGGCTTGAAGCTGCGCGCCTGGCTCGGCCGCGGACGGCGCGACCGGGCTGCGTTCGTCGTCGTGCACGGGCTCGGCGACGACCTCGAGAGCTACCTCGGCCACGCTCGGCCGCTACGGGCGCGAGGGCACACGGTGCTGCTCGTCGACCTGCGTGGCCACGGTGGCAGCGAGGGCTCGTTCACGACGCTTGGCGGCCTCGAGAGCCACGACGTGCGCGCGGCCATGCGCTACCTGCGCGAGGCCGGGCTCGCCCCGGCGGGCATCGGCCTGATGGGCGCATCGATGGGCGCGGTGGCGGTGCTGCTCGCCGCGGCCGAGGAGCCCGACGTGCGGGTCGTCGTCGTCGAGGCGCCTTACGACACCTACCGGAACTCGATCCGCCGCCACGCGAAGCTTCTCTACCACATGCCGCCCTGGCTGCCGCTCATCCCGCTGTCGATCCGCTTCGCCGAGTGGCGTGCGGGGTTCTCGGCCGACGCGATCGACTGCGTGGCCGCGGCCCGGCGCACTCGCGCGCCGCTGCTGGCCATCGTCGACGGCGCCGACGAGCGCATGCCGGAGGCGGTGGTCCGCCGCGTCGTCGAGGCCCACGCCGGCGTTCACCGCCTGTGGGTCGCGCCGGGCGCCGCGCACGTCGGGGCCATCCTCGACCCGGGCTGGCAGGGGGTCGTCGTCGGGTTCCTGGAAGAGCAGGGGCTGTGATGCGAGCCGCTACGGTGTGACGCCCGCGGGCCGGGCGGAGCCGGAGAAGAACTGCCGCGCGACGGCACTGGGGCTCTCGCCGAGCTGGTCGACCTTTCGGTTGAGGCGGCGCATGGTCGCGACGTCGATCGCGCCCTCGAGCCCGCGAACGGCGGCGAGCACGTCGGGCGCCTCGCGCGCGAGCCGCGGGCGAGGCGAGCACGACCGCGTCGTAGGGCGGGATGCGCGTGGCGCTCGTCCTCGAGCACGACGAGGCCGAGCGCGTCGATGCGGCCGTCGGACGAGTAGGCCGTGATCGCGTCCACCTGCCCGGCGGCGATCGCCTGGTAGAGCAGCGAGGGGTCCATCGTGCGCCGCTCGCGGAACGCGAGGCCGTAGGCGGCCTTCGACCGCCCGCCACTCCTCGCGCGCGAAGAACTCGTAGTCGCTCGCGAGCGAGAGCCGCGGCGCGTGGCGGGCGAGGTCGCCGAGGCGTCCGCAGGCCGAGGCGCGCGGGCCGTCTCGCGACGCACGGCGAAGCAGTAGGCGTTCTCGAAGCCGAGCGAGGCGACGAGCGTGACGCCGGCGCGCTCGGC
This sequence comes from uncultured Acidobacteriota bacterium, assembly GCA_963831755.1. Taxonomy (GTDB): domain Bacteria; phylum Acidobacteriota; class Vicinamibacteria; order Fen-336; family Fen-336; genus DATBSL01. The sequence goes on from CAWHRC010000020.1 coordinate 87,157, forward strand.
CAGCCAGCGGCGGACCTCGTCCTGCACCTGCGGCGCGCGAGCCGCCCGTGCCCTTGCGGCCCATGACCGTCGCCCAGAGGGTGCCGGTGTAGTCGACGTAGAGGTCGATCTCGTCGCGCCGCAGCGCGTCGAAGGCCACGGTCGAGCCGAGCGAGGTCGAGCGTCCGGACCGGGCGGCCGGTGCGCGCGCGCACGGTCTCGGCGAGGATCTCGGCGAGCACGTACTGCTCGGTGAAGGTCTTGGCGCCCGACGACGATCGGCCGCGCGGCCGCGGCGCCGCTCGCGTGTGCGGGCAGAGACGGGAGCGGCCCAGGCGCACGCCGCGAGCAGGACGCCACCCGCCGCGGCCGCGGCGCGCCCGCGCCGGCGAGGCCGCCAGGGCCGAGGCCGCGACGCGGACGAGGCCGTCGAGCAGCAGCGCGAGGGCGGCCGCCGCGACGCAGCCGGTGAGGATCGCCGCCGTGTTGCGGGTCTGCAGGCCGCCGAAGATGTAGTTGCCGAGGCTGGGCGCGCCGACCGGCGTCGAGAGCGTGGCCATGCCGACGGTCCAGACGGTGGCGGTGCGCACGCCGGCGACGATCGACGGGCAGCGCGAGCGGCAGCTCGACCTGTCGCAGCCGCTGGCCCGGGGTCATGCCGACGCCGCGCGCCGCCTCGAGGATCGCCGGGCTCGACGCCGTGCAGCCCGGTCACGGTGTTGCGCAGGATCGGCAGCAGGCTGTAGAGCACGAGCGCGAGGAACGCCGGCAGGGTGCCGATGCCGGGCAGGCCGAGCGCCGAGAGCAGCGGGCACCATCACGGCGAGCAGCGCGAGGGCGGGCACCGTCTGGATGACGCTGGCGAGGCCGAGCACGGGGCGCCTCGAGGCGCGCGTCGCGGCTGACCAGCACGCCGGCGGGCACGGCGAGCAGGACGCCGGCGGCGAGGGCGGCGAGCGTCAGGCGCACGTGGGCCGAGAGGTACTCCGGCAGCAGGGCGAGCTGCTCGCGTCACGGGCGCGCCCTCGACGGCCGGTCGGCCACGAGGCGGGCCTGGCGTCGCGGAGTGTCGAGGAGGCGCGCCACGTCGTCGTCCGCGGGGTCGCGGGCCAGCTCGCTGCGGCGTGCCGATCTGCACGCAGCCGACCCGCGCGCATGACGCCGATGCGGTCGGCCAGGACGAGCGCCTCGGCCACGTCGTGGGTGACGAAGACCGCGGTCAGGGCGAGGCGGCGCCGCAGCTCGTCGAACGAGCGCTGCAGCCGGTCGCGCGTCAGCGGGTCGAGCGCGCCGAAGGGCTCGTCGAGCAGCATCACGCGCGGCGACGCGGCGAGCGCCCGGGCGACGCCGACCCGCTGCTGCTCGCCGCCGGAGAGCGCTGCCGGGGAAGCGGCCCGGCGAGCGACGGCGTCGAGCTCCACCAGCGCCAGCAGCTCCGCGACGCGGGCCTCGGGTGCGCTCGCGCGGCCAGCGCGAGCGAGCCGCAGCGGCACGGCCACGTTCTCCGCCACCGTCATGTGGGGGAAGAGGCCGATGCCCTGGAACACGTAGCCGATCGAGCGGCGCAGCGCGTGCGGCTCGAACGTCGCGGTGTCGCGGCCCGTCGATCGTGACCCGGCCCGCGTCCGGCTCGACCAGCCGGTTGATCATCTTGAGCGTCGTGGTCTTGCCCGAGCCGGAGTCGCCGACGAGGGCCAGCAGCTGCCCGGCCGCCACCTGGAAGGAGACGTTCTCGACGGCCGGCTTGCCGGCGTACCGCCTCGTGAGGCCGGAGGCCTGGATCACGTCGCTCTCCGCCTCACTCCTCGGCGGCCAGCGCGTGCGCCTTGCGCCCGCCGCGGGCGACTCGCTCGGGCGTGCGCTCGGAGGCGCGCAGGCGAGTGGCGAGGGACGCGCAGCGTTCCACGAGCGCCGCCGCCCCGTCGCGCAGCTCGCGGCTCGTGCGCAGGACGTCCACGTTGCGCTCCATGTCCTCCGCCGTCCAGCCGCGCGAGTGGGCGACGTAGGGGAACTGCGGGAACAGGAAGCCGAGCTCGGCGAAGAAGCCCAGCATCTGCCCGGCCACCGCCTGCACGTTGTCCTGGCCGCCGATCACGATGAAGCCGGCCACCTTGTCGCGGATCAGCACGCGGTCGTGGACGGTGACCTGGTTCTGGATGCAGTTCATGCGCTCGGCCATGCGGTAGTAGAGCGAGCTGGCCGCGCCCCAGCGGATCGGCGTGGCGACCAGCACCACGTCGGCCCAGTGCACCAGCGCCTCGTACACCTGCTCGAGCTGGTCGCGCGGGTCCATCTGCGTGATCGAGCACGGCCAGGTGCAGGCGCGGGCGCTCTTCGAGTAGTAGCCCTCGCAAGCGCGGAACGAGAGCGCGCCGAGGCGGACGAGGCGCGTCTGCGCGTCCAGCTCGCGGCCGGCGTGGCCGATCGCGTGGGCGAGCAACGCATCGGAGCCCGAGTAGCGCGGGTTCGTGCGATCCATGACCGTGGTCGAGATGCCGGCCACCCGCAGCGGACCGTCTTCGCGCGCGACGGGGCGCGCGAGCGGGTGCGGCGGGTGCGGCTTCCTGTGGCGCGGCGTGCGCGGGACGACGTCGACCAGGACCCGCCCGTTCTCCACCTTCGTCTCGTAGCTGGGGACCCGGTCGTCCTCGAAGCCGGGCTCGCCTTCTCCCGTGCGGTGGTGGAACTTCCAGTTGTGCCAGGGACAGACCACGAACTCGCCCTCGAGGCGGCCCTCGCCGAGCGGGCCGCCGACGTGATTGCAGGCGCCCGAGATGGCGCTGAAGACGCCGTCGCGGCAGACGAGGGCGATGAGGGTGCTGCCGGCGCGCAGGACGTCCGGTTGCCCGAGGAAGGCCTCGACCGGGCCGACGTCCAGCCACTTCTGCTCGGCCATCCGTCCTCCTTGGAGGGGGTGCGGAACCTTAGCGGCAGCAAGGGCCCGGCGCAAGACGGCTGGCCCGGTCGCGCGCGGACTCGCGCTTGACCGCCGCGGCGCCCGCCACTAGGGTGGCGCGCATGAGCCGATTCCGCTGGGAAGGCCTGGGAGGGGTCTCGCCGCGGCAGCTCGCGGAAGCGGGCCTGCAGCTGCACCACGCCGTGCAGCTCTATCGAGAGGGATGGACGGGTGCGCTGCTGCCGGGAAGCGAGGTCGTCTCCGTGGGTGGGAGCGAGGGGCACCGCATCGCTTCGTAGTCCGCGTGACTCTTCTCGCCGTCGGTCCCGGCGAAGGCATCGCGAACGAGCTGGCCCGACAGCCAGCGGCTGGGAGCCGCGCCAGCGCGGCCGGCGGCTGGGGAGCTCGATTCCGTTACTCGAGCGCGGTCGCCACCTGCTCGTCCGTCACGGGGTAGAAGCCCTCGCGGGTGCGGACCTTGAGGCCGGGCCGCTTCACCTTCACCTCGAACTTGTGGAAGCGGCTGCTGTCGAAGGTGCCGGACCGCGGCGTGTAGCCGATCAGGTAGTAACCCGAGAGGTCGTCCATGATCGAGGCGAGGGACGCGGCCATGTCGTTGCCGTCCAGCCGCGTCAGCCCGCCGGTCTCGTCGGTCAGGTACTGCAGCGTCGCCTGCGCGCGGTAGAGGCTCAGGTGCCGGGCGGAGACCGCGTTCCCGTACGCCCGCACGTCGTGGATGTCCTGGATCGAGGCCTCGACGCCGAGGCCGGCCGTCACCAGGCCCCGAGGGTCCACGGCGTCGATCACGACGCCGGAGCGCGCGGCCAGCTCGGCGAGCCGCCGCAGCGCGCCGAAGAGGTCGTTGGCGTCGCCGTACAGCCGGTCGAGCGGCCAGTAGATGTTCTTCACCTGGGGCAGCGTGAGGCGGCTGAGGTTCTCGAAGCCTTCGCTGACGAGCAGCACCGCCTTTCGCCCAGGAACGCCGCGCAGGGCCTTGACAGCGTTCTTGACGGCCGCGATCGAGCGCAGCGCCATCCAGTCGTCCACGGTGTCGAACACGTTGCCGTCGTACCGCAGGCCGTCCTGGCTCAGCAGGGAGGTCTCCCGCGACGAGATGTCGGCGAGCTCCGCGCGGGTCCAGGGGGTTCGTCTCATGGCGGCGATCGCGTCCCGGTTGGCCTGGCGGTCGGTCGTGAGCACGAGCTTCTCGAAGCCGGTCGAGGTGGTGACGATGTCGACGCGGTCCTTCGGGTCCAGGCTCTCGACCAGGCGCTGCAGTGAGCGGCGGGTGCGATCGTACGCGTGGGGACCGAAGCTGAGGTCGTCGAGGATGATGAGCACCGTTCGCGGCGTCGGGGCCGTCGCCGCGGCCGGGGGAGTCACCGGCACTTCGGACGCCGGGCCGGCCGCCGATGGTGCCTCGCCGGCGGGCAGCGCCGACGCGGACACCCCGGAGCGGACGTACGAGAACTCCGAGAGCGACTGCCTCTCGCCGTCCTGGAAGACCTCGATCTCGTCCGGCCTCAGGTCGGTGACATGGCGGCCCTTCTTGTCGGTGACGACGGCGTCGAGCTGGATCCTCTCGACGGAGATGCGGATGACCGGGGGTGCGGCCGACTTTTCCGGGACGTTGCTGGCCGCGTTCGATGGCCGGGTCGCGAGCATTGCCAACAATCCGATCGAGACGATCGCAGCCGTGTGTCGCATCCCTCGCCTCCAAGCGAGGGAGTCAGCAAGTGGCGTGCCGCGACCCGTGCGCGTGTCGACGACAGGCGGACACGCTGCTGACGCCCGTTCCCTCCCGGAGATTGTGACCCCGCGGGGACACCGCCGTCACAGGCCATGGACACACGCTGCAGCGCTCCGGCGGTGTGCCGGCGCGCTGCGGGGCGCGTCAGGACGAGCTGACGCAGCGGAACTTCGAGAAGACGTACGGGTAGTGCGGCTGGAACCAGTTGCGGAAGCTCGGTCGCAGGAGCGCCTCGTCCGTGGCCCACGAGCCTCCGAGCAGGACGAAGTGACCGCCGTCGAAGAAGTCGGCGGAGTAGCCGGGGTAGCGGACCAGCGGCTCGAAGCCCGGGAACGGCGCGAAGACCGTGCCGGTCCACTCCCAGCCGTTGCCGACCAGCTCCTGGACGCCCCACGCGCTCGTACCGGCGGGACGGGCACAGACCGGCAGGGGAGAGCCGCTGCGGAAGTGGAAGTTGCCGTGCTGTGCGGCCGGCGGCTCCTCACCCCACGGCCAGCGGCGCTCGGCTCCCTCCGGCGTGCCGCGCGCCGCCCGCTGCCACTCGGCCTCGCTCGGCAGACGCGCCCCGCGCCAGCGTGCGTAGGCCGAGGCTTCGGCCCAGCTCACGCTCGCGGGCCAGTGCCGGGCGCGCTCGAAGGGCACGTCCTCGAGCAGGCCGCGTACGCGAAGGCCGGCGCTGCCGCACGACCAGCAGTGGGGCTGCGCGAGCCGGCGGCGCTCTCTCCAGGCCCAGTCGGCTTCCCGCCACAGGCGCGCGTCCTCGTAGCCGCCGTCCCGCACGAACTCGAGCATCTCGGCGTTCGTGACGGGGCGCTCGTCGATCGCGAAGCGACGGGACGTGGACCCGCTGCTGTGGGAACTCGTTGTCCCAGCCGAAGGCGAGCGAGCCGCGCGCCGCGCCGAGCACCAGCTCGCCCTCCGGCACCTCGATCGAGCGCCGTCGTCGCTCCTCTCCCGCGTCCGGCAGGGTCGGCCAGTCCGCCGGTCGCCGCTTCAGGGCGTGGTCGAGCTCCTGGAACATGTAGAGCAGGGTCTCGTGGTGCATCAGCTCGTGCTCGATCACCATCTCGACGACGGGCAAGCCCTCCCGCGGGAAGCCGGGATCGACAGAGAGCAGCGCAGAGCCGTCGAGCGCACCCGGTCGCGGTAGTCGATCACCGCGGCGCGCTCGCGGCCAGGTGGCCTGCGGCACGTAGGCGTCGACACCGACCGGGTCGATGCCGCGCTCGAACAGGCGGTCGAGCTGCGGGTCCAGGCAGGCCTCGCCGAGCGGCCCGCGGCCGACGTGGTTCCAGGCGAAGGCGGGCAGGTGGCCGAGGTAGAAGATGAGCGGCTGGCGCAGGGCGATCGGCTGCTCCAGCCAGGCCTCGTCGTCCAGCAGGTCGAACAGCCGATCGGAGCGCTGCCACGCCGCCTGCAGCCGCGCGAGGGTCACGCGAGCCTCACACCCTGCGCAGCAGCGCCGACGGCGAACAGAGAGTCGGCGTCGGTCGTCCAGCGCTCGATCTCGAGGCCGGTCCCGGGCAGGCGGGCGGCGAACGACTCGCGCGTGTACTTGCACGAGAGCTCGGTCCGGATCTCCTCGCCGGCCGCGAGCGTCCAGCGTCGACGCCGGCCGCGGGCACGCACGCCTTCACGGGCCGCAAGGCGCGCAGGCGCATCTCGATCCACTGGCGGTCCGCGTCGTAGAAGGCGCGGTGCTCGAAGTCCGAAGGGTCGAAGTCGGCCGCCGAGGCGGTCGTTCAGGACCCGCAGGATGTTGCGGTTGAACTCCGCCGTCACGCCCGCGGCGTCGTTGTACGCCGCGTGCAGGCGCGCCGGGTCCTTCACCAGGTCGACGCCGACCAGGAAGCCGTCGCCCGGGCGCGAGCACGACGGCGGCCGCGCGGAAGAACGCCGGCAGGTCGTCCGGGTGGAGGTTGCCGATCGTCCCGGCCAGGAAGAGCAGGAGCCGGCCGCCCCCGGGGCCGAGCGCCGGCAGGTCGTGCGACGAAGTCGCCGGCGATACCGCGCACGCTCGCCTCGGGGTAGTCGGCCTGGAGACGGCTCGACCGACTCGCGCAGGTAGGCCTCGTTGATCTCGAGCAGGACGACGCGCTCGAGCGAGCCGCGGGAGCGCATGGCGTCGAGGAAGAAGCGGATCTTGCGGCCGGCGCCCGAGCCGAGCTCGGCGAGCTCGCGAGGAGCGACCGCCTCCACGATCGGCGGCGGCGTGCCGCTCGAGGATCGCGCTCTCGGTGCGCGTCTGGTAGTACTCGGGCAGCCGGGTGATCTCCTCGAAGAGCGCGCTGCCGCGCTCGTCGTAGAAGTACTTGCACGGCAGCTCGGGCAGCGGCCGCCTCGCGAGTCCCGCGCGGACCTCCGCCACCATCGTGGCGATCGCCTGCTGTCCCCGTCGCGTGCGGCGGACTAGGGGAGCGCTGCGTACGGCCAGCATGTCGGGCATGGGCTCGACCACCTCCGGCTGGAAGTTGGGGATACCTCAACTATAGCCGTCCCGGGCGCTGCGTGGGCGTGCCCGCAAGCCCGGCCCGGGCGGAATGCCTGCTGCGGGCGGTAGAATCGCGCACCTCGGCACCCGCCGGCGGCTCGTGGCGGGGAAAGGAGCGCCCATGAGCCTCGGTTTCTCGGTGCGACTGCCGTTCCCCTGCTTCCTGCCACCGTACGTGCTGCGGTCGATCGCCGAGCACGGCAGCCCCGAGCAGAAGGAGAGGGCGCGCCGCGGCCTCGTCTTCGACCGCGCCTGGCGTTCCGCGCGCGCGACTGCCCTGCCGCCGTCTCCGGTCGAGCACGTCGCCGAGCGGGGGAAGAAGGAGCGGACCGTCTACACGGCCCGCCACACGCAGTCGCTGCCGGGCAGCGTCGTGAGGACGGAGGGTGCTTCGCCCACGAAGGACGCCGCCGCCGACGAGGCCTACGACTATCTCGGGGCGACCTACGATTTCTTCTGGACCGCCTACGCACGCCACTCGATCGACGACCAGGGGATGCCGCTGCTCGCCACCGTGCACTTCGGCACCGCCTACGACAACGCCTTCTGGAACGGGCAGCAGATGGTCTTCGGCGACGGCGACGAGGACCTGTTCCACCGCTTCACGATCTGCGTGGACGTGGTCGGCCACGAGCTGACCCACGGCGTGACGGAGCACGACGGCGCAGCTCGAGCTACGCACGCCAGCCCGGCGCGCTCAACGAGTCGGTCTCGGACGTGTTCGGCTCGCTGATCAAGCAGTGGACGCTCAAGCAGACGGCGGCCCAGGCCGACTGGCTGATCGGGGCCGGCCTGTTCACGAAGAAGGTGCACGGCGCGGCGCTGCGCTCGATGAGGGCCCCGGGCACCGCCTACGACGACCCCGTCCTGGGCAAGGACCCGCAGCCGGACCACTGGAGCGACTTCGTGCGGACGTCGGAGGACAACGGCGGCGTGCACATCAACTCGGGCATCCCGAACCAGGCGTTCTACCTGGCGGCGACGGGCATCGGCGGCTACGCCTGGGAGAAGGCCGGGCGGATCTGGTACGAAACGCTGCGCGACGCGCGCCTGCGCCCCGGCTCCGGCTTCAAGGCGTTCGCGAAGCGCACGGCGGCGCAGGCGGAGAAGCTCTACGGCAAGGGCGGCCGCGAGGCGAAGGCGGTGCGCGGCGCGTGGGACGAGGTGGGCCTCGCGATCTAGGGGGCAGGCGTGCGCATCGAGCTCGTGGTCGAGGGCGGGATCGCGTACCTGCCGGGGCTCGCCCGGCCATTCGTGATCGACAGCGCCTCGCTGGCGGTCGAGGAGGCGCGCCGGCTGTCGCTGCTGGTCGAGGCCTCGGGCGTGCTCCGGCGGCCCGGGCCGCGCCTGCACGAGGAGCCCGCGCCAGCCGGCCGCAGGCGAGTGCCGGGCGCGCCTGGCCGCGGCGCCGACGTGCGCAGCTACCGGATCACGGTCGACGACGGCGCGCGCCGGCGCACGCTGACGCTGCAGGATCCGCTCGGGCCGCAGCTGGCGCCGCTCGTGGAGTACCTGCGCGCGAAGCAGCGCGAGGAGCGATAGCGGCCGAGCGGCGACGGGGGAGGAGGGCATGGGGAGGAGTGAGTCGCTCGAGCGGGCGGCGGAGTCCGGGCGTGAGCGCGCGCGCCGGCTGATCGAGCGCGCCGCGCGAAGGCGGGCGACGGCGCTGGCCATCCCGTTCCAGGGCTACCTGGTCGCGGAGGGCGACTCCTGGTTCGACTACCCGTTCTTCGAGGACGTGCTGGAGGCGCTGGAGGACCACCACCACTTCAAGGTGCGCTCGGCCGCGCACCACGGCGACACCGCCGAGAGCATGGCGTACGACGCGGGCCAGCTGCGCAAGCTGCACGACCTGGTGCGGGAGCTGGCGGAGGAGCGCCGGAAGGCGCGCGCGATCCTCGTCTCCTGCGGGGGCAACGACGTGGTCGAGGCGCTGGGGACGATCCTGAACCACGGCGGCTCGGGCCTCGACCGCGTCAACCAGTCGGTGCTGCGCGGCGTGGTTCGCGAGCAGGTGCCCGCGGCGATCGCGAACCTGCTGGGCTCGATCCACGCGTTCTGCGAGCGCTACTTCGGCGAGCGGCGGCCCGTCCTGATCCACGGCTACGGTGCGCCCGTGCCCGACGGCCGGGGCTATCCCCTGCTCGGCCTGGCTGGCCCCTGGCTGAAACCGGCGTTCGCGCGCCGCGGCCACGTGACGCGCGAGCCGCAGGCGGAGGCCGAGCTGCGGGCCAACTGCGAGGCGATGGCGGAGCTGATGCGCGTCTTCAACGACGAGATCCTGCCCGAGGTGGCCGCGGCCTGCGGCCCGGGCGTCTTCCACGTGGACGTGCGCGGCGTGCTCACGAACGAGCTGGCCGGCCGGCGCTACGAGCAGGCGTGGCGGGACGAGATGCACGCGACCGGGGCGGGCTTCGAGGCCGTGGCGGCCGCATTCGCGCGCAGGATCGTGGAGGTGGCGCCGGAGCTGCCGTGACGGCCGGCCCTTGCGTTGCGGGTGTTGACCGTCTCGGCGCGGCGAGGATAGCCTGCGCGGGGCGCCGCAGCGCCCCGCAGCGAAGGGAGCGGCCATGAGCCAGCCGATCGATCGTCGGGCGTTCATCAGGAGGAGCGCGGGGGTGGGCGCCGCCGTCAGCATGTCGATGGCGGGGCCGCTCACCCGCAGGGCGCTCGGGGCCAACGAGCGCGTGCGGGTGGGTGTCGTCGGCACGGGCCGCCAGGGGATCTCGAACCTGAAGGCCTTCCTGGCCCACGGCGCCGAGATCGCGGCCGTGTGCGACGTGTTCGCGCCCAACCTCGAGAAGGGCCGGCAGGCCGCCGGCGGCGCCGCGCAGGCCTACGGCGACTTCCGCCGGATCCTCGACGACAAGACGATCGACGTCGTGCTCAACGCCACGCCCGACCACTGGCACGCGCTGCCAATGGTGATGGCCTGCCAGGCGGGCAAGGACGCGTACGTCGAGAAGCCGGTCTCGGTGGCCGTCGAGGAGGGCAAGGCCATGGTGGCGGCGGCGCGCAAGCACCAGCGCGTCGTGCAGGTCTCGCTGTGGCAGCGCTCGCAGGCCCACTTCCAGCGGGCCGCCCAGGTGATCCGCGACGGCTTCCTGGGCAAGGTCACCTTCGTCCGCACCTGGAACTACGGCAACTCGGCGCCCGAAGGGATTGGCAACCCTCCGGACTCCGATCCGCCGGCGGGGCTCGACTGGGACATGTGGCTGGGGCCCGCGCCGAAGGTCCCGTTCAACGCCAACCGCTTCGGCGTCGGCGACCGCTGGTCGACCTTTCGCTACTTCTACGACTACGCGAACGGCTGGCTCGGCGACTGGGCCGTGCACCTGATCGACGTCGTGCAGTGGGCGCTCGAGGTGCCCGGACCGCAGGTGATCACGGCCTCGGGCTCGAAGTTCGTCATGAAGGACAACGCGGAGACTCCGGACACGCTGCAGGCGACCTTCGAGTACCCGTCGTTCCTGCTGACCTACGAGAACCGCCAGGCCAACGGCAACTCGATGTACGGCAAGGGCTACGGCATCGAGTTCCACGGCACGGAGGGCACGATGTTCCTCGACCGCGCCGGCTTCGAGGTCTTCCCGGAGAAGCGGAGGAGCGTGGAGGGCAAGGAGCTGGCGCGCACGGCGTCCGTGCGCATGGAGCAGGTCGACGACGGGCTGCTCAACCACGTCGGCGACTTCCTCGAGTGCGTGAAGAGCCGCAAGCGGCCGATCTGCGACATCGAGGCCGGGCAGCACTCGTCGGCGACCTGTCTGCTCGGCAACGTGGCGCTGCGCACGCGCGAGCGGGTCGAGTTCGACCCGGTCCGACAGGAGCTGAAGGACCCGAGCCCCGCGGCGCGCAAGCTGTTCGGGCGCGAGTACCGCGCGCCCTGGAAGCTGACGGTCTAGCGTCGTAAGGAGGCCCCCCGGCTTTGCCGGGGAGGCTGGAGAAGTTTGACAGTTCCGGGAATGTCCAATGCACTCCCTGCCGTGAGCCGCTCAAGCATCACGACAGGGAGTACCCATGGACGACTACGACAACCTAAGCCACAGCGTGTGGGACTGCAAGTACCACGTGGTGTTCATCCCGAAGTACCGGAAGAAAGCGCTGTACGGGGAACTGCGCCGGCAGATGGGCGATATGTTTCGGGCCTTGGCTGCCCAGAAGGGGAGCCAGGTTCTGGAAGGCCACCTGATGCCGGACCACGTGCACATGCTGATCTCGATCCCGCCGAAGTACTCGGTCGCGCAGGTGATCGGGTACATCAAGGGCAAGAGCACGATTCACGTGGCGCGAACGTTCTTCGACCGCAAGCGCAACTTCGTGGGACAGCATTTCTGGGCGCGAGGATACTTCGTCTCGACCGTAGGTCGAGACGAGCAGGCCATTCGCGAGTACATCCGGAGCCAGGAGGTCGAGGACAAGCGTCAGGATCAGCTCAGACTCGTGTAGGCCGCCACCTTCAGGTGGCTCACCGGGCCGCTCGTGAGCGGCCCACAACTCAGCCGCCTTGGGCGGCTCACAACGTTAAAGCCCCCGGCTTTGCCGGGGGATAGGTTACGGACCCGGACCGGCCATGTTCGTGGTCTGCGGTGTCACCGGGAGGACGGGCTGCGTGGTGGCCGAGGGGCTGCTGGCCGCAGGGAAGGAGGTGCGCGTGGTCGTGCGCGACGCCTCCCGGGGCGAGCCGTGGAAGGCGAAGGGAGCGGTGGTCGCCGAGGCGTCCTTCGACGACCGCGAGGCCCTCGAGCGAGCCCTGAGGGGGGCGACCGGCGCGTACTTCCTGCTGCCGCCGAACACGGGAGCGAGGGACGCGTTGGCTGAGGCCGGGGCGACGACGGAAGCGATCGCGCAGGCTGTAGAGGGGGCCGGCCTGCTGCACGGCGTCCTGCTGTCGTCGATGGCGGCGCACCTCGCGCAGGGCACGGGCATCATCCGGGCGCTGCACCATGCCGAGCGGCGGCTGGCCGAGACTCCCGCGCGCTGGACCTTCGTGCGCGCGGGCTACTTCGTCGAGAACTTCGGGGCGCAGCTCGCGGCAGCGGCGCAGGGCACGCTCCCCAGCTTCATCCGCCCCGGGCTCGGCATCCCGATGGTCGCCTCGCGCGACGTCGGGCTGACGGCCCTGCGCGCGCTGCTCTCCGGGCCGCCGGCGACGCACGTGGACGTGATCGAGCTCGCCGGACCGCGCGAGCACAGCGCCGAGGACGTGGCGCGCGCGCTGGCGGGGCTCTTGGAGCGAGAGGTCACGGTGCTGGCCGCGCCGGAGGAGGCCGTGGTCCCGACCTTCATGGGCATGGGCGTGTCGCCCGACGTCGCGGAGCTCTACCGCGAGATGATCCACGGCATGAACGAGGGCACGGTCGTGTTCGAGGGCGGCGGCGCCCGGGCGCTGCGCGGCGAGCTCGACCTTGCGGCCGTGCTCGCCGGGATGCTCGGCGGCCGCTGAGCGGGGCTCGACGGCTCAGGCGCCTTCGAGGTCGGCCGCCACCGCATCGACCAGCCGGCCGAGCTCCGCCAGGGCCGTGGCGATGCGGGCGATCTCGCCGTCGGCCTGGTCGTAGCGCTTGAGCTCGATCGCCTCGCGGGCGCCGGGCAGGGTCTTGGCGCCGTAGCCGGCGTAGACTCCCGGCGCGTAGATCAGGTGCTCGTACCAGGGCCGGCCGGGCAGGCCCTGGGGCGAGGTGAGCACCCGCTCGCAGCGCAGCAGCTGCTCGTTGACGCGCGCGAGGACGGCGGGCGGCAGCGGGCGGCCCGCGACGCGGGTTTTCGCCGCGCGGTAGCGCTCCGCGGCGTGCGTCAGCGACTCGATCGCGTTCTCGAGCGGCGCGAAGTTGAGGTGCGGCGGCAGCCGCTCCTTCGCCGGCACGACCGTCGGGCGACGAGGGTCGATCGTGACCCGCAGCACGCCCTCCTCGATCTGGCGGTTGCGCTCCGCGACCTCGTCCTGCTTCTCGCCGAGCAGCTTCTTCAGCTGGTCGAGGTAGCGCGACATCGTGTCGGCGAAGCCGACGAACTCGAACGGCAGCAGCTCCGTGTCGGCGAGCCGCAGCACGACCAGGCCGGCGGTCTGCGCCAGAGCGCGGCCGTAGAGAAAGTCGGTGTCGGAGAAGTGGCTGTACCAGTAGAAGCTGTCGTAGATCGAGTGGTAGACGCCGTCGCCGTCGTCCTCGCCGTCGTAGCCGAGGTTCAGGCTGGCGATGCCGAGGTGGTCGATGAAGACGGTGTAGTCGCTGCCGGAGCCGAGCGGCTCCAGGCGCAGGTCGGCGCGCTGGCGCAGCTCGCGCCGGTCGTCGGCGGAGGGGGCGGCCAGCAGCTCGTGCGCCTGCAGCCGCTGCCAGACCGAGACGTGCGCCTCGGGGTCGCCGACCTCGCGTGCGACCGCGTTGATCAGCGCCTCCAGCGTGTGGGAGCCGGCCATCGAGAGGTAGCCGCGGCCGTTGCCGTCGCTGTTGACGTAGGCGACCGCGTGCCGGCGCAGCTCCTCGGCGTGCGCCTCGGCCCACTCCGTCGAGCCGAGCAGCATGGGCTCCTCGCCGTCCCAGACGCAGTAGAGGATCGTCCGCTTCGGCCGCCAGCCCTCCTTCAGCAGGACGCCGAGCGCGCGCGCCTCCTCGAGCAGCGCCACCAGCCCCGAGACCGGGTCGGCGGCGCCGTTCACCCAGGCGTCGTGGTGGTTGCCGCGCAAGACCCAGTGCTCGGGCTGCTCGGCGCCGGGGATGCGCGCGATCACGTCGTAGATCCTCTTGACGTCCCAGTTGAAGCTCGCCTTGAGGTGGACCTTCGCCGGGCCGGGCCCGACGCGATAGGGGAGCGGCAGCGCCCCGCGTGCCGCCTCGGGCGCCATCGGCCCGCGCAGCGCGGCGAGCAGCGGCTGCGCGTCGCCCCAGGAGATCGGCAGCACGGGGATGCGCGTCAGGCTCGTGGCCTCGCGCAGCGGCAGCCGCTTGGCGTCCGGCGTCGCGCCGATGCCGGGCGTCAGCGGGTCGCCGGGGCTCGAGGACGGGAAGTCCATCACGCTGCCGCGCTGCACGCCGTCCCTCGGCCTCATCGGCCCCTCGGGAAACGCCTCGTCCTGGAAGTAGCCGTCGTCGCGCGGATCGGAGTAGATCAGGCAGCCGATCGCGCCCCTCTCGGCCGCGACCTTGGGCTTGATACCGCGCCACGAGTGGCCGTAGCGTGCGAGCACGATCGCGCCTTTGAGCGAGACTCCGAGGCGCTCCAGCCGCTCGTAGTCCTCGGGCAGGCCGTAGTTGACGTAGACGAGCGGCCCGGTCACGTCGCCGTCGCTCGAGTACGCGTTGTACGTCGGCAGCTGCTCGTTCTTCTGGCGCGTGGTCGGGTCGGCGGCCAGCGCGGGCTCGTCGAGCGCGGCCCGGAAGCGCCTCGGCTCGAGCATCTCGACGAGCCGCTCCTTCGGCGTGGGGAACAGCACGTCGAACGTCTCGATCTGCGCGTCGAGGCCCCACTCGCGGAAGCGCGCCAGGATCCACTCGGCGTTCTCGCGGTCGTAGGCGGAGCCCAGGTGGTGGGGATGTGCGCTCAGCCGCCGCATGGCCTCGCGCATGTTCTCCGGACTGGGCTGCTGCTCGAAGCGGGACTCCCAGTCCGCAGCCGTGCCGCCCACGGGCGGGGCGGCGGCAGCCACCGAGGCAGCAGCGAGCAGCACGAGCGACGCCGGCCGGACCAGGCGCATGGGCCCTCCGAGATTCTTGCCTTCGAGCGGCAGGGGACGGGCGGGATTGTAGCTCGTGGCGGCGCCGCGCTCGATCCCGTATCCTCGACGGATGCCTCCGGCGCCCAAGTTCACTCCGCTCGACGTGTCGCTGTACGAGTACCTCTGCGCGCACCGCTCGGCCGACGACGACGTCGCGCGCGAGCTGCGCGAGGAGACGGCGCGCCTGGGCGATCGCGCGAGCATGCAGGTCTCGCCCGATCAGGCGACCTTCCTGCGCATCCTGGTGGCGGCCATCGGAGCACGGCAGGCGCTCGAGATCGGGACCTTCACGGGCTTCTCGGCGCTGGCGATCGCGCGCGGCCTGCCAGCCGACGGGCGGCTGCTGTGCCTCGACGTCAGCGAGGAGTGGACCAAGGTCGCGCGGCGCTATTGGGCGAGGGCCGGCGTCGCCGATCGAATCGAGCTGCGCCTGGGACCCGCCGCCGACACGCTGCGACTCCTGCCCGAGCAGCCGCTGTTCGACTTCGCCTTCATCGACGCGGACAAGCAGGGCTACCCGGTCTACTGGGACGGCGTCGTGCGCCGGCTGCGGCCGGGCGGTATGGTGGCCGTCGACAACGTCCTCTGGGATGGCGACGTGATCCGGCCCGAGAAGCAGGACCGGGACGTGAAGGCGATCCGGCGGTTCAACGAGCAGGTGCTGCAGGACCCGAGGGTCGAGTCGGTGATGCTGGGGATCGCGGACGGCCTGACGCTCGCGCGCAAGCTCCCCTCGCCTGGGGACTGACGGGCCGAAGGGGAACGCGGCAAGCGGGGGGGCGCGAGCTGATCGGCGAGTGAGGCGTGGCGCGCGGAACAACCCGTCCCCGTGCGTCGTCTCTCCGCTGCAGAATGCGCCCCGGCAGCTGTGTCCGCGCCCTGTCGGACGGCGGCGAATGGTGAGCGAATGAGCGAAGTGCTGGCGCAGGAGGTGGCGGGGTCGGCAGGCGGGGCCGGCGCGGAGCCGCCGGCGGACGCCGCGCCGGCGCTGGCGACACAGCGCCGCCTCTCCGATCGGGTCTTTCTGGGCTCGCTGGTGACGACGTCGCTCATCACCGCCTTCTGGCTCTTCTTCGTGGTGACCGGCCGCGACGGCGGCGTGCTCTTCCGCGGCTACCGCGTGGACGCCGTGGCCGTGAGCCGGGTGCTGGGCGGCTTCCTGTTCATGACCGTGCTCTGGGGCTGGCTGTGGTACGGCGTCAAGCGGCTGCTGCTGCGCAAGCTGGTCGGGCTCTCGCGGGACGAGATCGACGCCTCGTTCCGCTCGCGCATGGGCACGCCCTTCGACTTGCGGCGGCTGCTCGAGGGCCGCTCGGAGCGGAGGATCCGGATCGTGGACATGGTGGGCCGGCGCGGGCGCTACGCCGTCCTCGGCATGACCGGCTTCCTGCTGCTCTCGCTGCGGGTCGCGCAGGATCCGAAGCCGGACTTCCTGTGCGCCGGCCTCATGGACAACCTGTTCGACGGGCTCGTGCTGAGCTGGGTGATGCTGGCGACGTACCACGCCAACGGCTTCCTCGGCCGTGTGGCCTACGGGGCGCAGACGCGGATCATGGACGGCGTCCTCGGCCGCGCCAACTGCCTGCTGATCTTCACGCTGTGGAGCGTGTTCCGGTTCATCATGGTCCCGCTCGGCGGGCAGCTCGCGCCGCGCTTTCCGCCGCAGACCTACGCCAGCCTGTTCGCCTTCATCTGGGTCTCGTACCTCGCCGGCGACGCCCTGTCCGAGATCGTCGGCTCGCTGTTCGGCAGGCAGAAGCTGAGGGTGTGGGGCATGGGGGAGGTGAACCGCAAGTCCGTGGCCGGCACCTGGGCGTGCTTCCTCGGCTCGCTGGCGGTCTGCCTGTCCTTCGTCGCGGCCTACGGGCTCGGCCTGCCGTGGGTCGGCCTCGCGCTCGCGGTCTCGGTGTCCAACACGGTGCTCGAGCTGTTCTCGCCGCGCGGCACGGACGACTTCACCATGGCCACCGGCAACGCGCTGCTGTGCTGGGCCTTCGGCAGCCTGGTGTACTGAGGGGCCCGCAGCTCACTCCTCGCCGCGGGCCAGGGCCTCCAGCACCGCGAGCCGGCGCGGGGCTTCGCCGGACAGTGCCACGGGCCCGAGCGCCCGGCCGTCCCGTATCGTGATCGCGGCCTGCGCCAGCGCGGCGAACGGCTCGAGCTCGTGGCTCACGACGACGACCGCCGCGCCGCCGGCGGCCAGCTCTCCGATCCAGCGCACGACGCGCTCGCGCAGCGCCCGGTCGAGCGACTCCAGTGGCTCGTCGAGCAGCGCCACGCGCGGCCGGCCCACCCAGGCGGCGGCCAGCAGCGCGCGGCGGCGCTGGCCCGCCGAGATCTCGCGCACGGACGCGTGCGCGCGCGCCGCCAGGCCCGCCTCGGCCAGCACGGCCTCGGCGCGCCCGAGCGGCTCGCCGCGCAGGCGGCACACGAGGCGCACGATCTCGACGAGCGACGCGTACGGCGAGAGGTCCGGGTGCTCGGGGACGTACGCGAGAGCTCGCCGTGCGGCAACCTCGTCCTTCCACAGGTCGTGGCCCTCGACGAAAACGTGTCCCGCATCGGGGGGCTCGACGCCCGCCATCAGCTTCAGCAGCGTCGACTTGCCGCAGCCGTTCGGGCCCACGAGCAGCGTGAGGCCCCGGTCCAGGCGCAGGTCGAGACCGTCGATCACGGCGCCGTCGCCGTAGCCGAAGCGGACGGCCGCGACCTCGATCGTCGGGGCGCTCACCGTGCGCTCCAGGACAAGGGGTCGCCCACGGCGCGGTGGTGGCGCTCGTCCCAGTGACCGACCTTGAGGCGGCGGTCGCGGCCCGCCGCCGCGCGGAGCGCCAGCGGGGCAACGACGAGCGTCGGGACGGCGAGCCAGGGCAGGACGGCCACCCAGGCGGCGAGCAGGGCGCCCGCGCCCAGCGCGCCCGTGGCGACGCCGCTGCCGGCGGGTCGGTCGGCCCGCAGCGCGCCCGCGGCGAGCAGCGCGAGGGTCGGCAGGCACGCCGCGACGGCCAGCACCGCGACGACGTCGAGGCAGGCGGTGGCGGCGAGCGGCACGAGGCACGGGCCGGCGAGGCACAGCGCGTCCTCGCCCACGCGCCGCGTGGCGGAGAGCGGCAGCGAACGCGCCCACGGCCAGACGGGCCGTCGGACGGCGAGTCGCTCCGCGATTCCCGAGAGGAGCAGGACGACGCCGATGCCACCCCCGAAACGTGCCGCGCCGGCCGCGACCGCCGGAGCGAGGTCGTTGTTGACACGCAGGAGCGTCATGGCGCCGATCGGAAGGAGCGACACGAGAAGGAGGGGCAGCAGCGCAGGGCCGACAGCTCGAGCCGAGACGAGCGCCGGGAGCGGCAGGGGCAGCGTGCGACGGCGCGCTGGCGCGGCGTGGGAGGGAAGTGGGCCCGCGAGGCGCTCGGCAGCGACGACCAGCAGGAGCGCGAAGAGGCGGGCGCCCGCCCCTGGCAGGGTCGCTACGGCGAGGGCGAGGGCCGCGAGCGGCCGGCTGCGCCAGGGGCGGCTGCCGGGCCAGGCGCACACGGCCGCGCCGGCCACGATCAGGGGCAGCGCCAAGAGGCGTCCGGCCGCGAGCCCGCCCGGAGCACGTGCGGCCAGGGGCGCGAGCAGCGCCAGCCCGACGAGAGCAGGGGACTGGGCGACGGCCAGCGCGACCAGGGCAGACCGCCGATGGGCGACGGCCGACACCGGGAGCTGGCGGGCCCAGCCGCCGAGGCCGACCGTCACGCGGGGCGCCGCCCACGAGGCGAGCGCCAGGCAGACGAGCGACGAGCGCGATGCCGGCGCCCGGGCCGCGCGGGGATCCGAGGAGCCAGCGCGCCGCGCCACGCAGGACGGCGCTCGGGTCCTGCTGCAGCAGCACCAGCAGCACGGGCACGCCGGCGAGAGGCGCCGCGGCACGCATGGCGAGGCGTGCCCCGACGTGCAGGTGGAAGCGCGCGAGCGGGAGCATTCGATCGGAGTGTACCGTGCCACCCTGATTCGTTGATTCGTTCGGGCGAATTCAAGGCATCGGCGGATTGGAGCGTGATCCCTCCGCGCCGTCCTCGTAGGACCTAGGATCTCGAACGGGGCGCGTGAGGTCGAGCGCATAAAGGAAATGCACCGTCGCCGCAGGGCTGGGAGCACACGGCTGAACGGGCGGGGTACGCCGCTTGCACACACGGCGGACTTCCGCATCCGACAAACGGAGGACGATCCATGCCCTGGCCCAGACCGTGGCGAGCGCTGCACGCCCGTCCGCGCGCGCGGACCCTGACCCTCGCGTTCGCCCTGCCGCTGCTGCTCGCCGTCGCCCCGCTGCCGGCGCAGACCATCGACGACGGCCTGATGATGTCGAAGCAGGCAGCTCTGCACCGGCTTCTTCTACACGCACGACAGCTGGGACCAGTACTGGGAAGGCACGCTGAAGCGCGGCAACGGCAACATCGGCACGATCACGACGCAGACCGTCACCTGGGTGGGCAACTACGGCGTGACGGATCGCCTCAACGTGATCGCCATGATGCCGTACGTCTGGACACACGCGAGCCAGGGCGTGCTCCACGGCATGAGCGGTTTTCAGGACCTCACGGTGGCGGTCAAGTACAACCTCCTCGAGACCGGCTTCACGCGCCGCGGCAACTTGCGGCCGATCGTCGTCGCGTCGGCGGGCTCCCTGAGCGACTACACGCCCGACTTTCTGCCCGCTCTCGATCGGGCTCGCGCAGCAGGCGCTTCTCCGGCCGCTTGACGCTGAACTTCCAGACGAAGCAGGGCTGGTTCGTCGAACGGCTCGGCGCCTACACCTGGCGGGACGACGTGACGCTCGATCGGCCCACCTACTACACCGACGGCCGGCTCTTCCTGAGCGACCAGGTGGCGATGCCCGACGTGTTCGACTACACGGTCAGCGTGGGCTACCTGAAGGACGGCCTCTACGTCCCGATCTCCTTCTCGCAGCAGATCACGCTCGGAGGCGGCGACATCCGCCGCCAGGACATGCCCTTCGTGTCGAACCGCATGAACTCCTCGCGAGGTCGACGCGACGGCCGATGTACTACCTCCCGAAGCCGAAGAACCTGGTGGTGCGGCTGGGCGCCAGCTACACGGTCAGCGGCCGCAACGTCGGGCAGGGCACCACGCTCGACGGCCGGCCTTCTCTACACGCTTCCAGTTCTAGTCGAGAGGTCATCGCGATGAAGAGCATCTGTCGCGCTGTCGCCGTTCCTCGCCGCCGCCTCGCGGCCACCCTGGCCGCGGCCGGCTGCAGCAAGACCATCCCGACGCGCAGGACCTGCCGCCCGCGAGCCCCGCCAGCGACGCGAACGCCGGCGAACTGGCGGATGATCGTGCTGAGCGGCGCCAGCTCAGTTCGCCGTGCCGCCTCCCGCGCCCACGACCTCGGACGCCTACCAGGCGGAGCTGGCGTCGATCAAGGCCGCGCAGGCCGGCCTCACGGACGCGCAGCGCAAGTCCATCGACTACTGGAGCCGGCGGCGGCGTGCTGCGCTGGAACGAGATCCTGCGCGAGCTCGTCGCACGCGCCGACCTGCCGCCCGCGCCGCGCGACGACGGGACCTATCCGGCGCCGGACTCCGAGAACCCGTTCGCCGACCCGCAGTTCCCCTTCGGCAACCCTCCCTACGCCGCGCGCGCCTACAGCTACGTGACCGTGGCGCAGTTCGAGGCGCTGAAGGTGGCGTGGTACTACAAGTACCTGTACAACCGGCCTTCGCCCTCCAGGGTCGACAGCGGCATCCAGGCGCTGATGCCGACGACCGACCTGCCGGCCTATCCGTCGGAGGACGCGGTGCTGTCGGGCGTCACCGCCGAGCTGCTGAAGCTGCTGTTCCCGACCTCCGTCGACGGAGATCACGCCGAAGGCCGCTGAGCAGCGGGAGGCCGCGCTGCTGTCGGGCAAGGCCACGGCCAGCGACATCGCCGCCGGGCTCGCGCTGGGCAAGGCCGTCGCGCCGGTGTTCGTCGCGCGGGCGGCGACCGACGGCATGCGGACCGCCGGCGGCATCACCCGCTCAGGTGCAGGCGCTGGCGGACGCCGCCGTCGGCGCGCGGAGAGACCCCGTGGAAGAGCCTGGAGACGCCGCCGCGCCCGCCGATGCTGCCGCTCTTCGGCCAGGTGAAGGCCTGGATGATGACGCCGACCGACGTCGTGAACGAGCGGCCGCGGCCCGCCTCCCTCGACCTCGTCGGCGCAGATGCAGCAGGAGCTGGCCGAGGTGAAGAGCGCGGTCGCGAACATCACGCGCGAGCAGCTCGCGATCGTCTACAAGTGGGCCGACGGTGTGAGCACGCCGACGCCGCCCGGCCACTGGAACGTCATCGCGACGGACTACGTGCGCGACGCCCACTTCAGCGAGGTGCGCGCCGCGCGGGCGTTCGCGCTGCTCAACATGGCCATGCACGACGCGGCCGTCGGCTGCTGGGACGCGAAGTACGCCTACTTCAACCCGCGTCCCTCGCAGCTCGATCCGAGCATCAAGACGGTGATCGGGCTGCCGAACTTCCCGTCCTACACCTCGGGCCACTCGACCTTCTCGGCCGCGGCGGCCGTCGTGCTGTCGTACCTGTTCCCGGGCGGGGCGGCCGACTTCGAGCGCGATGAGGGACGAGGCGGCGATCTCGCGGCTCTACGGCGGCATCCACTACCGCTCGGACATCGAGGTCGGCAAGGAGCACGGCACGCGCATCGGCGGCTACACGGTCGCGCTTCGCGCGGCAGCGACGGGGCGGACTGAGCCCGGCAGGACGCCCGGCCGGCGATCGCGTAGTATCCTCCGTCGAACCACGAGAAGACCTGCGGAGGATTGGATGCGCAGCTGGCTGGGCGTTCTCCTGCTGTCGCTCGCCGCTCCCGCCGTCGCGGCGCCCGCACTCACCGTCGACGAGATCGTCGCCAGGAACGTCGAGGCCCGTGGCGGCGCGGCGCGGCTGGCGGCGATCCGCTCGCTGCGGCTCACCGGCACGGCCGTCTTCGGTGGCGGCGGCGACTTTCGGATCGAGGCGGAGTGGGCCTTCGCGGCGAAGCGGCCGGGCCTGGCGCGCAGCGAGGTGAGCCTGCAGGGGCTGACCGCAGTCGAGGCCTGGGACGGCCGAGAGGGCTGGAGCGTGCAGCCGTTCGAGGGCCGGCGCGAGGCGCAGCGCACGTCCGCGGACGAGGCCAAGGACATCGCGCGCGACGCCGACTTCGAGGGGCCGCTGGTCAACTGGAGCGAGAAGGGGCACAGGCTCGAGTACCTTGGCACCGAGGACGTCGACGGCACGCCGGCCCACAAGCTGCGCGTCACGCGCAAGGACGGCGACGTCCAGTACGTCTACCTCGACCCCGACTACTGGCTCGAGATCCGCGTCGTCACGGAGAGCAGGGTTCGCGGCGTCGAGCGCGTGACGGAGACCGACCTCGGGGCGTACGGCCAGGTCGCGGGCGTCTGGTTCCCGATGTCGCGGGAGTCGGGGCCGAAGGGAGCCCCGAAGGGACAGCGCGTCACGATCCAGCGCGCGGAGGCCAACGTCGACCTGGACGACGCGGCGTTCCGGATGCCGACCTCGGGTCCCGCGATGGCGCGGCGGATCGCACCCGCTGCGGGCGCGCGAGCGGCAGGCGTCGGCGCGCTGCCGGCACCGCGGGCGGCCCAGGCCGGGGCGCCGCTCCTCGACGCCGGGGTCCTCTCGGGCCTCGGCGCGCGCAACATCGGCTCGGCCACCATGAGCGGGCGCGTCTCGGCGGTGGCTGCGCGCAACGAGAACGGCAAGACGATCGTGTTCGTCGGCGCCGCGAGCGGCGGCGTGTGGCGCTCGCTGGACGGCGGCACGACGTTCAAGCCGGTGTTCGACGAGAGCCCCGTGCAGTCGATCGGCGCGATCACGATCGACCCCTCGAACCCGAAGACCGTGTGGGTGGGCACGGGCGAGGCGTGGACGCGCAACTCGGTCTCGATCGGCGACGGCATCTACAAGTCGACGGACAACGGCACGACCTGGAAGAACGTCGGGCTGCCGGAGTCGGAGCGCATCGTGCGCGTCCTGGTGCACCCGACGAACGGCGACGTCGTCTACGCCTGTGTGCCCGGCAGGCTGTGGAGCGACAGCGCGGAGCGCGGCGTGTACAAGACCACGGACGGCGGCAGGACCTGGGCGCTGGTGCTCCCGGGACAGAACCTGTCGACCGGCTGCTCGAGCCTGGCGATGGACCCGCGGGACCCGGAGCGGCTCCTGGCGGGCATGTGGGACTTCCGCCGCGAGGGCTGGAGCTTTCGCTCCGGCGGTGACGGGCCGGACGCGCCGAGCGGCAGCGGGCTGTTCCGCAGCACGGACGGCGGGAAGACGTGGTCGGCTCTCACGGCCGCCACGAACAAGGGCCTGCCGCCCGGGCCCTGGGGCCGCGTCGAGGTCGCCATCGCGCCGTCCGACGGCCAGGTGGTCTACGCGCTCGTCGAGTCCAAGGACTCTGCGCTCTACCGCTCGGGCGACGGCGGCGCCACCTGGGAGGCACGCGACAAAAGCCAGGGTGTCGTGTGGCGGCCCTTCTACTTCGCGCGCCTGGTGGTCGACCCGAGGAACCCCGAGCGCGTGTTCAAGCCGGACCTCGACCTCGTGGTGAGCGAGGACGGCGGGCGCAGCTTCACCTCGAGCGGCGGGCGCGCCCACGGCGACTGGCACGACCTGTGGGTCGACCCCGAGAACACGAGCCACGTGCTCGGCGGCGACGACGGCGGCTTCTGGATCTCGTGGGACGGCGGCAGCCGCTGGTGGAAGACCGGCAACCTGCCGATCTCGCAGTTCTACCACGTGAGCCTCGACGACAAGGACCCCTACAACGTCTACGGCGGCCTGCAGGACAACAGCTCCTGGGTCGGGCCGTCGGCGGCGCCGGGCGGGATCACCAACGCGAAGTGGGAGAACCTCTACGGCGGCGACGGCTTCTGGACCCTCGTGGATCCGACCGATCCCGAGGCCGTCTACGCGGAGTCCCAGGGCGGCTACATCGGCCGCGTCGACCGGCGCACGGGCGTGGCGCGCGACATCCAGCCGAAGGCCGGCTACCACGAGAAGCTGCGCTTCAACTGGAACACGCCCATCCACGCCAGCCCGACGCAGAAGGGCACCCTCTACATTGGCGCCCAGTTCCTGTTCCGCTCGCGCGACCGCGGCGACAGCTGGGAGCGCGTCTCGCCCGACCTGACCACGAACGACCCCGAGAAGCAGAAGCAGGAGCAGTCGGGCGGCGTGACCGTCGACAACTCTGCGGCGGAGATGCACACCACGATCTACTCGATCAGCGAGTCGCCGAAGGACCCGCAGCTCGTCTGGGTCGGCACCGACGACGGCAACCTGCAGCTGACGCGCGACGGGGGGAAGTACTGGACGAACGTGGTCGTCAACGTGCCGGGGCTGCCGAAGGCGTCCTGGGTGAGCTGGGTCGAAGCGAGCCGCTTCGACCCGGCGGTGGCCTACGCGGTCTTCGACCGGCACACCTTCGGCGACATGACACCCTGGGCCTACCGCACCGCCGACTTCGGCAGGAGCTGGACCCGGATCGTCGGGCCGGAGCAGGGCGTGCGCGGCTACGGGCACTGCATCAAGGAAGACGTGGTCCAGCCCTCGCTGCTGTTCCTGGGCACGGAGCTGGGTCTGTGGATCTCGGTGGACGCCGGGAAGTCCTGGGCCGAGTTCAAGGGCGGCGGCTTCCCGAGCGTGGCGGTGCGCGAGCTGCAGGTGCACCCGCGCGAGCACGACCTGGTGCTCGCCACCCACGGGCGGGGGATCTGGATCGTCGACGACATCACGCCGCTGCGCTCGCTGTCGACGGAGCTGCTGGCGCGCGAGGCGGCCTTCCTGCCGGGCCGCCCGCTGCAGCAGCGGATGCCGGCGCGCGGCGGCTGGGTGGAAGGGGACGCGGCGTTCGTGGGCGAGAACCCGGCGGGCGGCGCCGTGATCACCTACTACCAGAGGACCCGTCACCTCTTCGGGCCGATCAAGCTCGAGGTGCTCGACGCCTCGGGCCGCGTGCTCGAGACGATCCCCGCCACGAAGCGCCGCGGCCTGAACCGCGTGTCGTGGTCGATGCAGGTGAAGCCGCCGCGCGTGCCGCGAGCGGCTTCGCTGGCCTACAGCTCCTCGCAGGGGCCGCGCGTGGTGCCAGGCCGCTACACCGTCCGCCTCACGAAGGGCGCTCGGGTGATCGAGACGACGCTCGACGTGGGCCTCGACCGGCGCGCCCCGTACGGCGTCGCCGAGCGCCAGCAGCAGTTCGACGCGGCGATGCGCGTACACGCGCTGTTTGGCCGCATGAGCGACGTGGTGGACCGGATTGAGGGCGCGCGCGCCCAGCTCGCGCAGCGAGCCCAGGCAGTGGCCGGGCAACAGACCCTGGCGCAGCAGGCACGCGAGCTCGCCTCCCGCCTCGACGAGCTGCGGAAGAGGATCGTGGCGACGAAGGAGGGCGGGGCGATCACCGGCGAGGAGCGCCTGCGCGAGCACGCCGACACGCTGTACGGCGCCATCATGTCGTGGGAGGGGCGGCCGGCGCGTTACCAGGTGGAGCGCATCGGCACGCTCGAGCGCGAGCTTGGCGACGTCGAGCAGGAGCTCGGCGCGACGCTCGGCGACGCGCTGGCACGGCTCAACCGGCAGCTGCAGGCGAGGGGCCTGCCGCCGGTGCAGTAGCCGGCTGCGGACGGCGCCCGCAGCGAACGGGAGGGGGAGTGTCGGACACGGCCGTGCTGTTCCTGACGCGCGGCCTGCGGCTGTTCGCCTACGGCTTCCTCTCCGTGGTGCTCGTGCTCTACCTGGCGGCAGTCGGCCTGCACGAGAGCCAGATCGGGCTGCTGCTCACGCTGACGCTGGTCGGCGACACGGCGCTGTCCTTCTGGATCACGACCCGGGCGGACGGCGTCGGGCGCCGGCGCATGCTGCTGGTGGGGGCCGCGCTGATGGTCGCCGCCGGCCTGGCGTTCGCGCTGGCGCGCACCTTCGTGCCGCTGCTCCTGGCCGCGACCATCGGCGTCATCAGCCCGAGCGGCAACGAGGTCGGGCCGTTCCTGGCGATCGAGCAGGCAGCGCTCGCCGAAGAGGCGCCGGCCGACCGGCGCACGGCGTTGTTCGCCTGGTACAACCTCACGGGCTCCTTCGCGACGGCCCTGGGCTCGCTGGCGTCGGGCGGCCTGGTGCAGTTGCTGCAGGCGCAGGGTTACGGCACGCTGACCAGCTATCGCGCTGTCGTCGTCGGCTATGCCGGCGCCGGTGTGGCCATGGCGCTGCTGTTCGTGCGCCTGTCCTCCGCGGTCGAGCCGCCGCCCGCGCAGCGTGTGCGCCACTCGCCGGCGTTTCTCCGGCCCCGGCTCGGGCTCGATCGCTCTCGCGCGAGCGTGCTGCGGTTGGCGGGGCTCTTCAGCATGGACGCCTTCGCGGGCGGCTTCGTGGTGCAGGCCTTCGTCGCCTACTGGTTCCACGTGCGCTTCGGCGTCGCGCCGGCCGCGCTCGGCGCGATCTTCTTCGGCGCGAACCTGCTCGCCGGCATCTCCGCGCTCACGGCCACGCGGCTGGCCGCCCGGATCGGGCTGCTCCACACGATGGTCTTCACCCACATCCCGTCCAACCTGTTGCTGGCACTGGTGCCCCTGATGCCGAGCCTGCCGCTCGCGATGGCCATGCTGCTCGCGCGCTTCAGCATCTCGCAGATGGACGTGCCGACGCGCCAGGCGTACACGATGGCGCTGGTCGCGCCCGGCGAGCGCTCCGCCGCGGCGGGTGTGACCGGGATCGCGCGCACGCTCGGTGCGGCCCTGTCGCCGATGGCAGCCGGCCCGCTTTACGCGAGCGCGGCGCTCGCGAGCCTGCCCTTCTTCATCTCGGGAGGCCTGAAGATCGTCTACGACGTGCTGGTCTGGCGGACGTTCCGCAAGGTCGCGCTGCCGGGCGGGAACTGACGAGCGTCGGCCCTGAGGCGTCCGGGCCAGACGCAGACACGGCGGCAGGGGGCCGGAGGCACGCCCGTGCGGGGGTGAACGGCCGTGCCGCCCCGCGTGGGAGCGAGGGCGCCAAGTCAGAGACCGCGGCGACGCACACGAGCCGGCCTCGCTCCACGAAGTTGGTGGGAACGCGCCGGGTCCGGGCCACGTCTCCTCTCACAGAGCCCGTGCGCGGCCGGGGGGACCCGCTGCCACCGTGGACGCAACGGAGGTCCAACCGATGAAGACGGGCCTCGCTCTCACCCTCCTGCTGGCCGCCACTGGGTCGACGACCGTATCTCCACAGCCGACGCCCGCACAGCGGGCCCCCGGCCCGGTCCTGGCCGACTTTCTCGGCGCCTGGTCGGGCTCGCTGAGGCACGACGGGGAGACGATGGCGTTCTCGCTGGAACTCGCGCTCGCGCCGGAGGGCGCGCTCGAGCTGAGGGTGACGTTGCCGTGCGTGCACCTCGCGCACACGCCGCTCGTCAAGGGCAAGCCGGCAATCCGGGGTGAGGAGCTCGCGCTTCAGCCGTTCGTGCTCCGCTACGACCGTGCGGCAGGCACCCTGAATGGCACGATGCCGGAGGGCCTCGTGCCGGTCTACAGGATCCCGTTCACGCTGCAGCGGGTCGAGCAGGTCGTGGCTCCGCCGCGGCGTGAGCCCAACGCCCCGCTCGCGCAGCCCGTCTGGATCTTCACGGCCGGCTCCGCGCTGTGGGCCGGTCCCAGATACGCGCGGGGACTCGTCCTGTTCGGGGGCGACGACGGCGTCGTCCACGCGCTCGACGCGCTCACGGGCGCCCCGCGCTGGTCCTTCCGCGCGGGCGGAGCGATCCGCACGCGTCCGACCGTGGCCGGCGAGGACGTGTACGTGGCCGCCGACGACGGTTTCGTCTACGACCTCGCCGCCGGCAGCGGGCGGGAGCGCTGGCGCGCGCGGGTCGTCGAGCAGCCGATCGAGCGGCTGCCTCTGGACAACCCCAAGACACGCTTCGACCGCTTCGGCGCCGACGTCACGGTGGACGCGAGACGGCTCTACGTCGGCACGCACGACGGCCGGGTCGTGGCGCTCGACGGGGAACGGGGCGGCAAGGTCTGGGAGTTCGCGACCGGCGGCAGCGTGCTCGGAGCGCCGGCGGTGGTGGCCGGGCGCGTGTACGCCGGGAACTTCGACGGGTTCGTGTACGCGCTCGACGCCGGCACGGGCGGCCTCGTCTGGAAGCGCGACACGCGCGGCGCCGTCGTATCGACGCCGGCAATCGAGGGCGACCGTCTGCTGATCGGCAACCGCTCGTACGACCTGCTGGGCCTCGAGACCCGCTCCGGCGAGGTGGAATGGAAGCGCTACATCTGGTTCTCGTGGGTCGAGTCGTCGGCCACGATCCGTGACGGAGTGGCCTACGTCGGGTCGTCCGACGCAGCGGGGGTGTTCGCCTTCGACGTGCGCAGGGGACGGGCCTTGTGGAAGGCGGACGCCTACGGCTGGGCCTGGGGCCAGCCCGCCGTCAGCGCCCGGCGCCTGTACGTCGGCACCTCGGCCACACCGGGCTACATGGGAGGCATGCACCGCGGCGGCGCGATGGCGTTCGAGAGGGAGACTGGCCGCGCCGTCTGGCGCTTCGCCAGCGAGGCGGGACCCTCGACCGCCACCTACGGCTTCCCGGGCTCGGCGGCCCTGGGCGGGGGCCGGGTGTTCTTCACCGGCCTCGACGGCAAGGCGTACGCCTTCCGCGAGTAGGGACAAGTTCGGCGCCCGCCCGGTCCGGGTCGCAGACACGTGGCCGCCGGAGTCAGGAAGATCAGGCTCTTCCTTTGGCGTGGGTGCTTGACGTAAAGAGCCAGATCCTTTACTCTTTACTTACCATGAGGAGCACCATATCCAGCAAGGGCCAGATCACGGTCCCGGTCGCCATCCGGCAGGCCCTGGGCCTGCGGCCGGGCACGCTGGTCAGCTTCGAGCAGCGTCCCGACGGAGCGCTGCTGCGCCGCGCCCGTGCCACGCAGCACCCGGTGGACGCCGCCTTCGGCACGCTGTCGCTGCGGACCGCCGTCGACACGCTGATCGATTCCGTGCGCGGGGGCCAGGCGCGGGACCGCGGCCGCCGCCGGCGGGCCTCGAGATGAGGACCGCGGTCGACAGCTCGGTGCTGCTCGACGTGCTGGCGGCGGACGCGCGCTTCGGGAAGGCTTCGCGCGAGGCGCTGCGTCGGGCGTACGACGCGGGCCCGCTGGTCGCGTGCGAGGTCGTATGGGCCGAGGTGCGGGGAGCGTTCGAGGACCAGGGGCGCTTCGAGGCGGCGATGGCTGGGCTGGGTGTGGAGTTCCTCGCGAGCAGCCCGGAGGCGGCCGCTCTGGCGGGTGCGACGTGGCGGCGCTACGTTGGGCGGCGGCCGCGTCAGCGCGGCGGGCGCGTGATCGCCGACTTCGTGGTTGGCGCGCACGCGCGGCTGCAGGCGGACGCACTCTTGGCGCGGGACCGCGGCTTCTTCGCGCTCTTCAAGGGGCTCGAGCTGGTCCGGCCGTGACTCAGCGCGGGCGGCCGGGCCAGAGCAGCGTCAGCAGGCGGGCCAGGGTCTCGGGGCCCGCCCGCTGCGCTGCGCGCGCGAGCTCGGCGCAGCGGCGATGCATCGCGAGCGGCGGACGGCGGCGTCCGGGGCGGTAGCTGTCCAGGTCCGGCGCCACGATGCCGCGCCCGCAGGCAGGACAGCTCTCGGCGACATCCGGCGTCGCGCGGTCCGGGAAGGGGCGCGCTTCGGCTTCGGCCACGCTCACGGGCGGGCCAGCCCGTCGCGCGTCGGACCGGCGCCGCGCGCGATAGAGCGCGAGCCACTCCTTGTGCTGGCGCGTCTCGCGCCGGCCGGAGGGAAACGGCGGCAGGCCGTCGGGCTTGACGGTAACTCCGTAGCGCTCGCAGTACGACGCCACGCGGGCGGCGATCTCCTCGAGGCCGAGAGCCGGCCGGCCGACGCGCGGGATTGCGGTGCGGGAGCGGGAGGGCCTGGGCACGGTGTCCATCGTGAGCGGAGGGCGGACATTTTGTCAACCTAACTGGTACTTATTTAGGTAACTTCTATAATATTTGTTAGCGGAAGCTGCGAATGGGCTCGGCTATATGGCCGTAACCCGTTCTGTAGGCGTGCCTTTCGGCCTGGTGCGGGTGTCGACCAACTCTGCCCACGCAAGAGCGCCCTTTCGTGCCCCCACCGAGTCTGCTGTGGTCCGGGTGAGCGCCTGGAAAGGACTCGGCTGGGTGTGGCACCGAACCGTAGCGTCGCGCCGCCACCTGCGCAGGCCGGGAGTGTGCATGGGCGGCACGGCGGAGTTCCGAGCACAAGGTGATTGGCGTCCGGCGTGCGACTAGAATACGTTCTGGCATCCGGCCGCCCGGGGAGATCATCCATGGCGAAGCGAGTGCTGGTGGTCGACGATCACGCACCGACGAGGGCCCTCATCCGTACGATCCTCGAGGCCGAGAAGACGGAGCAGTTCGAGGTGTACGAGGCGGCGACCGGTACGGAGTGCCTCAAGCTCTCCGACCAGAAGGGCCCGTTCGAACTGGTGCTGCTCGACGTGAACCTGCCCGACATGGACGGCTACTCCGTGTGCCGCGCGCTGCGGCACGTCGACAAGAAGGTGCCGATCGTGTTCGTGACGGCGAAGGGCGACCTCAAGGACTACACGGCCGGTCGCGAGGCCGGCGGCGACTCCTACCTCGTCAAGCCGATCGCCCGGGCGGCGCTGCGCTCGATCGTCAACCTGTTCACCTCGATCGAACGCTCCAAGGCGGCGGATTTCGGTGGTTAGCGGGAAGGCCGCCAGGGCCGGCCCCGTCGGGCACCTCGTCGTCGTCCACGAGGAGGCCCAGCGCGCGGAGGACCTGGGGCGGCTGCTGCGCGGCGCGGGCCACCGCGTCACGATCCCGGTGGTCGGCCGGCGCATCGCGCAGGCGGTCGTCGACTGCGCGCCCGATCTGCTGCTCGTCTCGCACTCCCTGCCCGACCCGTCGATGTCGACCGTGGTGCGGGGCGTGCGCCAGGCGCTGGGCCAGGACGTCCGCATCGTCGTGCTGTTCGGCTTCGACCCGAAGGGCGCGCCGGCGGAGGCCGACGAGGTGCTGCGCATCGAGCCGGTGCAGGCCAGCGAGCTGATGATCCGCGTCTCGCGCCTGCTGGGCGAGCTGGCCGAGCGGCGCGTGCTGCAGAAGAAGACGAGCGACCTGCTGGGCCTGTACAAGATGTCCTGGGCCTTCTCGCTGGCCGGCGGCGCGGACGCGCTGTTCGGGCACCTCGCGCGGCACAGCGCCGAGATGCTGAAGGCCTCGCGCGGGCTCGTGCTGCTCTACGACGCGGAGCGCCGGCAGCTGGTCGGCAAGCCGCCCGGCTTCGGCTTCACGCGCGAGGAGGCGCTGCGTGTGCGCTACGCGGTGGACGGCGAGGCCGACTCGCGCTGGAACTTCCGGCGGAACGGCCCGCTGCTGTCGAACAAGGCGCAGTCGGACACCCGGTTGCTGCCGGCGCTGGTCAGGGAGCTGCAGCTGCAGTCGCTGATGATCGCGCCGATCGCCCGCGGACCGCAGATCCTCGGCCTGCTGGCGGTGGCGGACCGGGCCGGCGGCGCCCCGTTCAGCGACGAGGACCTCAACCTGCTGCTGGCCCTGGCCGGGCAGGCCACGATCGGCATCGAGAACCAGCGCCTGCACGAGGAGATCCAGAAGGCGAACACGCTGCTGCAGGAGTACGACCGGCTCAAGAGCGAGTTCGTCGGCATCGTGGCCCACGACTTCCGAAAGCCGCTGATGGCGATCCGCGGCTTCTCGGAGCTGGTGCTGGAGGAGCCGGACCTGCCCCTCGACACGCGCCAGGAGTTCATGCGCACGGTGATCAGCGAGACCGAGCACCTGGCGCTACTGGCCAACGACACGCTGCTGATCACCCAGATCGAGACCGGCCAGTTCAGCTACACCTTCCGTGAGCTCGACATCGGCCCGTTCCTGCTCGACTCGGTGCCGCTCGGGCTGTCCGACCACTCGGTGCTGATGGACGTGCCGCCGGCGTTCCCCAGGATCTGGGCGGACCCGGAGCGGCTGCGCCAGGTGCTGGCCAACCTCGTCACGAACGCGGTCAAGTACTCCCCCGCCGGCGGCGCGATCATCGTGCGCGTGCGCGAGCGCGGCACGCAGCACATCGTGATCGAGGTGCAGGACCACGGCCTGGGCATCCCCCCGGAGCAGGTCGGCAAGCTCTTCCAGAAGTTCGCCCGCGTGCGCACGGACGAGCACCTCAGGGTGTCCGGGACCGGGCTCGGGCTGTACATCTGCCGGCTGATCGTGGAGGGCCACGGCGGCCAGATCTGGGTGGAGTCGGAGCCCGGCCAGGGCAGCACCTTCGGCCTGGCCCTGCCGATCGACGCACGCACCGCGGCCCGTGCCGGCGCGACGAGCGGCACGACCGTCGACGAGGAGGCCGCGGTCCCTCCCCGCACGCCCGCCGTCTGACGCGGGCGCCGGCCTGACGCTAGCGCCGGCGCCTCAGCACCCGCTCCACGTCGGCGAGCCGGGGCTCGATCGAGATGGGCGGGTTGCGGTGGGCGCCCGCGCGTGCGTGGTACTCCATCACCACCCCGGGGTCCTTCAGCACGTGGCCGGTCAGGACGGCCACCACCGACTGCCCCGCCCGCATCAGGCCCTCGCGCACCAGGCGCCGCGCGCCGGCGACCGCTGCGGCGGACGCCGGCTCGCAGCCGATGCCGGCCGCGTCCACGACCGCCTTCGCCTCCAGGATCTCGCGATCGGACACCGCGCGCACGACGCCCGCTCGTCTCGCGGATCGTGCGCACGGCGCGCTCGTGGCTCGCGGGGTCACCGATGCGGATGGCCGTGGCGACGGTCTCGGCCTCGACCCGGTAGCGCCGGCGGAAGCCGGACGCGGAAGCTGCGGTCGAAAGGATTGGCGCCCTGCGGCCTGGACCGAGGCGACGCGCGGCAGGCGCCGGATCAGGCCCGAGGGCGTTCGCCTCGCGCAGCGCCTTGCCGAAGGCCGAGGTGTTGCCGAGGTTGCCGGCGGGCACCACGATCCAGTCGGGCGGCTGCCAGCCGCGCTGCTGCAGCAGCTCCCAGACGATCGTCTTCTGGCCCTCGATGCGCCAGGGGTTGATCGAGTTGAGCAGCGCGATGCCGAGAGCGCCTCCGACGCCTCGCGCACGAGCCGCAGGCAGGCGTCGAAGTCGCCGTTCACGAGCAGCGTGCGCGCGCCGTAGGCGAGCGCCTGTGCCAGCTTGCCGGCCGCCACCTTGCCCGCGGGCACGAGCACCAGCGCCGGCAGGCCGGCCTGCGCGGCGTAGGCCGCCATCGAGGCGGAGGTGTTGCCGGTCGAGGCGCAGGCGACCGCGCTGGCGCCCGGCGCGCACGGCCTGGGTGACCGCCACCGTCATGCCGCGGTCCTTGAAGGAGCCGGTCGGGTTCTCGCCCTCGTGCTTGAGCGAGAGGTCGTCGTGGCCGACGTAGCGTGCGATCGCCTCCCGCCGGTAGAGTGGCGTGTTGCCCTCCGGGTGGGTGATGGTCGGTCCGGGCCCGGGCAGCAGCAGCTCGCGATAGCGCCAGACACCGCTGCCGGCGAGGCGCCGGGTCCCCGTCCCGCCGCCGCCGGTCGAAGCGGGCACGCAGGCCGAGCCCTCCCGCCCCGGGGGCGTGCGCGACGTCGAGGAGACCGCCGCAGGTGCAATCCGCGCGCGCCGACAGCGCGGGGTACTCGGCACCGCAGTGGGCGCAGACGAGGCGCGGGCCGCTCACGCGATGCGGGCCCCGGCCTCGTCGACGGCGGCGACGTGCAGCCGGCTGGCGAAGCCCGCGCGCCGGTAGGCGGCGTGCAGGGCCTCCGCCACGGCCGCCTCGGCCCCCGCCGGGGCGAGCGCCAGCAGCGTCGGTCCGGCCCCGCTCACGGCGACGCCGAAGGCGCCGGCCGCGAGCGCGGCGTCGCGCGCCGCCTGGTAGCCCGGATAGAGCGGGATCCGCGAGGGCTCGGCGATCCGGTCGCACATCGCGCTGCGCAGCAGATCCCCGTCGCCGCGCTCGAGACCGAGCACCAGCCCGGCCAGCGCCGAGGCCTGGCCCACCGCCTCGGCGCGCGTCACGCCGGCCGGCAGCACCGCCCGCGCCCGCGCGGTCTCGACGCCGTAGGCGGGAATCGCGAAGACGAGCCGCAGCGAGGGGTGCACGCCGACACGCGTGAAGCGCAGCGGCGCGGTCCCGAGCACCAGCACGGCGCCGCCGAGCAGCGACGGCGCGGCGTTGTCGGGGTGCCGGCCGGCCACCACGGCCTCCGCCTCGAGCGCGCACTCGAGCAGCTCCTCGGGCAGGAGCGAGCCCCCGACGAGCGCGTCGGCGGCGAGTGCCCCGGCCACGGCCGAGGCGGCGCTGCCGCCGAGGCCCCCCGCGAGCGGCAGGCCCTTCTCGATCCGCAGCTCGAGGCCCAGGTGCGTGCGGCCGGTCCGCCGCAGCACCTCGGCCGCCGCCAGGGCCGCCGTGTTGCGCGTCGCGTCGGTGGGCACCGCCGGGTCAGAGACGCCGCTCACCTGCACGCCCGGCCCGGCGCACAGGGTCGCGGTCACCCGGTCGCCCATGCCCGCGATCGCGATGCCGAGACAGTCGAAGCCGGGACCGACGTTGGACGTCGAGCCGGGCGCGTAGGCGCTGACGCTGTGCATCGAGCGCACGACATTAGCGCAAAACGACGCGCCCCGCGAGGCGTCCGGGCGCTCACGAGCCCGCGTGCTACGATGCGATCGTGACGCTGCTCCGGCGCGCGGAGGCCGCCCGGCCACGGCTGCTCGACAGCTACATCGTGCGCGAGATGCTGCCGCCGACCGGGATCGGCCTGCTGGTCTTCACGTTCGTCCTGCTGATCGACCAGATCCCGCGCCTGCTGGCCGTGCTGGTGGCCCGCAGCGCCGACCTGGCCACGATCCTGCGCGTGTTCCTGAACCTGCTGCCCTCGATCCTGGCCGTGACCATCCCGATGGCCTTCCTGCTGGGCGTGCTGCTGGCTTTCGGCCGCATGGCGAGCGACAGCGAGATCGTGGCACTGCGCGCGGTCGGCGTCAGCCCCTCGCGGCTGCTGGCGCCCGTGATGATGCTGGCCGCTGGCGATGACCGGGCTCACGTTCTACATCAACGCCGTGGCGCTGCCGGCCGCGAACCAGGCACACCGGCAGCTGGTGTTCGACCTGCTGGTCAGCAAGGCGCGCACCGACGTGCGGCCGCGCGCCTTCACCGACAGACCTGCTGCCCGGGCAGATGATGCTCTACGTCCAGGACATGGAGCCCGACAGCGGCGTCTGGAAGAACCTGCTGATCCACGACACGCGCGACCCGCGGGAGCCCAAGCTGATCCTGGCCCGCACCGGCGAGCTGGTGATCGACGAAGAAGAGCCGCACGGTGAGGCTGGAGCTGGGCCCCGGCAGCGAGCACAGCTTCGTGACGGGCGAAGCCGCGGCAGTACGAGCCGGCTCGCCTTCAAGAGCATGGGCTTCGACCTGCCCGTCGACGAGTTCTTCCCGGACCGCAAGAAGCTGCTGCTCTCGAAGGGCGACCGCGAGATGACCCTGCCGGAGCTGAGCCGGGAGATCGGCTCGCTGGTCGCCCAGGGCAAGCCGCGCAGCGAGTGGGGACGCTACGCGGTCGAGTGGCACAAGAAGTTCGCGATCCCGGCGGCCTGCGTGGTGTTCGGCCTGCTGGGCCTGGGGCTGTCGCTGGGCAGCAGAAGGAGGCGCGCTCGTCCGCGTTCGCCCTCTCGATCGCCGTGATCTTCGTCTACTACGTGCTGATCCGGCTCGGCGAGCAGGCGGGCGACATCGGGATGATGACGCCCTGGCTGTCCATGTGGGGCGCCAACGTGGTGCTCGGGGCGATCGCGATCGTGCTGCTCTGGCTGAACCACCGCGAGGCCGCCTTCGACCCGCTCGACCCCGCGCACTACCTGAGCCTGGGTGCCCAGGGTGAAGCGGCGCGGCGTGCGGCGCGCAGCGCCGGCAGCGGCGGCCGCCCGCGGGCGGCCGGTGGTCGTGCTGCGCGTCCCCCGGCTGACGCTGCGCTTCCCCTCCCTGCTCGACCGCTACATCGCCCGCGCCTGGGTCTCGAACGTGACGCTGGTGCTGCTCGCCTTCTCGGCCATCTACTTCCTGGGCGAGTTCATGGACCTGATCGACGACATCCAGCAGCACAAGGTCAAGGGCCGGACGATCTTCCTCTACTACGCCTACCACCTGTGGCAGATCGCGCTTCACGGTGGCGCCGATCGCCGTGCTGGTGGGCGTGCTGGTCACGCTCGGCCTGCTGGCGCGGCGCAACGAGATCACGGCGATGAAGGCGGGCGGCATCAGCGTCTACCGCGCCGCCGGCCCGGTGCTGGGGATGGGGCTGCTCGCCAGCCTGCTGCTGTACGGGATGCAGGAGTGGCTGCTGCCGCGGACCAACAAGGTGGCCGAGACGCAGCGCAACGTGATCAAGGGCCGGCCGGCCCAGTCCACGGACCAGTTCGACCGGCGCTGGGTGCTGGCGAGCGACGAGCGCTTCTACAACTTCGACTACGTCGTGGAGCGCGGCCCCGCCGGCGACTGCGGCTCCGCGCGGACGGGCCAGGGCGGCGACTTCGCCGTCTACGGCCTCTCGATCTACGACGTCGACCCGAGCAGCTGGGACCTGCGCGAGCGCGTGTACGCGAGCCGCGCCGTCTGGAACCCGTCCTCCTGCACCTACGACCTGGAGCGCGGCTGGCGCCGCTCGGCGGGCCGCAAGTCCTCGTTCCGGCCCTTCGAGCAGCAGCGCGTGCGCGCGATCGGAAGCGACCCGGGCGGCGAGATCGAGCCGCCCTCCTACTTCAAGCGCGAGGAGAAGCCGTCGGACACGATGCGCTTCGCCGAGCTGCGCGGCTACATCGCCTCGCTCGAGGCGCGGGGCTTCGACGTGGCCAAGCTACAAGGTGCAGCTGCACCGCAAGCTGGCCTTCCCCATGGTCGGCCTGGTGATGACGCTGCTGGCCGTGCCGTTCTCCTTCATCGTGGCGCGCCGCGGTGCGCTCTACGGCATCGGCATCGCGATCGTGATCGCGATCGTCTACTGGGCCGTGCTGGGCACCTTCGAGGCGCTCGGCAACAGCGCGCGGCTGCACCCCGCCCTGGCGGCCTGGGCGCCCAACCTGCTGTTCGGCGCGGCCGGGCTGTACCTGATCTTCACGCTGGAGACCTGAGGCGGCGCCGGCGCCCGGGACGGGCTAGCGGTAGACGCCGAGCCCGGCGATCCAGATCTTCCCCTCGCGTCCCCGGCTTGACGGCCGCGCCGTCGAGCACGAACACGATCGCGCGCGTCGCGGTCGGGATCGAGGCGGCCGTCGGTCTTCTTGTTGATCGTCCGGAAGCGCGAGAACGGCAGCAGCACCTCGCGCCAGTCGCGTGGACGTGCGGGCCGAGGCCAGCCACCACTCGAGGCCCTCGTCGGCCGAGGCGGGGTTCACGTCCCGCACCTGGACCCAGAGCCGGTACTCGCCGTCGCCCTTGATCCGGAAGCGCAGGCCCGTGTAGGGAGCGAGGTCGCGGGGCTGCCGGTTCACGAGCGCGCACCAGGTGAAGGGCTGAGACGGACTCGGCACTCCGAGGCGGAAGGCCAGCTGCAGCGCGTCCGTTCCGCCCGGGCCGAGCCCGCGCGCGTCGACGGCCGGGTCCACGCGCGAAGACGGGTCGAACTCCGGCTTGAAGGTGGGCGTCCCCGGCAGCTCGTGCAGGGGCACGACGGCGCGCGGCACGATCGGCGCGGGCCAGGCGCCGGCCGCGCGGCGGCGCTCGCGTTGCGCCTCGTCGAAGACGTAGATCGGGTTCGTGATCACCCACGGCACCGGCCAGCCCGGCACGCGTGCCTCGACCCGATAGACGCCCGCTCCGGGCAGCGGCACGTCGAGCCCTCCGCTCGCCTCCGCCAGCGGCCGGCCGTCGCGCAGCAGGACGAGCCGCGTCCCCGCCGGGACCCTGCCTCCGGCCTTCGCGCGCAGGCCCGCGCCGAGCGGCGCCTGCTCCCCCATCGTCCAGCGCCCGCCGCCCTCGGACTCGACCGTGAAGCCGAAGGCGTCGGCCGGGGCCAGGCCGTCGAGGCCCATGTAGAAGCGCCCGCCGCGGATGGCGTCCAGGATCGCGGCGCGGTCCGCGGCGGCGCCGCCCGAGAGCGGCCGCTCGAGCAGGAGGTGGTTGCGCTCGAGCGAGAACAGCGACTCGTACGAGGGAAAGCGCAGCGTGCGCGAGCGCGTGAGCGGCAGCCGGCTGTGCGCGTCGGCCCCGGCGATCGCGACCACGTCGCGCCGCGCCAGCAGCTCGTCCCAGCGCTGCAGGGCCTGGTCCGGCCGGCCCAGCCCCTGCAGCAGCGCGAAGCGCGGGGTTCAGGCGGTAGAGGCCGGCCGTCAGCAGCAGGCGGGCCCCGGCGCGGCGCCACTCGCTGTCGCCGTTCAGGACCTCGAGGCCCCACGGGCCGGGCAGGTCCCAGCCGGTCCAGCGAAGGTCGGGGCGCGCCGAGAAGGGATGCGCCGCGAAGGCGACGCCGCCCAGGTCGCGCACGTCCTCGAGCGCGTCGAGGCCGTCGCCGTTGAAGCGGAAGGCCGGGTCGCGGTCCAGCCCCAGGCCGAGCAGGTGGCCGGCGGGCGTCGACAGCTCGGCGCCGACGAGCACCAGCACGCCGTCGCGATAGCCCTCGAGCGGCTTGGCGTCGAGGTTGTTGTGGTCGCTGATCGCCGACGAAGGCCGAGGCCGCTCGCTGCGCGCGGCGGCGATCACCTCGTCCGGCGTCCCGCCGCCGTCGGACAGCGTGGTGTGCACGTGGACGACACCGGCCACGCGCGCGTAGCCGTCGGCCGGAGGCGTCGCCCGAGACGGGGAGCGGGCGCCACCACGCGACGTGCAGCAGGTAGCCGGCGAGGAGAAGAGCGCCGGCGCCGGCCAGGCTCCCCCACCACCGCCTCCGGAGAGAGCGGCACACGCGCGGCGGCCCCGCTACCGCTTGAACCAGGCCTCGAGGTCGGCGACCCGGCTGGTCCGCTCCCAGATGAACTCCGGCTCGCTGCGGCCGAAGTGCCCGTAGGCGGCGGTCTTCCTGAAGATCGGCCGGCGCAGCTCGAGGTACTCGATGATCGCCTTCGGCGTCAGCGGGAAGACGTCGCGGATCGCCGCCACGATGCGCCCCTCGTCCTCGGTCGCCGTGCCCATCGTGTCGACCATGATCGAGACCGGCTCGGCGACGCCGATCGCGTAGGCGATCTGCAGCTCGACCTTGGTCGCCAGGCCGGCGGCCACCACGTTCTTGGCGACGTGGCGGGCCATGTAGGAGGCGGAGCGGTCCACCTTGGTCGGGTCCTTGCCCGAGAAGGCGCCGCCGCCGTGGCTGCCGACCCCGCCGTAGGTGTCCACGATGATCTTGCGGCCCGTGAGCCCGCAGTCGCCCTGCGGCCCGCCGACCACGAAGCGGCCGGTCGGGTTGATGAAGTACTTCGTCTGCTCGTCGATCAGCTCGGCCGGCAGCACGGCCTGGATCACCTTGTCCAGGATGTCCTCGCGCACCGTCTCGATCGGCACCAGGCTGCTGTGCTGGGCCGAGACGATCACCGTGTCGACGCGGCAGGGCCGGTCGCCGTCGTACTCGATCGTGACCTGGCTCTTGCCGTCCGGCCGCAGGTAGTCCAGCACGCCCTCGCGGCGCACCCGCGACAGCCGGCGCGTCAGGCTGTGCGCCAGCATGATCGGCAGCGGCATCAGCTCGGCCGTCTCGCGGCAGGCGTAGCCGAACATCAGGCCCTGGTCGCCCGCGCCGCCGGGGTCGACACCCATCGCGATGTCCGGCGACTGCTCGTGGATGGCCGAGATCACCGCGCAGGTCTCGTAGTCGAAGCCGTACTTGGCGCGCGTGTAGCCGACGTCCTTGATCGTCTCGCGCACGATCGTGGGCAGGTCGGCGTAGGCGCTGGGTCGTGATCTCGCCGGCGACGAAGGCGAGGCCGGTGGTGACCAGCGTCTCGCAGGCCACCCGGCTCGTCGGGTCCTGCGCGATCAGGGTGTCGAGCACCGCGTCCGAGATCTGGTCGGCGATCTTGTCGGGGTGGCCCTCGGTGACCGACTCCGAGGTGAACAGGTGACGTCCGTTCATGGGCATGGGCGAAGGTCCTCTGGGCTTGCCGGGACGGCCGGACGAGACGGGCCAGTCTACTACGCCCGTGGGTGGAACTTGTCGTAGATCTGGCGCAGGCGCTCGCGCGTGACGTGCGTGTAGATCTGGGTGGTCGAGATGTCTGCGTGGCCGAGCATCGCCTGCAGCGCGCGCAGGTCCGCGCCGCGCTCCAGCAGGTGGCTGGCGAAGGAGTGGCGCAGCACGTGCGGCGTGAGCACGCTCGCCACGCCGGCGCGCAGCGCGTGCCGGCGCACGAGCCCCCACAGGCCCATCGCCGACAGCGGCCGCCCGCGATTGCTCAGGAACAGCGCCGGGCTCGAGCGCCCCTTCGCGAGCGCCTCCCGGGACTCGGAGAGGTAGCGCCGTACCCAGCGCCGGGCCTCCCGTCCCAGGGGCACCAGCCGCTCCTTGCGGCCCTTGCCGAGCACGCGCACGAGGCCGAGGTCCAGGTCGACGCCCTCGGCCCGCAGCCCGATCAGTCTCGGAAGCGCGCAGCCCCGTTGCGTACATGACCTCGAGCAGCGCGCGGTCCCGCAGGCCGACCGGCGTCTCGACGTCTGGCGCGGCCAGCAGCGCCTCGACCTGCGCCGGCGTCAGGTAGCGCGGCAGCGGGCGGAAGGCCTTCGGCGGCCGCAGGTTCTCCATCGGGTCCCGCTCCAGCAGGCCCTCGCGCAGCGCGAAGCGGAAGAAGCCGCGCAGCGAGTGGACGTGCCGGGCCTGCGAGCGCGGCGAGAGCCCCCGCCCGCGCAGCGAGCCGACGAAGTCGGCCAGCTCCGACTGCTCCAGCTCCAGCAGACGCCGGCCGCGGGCCTCGGCGAACTGGCCAGCTGGCCCAGGTCGTTCTCGTAGGCGACGAGCGTGTTCTCGGAGAAGCCCCGCTCGACCCTGAGGTGGTCGAGCCAGGCCCTCAGAGGCTGATCTCGACCCCTAACGTCCAACGGCCCAGCCCCAGCTTGAGGAAGTCGCGGTCGGTGCGACCTTCGAGCGCGATCCGGCGGTAGCCGCCGCTGGCCGCGAGGTGGTCCGAGACGTGGAACCGCGCGGTCGCGTGCAGCTCCCAGATGTGGCCGCGCTCGCCGATCGTGAGGCCGGACAGCTCGCCCTCGAGGCTGAAGCGCCGTCCAGGTAGAGCCGGCCCGTGACGACCGAACGACGGGAATCGGCAGCCGCTCGGTCTCGAGCACGCGGTCGGCCGTGTCGACGTCCACGCAGCAGCGTGTCGACGTCGACGATACCTGGCGCCCGCCAGCACGCCGGGAACCCCTGCGGGCGCTGCAGGAAGTCGCACTCCAGCTCGGCCGACCCGTAGTTGCCCTTGAGCGAGGTGATCACGCGCTGAGCCAGCAGGACGTCGACCGTCCCGTAGACGAACGGGCGAGCCGCCGCAACGTCACCGTGGAAGTCGATCGGCGACCAGGCCCCCCGGAGCTTCCAGGATGTCCCCAGGCGGAGGGCCGCACGCAGCTCGTTCGCGCGGTGGCCCTGGATCCCGAGCTCCTCGACGTCGAGCAGCGTGCCCGCCTGGTCGGAGAAACCCTTCTGGAGCTGGCCGTCGGGCTGCGGCGACCACCAGAGGTACTCGAGCCGCAGGTGGTAGCGCTCGGCCGGGGCAGCTCCTCCTGTGCGGCGGCCGGTGCGACGGCCGCGGCGACGAGCGTGAGAGTGAGCGCGGCGAGCGTCGACCGCCTCGAAGGCATCGCCGGGACCTCACGGCCGAAGCTCGGTTGCACATCGACTCACGAGGGTAGCACGCGCCGCCGGCGGCGCAGCCTGTCGAGCACCAGGCGCCCGATGGCCTCGGCCTCGCCCACGCGCAGCAGGCGCGTGAGGACGCCGTAGCCGAGGACGCCGATGGCCACCGGCACGAGGCAGGTCACGAGGCGCGCGAGCAGGCCCCGCGCGCCGAGCAGGCAGCTCGAGGCGGTCGGCCGCCGCCCGCCAGCGACGCCCAT
The DNA here is from genome assembly GCA_963831755.1 of uncultured Acidobacteriota bacterium. Taxonomy (GTDB): domain Bacteria; phylum Acidobacteriota; class Vicinamibacteria; order Fen-336; family Fen-336; genus DATBSL01. The sequence goes on from CAWHRC010000020.1 coordinate 129,092, forward strand.
CACCGCCGCCGAGGCGAGCCATGCGCGGGATCGGCCGCAGCGAGCCCGTGGCCGCGCAGGCCGCCGACCCGCCGCTCGAAGCTGCCGACGAGGAGCGCGGCGTTCAGGAGCGAGCCCGAGCGCCGTCCCGATCGCGATCGCGCGGAAGCCGAAGCGTGGTAGCCGAGCCAGACGATCGTCGAGGTTGGTGAGCACGGCGAGGACGCTGCCGACGAGCGGCACGCGCGAGCGGCCCAGCGCGTAGAAGGCCGGGGCCAGGACCTTGACGCCCGTGTAGCCGACGAGGCCGAACGAGTAGAGGAAGAGCGCGGTCGCGGTCGGCAGCGTGTCCTCGGCGCGAAAGCGCCCGTGCTCGTAGAGCAGGCGCACGATCGGGACGCCGAGCACCATCAGCCCGACGCGTGGCCGGCAGCGGTGAGGTAGGCCAGCATGGAGAGGGACTGGCGCAGGGTCAGACGCAGGCCGTCCATGTCCCCCTCGGCCGCGCGGCGAGCCAGTCCGGCCGTGGCGATCGTGCCGAGCGCGACGCCGAACAGCCCGATCGGCAGGTACAGCAGGCGGAAGGCGTAGTCCAGCCAGGACACGGCGCCCGGCGTGCTGCGAGGCGAAGATGCTGTTGACGAAGATGTTCACCTGGACGGCCGCCGAGGCCGACGGTGGCGGGCGCCATCAGCGCGGCCATCCGCAGCAGGCCCGGGTCGCGCGGCGCCCAGCTCGGGCCGGAAGCGCCAGCCCAGACGCCAGCAGCGACGGGACCTGGACCAGGAACTGCGCGAGGCCGCCGAGCAGCGTGCCGACGGCCCAGCCGAGCGACGACCTGCTCCGGGCGGCAAGCCCAGCGCCCACAGCAGCACCGCCCACACGATCGCGACGCACGTTGAAGAGCGCCGGCGAGAGGGCGGGCATCCCGAAGCGCTCCTCGGCGTTCAGCATCCCCATCGCCACGGCGGCGAAGGACACGAGCGGCAGGAACGGCATCATCACGCGCGTCAGCAGGACCGTCAGCTCGGCCTTGCCGGGCTCCTTCTCGAAGCCGGGGGCGAGCGGCGCCGACGAGCGGGCCGGCGAAGACGACGCCCAGCACGCACGACCGCGCCCAGCAGCACGGCGACAGGAGCGTCAGCACGCGGTTGGCGAGACGGAATGCCTGCTGGTGGCCGCCCTGCTTGGCGGTCCGCGCGTAGGTGGGCACGAAGGCCGCCGAGAGGGCGCCCTCGGCGAAGAGATCGCGCAGCAGGTTCGGGATCCGGAAGCCGATCCGGAAGGCGTCCGAGTAGAAGCCGGCCCCGAGCAGCGCCGCGAAGACCTTCTCGCGGACGAGCCCGAGCAGGCGCGAGACGAGCGTCATCGCGGAGACGAGCCCCGCCGCCCGGGCGATCCGCCCCTTCTCGGCCTCCGCCTTCTTGACCTCGGTCGTCGCGCTCACTAAACTACGCTTTTGTCTCGTCCTTGGAGGAGGATAACGAGTGGCACATCACGCGTCCGCCGAGAAGCAGATGAGGCAGAGCGTCAAGCGCCGGGCCCGCAACCGGAAGAACCTCTCGCAGCTCAAGACCCAGGTGAAGAAGCTCCGCGCCGCCATCGCGACGGGTGACGCCGAGGCCGCGAAGAAGCTCCTCCCGCAGACCGTCGGCGAGATCGACAAGGCGGCGAAGAAGGGCGTCGTCCACGACAACGCCGCCGCCCGATACAAGAGCCGGCTGACGCGCAAGGTCAACGCGCCTCGCCGCGGCGAAGCAGCCCGCCCCGCCGCCGCAGGCCACGACCAGCGCCGACACGCAGCGTCGTCGCGGCGTCCGCTCCCCTCTTCATCCGCCGGTCGGCCCGGTCGAGCTCGGCGAGCGCCCGCCGCAGCTCCGCGTCGCTCCAGCGGCGCGAGGCGTCGAGCAGCGAGTCGATCTTGAACTGCATGTTCGCCGGCAGCAGCGCCTGGGCGATCTCCGTCCGTGGCGACGTGCGCGCGCGCATGGCGCCGGCCGCCCGCACCTGGCGCAGCGAGCGGTGCAGCGTCGCCAGGATGCGCAGCCCCTCCTCGCCGCCGTCGAGCAGCTGCTCGAGCTGCTGCAGGCTCGCCGCCCAGGTCGCGGGCCGCCGCGCTGTCCGCGAGCAGGTAGAGCGGGCGGCCGAGGCCGCGGCCGAGCACGGCGTGGACGTCGTCGGCCGTGAGCGGGCGGTCGCGCCCGTCGCCCCAGGCCTCGAGCTTGTCGAGCTCCCCGATCAGCCGGCGCAGGTCCTGCCCGACCTCGTCGATCAGTCCCTCCACGGCGTCTGGCGTCGAGCCGCAGCCCGCGCTCTCGCAGCTCGGCCTCGACGTGGGCCCGCAGCGCCTGCCCCTTCTTCGGCTCCGCCGAGTGGACGGCGGCCTCGGCGCACACGCGCTTCCACGGGTTGCGCCGGCGGTCCGGCCGCGCGGCGAGCAGGACCAGGGTCACGTCCGGGCTCGGATCGTCGAGATAGCGCAGCAGGGGGTCGTCCTCCGCCTTCGCCCTGCCCTTGCGCGCGGCCGGCTCCCCCGGCTCGTCCTCGTCGGGCCTGGGCGAGCGGACGAGGTCGGCGCGCCGCACCACGACTGCGCGGCGCGAGGCGAACAGCGACCCCGAACGGGCCGCGGCGACCACCGCCTCCCACCTGACCTCGTCGCCCTGCAGAACGGTCAGGGCGTCGTTGCGGTCCTCTCCGATGGCCGCGGCCAGGATGCGCTCGAGCGCCTGCTCGGCGAGGTACGAGTCCTCGCCCAGCACGAGGTGGACGGGCGCGGAACGCCCGGGCTCGGCCCTCCTGGCCACCCGCCTAGAATGCCTCCAGCATCGCCGCCACCAGGCTGCGCGCGAAGCTCTCGGCGAGGCGCATGATGGACTGGTCCTCGCGGTCGAAGTAGTTGCCCGGGCTCTCGCCCATGTCGTACTCGTCGCGCTGCGTGAACGCCTCGTTCGTCCACAGCGGCTCCTTCTGGCCGAGCTTGCGGTAGACCACGCTCGCCGTCAGGGAGATGGCGTAGCGGCTGGCCTGCTGCGTGTCGCCCGGCACCGTGCTGCCGAAGCTGATCGGCTGCACGTTGTAGGCGACGATCTCGCCCTCGACCACGGCATCGACCCCGGCCGACTCCTGCAGCACGGTGAACCGCCCCCGCTTCAGCAGCTCCGAGATCACCGCGGCCGTGATGCGCGCGTCGAGGCCGAGCTTGCCCGTGCGGTCCTTGAACAGGGGAACGCCGATCCTCTTGATCGACGGGTCGGTCGGTGATGCCGTGGCCCTGCAGCGCGTAGCCGCAGCCCGCGGCGAGCGCCGCGACGGCGGCCGAGAGGGCCTCGCGCCGCTTCACTCGACCACCACGCTGACCAGCCGGTCGGGCACGACCACGCACCTCACGACCTGGCGGCCCTGCAGCTGCTCGGCGACCCGTGGCTCGGCGAGCGCCTTCTCGCGCACCTCGGACTCGCGGGCGCCGCGGGCCACAGTGACGCGGCCCCGCACCTTCCCGTTGACCTGGACCGCCAGCTCGACCTCGTCCTCGCGGGCGACGGCGGCGTCGGCGACCGGCCAGCTCGCGTGCACGAGGCTGGTCTCGTGGCCCAGCCGGCGCCACAGCTCCTCGCAGACGTGCGGCGTGAACGGGTTGAGCAGCAGCACCAGCGCCTCGAGCGCCTCGCGCAGCGCCGGGCGCCCGGCTCCCTCGGCGACCTCCGGCTCGGCGTGCAGGATCGCGTTCTTCAGCTCCATCATCGCGGCCACCGCGGTGTTGAGCTGGATGCGCTCCTCGACGTCGCGCGTGACCCTGGCGATCGTCTGGTGGACCTTGCGCCGCAGCTCGCGCGCCGCCGGCGGAAGCTGCGCCGGCAGTGCCGCCCGGGGTTCCTGCGCGAGGGTCTCGGCGTGCCGGTCCACGAGCCGCCACACCTGCTGCAGGAAGCGGTGCGGGCCCTCGATGCCGGTCTCGCTCCACTCCATCGCCAGCTCGGGCGGGCCGGCGAACAGGATGTAGAGGCGCAGCGTGTCGGCGCCGTAGCGAGCGATCACGTCGTCGGGCGCGATCGTGTTGCCCTTCGACTTCGACATCACCTCGCCGTCCTTGTGCACCATGCCCTGCGGGAACAGGCGCGTCACCGGCTCGTCGATCGCGACCAGGCCGAGATCGCGCATGACCTTGGTCCAGAAGCGCGAGTAGACGAGGTGCAGGATGGCGTGCTCGATGCCGCCCACGTAGAGATCGATCGGGAACCAGTAGCGGACGGCGCCCTGGTCGAACGGGCCGTCGTCCTTCGTCGGCGAGAGGTAGCGGTAGAAGTACCAGGACGAGTCGACGAAGGTGTCCATGGTGTCCGTCTCGCGGCGCGCCTGGCCGCCGCACTTCGGGCAGCGCGCGTTCACGAAAGCGGGCACCTTCTCCAGCGGGTTGCCGCCCTCGCCCGTGAACGGCGCGTCCTTCGGCAGGACGACCGGCAGCTGGTCCTCGGGCACCGGCTGCACGCCGTCCTTCTCGCAGTAGACGACGGGGATCGGCGTGCCCCAGTAGCGCTGGCGGCTGATCAGCCAGTCCTTCAGGCGGTAGCTGACCGTCGCCTTGCCGATCCCCTGCTGCTCCGCCCAGGCGGCCATCTTCGGGATGGCCTCTTCGGCTTTGAGCCCGTCGAACGGCCCGCTGTTCACGACGCGGCCGGGGCCGTCGTAGGCGGCCTCCATCGTCTTGCCGTCGAGCCGCCCGCCCTCGGGCTGGATCACGACGCGCACCTCGAGGCCGTACTTGCGCGCGAACTCGAAGTCACGCTCGTCGTGCGCCGGGACCGACATGATGGCCCCGGTTCCGTAGCCCATCAGCACGAAGTTGCCGACCCAGACCGGGATCCTCTCCCTCGTGAACGGGTTCGTGGCGTAGCGGCCGCTGAAGACGCCTTCCTTCTCGACCTTGCCCTCCAGGCGCGCCCGGCGGTCCTGCGCGCGCAGGCGGGCGATCGCCTGCTTCTTCGCGCCCGCCTCGGCCTGGCCCGCGAGCAGGGCGTCCAGCATGGGGTGCTCGGGCGCCAGCACCATGAAGGTGGCGCCGCAGATCGTGTCGATGCGGGTCGTGAAGATGCGGATGGCCGGGCCGCCCTCGACCGGGAAGTCGACCTCGGCCCCGTGCGAGCGGCCGATCCAGTTCTCCTGCTGGACCAGCACGCGCTCCGGCCAGGCCGGCAGCTGCTTCATGTCCTCCAGCAGCTGGTCCTGGTAGGCGGTGATCCGCAGGAACCACTGCTCCATGTCGCGCTGCTCGACGACGCTCTTGCAGCGCCAGCAGACGCCGCCCTCGGCCTGCTCGTTGGCCAGCACCGTCAGGCACGACGGGCACCAGTTGACCGGCGCCTTCGCGCGGTAGGCGATCCCGCGCTCGAGCATGCGCAGGAAGAACCACTGGTTCCAGCGGTAGTACGAGGCGTCGCAGGTGGCGATCTCGCGGCTCCAGGGGTAGCTGAAGCCGAGCCGCTGGAGCTGGCGCTTCATGCCCGCGATGTTCTGGCGCGTCCACTGCTCGGGGTGGACGCCGCGCTTGATGGCGGCGTTCTCCGCGGGCAGCCCCAGGGCGTCCCAGCCGATCGGGTGCATCACGTTGAAGCCCCGCATCGTCTTGCAGCGGGAGATCACGTCGGTGATGCAGTAGTTGCGGACGTGCCCGACGTGGATGTCGCCCGAGGGGTAGGGCAGCATCTCCAGGCAGTAGTACTTCGGCCGGGTCGGGTCCTCGCTCACCTCGAAGGCGCCCTCGTCGGCCCACTTCTTCTGCCAGCGGGTCTCGATCTCCTGGAAGTCGTAGTCGCTCATGATGGTCTCAAGCGTCGGAAACGGCGAAGTTTAGCATGTGCTGGCGCGCCGGCTCGCACGGCCGAGCGGGGCCCGGCTTCAGGCGGGCCTGAGCTGAGGCCAGTGCCGCGAGTGAGCGGCGCGGTATGCGGCGAGCAGGCGCTCGGCGCCCGCTCGGGGCCGGGCTGCGAGCGGTGCCCGGGGATGGTCCAGCATCCGGCCCACGACTGCCGCGGCCGCCGTGGCGACGGCATCGAGGTCGTAGCCGCCCTCGAACACGGCCACCAGCCGGCCGCCCGCTGCGCCCGCTGCCAGCGTGACGCAGACATCCAGAAGCTCGGAGAAGGCGGCGGGCGTGAGGTCCATCCCGGCCAGAGGGTCGCCCCGCGCCGCGTCGAAGCCGGCCGAGACGAGGACCAGCTGCGGGTCGAAGGCGCGGCCGATGGGAAGCACGATCTCCCGGTAGACGCTCGCGTACTCGCCGTCGCCGCAGCCGGCCGGCAGCGGCAGGTTGACGGTGAAGCCGCGCCCCTCTCCCCCGCCGTCCTCGTGCAGCGCACCCGTGCCGGGATAGAACGGGAACTGGTGAGAGGAGACGTAGAGCACGCGCCGGTCGTCCCAGAAGATCTCCTGGGTGCCGTTGCCGTGGTGCACGTCGAAGTCGATCACCGCGACCCGCTCGAGGCCGTGCGCCAGCGCCGCGGCGGCTCCGACCGCCACGTTGTTGAGGTAGCAGAACCCCATCGCCCGCTCGGCCGTCGCGTGGTGGCCGGGCGGGCGCACGGCGCAGAACGCGCGCTCGAGCCGCCCGTCGAGTACGCGCGCCACGGCCTCCGCCACCGCGCCGGCGGCCAGCAGCGCCGCCTCGTACGTGCGAGGGCCGGCGGCCGTGTCGGGGTCGAAGCGGTCGCCGACGCCGGCCGTGCGCGCGAGGCTCTCGACGTGGCCGGGGGCATGGACGCGCCTCAGCTCCTCGGGCGTGGCCGGGCGCGGCTCGCAGGCGACGAGCTCCCGATCGAGGCCCGCCTCGCGCAGCCCGCGGCGGACCGCCGCCAGGCGCTCCGGCCGCTCGGGATGGCCGGGGCCGGCGTCGTGCGCGTCGAACAGCGGATGGTCGAAATACCCGACGTGCACGGCCTCAGGCCCGTGGCGCCAGCCGCTCGGCGACCAGCTCCGCGAGGTCCCTGACCCCCAGCGCACCCTCGACGTCCTTCGCCTTCGTGCCGTCCGTGATCATCGTCATGCAGAACGGGCAGCCGACGGCGACCGTCCCGGCGCCGGTCGCCAGCGCCTGCTCGGTGCGCTCGACGTTGACGCGCTTGCCGATCCTCTCCTCGAGGAAGATGCGGCCGCCGCCGGCGCCGCAGCAGAAGCCGTTCTCGCGGCTCTTGCGCATCTCGACGCTCCTCACGCCCAGCCGCACGAGCACCTCGCGCGGGGGCTCGCAGCCCCGGTTGTAGCGGCCGAGGTAGCAGGGATCGTGGAAGGTGACGAGCCCGTCGTCCGCCACGGGCGCGAGCGGAATGCGCCCGGCAGCGAGCAGCTCGGCCAGCAGCCGCGTGTGGTGCACGACCTCGAAGGACGCCCCCAGCTCGCGGTAGTCGTTGCCGAGGCTGTTCAGGCAGTGCGGGCAGGTGACGAGGATCTTCCGGAAGCGGTGCTTCTTCAGGGTCTCGATGTTCTCCTGCGCGAGCTGCTGAAACAGGTACTCGTTCCCCATGCGGCGAGCTGGATCCCCGGTGCACTTCTCCTCGGGCCCGAGGACGGCGAAGTCGACGCCGGCCGCCTTCAGCACCCGGACCATGGCCTGCGTGGTCTTGCGGGCGCGCGGGTCGGTGGCGCCGGCACAGCCGACCCAGAACAGGTACTCGACCTCGCGGCCCAGCCCCGAGAGCAGCGGCACGTCGAGGCCCTCGGCCCACTCCAGGCGCCGGTCCTGCCCGGCGCCCCAGGGGTTGCCCTGCACCTCCATGCCCTTGAACGCGGTCGTGGCCTCCTGCGGGAACTCCGACTCCATCATCACCAGCCCCTGCCGCAGGGCCAGCAGCGAGCCGGGCACCGAGTCGATCAGCACCGGGCAGGCCTCGACGCAGGCCGCGCAGGTGGTGCAGGCCCAGATCTCGTCCACGTGCACCTGGGCCTCGACCGCCGTGTAGGTCCCGTCCTCGCGCACCGCGCCGGCCGCGTGACGGTCGACCTCGCCCTTCGCGACGAGCGGTGTCTTCGGCACGAAGGCGGCCTCCGCCGCGGCCTGCTCCGGCAGCGGCCTGCCGCGCCGGTCGCGGAAGCGCAGGACGTCGGCGCCGTTCCTGTAGAGCAGGTTCAGCTTGAGGTCGCGGACGACCTTGGCCGGCTCGAGCGGCTTGCCGGTGGCGTGCGCGGGACAGGCGTCGTTGCAGCGGTTGCACTCCGTGCAGGCGAACGTGTCGAGCAGCGTCTTCCAGGGCAGCTCCTGGACGCGGTCCACCCCGAACTTCTCGGTCTTCTCGAAGTCGATCGCGGCCGGCAGCCCGTACCGCGTGCGGCGGAACAGGTAGATGTTGGGCGCCGCGAACACGAGGTGCATGTGCTTGGTCATCGGGATGTACGCGGCGAAGCCGAGGAAGACCAGCACGTGCGCCCACCACGCCGCGGCGTGCAGCCCTTCCGCGGCGGCAGGCGACAGGCCGGAGAGCCAGGCCGCCACCAGGGAGCTCACGGGCTGGCCGGCGGGCGGTGCGAGGCCGGCGCCCGCGCGCTGCCGCAGCAGCACGCCCGAGCCGGTCAGCAGGAAGAAGCTGACGTAGAGCGCGACGATGAACCAGAGGATGTTCTCGGCGTCTTGCGAGCGCGGCTGCAGCCGGCGCGGGTGGCCGGAGAAGCGCCGCACGAGAGCGATCGAGGCCGCCGCCAGCACCGCGGCCGCGAGCAGGTCCTGGCTGAGGTGATAGGCGCGCTCGAGCGAAGGCGGCAACAGCGCCGCGTAGGAGAACGCCTGCCGGCCGAAGGCGCGCACGAAGGCCGTCAGCCCCTCGAGCACGATCTCGAGGTGGCCGATGCCGAGCGTCAGGAAGCCGTAGAGGAAGAAGACGTGCAGCAGGCCGGCCCACGGATCGCTCAGGACCTTCCGGTGGCCGAGCACGAGCGAGGCCACCCTGGCGAGCCGCTCGCCTGGCCGGTCGGTCAGCGGCTCGTCGCCGCTCCTGCCCGTGGCGACGAGCGTGACGATCCGCCGCAGGCGTGCGAAGAGGAAGCCGAACGCCGCCACGAGCAGCGCCAGGGTCAGCAGCGACTGGAGGACGGGAAGGACCATCGAAGCGCACTCTCCGGGGCGCCAGTGTAGCCAAATCCGGCGCCAGGCGGCGCCGGTCGCGGCTCGCGGACGGCTTGACGCCGCTCTCTGGCCGGGCCTACGATCCGACCCTTCCTTCCTGACGGCGCCTTTCTGCCGCCGAGGACGCCATGCACAGGATCCTCGTCGTCGACGACGATCGAACCACGCTCGGCATGATCCGCCTGCAGCTCGAGTCCGCCGGCTACGCCGTGGACACCGCGACCGACGGTGCTTCGGGGCTGTCGCGCCTGCAGCGGCGACGGTACGACCTCGTGCTGCTCGACGTCTGGATGCCGGGACTGGGCGGGATCGAGGTGCTCGGGCGCATCCGCGGCCTGGCGCGTCCCCCGAAAGTCGTGGTCATGACGGCCGACGACGCGCCGGCGACCGTGCTCAAGGCGATCCGCGAGCACGCGTACCGTTACGCGACCAAGCCGATCGAGCCAAAGGACCTGCTCGCGCTCGTGCGTGAGGTGCTGGCCTCCGGCGAAGTCCGCCCGATCGAGGTGATCTCCGCCAAGCCGGACTGGGTCGAGCTGCTCGTACCCTGCGAGCGCGGCGCGGCGGAACGGATCCAGGGCTTCCTGTCCCGGCTGGACGCCGATCTGCCCGAGGACGTGCGGCAGAGCGTCGGGCAGGCCTTTCGCGAGCTGCTGATGAACGCGATCGAGTGGGGAGGGCGACTCGACCCGCGCCAGACCGTCAGGATCTCCTGCCTGCGCGCCCGCCGCATGCTGCTGTTCCGCATCGCCGATCCGGGCCAGGGCTTCAGCTTCGCCAGCCTGCCGCACGCCGCGGTCAGCAACCCGCCGGACTCGCCGCTCGAGCACGCCCTCGTGCGCGAGGAGAAGGGCCTGCGGCCAGGGGGCTTCGGCCTGCTGATGACGCGGCAGATCGTCGACGAGCTGCTCTACAACGAGGCGCAGAACGAGGTCGTCTTCGTCAAGTACCTGGACTGATACGCTCAGCGCGTCCCTCGTCCACGTGGCTTCGCACGGCCGCCGCCTGCCGGCGCCCGCCCGCGGTGCGGGCTCGCCTGGCGGCTGGGCGCTCTCGGCACGAGGGCCAGAAGCGCCGAGCAGACGGCTGCCAGCTCGCGCTCGAGCCGCTCGAGCGCCTCCGCCGCCCCGTCGAGCTCGCCGCGCTCGCCCAGCTGCTGGAGGCGCAGCGCCGCTGCGGTGGCCCTGTCGGCCGCGAAGTTCGACACCGCACCCTTGAGCGCGTGAGCGGCCGCCCGGAGCGCCCCGGCGTCCGCGGCGCGGATCGCCTCGCGGATGCGAGCGACCTGCCGGGGATGGTCCTCGCGGAAGACGCGGACGATCTGCGCGAGGGCTCGCCGGTCACCGCCCACGCGCTCGATCAGCCGCGACTCGTCGAGCACCGCCGCGGCCGCAGACGCCGTCGTGCGCACGGTCCCCGGGGGGCGCGGCTGCCTGCCTGCCAGCACGGCCTCGATCGCCTTCTCGAGCTCCCGGCTCTGGAGCGGCTTCGCCAGGTAGCCGTCCATCCCCGCCGCGAGGCACTTCTCGGCGTCTCCCTTCATCGCGTGGGCGGTCAGGGCGACGATCGGGACGTGGCCGCCGGTCGTGCGCTCGCGCTCGCGGATCGCGGCCGTCGTTTCGATGCCGTCGAGCTCCGGCATCTGCACGTCCATCAGGACGAGGTCGAAGGCCTCCTGCTGCAGGAGCGCGAGCGCCTCGCGCCCGTTGACCGCCGCCACCGGGACGTGCCCGAGGCGTTCGAGCATGCCCGAGGCGACCCGCTGGTTGACCGGGTTGTCCTCGGCCAGCAGCACGCGCAGGCGCCGTCCGGGTGCCCCGCGCCTCCCTGCCCCGCCGACCTTCCCGGCCAGGTCCGCCGGGGCCAGCACGACGCTCGCGATGGCGTCCATCAGGTCCGACTGCTTCGCCGGCTTCGTCAGGTAGCTCGAGATCCCGAGCGCCAGGCAGCGCTCGCGGTCGCCCGGGCGCGCGCCGGAGGACAGCATCATGATCGCAGCGCCGGCCAGGCGCGGCCGCTTGCGGATCCGCTCGGCCAGCCCGAAGCCGTCCAGCCCCGGCATGCTCGCGTCGAGCAGCAGCAGCGGGTAGGCCCGCCCCCCTCGCGCGGCGCGCTCCAACTCGGCGAGCGCCTCGCGCCCGCCGCCCACGCTCTTCGGGCGCATCCGCCACTGCGACAGGACCTCCTCCAGGATCCGCCGGTTGGTGGCGTTGTCGTCGACCACCAGCACGCGCAGGCCGCGCAGCCCGCGCGGCGCGGCCCGCCGCCTGGCACGGGGCGCGCTGCCGAAGCGCGCGCTGAAGCGGAAGCGGCTGCCGTGTCCCGGCTCGCTGTCGACCGAGATCTCGCCCCCCATCCTCTCCACCAGCTGTGCCGAGATCGACAGCCCGAGGCCCGTGCCGCCGTACCTGCGGGTCGTCGAGCCGTCGGCCTGCTCGAAGGCCTCGAAGATGCGCGCCTGCTCCTCGCGCGGGATCCCAATGCCGGTGTCCGACACCACGAAGCGCAGCAGGACGCCCTGCGCGTCCTGCTGCAGCGGCACCACCTCGAGCAGCACCTCGCCCTGCTGCGTGAACTTGACGGCGTTGCCGACGAGGTTGACGACCACCTGCCGCAGCCGGCGCGGGTCGCCGACCAGCCGCTGGGGCACGCCGGGCGCGATGCGGCAGGCGAGCTCCAGGCCCTTCTGGTGCGCCCGCAGCCCGAGCGTTCGCAGCGTGTCCCCCAGCGCGTCGCGCAGGTCGAACTCCTCCGGCTGCAGCTCCAGCTTGCCGGCCTCCATCTTGGCGAAGTCCAGGATGTCGTTGATCAGGCCGAGCAGAGATTCCGCGGCGTCCTTCAGCGTCTGCAGGTACTCCCGCTGCACCTCGAGCAAGGGCGTGTCGAGCAGCAGCTCGGCCATGCCGATCACCGCGTTCATCGGGGTGCGGATCTCGTGGCTGACGTTCGCCAGGAAGTCGCCCTTCGCCCGGTTGGCGGCGTCGGCGGCCTCCCGGGCGCGGCGCAGCTCCTCGGCGGCCTGGCGCTGCTCGGTGACGTCGCGCGCCAGGGCGTAGACGAGGCCCTGTTCCGGCAGCGGCGCGGACTTCCACGACAGCCAGCGGTAGCTGCCGTCCTTGCAGCGGTAGCGGTTCTCGAACTGCGCCGAGCTCGAGCCGGTCGCGATCCTGCCGGCCTCGCCGTCGGTGGGAGCGCGGTCGTCGGGATGGACGAACTCGATGTAGGGCCGCTCCAGCAGCTCCGCGGACGTGTAGCCGAGCGTCCGCTCCCAGGCGGGGTTGATCCTTCGGAAGTAGCCGTCCGTTCCCGCGATGCAGAGCAGGTCCGGCGACTGCTCGAACAGGGTGGCCAGCTCCTGCTCGGCGCGCAGGCGCACGGTGAACTGGCCGATCTGGCTGCCGATGGTCGCCAGCATCTCGAGCAGCTCGTGGTCCGGCGGGCGGGTCTCCCGGCTGAACACCTCCAGCACTCCCAGCACCTCTTCGCCTGCCAGGATCGGGAAGCCCAGCGCCGTACGAAGGCCCTCGCGAAAAACGGCGGGCCCGCGCGGGAAGTTGTCGTCCGCGACGACGTCGGAGAGCCAGATCGGCTTGCCGGTCTGCCAGACCCGGCCCGGCAGCCCGATGCCGGGGGCGAACGCCGTGCCCCGGCTCTGCGTCACCAGCTCCGGGAAGGCCTGGCCCGGGGCGTGCCAGACCTCGAAGCAGCGCAGCACGCCCGCCGAGGCGTCCACGCGCCACAGCGCCGCGTGCTCCCAGCCCAGGGGCTCGCCGATCGCCTGCAGGATCCGGGGCGCCGCGTCCTCGAGCGAGCGACACTCGGCCAGGGCGCGCACCGTCGCGTACTGCGCGTGCAGCCGCCCGACCGCCTCGCTCTCCTTCAGGCGGGAACCCATCCGCTGCTCGCTCCCCCGGGGGACAGCCAGGAGTCTACCAGCCGGCGCAGCGGCCCGGCCGCCCCGCCGCTAGCCCCTCGAGGCGAGGTACGACCGGGCGGCCGCGGTCAGCCTGGGCAGCACCTCGAAGACGTCGCCCAGGATCCCGTAGTTGGCGACCTTGAAGATCGGCGCGTCCGCGTCCTTGTTGATCGCCACGATGTACTTCGACGACGACATGCCGGCCAGGTGCTGGATCGCACCGCTGATCGCGCAGGCGACGTAGAGCTGCGGCGAGACCGTCTTGCCGGTCTGGCCGACCTGCAGCGCGTGGTCGACCCAGCCCGCGTCGACGACGGCACGCGAGGCTCCGGTGGCCGCCCCGAGCGCCTCGGCCAGCTCCTCGACCAGGTGGAAGTTCTCGGGTCCCTTCAGGCCGCGGCCGCCGGAGACGATGATCTGGGCTTCCGTCAGCTGCACCTTGCCCTGGGCCGTCGCACGCACGCCCGTGACCCTCGCGCGGGCCGAAGCGTCCGCCGAGGCGGTCACCAGCTCCGCCCTGCGGGACGCGTCGGGCGCGCCGAGCGGGAAGACGTTGGGCCGCAGCGTCGCCAGCTGCGGCTCGCCCGCCCAGGCGACGGTCGCGTAGACCTTGCCGGCGTACATCGGCCGCCGGCCGACCAGGCGGCCGCCCTCGACCGACAGCGCGACGCAGTCGGAGGCCAGGCCCGCGCCGATCCTCGCCGCGACGCGCGGCGCGAGGTCCTTGCCCAGCGCGGTGAACGGCAGCAGCACGGCGGACGGCCGCTCGCCGCCGATCGCCTGCGCCAGCGCGCGCGCGTACGACTCGGTCGCGTAGGAGGCGAACCCGGCGTCGGGGAACGCGATCACCCTGTCGGCGCCGTACGAGGCCAGCTCGCCCGCCAGCGCTTCGCCGCCGGGACCGATCACGACCGCCGTCACGCTGGCAGCCAGCGGCCCGGCGAGCCGGCGCGCCTCGGAGAGGACCTCGAGCGAGGCCCGACGCAGCTTGCCGTCGCGCTGCTCCGCGAACGTGAGAACCTTCGCCATGGCGCCTCCTAGATGACCTTCGCTTCCTCGTGGAGGAGGCGGACGAGGTCCTTCGCCTGGGTGTCCGGGTCGCCCTCGATCATCCTCACCGGCGGCCGCGCCGGCGGCAGCTCCATCGCGCTGACCTTGACCTTCGGCGCGAGGGCGGCCGCGTCGAGCCCGAGCGCCGCCAGGTCGAGCGTCTGGAGCGGCTTCTTCTTCGCGCCCATGATCCCCTTGAGGCTCGCGTAGCGCGGCTCGTTGAGCCCCTTCTGTGCGGAGACGACGGCCGGCAGCGGCGTCTGCCAGGTCTCGCGCCCGCCGTCCACCTCGCGCTCGACGACCGCCGTGCCTTCCTGGATCTCGAGCTTCACGGCCACGGTCACCTGCGGCAGGTCGAGCAGCTCCGCGATCATGCCGGGCACCTGGCTGTTGTCCCCGCCCACGCCCTGCTGGCCGCACAGCACGAGGTCGAACGGCGCCGCCGCCGTCTTGATGGCGGCGGCCAGTGCTCGCGCGGTGCCCAGCGTGTCCGTCGCGTCGAGCGCTGTGTCCCTGACGTGGATGGCCGAGTCGGCGCCCATGGCCAGGCCGGTGCGCAGCGCCGCCTGCACGCGCTCGGGGCCGGCGCCGAGCAGCACCACCTCGCCGCCCTTCGCCTCCTTGATCCGGATCGCCTCCTCGATCGCGAACTCGTCGTACGGGGACACGATCCAGTTGGCGACGTCCGTTTCCGAGATCGCGTCGGCGGACGGCGCGATGCGGACGCGGGTCTCGGTGTCGGGCACCTGCTTCACGCACACGATGATCTTCATGCCGGGATGCCTCTCGTCAGCCCTCGAACCGCTTGAACAGCAGCGAGCCGTTGGTGCCGCCGAAGCCGAACGAGTTGCTGAGCACGTAACCCACGCTCGCCTTGCGCGCCTGGTTCGGCACGCAGTCGAGGTCGCACGCGGGGTCGGGGTTGTCGAGGTTGATGGTGGGAGGCAGCACCTGGTCGCGCACGACCAGCGCCGAGATGCCAGTCTCCAGGCCGCCGGCGGCGCCCAGCAGGTGACCGGTCATGGACTTCGTGGAGCTGAGCGCCAGCTTGCGCGCGTGCTCCCCGAACACCGCCTTTGCCGCCACGACCTCCACCGCGTCGCCGGGCGGCGTCGAGGTGCCGTGCACGTTGACGTAGTCCACCACCTCGGGCGCGACACCCGCGTCTCGCAGCGTGGCGCGCATCACGCGGATCGCCCCGTCGCCGTCCTCGCACGGCGCGGTGATGTGGTGGGCGTCGGAGGACATGCCGTAGCCGACCAGCTCGCAGTAGAGCTTCGCGCCGCGCCGCCGCGCGTGCTCCAGCTCCTCCAGGATCACGATCCCGGAGCCCTCGCCGATCACGAATCCGTCCCGGTCGCGGTCGAACGGCCGCGAGGCCTTCTCCGGCGCGTCGTTGCGCGTGCTGAGCGCGCGCATGGCGCAGAAGCCGCCGACGCCGAGCGGCGTGATCGCCGCCTCGGAGCCGCCGGCGATCATCACGTCGCAGTCGCCGTGCTGGATCAGCCGGAACGAGTCGCCCACCGCGTGGGCGCCGCTGGTGCAGGCCGTGCAGGTCGCGGAGTTGGGTCCCTTGGCGCCGGTGCGGATCGACACCCAGCCCGCCGCCAGGTTCACGATCGCCGAGGGGATGAAGAACGGGCTGATCCGGCGCGGCCCGCCCGTCAGCAGCGCCTCGTGCTCGCGCTCGATCGTGGCGAAGCCGCCGATGCCGCTGCCGATGATGACACCCGTGCGCAGCGGGTCGCTGGCGCGCGGGTCGAAGCCCGAGTCCTGCAGGGCGAGATCGGAGGCGGCGATCGCGAACTGGATGAAGCGGTCGACCTTCTTGACGTCCTTCTTCTCGATCCAGCGGAGCGGGTCGAAGCCCTTCACCTCGCAGGCGAAGCGGGTGGAGTGGCGGGAGGCGTCGAAGTGCGTGATGGGGCCCGCACCGGAGCGGCCGGCCAGGAGGTTCTGCCAGGTCTCCTCGGTGCCGATGCCGACCGGAGACACGAGCCCCACGCCCGTCACGACGACCCTGCGCTTGGGGGTCACGCGGCTCGTGCCTGCCTTCCCGGGCCCTACTTCTTGCCCGAGTGCTTCTCGATGTAGTCGACCGCTTCCTTGACGCGCGTGATCTTCTCGGCGTCTTCGTCGGGGATCTCGATCCCGAACTCCTCCTCGAGCGCCATCACCAGCTCGACGGTGTCCAGGCTGTCCGCGCCCAGGTCGTCGACGAAGGAGGCCTCGGGCGTGACGGTCTCCTCCTCCACGCCCAGCTGGTCGACGATGATCTTCTTGACGCGATCCGCAACAGGCTCCATTCGGGTCTCCTCCAGGATCACTCCCAGCATACGGGGCGGGGAGCGGCCATTCTACATGTGGAAGCCGCCGTCCACGGCGAGCACCTGGCCCGTCACGTAGGCAGCGGCGTCGGAAAGCAGGAACAGCACGGCCGCGGCCACGTCCTCGGGCCGGCCTACGCGGCCCATCGGGATCGCGTCCAGCACCGCCGCCCGGGCCTTCTCGGTCATGGCCGCGGTCATCTCGGTCTCGACGAAGCCCGGGGCCACGGCGTTCGCGGTGATGCCGCGCGAGGCGAACTCGCGCGCCACGGACTTGGTGAAGCCGACGATGCCGGCCTTGCTGGCGGCGTAGTTGGCCTGGCCGGCGTTGCCGCCCAGGCCCACCACCGAGCCGACGCTGACGATCCGGCCGTAGCGCTGCTTGAGCATGGGCCGCAGCGCGGCCTGCGTGCACAGGAACACGCCGGTCAGGTTCGTGGCCAGCACCTGCTGCCACTCCTCGTCCTTCATGCGCAGCAGCAGGTTGTCGCGGGTGACGCCGGCGTTGTTCACCAGGTGGTCGATCCGGCCGTGGGCCGAGACGACGGAGGCGAACGCCGCCTCGACCGAGGCGCGCTCGGCGACGTCGAGCGTGACGGGCTCGGCGCTGCCGCCGTGCCCCCGGATCTCGGCCACGGCCTCGGCCAGCCTCCCCGCGTCGCGCGCGGCGAGCACGACGTGCGCGCCCTCGGCGCCGAGCGCCCTGGCGATCGCCCGGCCGATGCCGCGCGAGGCGCCCGTGACGAGCGAGACCCTCCCCTGCAGGCGCGCCATCATCCCTCCGCACCCGCCGAGAGCGCCTCGAGCGTGGCCCCGAGCGACTCCGGCGAGTCGACGTTCAGCACGCGCGCGCCCCTGGCGGTCTTCCGCACCAGACCGCTCAGCACCGTGCCCGGGCCCAGCTCGACGAACGTGGTGACGCCGAGCTCGGCCATCCGCTCGACCGACTGCTGCCAGAGGACCGGCGCCGACACCTGCCGGACCAGGCCGTCCCGGCACTCCGCGGCGCCACGCGCGACCCGTGCCTCGACGTTGTTGACCAGCGGGACCTCGGGATCGCGGAAGGCGACCGCACGCAGGTCGACCTCCAGCCGGTCCTGGGCGGGCCTCATCAGCGCGCAGTGGAACGGGGCGGAGACGGGCAGCCGCACCACCCGTTTCGCCCCGGCCGCCCTGCAGCGTTCGCCAGCCCGCTCCACCGCGGCGGCGTGGCCGGCGATCACCACCTGTCCGGGCGAGTTGACGTTGGCCGGGCCCACCACCTCGCCCTGGGCCGCCTCGCGGCACGCCTGCTCGACGGCCGGCAGGTCCAGCGCCAGGACGGCCGCCATGGCGCCCGTGCCGACGGGCACCGCCTCCTGCATGTACTGCCCGCGCCGGCGCACGGCCACGAGCGCGTCGGCGAGCCCGAGCGCGCCCGCCGCCACCAGCGCGGAGTACTCGCCCAGGCTGTGCCCCGCGAGCCACGACGGGCGCACCCCGCGGGCCACGAGCGGCCGCATCGCCGCCACGCTCGTAGCCAGGATCGCGGGCTGGGTGTTGGCGGTGAGCTGCAGCTCGGCGTCCGGGCCGTCGAAGCACAGCCGCGAGAGCGCGAAGCCGAGCGTGCGGTCGGCCTCCTGGAAGACCGCCCGGCTCTCGGGGAAGGCCTCCGCGAGCGCCTGCCCCATCCCGGCCTGCTGCGAGCCCTGGCCGGGGAAGACGAAGGCGAGGCTCATGCGCTTGCCGCCTGCCTGCGTGCGGCGAGCGCCCCGAGCTCGGCCTCGATCGCCGCGTTCACGCTCCCCGTGTGGAACTCGGCCGCCGTGCGGATCCCGTGCATGACCGCGCGCGCGTGCGACTTGCCGTGCCCGATCACGCAGCAGCCCTTCAGGCCGAGCAGGGGCGCCCCGCCCACCTCGCCCGGGTCGGAGCGGCGCCGGGCCGCGCGGAAGGCCGGCTTGAGCAGGAAGCCGCCGAGCCTGCCGCGCGCGTCGCGCACCACCTCCTCGCGGATCAGGTCGATCACGAACTCGGCCAGCGTCTCGCACGCCTTGAGCACCACGTTGCCGGTGAAGCCGTCCATCACCACGACGTCCACCTTGCCGGTGAACAGGTCGTGGCCCTCGACGTTGCCCACGAAGTTCAGGCTGGACTCCTTCAGCGCCTCGTGCACCTCGCGCACGAGCTCGGAGCCCTTGGTCTCCTCCTCGCCCATGCTCATGAGTCCGACGCGGGGCCGCGCGCTGCCCAGCACCCCGCACGCGTAGGCGCTGCCCATCACGGCGAACTCCTCGAGCTGGCGCGGCTTGCAGCTGGCGTTCGCGCCGACGTCGAGCAGCACGGTGCGGCCGGAGCGGTTCGGGAACACGGCCGCCAGCGCGGGCCGGTCCACCGACTCGAGCGTGCCGAGCACCAGCCTGGCGATCGTCCAGCAGGCGGCGGTGTTGCCGGCCGAGAAGAAGGCGTCGGCCACGCCGTCGCGCACGCGCTCGAGCGCCACCTGGATCGACGAGCGCTTCTTGAGCGTCGACAGGCTGACCTTCTCGCCCATGGTCACGGCGTCCGGGGCGTCGACGAGCTCGAGCGCGTCGGCCCCGGCGCCCAGCCGCGTCAGCTCCGACCGCAGCTGCGCCTCGGGGCCGACCAGCGCGACCTGGACGCCCAGCTCGCGGCTCGCCCGCAGGGCGCCTTCCACCACGACCGCGGGGCCGTGGTCGCCTCCCATGGCGTCCACGGCGACCCGGGGCAGGGCCACTAGACTTCCTCTCCCCCAGCCACCGCCTTGCCCTTGTAGTGTCCGCACCTGGGGCACACGCGGTGCGGCAGCTTCGGCTCGTGGCAGTTGGGGCACAGGCTCAGGCCGGGGCCCTGCAGGTGATCGTGCGCCCGGCGTCGGTCGCGGCGGGCCTTCGAGTGACGTCTCTTCGGATTGGGCATCGGGCGCTCCTGGTCTAGTTCTCGTCGATCAGCCGGCGCAGCGGCGCGAGGCGCGGATCCTCCGGCTCGCCGGCGGGCGGGCAGCCGCAGTCCCCGGCGTTGCGGTTCTTGCCGCAGCTCGGGCACAGCCCGCGGCAGGTCTCCCGGCACAGCCGCTTGAGCGGCAGCGAGAGGATGACCTGCTCGCGCATCGCCTCGCGCAGGTCGAGCCGGCCGCCGTCGTAGTAGCCCACGACCACCTCGCGGTCGCTCAGCTCGACCTCCTCCTCCTGCTCCTCCGGCTGCTGCGCCGCGCGCGGCAGGTAGAACAGGTCCAGCTCCTGGTCGGCGGCCGCCGCGTAGGGCTCGAGGCAGCGGCCGCACTCGAGCTGCACGGAGCCGGTCAGACGCCCGCGCACGTGCACCGTGGTGCCGTCGACGAGCTCGACGTGGGCGTGCAGGCGGCCCCCGGCCTGCAGAGAGAACTCGCTCTCGGCCTGCAGCTGCAGCTCGGCCGGGTCGAGCTCCTCGTCGAGGTCGAGCCCGTCCGGCGGGACGCGAAGGATGTCGATCAACAGCATTGAGGGCGGCCGCAAACCTCCAAATTGTACCGATCCTCGCGGTCCGGTCAACCGCCGGCCCCCTCTTCCAGCCACGCCAGGATCGCCCGCCACGCGCCCTCCGCGTCCTCGAACCAGCGCACGCCTGGCTGCTGGTGGCGGAACCAGGTGAGCTGGCGCTTCGCGAGCCGCATCGTTTCGCTCACGATCGCCCGCTCGGCCGCGGGCTCCGTCAGCTCGCCGCGCGCGACCGCGAGCGCCTGCCGGTAGCCGATCGACTGCAGCGACCGCAGCCCCGGCGCCAGCCCGCGCGCCAGCAGGCCGCGCACCTCGTCGACCAGGCCGCCCGCCAGCATGGCCCGGGTCCTCGCCTCGACCGCACGCCGCAGCTGCGCCCGGCCCGGCCGCAGGCCCACCAGCAGCACCCGGAAACCCTCGAGCGGCCTTGCCCCCTGGCCCTGCTGGACGGTGATGGCGCGGCCCGTCACCCGGAACACCTCCAGCGCCCGCACCACGCGCACGCGGTCGCGCGGAGCGATGCGTGCGGCGGCCGCGGCGTCGACCCGCCGCAGCAGCCGGTGCAGCCGCTCGTCGCCGTGGCGCTCCGCGATCGCGGTCAGGCGCCGGCGCAGGTCCTCGTCGCGAGACGGCCCCTCGAACAGGCCCGAGAGCAGCGCGCGCAGGTAGAGGCCCGTTCCGCCGGCGACGATCGCCAGGCAGCCGCGGCGGCGGATGCCGGCGAGCGCGGCTCGCGCGCGGCTCGCGTAGTCCGCGGCGGAGAACGCTGCGTCCGGCTCGACCACGTCCAGCAGGTGGTGCCGCACCTCGCGCCGCTCGGAGGCTGACGGCTTGGCGGTGCCGATGTCGAGGCCGCGGTAGACCTGCTGGCTGTCGCACGACACGATCTCGCCGCGGCGCGCGCGCGCCAGCCTCATGGCCAGGGCGCTCTTGCCCGAGGCGGTGGGCCCGACGACGACTACGAGGGGAGCGACAGCAGGCGCCACAGCAGCAGCAGCAGGACGGCCGCCAGCAGCAGCGCTGCGCCCCGCAGCTGCTGCCGCGTGGGCCCGCTCACCTCGGCGGCCGCAGCTCGCGCACGATCGCGCTCTCGTGGTCGGCGCCCAGCGTGCGCTTGACGGCCAGCAGCTCCGCGTAGAGCAGCTCGTTGAGGGCGTCCACCAGCGAGGGGCGCCGGCCGTCCTCGGACATGCGGCCGAGGTTGCGCTCGACGCCCGCCTCGTTCAGGGAGCCGTCCTTCCTCAGCGAGACGCCGGCGAGCACGTCCGGGTGCGCCTCGCAGACGTTGTTCAGGTACTTGGCCAGCACGTTCTCGGCGATCGGGCCGACCTCGCGCACCATGTAGCTGTAGACGTAGCGGTACATCTGGTTGAACGAGTCGAGCACCGCCAGCGCCGAGTCGCCCGGCACGAAGTCCTGGTCGAGCGCGCGCACCTTGCGCCCCCGCCCGCGGACGATGCCCGCGCACAGAAAGGCGTAGAGCGCCCGCTGTGTGGGGGCCTCACCGGCCTCGCTCTCGTGGCAGATCTCCAGCACGCTGCGCTCGCCGTCCACCAGCGACAGCACGTGCTCTTCCCAGGGGTGCAGCAGGCCGGCCGCCGGCGCCGTCACGGCCTCCAGCACGAGCTGGGGGTCCGGGTAGCGCGCACGCAGCGGTCCGGACGGGTCGGCTCGCCGAACCCCCTCGATCACCAGCTCGGTCACGTCGAGGTCGACCGTGATGCGCTCCTTCTCGGGCAGCACGGACTCCTCGAAGTGGAAGGCCCCCTCGTTCCACTGCAGCACGTCGAGCACGATCTCGCGTACCTGGGCCTGCACCGCGCTCCACAGCTCGTCGGGCGTCAGCGCGCCGAGCTCGATCAGCGCGCGCCCCTGGCGCCGGCCGTTCGCCAGCGCGCGGGCCGAGGCGTCGCTCTGCTGCTGCGTGATCTTGCCCTCGCGCAGCAGCACCTCGCCCAGCCGGTCGTGCGTCTGGTTGCTGGTCGCGAACACGACGCGCCCGCCGCGCAGGTAGAGCGCCTTGCGCGCCCCTTCGTCGCTCAGCGACAGGATGCCCGTCGCCCCCGTCGCCTGCAGCTCGCGCAGCAGCTCGGGCAGCGGCAGGCGTGCCAGCGTTCCGCGCAGCCCTCCGGGGACGGCGAACGGCTCGAGGCGATTCGGTGCAGTCGTGCTCATCGGGTCACGGCGAACGCCGGCGGGATTCTAGCTCAGTTCGCCACGCCGGTCAGCGTGACCCCGCTGTAGTAATGGCGCAGGATGGCCTCGTAGCTCGAGCCGGCCTGCGCCATGCCGAAAGCACCCACCTGGCACAGGCCCACGCCGTGGCCCCAGCCCTTGCCGGTGAAGACGAAGCGCTCGACGCCGGCAGGGCCGGTCTGACGGTCGATCACGAACAGGCTCTCGCGCAGGCCGAGGCCCAGGCGGACCTTCAGCCCCCGCAGCAGCAGCTCGCCCGAGCTGCCGAGCACCGCGAGCTCCACGACGCGCCCCGAGACCCCGAGGCGCCGCGGCACCAGGTCGCGCACCCTGCCGACGCTGCCGTAGCGCGAAATGGCCGTCTCGACCTCGGCCGGCGTGAGCCGCACTTCCCAGTTGTAGTAGCGCGAGCTGCGGTCGGCGGCGGCGCCGCGCCGGCTCTGCTCCACCTCGAGGTACGCCACCCGGCCCTCGCGCAGCACGTAGAGCAGCCGGTCGCCGATCGAGAGCGAGAGCTCGCTCGCGGCGGCGTGGACGCCATCGAGGTCGCGCAGCAGCCGTACCGCCGGGTCGACGGGTTGCACGTCGGCCGCGTCCCCGTGCGTGACCCGCAGCTCGCCCTTGGCGAGGCTCAGCAGCTCGCCCTCGTGCAGCGCCGGCGGGCCGGCCTCGAGCGCCGCGCCGGCGAGCAGCGCCAGCGCCTCGGCCCGGGTGAGCGCGGCGTCGGGACGCAGCGTGTTGTCCGGCTGCGGCGACAGGAGCCCGTCGTGCACGAGCAAGGCGAAGGCCTGGCGCTCCCCGTCCCCGTCGAGCCGCCGCACGTCCTCGGACTGGAGCAGGTACTCCGTGTCGCCCGGCGTGAGCAGCCGCCCCGCCCTCTCGGTCCAGCACAGGGAGGCCACGAGGTGCAGCGCGAAGGTGGCCCGGCGGGCGAGCGCGCCCCCCGCGGGGCTGGTGCAGCCCGTGCGGTGCAGCGCGGACTTCAGCCGCTCCGTCCAGGCACGCAGCTCCCCGTCGCTCGGGATGCCCCGCAGCCGCGCGGGGTCCCACTCCGCCCCGTCCACGACCGACAGCGCCTCGAGCAGCGCCACGTCGCGGGCCGTGGTCGGGCCGGGCAGGTTCCGTCGTTGCGGCGCGGCGCTGCGGATCGTCTGGCGCGACGAGCTCTCGGGCTGGCAGGCGACCCCGCGCAGGTAGGGCGCGTCGTCGTCGAGCATCACGCCGCCGTCCTCGGTGTGCCCGCCGCAGGTGGACGTGTAGTAGGCGTGGATCGGCTGGCCGTGCCAGGTGGCGACGACGCCTCTCGTGTCCGCCACCGCCTTGTCGCTGAGCGCATTCTCCGAGGACTGGCCCCTGTAGACCTGGCAGGCGGACGTCGCGCAGACGTCGAAGCCCTTCGCCGCGTACTCGCCGAGGTGGGCGAGCGCGTAGGTGCGCGCGGCCACCGCCTGCGCCTTCTGCGCCTCGATCTGCGGGAACGCCAGCGGTGACAGCTCGTTCGGCACCACGCCGCGCAGGTACTCCTCGAGGTTCACGACGTCGACCACGGTGAGCGTCCCGGCCTCGGCCGGACGCACCTCGACCAGCCCGCGGAACGTCGTCGCGTCCACCTGCAGCAGCTCGTGCGGATCCGCCGGCGAGACGCTCGCGAGCTCGACGTCCGTTCCCGTCTCGACGAGGTGCACCCGCCCGGCCGCTCGTCCAGGCAGGAACGTGGCGCGCGGGAGGGACACCAGGCGGGCCGCCGCCTCGCCGGGCAGGCGCAGCCGGGCGCTGAGCCCGGAGTCGGCCCCGATCGAGACGCGTGCCACCCCGACGAGGATGCCGACGCGGACCACCGGTGGCGCCACCGCCGCCTCTTCCGGCACGGGCGCGGCCACGGCGGCGGTCGGCGCCGTGGCCTGCATCGTGCGGCAGCTCGCCGCCACGAGCCAGGCCCCGAGCGCCGCCGCGAGCAGGGCCGCGGCGCGCGTCTTGAGCGACCTGTTTGGCCTCACGAGCCCTGCGGGCCCTCACCGTAGACGAAGGTCACCTGCATCGTCACGCGCGGCGGACGGTAGTCGTTCGGCAACGGCAGGTAGCGGCTGCTCCTCAAGGCGCTCTCGGCTGCCCGATCGAGTGACAGCGTGCCCGACGACTTCAGGATCCGACACTCCGAAAGCGTGCCGTCGCGCTCGACGGTGAAGGTGAAGTCCACGTGGCCGCGGGCGGCGCCCAGAAGGAACGACTGCGGCGGAAACCAGTTCCGGTAGACCTCGTCCTTGAAGCGCTGGATCCACAGCGTGAAGTCGGCTCCCTGTGGATCGAAGTAGAGCCCCCCGAGGTCGCGGCCGGTCCCGGTGGGGATGCCCAGCCGCGCGTCGCTCTGAAGGCGGCGCATCACCTGGTCGACGGCCGACGCCACCGAGCGGTCGAGCGCCGAGCCGCCCGGCGTCGGGCCCGCGAGCCGCCCCCGCTGGCCCTCCTCGCCGGAGGTCCCGTTCCCGAGCAGTCCTGGCGGCAGGCGCAGGCCCTCGCGTCCGGCCCGCTCCTGTGCCCCGCCCGCCGAGCGCACAGCGGCGGCGGCGGCAGGCGGTGCCGGGGGCGCGGGTGTCGCAGCGCGCGTGGGCGCCGGCGAGGCGTTGGGCATTCCCTTGGCCACCTTGGTCAGGTCCTCGTCGCGCCGGAGGATCATCGGACCCTTTGCGCGCAGCTCGCTCGGCGGGCCGACGCTGATCCGGTCCTTGCCCGAGGGCGGCGGTGTCGGCGCCGGTCTCGGGACGGGCCGCAGCGCGCTGGCGGGCGGCTTCGGCTGAAGCGGGACGAGCTTCCTCAGCACGGATCCGGGAGGCAGGAAGACGAGGTCCTTCTTCTCCAGGGTCGTTGGGTCGATCTCGGTGCGCCTGTGCGCGCTCGGCGGATGGGCGACCAGGATCATCAGCAGGGTCAGGTGGATGACCGCGGAGACGAGAAACCCCTGCCGCTGGTTGAACCTCTGCACACTAGTCCCCGTTCGGGCTCATGCGGAATACGACAAAGTACCACGCGCCCGGCGGTCGGATCAAATAACTCATACAGGATCTTGTACTTCGCAGGCTCGAGCCTACAGCATCAAGCGTCCGGCCGACGTCAAGTGATGTGCCTGATCCGTAAAGCTTCCGTCCGCTCGCGACCGCCAGGCGAGGGAGCGCCGAACGGGACGCCCGGCTCGGGTCAGGCCCCGGCCATTCGGGCGAGGATCGCGTGGGCCAGCGCGAGCGCGCGCCGGCCGTCCGTCCCCGAGACGACCGGGGTCGAGCGCTGCCGGACGGCCTCGGCAAACGCCGCGATCTGGCGCCGCAGGGGTTCCTCGTCGGGAGCGCCACGCCTCTCGGTGGCGATGCGCGGGTGGCCGGCCTCGTCCGCTTCCAGCCGGTACACCTGCGCCTCGCGGGCCGTGAAGTCGACCGAGACGTAGGTGCGGGGGGCAAACACGCGGAACTTGCGCACCTTCTCGAGCGAGACGCGGCTGGCGGTGAGGTTCGCGATCAGGCCGGAGGCGAAGCGCAGCCGGGCGTTCGCGATGTCGAACCGGGGCGTCAGGACCGGTACGCCGACCGCGTCGATCTGCACCGCCTCCGACGGCGTCCAGCGCGAGCACGATGTCGAGGTCGTGGATCATCAGGTCCAGCACGACGTCGACGTCGAGGCTGCGGGCGGAGAACGAGCCCAGCCGGTGCACCTCCACGAAGCGCGGCGCCGCGGCCCGCTTCGAGCAGGACGGAGATGGCCGGGTTGAAGCGCTCGACGTGGCCGACCTGGAGCACGCAGCCCGCGCTCGGCGGAGAGCGCCACGAGGTCGTCCGCCTCGGCGAGCGTCGCCGTGATCGGCTTCTCGACCAGCACGTCCCGGCCGCGCTCGAGGGCCTGCCGAGTGACGGCGTGGTGCGAGACCGTGGGCACGGCGACGGAGACGGCGTCCGCCTCCTCGAGCAGGGACTGCGCGTCCGGGTAGGCGCGGCAGCCGTGGCGCGCGGCGATCTCGGCGGCGCGGGCCGCGTCGACGTCGTAGACGCCGACCAGAGCCGGGCGCCGGCCATGCCGGCCCAGACCCGGGCGTGGTGCCGCCCGAGCGCGCCGACGCCGATCACCCCCGCCCGCACCACCGGCTCAGGCATCCCCGGTTCCCTTCCCGCGGCCGCGGCGGCGCTCACCTCCAGGCCCCACACTGCCATTCCCACGGCCTCGGCCCGCGCCAGGAACTCCGGGCGGTCGATCAGCAGCGTGCGACCCGCGTCCAGGGCCAGCACGCGCGCGCCGGCCTCCTGCATGGCGTCGAGCGTTCCCGGGCCCACGACCGGCACGTCGAAGCGCATGTCCTGTCCGGGCTTCGAGACCTTGACCACGGTCGTGCCGGGTCCCGCGAGCCGCCCGGCGCGCCGGATCATCTCGTCGGTCCCCTCCATGGCCTCGAGCGCCACCGCCGCCCGGTCCTTGACAACGACCGTCTGGCCGAGGTCCATCCCGGCCAGCGCGCGCGCGACGCGCTCCCCGTACTCGACGTCGCGCCGCTCGTCGCGGCCCGGGCGGCGAGTGGTCATGGCCCCCGCGCTGGCCAGCTGCGTCCCCCAGGAACGCGGTCGAGGGCAGGAGCGTGATCCCTTCGCGCGCGAGGGCGTCGGCCACGGCGCCGATCAGGCTGTCGGTGTTCTGGAAGGCCAGCCGTGCCAGCACTCCCATCAGCTTCAGGTCGGGCACGATGCCCGAGAAGATCTGCCGGTGCTTCACCTGCCCGGCCATCACGGCCTCGCGCGCCCCGGCCCGGTGCAGGATCTCGATCGCCTTGCCGAGCTGGCCCAGCCCCACCCAGTGGAACTCGTCCACCTCGCGCTCGAGCTCCGGCGCCGCCTCCTCCCGGATCGCGAGCGCCACCACGCGGCGGCCGGCACGGCGGGCTCCGGCCGCGGCCAGGAACGGGAAGCGGCCGTTGCCGGCGATCAGCCCGAGTGGCTCGCCCATCGCGCCCTCAGGGCTCCGGGTCCTCGCCGGCCATGGCGCGCCGCCGCGCGAGCACGACGCCGCGCCTGGACGAGCGGATGAACTCCACCACCCGGCGCACCTCCCCCGTGTGCGGTCCTTCCGCGTCGAGCCGCTCGAGCGCCCGCTGCAGCGGCAGCCGGCTCTGCAGCAGCAGCCGGTAGGCGGTGCGCAGGGCCCGCAGCGCCTCGGCGTCGAACCCGCGGCGGCGCAGGCCGACCAGGTTCATCCCGAAGATCCGCGCCCGGTTGCCCACCGTCAGCGAGTACGGCAGCACGTCGCGGGTCGCGATCGTGGCGCCGCCCATGAAGGAGTGCGTGCCCACCCGGCAGAACTGGTGGACTCCCGAGAAGGCACCCAGCGGTGGCGTGGTCCTGCACCTCGACGTGGCCGGAGAGGGCGGCCGCGTTCGCGAAGACCGTGTGCTCTCCGACCAGGCAGTCGTGCGCCACGTGGACCTGCGCCATCAGCAGGTTGTCGGAGCCGATCCGGGTCAAGCCGCCGCCGCCGGCGGTGCCGCGGTGCACGGTGGCGCCCTCGCGGAACGTGTTGCGATCGCCGATCTCGACGCGCGAGGCCTCGCCGCGGAACTTCAGGTCCTGCGGCACCAGGCCGATCGAGCTGAACGGGAAGAAGCGGTTGCGCTCGCCCACCCGCGTGTCGCCGTCGATCACGACGTTGGAGTCGAGCAGCGTCCCGCGCGCCCAGCCGCACCAGCGGGCCGACCACGCAGAAGGGCCCAATCCGCACGCCCGGCTCGAGCGTCGCCCCGCCCGCCACGCGGGCGAGCGGGTCCACCTCGGGCGGCGGCAGCGTCGCCACCTGCAGCAGCAGCCGGGCCTCGGCCGCGCGCGCCTCCCCCACCCGCACCTCACCGTGGAAGCGCACCAGCTCGCCGCGGCGGTGCACCAGCCGCACCTCCAGGCGCAGCTGGTCGCCGGGCACCACCTGGCGGCGGAACTTCGTCTCGTCGAAGCCGACGACCCGGATCTCGACCGCGCGCGGGTCGGGAGCCGCCTTCAGCAGGAAGATGCCCGCGGCCTGGGCCAGGCACTCGAGGATCAGCACGCCGGGCATCACCGGCTGGCCCGGGAAGTGGCCGGCGAAGAAATCCTCGCTGCCCGTCACGTTCTTGGTCGCGACCAGCCGCCCCGCGCGATCGTGCTCGAGGATGCGGTCGACGAGCACGAAGGGGTACTGGGTCGGTAGCTGACGGACGAGCCTGCCGATCTCGCCGGAGCTCATCTCGGGCGGGGAGGATGCGGCCCGGGGCGGACGCAGGCGCGCGCCCGCCCCGCGACGGGCCGCTGCTAGGGCTTGGGCGCCGGTGGTTTGGGCGCCGGCGGCTTGGCTGCCGGGTTCGCCGCCGGGGCGGCGGCCGCGGGCTTCGCCTTCTCGCTCTCGTCGGCCTTGGTGACCACCTGGGGGGTGATGTCGTACTCCCGGTTGATCGTGAACGCGACCTGCGAGTCGAGCACCAGGTCGAAGCCGCGCTCCTTCGCCACCTGCTCCACGATCGGCCGCACCTTCAGCTGGAACTCGTTGTTGATCGACTGCGCCTGCTGCTGCGCGCGCTCGCGCATGCGGTTGATCTCGGCCTGGCCGTCCTCGTAGAAGGCCTGCCGGTCGCGCCCGCGGCGCGTGATCTCCTGCTGCTTCTTGTCGCGCGCTTCCGCGCTCAGCACGGCGCCCTGCTTCTCGAGCTCCTCCTGGAGCGTCTTGACCGCCGCGTCCATCTTGCCCAGCTCGGACTGCTTCTGGGTGACGGCCGCGTTGATGTCGTTCTGCAGCTTCTCGAGCTGGGAGGCGTAGCTCTTGCCCAGCACGCTCTCGGCGGAGACGCGCGCCATGTCGATCACGGCGACCTTGGGGGGCCGGATCTCCTGTGCGAGGGCCGTGCCCGCGGCGAGCACGGGCAGGAGCCCGGCGAGGAACGTCTTCTTCATGTCTTCTCCTTAGAAGGTGGTACCGACGGCAAACTTGAACGTCGAACGGGGTACGTACAGCTTCTCGTACTCGGAGCGGTTGGGGTTGAAGGCGTAGATGAGCCGGAAGGGCACGTTCAGGACCGGCATGATGAAGCGCAGCTCGCCGCCCGTCGAGACCCGGAAGTCGGGCAGCCTCATGCGCTCGCCCTCGAGAAAGGCCTGGCCGGCGTCGAAGAAGAGCAGGGCGCGCAGCGGGCCGAACACGTCGAAGTAGTACTCGGCGTTGAACAGGGCGAACTTGTTTCCGCCCAGCGGGCGCTGCTGCGAGTCGAGCGGGCCGATCGTGCGGATCTCGTACCCGCGCACCTGGGTCTCGCCGCCCAGGAAGTAGCGCTGGTAGTAGGGCAGGAGCTGGGTGTCGCCGAAGGGCCTGATCCAGGCCGCCTGGCCCCGGAGCCCCAGCGACATCCTGCGCCCCACCGGCAGGTAGAGGACCGCCTCGGCGCTCGGCCTCAGGTAGTTCACCGTCCCGCCGAGCGGACCGCCGGTGAACTGCATCGTGACCGTGTGGCGCATGCCCTTGCGGGGCGTCCAGGGATTGTCGACCGTGTTGAACACCAGGTTCGGGGTGATGCTGCTCTCGCGGCGCTTGCCGAAGTCGCCGAACAGCAGCGGGTCGTAGGCGGCGTAGCCCGCGCCGCCCGTCGTGTCGATGCCGTAGCCGTAGAGCTGGTAGTACGGGTCGTTGGGATCGATCTGGGCCTGGCCGATCTTGATCACCTGGTAGGTGTAGTTCAGGAAGGCGCGCGACCACTTGCCCACCAGGAAGCCGCTCACCAGGCTGAGGCCCGTGCTGTCCTGGGTGTAGCCGGTGATGTTGTAGTAGGGCAGGTACGTGATCTTGCGCTTGAACAGGTCGATGCCGGCGGTGATCGGACGGTCGAGGAAGTACGGCTCGTTGATCGACAGCGAGTAGTTCTTGGTGCGCTTGCCCGTCTGCGCGTAGACCTGGAACGTCTCGCCCGCGCCCAGGAAGTTGCTGGTGGAGAAGGAGGCGTTGAGGAAGGTGCCCTCCAGGCCGCTGACGCCGCCGCCGAAGGTGAACTGGTTGCGGTTCTGCTCCTCCACCTTGAACGTGACGTCGACCTTGTTGTCCGCCAGCTCGGAGGGCTTGATGTCGGGCGCGCCCTCCATCTGCTTGAAGTAGCCCAGCTGGTTGATGCGCTTGATCGAGTTCTTCAGGGCCTCGGTGTTGAACACCTCGCCCTCGTTCATGTAGATCTCGCGCCGGATCACCTTGTCGCGCGTCTGGTCGTTGCCCGTGAAGTTGATCCGCCCCACGAAGTACTGCTTGTCCTCCTCCATCTTCACGGTGACGTCGACCACCTTGCGCTGCGGGTCGGGCTTTCTCTGCGTGCCCCCGGTCCACTGGAAGTAGCCCAGCATGCCGTAGAGGTCGCGCAGCTTCTCGTAGGCCTTCTTGAACTTCGCGTCGTTGTAGACCTCGCCCGGCTTGAGCTTGAAGTAGCTGCGCACGAAGGGCTCCTTGAGCACCGTCAGCCCCTCGAACTTCAGCTCCCCCATCCTGTACTGCTCGCCCTCGCTGATCGGGATCGTCGAGCCGCATGTACTTGACGGCCTTCTTCGGGTTCTTCACCCCCGGCTTGTCCGTGTAGCTGATCTTCGGCTGGCCCACCCGCACCGTGACGTAGCCGTGGTTGAGGTAGAAGTCCTCCAGCCGCCCGTGGTCGCCGCGCTGGTCCTTCTCCCCGCCGCCCGCCCACTTCTCCTCGGTGTAGGTCGTCTTGCCGCCCAGCCAGCTGAGGTTGAAGAAGCCCGGCTGCTTGACGTTCTTCATCACGCTGCGCAGCTTGGCCTCCGAGAACACCGTGTTGCCGTCGAACACGATCTCCTTCACCTTGGCCTTGGGGCCCTCGTCGATGATGAAGGACAGCTGCTGGCCCGAGCCGCCGATGGTCTTGGCCTCGTGCTTGACCGTGGCGAAGGGCCGGCCCTTGGCCGCCAGCATCTCGCGGATGATCGACTCCACCTTGCGCGCCTTGGCGGGGTCGTAGAAGGTGTCGATCTTGACCTGCGCCTCGCGCTTCTTCAGCTCGTCCTCGATCGTGGAGGTGGTCAGGTCCTTGGCGCCGCGGTAGTCGACGATCTGGATGCGCTTTCTCTCGGTGACCACGAAGCGCACCAGCTTGCCCTTGGGCCCGTCCAGCGCCTCGACCCGCAGGTCGTCGAGGAAGCCCGTGTCCCACAGCCGCTTGAAGTCCTCCCGCAGCTTGCGCTCGTCGTAGGGATCGCCCGGCTTGGTCTGGACGTAGAACAGCAGCGTCTCGCGCTGCAGGAACTGGTTCCCCGACACCTCGACCTGCTCGACCAGCGGGACTGGCCCGCCGGCCTGCGCCTGCGCTTGCGCGCGCGCCTCGACCGCCGGCAGCGCCAGCAACAGCCAGGACCCCAGGACGGCCGCTCTCGCCCTCTTCATGCGGACAACGCCCCCCCGCGCTCCCCCTGCTGGTACCACAGCCCACCGTCGTGCACGCCCACCTCGATCGGCAGCCCGCTGCGGATGCTGCCGCGGATGAACGCCTCCGACAGCGCGTCCTCGATGTGGCGCTGGATCGCCCGTCGCAGGGGCCGCGCCCCGTAGCTGCGGTCCTGCAGCGTGCGCGCGAGCAGCCACTCGACCGCGTCGTCGCGGATCGCGATCGCGATGCCTTTCTGGCGCAGGTTCTCGTTGAGCTGCTCGACCAAGCAGCCGCGTGATCCTGACCAGGTCGTCGTCGGTCAGCGCGTCGAAGATGATGATCTCGTCGATGCGGTTGACGAACTCCGGGTTGAAGGTGCGCTTGACCTCGCCCATCACCATCTCGTTGGTGGTCGCCACCGACTCGCGCGGCTCGTTCGAGGCGAAGCCCATGCGCCCCTTCTTCTCGATGAAGCGGGCGCCGATGTTCGAGGTCATGATCAGGATCGTGTTCTTGAAGTCGACGGTGTTGCCGAGGCCGTCGGTCAGGTGCCCGTCCTCGAACACCTGCAGCAGCACGTTGAACACGTCGGGGTGCGCCTTCTCGATCTCGTCGAGCAGCACCACGCAGTAGGGGCTGCGCTTCACGCGCTCGGTCAGCTGCCCGCCCTCCTCGTGGCCGACGTAGCCCGGAGGCGAGCCGATCAGCTTGCTGACCGAGTGCTTCTCCATGTACTCGGACATGTCGAAGCGGATCAGGCTGCGCTCGCTGCCGAACAGGAAGGCCGCCAGACCGCGGGCCACCTCCGTCTTGCCGACCCCGGTCGGGCCCAGGAACAGGAACGAGCCCACGGGCCGGCTGGGGTTCTTGAGCCCGGCGCGCGTGCGGCGGATGGCCCGCGCCACGGCCCCGATCGCGCCGTCCTGCGAGACGATGCGCCGGTGCAGCTCCTCCTCCATGCGCAGCAGCTTCTCCGACTCCTCCTCCTTGAGAGCGGTGATCGGGATGCCGGTCCAGCGCGACACCACTTCGTCGATGTCGAGCTTGGTGACCTCCTGGCGGCCGTCGCCGAGCGCCCAGTGCTCGCTCAGCACGTGGACGTGCTCGCGCGAGCTGCCTCCCTCGTCACGCAGGAAGCCGCCGCGCTCGCCGGCGTCGGGCTCCAGCACCAGCCGCACGCGCCCCTGCAGCTCCGGCGCCCCGACCGGGACCGCCGCCTCGCGCAGCTTGACGCGGCTGCCGGCCTCGTCGATCAGGTCGATCGCCTTGTCGGGCAGGAAGCGGTCGGCGATGTAGCGGCTGGACTGGTAGACGGCCGCCTCGATCGCCTCGTCGAGGTAGAGCACGTTGTGGAACTTCTCGTAGCGCTCCTTCACCCCGCGCAGGATCTGCACCGTCTCGACCTCGGTGGGCGACGCCACCTTGACCGCCTGGAAGCGGCGCTCGAGCGCCCTGTCCTTCTCGATGTGCTTCCTGTACTCGGCGGGCGTGGTGGCGCCGATGCACTGGATCTCGCCGCGCGAGAGCGCGGGCTTCAGGATGTTCGCGGCGTCGAGCGAGCCCTCCGCCGAGCCGGCGCCCACCAGGGTGTGCAGCTCGTCGATGAAGATCACGATGTTGGGGGTCTCGGTCAGCTCGCGCATGATCGTCTTGAGCCGCTCCTCGAACTGCCCGCGGTACTTGGTGCCGGCCACGATCAGCGAGATGTCGAGCGCGAGGATGCGCTTGTCCGCCAGGTAGACCGGCACGTCGCCCTGCACGATCTTGTTGGCCAGACCCTCGACCAGGGCCGTCTTGCCCACTCCCGGCTCGCCGATCAGCACGGGGTTGTTGCGCGTGCGACGGCACAGCACCTGCACGATCCGCTCGAGCTCCTCGTCGCGACCGACCAGGGGGTCGAGCGCGTTGCGCGCGGCCGCGTCGGTCAGGTCGCGCGAGAACTCGGAGAGCAGCGGCGTCTCCTTGGAGCGGCCGGCCTGCGCCTTCTCGTTGAGCAGCGCCAGGATGTCCTCGCGCACCGACGCCAGGCGCATGCCCTTCTCCGCCAGGATCGCGGCGGCCGTGCTGCGCTCCTCGCGCATCAGCCCGAGCAGGATGTGCTCGGTGCCGATGTAGCTGTGCAGCATGCGCTCGGCCTCCTCGGCGGCGTGGCCGAGCACGCGCTTGCACTCGAGCGAGAGCGGGATCTCGATCGAGGTCGATATCTTCTCGCGGTAGGGGGCGCGGCCCTCCACGTCCTTGCGGATCTGGTCCATGGAGAGGTGGCTCTTGCTGAACAGGCGCGAGGTCAGGCCCTTGCCCTCGCGGATCAGGCCGAGCAGCAGGTGCTCGGTCTCGATGGCCGCGCTGCCCAGCTGGCTCGCCTCGTAGCGGGCGAAGAAGATCACCCTCCGGGCCCGCTCCGTGTAGCGCTCGAACATGCCTGCCTCGCCCCCGGCGATCGCCCGGGGGCGCACTCCACCCCGGTCTGAGTACCCGATGATAGCCTAATCCGCGGGCCGCAAGGGTCGCCGGCGCCCGCTCAGCCGCGCACCAGCCGGCCGCCGTCGAGCCGCAGCACCCGGTCGCAGAGCCTCGCCAGCTCGTCGTTGTGCGTGACGAGCACCACGGTCAGGCCGCGCGCGCGGCTCATCTCGCGCAGCGTCTGGTGCAGCCGCCGGCCGGTCTCGCGGTCGAGGTCGCCGGTGGGCTCGTCGGCGAGCAGGACACGGGGATCGGCCGCCAGCGCGCGGGCCACAGCGACCCGCTGCTGCTCCCCGCCCGACAGCGCGCCGGGCCGGTGGGCCAACCGCTCGGCGAGCCCCACCTCCTCCAGCAGCCGCCGCGCGCGCGCGCGGGCCTCGTCCAGCGGCCGGCCGCCGATCAGCAGGGGCATCGACACGTTCTCGAGCGCCGAGAACTCCGGCAGCAGGTGGTGGAACTGGAACACGAAGCCGAGCGTCCGGTTGCGGAACGCGCAGCGGCGGGCGTCGGGCAGCGCCAGCACGTCCTCGCCCGCGATCGTCAGCTCTCCCCCGTCGGGGCGGTCGAGCGTGCCGAGCACGTGGAGCAGCGTCGACTTGCCGACGCCCGAGGCCCCGACGATCGCGACCATCTCGGCGGCCGCGACCTCCAGGTCCACGCCCTGCAGCACGCGCAGCTCGCCGGCGACGGTCGAGTAGGCCTTCTCCAGCCCCCTGGCGACGAGCAGCGGCTCGGCCATCACTCGTAGCGCAGCGACTCGGCCGGGTCGAGCCGCGCGGCTCCCCGCGCCGGGTAGAGCGTCGCCAGGAAGCACACCACGAGCGCGCCGGCCAGCACGACCGCGGCGTCGCCCGGCAGCAGCCGGAAGGGGACCCAGGCGATCTGGTAGACGTCCTCGGGGATCCGGATCAGCTGGTAGCGGTCGAGCACGCGGCAGACGCCCCAGCCGATCAGCCCACCGAGCGTCGTGCCGACCGCGCCGATGATCGTGCCCTGCAGCATGAACACGCGCATCACGGCGCCGCGCGAGGCGCCCATCGAGACCAGGATCGCGATGTCCTTGTGCTTCTCCATCACCATCAGCACCAGCGTCGCCACGATGTTGAGCGCCGCCACCGCGACGATCAGGCCGATCGTGATCCCGATCGCCATCTTCTCGATCCACAGCGCCGAGAACAGGCTCTGGTTCATCTGCACCCAGTCGGTGGTCACGTAGCCGTCGCCCAGGCGCTCCAGGATCGCCTTCGTCTCGTGCCGGACCGCGAACATGTCGTCCAGGCGGACCTCGACCAGCGTCGTGCGGTCGGCCTCCTCGAACAGCCGCTGCGCCGCCGCCAGCGGCATGTAGCCCCAGCCGGCGTCGAACTCGAACAGGCCCGTCTTGACGGTGCCCGCGACCCGCACCCGCGTCACGCGAGGCAGCATGCCGACCGGCGACAGCCGGCCGCGCGGCGAGGTGACCGTGAGCACGTCCCCGACGCCCGCGCCGAGGCTCTCGGCGAGCGCGCTGCCCAGCAGCACCGGCGCCGGGCCGTCGCCCGGGCGCTCGAACGGCGCGACGCTGCCCTCGCGCAGCTTGGAGATCACGTCCGTCACGGTCCGCTCCTCGGCCGGGACGATGCCCTTCAGGGTCGCCACGGCCCCGCCGCCGGCCCCGGTGATCAGGACCTTGCCGTAGATCGCCGGCGCGGCGCCCGCGACGCCCGCCACGCGGCGCACGGCGTCGACCACCGGCTGCGGGTCCTCGAGCGGCTGGGCGCGCGCTCGGAAGATGCTGATGTGCGCGGTCGCGCCCAGGATCCGGGCGCGGATCTCCGACTGCAGCCCCGTCATCAGGCCGAGCGCGATGAACAGCGCCGCGACACCGACCGCCACGCCCAGCACCGCGACTGCCGAGATCAGCGAGATGAAGGCCTGCTTGCGTCGCGCCGTCAGGTAGCGCAGCGCGACCCGCAGCTCCCAGGGCACGCCCACTGCGCTCAGGCGTCCTCGCCCGGCCGCGCACGGCCGGCCTCCGGGCGCATCTGCGGGAACAGGATCACGTCCCGGATCGAGGGCGAGCCGGTCAGGATCATGGCCAGCCGGTCGATGCCGACACCGCAGCCGCCTGTGGGCGGCAGGCCGTGGCCGAGCGCGCGCACGTAGTCCTCGTCCATCTGGTGCGCCTCGAGGTCGCCCCGCTCGCGCTCCGCGAGCTGGTCGAGGAAGCGCCGTCGCTGCTCGAGCGGGTCGTTCAGCTCCGAGAAGCCGTTGGCGATCTCCATCCCGGCCGCGTACAGCTCGAAGCGGTCGGCCACCAGGGGCCGGTCCGGGTGGGCCTTGGCGAGCGGCGAGATCTCGACCGGGTGGTCGACCACGAAGGTGGGCTCCCACAGCCGCGTGGTCTCCGGGTCCCAGCGCCGCTCCACCCACAGCTCGAACAGCTGCGCGATGCGCTTGCCGTGCGACAGCGGGCCGAGCTTCGACCAGGTGACCTGCTCGTCGAAGACACGCGCGTCCGGCGAGCCGGGCTGCAGCTTCGACGGCCGCGCTGCCGAGCGCAGCCAGGCCGCGAGCTCTTCCGGGTCGCCGAGCTCTGCCTCGCCGATGCCCCACCCCTGCTCCGCCGCCACCTCGGCCACCGCCGGCAGCATGCCCAGGCGACGGAAGGGCGTCCGGAACGACAGCTGCCGCCCGCGGTAGGCGCAGGGCCCCTCGCCGGCCACGCGGGCAGCGGCGGCCACCAGCTCCTCGGTGATCGCGATCACGTCGCGGCAGTCGAAGTACGCGGTGTAGAACTCGAGCATCGTGAACTCCGGGTTGTGCAGGGCCGAGATGCCCTCGTTCCGGAAGTTGCGGTTGATCTCGTACACGCGCTCGAAGCCGCCGACCACGAGCCGCTTGAGGTAGAGCTCCGGGGCGATGCGCAGGAAGAGGTCGACGTCGAGCGCGTTGTGGTGCGTGACGAACGGGCGCGCCACGGCCCCGCCCGCGATCGGCTGCATCATCGGCGTCTCCACCTCGACGTAGCCGCGCTCGTCGAGGAAGCGCCGGATGGCCCCGATCATGCGGCTGCGCAGCAGGAAGACGGCGCGCACCTCGGGGTTGGCGAGCAGGTCGAGGTAGCGCTGGCGGTAGCGCGCCTCGACGTCGGTGAGGCCGTGCCACTTCTCGGGCGGCGGCAGGAGCGCCTTCGCCAGGAAGACGAGCTCGCGCGCCTGCACGCTCAGCTCGCCCTTGCGCGTGCGCATCACGCGCCCGGCGACCCCCACGAAGTCGCCGAGGTCGACCAGCTCGAACAGGCGGTAGCCGGTCTCGCCGACCTCGTCCGAGCGCACGTACACCTGCAGCTTCGCGTCGCCGTCGCCGAGCGTGGCGAAGCCCGCCTTGCCGTGCCCGCGCTTGGTCAGGACCCGCCCGGCGACCCGCACGTCCACCGCCAGCGACTCCAGCTCCTCGAGCGTCTTCGCCGTGAAGGCGGCCACGACCTCGCCCAGGCGGTGCGAGCGCACGAACCGGCTCGGATAGACCGGCAGGCCCAGGGCCTCGAGCGCACGCGCCTTCTCGAGCCGCTGCGCCGACTCCTCCGGCCAGCCCGGGACGGGCGGCGCCGGCCCGCGAACGCCCTCGCTCATCGCTGCTCTTCTCCCCGTGCGTGGCCCTTCTTCGGGCGGGCGGACGGCCGCACCTGCCGGCGGATCGCGTCGAGCACGCCGTTCACGAAGGCCGGCGAGTCCGCCTCTCCGAAGCGCTTCGCCAGCTCGATCGCCTCGTCGAGCACCACCGCCGGCGGCGTCTCGGGCTCGGCCACCAGCTCGTAGGCGCCGAGCCGCAGGATCGTGCGGTCGACCGGGGCCATGCGGTCGAGCCGCCAGTTCGCCGCGGCGGCGACGATCTCGCGGTCCAGCTCCTGCGCCCTCCCCTGCGCGCCAACGGCCAGCCGTTCGGCCATCGCCCGCATGGGCGCCGTGCCCGAGCGTACCTGCCAGAAGGCGGCGATCACCTTCGGCATCGCCTCGCCCGTGATCTCCCGCTGGTAGAGGATCTGGAAGGCGCACTCGCGCGCCTTGGTGCGGCGCCCCATCAGCGCCTCCGCCGGGGGCGACGCGCCGGCTTCGGCGCCAGCCGGCGGCGCGGCGAGCGGCCGGCGATCGCACGCAGCGTGTGCACCATCAGCACGGCGGCCCGCGCGGCCTCGGCACCCTTGTTCTCCGGGCCCGGCGCCGCGCGCCGCTCGGCCTGCCCGGCCTCGCGCACGGTCAGGACGCCGAAGGCGACCGGCACGCCGGTCTCGCGCCCGACCGCCGAGAGCCCCGCAGCCGCCTCGCGCGCGACGTGCTCGTAGTGGTCGGTCTCGCCCTGGATCACTGCGCCCAGCGCGATCACGGCGTCGAAGCGGCCGCAGAGCACCGCCGCGCGGGCCGCCAGCGGCAGCTCGAAGGCCCCGGGCACGTCGAACACCGTCACCCTTGCCGCGTCGGCCTGCATCTGCGCGAGCGCGTCCCGGGCGCCGGCGACGAGCCCGTCCGTGACCGGGCGGTTGAACAGCGAGCGCAGGATCGCCAGGCGCAGGCCGCGGGCCGACGCCACCTCGCGCGGCGCCTGCTTCATCGCCCGACGAAGCGGGCCGGCCGCTTCTCGAGGAACGCACGCGTGCCCTCGCGCGCGTCCTCGCTCGCCACCAGCTCCCCGAACAGGGCCGCCTCTCCCTCCTGGGCCTCGCCCAGCGGACGGTCGAGCCCGCCGTTGACGGCCTCGAGCGCAGCGCGCAAGGCGAGCGGACCGTTGGCGATCATGCGCCGGGCGAGCGCCTCGGCCTCGGCGAGCAGGCGCTCGCGCGGGACCACGCGGTTGACGAGCCCGATGCGCAGCGCCTCCGTCGCGTCGACGCGGTCGCCGGTCAGCAGCAGCTCGAGCGCGCGGCCCTTGCCCACGAGCCGGGGCAACCGCTGCGTGCCGCCGTAGCCGCAGATCAGGCCCAGCTTCACCTCCGGCGTGCCGAGGGCGGCGCCCTCGGCCGCGATCCGCACGTGGCACGCCAGCGCCAGCTCGCAGCCGCCGCCGAGGGCGAAACCGTTGATCGCGGCGATCACCGGCTTGCCCAGCCACTCGATCTTCTGGAACACGCGCTGGCCGCGCTCCGACAGCTCACGCCCGGCGGCCGAGTCGAGCCCGGCGAGCGCCTCGATGTCGGCGCCGGAGACGAACGCCCGCTCTCCCGCACCCGTGACGACCACCGCCTTCACCTGCGCGTCGCCGGCCAGCCGCGCGAAGGCCGCGTCCAGCTCCGCCAGCGTGGGCTCGTCGAGCGCGTTCAGCCGGGCGGGGCGATCGATGGTGAGGAATGCGATCCCGTCACGCACCTCGACGAGCAGGTTCTGGTCGGCCATATCGTGTCTCTCGCTGCGCGAAGCGTGCGCCCGACCGGCATTTATACCACGCCGCTGTCTTGACTTGCGCGCGCACGCGAGACTAGGCTGGCACATGTCGCGTCGAGGGCCGCTCGCCGTCTGCGTCTTCGTGACGCTGTCGCTCGCCGCCTGCCGCGGCAGCCAGAACAACCTCCTCGGCTCGGTCCAGTCGCGCCCGCCCTCCGCCGATTCGGTGCTCGTCTTCGTGAGCAGCTCCTGGGCCCCCGAGCCCGGACAGCCACGCGAGCTCCTGGCGACGAACGCCGACGGCACGAAGGTCGAACGGCTCACCGCCTGCGCCGAGGCGGCACAGCCCTGCGACATGCTGCAGGTGGCGCTCGCGCCCGACCGCAACCGCATCGCGGCCGTGCGCTCGACGCCGGACGCCAAGCCCGGCGCCTC
Organism: uncultured Acidobacteriota bacterium; assembly: GCA_963831755.1. GTDB lineage: Bacteria > Acidobacteriota > Vicinamibacteria > Fen-336 > Fen-336 > DATBSL01. Next base: position 168,803 of record CAWHRC010000020.1, read on the forward strand.
GGCCCTCTATTTCATGGACCTCTCGCGCGCCGTGGAGAAGCTGATGTTCCCGCGCAAGGCGGTGAGCTCGGTGGACTGGTCGACGGACGGCAGCTTCCTCGTCTACAGCTCACCGGGCCAGGGCCTCTCCAGCGTCGAGGACCTCTACTACACCGAGCCGAACGCGGCCAACGACCAGGCGCTGACCTCGACGGCCACGATTCGCGAGCGCAGCCCGCGCATCGACCCCTTCCAGCGCACCGCGGTCTACGAGCAGATCGACGAGACCGGCGTCGGCCGCATCTTCCTCTACGCCCAGCCCCCGGTGGCGCTCACCACGGGCCCGGCGTCCGGGCCGGCGCTGCCGGACACCCCGTACGTCGTCGGCGCCGACGCCGACCCGGTCTTCTCGCCCGACGCCTCGCGCGTCGCCTTCCGGCGCCTCACCGGCACCGGCAACGGGGGGCTGGGGACCTGGGACGTGCTGACGGTCGCCGCCGACGGCACGGACCTGCAGACGGTCGTGACGGGCGGCCTCTACCGCGGAGCGCCCGACTGGGGCAAGAGCGGGCTCGCTTTCGTGGAGAGCGACGCCGCCAGCGGCAAGTCGCGGATCGTGGTCGTGCAGCCGGACGGCTCGGGGCGCAAGGTCCTGGTCGAGGAGGACGCGGCGTTCCTGATGGGCGCGCCGCGCTGGATCCCCGGCAACTGATCGGCGCGGCGCGGCGCAGCGCGATTCAGCGCGGGAACGGGTTCGTCAGCCAGCCGATGACGATGGTGGAGAGCACGAAGGCTGCGAAGGCGAGCAGCCCGAAGCGCAGCCGCTCGCTGGTCGTGTCGCGCAGCAGCAGCGCGAACACGGTGGAGACGAGCGCCGCGAACACGACCAACGTCACGAGGTGCGAGTGCATCATGGCCGCGTCTCCGGGGGCTGGGGCGCCCGGTGCCGCACACCGCGGGCCGTGTCGAGCGCGTCCAGGATCACCAGGATGTTGAGCAGGCCCGCGACCGCCGTGAAGGTGTTGCCGTACTCGTAGCTCGGGGAGGTCACCAGCCCCGCCTCGTAGCCCATCATCCGCGCCAGCACGTACGGCGCCCCGACTCCCATCTGGGCCAGGCTGAACAGCAGCGCCAGCGGATCCTCCAGCCCCAGGTGGAGTTGCAGCCGCGAGTCCATGCCGACGCCGAGCACGAACAGGGCCAGGAGGCAGAACATCAGCAGCAGGCCCTTGCCACGCCGCCGCAGGAACAGGTGGCCCAGCCCCGGCCAGGCCCAGGCCAGGAGCGCCGCGGCGAACGCGCGCGATGAGTCTTCGGCCGCGGGAGCGGCCCCGGTGTCAGTCACGGTCATGTCTCCTGTGGCGAAGCGGCCGAACAGCCAAACCGGACGATGCTATCGGCGGCTCCGTCTTTGCGTCAAGCGCGCGTTGACGCCTCCCGGCACGAACCCTACCATGCTTGTTGTGACACGCCCGTGCCCCTTCTCCTTCGCGCTGCCGGTGCTGCTCGCCCTCTCCGTCACGGCCTTCCCGGAGGACGACGGAGTTCTCCCGCTCTCGCAAGTCCGGCCCGGAATGCAGGGCGTGGGGCGCACGGTCTTCGAGGGCGCGCGCGTCGACGAGTTCAAGGTCTCGATCCTCGGCGTGCTCGAGAACGCGCTCGGGCCGAGGCAGAGCCTGATCCTCGCCCGTCTCGAGGGCGGGCCGCTGGCGCAGACGGGCGTCATCGCCGGCATGAGCGGCAGTCCCGTGCTCGTGGACGGGAAGCTGGTGGGCGCGATCTCGTACTCGTTCCCGTTCGGCAAGGAGCCGATCGCGGGCATCACGCCGATCGGCGAGATGATCGACGCGACGCGGGCCACGACACCGCGCGCAGCCTCCACCCGCTTCCACCCGGCGATGCCCGAGGGCGGCCTGCTGGCGCCGCTCGACCGCGCCTCCGTGGCCGCGGCGCTGCAGCGGCCGATCCGCTCCGTCGTCCCGGGCCTCTCGTTTCGCGGCGAGGGCCTGCCCCCCGCGCTCGCCGGCTCGACGCTCGTCCCGCTGGCTCTGCCGCTCGTGTTCTCGGGTTTCGAGCCGGAGACCTTCTCCTGGGCCGGCGGCATCTTCTCGGCCATGGGCTTCACGCCCGTGATGGGCGGCGGCTCGGCCGCCGACTCGGTGGGCCCGCTGCCGAAGCTGGCGCCCGGCGCCGCCGTGGGCGTCTCCCTGATCGAGGGCGACCTCGACTTGTCGGTCACCGGGACGATCACGCACATCGATCACGACCGGGTCTACGCGTTCGGCCACCCCTTCTACAACCTGGGGCCGACGCAGTTCCCCCTGAAGAAGGCCTGGGTCTACTCGGTCTTCCCGAGCCTGCAGTCGTCGTGGAAGATCGCCGCCGCCACCGACGCCGTCGGCACCATGGACCAGGACCGCACCACCGCGATCGCGGGCCGGCTGGGCAAGCCGCCGCGCATGATTCCGGTGCAGGTCACGCTGCGCACGGGGCGCGCGAGCGAGCGCGTCTTCCACTACCGGGTGGTGGAGGACGAGCTGTTCACGCCCCTGCTCGCCTACGTCTCGCTGCTCTCGGTGATCCAGGGCTACGAGCGGGCCTTCGGCGCGGCCACCCTGCGTGTCGACGCGCGGGTGGCGCTCGACGGTGGACGCGAGGTGCGCGTGCACGACGTGGTGGCAGCCCAGCAGCCGGGCTCGCAGGCCGCGGCCGAGCTGGCCGGGCCGCTGGCGCTGCTGGTGGCCAACGACTTCGAGAAGCTCACGATCGACCGCCTCGACGTGACGGTGGACGCCGACGAGACGCTGCGCAGCGCGGCGATCGTGCGCGCCTGGGTGGACGCTCCCCTGCCGCTGCGGCCGGGCTCCTCCGCCCCGCTGCGCGTGCAGCTGCGGACGCACCGGGGCGAGCTGCTCACCGAGACGATGCCGCTGGCGATCCCCGAGGGCGCGCCGGCGGGCACGTACAGCCTGCTGGTGGCGGACGCCGCGACCATGGACGGCGTCGAGCAGCGAGAGATGCGCCAGCGCTTCGTCGCGCGCGACATGGCGCAGCTCGTCCGCTCGCTCAACAAGCTGCGCGGCGGCAACATCGTCTACGCGCGCCTCACCCGGCCCGGCGCGGGAGCGGTGGTCGGCGGCGAGTACCTGCCGGCGCTGCCCGGCTCGATCCTGTCGGTGCTCGGCTCCGCCGACCAGGGCACGAGCGTCGTCTCGCTGGCGAGCGCCGCCGTCTGGAGCCACCGCCAGCCCACGGACTACGCCGTCTCCGGCTCGCGACAGCTCACGATCAGCGTCCGTCCCTGAAGAGGACCGATCCCGAACATGCTTCGACGACCCGCCGTCGCCGTCGTCGTCTGCTGTGCCCTCGCCTGCCTGCTCGCGCCGGCCCTGCGTGCCGCGGGTCCGCAGTTCTGGAGGATCGAGGGCGCGCCCGCCTTCCTCGAGGGTGACCTGGCGTCCGTCTCGGTCGACTCGCAGGGGCGGCTCCGGCTCGGGGCGACCGCGCGTCCCCTCTACGACCCGGCCGCTCCGAACGCCTGGTCCGTCGCGCGCGATCCCAGGGGCGTGCTCTACGTCGGCACCGGGAACGACGGCCGCGTCGTGAAGGTCGAAGGCTCCAAGGGATCCGTGCTCTACGACTCCGACGAGCTGGAGGTGCACGCGGTCGCAATCGGCCCGGACGCCCGCGTCTACGCCGCCACCTCGCCCGACGGCGCCGTCTACGCGATCGACTCCGCCGGGAAGGCCACGCGCTTCTTCGACCCGCCGGACAAGTACATCTGGGCGCTCGCCTTCGACCCGGCCGGCAACCTCTACGTCGGCACCGGCGCCGAGGCGCGCGTGTACCGCGTGGGCAGGGACGGCAAGTCCTCGACCGTCCTCAGCGCGGCCGACACGCACGTCCTCTCGCTGGCGATCGACGCGCAGGGCCGCGTCTTCGCCGGCAGCGCCCCCGACGGCATCGTCTACAGGATCGACGCGCAGGGCCACGTGTTCGTGGTGCTCGACTCGTCCTTCCGCGAGATCCGCGCCCTCGACGTGGGCGAGGACGGCGCCTTGTACGCCGCGGCTGTCGACGGGCGGCCGGCGGAGACGGCGCCGGCCGCGGCGCAGGCCGCATCCGCGGCAGGCGCCGCCGGCGTCGTCGGCGAGGTGACGGTGAGCGAGAGCTTCTCGATCGTCCCGCCCGCCGGCGGAGCGCCCGTGCCCGTCAGCAGCGCGCAGGCGCCGGGTCCGTCCGCTTCGCCGGCCGCGCCGAAGGGGGCCCTGCTGCGGATCGCGGAATCCGGCGAGGTCGAGACGCTGTGGAGCTCGACCGAGGACGTCCCGCACGCCGTCGCACACCTGGGAAAGGCGCTGCTCGTCGGCACCGGCAACAAGGGAAAGGTCTACCGCGTGACCGGCCAGGGCGAGTGGTCGCTGGTCGCCTCCGTCGCGGCCGAGCAGGTGACCGGCATCTCGGCGGGCGCCGGCGGGGCCACCAGCTTCGTGACCTCGAATCCCGCCCGTCTGTATTCGCTCGAGAGCACCCTCGCCACGGAGGGCACGTTCGTCTCGAGCGTGAAGGATGCGGAGGCGCCTTCGGCGTGGGGCCAGGCGTCGTGGGAGGGCAGCTTCCCCGCCGGCACGTCCGTTCAGCTGCAGACGCGCTGCGGCAACACCCCGCGGCCCGACGCCACCTGGAGCGACTGGTCCGCGCCGCTGACTCACGCCTCGGGCGAGGCGATCCGCGCCGAGCGCGCCCGCTTCCTCCAGCTGCGGGTCCGGCTCGGCGGCAAGGACGGGGCCACGCCGACCGTGGAGTCGATCGCCGCAGCCTACCTCCAGCGCAACCTGCCTCCGGAGCTGAGATCGATCACCGTCCACGCGCCGGGCGAGGTGTTCCAGAAGCCCATTTCCGTCACCGGCGATCCCGAGATCCTCGGCTTCGACCCCGACCCGCTCAGCGACCGCGCGAACGCCGCGCGCCCCGCGGCCGGCAGCCCGCCGGCGATCGCCTTCAGCCGCAAGATGTACCAGCGCGGCATGCGCACCTTCTCGTGGCAGGCGGAGGACCCGAACGGCGATCCGCTCCTCTTCGACGTCCTGTACCGGGCGGTCGGGGACGAGCGCTGGCGCCCGCTGCGCCACGGCCTCACCGAGCCGGTGCTCGCGTGGGACACGTCCACGGTCCCGAACGGGCGCTACGTCGTGCGCGTGCAGGCCTCGGACGCGCCGGGCAACCCGCCGGCGCTCGCGCTCACCGGCACGAAGGACAGCACGTCCTTCGAAGTCGACAACACGCCGCCGACCCTCGTGGCCTCCATCGACCCCGCACGCCGGGACCGCCTGCGCGCCACGGCCCGCGACGACAGCCCGATCCGCAAGCTCGAGCTGTCGATCGACGCCGGGCGCTGGGAGGAGGTGCGGCCGAAGGACGGCATCTCCGACTCGCGCGAGGAGCAGTACGAGATCGTCCTGCCGCCGCAGCCGGCGCCTGGGCCACGCATCGTGATCCTGCGGGCCACGGACATCCTCGGCAACGTCTCCACGGTGCGGGTGGACGTGCCCTAGAATGGCGGGCGTCCCGTGAAGGTCCTGTTGATCCGCGCCGGCGCCCTCGGCGACGTGCTGCTGCTGCGTCGCTCGATCGCCGCGCTGCGCGGCGCCGGGCACCGTGTGGAGCTGCTCGCGCCCGCGGCCGGGGCTGTCCTCGTCGGAGCCGGCGCCTCCGAGGTCGACCGGGTGTGGTCCTGGGACGGCGTCGAGGTGACGCGTGTCCTGAGTGGCGACGGGACCTCGGGGCCGTTCGCGGACGCGCTGCGCTCGGCCGACGCGGTCGTCGCATACACCCGCAGCCGCAGCCTGACCGACGCGCTGCGCTCACGCGCGAAGCTTCTGCTCGTGCACGACCCCGCGCCACCCGCGCGCGGCCCTCACGCGTCGCAGTGGTTCGCGCAGCCCCTCACGACCCTCGGCGTGCCGGAGAGCCCGAAACCGCCCGAGCTCCGCTTCTCCGGCGAGGAGCAGGCCTGGGCCGAGACGCTTCTCCGCCGGCTGCCCTCCCGATTCCTCGCGTTTCACCCCGGCAGCGGCTCGGACACGAAGAACTGGCCGGCAGACAGGTTCCTGGCGCTGGCGGAGCGGCTCCACGACAATCCCGCTCTCGGGCCGCATCCTTCTTTGTTGGTCCTCGGTCCGGCAGAGGCGGACGGCGCGTCGCCATCGGCCCCGGCCCCAGGAACGTCGCTGCCCGAGGAGGACACGCCGTCGCTGGTGGTCGCCCGGGAACTGCCACTGCGCGTGCTGGGGGCGGTCCTCTCGCGCGCAGGTCTCTACGTCGGCAACGACTCGGGCGTCAGCCACCTCGCTGCAGCGGCCGGGGCGCCGACGCTCGCCCTGTTCGGCCCGACCGACCCCGCGCTCTGGGCGCCGGTCGGCCGCCACGTCCGCTGCCTGCGCGCCCCGCGTACGCGGATGACGCACCTCGCCGTCGACGTGGCGCTCGAGTCTGCCCAGGGGTTGCTCCGGTCAGCGGAAGGCGCGGTGCAGTAGCCTCACGGGCGCAGCCAGCCGGGCGGCACGTTCTCCCGGCGCGCCTGTTCCTCGAGCGCGTCCCATACGGCCTTCGCCTGATCCAGCGCGTCCTTCGCGGCCAGGAACCTGGCGCGTGCTGCCTTCGGTCAACCGCCGGCGACCACGATGAGGCCGCGGCCGCAAGTGGCGTCGTACTCGAGTTGCGTCGCCTCGAGGTGCGCACGAACCTGGCTGGCCCGTTGTCTCCAGGACCGCTCCTGCTGCTTGCGGACGGCTTCCTCCCGGTCGAGCTGCGCCCGCACCGGGTCTCCCGTGGTCGCCGTGACCCCTGGAGTCGGCGGCAGCCATTCAGCGCCAGACGCAGGCAGTCGGACGGAGGCGGGCTTCCCCGCAGCCGGCAACCCTGCCGGCGCACCGGGGGCAGCCGCATTTGTTTCGGCCGCCGGCGCACTCACGACTTCTTCGAGCCGTTCTCCCGCTGGACGAAGGTCCGTGTCGGTGTAGACCTTCGTCGCAGGGGCCCCTGTCGAGCGCTTGCGTGCCTGCTTTCGTGCGGCCTCGCCCAGCGACTGTGGCGCCGCGAGGGTTGGAACCAGCCACAGCGCGACGGCGACAGCCGGGACTCGCATGGACGCTCCCGGGCCGGAGTGTAGACGCGCCCGTACCGCTGCGCATGAGACAGGTGATTCAGCCGTCCTTCCGGGTCGTTCGCCTCTACGTCCTCGGCGAGCGGACCTCCAGCCGAGCGATCAGCCTGTAAACGCTGACGGCCACGGGACGGCCGCGGTAGCGCACGGGCTCGAAGCGCTGGCGGCGCAGCGCGTCCACGAGCGCGTCCGAGGACTCGTCGTGGCCGCCCAGCACGGTCACGTTCGAGACGGACCCGTCGCGCGCCACGACCGTCTCGAGGAAGACCGAGCCTTCTCCCCCGCTGTTCAGGACCTCGGGCGGCAGCTCGACCCGCGTCGTCTCACGAGGCAGGTCGATGTCCTCCGAAGGGATGACCGGGTTGCCCTCGGTCCCCCAGGCGGGAGTGGTGTGCCAGCCTCCGGGAGCCAGGTGGACCTCCGGGAGCGGGCCCGAGTCGAGGGCCAGGACTCCCGCGAGCACGCTGACGAGCACGAGCGTCGCCGGCACCAGGCTCGGCAGTATGAACGGCCGCGCCGCGGAGAAGCTCCGGAACAGCGAGGCGAGCGCCGGCCGCCGCGTCTCCATGTCGAGCCGGTCGAGCACGCGCGCGGCCAGCGACTCCCCGGGCTCCAGCGGCGGCAGCTCGAACAGCAGGCGGGAGACGCCGCGCAGCTCCTCCGCGCGGCGCGCGCACGCGGCGCAGGACTGCAGGTGGCTGGAGACGAGGCGCGCCAGGCGCGGCTCGAGCCCGCCGTCGAGCCACTCCGAGAGCCGCCGCCGCACGAGGGAGCACGTCATGATGGATCACCTTCTTCCAGCAGGCCGACCAACCGCTGCCGCAAGGCCTCCCGGGCCCGCGACAGGCGGCTCTTGACGGTGCCGTCGGGGATGCCGAGCGCCACGGCCACCTCCTCGCAGGAGAGGCCCTCCACTTCCCGCAGCACGATCACCGAGCGTTGCTCGAAGGTCAGCTGCAGCAGCGCCGCCTGCACCTTGCGGGCGCGCTCGCGGCGGCGCGCCTGCTCGTACGGGCTCGCCTGCCAGTCGTCGCGGTGGGTCGCCGGCGAGGCGAAGCGCTCGTCGAGCGCCTCCTCCCTGTCGCGGCCGTGGCGGTGCCAGAAGCGGCGCCGGTTGTGGCACTGGTTGACGACGATGCGATAGATCCAGGTCTTCAGGCTGCTGCGACCCTCGAACCGGCCCAGGCGGCGGTAGACCTGCAGGAAGACCTCCTGTGCCACGTCGCGGGCCTCCTCGGCGCTGCCGAGAAGGCGCCCGGCGAGGCTGAAGACCATCGACTCGTGGAGAGCCACGATCCGGGCGAAGGCCGCCGGATCGCCGTCCCTGCAACGGGCGACGAGGTCGTGCTCGCGCGCCGGGCCGGCAAGGGCTTCCGCGTCGAGCGGCATCTCACCCGCGCCCATGGCGACACCCGTTCGTCTCATTCGACACCGCCTCCGCCCCGGAGGTTCCCTCCATGGTACAGCCGCCGGGGCTGGGCACTTCCCCCCAGATGGCCGGCGGGGGTGTTGGGGGGACGGCTACGGCTGCGGCTCTCCGCCTTCGGGCGGCCGGCGGCGGGCCACCAGCGTCGCGGCCGTGGCCAGGCCCACGAGCACCGCCAGCACGAGCAGGCCGGCGGCGGTCGTCCAGTCGCCGATCCGGGCCGGCCGCAGGACCGCCCACACGGCCGGCAGCGCGGCGAAGCCCCTGCCCGCGCGCAGGCCCGCGAGCCCGCCCAGGAGCGCCACGGTCGAGAGGCCCGCCAGAAGAGCGACGGTCCCGCCCAGCAGCGAGCGGGCGACGAGCGCACGGCGGGTGAGCGGCGCGGCACGAGCCGGGGCACGAACCTCGAACTGCACGTCGCGTGCACGCCAGGGGACGAACCGGGAGAGCAGCACCATGCCCGGGATCCCGAACGCCACCGTCAGCACGAAGAAGTCCCGCCAGCCCATGAGGTCGGCGAGGACCCCGGCCACGGGACCGGCCAGCACGCGCGGCAGCGTGAAGAGGCTCGACAGCAGGGCGTACTGCGTGGCCGAGAAGCGCTTCTGCGTCAGCCGCAGCAGCAGCACGCCGAAGGCGCCCGAGCCGAGGCCGCTCGCGCCCAGCTCGAACGCCTGCGCCGCGTACATCACCGGCCGGTTGACCCCGACCTGCGCCACCGCGGCGTAGCCGAGGTTCGAGACGAGCTGCAAGAGACCGAACAGCCACAGGGCCCGGCCGAGGCCGATGCGGTCGGTCAGCATGCCGCCGGCCATCGTGCCGGCGATCGCGGCGGCCTGGCCGATCGTGGCCGTGGCGATGCCGACGTCGAAGTCGTTGAAGCCCACCTGCACCAGGAACGGCCGCGTGAGGGCCTGGGTGAGGTTGTCGGAGAGCTTGAAGAGCACGACGAACGCCAGGATCTCGAGCGCGCGGTGCTGCGCCAGGAAGCCGACGAACGGTCCCCACACCGCCTCGCGCAGCGTGCGCGGGGGCGTCGGCAGGATCTGGGGCTCCGGGGCGAACCAGGTCACGAGCATCAGCGGCAGGTAGCACAGCGCCAGGAGCAGGTTCACGAGCGCCCAGGAGGTCTCGGCCGCGAGAGTGATCGAGGCGCCTCCGGCGACGAGCATCGCGGCCCGGTAGAACGCGGTGCGGGCGCCCGTCGCGATCCCCTGCTCCTCGCGTTTCAGGACCTCCACCGCGTAGGCGTCGATCGCGATGTCCTGCGTGGCCGAGGCGAAGGCGATCGCCAGCACGAGCGCGCCGATCACCCAGACGGCCTGCGGGCGGTCGGAGACGCCCGACGAGCGCGAAGCCGAGCGCCATCAGCAGCACCTGCGCGGCCAGGATCCAGCCCCGCTTGCGCCCCAGGAAAGGAAGCGGGAAGCGGTCCATCGACGGCGACCAGAGCAGCTTGAAGGACCACGGCGCCTGGGCCAGGGTGAAGAGGCCGATCACCTTGATGTCGACACCCGCCCGCGCCATCCAGGCCGGTATCGCGAGCCACACCAGGCCCAGCGGCAACCCCGAGGAGAACGACAGCAGGGTGACCGAGGCGAGGCGCCAGCTGCCCACCATCGAGCGGAGGCTCGCCCACGTGCCCGGCCTGCGCTGGCTGTCGCTTTCGCTCGTCAAGCCGCTCCCGGCTCGCGGGAGTTCCCGCGCGGAGCCGGGAGGATAGCACCCCGGGCCGCGCCGAGCCGGCGCAGCTTCGCGCACAGCGCCTGGCGCGTGATGCCGAGCTCGGCGGCCGCGCGAGACTGGACGCCGCCGTGCCGCTCGAGCGCCAGCTTCAGGATCCGGACCTCGTGACGCAGCAGCTCGGCGCGCAGGCCGCCCGCGGGGGCCGCGGAGGGCCCCCGGAGCTCCTCGGAGAGGTCCTCGGCTTGCACCTCGCGCCCGGGGGCGATCACCACCAGCCGCCGCATCTCGCTCTCCAGCTGGCGCACGTTGCCCGGCCACGGGAAGCACTGCAGCAGCCGCTGCGCCTCGGGTCCGAGCACGGGCGGCGCCACGTCGCGGACCTGCGCGAACTGGCGCAGGAAGTGCCGCGCCAGCACCAGCACGTCTTGCCCGCGCTCGCGCAGCGGCGGGACCACGAGCTGGTCCTCCTTCAGGCGGAAGAGCAGGTCCTCGCGGAATCGCCCCTCGCGCACGCGCCGGCCGAGGTCGACGTTCGTGGCGCTGATCACGCGCACGTCGGCGCGGCGGGCGGCCGTCTCGCCCAGGCGCTGGTACTCCTTCTCCTGCAGGAAGCGCAGCAGCCGCACCTGTGCCAGCGGCGACATGTCGGCCACCTCGTCCACGAACAGCGTGCCGCCCTCTGCCTGCGCCACGTAGCCGTCCCTGGCGACGACCGCACCCGTGAACGCCCCACGCGCGTGGCCGAACAGCTCCGCCGTGAAGAGCTCGTCGGAGAAGCCCGCGGCGTTCAGCGCGACGAACCGACGCTCGCGCCGCGACGACAGCTCGTGCAGCGCGCGGGCGACCTGCTCCTTGCCGGTGCCGGTCTCGCCGAACACGTGGACGCGCAGCTCGCTCGGCGCCAGCTGCGCGATGCGGCGCTTCAGCGCGTCCACCGCCGGGCAACGGCCGACCAGTCGTTCGAGGGCCCCAGCTGTCATCTGCGTCCTCCCGTGTCGCGTCGTCTCCTGCTGGACGCCGGGAGATTACGGCGGACGGAGCAATTGCCTGCGCCGATCTGTCACACATCCGCGAGCGTCACAGGCGCGCGTTCCTTGACAGCACGGAATGCGTGCCGCACGATGGCGCGCGTGCTGCGCTTCCTCACGGCGGGCGAGTCGCACGGGCCGGCGCTGTGCGTCGTGGTCGACGGCCTCCCCGCCGGCGTGCCGGTCGAGCGAGCGGCGATCGACGCGGACCTGCGCCGACGGCAGGGTGGCTACGGGCGCGGCGGCCGCATGCAGATCGAGACCGACACGGTGGAGATCACGGGTGGCGTCCGTCACGGGCGCACGCTCGGCAGCCCCGTGAGCCTGCTCGTGCGCAACCGGGACCACGAGAACTGGCGCGACGTGATGTCGCCGGACCCGCAGCCGGACGAGGCGCGCGAGCGGCGCCGGCTGCGCTACCCGCGCCCCGGCCACGCCGACCTCGCTGGCGCGCTGAAGTACGACACGACCGACCTGCGCAACGTGCTCGAGCGCGCGAGCGCGAGGGAGACCACGGCACGGGTGGCCGCCGGCGCCCTCGCCCGCTCGCTCCTGCACGAGGCGGAGGTCGAAGTGCGCAGCCACGTGCTGCGGATCGGCGCGGCGGCTCTGCCGTCCGCGCACGGTCGTGCCCTGGCAGGAGCTGGAGCGGGTCGAGGAGAGCCCGGTGCGCTGCGCGGACGCGGGCGCGGCCGAGGCGATGATGACCGAGATCGACCGGGCCAAGAAGGAGGGCGACACGGTCGGCGGGATCGTGGAGGTGGTCGCCCGCGGCCTGCCCCCCGGCCTCGGCTCGTTCGCGCAGTGGGACCGGCGGCTCGACGGACGCATCGCCCAGGCGCTGATGTCGATCCAGGCGGTCAAGGCGGTGGCGCTGGGTGCAGGCTTCGCGGGAGGCGACACCCGCGGCTCCTCCTTCCACGACGAGATCCTGTGGAGCCCCGAGGCCGGCATCGAGCGGCCCACCAACCGCGCGGGCGGTCTCGAGGGCGGGGTCACCAACGGCGAGGAGCTGCGCGCCGCGCTGGTGGTGAAGCCGATCCCCACGCTGCTGATCGCCCTGCGCTCGGTCGACCTCGAGACCAAGGAGCCGCAGAAGGCCTCGTTCGAGCGCAGCGACACCTGCGTCGTCCCGGCGGCGGGCGTCGTGGCCGAGGCGATGCTGGCGCTGGTGCTCGCCGACGCGCTGCTCGAGAAGACGGGCGGCGACTCGCTCGAGGAGGTGCTGGCCCACCTCGCCGCGACCCGCGCGCAGCAGCGCGCCCTGGCCGGTCCGCGCTGACCGGGAATTCCGCGATAATCCTCGGCGCCATGGCCATCCGACCGATCGTCCATTACGGCGAACCCGTCCTGCACGCCCCGTCCGCGCCCGTCCAGCGCATCGACCGGAGATCCGGACCCTGCTCAGTGACATGGTGGAGACGATGTACGCCGCGCCGGGCATCGGTCTCGCCGCGCCCCAGGTCGGCGTGGCCCTGCGCGTGATCGTGATCGACCTCTCGGTCGGCGAGGACAAGACGCAGCTGATCCAGCTCGTCAACCCCGAGATCCTGGAGCGGGACGGCGAGCAGCGCCACGAGGAGGGCTGCCTCTCGATCCCGGGCTTCGGCGGCTCGCCCACGCCGACCGGCCCGGGTCACGGTGCGCGGCCTCGACCCGGACGGCAAGGAGCGCGTGTACGACGGCCACCGAGCTGCTGGCCCGTGCCTTCTGCCACGAGATCGACCACGTCGACGGCCTGCTCTTCGTGGACCGGCTCTCGCCGCTCAAGCGCGACCTGATGAAGCGCAAGCTGCGCAAGCGCGCCCGGGAGGGCTGGGAGGAGTAGGCCGTTGCGCGATCGTCTTCCTGGGCAGCGGGGCCTTCGCGGTCCCGAGCCTTCGAGGCCCTGCTCGACGCGGGCCACGAGGTGGCGGCGCTGGTGACGCAGCCCGACCGGGAGAAGGGCCGCGGCCAGGACGCTGGCGCGCCGCCGATGAAGCCGGTCGCCGAGCGGCCGCGGCGTGCCGGTGCTGCAGCTCCGGCGGGTCCGCGAGCCCGAGGCCCAGGAGGCCCTGCGTGCGCTGCGGCCCGGAGCTGCAGGTCGGTCGTCGCGTACGGCCAGATCCTGCCCCGCGGCGGTGATCGAGATCGCGCCGCTCGGCACCGTCAACGTCCACGCCTCGCTGCTGCCCCGCTACCGCGGCGCGGCGCCCATCCAGTGGGCGATCGCCAACGGCGAGAGCCGAGACCGGCGTCACGACGATGCTGATCGACGAGGGCCTCGACACCGGGCCCACGCTCCTGCGCCGCGGCCTCGCCATCGGCCCGAGGAGACCGCCGCAGAGCTCGAGCCGCGCCTCGCCCGCCTGGGCGCCGAGCTGCTGCTCGAGACCGTGCGCGGCCTGGCCGACAGGCACGCTCGCGGCTCGGCCCCAGGACCACGCCCGAGCCACTCTCGCTCCGATCCTGAAGAAAGAGGACGGGCGCCTCGACTGGTCGCAGCCGGCCCGGGCGATCGCCTGGCGGGTGCGCGGCTTCGTTCCCTGGCCCGGCGCCTTCACGCTCCACGACGGGCGGCTGCTGAAGCTCCTCCGCGTCCGCCCGCGCGACGCGAGCCCCGGTTCGATCGACGGAGGGCCCGTTCCGGGAGAGATCCTCTCCGTGTCGGCCGACGGCGTGACGGTGGCGTGCGGCGCCGGCACGCCGCTGCGGTTCTCGAGGTACAGCCGGAGAGCCGACGCGCCATGCCGGCCTCCGCGTGGGCGGCCGGCGCCAGGCTGCGGCCCGGCGCGCGGCTCGGCTGAGGCCGTGCCCTCTCCTGCTCAGACGCTTCGCCCTCGACGTGCTCGCCCGGCGTGTCCCGGCGCGGAGCGGACGCTCGCGCGAGGCGCTCGCTGCTCCCGCGGCCGAGGCACTCGACGAGCGCGAGCGCGCGCTCCTGCACGAGCTCGTGCTCGGTACGCTGCGCCGCCGCGGCTGGCTCGATCACGTCCTCGCGCGACCTCGTCCACGCGGCCCCTCGAGCGGGTCGCTCCCGGGCGTCCTCGACGCGCTCCGCCTCGGCGCCTACCAGCTGCTGTTCACGCGCGTGCCGCCGCACGCGGTGCGTCTCCGAGTCCGTCGAGCTCGCACGCGCAGTCGAGCCGCGCGCGGCCGGCTTCGTGAACGCCGTGCTGCGCCGGCTCCAGCGCGAGGGCCCTCCGCCCGAGCCCGACCCGGCGCGACCCGCTGCTGCTGGCTGACGAGCAGCGGCTCGCTGCCGCGCTGGCTGGCCGAGCGCTGGCTGGACCGCCTCGGTCCGTCAGCGCGCGATCGAGCGCGCGCGGGCGCTGCTCGAAGCGCCCCCGCGCACTTCCGGACTCAACCCGCGCCGGCCGGACGCCGGAGGCGCAACTCGACGGCCGCCGGCGTTCCACTCGCAGCCCGCGTTCGTCCCCGGCGCCCTCGAGCTGCTGGAGGGACGGCTGCACGCCGCTCCTCGAGAAGGGCATCGTCTACGCGCAGGACGCCGGCTCGCAGCTGGTCGGCGCGGCTCGGCCGCGGCAGCGGCCTGGTGCTCGACGCCTGCGCGGCCCCCGGCGGCAAGGCGCTGCTGATCGCCGACCTCGCCGCCGGCCGGACCCGCGTGGTCGCGGCCGAGGCCTCGCGGCGCCGGGTGCGGACGCTGCAGCGACTGCGCTCAGCGCTGGGGGGCCGACGCGAGGTCTCGGTCGTGGCCGCCGACGCCCTGCGCCCGCCGTTCCTCGCCCCGTTCGACGCGGTCCTGCTCGACGCACCGTGCAGCGGCCTCGGCACCCTCGCCCGGCACCCGGACATCCGCTGGCGCTGCGGGCCGGACGACCTCGAACGCGGCACGCCGCGCGGCAGCGGGCGCTGCTCGAGAGCCTCGCGGCGCTCGTGCGGCCCGGGCGGACGGCTCGTCTACGCCACCTGCTCGTCGAGCGCGAGGAGAACGAGGACGTCGTCGCGCCCGTTCCTCGGCGGCGCACGCCGAGTTCGCGCTGCGAGCGCCTGCCGGCCTGGGCCGAGCCGTTCGCCGACGGCCGTTTCGTGCCGCATCGAGCCCGCGCCCGGGCGGGCGACGCGTTCTTCGTCGCGCGCCTGCGAGCGTCGCCGACGAGCCGCCAGCAGCGCTGCGCTGTGGTAACGCTCCGGTCTGTCGCGCACGCCGCGCGACACGCCTTGAGCACAGCACAGAGACTGAACTTCCTCGCCCGCAACGCCGCTCCTCGGCGCGGCGCTGCTCGCGACGCTCACCGTGAGCGCGGTCTTCACGATGCGTGTCGTGCTGTCCTCGCGCGACGTCGCCGTCCCGGCGCTCGTCGGGCCGCACCGTTGCGCGAGGCCGGCGCTCGAGGCCGCGCGCGCGGCCTGACGGTGCGCATCGAGGGCCGGCGCAACGACCCGTCGGTCCCGGCCGAGCACGTGGTCGCCCAGGAGCCGCCGCCCGGCGCGACGCTCAAGGCGCACCGCGCCGTGCGGATCTGGGTGAGCCTCGGGCCGCAGCGCGTCAGCGTACCGGCGGTCGAGGGCGAGTCGGCGCGCACCGCCCGCATCGCGCTCGAGCAGTCGGGCGTGCCCGTCGCGCGGGTGGTCGAGGTCGAGGACGCCGCGCCGGAGGGCACGGTGCTGGTGCAGCGGCCGCCCGCGGGCGAGGCCGACGTGCGCCGCAGGGCGTCTCGCTGCTCGTCAGCCGCGGTCCCGCCGGCACGAGCTACGTGATGCCCGACCTGATCGGCCGCGACGCCGCCGCGGTCGTGCTGGCGCGCTGCGGTCGCGCGGGCCTGAAGGTCGCGCGACGTGCGCTACCGCAGCTATCCCGGCGTCGCCCCCGGCATCGTGCTGCGCCAGAGCCCCGCCGGCCGGCCACCGCGTCGAGCTCGCGCACGCCGCTCGCGCCTCGACGTGAGCAGGGGGGCCTCGTGATCCTCGCGCCTTCGGTCCTCGCCGCCGACCTCGCGCCACCTGGCCGACCAGCTCCAGGCCGCCGAGCGCGGCGGCGCCGGCCTGGTCCACGTCGACGTGATGGACGGGCGCTTCGTGCCGAACATCTCGCTCGGACCGGTCGTCGTCGCAAGCGCTGCGCCGCGCCACCACGCTGCCGATCGACGTCCACCTGATGATCGAAGGCGCGCGAGCGCTACCTCGACGCCTTCGTCGACGCCGGCGCCTCCTCGGTCAGCGTCCACGTCGAGGCGGTCCCGCACCTGCAGCGCGCGGTCGCGCACCTCAAGGACGCGCGGCGTGCGCGCGGGCGTCGCGCTCAACCCCTCGACGCCGATCGGCGCGCTCGCGGAGATCCTGCCGGAGCTCGACTTCGTCCTGGTGATGTCCGTGAATCCCGGCTTCTCCGTCCAGAAGTTCCTGCCCTCGGCGCTCGACAAGCTGCGCCGGCTGCGCGCGGACGCTCGACGCGCGCGGTCTCGCCGCCCGCATCCAGGTCGACGGCGGCGTCCACCTCGGCAACATCCGGTCGATCGTCGCAGGCCGGCGCCGAGATCGTCGTCGCCGGCGCGTCGGTCGTTCGCGACGGCGACCCGAGGCGGCCTGCCGGCGCGCTGCTCGAGGCGGCGCGTTGACGTCCGTGGCGCGCCGACTCGCGGGTCGCACGCCCTGCGGGCGCTGCGACGCGCGTGAAGGCCGTCGTCACCGGCGTCGCCGGCTTCATCGGGTCGCACCTCGGCGGAGCGGCTGCTGCGCGGACGGCCACGACGTCGTCGGCATCGACTGCTTCACCGACTACTACCCGCGCGAGGCGAAGGAGCGCAACCTCGCCGCGGCTGCGCGAGCGCTCCGCGCTTCCGGCTGGTCGAGGCGCGCCTGCAGGACGTCGACCTCGCGCCGCTGCTCGACGGCGTCGACCAGGTCTACCACCTCGCCGCCCAGGCCGGCGTGCGCGCCTCCTGGGGACGCGAGTTCGCGCACTACACCGAGCACAACGTGCTCGCGACCCAGCGCCTGCTCGAGGCGGCGATCGCGGCGCGGGCGGCCCAGGCTCGTCTACGCCTCGTCGTCCTCGGTCTACGGCGACTCGCGCGACGCTGCCGCTGCGCGAGGACGGCCCGCTGCCAGCCGCGTCTCGCCCTACGGCGTCACGAAGCTCGCGGCCGAGCACCTGGCGTCGCTCTATCACCGCAACCACGGCCTGCCGACGCGTGCCAGCCTGCGCTTCTTCACCGTCTACGGCCCGCGCCAGCGGCCGGACATGGCCTTCCACCGCTTCCTGAAGGCCGCGCGCGACGGCAGGCGCGGTCACGCGTCTTCGGCGACGGCCTGCAGACGCGCGACTTCACCTACGTCGACGACATCGTGGCCGCCGCCGCGCAGCGCCGCGCTTTCGGGCCGGCCCGGCTCCGTGTATAACGTGGGTGGCGGCGAGCGCGTCGCGCTCAACGACGTGCTGCGCCTCGATCGAGGAGGTCACCGGCAGGCCGCTCGCGGATCCAGCGCCAGGAGGCCCAGAAGGGCGACATGAGAGACACCTTCGCCGACACGACTGCGGCCTGGCGCGACCTCGGCTTCCGCTCCACGGTCGTCGCTGCGCGAGGGGCTCGCGCGCGAGTGGGCCTGGATTCAGGGCGCGCGTGAGGCGCCGCGCGCTCGCGGCGCGCCGTCGCACTGCTGCGCCCGGCCTGCGGCGCGCAAGCAGCGTCGACTCTCGCGTCCTCTCGAGCCCGTCGGACGACATCGTCTGGGACGGCGGCCAGAAGGCGATCGCAGAAGAAGGACTGGTCGTCGGCACGGCAGTACTTCAAGCGCATCGTCGACGCGTTCCCGCAGAGCCAGCACCAGCCGGACGCGCGCATCGCGCGTCGGCCGACAGCTACTTCGAGGAGGGCGGCACGGCCAACTACGTGCTCGCGGTCTCGTCCTACCACGAGTTCCTGACGCTCTATCCGCAGCACCCGCGCGCCGACTACGCGCAGTTCCGTGCCGGCGAGTCGCTACTTCAAGCAGAAGAACAGCCCCGACCGCGACCAGACGCGCCACCAAGCAAGCGCTCGAGGAGTACCAGAAGCTGCTCGACGTGTACCCCGAGTCGACCTACGTGGAGCAGACCCGCGCGCGCATCCGGCAGTGCCGTCAGACGCTCGCCCGCTCGCACCACCTCGTCGGCTAGTTCTACCAGCGAGCGCCGCCAGGCCTGGCGCTCGGCGATCGGCCGCTACGAGACGATCCTCAACGACTACCCGGACTACGACAAGACCGACGAGGTGCTCTACCGCTCGCCCAGTGCCTCGCGGCCTCGGGACGCTACGCGGAGGCCCTGCCGCAGCTCGGCCGGCTGGAGAAGGAGTATCCCGACGAGCCAGTTCCTGGCGCGAGGCGACGAAGCTGCGAGCGACCTTCCCCGCCGTCCGACGCCGGCGGCTCCGCCGGCCGCCGAGCCGCCAGCGCCACAGCCGGCGCCGGCCAGAACCGGGCGCCGACGCCCCGCCGCCAGGCGCCCCCGCCGCCGCAGTGACCTCAAGTGTCACTTTGAGGAATCGTCAAAAAGCCTCTTGACGTAAGCCTTTTCTCCTGATACCGTCCCCGCGAGCGCCGGGCTCGGGCAGGAGGCCGTGTGGGTTCACGGGAGGACGACGATCACACTGCCGAGGCCGTGGATTCGCGTATCGTGCGGACGCGTTCGGGAGGGTAAGGCTGTGAGACCGAAGCACATCCTGGTCGGCTTCGTGACGCTCGTCGCTCGCGTGCGGGCTCGCCGCTGGCGCCAGGACGCACCCGCCGGGCTCGCAGACGCGGGCCGGCGACCATCGCGCCCCACTGGACGAAGAACACCGGCTACCCGACGTCCGTGCCCGAGGGCGACGGCCTACTACGTCGTGGTCCGCGGTGACACGCTCTGGGACATCGCCGGCGCGCTTCCTGAAGAACCCGTATCTGTGGCCGCAGATCTGGGACGCCAACAAGTACATCAAGGACGCGCACTGGATCTACCCCGGCGATCCCGTCCTGCTCCCGAAGCTCGCCGTCGTCGCCGAGCAGGCAGGCCAGGCGCCAGCCCGACGGGGCCCGAAGGAGAGGCGCCGGCGGAGGCCGGCGCAGGCGGCGCCGGCAAGGCGGCCGGGGAGCGGCGCCGGCGCTGCCGCGACGCTCTGACGCCCGTCACCGAGGAGCTCTCGCTGCAGTGCGCCGACTACGTCGTGCGCGATCGCGAGGACGAGAGCCTGCATCCTGGTCGGCTCCGAGCAGGGCTGCGGACAAGGATCGCGCTCGCCGACCGCGACATCGTCTATCTCAACAAGGGCAGCAACGTCGGGCGTCAAGGCCGGCGACCTCTACTCGCTGCACCACGCGGCCTCCGCCGTGCCGCCACCCGGTACACCGGCAAGAAGCTCGGGACCAAGATCGACACCACCGGCTGGGTGAAGGTGATCCTGGTCCAGGAGAACGTCGCCACCGCCGTCGATCGAGCAGGCCTGCACCGACATCACGCGCGGCGACTACCTGAAGCCGTTCGAGAAGGTGAACGTGCCGATGATCGTCCAGCACGTCCCCCGCCGACCGTCTGACCCCCCCGAGCGGCAAGCTCACTCGCTACGTCGTCGACCTGCAGGACGACGCCTGGCGATCGCCGGCGCCGGCGACTTCGTCACGATCGACGCGGGCACCGAGGACGGCGTCGCGCCCGGCACCGTGTTCTCGGTCTACCGCGTCGACCTATCCCGCGGTCCCGACGCCTCGCAACGTGGTCGGCGAGGCGACCGTGGTCGCCGTGCGCGAGCGAACGGCGACGGCCAAGCTCACGTACACCACCTCCGAGGTGATGATCGGCGACCAGGTCGAGTTGCGCTAGAGAGCCCAGCGTCCGCCGAGAGGCGTGGCCCGGGGCTCCGGCGCGTGCCGTCCGGGCCTCTTCGTCTCTGATCCGCCGTCCCGCCAGGGCTGCGCCGGCCGCGGTGCGCTGCCGTTCAGGCCTCGCGCGCGCCGTGCGGCATCCTCCCGGGCGGGCGCCGGTGCGCACGACCTCGCGCCAGAAGCGCACGGAAGTAGTCGGCCCCCGACAGCAGCGCCAGCCCCACGACCACGGCGAGCGCCAGCGAGCCCCGGCAGCCGCAGCGCCGGCAGCACGCGCGACAGCAGCAGCAGCAGGATCGCCGTCGACCTGTGACGCCATCTTCGCCTTCCCCAGCGCGCGAGGCGCGGATCAGCACGCCGCGGCCGGCGGCCACGTTGCGCAGCCCCGTCACCGCCAGCTCGCGCGCCAGGATGATCATCACCGCCCAGGCCGGCACCAGCCCCATCTCGACGAGCGACAGGAACGCGGCGGCGGTGAGCAGCTTGTCCGCGAGCGGGTCGAGCAGGATCCCGAGCCGGGTCACCTCGTTCCGCCGGCGGGCGAAGAAGCCGTCGAGGTAGTCCGTCAGCACCGCCAGCAGGAAGATGCCCGGTCCCGAGGTAGACGTGGCCCTCGATCCGCGTCAGCAGCACCACGACGAGCAGCGGGACCAGGAAGATGCGCAGCAGCGTGAGGGCGTTCGGCAGGTTCAAGCGCGCGAAAGATAGTGGAAGCGCCCCGGGCTCAGTCAAGGATGGGGCGTGCGCGCCAGCCGCGTGCTATGATCCCGCTCCCGTGCGCTGACCTTGCGCGGCATCGCCCGATGAAGGCGGTCATCCTCGCGGGCGGCGAAGGCACGCGGCTGCGGCCGCTGACGCTCGTCGACCCCCAAGCCCGTGGTGCCGGTGGTGGACCGGCCGTTCCTCCAGCACCAGCTCGACCTGCTGGCGCGCGCCGGCGTCCGCGAGGTCGTGTTCTCCGTTGCCTACCGGCCCGAGCGGGTCGAGGCCGTGTTCGGCGACGGCCGGGCCCTCGGCGTGCACATCCGCTACGCGGTCGAGGACACGCCGCTCGGCACCGGCGGCGCCGTGCGCAACGCGCTCGCCTTCCTCGACGAGCGGACGGTGGTGCTCAACGGCGACGTGCTCACCGACGTCGACCTCGCCGCGATCGTGGCGCGGCACGCGGCCGAGCGGGCCTCGGCCACCATCCTGCTGACGCCGGTCCCCAACCCCGCCGCCTACGGCCTGGTCGAGACCGACGCCGCGGGGCGGGTGCTCCGCTTCCTCGAGAAGCCGCGGCCCGAGCAGATCACGACCAACCACGATCAACGCGGGCATCTACGTGCTCGAGACACGGGTGCTGGAGCTGATGCCGCCGGCCGTGAACCTCTCGATCGAGCGCTACTTCTTCCCGGCCCTGCTGCAGCGCGGCGACCGGGTGCTCGGGCCGGTCCACCGCGGCTACTGGATCGACATCGGCACGCCGGAGAAGTACCTGCAGGTCCACCGCGACATCCTCAACCGCCGCTTTCCGGTGCCGCTGCACGGCCAGCCGCGGGCCGAGGGCTTCGTCCACCCCGACGCCTGCGTGGCCGACGGCGCGCTGCTCGACGGCCACTTCTACGTCGGCCCGGGCTGCAAGGTCGCGGCCGGCGCACGGCTCGGGCCCGACGCCGTGCTGGTGGCCGACGTGACCGTCGAGCCCGGGGCCTACGTGCGCGACAGCGTGCTGTGGCGCGGCGTGTCGGTGGCGGCGGACTGCGAGGTCGAGGGCAGCCTGGTGGGCCCGGGCGTCCGCCTCGGCCGCGCGAGCATCCTGCGTGACGCCGCCCTGGGCGAGGGCTCGGTCGTCAGCGACTACTCGCGCACGCTCTGACGCGCGCGCACGGCGGAGAGGGCGATGACGGCGATCGACACCAGCATCTTCAAGGCGTACGACGTGCGTGGCCTCGTGCCCGGCCAGCTCCACCCGGAGCTGGCCCGCCGCATCGGCCGCGCCTTCGTCGACTACCTGCGGGCGAAACGGATCGCGGTGGGCCGCGACTGCCGGCTGTCCTCGCCCGAGCTCGCGCGCGCCTTCGTCGAGGGCGCCCGCTCGCAGGGCGCCGAGGTCACGGACATCGGCGTCGTCGGCACCGACGTGCTCTACTACCACGTCGCCTGCCAGGACCTCGACGGCGGTGCGATCGTGACCGCCTCGCACAACCCGGCGGAGTGGAACGGGATCAAGCTGGTCCGCCGCGGGGCGCTGGCGCTCTCGGGCGATGCCGGGATCAGGGAGATCTGCGAGTGGCTCGCGGCCGGCCGCTACGCGGAGACCCCGCCGGCCACGGGAGGGCTGCGCTCGGCCGTCGTGCGCGAGGAGTACGCCCGCCACTGCCTGTCCTTCGTGGACGCGACGCGCGTGCCTCGGCTGAAGGTCGTGCTCGACGCCGCGAACGGCATGGGCGCGGTCGGGGCCGAGGCCATCTTCGCCCGCCTGCCGGGGGTCGAGACGGTCCGCCTGTATTTCGAGCTCGACGGCAGCTTCCCGAACCACCCGGCCGACCCGCTGATCGAGGAGAACCGGCGCGACGTCGTGGAGCGCGTCCTGGCCGAGCGGGCAGACCTCGGGATCGCCTGGGACGGCGACGCCGACCGCTGCTTCTTCGTCGACGACCGGGGAGAGTACGTTCCGGGCGATTTCGTCACGGCCGTCCTGGGGGAGGCCTTCGCGCGGCGCGAGCCGGGGGCGAAGATCGTCTACGACGTCCGCGCCTCGCGCGCCGTCGCCGACCGTGTCACGGCGGCCGGCGGCCTTCCGCTGATGAACCGGGTGGGGCACGCGTTTGTCAAGAAGAGGATGCGCGACGAGCAGGCCGTGTTCGGGGGCGAGGTGTCCGGCCACTTCTACTTCCGGGAGAACTGGTTCGCGGACAACGGCATGATCCCCGCCCTGCTGATGCTCGAGCGCATCGGCCGCGAGGGCCGCCGGCTGAGCGCGATCCTCGAGCCGTTGCGCGAGCGCTACCACATCTCGGGCGAGGTCAACTCGCGGGTCGACGACGTCCCGCGCGCGCTCGCACGGATCGAGCAGCGCTACCGGGACGGCCGCGTGTCCCACCTCGACGGCGTCTCGGTCGACTACGACGACTGGCACTTCAACGTCCGCCCGTCCAACACCGAGCCCCTGCTCCGGCTCAACCTCGAGGCTGGCAGCCGCGAGCAGATGGAACGCCGCCGGGACGAGGTGATCGCGCTCATCCGGAGCTGAGCTTCACCTTGACGCGCCCGTGACGGGCTGGCTATCATGACTCTCGTCGAGCGCGAGCGGGCGGGCGTAGCTCAGCTGGTAGAGTACGAGCTTCCCAAGCTCGGAGTCGCGGGTTCGAATCCCGTCGCCCGCTCCAGCCGCCCACGCCGGCGCCGGTGAGTGCGCTCCCCCGGGGAGGAAATGATGGGTATCTTCGGCAAGACCGAAAACCGGCCGGCGGAATCGCCGCGGCCGACGACCGTGAGCACGCCCGTGAACCCGCCGTCGCCGGCACCGGCGCCGGCCGCGCGCGCCGCTGCCTCGGCGCCGACCGCCGTCGCCGGGCCGGCGTGCGTGATCGGCGCCAAGACGCGGATCAAGGGCGAGATCACCGGCGACGAGAACGTCTCCGTCGAGGGCCACGTGGAGGGCAGCATCCGGATCACGCGCGACCTGCGCATCGGGGCGGGGGGCAGCGTCAAGGCCACCGTCTCCGCGCAATCCGTGGTCGTGGCCGGCGAGCTGCTCGGCGACTGCCAGGCCTCCCAGCGCGTGCAGATCGAGGCCTCGGGCCGCGTCACGGGCAACATCCGCGCGCCGCGCGTGGTGATCGTGGAGGGCGCCACCTTCCGCGGCAACAGCGACATGTCGCCGCGACGCGAGGGCGAGCTTTAGAGACGGGCGGCGGGACAGCCCGGGAGGCGAGGCCATGCCGAGCGACTTCCTGAACTACATCGGCGGTGAATGGACGCCCGCCGCCTCCGGCCGCAGCTTCGAAAACCGCAACCCCGCCGACACCTCCGAGCTGGTCGGCAGGTTCGCCGACTCGGGTCCCGAGGACGTCGAGCGCGCCGTGGCCGCGGCGCGCGCGGCCTTCCCCGCGTGGAAGGCGCTGCCGGCGCCCAAGCGCGGCGAGATCCTGTACCGGGCCGCCGAGACGCTGGTGCGCTGCAAGGACGAGCTCGCGCGTGACATGACGCGCGAGATGGGCAAGGTCCTGGACGAGACACGCGGCGACGTCCAGGAAGCCATCGACATGACGTACTACATGGCGGGCGAGGGACGGCGGCAGTTCGGACAGACGACACCGTCCGAGATGCCCGACAAGTTCCAGATGTCCGTGCGCCAGCCGGTCGGGGTCGCCGGCCTCATCACGCCCTGGAACTTCCCGATGGCGATCCCCTCCTGGAAGATGATGCCCGCGCTCGTGCTCGGCAACACGGTCGTCATCAAGCCGGCCACGGACACGCCGCTCTCGGTGGTCAACCTGGTCAAGCTGCTCGAGCAATCCGGCCTGCCGAAGGGCGTCGTGAACATGGTCACGGGCAGCGGCTCGCGCGTGGGCTCGCCGCTGATGAGCCACGCCGACGTGCAGATCGTCTCCTTCACGGGCTCGACCGAGGTCGGCCGCCGGGTCTCCGAGGCGTGCGCCCCCGGTTTCAAGCACTGCCACCTCGAGATGGGCGGCAAGAACGTGATCGTGGTGATGGACGACGCCCGCATCGACCTGGCCGTCGAGGGTGCGCTGTGGGGCGGCTTCGGCACGACCGGCCAGCGCTGCACGGCGGCCAGCCGGGTGGCGGTCCACGAGAAGGTGTACGCGGAGTTCGTCGAGCGCTTCGTGGCGGGAGCCCGGGGCCTGCGAGTCGGAAACGGCCTCGACCCGAAGGTGCAGGTGGGCCCCTGCATCAACGCCGGCCAGCTCGAGACCGTGGAGTCCTACGTCGAGATCGGCCGCGCGGAGGGAGCGAAGCTGCTCTGCGGGGGAAGCCGGCTGCACTCGGGCGAGCACGCAAGAGGCCACTTCCACGAGCCGACGATCTTCGGCGACTGCTCCCCGAGGATGCGGGTCGCCCGCGAGGAGATCTTCGGGCCGGTGGTCTCCGTGATCCCGATCCGCTCGCTCGAGGAGGCGATCGAGGTCGGCAACTCGGTCGACTACGGGCTCTCGGCCTCCGTCTACACGCAGGACGTCAACAAGGCCTTCACGGCCATGCGCGAGATGTACACCGGCATCTTCTACGTCAACGCGCCCACCATCGGGGCCGAGACCCACTTGCCCTTCGGCGGCACCAAGGGGACCGGCAACGGCCACCGGGAGGCCTGCGTCCAGGCGCTAGAGGTGTTCTCGGAGTGGAAGAGCATCTACATCGACTTCAGCGGGAAGCTCCAGCGCGCCCAGATCGACTGAGCCGGGTATAATTGCCGTCCAGCATGCCCGGAAGCACACTCGACGAGCGCAGGCGCGAGGTCCTGCGGGAGCTGATCCGTCTCCACGTCGAGACCGGCGAGCCCGTGGGCTCGGAGAGCCTTTCCCGATCGCTGAACCGCACGCTCTCGCCCGCCACGCTGCGCAACGTCATGGCCGACCTCGAGGCGCTGGGTTTCCTCGACCACCCGCACACCAGCGCCGGCCGCGTGCCCACCGACGAGGGCTACCGCTTCTACGTCGACAGCCTGGCAAGCCTGCAGCCGCTCGCCCCGGGCGAGCGGGAGCAGATCGACGCCGAGCTGCGCTCCCCGGAGGCTTCGGCCGAGCAGACCCTGGAGCGCGCCTCGCACCTGCTGTCCCGGCTGAGCCGGCACGTCGGCTTCGTGCTGGCCCCGGACATCGCCCGCACGAGCTTCCGTCACATCGACCTCGTCCCGCTCGCCCACCCGCGGGTGCTGGTGGTGATGGTCTCGGCCAGCGGCCTGGTCACGCACAAGGTGATCGAGGTCACGGAGAAGCTGGGCCCGGAGGACCTGCAGGCCTGCGCCAACTACCTCAACACGCACTTCTCGGGCATGAGCCTCGCCGACATCCGGCGGCGGCTGCTCGAGCTGATGACCGAGGAGAAGGCCCTCTACGACGCTCTGCTGAAGAAGGTCGTGCCGCTGGGCGAGCGTGTCTTCGATCTCGACACCGAGGGCAGCGTCTACCTCGACGGCACCTCGAACATCCTGGCCCGCCCCGAGTTCGACGACCTCGAGCGCATGCGCGCGCTCGTGAAGACCTTCGAGGAGAAGGGGCGCCTGGTCCAGATCCTCAACGCCTGCCTGAGCGGCGACGGCATCCGGGTGCTGATCGGGCACGAGAACCCCGACCCCGAGCTGCGCGACCTGTCGCTGGTGACCGCGCGAGTCGAGGGCGACGACGGGGGCCTGGGCCTCGGCGTCCTCGGCTCGACCCGCATGGAGTACGCGCACGTCGTGTCCCTGGTGGACCACGTGGCCCGCGCGGTCGCGGAGGTCCTGCGCAGGCACAGCGAATGAGCCGCCGGGGGCACGACGGCCGGGACGACGAGCTCTTGCCCGTGGCGGCGGACGAGCCGGGCGAGCAGGAAGCTTCCGAGGCCGGGGACGAGACCGGCCCGGAAGCAGTGACGCCCGCGGGCCTCGTCGACGTGGGCCCGGCGCCCGACGCGCTCGACGCGCTGCGCCGCGAGCGCGACGAGTTGAAGGACGCGCTGCTGCGCCGGCGGGCGGACTTCGAGAACTTCCGCAGGCGAGTCGAGCGCTACCAGGGCGCAGCCGCGCTCGACGCGGCCGCCGACGTCCTGAAGCGCCTCGTGGGCACGGTGGACAACCTGGAGCGCGCGCTCGCCGCGACGGGCGGCGAGGGCCCGCTGCGGCACGGCGTCGAGCTCACGCTGCGGGACTTCCAGACCGCGCTCGGGGCGCTCGGCGTCACGGCCCTCGACCCGCTCGGCCAGCGCTTCGACCCCCGGCTGCACCAGGCCCTGGTCCACGAGCCGGTGCCGGGCAGCGACCGGGGCACCGTTGCGGAGGTGTTCCGCAAGGGCTACACGTACAAGGACCGGCTGCTCCGCCCGGCCCTCGTCAAGGTGGCGAGCGGGAACGCGGAGAACGGCGGCGAGACCGGCGACGCGGGCGGCGGCGCAGACCTGCAGTAGGCACGCCCCCAGAGGAGCGAGGTTCCGCAGTGGGAAAGATGATCGGCATCGACCTGGGCACGACGAACTCGTGCGTGGCCGTGATGGAAGGCGGCGTTCCGCAGGTCATCCCCAACCAGGAGGGCGCGCGCACCACGCCGTCGATCGTGGGCTTCACCGCCAAGGGCGAGCGGCTGGTCGGCCAGATCGCCAAGCGCCAGGCACTCACCAACCCGAAGAACACCGTGTTCGCGGTCAAGCGCCTGATCGGGCGCAAGTACGACTCGCCCGAGTCGCGCGAGGCCCGCAAGTTCCTGCCCTTCCAGCTGGCACAGGCGCCGAACGGCGACGTGCACATCCAGATCGAGGACAAGGTCTACTCGCCGCCCGAGATCTCCTCGTTCGTGCTGCAGAAGCTCAAGGCCGCAGCCGAGGACTACCTGGGAGAGACCGTGGAGGAGGCGATCATCACGGTCCCGGCGTACTTCAACGACCCGCAGCGCCAGGCGACCAAGGACGCCGGGCTGATCGCGGGGCTGAAGGTCTCGCGCATCATCAACGAGCCGACCGCGGCGGCGCTCGCCTACGGCCTCAAGAGCAGCGGCAAGGCGGGCCAGTGCGTGGCCGTCTACGACCTGGGTGGCGGCACCTTCGACATCACGATCCTGGAGATGGCGGACGGGCTGTTCCAGGTGCGGGCGACGGGCGGCGACACCTACCTCGGCGGCGAGGACTTCGACCAGCGGGTGATCGACTGGCTGATCGGCGAGTTCGTGCGCGAGACCTCGATCGACCTCAAGCAGGACCGCATGGCGCTGCAGCGGCTCAAGGAGGCGGCCGAGAAGGCCAAGTGCGAGCTGTCGACGGCCCAGCAGACCGAGATCGTGCTGCCCTTCATCTCGGCCGACGCCTCGGGCCCCAAGCACCTCAACACGGTGCTCACCCGCCAGAGGTACGAGGAGCTGACGGACGACCTGCTCGAGCGCACGATCGAGCCCTGCCGCCGCTGCCTCGACGACGCCGGGCTCAAGCCGGACCAGATCGACGAGGTGCTGCTGGTCGGCGGCCAGACCCGCGCGCCCAAGGTCGCCGAGACCGTGAAGAAGGTCTTCGGCAAGGAGGCCAACCGCGCGGTCAACCCGGACGAGGGCGTCGCGATGGGCGCCGCCATCCAGACCGGCATCATCCAGGGCGAGGTCAAGGACCTGGTGCTGCTCGACGTCACGCCGCACACGCTCGGGATCGAGACCAAGGACGGCACCTTCACGCCACTGATCGAGCGCAACAGCACGATCCCCACGCGCAAGAGCCGGATCTTCACGACCGTGGCGGACAACCAGACGCGCGTGGAGGTGCACGTGCTGCAGGGCGAGAGCGACATGGCGGCGTACAACAAGAGCCTCGCCAAGTTCGAGCTGACCAGCATCCCGCCGGCGCCCAAGGGCGTGCCGCAGATCGAGGTCTCCTTCGAGATCGACGTGAACGGGATCGTCTCCGTCGCCGCGCAGGACCAGGCCACCGGCCGCAGCCAGGCCATGGTGATCCACCCCTCGGGCGGCCTGAGCCAGTCCGAGGTCAACCGGCTGGTCTCCGAGACGCGGGCCCGCGAGTCCGAGGAGCGCACGCGCAAGGACCAGGAGGCGGTCGTGCGCCAGCTCGACGGGCTGGTCGCCAACACGATGCGCTCCGTGCAGGCGCTCGAGGGCAAGCTGACCTCCGAGGAGCAGAACCGGATCCTCGAGGCGATCGAGAAGGCGAAGCGGGCGCGCACGGACGCGGCGCTCGACGACCTGCGGGGGCGGCTCGTGGACATGGAAAAGGCCGCCGCCATCATCGGCCAGGCGATGCTGCGGCCGTAGCCCGGCGGTCCGATCGCACGCCGGCGCACGAACAGGAGACCGCTGCCAGTTGGCCCCCCGCGACTACTACGAGGTGCTGGGCGTCCCGCGCAACGCCTCCGAGCAGGAGATCAAGTCCGCCTACCGGAAGCTGGCGCTCAAGTACCACCCGGACCGCAACGCCGGCGACAAGCAGGCCGAGGAGCGCTTCAAGGAGGGGGCCGAGGCGTACGGCGTGCTGGGCGACCCCGGGCGGCGGCGCCGCTACGACACCTACGGCCACGCCGGCGTCAGCGGAGCCGCGGGCGGCGGCTTCGACCCCACCATCTTCGCGGACTTCAGCGACATCCTCGGCGACTTCTTCGGCTTCGGCGACGTCTTCGGCAGCCGTCGCCGCGGCCCGCGTCGGGGGCAGGACCTGCGCTACAACCTCGAGGTCTCCTTCGAGGAGGCGGCCTTCGGCACCGAGACCCAGATCAGGATCCCCCGCAGCGAGAACTGCTCCGCCTGCGCCGGCAGCGGCGCCGCGCCGGGCACCAAGCCCGCGACCTGCCCCACCTGCCGCGGCACGGGCCAAGTCGTCTTTCAGCAGGGCTTCTTCTCCGTGGCCCGCACCTGCAGCCACTGCCGCGGCGCCGGGCGGATCGTGGCGGAGCCCTGCAAGACCTGCGCTGGCGAGGGGCAGCTGGCCGTCGAGCGCACGCTGCAGCTCAAGATCCCGGCTGGCGTCGACACCGGCAGCCAGCTGCGGATCGCCGGCGAGGGCGAGCCGGGGGCGCAGGGCGGCCCGCCGGGCGACCTCTACGTGGTGGTCCGCGCCCAGGACCACGCCTTCTTCAAGCGCGAGGGCACCAGCCTCTACTGCGAGCTGCCCGTGAGCGTGCCGCAGGCGGCGCTCGGCGCCACGGTCGAGGTCCCGACCCTCGACGGCGGCTCTACGAAGCTGCACGTGCCGGAGGGGACGCAGTCCGGCAGCGTCCTGCGCGTGCGGGGCCAGGGCGTGCCCCAGCTCGGGGGGCGCGGCCGCGGCGACCTGCACGTGCTGGTGAGGGTCGTCGTCCCCAGGCACCTCAGTGCGGAGCAGCGCAAGCTCTTCGAGCAGCTCGCCAGGATTCTGCCGCTGCCCGACCTGAAGGACAAGGACAAGTCGCTGCTCGAGAGGATGAAGGACCTCCTCGGCTGAGGCCCGGGAGTGCCGTCCGATGCGCGCGTTCCGCGTGACGCTGCCCGAGGCGGACGAGGACGACGCCGTCACCGCGCTCTGGGAGGCGGGAACGGCGGGGATCGAGGTCGGCCGATCGGCTGCGGGGACCCTCGAGCTGCTCGCCTACTTCCCCGACTCGATCGCCGAAGCGCCGTGCGGACTGCCTCCGGCCGCCGAGGTCTCCGCCGTGCCGGTGCCCGAGGTCGACTGGGTTGCGCGTTTCCGCGACGGCTTCCGCGCGTTCCGCAGCGGACGCTTCCTGATCGCCCCGGCCTGGGCCGCGCCAGAGCCTTCACCCGACGTGCTGCTGGTCGACCCCGGGCGCGCGTTCGGGACCGGCACTCACGAGACGACGCGCCTGTGCCTCGCGGCGCTCGAAGAGCTGGCGCGGCTGCGGCCGCTGGGCCGCACGCTCGACCTCGGCTCGGGCACGGCGCTGCTCGCGGTCGCCGCGGCACGCCTCGGCGCGCAGCCGGTCGTGGCCTCCGACCTCGATCCCGAGGCCGCCTCTGCCTCGCGCCACCACGCGCGTCTCAACCGCGTCCGCCTGTCCGTCGTCCGGGCGGACAGAGCGGCGGCCTTCTGCGCGGCCTCGTTCGATCTCGTGCTCGCGAATCTGACGGCGCCGCTGCTGCTCGATCTTTCCGCGCAGGTCCGGCGCCTGCTCCGCCCGCGCGCGGCGCTCGTGCTCTCGGGGCTGCTCCTCGAAGACCTGCCCGCCGTCCGCTCCGCCTACTCCGCGCTCGGCGCACCCCGCGAGCGGCGCGAGGGCGAGTGGGCCGCCCTCGTCTACGGCGGCGAGCGGTGAGCCTCCCCCGCTTCCACGTTCCCGCGGCCGCCCCCGGCGCGCACGTCGAGCTGCCGGAGCACACGGCCCATCACGCGCGCGAGGTGCTCCGGCTGCGCTCGGGCGCCCAGGTGCGCGTCTTCGACGGGGCGGGCGCGGAGTTCCTCGCGGTCCTGGACGAGGTGTCGCGGCGCGGCGTCTTCGCCCGGCTGGGCGGCCGCACCGCCGCGCGTCCCGAGTCCGCGCTCCGGCTGGTGCTGGCCCTGTCGCCCCTGAAGGGCGACCGCATGGAGCTGGTGGTGCAGAAGGCCACCGAGCTCGGCGTCAGCGAGATCTGGCCCGTGGCGACGTTCCGCACCGACGCCGCCGCGCGGCCTGCGCTGCGGGGCTCGCGCCTGGAGCGCTGGGACCGGGTCGCCTCCGGGGCGGCCGAGCAGTGCGGGCGCGCCGTCGTGCCGCGCGTCGCGCCGACCACCACGCTCGGCGGCCTCCTGGCGCGGCCGTTCGACGGCACGCGCGTCGCTCTTCTGGAGACGCAAGGTCTCCCGCCGCTCGCCTCCGTCCCCGTCCCGCCGGCGCTCGGGCTGCTGCTCCTGGTCGGGCCCGCAGGCGGGTTCGAAGCCGCCGAGATGAGCCTGCTGCGGGCGGCGGCGTTCCAGCTCGCCTCGCTCGGCCCGCGCATCCTGCGCGCCGAGACGGCGGCCCTCGCCGCGGTGGCGATCGCCCAGTCGACCTGGGGCGACCTCGGCCAGCCTAGCCCAGCGCCTGGCGGGCCGTGATCGCGGCCACGTCAGCGAGGTCCTGCACCGTACAGCCGCGCGAGACGTCGTTGACCGGCTTGTTGAGGCCCTGCAGCAGGGGCCCGAAGGCCCGCGCACCGCCCAGGCGCTCCGTGATCTTGTACGCGATGTTGCCGGAGTTGAGGTCGGGGAAGATGAAGACGTTGGCGCGCCCCTCGAGCGGGCTGCCCGGGCACTTCTTGCTGGCGACCTCCGGCACCATCGCCGCGTCGAACTGCATCTCGCCGTCGACCGGCAGTCCAGGCTCGGCCGCACGCAGCAGGGCGACGGCCTGCTTGACCTTGTCGATCGAGGCATCCTTCGCGCTGTCGCGGGTCGAGAAGGAGAGGAAGGCGACGCGCGGCTGGTGGCCGAAGTCGCGGGCGCTCCTCGCGGTGGCTCGGCCGATCTCCGCCAGCGTCTCGGCGTCCGGCGAGATCACGGTCGAGCAGTCGGCGTAGAAGTAGACCTTGTCCGGCCAGGCCATCACGAACACGGAGGAGGCGCGCTTCATGCCCGGCCGCAGCTTGACGATCTCGAAGGCCGGGATGAAGGGCTTGGTCTCGCTGTTGAGGCCGCACACCATGCCGGAGGCCTCGCCCGCGCGCACGGCCAGCGCGCCGAAGTAGTGCGGCAGCGCGACGCGCTGGGCGGCGATCTCGGGCGTCACGCCCTTGGCCTGGCGCAGCGCGAGGTACTCGGCCTCGAACGCGGCGCGCTTCGGGTCGCTGGCCGGGTCGCGCACGACGACGCCGTCGAGCCCCACGCCCAGCGCCTTCGCCTTCTCCCGCACGCCGGCCTCGGGCCCGACCAGCACCGGCACCAGCAGCCCGTGCTCGACGAGCCAGCGGCTGGCGCGGATGGCCCGCTCCTCGAGGCCCTCCGCGTAGACGACCGTGGCACCCCTTCCCTTCACCGAATCGTAGACGCCCTGCATGAAGCTCATCGCTGCACCTTCCGGCCCGCATTCTACGCAAGAGCCCGGCCCGGCTTCATGAGCCGTCCTACTCACCAGCTTGGCCCGGAGCGCGCGCGCCGGCAACCGCGGCGACGCAGCGGACGGGTACCTTGGCGCGCGATGCTATACTCCGCGCGCGCGACATGTTCCTGCTGGGGCAGACGGTCGGGAAGTACCAGATACTCGCGAACCTCGGCTCCGGCGGCTTCGGAACGGTCTTCCTCGCCCGCGACGCCTGGATCGACAAGAAGGTCGCGATCAAGGTCCCCCACCGGCAGACGGGCGACTCCGCCGAGCTGCTGCAGGAGCCCCGGCTGCTGGCCGCGCTCGACCACCCGAACATCGTCGGCATCCTCACGGCCGAGCGCGTCGACGGCACCTTCTTCATCGTGATGGAGTACGTGAAGGGCGAGAGCCTGGAGGCCGTGCTCGACCGCGAGAAGTCGCTCGACACCCCGCGTGCCCTCAACTACGCGGTGCAGATCCTGAAGGGCGTCGAGCACGCACACCAGGCGCAGATCCTCCACCGCGACCTGCGGCCGGCCAACGTGCTCATCTCCGAGAGCGGCGTGTGCAAGGTCGCGGACTTCGGCACCTCGCGCTTCCTCGAGCGCTCGCACGCCACGACGGTGATCGGCAGCCCGCCCTACATGGCGCCCGAGGCGTTCCAGGGGCGCGCGGTGCTCGCCTCCGACATCTACTCCGTGGGCGTCCTGCTGTACCAGATGCTGACCGGCGTGCTGCCGTACTTCAGCCCCAACCCGGCGCAGATCGAGCGGCTGATCGCCCAGGGCCGCTGCACGCCCCCCAAGCTGCGCAACAGCCAGGTCCCGCGCGAGGTCTCCGACATCGTCATGAAGGCCCTCGCACCGGAGCTCTCCGAGCGCTACCAGCACGCCTCGGAGCTGCTCGACGACCTCGCGACCTCCGCGGAGATCGACCACAACGCCACGGAAATGGAGGACATACGGCGACGGCTGAGGGCCCGCGAGGTGCCCAAGCGGGGCTTCTGCTGGCACTGCCGCAAGCCCCTGCACGCGCGCTCCGACACCTGCGCCTTCTGCGGCGAAAAGCAGTAGGCCGTCCTCGCCGACGTCGACCGCAACCCAGGGGTGCTCGAGGGGGCGGGAGCCCCCTCGTCTCAAAGGAAGCGACGCGATGCCTTTGCTCGTTTAGGTTTAGGTGACTCCTTCGAGGGCGCTCACCTCCGAGGTCGTTACCTCGACCTCGTTTGCTCGATTCCTTCGAGGCGCAGGCAAATGGAATATTCGGCCGCGGAGCTCTTGGCGACCCCTGCGCCTAACTCTCCATCCCTCAAACACTTCGCCGCCGCGGTCCGTTGACAGCCCTCGGGTGCGGCGGCTATCATTCGTTGGCTATGGCATCTCCGCGCTCGGATTTCGTCTGGATGAGCGGGCAGTTCGTGCCCTGGGAGGACGCGCGGATCCACATCGGCGCGCACGTCGTCCATTACGGCTCGGCCGTGTTCGAGGGGATGCGCGCGTACGCTACCCAGAGCGGGCCGCAGGTGTGGTGCATGATGCCGCACGTCGATCGCCTGTTCAACTCGGCCAAGATCTACCGGGTGACGATCCCGTTCAGCCCGGGCCGCGATCGCGCACGCCATCGCGGACACGGTCGCCACGAACAAGCACGACGCGTGCTACATCCGGCCCATCGTCTTCCGCGGGTATGCCGAAATCGGCGTAAACCCGCAGACCTGCCCGGTCGAGGTGGTCATCGCGACCACCGAGTGGGGCCGGTACCTGGGACCGGAAGCCATCGAGAAGGGCATCGACGTGTGCGTGTCCTCCTGGCGGCGGGCCGCGCCGGACACTTTCCCCGCGCTGGCGAAGGCGGGCGGCAACTACCTCAACTCGGGGTTGATGAAGATGGAGGCGCTGGTGAACGGCTACGCCGAGGCGATCGCGCTGGACTACCTCGGCAACGTCAGCGAGGGCAGCGGCGAGAACCTGTTCCTCGTCCGCAACGGCATGCTGATGACGCCGCCGCTGGGCTGCTCGTCGCTGGGCGGCATCACCCGCGAATGCGTGCTCCAGATCGCGGCGGACCTGGGCATCCCGACGTGCACGGACGTGATCCCGCGCGAGGCCCTGTACCTGGCCGACGAGGTGTTCTTCACCGGGACCGCGGCCGAGATCACGCCGATCCGCTCCGTCGACCGCATTCCGGTGGGCAGCGGCTCGCGCGGCCCCGTCACCGAGCGGCTCCAGAAGGAGTTCTTCGACGTGGTCGACTGCAACGTGGGCGACGAGCACGGTTGGCTGACGTTCGTGCCGGCCCTCGCGGGCGCGGCTTCGGGCGGGGCGAGATAGCCCGCCGGGCGGGAGTGCCAGATGCACATTAACGATCTGCTGAAGATGGCGTCGGAGCGCAAGGCGTCCGACCTCCACCTGAAGGTCGGGCTCGCACCCCGTGCTGCGCATCAGACGGCGAGCTGATCCCGCTGGTGGAGACCAAGCGCCTGATGCAGGAAGACACCATCGCCATGGCGCTTCTCCATCATGAGCGACCGCCAGAAGCAGAAGTTCAAGGAGAACCTCGAGATCGACATCGCGTACTCGGTGCCCGGCCTGGGCCGCTTCCGCTGCAACGTGTTCCAGCAGCGGGGCACGGTGGGCCTGGTGCTGCGCGTGATCCCGGTCAAGATCATGACCGTCGCGAGCTCGGCCTCCCGGTCGTGCTCAAGAAGATCTCCCAGGAGCAGCGCGGGCTGATCCTGGTGCACCGGCACCACCGGCTCGGGCAAGTCCACCACGCTGGCGGCCATGATCGACTACATCAACGCGCACCCGCACCGAGCACATCATCACCATCGAGGACCCGATCGAGTTCCTGCACCGCGACAAGAAGTCGATCGTGAACCAGCGCGAGGTCGAGGTCGACACGCGCTCCTTCGCCGCGGCCCTGCGCTCCGCGCTGCGCCAGGACCCCGACGTGATCCTGGTCGGCGAGATGCGCGACTACGAGACCATCGAGACGGCCATCACCGCGGCCGAGACCGGCCACCTCGTGCTCTCCACCCTGCACACCCTGGACGCGACCGAGACCATCAACCGCATCATCTCCGTCTTCCCGCCGCACCAGCAGAAGCAGATCCGGCTGCAGCTGGCCGGCGTGCTGAAGGCGGTGGTCTCGATGCGCCTGATCCCGCGCGCGGACGGGCACGGCCGCGTGCCCGCGGTCGAGGTGATGATCACGACGCCCTTCATCCGCGACTGCATCATCAACAAGGACAAGACCAAGCTGATCCACGAGGCGATCGCGGCCGGCGTCTCCCAGTACGGCATGCAGACCTTCGACCAGTCGATCTTCCAGCTCTACAAGAAGGAGCTGATCAGCTACGACGAGGCGCTGCGCCGTGCCAGCAACCCCGACGAGTTCAAGCTCAAGATCCAGGGCATCCAGTCCGCTTCCGACATGGCCGCCGAGGAGATGGAGCGGACCATGCAGTCGTTCGACCTCGAGCAGTAGGCCGGCGATGGCGCGCAGACCGGCGGGGCCGCCCCCACCGCCTACCGCCGGGCGATCCTGCGCCTGGCCCGGCGCGACCACACGGTCGCCGAGCTGCGCCAGGCCCTCCTCGCGCGAGGCCACGAGCCGGACGAGGTCGAGCAGGCGCTCGCCCGCCTGCGCCGGGAGCGCTACCTGGACGACGCCGGCTACGCGGAGCGCTTCGCCCGCAGCCGGCTCACCCACCAGCACCTCGGGAGGGCGCGGATCCGGCAGGCCCTGCGCCAGCGGGGCGTCTCGCGCCCGGAGGCCGAGGCCGGCATCCAGACGGCGGTCCCCGACGCCGAGGAGCAGGCGGTGCTGGAGTCGCTGGCGCGCCGCTACTGGAAGCAGCACGTGCGGATCCCGCCCGAGCGGCGGCTGCCGCGGCTGTGGGCGTTCCTGCTGCGGCGCGGCTTCGCTCCGGGGCTGGTGCTGGGCCGGCTGCACGCGCTGTGGCCGAGGTGGTCGGACGCGCTGGCGGGGCTCGAGCCGCTCGAGCAGGAGGCCGCCCCGCGCGGCGCCCAGGGAGACGAGTATTGAAGACGGCCGACGACATCAGGACGAGCTTCCTGCGCTACTTCGAAGAGCGCGGCCACCGGGTGGTGAAGAGCTCGCCCCTCGTGCCGCAGAACGACCCGACGCTGCTGTTCGCCAACGCCGGGATGAACCAGTTCAAGGACGTGTTCCTCGGGCGCGAGCGGCGGGACTACACGCGCGCCGCCTCGGCGCAGAAGTGCGTGCGCGCCGGCGGCAAGCACAACGACCTCGAGGAGGTCGGCCGTCACCGCCCGCCACCACACCTTCTTCGAGATGCTCGGCAACTTCTCCTTCGGCGACTACTTCAAGCGGGACGCCGATGCGTTCGGCCTGGGAGTTCCTGACGCGCGAGCTGGCGCTGCCGGCGGACCGGCTCACGGTCACGATCTTCAAGGGCGAGGACGGCGTCCCGCGCGACGCGAGGCGCACGGCTTCTGGCTCGCGCACGTGCCGCGCCGAGCGCGTGCTCGAGCTCGGGATGAAGGACAACTTCTGGGCCATGGGCGACACCGGCCCCTGCGGCCCCTGCACCGAGATCCACTTCTTCCAGGGCGACGCACTGCCCTGCCCGGCAGGCGCCGGCCGCTCGTGCCTGCGGCGTCAGTGCGAGTGCGACCGCTGGCTCGAGGTCTGGAACCTGGTCTTCATGCAGTTCGACCGGACGCGGCCGGGGAACGCTCGAGCCCCTGCCCGCGCACAGCGTCGACACCGGCATGGGCCTCGAGCGCCTGGCGGCGGTCGTGCAGGGCGGCCGACCAACTACGACACGGACCTGTTCACGCCGCTGCTGGCGGCAGTGGCGCCAGGCGGGCCGGCAAGACGCTACGGCGGGGACGCGGCCGACGACGCGTCCCTGCGCGTGATCGCCGACCACCTGCGCGCCACGACGTTCCTCGTCGCGGACGGCGTCCTGCCCGGCAACGAGGGCCGCGGCTACGTGCTGCGCCGGATCGTGCGCCGCGCGACTGCGCCACGGCAAGCGCCTGGGCATCGACGAGCCCTTCCTGAGCGCCGCTCACCCAAGACGTGGTCGCGCGCATGGAGGCGGCCTACCCCGAGCTGGCGGCCCACCAGCAGGCGCTGGCGCGCGTCGTCGCGGTGGAGGAGGAGCGCTTCTCGCACGACGCTCCGCCGGCGTTCGCGATCTTCGAGGAGATCGCGGCCGGTCTGGCCCCGGGCGGTGTCATCCCGGGCGCCGACGCGTTCCGGCTCTACGACACGTACGGCTTGCCGCTCGACTTCACCGAGGAGCTGGCCCGGGAGCGCGGGCTCGGCGTCGACGCCACCGGCTTCGAGCGTGAGCTTCTGGCCCAGCAGGAGCGGGCCCGGCAGTCGAGCCGCATGGGAGTGGTGAAGGGCGACCCGCTCTACTCGAGCCTGCTCGAGCAGGGCGGGCGGACGCTCTTCCTCGGCTACGACACGCTGACGGTCGAGGACGCACGGGTCCTGGCCGTGCTGCGCGACGGCGCGCTGGCACGACGCCTCGACGCCGGTCAGGAGGGCCTGCTGGTCCTCGACCGCACGCCGTTCTACGCCAACTCGGGCGGCCAGGTGGGCGACCGCGGGGTGATCGCATCGGACGGCTCGGCAGCCGAGGTCTCCGACACCACCAGCCCGCTGCCGGGCCTGCACGTGCACCAGGTGCGCGTCACGCACGGCGGCTTCGAGCCGGGGATGCTCGTGCGGGCCGAGGTCGACGCCGAGCGGCGCTCGGGCACGATGCGCCACCACACGGCCACCCACCTGCTGCACGCGGCCTTGCGCGAGATGCTGGGCCCGCACGTCAAGCAGGCCGGCAGCCTGGTCGCTCCCGACCGGCTGCGCTTCGACTTCAGCCACTACGCGGGCCTCACGCCGGGCGAGCAGCGCCACGTCGAGAACCGCGTCAACGCCGAGGTCCTGCGCGACCAGCAGGTCGTGCGCCGCGAGATGGGCCGCGAGCAGGCGCTGGCGGAGGGCGCCCTCGCCTTCTTCGGCGACAAGTACGGCGAGCG
This sequence comes from uncultured Acidobacteriota bacterium, assembly GCA_963831755.1. Taxonomy (GTDB): domain Bacteria; phylum Acidobacteriota; class Vicinamibacteria; order Fen-336; family Fen-336; genus DATBSL01. The sequence goes on from CAWHRC010000020.1 coordinate 207,573, forward strand.
GGTCCGCGTGATCGAGGTGCCCGGCTTCTCGAAGGAGCTGTGCGGGGGCACGCACGTGCGCCAGACGGGCGAGGTCGGTCTCTTCCTGCTCACCGCCGAGCAGGGCATCTCCGCGGGCACCCGCCGCGTCTTCGCCCTGACGGGACAGGCGGCGGTCGAGCGCGCCCAGCAGGACCAGGGCATCCTCGAGGAGCTGGAAGCGGCGGCCCGCGTCGAGCGCCGCGAGCTGGTGGACGAGTACGCGCGCCTGCGCGAGCAGTTGAAGGCGCGCGAGCGCGAGATCCAGGCCCTCAAGCTGAAGCTGGCGACGGCGGCAGGCGGCGCCGGAGCCGCCGGCGACGACCGGCTCGAGGTGTCGGGCGCGATCATCTGGACGCCGCGCTTCGAGGGCCTCGACCGCAAGGCCCACGCGGCGGCGGTCGACGAGTTCCGCAACCGGAACAAGGAGCGGCGCTTCGCGCTCGTGTCGGCGTCGTCGTCGGAGGACGGCGTGAGCGTGATCGCGGCGGTGTCGCCATCGCTGACGTCAGTGGTGAAGGCGCCCGAGATCATGAAGAAGCTGCACCTCCGCGGCGGTGGGCGGGCGGACTTCGCACAGGGCGGAGGCGTCGCGCCGGAGAAGCTCGACGACCTGCGCGCGGAAGCCCGTGAGCTGCTGCGCACCTCGATCGAAGGAGCGGCCCGTGACTGACACCAGGATGTTGCTCGTGCTCCCTGCAGTGCTGCTCGCCGGCGCGCTGCTTCCCGGCGCGGCTCGTGCCCAGGTCTACACCCGCCTCAACGGCAACGGCGTGGTGGAGGCCACCAACGTCCCCGACTCGAACGGCTTCCGGCTCACCTACGCCGGCAAGGGCACACTGATCCACTCCCGCAGCTTCCGCGTCACCCGTTACTCCGGCCAGTACGACACGCACATCGACGAGGCCGGCCGCCTGCACCAGGTCAGCCCCGACCTGGTCAAGGCCGTGATCGCCATCGAGTCCGAGTTCGACCAGTGGGCCGTCTCGTCGAAGGGCGCCCGCGGGCTGATGCAGCTGATGCCCGGGACCGCCCGCCGCTTCGGCGTCTCGGACTCGTTCGACGCCCGGCAGAACATCCTCGCCGGCACGCAGTACCTGCGCGTGCTGCTCGACCAGTTCGCCGGCGACGTCGACCTGGCGCTGGCCGCCTACAACGCAGGTGAGAACGCCGTGCTGCGCTACGGCGGCATCCCTCCCTACCGGGAGACACGCGGTTACGTCGCTAAGGTCCAGTCGCTGCTGGGCGGCTTCGGGCTGGCACCGGCGCCCGCGTCCGCTGCCGCCCCCGCCTTCTTCACGCCTTCGACGATCCTGCGCCCTGCCCGTCACCCCCAGGCCCGCACGCACCACGGGCACTCCGGCTCGAGCCCGCGCGACCGCGGACCTACTATCGCTGGCGCGACGACCGCGGCGTGACACGCGTGGCCGAGACGCCGCCGCCCGAAGGCACGGTGTTCCAGGCCGTGCGCGCACTCGACTGGCCCCGATGCCCGACTCCATCCCGCGCGGGCCGTTCGACCAGGGCCTGTTCCTGAGCCACTTCAACAAGGGGCGCGAGGCCTTCGAGGCGCGTCGCTTCGACGAGGCCGAGCGGCAGCTGGAGGAGGCGTACCTGCTGCGCCCGCGCGATGCGCGCGTGCTGAACCTGCTCGGCCTCGTCTACTTCCGCGGCAACAAGCTGGTCAAGGCGGAGGAGGTCTACCGCAAGCTGGTCGCGGAGAACCCCGAGGCGCCCACCCTGCACTACAACCTCGGTCTCATCTGCTTCAAGCTGAGCCGACTCGACGACGCCGAGCAGGCCTTCCACAAGGCCCTGGAGCTGAGCGAGGGCAACCCGAAGATCCACTTCTACCTGGGCTCGATTTACGAGCGCCTGCAGCGCCACAAGGACGCGATCTACCAGTACCGGCAGGCCGGCGCCCACCTGATGGTCCAGCGCCTCCAGGGCAAGCTCGGCGTGGCAGGCCCGCCACCGCCCTCGCCCGACTCGACGGCGCCCTCCGGGCTGACCCGGCCGCCCCCGAGGCTCGGGGCTGACGCGGTGCCGCTGCCGGGCGCGTCGCCCGAGGCCGCCGCCGAGGCGTCCCCGCTCGACGGCGAAAAGGTACTGCAGCCCGTCAGCCCGGCGCTGCTCACCGGTCACGGCCTCGCGGACACGGCACGCTTCGGTGCAGGACCACACACTGCCGCACGGCGCCCGCGTGGCTGCGGCGCTGGCGACCCGCCCCGGCCGGCGCCCGCGCGCGAGGTCTTCCGCGCCCTGGAGCACGGGCTGATGGAGGTCGACTTCGCCGGCAAGGTCTTCATCAAGCAGGGCACGATCTACTCCTACAGCGGCAACCTCACCTTCTGGGTGAAGGACAAGCGCCCCGGCGCGCGGCCGTCGCTCGTGATCGTGACCGGACCACGGAAGGTCTGCTGCTGACCGACCACGACCGCGAGATCACGCTTCATGCAGGTCGTGCCCGGCGAGACCGTGTTCGTGGAGCCGGCGCACCTGCTGGCCTGCGAGGAGGGCCTCGAGCCCCGCTACGAGCGGATCGGGGGCGACGACGAGAGCGCCGTCGTGGAGCTGGTGGCCCTCGCGGGCAGCGGCATGGTCGCGCTGTCGGTGGCGAGCAAGCCGCTGCCGCTGACGGTGCGCAGCGGCCTGCCGGTGTCCGTTCCGGCGGCCTCCGTCATCATGTGGACCGGCTCGCTGACGCCGTACGTGGTGGACGACCCGCAGGTCTACGAGGTCGTTCTGCCCTCGGCCGCAAGCGGCGGGCGCCTCCTGCGGCTCGAGGGCTCAGGTCGGATCCTGGTCGAACAGTCCGGCGGCTGAGCAGACCCAGCCGCGGGCCATCGCGCCGATCATCGGCAGCTCGAGCTCCTCGCTGGCGTTCGCCTTGATCATCAGGAAGACGCTGATCCCGAGCAGCCCGAGGCCGACCACCAGCCCGAGCGGAGATCAGCAGGCCGATAATGCCGACACCCGCCACCGCGAACACGACGTTCAGCACCTGCAGCCCGATCCCGCGACGATGGCCGCGGCGTGCAGCAGCAGGCTCTGGAAGGCGTGGAAGCGGACGAGGCGGCTCTGCTTCTCGACGATCGCCGCCACCACCGAGAAGACGAGGCCGATGCAGCACGGCACGTAGCACAACAGGCCCGCCACGTTCGGGGCCATGCCCAGGTTCGTCTGGTTGCCAGACGGTGTCGAAGTCGCCATCACTCCCCCTTGGGCGGGATCGCGCGCGCCCCTCCGACGGGCGTCTCTTGTGCGTCCATCGCCGTGCCCGGCACTCTAGTCGGACCGCTGCCGATGTCAAGAGCGCCACCACGGAGAGACCGTCGCCACGTCGGGCGGGCCGCAGCAGCTCCTCGAGCAGCCGCAGCTCGTCGGCCGACGCCAGCTCGACCGCGTCGCCGTCCCGACGGACGGCGAAGGCGACCGACCCGGGCGCGCCGCCGAAGACCTCCCATCCCTCGAAGGCGCGGCCCGCCCCCTGCCGCCGTGCAAAGCGGCCGCGCAACGCCTCGTGGAACTCCGCAGCGTCGGCGGGAGTGTCCCACTCGCTGCGCCAGGCGAGTGCGCTCTTCCCGCGCACGTCCCACAACCGCCAGCCGTCGCCGCCCCACCCGGCCGCCGCGGCGTCGTGACCCTCCTCGAGCAGCGTGCGCAACAGCAGCTCGCCCAGCACGCCCTCGGAGACGACCCGCGCGCCGGTCGGCGCCGCCAGGCGCGGCGCGACGCTGCGTGGCGCTTCGCCCGAGAAGAACAGCGCCGGGTGCAGCACCTGCTCCGTCGAGGCCGGCGGGCGCTGCCAGGCCTCGCGCAGCCCGTCCGCCCCGCCGTGCTTCCAGAGGGCACGCGCGAAAGCGAGGCCGACCAGGTAGGGCTGCACGAGCTGGTCGCGCACCACCGGCGGCGCGCCCGGCACGTCGAACAGCCCCGGTGTGAACGCCTCGGCCGCGGCGTCCTCCGGCACGTCGGCCGGCGCCGTGGCCGCGTCCCCGGCCAGGCCCGGGACCAGGCCGCCGAGGCGCATCCGCACGAAACGCTCCATCAGCAGCGTGGCGTCGCCCTCGAACAGGGACAGCACCGCCAGCCGGCGGTCGTCGAAGTCGCTGCGCTCGTCGCTGACCAGCGAGTGCAGGTCGGCGTACTGGTCCTGCAGCGCGTGCCGCATCTCGTGGGCCAGCACGATCTGGTTCATCGGCGTGAAGCTGCGGTCCTCGCTGACCGCGTACAGCCGCCGCCGGCCGGGGCGGTCGTCGTAGAAGCCGGCGACGTTGTCCTCGAGCACGCGGGCGCGCAGCGCTCGCAGGTCGGTGCCGGCCGGCAGCAGGTCGAAGGCGCGCAGCAGCCGCTCGTCCGCCCGCGCCTGCTCCTTCGGGTACTCCTCGTCGAACAGCTCGCGCAGGTAGCGCCGGAGCTGCTCGCGGTTCAGGAAGTCGACGGCCACGTCCCTCCGGAAGGGGATGCCGCCCGCCTGCTCGACCTCCTTCTGCAGCGCGGGGCCGTCCGCCGGGCCCGCGCCCATCATGCCGCCGAGCAGCGCGTTCACCAGCTCGGAGACCTCGGCCTGGGTGTCCCTGTTCTCCGCGGCCGGGGGCGGCGGCGCCTGTGCCAGCGTGCGGCCCGCGCACGCCAGCTCCAGGCACACGACGAGCGCCAGGCGTCTCACGCGCGCACCAGCGTGCGCAGCCCGTCCAGCAAGCCGCGCAGGGTGTAGAGCGTCTCGACCTCGGCGCGCGACGCGTAGAAGCAGGCCTGGCAGTCGTTCGCCGCGGCCAGCGCACGCAGCCGCGGCCGCAGCCGCGCCAGGGGCTCGTCCGCCAGCGTGCCGACCCGGTCGGCCGGCTGGCGAAACTCCAGGCACTTGCTGACGCGGCCCCTGTGGTCCACGTTGAAGAACGCCCGGCCGGCGAGGCAGCCGGGCACTCCGCCCCGCAGCGCGCTGCCCAGGCGGGCGATCACCGGCGCCGGGCTGCGCAGGTTGGGGAACCGCCGCTTCAGGCCGCGCAGCCTCTCGACCAGGCGCTCGGCGTCGCCGTCGAGCTGCGGCAGCGGGAAGGCCGCCTCCAGGGTGACCGTCGCCTCGTGAGCCCGCGCCAGCTCCAGCAGGCCCGGCAGCCCCTCGACCTGCGGGTCGTGCACGCGGAGGCGCACGTTGACCCGCTGCGAGCGGCGCGTGCGCTCTCGCGAGAGCGCCCCGAGCGCGGCGACCGCCCGGGCGTGGGAGCCCGGCATCCCGGTGGCGGCATCGTGACGCGCGGGATCGGCGCTCTCCAGCGCCACCGTCGCCGCCTGCAGGCCGGCCTGCCAGGCCGCGCCAGCACCCGTCCTCGTCACCAGCCAGCCGTTCGTCACCAGCAGTGGAAAGTGCCGCCGTGCCACGGCCGCCAGGATCGCGGGCAGGTCGGCGCGCAGGAACGGCTCCGAGCCGGTGAAGCTGACCAGGAGCGCGCCCTCGTCCGCCAGCGCCTCGGCTACCCGCGCGCAGCCGGCAGCGTCGAGCTCCTCGGCGGCCGCCTCCGCGCGGTGCTCGCACAAGTGACAGAACGACTCGCAGCGCTGCGAGAGCTGCCAGGTGCAGTGGACCGGCGCGCCCGCGAGGTACGCGCGGACGAGGCGTGCCTTGCGCGCGGACGCGGAGGCCGCAGGCGCGGCGGCCCTCACCTCGGGCACAGGGGATCGCCCCAGAAGCCGCCCGGCACGAGCAGCACGATCAGGGCGACCACGAGCAGCGCCAGGTCGTAGGCGAGGCTTCCCCGGCCGTAGTCCCACAGCAGGAACCGGACCAGCGGGCTCAGCTTCACCGTGCTCCTTCCCCCGGAAACCCGATCCTACCCCAGCCCGAGCCGCCCCCGGCGGCTCACGGCCAGGGTCCGACCTGCAGGCCCCCGGGCCCGCCGCGGCGGCCCCAGGTCTCGGCCGGCACGTCGAACCGCCGCAGGACCGACGCCACCGTCTCGAGGTGCAGGGTGACCTCCGACGTGAGCAGGCGCCCACCGCCGCCCGCCACCGCGAGAGGCAGCGCGAGCTGGTCCGCCAGCAGCGGATCGACCACCGCCTGCTCGTCGTCGAGGAAGCGCAGCAGCCGCCGCGCCGTCCGCTCGCCCATCAGCTCCGGCCGCAGGCCCCGCTCGCCGAGCAGCGGGAAGGCGGCCCGGCCCTGCTCGAACACCGCCTCCAGCTGCAGGAAGGATCCTGGCGACGACGCGCTCAGCTCGACCACCTCCCAGCCGGACTCCAGCCGCCGCGCCTCCCACAGCAGGTCGCGCGCGGCCTCCGCCGCCCGCCGGGCCACGTCGCCCCGCAGGTGCGCCGACCCGGCGACTCCCCGCACGGCCACGAGCGCGCCGCGCTGCGAGAGGTCGAGCGCAGCCGGCCGCGCCCACGGTCCCACTTCGCACTCGAGGCGGCCCTCGCCCTTCGGCGCGAAGCCCGCGCGCAGCAGGCGCGGCCGGACCTGCAGCCCCAGCCGCTCGACGGCCGGCGCGAAGTGGCGCGCGAAGAAGTGGAAGCTGGGGCTGCGCGCCACGTGGGTCCCGCCGACCACGCTCACGCGGCTCGGGGCGGCGGCCGTGGCCAGGACGGGCACCACGGTCTGCAGCACCAGCGTCGCGGCTCCGGCCGCGCCGATGTCGAACGTGAACTCACCCGCGGCCGGCTCGTGCGGGATGAAGCGCAGGTCGGGCGAGCCCTCGAACGCGCCGTGCACCTCGGCGCCGCAGGCGAGCGCGGCCGCGCGCACGGCCGCCAGGTGCTGCGGCCGCAGGCCCGGGCGCAGGCGGGCCGTGCGGACCCTGTCGATGCGGAAGCCGCGGCCGCTGACGGCGGCCAGGGCCAGGGCCGTGCGCAGGACCTGGCCGCCGCCCTCGCCCCGGGAGCCGTCGATCGCGAGCAGCTCCAAGGCGCTAGTGACCATCCTCGGCCGGCTCGGGATGGAAGCAGCGGCGGCAGCGCGCTTCGTACTCGCCCGCGCCGCCCACCACCACCCGGTCCTCGGCGGCCACCAGGCGCTGCGTGCGGTTGGCCGGCGCGCCGCAGCGCATGCAGACCGCCAGCGTCTTGTCCACGTACTCGGCCACCGCCATCAGCTGCGGCATGGGCTCGAAGGGCAGGCCGCGGAAGTCCTGGTCGAGGCCCGCCACGATCACCCGCAGACCGCGGTTCGCCAGCTCGTCGGCCACCCCCACCAGCGAGGCGTCGAAGAACTGGCCCTCGTCGATGCCCACGACCTCGGTCTCACCGTCGACCAGCGGCGGGATGTCCGAGGCGCGGTCCACCGCCTGCGAGGGCATCTTCATCTCGGAGTGGCTGACGATCTCGGTCCGCGAGTAGCGGGCGTCGATGCGGGGCTTGAACAGCTGCACCCGCTGGCGGGCGATCTGGGCGCGGCGCACACGCCGGATCAGCTCCTCGCTTTTGCCGCTGAACATGCTGCCGGTGATGACCTCGATGCTGCCGGGCCGCCCCGGCGGCGGGGGTGCGGGCACGTCCGCCTCCTACTTGTTGACACGCTCGACGTAGGAGCCCGTGGCGGTGTCGATGCGGATGACGTCGCCCTCGTTGATGAAGGCCGGCACCTGCACGACCAGGCCCGTCTCCATCTTGGCCGGCTTGCCCACGTTCGAGACCGAGGCGCCCTTGATGCCGGGCTCGGTCTCCATCACCTTCATCTCGACGGTGATCGGCAGGTCGATGCCGACCGGACGGCCCTCGTAGAACTCGATCGCCAGCTTGATGTTCGGGATCAGGTAGTCGACTGCGCTGCCCAGCACCTGGGCGGAGAGCCCCACCTGCTCGTAGCTCTCGTTGTTCATGAAGTGGTACATGTCGCCGTCCCGGTAGAGATACTCCATCTCCGCCTCGTCCAGGATGGCGCGCTCGACCATGTCCACCGAGCGGAAGCGGTGCTCGCTGATGGCTCCGGTCTTCAGGCTGCGAATCTTCGCCTGCACCAGCCCCCTCAGGTTGCCCGGCGTCTTGTGCTGCGCCTCGACGATGCGGTAGAGGTCGTTGTCGTGCTTGATGCACATCCCCTTCTTGAGCTGCGTCGCCTGAATCATCCCTTGACCACCTCGCAGAACCTCCTATCCTACCCCGTCTTCTCCCTGCGCTCAGCCCTCCACGTCGAGCCCGCGCAGGTCCACCCGCGCCGGGAAGAGCTTGAGGCCTGCCCGCTGCGCGGCCTCGACGACGGCCTCGCGCCGGCCCTTTCCCCGGCCGCCGGGAGGCGCCCAGACCGCGACGATCCCGCCTCCGCCTGCCCCACACACCTTCGCCGCGCCGCCGGCGCCGCGCACGACCTCGGCGATGTGGTCGATCTCGGGCGTCGTCCAGCCCGGCGCGAGGCGCTTGCGCGCGTCCCACTCCTCGGCCATCAGCCCGATCAGGTCCTCGAAGCGCCCGGCCAGCAGCGCCTCGCGCACCTGGCGCGCCACGGCGGCGATCGCCGCCAGCGAGCCGCGCACGCGCTCGTCGCCGTCGATCTGGCCCTTGAACACGTCCCAGTTGTTGATGCCCGAGAAACGGGTGGCGCCCGCGTCGACGAGCAGCAGCGACTCCTCGACCTTCGCGGGATCGACGGCCAGGCGCTCGACGCGCACCACCGCCGGCTCGAGGTGCAGGCAGAGCACTCCCCCGCGGATCGCGGGGTGGTAGTCCTGGATGCCCGTGGGCACCGCGATCGCGCGGGCCTCGGCGTCGCGGGTGAGCGGCCAGATCTCGTCCGGGCCGAGCGGCCGCTCGAACGCCGCCGCCACGGCGCCCGTGATCGCGACGGCCAGGGCGGACGAGCCGCCGAGCCCCGAGCCGGCCGGCACGCGCGACTGCGTCACGACGCGCACGCCCGACTCGATCCCCAGCGCCTGCAGGATGTGGGCCGCCAGTGTCAGCTTCCCGCCGGCGAGCACCTCGGCGACACTGCGCCCCGAGGCCTTCTGCAGCGTGTCCTTCGACTCGATCTCGACACCTTCGACCCCGGTCTCGACCCGGCACCAGGCGCGCCGGTCGATGGCCACGTTCACCGTCACGGCGCCGGGGTGGAACAGGTACACGGGCCAGATGTCCAGCGTCCCGCCGGCCAGGTCGACACGGGTCGGCGCCGTCGCCTCGATCACGCGGCTCTTCACGGTGGATCTCCTGTCGTTTCGTCCGGCGCTTCGTCTCTACTCGTAGGCTTCGAACAGCCGGCCCCAGGGAGTGGCCGCGATCGCGGCCATGCGGCGCCTGCCGTAGGCCGGCCACCAGTAGCGGTCGTGGTAGACGGAGGAGCCCCAGATGAACGCGTGGACGAGCGGCGTCCTGAAGAAGAGCGATTGCACGCGCGCGAGCGGCGTGAACCAGAGCAGCCGCCCGACGCGGCTCGCGAAGTGGTAACGCACCCGGAAGCCGAAGTTGAGCTCGGAGACGTCCTCGCCCACCACCTCGATCTCGCGCACGTCGCCCACGCCCAGCCCGCGCTCGTGCGCCATGCGGATGCAGTCGACGTCCGCCAGCGGGTCGAAGCCCATCAGCCAGGCGCTGAGCGCGTCGATCGCGACCATGTCGTCGCTCGCCAGCATCAGGTCCTTGACCACGGGCCGCATCGCGCGCGGGCCGGCGCCGTCGCCGCAGATCGTGCCGTCCATGACGGCGAACATCCCCGGGTGGATCTCCTGCTGCACCGCCAGCAGGTCCACCAGCGTCGCGTGGATGTCCGTGTGCGCCCAGTGGCGGTTCTCGCGCAAGAGCCCGCCGAAGGCGTTCTTCATCGCCCCGGTCATCGTGGTGTAGACGTGCGTCTTCACCGTGGGCAGGTGCACGACGTTGCTGCCCACGAGCAGCTCGGGCACCCGCACCTCGCCGAAGATGCGGTCGAGCACCCGCAGCTTCGCCCTGGGCTCGATGCGCACCCAGCGGCAGTCGGGCGAGAAGTTGTCCTCGGTGCGCACGCCGTAGCGCCGGTAGACGCCGGCGAACTTGTTGAGCTCGTCGCCCTTGTGGGCGTCGGTGACCACCGTCTGGTTGTGCAGGCCGACCAGGTCCGCGTAGCCGTCCTGGCGCAGCGTGCGCACGACGCCCTCGATCTGCCAGGGGGTGCTGTTCGCCGACAGGTACGGCAGGTGCCAGGAGATGTTGTCCTTGAGGACCGTGCGCCTGCCTGCCGGCAGCGCCTTCGCGTAGTCGACGCTGCGCATGAGCCGAGCGACGTCGTCGAGGACCGTCTCCGGCCTCGTGCGCACCACGGCCACCCGCGCGCGGGTGGTACCCGCTCCCACCCGCTCGCGGCGGTGCGGCGCCCCTGGACTCGCCACGGCACCTCCTCTCGCCCTCGCCCGATTGCCGGCGACCTTGTAGTATAGGCGCCCGCACGGCCTCGAGCCACGGAGGCGCACGCATGGACTGTCCCCGTTGCGGGGCCGTCACGGAAGACCGGCTGGAGTGCCCCCGCTGCGGCGTCGTGCTCGCCAAGGCACGCCGGCCGCGCGAGCGCCCGACCGGAGTCGGCGTCCCGCCCGCCCGCTCGACGCGCACGGCCGGGACCGGCGCGCGGCACGGCCTCCTCTGGTCGCTCGTCGCCCTCGCGCTGGTGGCGGTCGCGATGGCGTTCCTGCACCAGCGACGGGGGCACACGACCCGGGCGGTCCAGCCCCCGCCCGCCGCCGTGGCGACTCCCGTGCCGCCGGAGAACGAGGATGCGCAGGCGACTTTCATCCCAGCGCCCGTCATCGCGCCGACGGCGCCGGCGCCCTCCCTGCCGGCCGAGGCGACCCGTCTCGCAGACGCCCGGGACGCCGAGGCCGCCCGGAGGCTGGCGCGACAGCTGACGAGCGGTCCCGCGATGAGCGGCGCAGAGGTCGCGGAGGCGGAGCGCCTATACGCCGCCTACCCCGATGCGGCACGCCGCCTGCTGGCTGCCGTGCTCGTGAGCGCGGCCGCGCGGGCGCGCGCCGGCCGCGCGTACGACACCGCTGCCAGCCGGCTCGAGCGCGCGCTGGCGGTCGACCCCTCGGCGGCGGCCGCCCGCCGGGCCCTGCTCGGCGTCCGCGTCGAGCAGGGCGACTGGCCGGCCGTCGAGAGGACGGCCGGGGAGCTGCTGCGCCGGGCCCCCGGCGACTCGGAGGCCGTGCAGGCGCTGGCCTACGCGCTCCTGCGCCAGGACCGCGCGCGCGAGGCGACAGACCTGCTCACGAGCTACCTCGACGCCCGCCAGGACCCGCAGGCCGCCGCCCTGCTCGCCCGCATCCGCAGCGACTCGGCGGCCGAGGCGCCGCTCCAGCAGCAGACGCTCGCTCACTTCCACGTCCGCTACGACGGCGAGGCCCACGAGGACGTCGGGCGCGAGATCCTGCGCGTGCTCGACCGGCACTACGCCACGCTCGTCAGCACGTTCGATCACCAGCCGGCGGCGGCGATCCCGGTCGTGCTGCTCTCGCGCGAGGCGTACTACGACGCCTCGGGCGTGCCGGCCTGGTCGGGCGGGCGCTTCGACAGCTTCGACGGCCGCGTGCGCATCCCGATCGGCGGGCTCACCAGCTCGCTCACCCCGCAGCTCGACGCCACCGTGCTGCACGAGCTGACCCACGCCTTCGTCGCGGACCGCTCCGCCGGGCTCGCGCCGCGCGAGCTGCAGGAGGGCCTGGCCCAGCTCACGGAGGGCCGCCGGCTCTCCTCCGTCGACGAGGCGACGCTGCGCGCGCTGGCCGACGGGCGGATGCCGACGGTGCACGGCTACTACCTCGCGGCGCTGGCGTTCGTCGAGGACCTGGTCGGGCAGCGCGGGCAGGGCGGCATTAACGACGTGCTGTCGGCGATGGCGCGCACGGGCGACGTCGACGCGGCGTTTCGCGAGGTGTACGGGCGCGATTGACCAGGCGGCCCTGGCGGAGTCGCTGGCCCGGCTGCGCAGCCGCTACGGGAGCTGAGGCGGCCGGCGCGGCAGCCCTCCGCCCCGCCCTTCAGCGCACCGCGAGCTCGAACGGCAGGCGGGCGATCGGCCCCGAATCGCCGAGCGCCGCCGCCCAGCGCAGCAGGGACGTCGCCCGCGCGCCGAGCACGCGCGTCGCGACGTCGTCGTCCTGGCGCTCCATCAGCAGCTCGAACAGGCCCTTGCGCTCCGGCACCACGACCAGGTTCAGGTCCTGGCCGCGCGGCAGGTGCGCCTTCTCGCGCGCCACGGAGAGCGCGACGTCGAGCCCGCCCAGCGTGTCGACCAGGCCAGCGCGCAGCGCGTCGGTCCCCGTCCAGACCCGGCCCTGGGCGACCGCGTCGATCTCCTCCGGCGTTCGGTGCCGCCCCTCGGCGGCCTTGCTCACGAACGTGGCGTAGAACTCGCGGTTCAGGCTGCGCACGCGCTCCCGCTCCTGCTCGTCCCACGGGTCGGAGCTCGAGAACAGGCGCGCGAAGCGCCCGCGCTGGACGACACCCTCGGAGATCCCGAGCTTGGCGTACAGCCCGCGCATGCTGAACTTGCCCGAGAAGACGCCGATCGAGCCCGTGATCGTGCCGGGCTCCGCCACGATGGCGTCCGCGTTCATGGAGATGTAGTAGCCCCCGGAGGCCGCGTAGTCGCCCATCGAGACGATCACCGGCTTCGTCCGCCGCGCCAGAGCCACCTCGCGCCACACGGCGTCCGAGGCGCTGCCCGAGCCCCCGGGGCTGTCCACGCGCAGCACGATCGCGCGCACGCCGCCGTCCTGCGCGGCCTGGCGCAGCCCGCGCACGATGGTGTCGGCGCCCACGAGCCCGCCCCCGAATGGGCCGGACTGGCTCTCTCCCGGCGTGATCGTGCCCACCGCGTAGACGAGCGCGACCTTGGGCCGCGAGTCGAAGGTGAAGCCGCGGGCCGCCCTGAGATAGCGGCCGGGGCTGACCTTGCGCAGGCCACCGGTCCGGCTCTCCACCTGGTCGCGGTACAGAAGCTCGTCGACCAGCCCCGCGGCCTTGGCCCGGCGCGCGTCGAAGGGCCCCTCGTCGATCAGCGCGCGCACCGTCGCTGGCGGCAGACCGCGCGCCTCGGCCACGGCCCGCACGTAGGAGTCGAACAGGCTGCCGACCAGGGCCTCCATCTGCTCGCGGTGCGGCGCGGTGAAGCCGGTCTCGGTGAACTGGTTCGGCGCGTTCTTGTACTTGCCGACGCCCTCGAACTGCGCCTCGATGCCGAGCTTGTCCAGCGTTCCCTTGAAGAAGGTCACCTCGGCGGCGAGCCCCGAGACGTCGAGCAGCGCCGTCGGCGCAGCCGCGATCTTCGCGCAGCCGGTCGCGAGGTAGTACTCCTTGTTGCCCGCGAACTCCAGGTGCGCCCAGGAGGGCTTCCCGCTGCGGCGGAAGCGCACGAGCGCGTCGCGCAGCTCGCCGACGCGGGCCCAGCCGGCGTCGAGCGAGGCGACCCGCAGCAGCAGCCCCTTGACGGCGGGGTCCTTCGCCGCGCGGTCGACGGCCTCCACGAGGCCGCGCAGCGAAGGCGGCCGGCTCTCGAAGAGCCCGGAGAGCCCCGACGCCGGTTCCTCGGGGATGTCCCCCGCCAGCTCCAGCGAGAGGACCTGCGCACCCCCTGGCCACGCGACCGAGGGACGCCCGCCCCCGCGCACGACCAGCGCCAGCGCTCCCACGGCCGCCGCGCCGAGCGCCAGCGCCGCGACACCGGCCGCCAGCACCCACGCCGTCCGCTTCTTCATGGCCGGCCTCAGCCCTGTCCGGCGGTCTGGAGGTACTCCGCCCGGGTGCGCGCCTCGTCGGCGTAAACGCTCGCCGGGAACTCCTCCGTGAGCTGACGGTAGGTCGCCCGCGCCTCGGCCCAGCGCTGCGCGTCGTCGAGCGTCTGGGCGGCGCTCATTAGCGCGAAGTCGCGGGGCAGGTTCGCGTTAGGGTTGGTCGCCAGGCCCTTGTAGGCCTCGACGGCCTTGTCCACCTGGCCGCTGCGGCGGTAGAGGTCGGCCATCGCCACCCGCGCCAGCTCCGGCTCGATGCCCGAGCCTCGAGCCTCGATCTCCTGCAGCGCCTTCTCCGCCTCCGCGTACTGCTTCAGCTCGATGCGCGCCAGCGCGGCGTAGTACTTTGCGCGGATGCCGACCGCCGACGACCCGTAGCGCCGCTCCACGCCCTCGAAGGCCGCCACCGCCGTCCTGTACTTCTCCGCGGCGCTCGCGAACACCTGGCCGGCCGGCCGGTCGGCACCCGGCGGGACCTCCGCGCTCACCGGCGCCTCGTAGGTCGTGAGCGCGTCGCGCAGGGCGCGCTCCGCTTCGCGCGCGCGCTGGGCCTGGAAGTAGGCGACCGCGCCTCCCGCCGCCAGCAGGACGACGGCCACTCCGACGCCGATCCGCAGCTCGTCACGGTGCTGGGCCGCCCACGCCGCCGCTCGCTCCAGACCGGACGCGAACTCGTCCTGCTTGATCTGCTCCCTGAGTTCCTTCTTCAAGAATCGCTCCTGTCCGCGGGTGGTGCGCCTGGAGGGAGTCGAACCCCCAACCTCGAGCTTAGGATGCTCTTGCTCTATCCTGTTGAGCTACAGGCGCAAACTCCCGGCCGTCGATTCTCGAAGCCTACCACAACGACACCACGGCCGAGCGCGTGCAGCGCGCCGCCACCGCCGGGCAGCGTCAGTACCGGATGAGGCTCCGGACGTCGTAGCCCGCCAGGCGCTCGCGGCCGTTCAGGAAGCCCAGCTCGACGAGGAACAGATAGCCGCTCACGCGCGCGCCGAGCCCCTCGGTCAGGCTGCCCACGGCCTTCGCGGTGCCGCCGGTGGCGATGACGTCGTCCACGATCAGCACGTGCTCGGCCGGAGCGAGCGCGTCCTCGTGCATCTCCAGCGAGTCGGTCCCGTACTCGAGCTCGTAGCTGGCCCTGCGCGCACGCCAGGGCAGCTTGCCGGGCTTGCGCACGGGGACGAAGCCGACCCCGAGGTGGTAGGCCAGCGCGCCGCCGAGGATGAAGCCACGGCTCTCGATCGCCACCACCTTGTCGACGCGCAGGTCGCCGCACAGCACCGCCAGCAGGTCCAGCGCCCGCCGCAGCAGGACCGGGTCCTGCAGCAGCGTGGTGATGTCCTTGAACACGATGCCGGGCTTCGGGAAGTCGGCGACGTCGCGAATCGCGGACCGGAGGGCGTCGATCTGCGGCTCCAGGTTCATCGGCGAAGCTCCTCAGCGAACGTGGAAGCCGCTGTCTCCGCGCGGCGCGATCGCCTCGCGCTCGACGCCCGTCACCTCGGAGAAGGACGGGCCCTCGCGCAGCCGGGCCTCGAGGTCGGCCAGGGCCTGCTCACCGGCCTCGGCCACCACCTCGACCGACCCGTCCGCGCGGTTGCGCGCGAAGCCGGTCACGCCGAGGGCAGCGGCCTGCCGCAGCACGAAGTAACGATAGCCCACCCCCTGCACGCGGCCCTGCACCAGGTAACGATACGCGGGCACGTCGCCTCCTTCGCGGCGCAGACTAGCACAGCCGCGACGTACAATTGACGCGTCGCGAGGCGCGCACCATCATGCCTCTCCCGGGGGCGGTCATGACCGCAGCGGCACTCCTGGCGCTTCCGCCGTCGCTCCCCGACGGGGTCGCCGGCTGGCGGGCGGTCGCGGCCACCGCCCGCTACGACCCGCACAGCATCTTCCAGTACATCGACGGGCTCGGCGAGGTCTACCTGGCCTACGGCATGACCGCCTGCCACGCTCGGCGCTACGCGGGGCCCGGGGGCGAGGGCGACGTGATCGTGGACGTGTTCGAGATGGCCTCGTCCGCGGACGCCTTCGGCGTCTTCACGCACTCGCGCGAGGGCGAGCCCGCGGGCGTCGGCCAGGGCTCCAGCCTCGGCTACGGCACGCTCTCCTTCTGGAAGGGCCGGTTCTTCGTCTCGGTGTCCGCGGAACGGGACGACGCGCGGGCGAGGCAGGCCGTCGTGGCCCTGGGGCGGGCCGTCTCCGACGCGATCGCGGAGGCCGGCGCGCCGCCGCCCCTCGTCGATCGCCTGCCCAAGGTCGGCCTCGACGAAGCCTCGCTCGTCTACCTGCGCCACCCGCGCATCCTGGAGGCCCACCTGCCGATCGGCCCCGACAACCCGCTCGGCATCGGACCGCAGGCGCCGGCCGTCGTCGGTCGTTACCTCACGAGCGGCGGCGGCGCAGAGCTGGTCCTGGTCGAGTACGCGGACCCGACGGCGGCCGTCGAGGCCGCCGCAGGCTTCGCACGCCGGTTCCTCGACGCCTCGCGGCCCGCGAGGCGCGACGACGGCTGGTGCGCCGCCGGCGAGCTGGACGCGCGCACCCGTGCCTACGTGCTGCGTGCCGCGTCGCGCGAAGAGGCCCTCGCGCTTCTGGAGAAGGCGACCAGGGGAGGAGCACCATGACTTCGACCGTCCAGGACCGGCGTGCGTTTCTGCAGCTCGGCGGTGGCGCGGCCGCGGCCGGCCTGCTCGGGGCGGCAGATGCGCGGGCGGCGGACACGAAGGCCCGCGTGGTGCTGGTCCGACGGCGCGAGGTGTTGGCGCGCGACGGCCGCGTCGACGCTCCCGTGCTCCACGCGATGCTGAACGAAGCGGTCGGCGCGCTGCTGGGGACGGCGGACACGGGGGCCGCCTGGCGCCGCCTGGCCGGGCCTTCCGACGTCGTCGGCGTGAAGAGCAACTCCTGGGGCCCGCTGCCCACTCCGCCCGAGCTGGAGCAGGCGATCCGCGAGGAGCTCGTCAGGGCTGGCGTCCGCGAGGTCGCGGTGGACGACCGGGGCGTCCGTTCGAACCCGGTCTTCCGGCGCATGACCGCCCTGGTCAACGTCCGGCCGATCCGCACGCACGCCTGGTCGGGCCTGGGCACCTGCCTCAAGAACGTGATCATGTTCGCCGAGAACCCGCCGGACTACCACGGCGACGCGTGCGCCAGGCTCGGCGCCCTCTGGCAGCTGCCCCAGCTCGCCGGCAAGGTGCGCTTGAACGTGCTCGTGATGCTCACGCCGCAGTTCCACTCGGTCGGCCCCCACTCTTTCGCCAGGGAGCTCACCTGGCCGTACTGCGGCCTCGTCGTCGGCCTGCAGCCCGTGCCGGTGGACGCCACCGGCGCGCGCATCATCCAGGCCAAGCGCCGGCAGCACTTCGGCGCGGAGCGCCCGATCAGCCCCTCGCCCCACCACATCGAGATCGCCGGCTCGCGCTACGGCCTCGGGCCGAGCGATCCCGCCCGGATCGACCTCGTGCGCCTCGGCCCGGCCGAGGACGCGCTCGTCTGACCGGCGCCGGCGCGGCGGGCCGCCGCGTCGGCCGTTCGGGTTATCCTCCGCTCGTCATTCCCGAGACAGGAGGCTCCGTGGCCGAAAGCGCAGCAGACGCCTCGCCTGCCCCGACGCCCGGGCCGCTCGACCGCCTGCTCGGCCTGTTCAGCGACGTCCGGCCGGGCGAGGGAGGCCGAGCGCTGCTGATGCTCGTCAACATCTTCCTGATCCTGGTCGCCTACTACATCATCAAGACGGTCCGCGAGCCGCTCATCCTCAACACCGAGGTGCCGGCCTTCCTGCGCATCCTGGGGATCAGGAGCCCGGCCGAGGTCAAGACGTACGCCGCCGCGGGACAGGCGCTCGTGCTGATGGCCTTCGTGCCCGCCTACAGCTGGTTCGCCTCGCGCCTGGACCGGATGAAGCTGATCGTCGGCGTCACGCTCTTCTTCGTCGCCAACATCGTGGCCTTTGCCCTCGCGGTGCAGGCGGGCGTGCCCTTCATCGGGGTGGCGTTCTACGTCTGGGTGGGCTTCTTCAGCCTCTCGATCATCGCCCAGTTCTGGTCCTACGCGAACGACATCTACACCAGGGACGCCGGCGACCGGCTCTTCCCCGTCATCGGCATCGGCATGACCGCGGGCCCCCCGCTCGGACCCTGGATCGCCGAGCGGCTCTTCGACGCCCACGTGGCCACCAACGTGATGCTCTACGTGGCGGCGGCCTTGCTCCTCTTCACGCTCGGGATCTACGCCGTGGTGAACCGGGGCGCGGCGAGAGGGGCGAGCCCCGCCGCTGCGGCGGGAGCGCAGGCGGCGCTCGGGTCCCGCAGCGGCTTCTCGCTCGTCTTCTCCAATCGCTACATCCTCCTGATCGCGGTCCTGCTCGTCGTCCTGAACGCCGTCAACACCACCGGCGAGTACATCCTGAGCCACCTGGTGGTGGAGCGTGCGACGGCGCTGGCGGCCGCCGACCCCGGCCTCGACAAGAACGCCTACATCGGGGCCTACTACGGCAGCTACTTCTTCTGGGTGAACGTGATCGCGATGCTGGTGCAGGCCTTCCTGACCTCACGCATCGTGAAGCGCTTCGGCCTCGCCGGGGTCCTCTTCGCGCTGCCCGCCATCGCGCTCGGGGCCTACGGCTTCGTGGCGGCCGGGGCCACGCTGAGCATCGTGCGCTGGGCCAAGACGGCCGAGAACTCGACCGACTACTCGGTGATGAACACCGCCAAGCAGCTGCTGTGGCTGCCCACGACCCGCGAGGAGAAGTACAAGGCGAAGCAGGCCGTCGACAGCTTCTTCGTGCGGCTCGGCGACCTCGCCGCCGCCTTCGTGGTCTTCGCGGGAACCACCTGGGTGCTCCTCGACGCCGACGGCTTCGCGGTCGTCAACCTCGCTCTGATCGCCGCCTGGCTCGTCCTCGCCACAGCGCTGGTCCGCTGGAATCGGCGGCTGACCGAGCGGACCGCGGGCGCCTGAGCCGGCTGCCGTCACGCGAGCGTTCTGGCCGCGGCCGGAAGCCGTCAGTGGCCCCCCCTCCCGAGCCCGTCCCCCTTGTGGTAGTTCGGGTACGCGGGCCGCGGGTGATCGGGCAGCGGGTGCTCCTTCAGCTGCTGCATCACGACCTCGATCGCCTTCTCCAGCTGGGCGTCGTGGCCCTGCCGGAACGCCGCCGGGTCGAGCTCGACGTCGTAGTCAGGGGCGACGCCGTGGTTCTCGACCTCCCACTCGCCCGTGAGCCCGTAGATCGCGGCGCGCGGGGCGGTGACGCTCCCGCCGTCGAGCAGCTCCGGGTAGCCGCCGATGCCCACGAGGCCGCCCCACGTCCTCTTCCCCACCAGCGGACCGAGCCCCGCCTTGCGGAAGTACCAGGGGAGCGCGTCCCCGCCCGAGCCGGCCATCTCGTTGATGATCATCACCTTCGGACCGTAGATCGCCTCGCTCGGGCTGGACCAGTCCGCCCCCTCCCGCGAGGTGACCTTGCTCATGAGGGGACGACGCAGGTAGTCGACGATGTAGTCGGCGAGCTGGCCGCCCTCGTTGAAGCGCTCGTCCACGATCACGGCCTCCTTGCCCACCTGGGCGAAGAAGTAGCGGTTGAAGTTGCTGTAGCCGCCGTAGGCGGTATTGGGCAGGTACACGTAGGCCACTCGCCCGCCCGTCAGCTCGTCCACCTTGCGCCGGTTCCCTTCGATCCAGGCGAAGCGGCGCAAGTTCTCCTCGCTCTCCACCGGCACGACCGTGACGTCGCGGGCGCCCTTGTCGTCGGGACTCGGGCCGACCCTGAGCGTCACCTGCCGGCCGGCGGTCTCCTCGAAGAAGGCGTAGATGTCGTCCGAGGAGTGCAGCTCGCGTCCGTTCACCGCCAGGATGTAGTCCCCGACCTTCACGTTGACGCCGGGCTGGGTCAACGGGGCCTCGAGCCCCGGGTTCCAGTTCTCTCCGTCGTACACCCGCGCCACGCGGTAGCGGCCGTTCTCGAGCCTGTAGTCCGCTCCCAGCAGCCCGCCCTTGACCTTCTTCGGCTGAGGGCGGTCGCCGCCGCCCACGAACATGTGGCCGACCGTCAGTTCGCCGAGCGCTTCCTGGAAGAGGTAGGTCAGCTCGCCGCGCGAGCCAATGCCATCGAGGTAGGGTGCGTACTTCTTCTTGGCCTTGTCCAGGTCGAGTCCGTGGTAGCCCGGGTCGTAGAAGAAGTCGCGCTCGATGCGCCAGGTCTCGTCGTAGATCTGCCTCCACATCGCCTTCGGCTCCACGTAGACCTCCATCGCCTCGAGCTTCAGGGGGCCGAAGCCGGGCTTGGGTGGGCCGCCGGAGGCGGGCGGCTCGTCGGTGCCCGCCGTCGTCCACTGGTCGCCCTTGCGGTAGAGGATCTTGCTGCCGTCGAACGAGACCGCGAAGTCGTTGACCTCGTCGAGCAGCTTCTCGACCTTGCGCTTGTCGAGGTCGAACTTCTGGATCGTCTGGCGCAGGTTCGGGAAGTCGTCGCGGCCGATCACCGGCGGCCCTTCCGCGAGGAACAGGATGCCGGCCTTGCCGCCGAGCATGTTGAGGTAGTTCCTTGCCGGGATCGGCAGGGCGAGGATGCGCTGGCCGATGCCCTCGACGTCGATCTTGACGACGACCGGCTCCTTCTTGCCCTTGTCGTCGCCCTTGGCCCCGCCGTTCTTGTCGCCCCCCGAGGACCTGTCGGCTTTGGGCTCGCTCTTCCCCGATGCGTCCTTCGGCTTCTCCTTCTCGCCCTCGGCCTTCTCCTTGCCCTCCTCGTCGCTCTCGGGGGCGAGAGGGGAAGGCAGGTCCTTGCTCAACACCGCGACGTAGACGCTGCGCGTCACCCGTCGCTCGTTGCTCGACATGTCGAGGCCGGCAGAGGCGAGCGCGATGTCGGTGGACGCGGTGAAGTAGAGGTACTTCCCCTCCTTGTCGAAGACTGGATGGAGCGCGTCACTCATCCCGTCCGTCACCTGATACGACTTGGCCTGCGCCAGCGAGTAGACGAACACCGCGTGCAGCCCGCTGCGCAGCAGGCGCGTGTACGCGATCCAGGCGCTGTCCGGGGACCAGGCAGGGCTGAACTGTGACGGCCCGAAGCCGCCGTAGTAGTCGGTGTCCACGAGCGTGTGGGTCTTCTTCTCGAGATCCAGGTACCAGAGCTTCAGACGCTTGTCGAAGTAGGCGATCTTCTTGCTGTCGGGAGACCAGGCGGGGCCGTAGAAGAAGGACGGCGGCTGGCCCAGATCGAAGTGACGCACCTCGCCCAGCCCGCCCTGGTCGTGGACCTGAAGCTCGTACTCGCCCGGCTCGTCCGAGAAGCAGGCGACCCACTTCCCGTCGGGCGACCAGGCGGGATCGCGGTCGGCGACCGCCGGGCTTCGCGTCAGGTTGCGGATGTCGCCCTTGTCGGTGGGCACGGTCAGGATCTCGCCCCAGGCCTCGAAAAGAGCGCGTGCGCCGGTGGGCGAGATGCCGAAGCTGCGCAGCCGGTCCGGCTTGACCGACGCGAAGTGAGGTCGCACCTCGGGGAGGTCTCCCGCCACCGAGATCTCGACGGTCTTGACGGCACGCGTCCCGAGGTCGAAGAGCTTGATGGCACCGAACTGCTCGATGACGATGGCGTCGGGACCGGCGGATGCGGACTTGAAGTCGAAGCCGTCGCTGTGGACGACCTCGGAGACCTGCTTCGTCTTCGTGTCGTAGGCGAAGAGGCTCACCGGGCCGCTGCGATCGGAGAGGAAGTAGATGGTGTCCCCCACCCAGATCGGGTTGTGGTCGTTCGAGTTGTCGCGGGGAGTCTTTTCGACCGAGGAGTCCCTGAGGTCCGCGATCCAGATCGGCGTCGTCTGGCCTCCCCGGTAGCGCTTCCAGGCCGCCTGCCACTGGCCGTGGGGCACGTACGCAAGGCGAGTGCCGTCGGGCGAGAACGTGGCCTCGGAGCCGGTCACCAGGGGCAGCTGGACAGGGAAGCCGCCCTCCACGGGAACGGTGTAGAGCTGGGCCGCGAAGTGGTAGAAGCTGTTGCCGGTCGACTCGAAGAGGATGCTCTTGCCGTCGGGGCTGAAGCCCAGGGCGACGTCCACGGCCGGGTGAAACGTCAGCCGGCGTGGCGTGCCGCCAGCCACCGGAACGACGTAGACGTCCTGGTTGCCGTCGTACTCGCCGGTGAACGCCACCAGCGTTCCGTCTGGGGAGAAGCACGGGGTCGTCTCGTTGCCGACCGCCGCCGTGAGGCGGCGCGCGCTGCCGCCGTCGCGCCCGACGACCCACAGGTCGCCGGCATAGTTGAAGACGAGCTGGGTCCTGCTCACGGCCGGCCGCTGCAGGAGCAGGGGCGGGCTCCCCGCGCCAGCACCATGGCTCACGCTCAGCCCGGACCACACGACGAGCATCGACACGAGGAGGTGTCTGCGCATTCTTCAGCTGCTCCTGATTCGACAGGCGATGGCCCGCATCGTAGTGCGGCCGACGGCCTCCGTTCAACAGGGCGGGCGAAGCTGCCAGGCTCCGCTGAGCCGAAGAGGCGTCTTGCCTGAAACCGCCAGGCAGCCTCCGGTTGGCAGGAATCATCAGGCTACCCGGCAGCGGGATGGGAGCTGTCGGCGGGAGCCCGGGCGCGTCAGTCCTCTTCGGCGGACTCCGACAGCTCCCTGAGCTGCAGCCCGACCTCACGTCCGTGGAAGGCGTTCCCTTCGACCCGCGTCACCACCGTGGTGGAGCCACGCTCACAGAGCTGTCCGCAGCGCTCGCACAAGTAGTAGGGCCGCTGGCGCGGCGGCAGCAGCACCTCGACCCTACCGTGATTCGGACAGCAGAACACGTACAACGGCATCTGGCGCTCCCCCTGACAGAGACGCGACTCCTCCCGTGCTTTCCTGCCTCCTGGTGCAGTCCGGACGGCATGATGGCAGTCGGAGAGTGCGCCGACCTTCGCCGGGCCCCCGCCTGCGTGCGGCTCTCCCCTGACGCCAGGTAGACTCGGACACTCGTCGGATCGGTCGCTACCCTCCGGGCCCGGCAAGTGCAAGGCCCGGGCCAATCGGCTTGCATCGTGTTGTCAGTGACTTAGCGTGAACGCGTCAGCAATCGCCGGACAACGTGTCCGGTCCTGAGACGCGAAGGGCGGCGCGACGCCGAGCGCGGTCGCGCTACCATTCCGAGCGCGAAGCCGTGCGGGTGCGGTGAGCTGCCGACGTCAAATGGCGCGAGGCGCTGCAGGCCTGCGAGGCGCGAGCGAGCGAGCTGCTCGCGCGGCATGGCCACACGGCCGGCCCCGGCGTGCTGCAGAGCGTGAGCGGAACCCTTCTGGCGCTGGCCTACAGGGCGCCCAGGAGTGTCGACGATGGACCTGGATGACGAGACGGAAGCCGAGCTTGCGGACCTGGTCGATCGGCTGGACCGGCTCGTGCCGAGTGAAGGTGCTCACCTCACGCTGCCGGCCGACGCGGAGGGCCGGACGACGGCCGGGAACCGCACCGGCTACCTGCGTCTCGGAATCGAGCTCCTGCGGGCAGCGCTCGCACCGCTGCCCGCGACCGACGAGGCGCCGGCGCGGGTCGTCCCGCAGGTCGAGGGACTGCTGACCGAGGGCTCGCGCCCGCCCTTCGAGCTGTGCGAGCTGGACGAGTCGATCGGCAGCCGACCGCCCGCGCAGAGCCGGCTGGGTGCTTTCGGCCAGATGGGCGTCGGAGTCGGCGCCGTGCTGGTCGTGATCCTGGCCTTCATCGGCGCCGTGGTCCTGTGGCACTGGCTCTTCGGCTAGCGTCCGAGTCTTCGACGTCGCCGGTCCAGGCAGTCCCGCCTGTCGTGTGCCGTTCAGAACGCCTTTCGGGCATCGCGCAGCAGCTCGTCGACGTGCGCCACGCCCAGGCCCGGGCCGCGTGGAACCGCGAGAAAGCCGTCCCTGACTCGCAGCGGCGGGTCGAACAGGCCTCCAGTCTTCTCGACCCCGCTCTTGAGCTCGTGGAACGGACCGATGTTGGGCGTGAACGAGCAGAAGTTGGCCACGTCCGCATAGCACAGGTTACCGCTGGAGACGTGTGGCGTGATCGGCAGGCCTGCCGCGGCGGCCATCCGGGCCACCCGCGTGGAGCGGAGAAAGCCGCCGTAGTAATGCAGATCCGGCTGCACGATCTGCAGGGCACCGTTGCGGATCAGCCACTCGAAGCGATGCTCGCTCGACTCCTGCTCGCCTCCCGCGACGGGGATCGCGAGCGCGTCGGCGACGGCCTTGGTCTCCTCGAACCAGTCGAACGGGCACGGCTCCTCGAAGAGAGCCGCCCGGATCCCTTCGAGCCGCCGCCCGACCTCGACGGCCCGTTCCACGCCGTAGGAACCGTTCGCGTCGGCTTGAATCACGATCGAATCGCCCAGCACTTTGCGAGACAGCTCGATCAGCCGCTCCGAGCGGCCCGGCATGGAATCCCGGCCTCGACTCATGCGGCCGCCCACCTTGAACTTCACCGCGCGCGCGCCGGTCTCTGCGATGCGCCGCTCGAGGATCGCGACCTCCTCCTCGGGCTCGGTCTCGCGGTTGCCGCTGGCCACGTAGACTGCCACCCGGTCACGCAGGCGGCTGCCGAGGATCTCGCTGACGTGGCGTCCCGCGATCCGGCCGAGCAGGTCCAGGATGCTGAGCTCCACCCAGCACACCGGGCTCCACAGGGCCAGACTCGACATCTTGTAGTTGCTCTCGAACACGTAGACGCCGGCGAGCAGCTCCTCGAGATCGCGTGCGTCCTTGCCGACGAAGTACGGCGCCACCAGGTCGAGCAGGATGGGATAGAGCTGCTTCACCTTGCTGTTGGTGGCAGCGATGCCGAACGCACCGTCGCTCGAGCGCGTGCGCACGACGGTCAGCTCCCCGCAACGGAGCAGCTCGATCGAGACGATCTGCACCGGTCGCGGGAACAGGTCCCGGCGCAGGATGGGCTGCTCGGCCGCCCGCTCCGGCCGGCGCTCCACGTCCGACCGTTGGCGCAGGCTCCGACAGCCGGCCGCGGCCAGCAGGCCCGCCCCCACGCTGCGCTTGACGAAACCGCGTCGTTCCATGGCGCCGACGCCCATCCTACCCTGCCGGGGCGCTGCCGGCGGCGCGGCATTCTCGGCGCCTTGGCTCACGATGCCGCGCCACGGACAATGGCCTGGTGAACCAACCCGAGCCACGCGGTGCCACGATGGCGAACGACGCTCAACGAAGGGACGTCGGCCGGTAGTCCGGGTAGCGCGCTTCGCCGGGCGCGAACGTCACGCGCCAGGCCTTGCCGTCCGAGAGCCGCTGCCGGTAGATCACGTACTGGCCCGTCACGTTCGACGCGAACGCCAGCTCGCTGCCGTCCGGCGAGTACACGGGGTCGTAATTCAGCGCCGGCCAGTCGACGAGCGTCCTCTCCCTGCCGCTCGCGAGGTCGTGCGCGACCAGGCTGCTGGTCGGCCGCATGAGGCCGCGGCTGACGTAGACGACGTTCTTCCCGTCGCGGCTGAAGCGCGGCTCGCAGCCGCCACCGGTGAGGCCCGAGAGCCTCTGCTCGTCCCCCGTGGCCACGTCGACCACGTAGACGTGGTGGCCGAGGCGGTGGTTCGAGGAGAAAGCGATCCGTCGCCCGTCGGGACTCCAGTGCGGGTTGCCGAAGATCGTGTGCTCACCGTGGCGCACCAGCTCGCGCACGGCGCCCGTCCGCAGGTCCTGCAGCAGAAGCCGTTCCGGGCCGTCCAGGTTCGACAGGAACGCGAGCTGCCGGCCGTCGGGCGAGACGTCGGCTTGGTACTCGGTCGCGCCGTTCTCCCGCAGGCGGCGCAGGTGCCGGCCGTCCGCGTCGATCTCCCACAGCTGCGGTCTGCCGCTGCGGTCGGACGTGAAGACGATGCTCCTCCCGTCCGGCGTCCAGCGCGCGAGGCTGTCGTAGGCGGGGTCGTCGGTGAGACGGCGTTCCGGCCCGCCACCCGCGGGGATGACGAACAGGTCCATCGCGCCGTTCACGTCGCGCTCGTAGACCAGCTCCCAACTCGACGGTCCGCTGGCCGTCGCTGCTGCGGCAGCACGCGCCTCTCCTTCGCGCCCGGGACTGCACGAGAAGCCGATCGCAGTGAGCCCGAGCAGCGCGCCGGCCATGCCGAGCCTCATACGCCGACCATACGGCAGACCGCTGCCGATGCCAATGCCGGTGTCGACCCGCGTCTCGCGGCGCCCGACGTCACTCAGGCCGGCGGCCCGTCGCCGAGCAGCCCTGCCAGGTCCGGCGCAGGGCGCGGAACCGCGCCCGACTCACCGGGCCCACCACCGCCAGCGCGAGCCCGGCAGGCTGCGCCACACGCCGGGCGGCGAGCATCACGTCACGGGCGCTCACGCGCGACATCAGCGCCAGGCGCGCGGACGGCAGCAGGGGCTCCTGGAAGAGGCTGGCGGCCCCGAACCACTCGGCCATCGCGGCCGCGTCGTCGAGCTGAGCCAGCAAGGAGAAGCGGTAGCCTTCCCGAACCCGGGCCAGCTCGCCGGCGGAGACGGGCCGACGCGCCAGCGCAGAGAGGACGCCCAGGGTGTCCCCGACCACCCGGCCGAGGTTGGCGGGGGCGACCTCGGAGGTGAACTGCAGGAGCGTGGCGTCCACGTGATCGACGATCTCGGCGTCCACCGAGTAGGCGAGCCCGTCGCGGACGCAGAGGGCCTCGTACACCCGCCCCGACATGCCGCCGTCGAGCACCCGCAGCAGCGCCTCGAACGCGGCGTAGGCCGCCGGGTCTCTCCGCGTGATCCCGCGCAGGGTGAGCGTGAGCGAGACGAGCGAGCCGGAGCTGGGCGAATGGCACGAGCGCGGACCGCCGGCGACGGGCGGGGCCGGCTCGGCCTCGGCCTCGAGCCCCGGGCGCATGCCGCCGAAGTGGCGGGCAGCCCCGGCCGCGACCGCGGCGTGCGCCACCGGCCCGGCCGCGCAGAGCACCGCGTTGCGGGCCGTGTAGAAGCGGGCGTGGTGCCGCCTCACGTCGGCGGCGGTGAAGCGCTCGACGTTCGCCCGGGGTCCGAGGATCCGCTGCCCCAGCGGGTGGCCGCCGAACTGCGCGCCGCAGGCCAGGTCCTCGGCGTTCGTCTCCACCCCGTCCTCGTCGTAGTCCTCGCTCATCTCCTCGAGCACGAGGGCCCGCTCGGCTTCCAGGTCGGCGAAGCGCGGCCGCAGGACGATCTCGCCCAGCAGGTCCAGCCCGGCCCCCAGGCGCTCGGGCGGCAGGCTCATGTGCAGCACGCCGAGGTCCCGATCCGTCGCGCCGTCGAGCGCGGCGCCCAGGCTCTCGATCGCCGAGCTCAACGCGCGCGAGCTGCGGTGGCGCGCGGTGCCGCGGAAGAGCATGTGCTCGACCATGTGCGACAGGCCGTTCTCGGCGGGCGTCTCGAAGCGCGGCCCGGCCCGCAGGTAGAGGGCGAGGGTGCAGGTGTGCAGGTGGGGCAGCTGGACGGTGACGACCCGCAGGCCGTTGTCGAGGACGGAGGTCTCGACGTGGGGGTCGATACGTGCGTCCTCGTGCATCTCGTCCGCCGGCCAGTCTACCAGGGTCGCCCCGCGGCCGGTGATCGTCTGGAGCGCACAGTATCCTCCGAGGCCTTCACGGGAAACATGCATCCAGAGAGGGATGTCCCCGACCACGCCTGATCGCGGAGGAGACCGAGAGAGATCATGGATCATCGAGTCCTCGGTGTGGTCTTCGGTATCGTCTCCCTGGCCCACGCTGGCTGCGGCGGAGAGTCGCCCGCCGAGCCCACGCCGGCGGAGCAGCCCGACTACCGCGCGGATCTTCGAAGCACCCTCCAGGCGCTCTCCGACGAGTCCGGTGACGCGCTTCTTCGACTTCACTTCAGGTCGCTCATCCAGGTCATCGACGCCGGGGACCGCCGCTCTGCCCGAGGACACCGAGAACATCCGAGCGCTGTGGAGTGCCTTCAGCGACGCCTCGGCCCCGCACAGCCCCAGGCTTCGCGAGAGCTACCTGGATCGCTCCAGGCCGCTCATCGTCTCGTGGGTCTCCCCGACCGACGGCCAGGTCTCCTTCGCCTGGCTCACCCTGCCAGCCCGGTGGGATGCCGAGCGGGAGTACCCGGTCTACGTTCAGCTGCACGGGCTGTGGGACGTGGCGCAGGACCGCATCCCGTATCTGGCCTATCCCTTCTCGAATCCCGGGACGAGCTTCGCCTTCGAGGACGGCTACCTGGTCTCCCCCTGGGGCCGGGGAAACCAGTGGTATCGCGGCATCGCCGAGACGGACATCTGGGAGTGCCTGACGGCGGTCAAGGGCCTCGTCCGCGTGGACGGCAGCCGCCAGTACCTGTGTGGCCACTCCATGGGGGGCTACGGTGCGTGGCACATCGCCCACGGATCGGCCGGTGTCTGGGCCGCCCTCGGAATCCACGCGGGGGCTCTCCAGTACGACCCGGGAGAGGTGAACGCGAGTGTCGCCACCGCGCTTCGGGACGTCCCCACGTACTTCGTCGTCGGCACCTTCGACGGTCTCCTGACCGTGAACCAGACCGCCTACGGGCTGCTCCAGGACGCAGGCAATCCGCACCTGGCCTTCGTCACCTTCCCCGGGGGCCACGACTACCGGCAGCAGGACGTCGAGCAGATGTACCTGTGGCTGCGGGAGTTCGACAGCAACGGCCGCCGCGCGGCGGGGCAGGACGCGCCCCTTCGCGCGCCGCAGTAGGCTACGGAAGCCTGTCGCCTCGCGCGAGCAGCGCGGGCCTCACTTCCGCCGCGTGTCGAGCGCGCCGCGCAGCTTGTCGGCGAGCGACCCGAAGGCTGCCGACGACTCGACCTCCGTGCGGGCCGTGTAGTCGCGCAGCTCTTCTGCCTCGGCCGCGTGCTCGACAGCCTTGTGGCTGACGCGGATGCGGCGGCCGGACGGGTCGACCTCGAGGACGACGACCTCGACGTCGGAGCCGACCGGGAAGGCCTTCGCCACGTCGGCTCCCCACGCCAGGCCGGTCTCGCTGAACGGCATGAGACCGGTGCGCCCGGGTGCCAGGAACACGAAGACGCCGAACTTCTCGTGGCGCTCGACCTTCCCCTTGATGCGTGCGCCGGGCGCGATCGCGCCCTGAGGGGCCGCCGGGCCGGCGCCGCGCGAGGTGCCCTCCGGAACGAGCGCGAGGCCGATGCGCTTCTTCTCGGGCTCGATGCTCAGGATCTCGAAGCTTCCCGTCATCCCCACCGAGACCGACTTGGACCAGCCGTCCGCTCGCCCGGTCGGCGCGAACGTCGGACGCGTGCGCCAGGCCCTCGACCCCCGGCTCCAGCTCGACGAAGGCGCCGAACTCCGCGAGGCGCGTGACGCGGCCCGCGCGCACCTGGCCCACCGCGTACGAGGCCTGGACGGTCGACCACGGGTCGGCGCTGAGCTGCTTGAGGCCGAGGGCGACCTTCTGCCCGCCCTCCTCGACGCGCAGGACCTTGACGGTGATCTCCTGGCCGGGCGACAGGACCTTCGACGGGTCCGCCACGCGGGACCACGCCATCTCGGAGACGTGGAGCAGTCCCTGCACCCCGGCCCCGAGGTCGACGAAGGCGCCGTACTCGCGGACCGAGGCCACACGACCGCTCAGCACCGCGTCGGCAACGACCTTTCGCCGGACCTCGACGGCATTGGCCTTCTGCTCTTCCTCGAGCAGCGCTCGTCGCGAGACGACGAGGTCTCTGCCGCCCTCCTTGAACTCGATGATCCGGAAGGCGTAGACCTGACCCTGGTGCACCTCCGGCGCCGCGGTCCGGACGGTGTCGATCTGGGACATCGGGCAGAAGCCTCTCTGGCCGCCGATGCGCACCTCGTAACCGCCCTTCACCACCCGCTCGATCTTGCCTTCCACCGGAAGACCAGCGCGGAACGCGTCCTCGAGCTGCCGCTGGGTGGCGGCGCCCCGCGCCAGCTTCCGAGAGAGGGTGAGCCCGCCCTCGTTGGACACCACCATCGCCTGGATGCGGTCGCCGACGGCCACTTCGAGCTCGCCAGCGGCGTCCTTCAGCTCGTCGATCTCGAGCAGCGCCTCGCCCTTGCCGCCGACGTTGACGAACGCCACCTCCGTGCCGATCGCCACGATCGTGCCCTCGATCGTCTGGCCCCGCTCGAAGCGCTTCGCCTGGATCGAAGCCTCGAACATCGTGGCGAAGTCTTCCTCGGGCTCGGTCACAGTGCGCTCCCCATGAAGAACTCGGAAGGCGGCAGAACCGGGGGCGCCTGGCACCGCATGCACGGCGCCGTTCCGTTCTGGGCGGAATGCATTCCGCCCGTTTCGATGAACGCAAAGGGGTCGAAACGGGGGTGGAGACTCAGTGTCCCCCGGGTCCATTATACGAGCTGCACGGCAGCGGTTGAGCCGCGGTGGACGTAATCTTCCGTCCCTCTCGGACGTATTTCAGATGGTGCCCGACAACACCGCGGAAGACGCCGTACCCGCGGAGGTGATTCGTCGCGCCCGCGAGGGCGACAGGGAGGCCTTCGGCGAGCTGTACCGGCGCTTCTCCCGCCGGGTGCTCGGACTGTGCCTCCACCTGCTCGGGAGGCGGGAGGACGCCGAGGACGCCACCAGCGAGGTGTTCATGAAGCTGCGCACGGCGCTGGGCCACTACGACGAAGCGCTGCCCTTCCGGCCCTGGCTCACCGGCGTCGCGGCCAAGCACTGCCTCGACCGGCTGCGGCGGCGGCGGCGGGAGCGGCGCCTCTTCGAGACCGAGCGCGACGAGCCCGCCTCGATCGTCGAACCCGCTCGCTCGCCGCTCGCCGGCCTGCTGGCGGAAGAGGGGCGCGGCGCCCTCGCGGCGGCCATCGCGGCGCTGCCGGAGCGACAACGCGTCCTGCTAGTGCTCCGCTATCACGGCGAGCTGAGCTACGACGAGATCGCGGAGCGGCTGGACTGGACCCGCCAGCGTGTGGCAGTCAGCCTGTTTCGGGCCAAGCAGAGCCTGCGCCGGGTGCTCGGAGCCGAGGAGACGAAAGCATGACCTGCTCCTCCGGGGAGATTTGGACCGCCTACGCGGACGACGAGGCTCCGCGGGCGGAGCTGCAGCAGCTGGAGGCGCATCTTGCGGGATGCCCGGATTGCCGAGGCCTCGTGCTCGCCCTGCGTGAAGAGAACCGCCTGCTCGCCAGAGCGCTCGACGAGATCCCGGACGCCGGGAAGCAGCGGTCTGTCGCGCTGCCCGGGTTGACGGTTGGCGTCGGCACGCTCGTTGCGATCGCGGCCGGGCTGCACCTCGCCTCGGTCTGGCTCGCTGGCCTTGGCCGGGAGGCGCCGGCGGGCCTCGTCGATGAGCGCAGGATCCTCCTCGGGTTGCTTTTCGAGACTGTCTTCTACCTGCTGCGTGAAGGAGCGTCCATGCTGGAATCGATCGTCGCGACGGTCGTCGTCCCCGGCCTGATCGTGCTGGGCGGCCTCGTCGCCCTCGCGCTGCGCCGGCGCTGGGCCGGAGGTGCCCTGGCTCTCTGCCTGGCTCTCTGCGCGCTCCTCGCGGCAGCCGCGCCGTCCCGGGCGCTCGAGGTGCGTAGCGCGCGCAGCGAGCACGATCGGGTCGTGGTCGGCGCAGGCGAGATCGTGGACGACTCGCTGGCCGTAGCCGGGGACGTGGTGGCGGTGGACGGGACGGTCACGGGCGATCTGCTCGCCGCCGGCAAACGCGTCATCGTGCGCGGCACGGTCAAGGGAGATCTCATGGCGGTCGCCGAGCGGGTCGAGATCGAGGGGACCGTGGAAGGCAACGTTTTCGCCGGCGGCAACACGGTCATCGTCCGCGGCTCCGTCGGGCGCAGCGCGCACTGCGCGGCCGACACCATCCGCGTCGACCCAGGCGGGCGCGTGGACGGCGACGCCATGGGCTTCGCCGGGACGATCGATCTCGACGGCCACGTCGGGCGCGATCTCGTCGCCTTCGCCGGCATGACGAACCTGCGCGGAGACGTCGGCCGCAACGCCTCGGTCCGGACGCGCCGCCTGCATCTCGAGGCGGCGGCGAAGATCGGCGGCAACCTCCTGGCCCGTGTCCGCGACGCGGCAGCCGTGCAGGTGGACGAGGGAGCGATCGTCTCGGGGAAGACCGAGACGCGGCTGCTTCCGAAGGAGAGGAGCCGCTACACCCGGGTGGGGTTCTACGTGTGGAAGCTGATCTGGCTGTCCGCGGCGTTCCTGGTCGGCATCGTGCTGCACGCGCTCTTGCCGGGGCTCTTTCCCGCGCGTTTGCCGGGAAGCTTGGCGCTGCTGCGCACGGCCGGCCTGGGCTTCGTCGCGCTCGTCGTGGTGCCCGCGGCCGCCCTCCTCCTGATGCTGACCCTGATCGGCTTGCCGGCCGGCCTCCTCATCCTGGGGCTGTGGCTCGCCGGACTGTACCTCGCGCAGGTCCTGGTCGCGACGCTGGTCGGGCGCGGTTTCCTGCAGAAGGCCGACGCCCCGCCCGCCTCGATCGCGCCCGTGTTGCTCGTGGGGCTCGTGTCCGTGGCGGTCTCGGTGAACCTTCCCTACGTCGGTGGTCTCCTGCGCTTCGTCGTCCTCGTGCTCGGTCTAGGGCTCGCCGTGGTCGGCGCGCATCGCGGAGTGCGCCGGGGCGTCGAGGCTTGACAGTCGCCGCACCCTGCTGCTCCTGACACCCGCGAGCGCCAGGTAGCCGCTCCGCTGCCCTGAGCAGGGACGCTGGATCCTCGCCCCGCTCCTGCGCCCGTTCGGCCCGGAAGCGCGTAACCTTGACGGGGGTAGTGTCACGGAGTCACCTCGGGACGGCGGTGAGTTTCGGCTGGTCCACACGCTGACGCGAGACACGCGCCGGCTCTTCGGCGAGGCCTGGCGGGGAGACTTCCCGCGTTCGGTCGCGCGGACCTTCGAGGATCTGGAAGCGTTCTTTCTCTCCGAGGACAGGCAGCGTCGGCTCGCCGGAATGGGCCCGGTCCGGCGCTGGCTGTACTTCGGCACCTGGCTGTTCAAGAGCCTCTTCTTGAACCTGACCCCCGCGCGCCGGGTGCTGCTCGCACTGGCACTGCTCCTGTTGTGGTCCCGCGTCCAGTGGGGCGTCGGCGGGCACGGCCTGCGGGTCGACTTCGGCGGCCTCGCCATCGGCCTGCTGCTGTTGCTGCTCATGCTGGAGCTGAAGGACAAGCTGGTAGCCAGGAGCGAGCTGCAGGCGGGCCGTGTGATCCAGCAGGCGCTGCTGCCCACGGAAGCGCCGCAGGTCGCGGGCTGGGACGTCTGGATCTCGACCCGACCCGCGAACGAGGTGGGCGGCGATCTCGTCGACTTCGTCACCCACGAGGACGGGCGCGTGGGGCTCGTGCTGGCCGACGTGTGCGGCAAGGGACTGCCGGCGGCCCTGTTGATGGCCCGGCTCCAGGCGACGGTCCTGGCCTTCGTCCCGGACTCTCCCTCCCTCGGGGCGCTCGCCTCACGCCTGCACAAGGCGTTCCGCACGCGGGGTCTGGAGAACCGCTTCGCCACCCTCGTCTACCTGGAGCTCGAGCCCGGATCCTCGCGGATCCGCTTGGTGAACGCGGGCCACATGCCTCCCTTGGTCGTCGGACCGGGTCAGGTCCGGCCGCTGCCCGCGGGCGGCCCTGCGCTGGGCATCCCCACGGCGGCGACGCACGAGGAGCAATCGCTCGATCTGGGTGCCGACCAGACCCTCGTGGTGTACTCGGACGGCGTGACGGAGGCCCTGAATGAAGGCGACGCGTTCTTCGGCGACGAGCGGTTGCTGGACAGCCTCCGCGAGACTGCCGGGCGCCCCGCCGCGGAGGTCGCGCACCACCTCCTCGCGGCGGTCGAGGCCTTCGTGGGCGAGGCACGCTGGCACGACGATGTCTCGCTCATCGTCGTGAGACGTGCGGGCTGAGAGTCGGAACCGGTCTCATCGGCCGGGCGCAGACGATGCCGGAGCCGAGCGCTGAGCGTTGGGTGGCGCCACGGCGGGAGTGCGCTGCCGAGGCCCTCGTCGAGTACGTCTTCCGCGACGCCGTCCGCGTGCCCGGTTTCAGATGTTCACGACTGGCCGCCTTTGGGTGTTCACTGAGGGCTTGATTTCCGGGGTTGTCGAGGTCGTGTGCCACACCGCCGGCCAGCCCGGCCGACAGCCTAGTCGAGGCACAGCTTCGCGATCTCGTTCGCTGTCTCGTCGGCGCGCGCCCCGGCGAGGTTCGAAAGGGCGACCACCGACAGACGCCGTGACGGCAGGTAGACGACCCAGCAGCAGCCTCCGCCCTCGTGGCCCACCGCCCGCAGGCCGTTGATCTCGTATACCGACCAGCCGAGCCCGTAGCGGACGGCCTGGCCGTCGCTGAGTACCGTGGGCTCCCACATCCGCGCCCGTGCCCGCGCGCTCAACAATGAATCGCCTTCGAGGGCCTGAAGGAACTTCGCGACGTCGACGGCCGAGGCGTTGAGTCCCGCGCCGGGGTAGTCGCTCGGTGAGTACGGCCAGATCCAGTTCTGAAGCCCTCCCCCGTGCTGCCTCGAATACGCGCCCGCCGGGCGTCCCTTGACCACGACGCGCGAGTCTCCGAAGTGGGCCGTGGTCATCCCGAGCGGCCGGAAGATCTCCCGCGCCCCGAACTCCGCGAACGCCACGCCGCTCACGCGCTCGATGACCATTCCCACGAGGATGAAGCCCGCCTGGTTGTACGAGTGCTTCGTCCCCGGCTCGAAGGCCAAAGGCAGCTCCGCCAGGTATTGCAGCCGCTCCTGTGGCGTGAAGTAGTCGAGGGCGTCGGCATCGGCGAACGCCTCACGCCGCTTCCGCCTCTCCAGCTCCTCGAGATATCGGGGATTGACACCCGCATGTGCAGGGAGTCCCGAGGTGTGGTCCAGCAGATGGCGCAGGCGGATCTCGGCCCAGGCCCGGGGCGTGTCAGGCAACAGAGCGCTGACCGGCGACTCCAGGTCGAGCTGGCCCCGGTCGACGAGTCGCATCACCGCGACAGCCGCGAACACCTTGCTGACCGATGCAATCTGATAGACGGAGTCGGGCGTCGCCGACAGCTCGAACTCCACGCTCGCCAGTCCGTACCCGCGACTGTGGACGACCGTCCCATCTCGCAGCACGACCACCGACAGCCCCGGCATCCCGTAGCGTTCCTTGTGCTGCTCGATCCACTTGTCGAGCCTCGAGTCGATCGCCCCGGGGGCGGGCGGAGACGGGGCCGCGAGTTGTCCGGGGCGCGTCGAAGCGCCCACCGCGGCTGCGCTCGCCAGCCCCAGCAAGTCACGGCGCGTCCAGCCAAGGCTTTCCCCAGGCAACATCACACCTCCCCAGGCTTCAGTGGGCGTACTGCCGACTTGGACCGCCGCAAGCAGGGAAAGGTTGAAACGCCGGCTCTGCGAGGGGCCACGACGGACCGACCAAGCTCAGACGGGCACCCTCCCCTGGCGAGCACGTGGGTTGGAGGGAGCGCAAACCCCTCACGGGGCTCCCGCGTCAGTCGGGTGCGGATTCAACGGTCTATCCGTTCGGTTCGGTCGGGTGCCACTGGCGTCAGGCCGCGCGAAGCTCGGGTCAGAGCGTCGCGATCGAGATCCGGCTCGACTCGCGTCAGCCGCCCTCCGTAGTGAGTGGTGGGTTCGAGAGTCCAGGAGTTCTCGTCCCCACGGCCCGTGGAAGCGGTGCTCTGTGTCGGGCGCACGGGGTAGAGAATCGCAGGGCGGAATCCGGACCGCCAGAAGAGCACCGGATCCTGGATCGCCAGGGTCCGGATCCGCGGGGCGCCAAGCCGAGACGCGTCCCCTGCGTATCCCCAAACGGCTTGGGGCCTCTTTCGAGGCCCCATTGTTGCCCGTAAGCTATTGATCAGTAATGGTCGGGGCGAGAGGATTCGAACCTCCGACCTCTTGGTCCCGAACCAAGCGCTCTAGCCAGGCTGAGCCACGCCCCGGTCGAATGAACGAGCCAATTCTATACCACGGTGACACCCGCCCGCCAGGGCAAGTCCCACGACGACCCGACGATCACCGCCGTCACCGCTCACCGCGGGCGACGAGCTCCTTCTCCCACTCGCGGAAGGCCGGCAGCATCCGGTGGTGGGTGGTGTCCGCCTGCAAGGGCGTGATCGAGACCAGCCCCGAGCGCACGGCGAAGATGTCGGACAGCTCGTCGCTCTCCCACTGGTCGCGGCCTTCCTCGATCCAGTAGTAGGTCTGGTGGCGCGGGTCGAGGCCCTCGAGGATCGTGCCCTCGTGCGAGCGGCGACCCTGGACGGTGATCGCCATTCCCGTCGGATGGCCCTGGGGCACGTTGACATTGAGCAGCGTGCGCTCCGGAAGGCCGCGCTCGACCACGATCGACGCGATGCGGCAGGCCACCGACGCCGCCGGCGCGTAGTCGAGGTCCGAGCGCGCGGCGAGCGACAGGGCGAGCGCCGGCACGCCGAAGAAGGTCGCCTCGCGGGCGCCGCCGACCGTGCCGGAGTAGAAGATGTCGTCGCCCAGGTTGCCTCCGCGGTTGATGCCCGAGGCGACGAGGTGCGGTCGGCGCGGCAAGAGCTTCACGAGCGCGAGGTTCACGCAGTCGGCGGGCGTGCCGTCGACGGCGAAGACGCGCGTCTCGATCTTCTCGGCGCGCAGGGGTCGCGTCAGCGTGAGCGACTGCGAGCAGGCGCTCACCTCGCGGTCCGGCGCCACCACCCACACCTCGCCGAGCCCGTGCAGCGCCTCGGTGAGGGCGCGGATGCCCGGTGCGTGGACGCCGTCGTCGTTCGTCACGAGGATGAGCGGATCTTCCATGGGTGCTCGACGCTCCGCCAGGGCCCTCCGGCCCAAACAAAAAGCCCCGGGCTCGCCGCAACCCCGGGGCTGAAGATGGAGTCCGGTGGTCGGGATGCCGGGATTTGAACCCGGGACCACCTGCACCCCAAGCAGGTGCGCTACCAGGCTGCGCTACATCCCGACCGGATCAAGTGACTTTTCTATCACCCTTGTCCAGGAGGGTCAACATTTGGCGCAGCTGAGCGCGCACTTCCAGCAGCACGGCGCGCGTCTGTTCGTCGGCCGCGGCGACAGGCGGCTGCGGCTCGGCGGCGCGCCTGGGCTCCGCCGGGCGGCCTGCATCCGTCTCGCTCGCGCTCGCCATGCTGTTGGGCGTCACGCCGCGACCGCCGGCCTCGGCTTCGAGCCTCTTCTTGGCGCCGGCGATCGTGAAGCCCTCGTCGTAGAGCAGCTGCTTGATGCGCAGCACGGTCTCGATGTCCTTGCGCCGGTAGATGCGCTGGCCCGAGCTGTTCTTCGCCGGCGCGAGCGCCGGGAACTCCGACTCCCAGTAGCGCAGGACGTAGGGCTGGGTGTCCGTGATCTCGCAGACTTCGCCGATCTTGAAGAAGAGCTTGTTCGGGATCTGCCGGTCCATCGCGTGGCGCTTCCGTCTACTCGCGCAGGCCCGGGGCGGCGGCTACGGCCGGGGCGACCAGCTTGGAGGGGCGGAACACGACGGAGCTGCGAGGCCTGATGAGCATCTCCTCTCCAGTCTGGGGATTGCGCCCGCGCCGTTCGCGCTTCTGGCGCACGAGGAACGTGCCGAAGCCGGTGATCTGGACCTTCTCACCCTCGCCGAGATGCCGCTTGATCGTTTCGAAGATGACCTCGACCAGGCGGGCGGCTTCACGGTTGGAGATGCCGCCGTGTCGCTCGTAGACGATCCTCGCGATGTCGGCCTTGGTCATCTCCGAGCTCAGCTCCGACGACTGAAAAATCCCGGCTCCAAAGGCACTTAGACGGCAAACGAGCAGGGAGTATATGAGAACCTGCGCATTCCTGTCAAGAACAATGAAACCGGCCCTTCCCCCGCCGGAGCCTGAGGCACTGGGTGAGGGTTCGGGCCGCGCCCCGGGGACACGGCAGAACCGCTGCGGAGGCGCCTACGGCGAGCGTCGGCGGCGCTGGCGGACCTTCAGGCGGATCGGCGTGCCCTCGAAGCCGAACGCCTCCCGGATGCGGTTTTCGAGGTAGCGCCGGTAGGAGAAGTGCAGATCGACGGGGTGGTTGATCGAGATCGCGAAGGTCGGCGGCGCGGTGCCGATCTGGCTGCCGTAGAGGATGCGAACGGGCTGGCCGCCCTTGTCGGCCTTCGGGGCGTGGGACTCGGTGGCCTTCGCCAGCAGCCGATTCAGCTCGCCGGTCGTCACGCGGGCGCCTCGGGCCGCGTGGACGCGATCGACTGCGGCGACGAGCGCGCCGATGCCCTGGCCCGTCTTCGCGGAGAGGAAGACGAGCGGCGCCCAGGGCAGGAACTTCAGCGCGTCGCGCACGTCCTGCTCGAACGCCTTGCGCTGCAGCCCCCTCTGCGCCGCCAGGTCCCACTTGTTCACGGCGATCACGACGCCCGTGCCCGACTCCACGAGCTCGCCCCCGATCGTCGCGTCCATCTCGCGCAGGCCCGACTCCGCGTCCAGAATCAGCACGGCCACCTGCGCCTGCTCGATCGCGCGCCTCGCCTGCACCACGCTGACGTGGTCGACGTTCTCCTTCAGCAGCCGCACGCGCCGGATGCCGGCGGTGTCGACCAGGCGGTAGCTGCGGCCGGCGCGCTCGAAGACCTCGTCGACGGTGTCGCGCGTGGTGCCGGGAATCGCGGACACGACCGCGCGCTCGCGGCCCAGCAGTCGGTTCAACAGGGAGGACTTGCCGACGTTGGGGCGCCCCACCAGCGCCAGCGCGACCGGTCGCTGCGCGTCGGCGGGCGTCTCCGCGCGGGGCAGGTCGGCCAGCGCCGCGTCGAGCAGGTCACCGATGCCCTGCCCGTGCTCCGCCGAGATCGGGAAGGCCCCGTCGAAGCCCAGGCGCGCGAAGTCGACGGCGCCCGACTCCCCCGCTTCCGCCTTGTTCACGACGACGAGCACGCGCTTGCCCCCGTGGCGCAGCTCGCGGGCGATCGCCTCGTCGTCAGGCAGCAGGCCCGCGCGTGAGTCGACCACGAAGAGGACGAGGTCGGCCTCCTCGATGGCGCGCTGAGCCTGCTCCGACGCGGGGCCGAGCAGCGGGTCCTGGCTGCCGAGCAGCAGGCCGCCGGTGTCGACGACCTCGAAGGCGCGGCCCTGCCAGGCGACCTGGGCGTAGTTGCGGTCCCGGGTCGACCCGGGCCGGCCGTCGGTGATCGCCTTGCGGCGGCCACAGATGCGGTTGAAGAGGGTGGACTTGCCGACGTTCGGCCGGCCGACGAGCGCAATGCGCGGGAGAGGGATCATGGCGGGGACGTCGTGCGGCGCGGTTGACAGCCGAATCGGACCAAGGTCATACTAACCCGTTACTTAGCAGGAGGTCCATCCCCCGATGATCAAGGTGGACATCATCAACGAGGTGGCGAGGGCGGCCGACATCACGAAAGTCCGTGCCGAGGTGGCCGTCGAGGCCGTCCTCGAGGCGATGAAGGACTCCTTGATGAAGGGCGAGCGGATCGAGTTGCGCGGTTTCGGGGTCTTCCAGGTGAAGCCCAGAAAGCGCGGCATCGGTCGCAACCCCCGAACGGGCAAGGAGGTCCGGATCCCGCCGGGGCGGACCATCCGCTTCAAACCGGGCAAGGACCTGCAGAGCCTGGCGCTCTAGCGTCCCTTTCGGCTCGATCTCACTTGGGACTGCCGCCGTCACCCACCGGCCCGGCTCCGCATCCGGATCCCTGGCCCTACGACTCGGAGCCGCGCGGCTGGACGGCGCCAGTCTGGGTGCCGCCGCCGCCGAGGCCCCGCTCGGCGTGGCAGCGATGGGGCCGGCACCTTCTCCTCTTCCTCCTGACGGTGGCCTCGGTCTTCTTCGTCGGGGGCTTCAGGATCGTCGAGATCCCCGGCGCGGGCCACGCCATCGGCATCGACTACCGCGACGGCCTGCAGCTGGTCGTGGGGCTGCTCGGCATCCTGCTGGCGCACGAGATGGGCCATTACCTGATGGCGCGCCGGTACGGTGTCGACGCGACCCTGCCGTTCTTCATCCCCTTCCCGATCCCGGAGCTCAGCCTCGTGGGCACGCTGGGCGCGTTCATCCGCATCCGCTCGCCGATTCCCAACCGCAAGGCGCTCTTCGACATCGGCGTGGCCGGGCCGCTCGCCGGCTTCGCAGTCTGCCTGCCGGTCCTGTGGCTGGGGATCCAGCAGGCGCAGGCGCTGCCCACGGCACGCACCGAGGGCGGGCTCATGCTGGGAGAGCCGCTGCTCTTCCACTGGGTCGCGCAGCTGGTGCACGGCGTGCTCCCCTCCGACCAGACGCTCAACCTCGGACCGCTGGGCCTGGCCGCCTGGTTCGGGCTGTTCGTCACGGCACTCAACCTGATGCCGATCGGGCAGCTCGACGGCGGCCACGTGACCTATGCGCTGCTGCGCGAGCACGCGCGACGCATCTCCTTCGTCGGCTCCTGGGTCTGCGTGGCGCTCGTCTACTTCGGGCCGAACTGGATCCTGTGGGCGATCCTGCTCCGCGTCCTGGGTCGGCGCCACCCGACGACCCTGGACGAC
The DNA here is from genome assembly GCA_963831755.1 of uncultured Acidobacteriota bacterium. Lineage (GTDB taxonomy): Bacteria > Acidobacteriota > Vicinamibacteria > Fen-336 > Fen-336 > DATBSL01. The sequence goes on from CAWHRC010000020.1 coordinate 247,700, forward strand.
GAGGCCCCGGTCGGGCGCGGGCGAGCTTTCGTCGGCCTGCTGAGCCTCGCGGTGTTCGTCGTCTGCTTCGTGCCCGATCCGATCCAGTTCTCGTGGCGCGACTTCTTCCAGGCCGTCGGACTGCCGCACCTGCTGCCGTAGGCCTCCGTCACATCACCGTCAGCGGGTCGACGTCGACGGCGATGCCCGGCCAGCGCTGAGGGCCGTAGCGCGCGACCAGGGCCTCGCGCACGGCGTCGCGCATCGCCGGCCGTTGTCCCTTGAGCAACACCTGGAAGCGGTGCTCGCTGCGCAGGCGCGCGAGCGGGGCGTGAGCCGGGCCCAGGACGCGGTAGCGTCCCGCGGCCGAGGCGCGCAGCGCGCGGCCGAGGGCGTCGGCCTCGAGCGCGCCCTTGGCCGCGTCCTCGGCGCGCACGATCAGGTTGACGAGCGCCGTGACCGGCGGGTAGCCCATCGTGCGGCGGAACTCCAGCTCACGCTCGAAGAACGCCTCGTAGTCCTGGGCGCACGCGAGCCCGAGCGCGTAGTGGTCCGGCCAGTGGCTCTGCACGATCACCTCGCCCTTCGTCTCGCCCCGTCCGGCGCGGCCGGCCACCTGCGTCAGCAGCTGAAACGTTCGCTCGGCGGAGCGGAAGTCGGGCATGCCCAGCCCGACGTCGCCGTCGACGACGCCGACCAGCGTGACGCGCGGGAAGTCGTGCCCCTTCGCGATCATCTGCGTGCCCACGAGCACGTCGATCTCTCCCTTCTCGAAGGCCGCGAGCACCTGCGCCAGCGCGCCGCGGCGGCTCGCCCGGTCGCGGTCGAGCCGATCGACCCGCGCCTTCGGCAGCGCCCCGGCCACGGCCTCGGCCACGCGCTCGGTGCCGAAGCCGCTCAACCTCAGGTAGGCGCCGCGGCAGGACGGGCAGCGTGGTCGGGGCCTGCGACTCGTGGCCGCAGTAGTGGCAGAGCGCCGTGCGGCCGCCGTGGTGGAGCGTGAGCGACACGGAGCAGTTGGGACACATGGCCTGCTGCCCGCACTCGCGGCACAGCAGGCTGGTGGCGTAGCCGCGCCGGTTGAGCAGCACCAGGCTCTGCTCGCCGCGCTCGAGACGCAGCGCGAGCGCCTCCCGCAGCGCCGGGCTGAGGATCGGGTCGCCCCCGCGGCGCAGCACCTCGCGACGGTCCACGATCTCGACGTGCGGCAGCCCCTGCGGGCCGACGCGGCGCGGCAGCGCCAGGCGCACGTACTTGCCCCGGAGTGCGTTCGCGTGCGACTCGAGCGAGGGTGTCGCCGAGCCCAGCACGATCGGGCAGCCCTCGAGCCGTGCCCGCAGCACCGCCACGTCGCGCCCGTGATAGCGGGGGCTCTCGTCCTGCTTGTAGGCCCCGTCGTGCTCTTCGTCCACCACCAGCAGCCCCGGCTCCGGCATCGGAGCGAACACCGCCGAGCGCGCGCCGACGACGACGCGCGCCTCGGCCTCCCGGATCCGCCACCACTCGTCGTGCCGCTCGCCCGCCGAGAGCTCGCTGTGGAGCACCGAGACGGTCGCGCCGAAGCGCGAGCGGGCGGCGCGCACCAGCATCGGGGTGAGCGCGATCTCCGGCACCAGCAGGATGGCCCCGCGCCCCCGCGCCAGCGCCGCTTCGACGGCGCGCAGGTAGACCTCGGTCTTGCCGCTGCCGGTGACACCGTGCAGCAGGAACGGGTGGAAGCCGTGCGTTGCGACCGCCGCCAGGATCTCCCGCAGCGCGTCGTCCTGGTCGCCGGTCGCCGCCAGCGCCGACGGCTCGACGGCCGGCAGCTCGTGCGGGGCCCGCCGGTCCCGCTCCAGCTCGATGCGGATCGCGCCTTTCTCGCGCAGGCGATCGACAGCCGACCGCAGCGATGGCCTGTCTCGGACGAGCTCGACCACCCGGGCGCGGCCGCCAGCGGCCGCCAGCCGGTCGAGGACGAGCGCCTGCGCGCGGCCCCGCGGCGCGATGGCGGCGTCGCTCCGCACGGCGACGCGCGCCTCCTTGAAGCCGGGCGCGCCGAGGTCCTGGCTGAGTTCGACCAGCCCGGCCTTCTGGAGGCGCGCGAGCCGGGCCTGCGGGTCGCGGCCGAGCCGCTTCGCGAGGACCGACAGGCGCAGCGGACCACCAGCCAACGCCGCCAGGACCGGGTCTTCCGTCGGCTCCTCGGCCGTCCGCGTGCCTGCGCGGGCGAGGCGGACGACGGCACGGCTCGCGCGCACACCGGCCGGCGGCATCACCAGCCTGAAGCACTCCCCGGGCGGTGCCAGGTAGTGCGCCGCCACGAAGTCGGCGAGGTCGAGGAGCGGCGGCGACACCAGGGGTTCCTCGTCCAGGACCTGCAGGACTTCCTTCAGCGTCCGGCCTTCGGCGTGGGTCCCGGCGCCCGTCACCACGCCGATCATCCGGCGCCCGCCGAAGGGCACGAGCACGCGCACGCCACGCCCGGGCACGGGCTCGCCCGTCGCCATCCGGTAGCTGAACGGCGCCTGAAAGGGCACCGGCAGCGCGACATCTACGAGCGAGTCCTCCACGCGGCTCACTCTAGTCGGAGCGGCATCACCGCGGGGTCCGCCCGGCCGCGGCGGCCTCGGATCGCGCCGATCAGCCCTTGACCGGCCGGCCCAGGAGGCGGAGGACCTCCTTCATGTCCGCCCACACGTCCTTCTTGGCCGACGGGTTTCGCAGCAGGTAGGCCGGGTGGTACGTCGGCATCACGGCGATGCCCTCGTGCTGGCCGACGCGGCCGCGGATGCGGGTGATGGGCTCGGCCGTCCGGAGCAGCCACTGCGCGCCGAACTTGCCGAGGCCGACCAGCACGCGCGGCTGGATCGCCCGGATCTGCTCCTCGAGGAACGGCTGGCAGGCCAGGATCTCGTCGGGCTCGGGGTTGCGGTTCTGCGGTGGCCGGCACTTGATCACGTTCGCGATGAACACGTCGCCGCGCTTCATGCGCAGGCCCTTCTCGATGATGTCGGTCAGCAGCTGCCCCGCGCGGCCGACGAACGCGAGCCCCTGCTCGTCCTCTTCGGCTCCCGGAGCCTCGCCCACGAACATCAGCTCGGCGTGCGGGTTGCCCTGGCCGAACACGATCGTCTTGCGGCCGCTGGCGAGCCGGCAGCGCCGGCAGTCGCCGATCGACTCGCGAACGGCCTCGAGCGAGAGTGTGTCCGTGGAAGCGTCGGGAACGGGGCTCGGCTGCTCCCCGGGCAGCGCCAAGGCCACGGACCCCGCCGGCGCCACGATCGCCGCCGGCAGGCGCACGCCGACCGAGCTCAGCGAGCTCAGGAAGCGCGCGTAGGCGACCAGCTGCCCGGCGACGTCGCCGGGGCCCTCCGCCCCGCCCCCGTGCCCGGCGCTCATGCCCGCTCGGCAGCTCGCGGCGCCGTCGCGGCGCGCAGCGCGCGCACCTCGTCGAGGATGCGCTCGGCCATCTGCGCGCTTGCTGCCGTGCGGCAGCTCGACTCGGCTGCCGTCACGCCGCAGCAGCACACCCGCGTTGGTGTCGCTGGCGAAGCCGCCGCCCTCGGCGGCCACGTCGTTGGCCACGATCAGGTCGAGGTTCTTGAGCAGCGAGCTTGGCGCGAGCGTGGTCGAGCAGTTCCTCCGTCTCGGCGGCGAAGCCGACGAGGATGCGGTCGCCCTTGCGCTCCCCCAGCTCCTTCAGGATGTCGGGCGTGCGCACCAGCTCGAGCGAGAGGGCGGCGTCCTGCTTCTTGATCTTGGACGGGGAGCGCGCGGCGGGCCGATAGTCGCTGACCGCTGCCGCGGCGACCACGACCGTCGCCTCCGCGAAACGGCCCAGCACGGCACGCTGCATCTCCTCGGCCGAGCGCACGGCGTGCAGCTCGACGCCCCCCGGGGGCACCAGGCTGCTCGGGCCCGAGACCAGGATCACCGACGCTCCACGGTCGCGCGCCGCTTCGGCCAGGCGGTAGCCCATCCGGCCCGAGGAGCGGTTCGACACGAAGCGCACGGGGTCGATGTCCTCGACCGTCGGGCCGGCCGTCACCAGCACCGTCTCGCCGGCCAGGTCCGGGCCCGGCCGCAGCACGGCCAGCGCCGCGTCGACGATCGCGTCCGGCTCGGCGAGCCGGCCCCTTCCCAGCCAGCCGCAGGCCAGGTAGCCGCTGCCCGGCTCCACCACCCGCACGCCGCGCGCGCGCAGCGTCGCCAGGTTCTCCTGGAAGGCGGGGTGCTCGTACATGTTGACGTTCATCGCCGGAGCCACCAGCACCGGCGCCTTCGTGGCGAGGTAGAGCGTGCTGAGCGCGTCGTCCGCGATGCCGCGCGCGAGCTTGCCGACGATGTTGGCGGTGGCCGGGGCGACGAGCAGCAGGTCCGCGTCGTCGGCCAGGCTGACGTGGCGGATCTCGCCCGCGGCTCCGGGGGCCCACTGGTCGTGGAACACGGGGTGGTGCGAGAGCGCCTCGAACGTCAGCGGCGTGACGAAGCGGGTCGCGGCCCTCGTCATCACGACGTGCACGTCCACGTCGTGCCGCTGCAGCTCGCGCAGCACCTCGCAGGCCTTGTAGGCGCCGATGCAGCCGGTGACGCCGAGCACGATCAACGGCACGGCGCTACTCCGCGGAGGCCTCGCCCGTCTCCGCCGGCTCGAGCTCGTCGCGAACCTCCCACGAGATCGTCCCGGCGAGCGTCTCCTCGACCGCGATCCGCGTCGGCTTGCGGCTGCGGGTCTCGACCCGCGGCTTGGCGCCGCCCTGCAGCTGCTTCGCGCGCTGCGAGGCGACGGTGATGAAGCGGAACTTGGAGTCCACTTCCCTGGGCAGGATCAGCTGGCTCATGCCGTCTCCTTCTCCTTTACCGTGTCGAAGCTTCTCTCGATCTCCCGCGCCCGCGCGGAGACCACGCTCACGCGGCAGCGCGCCGCGCTGACGATGCTCTTGAGCTGCGCCACGCAGGCGTCGAGCTCCTCGTTGACGATCGCGTAGTCGTACTGCGTGAAGGCGTCGATCTCGCGGCCGGCGGCGGCCAGCCGCCGGCGGATCGTGGCCTCGTCGTCCTGCCCTCGCCCGCGCAGCCGGCGCTCCAGCACGTCGAACGAGGGGGGCAGGATGAACACCGTGACCGCGTCGGGGATCGCGGAGCGCACCTGCTCGGCGCCCTTCACGTCGAGGTCGAGCAGCAGGTCGCGGCCCTCGCCGCGCGCGCGGTCGATCTCCGCGAGGCCCGTGCCGTACAGGTTGCCGTGCACCTCCGCCCACTCCAGCAGGCCCCCCGCCTGCTGCAGGCGCAGGAACGCCTGCGACTCGACGAAGTGGTAGTCGACGCCGTCCTGCTCGCCGGGGCGCGGGGCGCGCGTCGTGTGCGAGACGGAGAAGCGCAGGCCCGGCGTCTCGTCCAGCACGCGCGCGAGAACGGTCGTCTTGCCGGCGCCCGAGGGGGCGGAGACCACCACGATCACCGGCTGGCGCTCACTCAACGTTCTGCACCTGCTCGCGGAAGCGCTCGATGGCGGCCTTGAGCTCGACCACCTCCCGGATCGCGGCGCCGTCCTGCACCTTGCTGCCCACCGTGTTGGCCTCCCGCATCAGCTCCTGGGCCAGGAAGTCCAGGCGCTTGCCCGGGGCCTCGCCCTCGGCCGCCAGCAGCTCGCGCGCGGAGGCGGCGTGGCCGTGGAGCCGCTGGATCTCCTCCGCCACGTCGTGCCGCTCGACCGCCCGCACGGCCTCCTGGTAGAGCCGGGCCTCGTCCAGCCCCAGGTCGCCGACGAGCGCGAGCAGCCTCTCGCGCAGCGCCGTCCTGCGCTCGTCGCGCGACGACGCCGAGCGGGCCTCGATACGCGCGGTCGCCTCGTCCAGCGCGTCGAGCATCCGCTCGAGCGCGCGCCGCAGGCGCTCGCCCTCGGTGCGCCGCATCGCGTCGAGCTCCTCCAGCGCCTGCTCCAGCAGGGTGAGCACGGCGTCATGGACGGAGCCCGGCAGCGGCCGCGTCTCCTCCACGCGCTCGAGCGCGCCCGGGAAGCGCACCAGGTCCGAGACCGCCACCCCGCCCTCGAGCCCGAACTCGTTCTGCATGTCGCGCAGCGCGCGCACCAGCGAGGCGACGAGCGGGCGCGAGGGGACCACCGCCTCCGCCGCGGCCTCGCAGGCGGCGAGCTGGATCGCGACCTCGACCCGTCCGCGCGCCACCAGCCGGGCCACGCGCTCGCGCAGCTCGAGCTCCAGCGCCTGCAGCCGCCGCGGCAGGTGCAAAGTGACGTCCAGGAAGCGGTGGTTGAGGCTGCGCGCCGTCACGGAGCCGCGCAGCGAGCCGTCTTCGACCGCCGCCGAGCCGTAACCGGTCATCGAGCGGATCACGCGGGCTGCCCCTCGGGCGTGAACTGCAGCTCGTGCAGCCTGCTGTAGAGGCCGCCCCGCTGGCGCAGCAGCTCCTCGTGGCTGCCCACCTCGCGCACCTCGCCGCCCTCGAGCACGATGATCCGGTCCGCGTCGCGCACGGTCGCCAGGCGGTGCGCGATCACGAGCGTCGTGCGCCCGCGCATCAGGTTCGCCAGCGCCCCCTGCACCAGCCGCTCGGACTCGGCGTCGAGAGACGAAGTCGCCTCGTCGAGGATGAGCACCGGCGGGTCCTTGAGGATCGCGCGCGCGATGGCGATCCGCTGCTTCTGCCCGCCCGACAGCCGGCTGCCCCGCTCGCCGATCACCGTGTCGTAGCGGCGCGGCAGGTCGAGGATGAAGTCGTGGGCGAAGGCCGCCCGGGCCGCGGCCTCGACCCGCGCCTCGTCGACGTCGTCCATGCCGTAGGCGATGTTGGCGCGCACGGTGTCGTTGAAGAGCACGGTCTCCTGGGTCACCAGGCCGATCTGGGCGCGCAGGCTGGCGAGCGTCGCGTCGCGCAGGTCGCGGCCGTCGATCAGGATCGCGCCCTCGCTGACGTCGTAGAAGCGCGGCAGCAGGTTCACCAGCGTCGTCTTGCCCGCGCCGCTGGAGCCGACGATCGCCACCACCTCTCCCGGCCGCGCCACGAAGCTCACGTTGCGCAGGATGGCCCCGTGCCCGTCCGCGTAGCGGAAGCCGACGCCGCGGTACTCGACGCCCTGCGACATCCGGGGCAGCACCCGCGCGTCCGTGCGCTCGGGCACCTCGTCGTGGCGGTCGAGCACCTCGAGCACCCGGTGGCCGGCGGCCAGCGCCGCCTGCAGCGTGGCGTTGACCCGCGACAGCCGCTTGATCGGCGTGTACATCGCGAACAGGGCCGTCAGGAACGCCACGAACGCGCCGGTCGTGATCAGGTTCCGGTGGGCGATCGCCCAGCTCCCGTAGAACAGCGCCGCCACGAACGCCACCCCGCCGAGCCCCTCCATGAGCGGCGGCAGGATCGCGGTCGTGCGCGTGATCCGCATGTTGATGCTCAGCAGACGCGAGGCCGCGCGCCGGAAGCGCCCGATCTCGAAGCCCTCCATGCCGAAGGCCTTCACCACGCGGAAGCCCGAGATCGTCTCCTGCAGGATCTCGGAGATGTCCTTCCAGCGGCGCAGCGAGGTCTCGTTCGAGGCCCGCAGTCTGCGCCCGAGCCGCAGCAGCGGGACGAGCACCAGCGGCAGCCCGACCAGTGAGAACGTGGCCAGCGGCCAGTCCAGGTAGAAGAGCACCACGAGGTAGCCGAGGACCGTCAGCCCCTCCTTCAGCACGTCGCCCGCGAGCTCCGAGACGGCGGCCTGGATCTTCTCGACGTCGGTCGTGATGTGGCTCATCAGCGAGCCCGTGGTGCGGCGCCCCAGGAAGGAGAAGGACTGCTTCAGGATGTGCTCGTAGAGGGCGTTGCGCAGGTCGGTCACCGCGCCCTGCCCCGCCGCCGCCACGAGTGTCGTCGAGAAGTACGAGCAGACGCCCTTCAGCAGGTAGAGGCCGAGGATCGTCGCCGACAGCGAGGCAACGCTCTCGCCGAGCACCAGCGCCTCGTCGAACACCGGCTTCACCTGCAGCACGATTCCCGCGCCGGCAGCCGCGTAGCCGGCCGTGGCCAGCCAGGACAGGAACAGCCGTCCGCGATAGGGCCGCGTGTAGGCGAACAGCCGCTGGAACAGGCGCACCTCTCCCCGCATGGAGCCGGCGAAGGACTGCCACCGCTCGCGCAGCCTGCGGCCCCTGCGGCGGCCGGCCGACGACTGGCTTGCGCGGATCTGCTGGGCGGGCGCCGGGACGGCTATTCGGTCATCTCCCTGTCTGAGCGGGACTTACGCGCCAGTACGAAGTAACAAGTCTAACGCCGACCTCCTGAGCCGTGCAAGAGCCCGCCGGCGCGCGCAGGGCCGGCCGGCCGCGCTAGTCGGTGAAGCGGTACTTGACGAGCGCCCACAGCGCCGGGAAGCCGTCGCGCCAGGAGATCTTCTTGCCCTCGCTGTAGTCGCGGCCCTCGTAGGTGATCGGCACCTCGTACACGCGCGCCCCGCGCTTGAACAGCTTCGCGGTGATCTCGGGCTCGATGCCGAAGCGGTCGCTGCGAAGCGGCAGCTCCTTCAGCACGTCGGCCCGGATCGCCTTGAAGCAGGTCTCCATGTCCGTCATGGTCGTGTTGTAGAGCACGTTGGTGACCAGGTTCAGGAACAGGTTGGCAAGGTAGTGGGTGAACAGAGAAGCAGCGGTGGCGGCCGATGAAACGGCTGCCGAACACGGCGTCGGCCTTCCCGCGCACGATCAGCTCGAGCAGCTCCGGGTACTCCTCGGGGCTGTACTCGAGGTCGGCGTCCTGGACGATCACGACGTCCCCGCTCGTCTCGGCGATCCCTCGCCGCACGGCGGCGCCCTTGCCCCGGTTCCGCTCCTGCAGGACCAGCTTGAAGCCGCGCTCGCCCGCCAGCCGCTGCAGCAGCTCGCGCGTGCCGTCCGTCGAGGCGTCGTCGACGGCCACCAGCTCGATCCGCACCGGGACCGCGAGCACGCGCTCGACGATCTCCTCGACCGTGGCCCGCTCGTTGAAGACCGGCATCACCACCGAGAGCAGCGGGTCCTGGAGCGGAGTGCGGCGGGAACGGGTCCTCCCGCTCGCGCTCATCGCCGGCCGATGCCCTCGTAGTGGAAGCCCTGCGCCCGTACCACGCGCGGGTCGTAGACGTTGCGGCCGTCGAAGATCGCGGGCCGCCGCATCAGAGTCCGGATCCTGGAGAAGTCCGGCTCGCGGAACTCGTTCCACTCCGTCACCACCACCAGCGCGTCGGCGCCGTCCACCGCCTCGTAGGCGCGGGCGCACAGCGTGACACGCCCGCCGAAGGCCCGCCGCGCCTGCTCCTCCGACTTCGGGTCGTACGCGCGCACCGAAGCGCCGGCCGCCAGCAGCCTCTCCACGATCGCGATCGCCGGCGCCTCGCGCATGTCGTCCGTGCGCGGCTTGAACGCCAGGCCCCAGATGGCGACCGTGCGCCCGGCCAGGCCTCCGAGGTGGGCCTCGATCCGCGGCACGAGGATGGACTTCTGGGCCTCGTTCGTGCGATCGACCGCCTCCACGACGTGGAACGAGCGGCCCGCCTCCTGTCCCATCCGGATCAGGGCCTTGACGTCCTTGGGGAAGCACGAGCCGCCGTAGCCGACACCGGGGAACAGGAACGACGCGCCGATGCGCGCGTCCGTGCCGATGCCCAGCCGCACCTGCCTCACGTCCGCTCCCACCCGGTCGCAGTAGTTGGCGATCTCGTTCATGAACGAGATGCGCGTGGCGAGCATGGCGTTGGCCGCGTACTTCGTCAGCTCGGCCGAGGCCTGGTCCATCACCAGGATCGGCTTGCCGGTCCGCACGAAGGGCTCGTAGAGCTGGCGCATGATCGCCTCGACCTTCGGGTCGTCGGTGCCCACGATCACGCGGTCGGGCTTGAGGAAGTCGTCGACGGCCGTCCCCTCCTTCAGGAACTCCGGGTTCGAGACGACCGCGAACGGGTGCCGGGTCAGCGAGCCGATCAGCTCCCGCACGCGCGCAGCAGTCCCCACCGGGACCGTGGATTTGTTCACGATCACCTTGTAGCCGTTCATCGCCTGCCCGATGCCGCGGGCCACCTCGAGCACGTGGCCGAGGTCGGCCGAGCCGTCCTCGTCCTGCGGCGTGCCGACGGCGATGAAGACGACCTCGCTCGCTCGCACGGCCTCGGGCAGGTCGGTCGAGAAGCGCAACCGCTCCTCGCTCACGTTCCGCGGGACCATCTCGGTGAGCCCGGGCTCGTAGATCGGGATCTCGCCCCGCCGCAGCCGCTCGACCTTCGCGCCGTCGCTGTCCACGCACGTCACGGAGTTCCCGTTCTCGGCCAGGCAGGCCCCGACCACCAGGCCGACGTACCCGGTGCCGACCACGCTGATGTTCAAGGAAGCGCTCCTTTGCGCGTGCCGAACCGCGGGAGATTAGCACGAAAGGCGGCGGGTCGCAGTGCTGCTATCATTCGCTGTCCCATGCACTTCGGGCTCGACGTACGACCCTCGCTCTCCCGGCCGACCGGGGTCGGGACCTACGTGCTCGGACTGCTCGAGAGGCTGCCGCGGCTCGCGCCCGAGGACCAGTTCATCTTCTTCTCCGCATCGCTCAAGGAGCGCTACCCGCCGGGGAACTGGCCCGGCAACGTCCGTCTCGTGGACCGCCGGCTTCCCGTGCAGGCGCTGAACCTGGCCTGGAACCGCCTGGGCTGGCCCCCGCTCGACCGGCTGGTCGGCGCGCCGCTCGACCTCGTGCACTCTCCGCATCCCCTGCTCGTCCCGGCGCGCCGCGGACGGCGCATCGTCACGCTGCACGACCTCTTCTTCCTGAAGCACCCCGACATGGTGCAGGGCGAGACGCGGCGCGACTACGTGGCCCTCGTCCGCTCGCACGTGCACCGGGCCGACGGCGTCATCTGCGTGTCGGAGTACACCGCTGCCGAGGCACGGCGCCTCCTGCAGGTGCCGGACGACAAGATCGCCGTCACACCGCACGGCGTCGATCCCCTCTTCCGGCAGGAGCCGGCCACTGCCGACGTGGATGCCCGCCTGCGACGGCTGGCGCTCCCCCGCGGCGGCATCCTCTACCTCGGCAGCGACGAGAAGCGGAAGAACCTCGTGACGCTGGTGATGGCCTACCTCACGCTCGCGCGGCGCCTCACCCGCGTGCCGCCGCTCGTGCTCGTGGGGCCGGGCTCGCAGTGGGCGCAGGGCGGCAGCCGCATCGGCCCTCAGATCCGCGCCACCGGCTACCTCGAGCGGGAAGACGTCCGCGCCCTGATGAGCTCCTCCGCCATGCTGGTGCTGCCGTCACTGGAAGAGGGCTTCGGCCTGCCCGTGGTCGAGGCCATGGCGGCCGGGCTGCCGGTGGTCTGCTCCACGGGCTCGGCCCTCTCCGAGGTCGCGGGGGACGCGGCGCTGTTGGTCGAGCCGCGCGACGCGAACGGGCTCGCGCACTCGATGGAACGCCTGCTCGACGACGCCGGGCTCGCGGCCCGGCTGCGACAGCAGGGCGCCGAGCGCAGCCGGCTCTTCGAGTGGGAGAAGACCGCCGCACAGACGCTGGCCTTCTACCGGAAGGTCCTTGGACGCTAGGCCGCTCGCGATCGGAATCGACGGCCGCGAGCTCGCGGGACGGCCAACCGGCACCGGACGCTACCTGCGCAACCTGCTGCGCCACTGGCGAGAGGGCGGAGACGAGCTGGTCGTCTACTTCAACGGCCCCGCGCCCCGCGACGCGGTGCTCGCGCATCCCGCGATCCGCCTGCGGCCCCTGGGCGACGGCCGCGCGCGCGGCCTGGCGTGGCAGCAGCGACTGCTCCCGGCCGGCGCTCGCGCCGATCGCCTCGACGTCTTCTTCTCGCCGGCCTATTCCTGCCCGCTCCGGCTCGGCCTTCCCCGCGTCACGGCCGTCCACGACCTTTCGTTCTTCGCCTACCCGCAGGACTTCCCCTTCCGGGACGCGCTCGTCCGGCGCGTCCTCGTGGCGGCCAGCGTGCGGGCCTCGCGCGTGGTCCTCGCCTGCTCCGACTTCACCCGCCGCGAGCTGGAGCGCGTGTTCCCAGCGCACGCCGCCCGCCTGCGGCACGTCCCGCTGGGCCCTGACGACGACCTGCCGCCCCCGCCGCCCCGCCAGGAGGCGCGGGCGCGGCTCGGCGTCAGCGGCCCGTTGCTGCTCACCGTGGGCACCGTGCTCAACCGCCGCTGCATGCCGGAGCTGCTGCGCGCGACGGCCCGGCTCCGGCGCGCCCACCCGTCGCTGGCGCTCGAGGTGGTTGGTGACAACCGGACGCACCCGCCCATCGACCTTCAGGCGCTGATCGGCGAGTTGGACCTCGCGCGGCAGGTGCGGCTGCCCGGTTTCGTCGACGAGAACGGCCTCGCCGACCGCTACGCCGCCGCCGACGTGGCGGTCTTCCTCTCGGAGTACGAGGGCTTCGGCCTGCCGGCCCTCGAGGCCGCCGCCCGCGGGGTCCCGCTGGTCGCCAGCCGGTCCCCCTCGCTCGGCGAGATCTTCGCCGACGCGGCGCTGCTCGTCGACCCGCGCGACGAGACGCAGGTCGCACGCGCGCTCGACCGCCTCCTGAGCGAGCGCGCGCTGCGCGAGCGGCTCGTCTCCGCCGGCCGCGCCCTGGCCGCCCGGCACTCCTGGGCGCGCACGGCCCAGCTCACACGCTCGGCGCTCGCGGAAGCGGCGGTAACGTGAGCGGCCCGTTCCAGGGAGGCTCGGAGCGGCCCGCCCTCGACGTCGTGATCGTCGCGTACCGGTCGCGCGACTGCCTCTCCGCCGCTCTCGCCGCCTTGGCACGGCACGCCGCGCTGCCGATCGACGTCGTCGTGGTCGATAACGCGAGCGGCGACGGCTCCCTCGACGCCCTGCGGCGGGAGCATCCGGGCGCGCGGGTCGTCGCCAACGAGCGCAACGCCGGCTTCGCCGTGGCCTGCAACCAGGGGTGGCGCGCGGCCACGGCGCCGCTCGTGCTGTTCCTCAATCCCGACGCCGAGGTCCGGCCGGGCGCCGTCGCGGCGATGGCGGCGCCGTTCGAGGCGCGCGCCGACGTGGGTGTCGTCGGCCCGCGGACCACGAACCCGGACGGGACCGTGCAGATTTCGACGGGGGCGGACCTGTCGCTGCTCACCGAGCGACGGCAGCGGCGCCTCGTGCGCGGCGTGGCCAGCCGCCAGCGGCGTGCGCTCGCCCGGGCCGACGCCCTCCACGCGCGCGAGCACGAGCCGGACTGGGTGTCTGGCTCGTGCCTGATGATCCGCCGCGCCTGCCTCGAGGCGGTGGGCGGCTTCGACGAGGGCTTCTTCCTGTACGAGGAGGACGCCGACCTCTGCCGACGCGTGCGCGCTGCAGGCTGGCGGGTCCTGTTCACCCCGGCGGCCGAGGTGGTGCACCAGCTCGGGCGCAGCATGGAGAGCGACCGCCACCGCGCGCGGTTCGAGTACGACCGCAGCCATCTGCGCTACTACCGCAAGCACGACGGCAGGCTCGCCGTCGCCGTGCTGCGCGGGCTCTTCTTCGGGCGCGGCGCAGTCACCTGGCTCGCCGGCCTGCTCCGGCGCGACACGCCGGCACGGGGACGGGCCGTCCGTCTTCTGCGTCTGGCCCTCCGCGGGGAGCCTGCCGCGCGCTGAAGCCCCGGGCGCTTGGGCGCAAACGCCTGTCGGTGCTACAGTTCCACCGGCGCGAGGGCGGGCTCGACCGTGAAGATCGCGATCGACGTGCGCAAGTGGAACGACTACGGGATCGGGACCTACGTCCGCAACCTGGTGCGCCAGCTGGCGCGTCTCGACAACGAGACGACCTACCTGCTGTTCTGCCACCAGGCGGACGAGCCGACGCTGCGCGACTTCGCCGAGAACTTCGTGCCGGTGGTCGACCGCTCCCCCGGCTACGGCCTACGCGAGCACTTCTCGATCCCGTTCAAGCTGAGAAGGCTCGGCGCGCAGCTACTGCACTCGCCCCACTACGTGCGCCCGCTGCTGTGCACGATCCCGTCGGTCGTCACCGTCCACGACTGCATCCACCTGCTCTTCCCGCAGTACCTGCCCAACCGCATGGCCTTCCGCTACGCGCGCTTCGTGATGGGCACGGCCGTGCGCCGCAGCGTGCTCGTCTACACGGTCTCGCAGGCCTCGCGCGCCGACATCCTGCGCTTCTACCCCTGGGTGGACCCGGCCAAGGTGCAAGTCGTGCCGAACGCGATCGACACCGAGCTGCTCGAGGACCCCGGCGCCGAGGAGTGCGAGCGCGTGCGCGAGCGCTACCAGATCCGCGGGCGCTTCGTGCTGTTCGCCGGCAACGTGAAGCCGCACAAGAACCTCGAGCGCCTGATCCGCTCCTTCGCCCGCGTGAAGCTGCAGAGCGGGCGCAACGACCTGCGGCTGGTGCTGATCGGCGACGACGTCAGCCGCTACAGCTCGCTGCGGCGGACCGTCGAGGAGTCCGGCGTGCGGCCCGACGTGCGCTTCTTCGGCTTCGTCCCGCACCGCACGCTGGCGGCGCTCTACCGGATGGCCTCGGTGTTCGCGTTCCCCTCGCTGTACGAGGGGTTCGGCATGCCGCCGCTCGAGGCGATGGCCTGCGGCACGCCGGTCGTCACCTCGCGGCTGTCGTCGCTGCCCGAGGTCGTTGGCGACGGGGCGCTGCTGGTCGACCCCTACAACGAGGAGGAGATCGCGACCGGCATCGGGCGCCTGCTCGACGACGCCGAGCTGCGCCGGGCGCTGGTGAAGCGCGGCCTCGCGCGCGCCGCGACCTTCAGCTGGGAGCGCTCCGTCAGGGCCATCCACGCCGGCTACATGAAGGCGCTCGGCCGGCCGCTGCCCTCGCCGGCGGAGGCACTCAGCTGAAGGTCGCCCTCGTCCACGACTGGCTGACCGGGATGCGCGGCGGCGAGAAGGTGCTCGCCTCGCTCTGCCGCCTGTTCCCGGACGCCACCATCTTCACGCTGCTCCACGTGAAGGGCTCGGTCGCGCCGGAGATCGAGGCTCACGAGATCCGGACCTCCTTCCTGCAGCACCTCCCCGGCGTGGCGCGCCGCTACCGCCACTACCTGCCTCTGTTCCCGCTCGCCGTGGAACGCTTCGACCTGAGCCGTTTCGAGCTCGTGATCTCGAGCTCGCACTGCGTCGCCAAGGGCGTCCCTTCCCCGCGCGGCGCACGGCACCTCTGCTACTGCCACACGCCGATGCGCTACGTCTGGGACCGCTACGACGACTACTTCGGTCCGGGACGGCTCGGTCCGCTCGGCCGTCTGGTCGTCCCGCCGGCCTGCGCCGGCCTGCGCGCGTGGGACGTCGCGACCGCGGACCGCGTGCACCGCTTCGCCGCGAACAGCGCCCATGTGGCCGGCCGCATCCGCCGCTACTACGAGCGCTCAGCGGCCGTGATCCCGCCCCCGGTGGACACCGACTTCTTCACGCCGGGCCCGGACCACGGGCCGGGCACCTACGACCTCGTCGTCTCGGCGCTCGCCCCCTACAAGCGCCTCGAGCTGGCGCTCGAGGCCTACCGCGGCAGCGGGCGAGCCTTGCGCATCGTCGGCTCCGGGCCCGAGCAGACGCGGCTGCGCGCGCTCGCGCCGCCGGAGGTGAGCTGCCTCGGCCGCGTGGACGACGCGGAGCTGCGCGAGCTGTACCGCGGCTGCAGGGCGCTGGTGCAGCCGGGCGTCGAGGACTTCGGGATCGTGCCGCTCGAGGCGATGGCCTGCGGGCGGCCCGCCGTCGTCTTCGGCGAGGGCGGCGGCGCGGAGACGGTCGAGCACGGGACGAGCGGCCTGCACTTCCGCGAGCCCACGGCACAGGGCCTGCGCAGCGCTCTCTGTACCCTCGACGCGACCCCGTTTGATAGACTTTCGCTCCGAGCGAGGGCCGAGTCGTACCGCCGGGAGGTCTTCGAGACCAGGATCCGCGCCTTCGTGGACGCCGCGCTCGCAGACGGGGAACCCCGATGTTGAAGTTCCAGACGCGCGTGATGGTGGCGACCTACGTCCTGTCGGACGTGCTGGCGACCCTCGCCGCCTGGCTGCTCGCGTACGCCCTGCGCTTCCACGTCCTGAGCGACATCGTGCCCGTCACCAAGGGCATCCCCCCGCTCGCCGACTACCTGCTGCTGCTGCCGCTGATGGCCCTGCTGTGGCCGACCGTCCTCTACTTCCACGGCCTGTACCGGCCGCGCCGCGGCCGCAGCCTGATCGACGAGCTGTTCGCCATCGTCTTCAGCGTGCTGATCGCCTCCGCGTTCACGCTCGGCGCCACCCTCTACGTGCGCGTCTACTACCGCTACCAGCCCGAGGTCTCGCCGCGCTGGGAGTTCAGCCAGGCCGTCTTCGCGATCTTCGTCGTGCTCGACGTGCTGCTGCTGGAGCTGGGCCGCTCGGCGATCCGCGCCTGGCGCGAGCGGCAGTGGGCGGCCGGCCAGGACGCCGCCCGCGTGGTGGTGGCGGGCACCGGCGAGCTGGGCCGCACGGTGGCCGAAGCGCTGCTCGCCCACCGCGAGCTCGGCTACCGAGTGCTGGGCTTCCTGGGAGAGGACGAGGGTGCCAGCGGCCACCTTGGTCTGCCGCTGCTGGGCTCGCTCGACGAAGCGCGCGCCACGCTCGAGGCCCATCGCTGCGATCAGCTCTACGTCGCGCTGCCGCCGGAGCAGCACGCACGGGTGCTGCCGCTGGTGCAGCAGCTCAGCAACGAGTGCGTCGACGTGAAGGTCGTGCCCGACGTGATCCAGTACGCGACGATCAAGGCCACGCTCGAGGACCTCGACGGCCTGCCGATCATCAGCCTCGACGAGGTGCCGCTCCAGGGCTGGAACAGCATGGTCAAGCGGCTGATGGACTTCGCCGTGTCCGCCGCCCTGCTCGGCCTGCTGACGATTCTCCTGGTGCTGCCGGTGATCGCGCTCCTGATCCGCCTGTTCGGCGGCAAAGGCCCGGTCCTGCTGCGCCAGGAGCGGATGACGCTCGACGGCAGGACGCTTCCGCATCTTCAAGTTCCGCACCATGGTGGACGACGCCGAGAAGGAAACCGGACCGGTGTTCGCCACCTCGGACGACCCGCGGCGCACGCCGATCGGCGTCCGCCTGCGGCGCTTCAACCTGGACGAGCTGCCGCAGCTGCTGAACGTGCTGCTCGGCGACATGAGCCTGGTCGGCCCGCGGCCCGAGCGGCCGCCGTTCGTGCAGCAGTTCCGCGAGCGGATCCCGCAGTACATGCGCCGGCACCGCGTCAAGAGCGGCATCACCGGCTGGGCCCAGGTGAACGGCTGGCGCGGCAACACCTCGATCGAGAAGCGCATCGAGTTCGACCTCTACTACATCGAGAACTGGTCGCTGCTGCTCGACCTGAAGATCCTGATCCTGACCCTGTTCCGCGGCTTCGGCCAGAAGCACGCCTACTGAGCCCCCTTGCCCAGAGCACTCGTGACCGGCGCCGCCGGCTTCATCGGCTCGCACCTGACGGAGCACCTGCTGGCGCGCGGCTTCTCGGTCGTGGGGATGGACAACCTGGCCACGGGCGACGTCGCGAACATCCAGCACCTCACCGGCCGCGCCTTCGTGTTCGTCAAGCACGACGTCACGAACTACATCGCGCTCGACGGCCCGCGTCGACTACGTCTTCCACTTCGCCAGCCCCGCCTCCCCGATCGACTACCTCAAGCTGCCGATCCAGACACTCAAGGTCGGCAGCCTCGGGACCCACAACTGCCTGGGCCTGGCCAAGGCCAAGGGCTCGCGCTTCCTGCTGGCGTCGACCTCCGAGGTGTACGGCGACCCGCTCGTGCACCCGCAGCGCGAGGACTACTGGGGCAACGTCAACCCGATCGGCCCGCGCGGCGTGTACGACGAGGCCAAGCGCTTCGCCGAGGCGATCACGATGGCCTACCAGCGCGCCCACGGCGATGCAGACGCGCATCGTGCGCATCTTCAACACCTATGGGCCGCGCATGCGCGTCGACGACGGCCGGGCGATCCCGGCGTTCCTGAGCCAGGCGCTGCGCGGCGAGGACGTGACGCTGTTCGGCGACGGCTCGCAGACGCGCAGCCTGTGCTACGTCTCGGACCTCGTCGACGGCATCTACCGGCTGATGCTGTCGGACGTCTCGGACCCGGTGAACATCGGCAACCCGGCCGAGCTGACGATGCGGGAGCTGGCGGAGAAGATCGTCAAGCTCACCGGCTCGCGCTCCAGGATCGTCGAGCGGCCGCTGCCGGTCGACGACCCGAAGCGACGCCGGCCCGACGTCACACGCGCCCGCACGCTGCTCGCCTGGCAGCCGAAGGTGTCGCTCGACGAGGGGCTGCCGCGTACGATCGACTACTTCCGCGCCCGGCTGGGAGCAGCCTGAGGGCGGGCCCTCGGCGTCGCAGCCGCGCCCCCTTCAGGTCCTTCTGCGCGGGGGCTTCTCGCTCGCCTGGTAGACGTAGTGGGCCGTCGAGGCGATGAGCAGCGCGAGCGTCGCGAGGTAGAGCCAGAGGAGCGACCGCGGGCAGTCGCCCATCGCGTTCGCCGCGAGCACGGCGCCGCCGGTGACGAGGTTCGCGGCCGTCGACAGCTTGCCGAGCCAGGACGGCGCGAAGACGTGCGGACCGACCGTCAGGTTCACGATCACGACGGCGACGATCTGCATCCCGTCGCGGAAGAGCAGCGTCACGGTGAGCCAGGCCGGCAGCGGGCAGGAGACGGCGCTGCTCCAGGTGAGCAGCACGTAGGCCGAGCCGGCCAGCAGCTTGTCGGCCACCGGGTCGAGCATCTGCCCGAGGCGCGTCACCTGGTTCGTGTGGCGCGCGACCCAGCCGTCGACGGCGTCCGTGAGCCCGGCCACCACGAACACCACCAGCGCCCACGAGAACTCGCGTTCGAGCACCAGCAGCACGAACACCGGCACGAGCGCCATGCGCACCATGGTGAGCTGGTTCGCGACGGTGAAGATGGGCTCGCTCATCTCGGGGGCTCGCGCTCGGGACACGAAAGAAGGGCCCGTCGCGGCTGCAGCGGGCCCCGATTCTACCCTGCCGGCGGGCTACTGGAAGCGGTCCTTCTTGGCGATCAGCGCCGCCACGAACTCCTTGCAGGCCCTCTCCTGGGCGTCGCCGAGCGCGCTGTTGCGCCACTCCTGGGCGTTGGTGCCCACGCCGAAGCCGCCCTTGCTGAAGTCGAATCCGCCGCCCTTGCTCGACTGGCCGAGGCCCTTCGCCGAGGCGATGATCTCGCCCGTCGTCGCGTCGATCACGCGGGCCGTGAGCGCGACTTCGCTCTTCGCCTTGGCGCCGCCGAGCCCGATGCCCTTCACGCGCAGGCCGCCGCCCCGCTTCTCGCTCGCGAACTTGGTGATGGACCCGGCGATGATGTACTTGACGCCGAGCACCTTGCCGATCTTCGCCAGCTTGGCGGCGCTCGGGTCGGCCCGGTCGCTCTGAGCGAAGTCCTGCTCGGCGAGCACCGTGTCGAGCTTCTTGCGCTCGATCACCCGGAACGTGCCGTCGTTCACCAGCTCGTCGACGACCTGGTCGGCCATGCCCTTGCCGATGTCGTACTGGCCCCACCAGTTGTTGATCGTCCCGTAGTCGAAGTCCATCACCGCCACCGCCGGCCGCTTGGACTGCGCCTGTGCGGCCCCCGCCAGGCCCAGACACGAAAGCGCCACCGCGAGACCCGCGATCCCCTTCAGCCTCATTCGTCCTCCTTAGGTCCTTAGCGCGGAGTGTAGCACCCCTGCGCCCGCGGCTCACGCGCCGGAGCGCCGCAGCTCCTCGAACAGCTCCTTCTGGCGCGAGCTGAGGCGCCGCGGCAGGTCGATCGCGAGCGTCGCGAGCAGGTCGCCACGCCGTCCCTTCTCTCCCTGCCTCGGGAGGCCGTGGCCGCGCAGCCGGAACACCTGGCCGGCCGGCGTCTCGGGCGGGATCCTGATCCCGACCGGCCCGTCGAGAGTCGGAACCTGGGCCTCGCCCCCGAGGACGGCGGCCGTGAGCGGCACGTGGACCGTCGTGCCCAGGTCGTCTCCCTTCCGCTCGAAGACCGGGTCGGCCGCGATGCGCACGCGCAGGTAGAGGTCGCCCTTGCGGCCGCCGGGGCCGCGGCCACCCTCCCCCGCGACGCGCACGCGCGAGCCTTCGCGCACTCCCGGCGGGATCTTCACCTCGACCCTCCGGGGCTTGCCGCCCCCGCCCAGCCGAACCTCGCGCGTCGTCCCCTTCACCACCTCGGCAAGCGTCAGCTCGACCTCCGCCTCGGCGTCGCTCGGCGGCGCGAACATCTCGTCGTCCCTGTCGAAGCCGCCCGTCCCGCCCCCGGCGCCGGGGAACCCGCCACCGAAGAACGTGCGGAAGAACTCCGAGAAGCCCCCTCCACCGCCGAGGTCCTCGTACTCGATGCGAACACCCCCCGGCCAGCCCCCCGGAGCCCCGCCAGGCGCGCCCGGCCCCCGGCTGAACGCGTCCCAGTTCGCGCCCAGCTCGTCGTACCGCTTGCGCTTCTCCGGGTCGCCCAGCACCTCGTAGGCCTCGTTGATCTCCTTGAAGCGCGCCTCGGCCTCCTTGTTGCCCTGGTTGACGTCCGGGTGGTGCTTGCGCGCAAGCTTTCGGTAGGCGGCCTTGATCTCCTTCGCGGAGGCCGCCTTGGGGACGCCGAGGACTCTGTAGTAGTCGCGATACTCCATGGCAACCTCGATCGACCTCTCTGCGCAATCCTAACCCAGTGCGCCGACGCCGCCGGATTCGAGCGAGAATGCCGTCCATGGACCTGGCGACCACGTCTGCCCTCGTGACCGGCGCCGGCCGCGGCATCGGCCGGGCCATTGCGCTCTCGCTCGCCCGCGAGGGCGCGCTGGTGACCGTCGTCTCGCGCACCGCGGCGGAGCTCGACACGCTCGTCGACGAGATCGAGGCGGCCGGCGGCCGTGGGCTCGCCTTCACCGGCGACCTGCGCGAACCCTCCGTGTGCAGCGGCGCCGTCGCGGCAGCCGTCGAGCACTTCGGCGGCCTGCAGGTGCTCGTCAACAATGCCGGCGTCGGGCTGTTCGCGAACGTGGTCGACACCACGGACGAGCAGTGGGCTGCGGTGCTCGAGACGAACCTCACCGCCGTCTTCCGCCTCACCCGGGCGGCTCTGCCCCACCTCGCCCACCGGGGCGGCCACGTCTTCCTGATCTCCTCGCTCGCGGGGTCCAACGCGAACGCCGGCATGGCGGCGTACTGCGCGAGCAAGGCGGCGGTCGACCACTTCGCCCGCTGCCTCCTGCTCGAGGTCCGTCAGAAGGGCGTCAAGGTCACGACCATCGCGCCGGGCTCGGTCGACACCAGCTTCCCGGGCGCGCCCAAGCCCGCGGACACGTCCTGGATGCTGTCGCCCGAGGACGTCGCCCGGACCGTCGTCGAGCTGGTCCGGATGCGCGAGGGCGCTCTGGCCAGCCGGATCGAACTGCGCCCCACGCGGCCGCAGGTCCGCTGATCAGGCAGCTAAGGCGCTTCAGTTAAATGAGTTGCATCCGTACGACCTTGGTTTCGCGTTTATTCGCTTTTCTCTTGCCTTCCGGCGAAGGTTGGGCGAAACTCCGGACCTGCCCTGGCCGCCCGAGGCTCTAGGCTGGACGCGGAGGAAGAACCCGTGCTGCTGATCCAGGTCGTCGCCGCAGTGCTGCTGCTTCTGGGCAGCGGGCTGATCTTCAAGGCCCTCGTCGAGGTCGACGCACCGACCCGGCCCAAGCCCCTCGTCCGGACTCGGCGCGACCGCGCGGAAACCGAGCCGGCCGAACGAACCTCGCCCACGCGACTGCCGCGCGCGGCGTGAGCCGGGGCACGGCACCAGCATCCCGAGGATCAGGCGCGGCGCGTGAAGCGGCTCGAGTGCTCATCCGCTCAAGGCTGATGGGCGTGCGCCTGCGCCCGCCGTCTTGACTGCAGCGCGCGGCGCACGGCCAGCCCCCAAAGCGTGGCGAGCCCGAACGTGATGCCCACGACGGCGACCCGATGTGCTGCGGTGTCCGGCATGAGTGCTTCCACCACGGACACGCCCGCGAACGCCACGCCGATCACCAGCCATGCGAAGGGCGCCGCCAGTCCCCACTCGCGAGCCTGCGCCCACGGCGATACGCCAGCCATGAACCAGACGTAGAAGATCCCGGCCGCACATCCCACGCCGACCACCAGGGCACTGGCGCCGATCCCGCCGCAGAGGACGAGCCGGCCGCCATAGGCGAGAACGCGTGCGAGTCGGTGGAGTGAGGCCGCATCCTGGGCCTCTACCACCCGACCCTCGGCCTTGACAGCCTCTAGCCGATCCTTCGCCCATACCCGGTAGCTGGCGACGACATACGCTGCAGCCAGCGCGCCGAAGTACCACGTGGGCCGCACGGTGTGGCCGCGCTCCTGATAGATCCTGACGTCGGCCAGAAGCAGGCCACCTGCTGCGAAGACGACCCACTCACGGGAGAGGGCGCTCAGGTAGGCCCAGAGGTGGCGCATCAGCTCTCCAGGCTGTGGTCTGGGCCGGCCGTCGCGCTGTCGCTCATGCGATCCTCCGCCGGGCAGCAGCCTACACCCGCCCGTCCCCTCGTCGGAACGGATTCGCGGGCAAGGACCGGCCATCACCCGGCATCCGGAGAGACACAGCATCTGGACGACGCCCGAGGAGTATCCTGAGACGGACCCATGAACATCCACACCGCCTACATCCAGCCCGACGAGGCCGAGCGCATCGAGAATGCGGTGCGCCACGGAATCGCGCCGGAAACGGCCCCGAAGATCGGGAGCATCGACATCATGCCCGCACACCACGACAACCGCACC
This sequence comes from uncultured Acidobacteriota bacterium, assembly GCA_963831755.1. Classification (GTDB taxonomy): domain Bacteria; phylum Acidobacteriota; class Vicinamibacteria; order Fen-336; family Fen-336; genus DATBSL01. The sequence goes on from CAWHRC010000020.1 coordinate 270,405, forward strand.
GTCGAGGTCAGCTTCTCGATCGCGGCGCTCGGCGCGTACCGGACGCTCAAACTCCGGCCGGGCGAGCAGTCCTCCGAGGAGATCGAGCGGCGCGTGCGCGAGTTGCTGGCGGACGTGTAGGGACTGCGGCCCGGCTGCGGACCCACCTTGGAGCAGCCCTCCGAGGCGGGCCGTGACATCTTGCCTGCCCGCTCCTAAGCTGGTACCTTGCAGCGCGTTCGCCGGCTCTGGTCACCTTGATTGGCGACGACCCTGTGGTGCAGAGGCCCAGCACGCCACCCTTTCAAGGTGGAGATCGAGGGTTCGAATCCCTCCAGGGTCGCATCCCCGTTTCGCGTAAGCAGCGCCGCCCGGTCCTCGGCGCGCCGTAGCGTCTCCTCGTAAGTCTCCTCCAGCGACCGGCGAGCTGCACGAACCGCAGCCGGCCGGCGACCTTCGCGGGCCCGGGCGGGCGCTTGATCGGCGGGCCGATCCTGCTTGACATCGGCCATCGACCAGACTACTCTGCTCAACAGAGTAGTCTACTGCGTGGAGGTAGACATGGATACAGCCCAGGCTCGTGACCACCTCCGGTGGGTGGACAGCATCGTTCGCGTGGCCGATCGCCACCTGCACATGCCCCCGGCCACCCTGATCGCGTGGGGCCTGTTCGGAACGATCGTGAACGCGGTGCAGCAGGCCAGGGTCTCAGGTCTTGCCGTCCCCGACGACCGGGTTCTCCAGCTCCCCCTCATGCTGCTCGCGCTGGGCGTGACGATCTGGGGGGCGTCGCGGGTCCCCACGGAGCGCCGGACTCTGGTCGACAGCTACGCGGGAACGGTTTTCGCCGTCGTCTTCGGCGTCCTCCTGATCGTGAATCTGACGGCCCAGCACACCGTCGTGCCCCCGAGAGCCATGGGTCTCTTCTGGGGCGCGGGCCTCAGCATGGCCATGCTCATCGTCGGACTCCAGGCGAGTCGCCCCCTGCTCGGTGGCGGCGTCGCGCTCCTGGCGGCGAGCGTGGCGGCCTGCCTCGTTCCCGGCTGGTTCGAGGGCCTTTCCGCCCTCGGGTGGGTCGTCGGCCTCGTCGTCCCCGGCGTCATCCTTGCCCTGGACAAGTCTGATGGACGAGCTGCTGCTGTCTAAGGTGCGTCTCGCCGTGATCGCACAATTGGTCACGGCGGAGTGGGTGACCTTCGCCGAGCTTCAGAAGTCGATCGACGTGACCAACGGGAACCTCGGTGCGCACCTCGGGAAGCTCGTCAAGGCCGGCTACGTCAAGGAAGAGAAGCGATTCGAAGGCAGGCGCCCGCAGAGCCGTTACCGGCTGACGAAGACCGGTCGCACCGCGCTGCTGGGTCACGTGGCCGAGCTGCAGGCGCTCCTGGAACCGCCGGCCTGAGAGTTGCGCTCTGCGTAGCCCGGCCGCCCGACGTCGCTCAGGTCATGACCATTCCGGGTGTCGGCCTGCTGATCGCCACCGGGCTCGGCACTACTCCTGACCTGCATGCCGTTGTTACGCCGCTCCTGATTCAAGCGATGACCCGTTGCGCACGAGCACGATCTTGCCTGTCACGCCTCCCTTCCCGAGCAACTCCTGCGCGTGTCTTGCCTCGGCAAGAGGAAATCGCTGCGCGATGAGCGGCTTGATCTTTTTCTGTTGAAGGAGGTCAAACAGGGCGATCAAATCCTGTCGAAACAATTCCGGTTTCAGCCGTTTGAGCGTCTGGATGCTGTAGGGGACCACCCGTTTCCGGCCCGGGAGAAGCCAGCCGCCGGCGATGTACAACCCGAAGATGGCGGTTCCACGAAAGCGTTGACGACGACCTGGACGACCTGAAGCCAATCCCTCCCCACGTAGCGAGGAACGAAGGCCATAGCCCACCACCCTCCCGCCAGGACGGAGAGCCTTGCGGGAATGCCAGAGGTGGGTACCACCGATGGGGTCAAAGACGACGTCCACGCCCTCGCTCGTGAGGCGGTGAATTTCTTTCACGAAGTCCTGATGCTGGTAATCAATTGGGATACCGCCCAGGTCGGAAACGGCCGGCGCACTTCGCGATGAACAGGTACCGTACATCTCCAGCCCGGCGAGGCGCCCAAGCTGCAAGAGTGCCGTGCCGACCCCGCCTGCCGCGCCGTGAATCAACACGCGCTGGCCCGGTCTGACCTTAGCGGAACGATGCAGCATCTGGTACGCCGTGATGTAGTTCAGCACGAGACTGACAGCCTCGGCGGCGTCCAACCCGGATGGCACCGGAACCAGTTCACGTTGCGGCAGGCAGACGAACTCCGCGTAAGCACCGTGGATCGGCAGCGCGGCAACTATCTGGCCTGGTTCGATTCCAGAGACACCGTCGCCGAGCCGATCCACCACGCCAACCAGATCCCACCCCGGCGTGAAGGGCACCGGGGGCGTTTCGGGATGAACGCCCTCGCGCGCCATTACGTCGGGCAAGGAGACGCCTGCGGCCAGCACTCTCACCCGCACTTCACCATCCTTCGGCTCGGGGCACTCTTCTTCAACCACCCGAAGTGCATCGGGCCCGCCGTAGTGAGTGACGATGATGCGCGTGTGTCTCATGGACCTCTTCCTCCCTTGCCGGGCGCTCGAGCTTGTGCGAGACCGATCCAGGCCATCCGCCACTGATCGATCCGCGTTGCCATGCCGTCCTCCGTTCACTCTACGAGAAGGTGCCCCGCACTGGGGATGAGCTGAACGACGCTAGAGGAACACCATGCCCGAGTAGAGCGCGTAGAGCCCGGCGTGATCACACCCTGCTTCTCGGCCCAACCTCTTTCCCACCGCTGGCCCGGCGTGCATGGAAGGGACTTCATCACGACCTCCGGTGGGATCTGGTCACAAGCCGCGGCGACTGGAGGCGGCTTGGATCAGCGCCGGGGTCAGGCTGCCGTTCAGAGAGCCGCGGCGACGGGGCCCGGCTCCCGGCCGGGGACCGGCCGCGCCAGGAGCCACACGAGCAGGGTGGCATAGACGACCGAGTCCGCCGCAATCTCGGCACCGTGCACGAGACGCATCGCGGTGGGCAGCCAGAAGGCCTGGAGCATGCCGAAGAGGCCGACGAAGGTGAAGGTCGCGAGCCCGAGGCTCAGCGCGAGCCTGCGCCGCGATCCTCCCCAGAACGCGATCACGGGCACCGAAGCAACCAGGAAGAGCGTGCTGCGGAGGAACTGCGTAGGGATGATCTGTCCCCAGCCGGGCAGCGTGAGACCATTGGCCTGGTTCCTGTAAGCGTCGACCACGAAGGGACCGACCATCATCCCGAAAGCGAGATAGACGACGGGGAACGCGACGACGGCCGCGGCCAGGCGCCAGGCCCAGGACCGCGTGCCGAACTGGCCTTTGAAGCGAGACCAGAGTGCCGCGCTGGCCTCGGTCGCGGCCGCGGGACGGAAGAGGGCCGCCGCCACCGCCGCGCAAGCCAGGGTCGAGGGCAGGAAGATCAAGACGAGCCCGCCGGCGCCCCCGATGGTCGTGAAGATCGCGGTCTCCAGGGCGGTGTTCAGCCCGAGGCAGACGTAGGAGAGGAGCGCGAGGGCGGCGAAGCGGCAGAAATAGCGCGCGTTCAGGCCGGAGGCGAGCGGACCCAGCGACACGCCGAGGGTCAGGCTCGCGAGGAAGGCGAAGAGCGCGAGCTGTGCGGGCTCGGTGCCTGGCATCGACGGGAGGGTGACCCCCAGGGCGGTCGCCAGGGCCCCACCGAGCATGGAACCGCCCATGTAGGCGACGGCGCAGGCAGCGGTCTTCCAGGCGTACGACAGGACGGTCTTCATGGTCTCCTCCCACGCCGAGGCTTCGCTCGCGCGGCAGCCTGCGGCTGGAAATGCTGGAGGGCGCTCCGGGCCCAGCGCGCCCGGGCTTTGTAGAGCTCGATCCCGCCCTCGAGGGCGAGCCGTCCGTGAAGGCCGGCGCTGGCCTTCATGCCGGCGAGATGTCGCTCGAGGCTCTTCACCTCGGTGTCGATCTCGGCGGCCAGGCTTTCGAGAAAGCGGCGGGAGTCGGCGGGCGTGCCGACTCCCGCGAGGAAGGCGAAACGGAGATCCAGCTCCCCTTCGCGCCGGACGAGGTCCTCGTGCGTGACGGGCTTTGTGGCCCAGGCGCGCAGGACCGCGAGACCTTCAGCGGTGATCTCGTACACACGACGCGGGCGCAGGGGCTGCCGGTCGTCGAGCTTGCCCGCGACCAGCCCGCTTCGCTGCAGTCGTTCGAGCGCGGGGTAGATGGCCCCGGGGCTGCTGCTGAAGTAGCCCATCGGGGTCGCCTCGAACAGGCGGCGCAGATCGTAGCCGGAGCGCGGCGCCTGCTGCACCAGGCCAAGCAGCGCGTGACCGAGGGGGGTGAGGGTCGGCAGTGGC